>NZ_JBQAHO010000022.1:0-847 GCF_051916915.1 Bacillus cereus group sp. MYBK139-1 | reverse complement strand
GGCGGGGGCTACCGGCGCTACTGGACCTCAGGGGCCTCAAGGTAACACGGGCGCTACTGGCGCTACCGGATCTCAAGGACCGGCGGGGGCTACCGGCGCTACTGGACCTCAAGGACCTCAAGGCATTCAAGGTAACACGGGGGCTACTGGTGCTACCGGACCTCAGGGGCCTCAAGGTAACACGGGCGCTACTGGTGCCACTGGTATAGGAGTTACCGGACCTACTGGGCCTTCTGGTGGGCCTACTGGACCTACTGGACCTCAAGGTGCTCAAGGACCAGCAGGGGCTACTGGTGCTACTGGACCTCAAGGTGTTCAAGGTAACACTGGTGCTACTGGTGCCACTGGACCTCAAGGTGTTCAAGGTAACACTGGTGCTACTGGTGCCACTGGACCTCAAGGTGCTCAAGGTAACACAGGTGCTACTGGCGCTACTGGACCTCAAGGTGCTCAAGGACCAGCAGGGGCTACTGGCGCTACTGGTCCTCAGGGTGCTCAAGGTAACACAGGGGCTACTGGCGCTACTGGTCCTCAGGGTGCTCAAGGTAACACAGGGGCTACTGGTGCTACCGGACCTCAGGGTGCTCAAGGTAACACAGGTGCTACTGGTGCTACCGGACCTCAAGGCGTTCAAGGTAACACAGGTGCTACCGGCGCTACTGGACCTCAAGGTGCTCAAGGACCAGCAGGGGCTACTGGCGCTACTGGTCCTCAGGGTGCTCAAGGTAACACAGGTGCTACTGGTGCTACCGGACCTCAGGGTGCTCAAGGTAACACAGGTGCTACTGGTGCTACCGGACCTCAAGGCGTTCAAGGTAACACAGGTGCTACCGGCGCTACTGGACCT
>NZ_JBQAHO010000021.1:0-1371 GCF_051916915.1 Bacillus cereus group sp. MYBK139-1 | reverse complement strand
CATATTATATGGTTAAGTCCTCGATCTATTAGTATTCGTCAGCTCCACATGTCACCATGCTTCCACCTCGAACCTATCAACCTGATCATCTTTCAGGGATCTTACTAGCTTACGCTATGGGAAATCTCATCTTGAGGGGGGCTTCATGCTTAGATGCTTTCAGCACTTATCCCTTCCGCACATAGCTACCCAGCTATGCCCTTGGCAGAACAACTGGTACACCAGCGGTGCGTCCATCCCGGTCCTCTCGTACTAAGGACAGCTCCTCTCAAATTTCCTACGCCCACGACGGATAGGGACCGAACTGTCTCACGACGTTCTGAACCCAGCTCGCGTACCGCTTTAATGGGCGAACAGCCCAACCCTTGGGACCGACTACAGCCCCAGGATGCGATGAGCCGACATCGAGGTGCCAAACCTCCCCGTCGATGTGGACTCTTGGGGGAGATAAGCCTGTTATCCCCGGGGTAGCTTTTATCCGTTGAGCGATGGCCCTTCCATGCGGAACCACCGGATCACTAAGCCCGACTTTCGTCCCTGCTCGACTTGTAGGTCTCGCAGTCAAGCTCCCTTATGCCTTTGCACTCTACGAATGATTTCCAACCATTCTGAGGGAACCTTTGGGCGCCTCCGTTACACTTTAGGAGGCGACCGCCCCAGTCAAACTGCCCACCTGACACTGTCTCCCGGGTCGATAAGACCCGTAGGTTAGAATTTCAATACAGTCAGGGCGGTATCCCACCAGCGCCTCCACCGAAGCTAGCGCTCCGGTTTCAAAGGCTCCCGCCTATCCTGTACAAACTGTACCAAAATTCAATATCAGGCTACAGTAAAGCTCCACGGGGTCTTTCCGTCCTGTCGCGGGTAACCTGCATCTTCACAGGTACTATAATTTCACCGAGTCTCTGGTTGAGACAGTGCCCAAATCGTTACACCTTTCGTGCGGGTCGGAACTTACCCGACAAGGAATTTCGCTACCTTAGGACCGTTATAGTTACGGCCGCCGTTTACTGGGGCTTCAGTTCAGAGCTTCGCTTACGCTAACCCCTCTCCTTAACCTTCCAGCACCGGGCAGGTGTCACCCCCTATACTTCGCCTTACGGCTTCGCAGAGAGCTGTGTTTTTGCTAAACAGTCGCTTGGGCCTATTCACTGCGGCTTTCCGTTAAGAAAGCACCCCTTCTCCCGAAGTTACGGGGTCATTTTGCCGAGTTCCTTAACCAGAGTTCTCTCGCACACCTTAGGATTCTCTCCTCGCCTACCTGTGTCGGTTTGCGGTACAGGCACCTTTTATCTCGCTAGAAGCTTTTCTTGGCAGCGGGGAATCAAAGACTTCGCTCCATAAGGAGCTTCCCCATCACAGCTCAGCCTT
>NZ_JBQAHO010000019.1:0-1567 GCF_051916915.1 Bacillus cereus group sp. MYBK139-1 | reverse complement strand
ACGATAAGCGGATTTGCCTACTTATCAGCCTAACTGCTTGGACGTGCACAACCAATCGCACGCTTCTTCTATCCTTCTGCGTCCCTCCATTGCTCAAACGATAAAGAGGTGGTACAGGAATATCAACCTGTTGTCCATCGCCTACGCCTGTCGGCCTCGGCTTAGGTCCTGACTAACCCTGAGCGGACGAGCCTTCCTCAGGAAACCTTAGGCATTCGGTGGACGGGATTCTCACCCGTCTTTCGCTACTCATACCGGCATTCTCACTTCTAAGCACTCCACCAGTCCTTCCGGTCTGACTTCACTGTCCTTAGAACGCTCCCCTACCACTGATACCATTGGTATCAATCCGCAGCTTCGGTGGTGTATTTAGCCCCGGTACATTTTCGGCGCAGAGTCACTCGACTAGTGAGCTATTACGCACTCTTTAAATGGTGGCTGCTTCTAAGCCAACATCCTAGTTGTCTAAGCAACTCCACATCCTTTTCCACTTAATACACACTTTGGGACCTTAGCTGGCGGTCTGGGCTGTTTCCCTTTTGACTACGGATCTTATCACTCGCAGTCTGACTCCTAAGGATAAGTCATTGGCATTCGGAGTTTGACTGAATTCGGTAATCCGATGAGGACCCCTAGTCCAATCAGTGCTCTACCTCCAAGACTCTTACACTTAAGGCTAGCCCTAAAGCTATTTCGGGGAGAACCAGCTATCTCCAGGTTCGATTGGAATTTCTCCGCTACCCACACCTCATCCCCGCACTTTTCAACGTGCGTGGGTTCGGGCCTCCATTCAGTGTTACCTGAACTTCACCCTGGACATGGGTAGATCACCTGGTTTCGGGTCTACGACCACGTACTAAACGCCCTATTCAGACTCGCTTTCGCTGCGGCTCCGCCTCTTCAGCTTAACCTCGCACGGGATCGTAACTCGCCGGTTCATTCTACAAAAGGCACGCCATCACCCGTTAACGGGCTCTGACTATTTGTAGGCACACGGTTTCAGGATCTCTTTCACTCCCCTTCCGGGGTGCTTTTCACCTTTCCCTCACGGTACTGGTTCACTATCGATCACTAGGGAGTATTTAGCCTTGGGAGATGGTCCTCCCAGATTCCGACGGAATTTCACGTGTTCCGCCGTACTCAGGATACATTCAAGAGAGAACGAAGTTTCGACTACGGGGTTGTTACCCTCTACGACGGACCTTTCCAGGTCGCTTCGTCTACCTCGTTCCTTTGTAACTCCGTATAGAATGTCCTACAACCCCAAGAGGCAAGCCTCTTGGTTTGGGCTATGTTCCGTTTCGCTCGCCGCTACTCAGGAAATCGCATTTGCTTTCTCTTCCTCCAGGTACTTAGATGTTTCAGTTCCCTGGGTCTGTCTTCCTTACCCTATGTATTCAGATAAGGATACCATACCATTACGTATGGTGGGTTTCCCCATTCGGAAATCTTCGGATCAAAGCTTACTTACAGCTCCCCGAAGCATATCGGCGTTAGTCCCGTCCTTCATCGACTCCTAGTGTCAAGGCATCCACCGTGCGCCCTTTCTAACTTAACCAAACTAAAA
>NZ_JBQAHO010000018.1:0-2440 GCF_051916915.1 Bacillus cereus group sp. MYBK139-1 | reverse complement strand
CGGAAGTTAAGCTCTCTAGCGCCGATGGTAGTTGGGACCTTGTCCCTGTGAGAGTAGGACGTCGCCAAGCAACTGTAAGACGAGTCAGAATGACTCGTCTTTTTTGTGTTTCTAACTTCTGATCAGTCTCAAGTTATTCTGTTATATTCAATTTCGATATGTAGTTTAAGATTTTTTTATTTTTGTGGAAGTAATCTATCGGTATGTTAAAATAGTACAGTTGTTTTTTGAAGTACTTTAATATAGGAAGATTTAATTTTTTAAAAGGAGATAACATGAAAAAGATAGGTATAATTACTATAGTAGCCTTAGTCCTTCTAGCGATTGTGTATATGTTAGTCGGGAATTATTTTTATAATTATGCGTTGAATGCGAAACAAGAGAAAGAGTTTTTAGAGGATAATCCTCACTTAGTAGAAACCGTGAATGCATCAGGAGATGTGTTCGCTACAAATGAAGAAAAGGATGCGAACTTTGTATCAAATCATAAACCTAATACACTACACATAAATTCTTTCGATAAGTTAAAATTAACGGGTTATGAATATATGAATGAACAATCTAGTCATAAATGGGCAATTGTAGTTCATGGATATGATAGTAGGGCATCAAAAATGACGAAATATATCCGGAATTTTTATGAACAAGGATATAACGTTATAGCGCCAGATCTTCGTGGGCATGGAAATAGTGAAGGTGATTATATAGGGATGGGCTGGCACGATCGTAAAGATATTTTGATTTGGATCCAACAAATTGTAAAGAAAGACCCCAATGCTGAAATAGCACTATTTGGTGTTTCAATGGGAGGAGCAACTGTAATGATGACTTCGGGTGAGGATTTACCTTCTAACGTTAAAGTTATTATTGAAGATTGTGGGTACTCAACTGTTGTTGGTGAATTTACTTATCAACTAAAAGATCTATTCCATTTACCGAAGTTTCCTGTTATGAATGCGGCCAATACAGTTACAAAATTAAGAGCTGGATATGATTTAGAAGAAGCTTCAGCTGTAAAACAAGTTGCGAAAAGTAAAACACCGATGCTATTCATTCATGGGGATGCGGATACATTCGTTCCTTTTGAAATGTTAGATGAAGTATATAATGCTGCAAAAGTAGAAAAAGAGAAATTAATTGTTCCAGGTGCTGGACATGGAGAAGCTGAGAAGATAGATTCAAATACGTATTGGAATACCGTATGGAGGTTCGTGGGAAGATATATTCAAGCATAATTAGATTTATATATGCGATAATCAGAAGGTAATACTTTTGATTATCGTTTTTCTATTTATAGATTTATTTTAGGTTGTAGTATATAAGGCTTGAAGCATAAATTTTTGAATTCCTTAGTGCCAGTGCTACAATGATTGAAAACTACATGTTAATGAGGTGTTTCTATGAAAATTGAAGTATGGTCAGATTTTGTATGCCCGTTTTGCTACATTGGGAAACGTAGATTAGAAGTAGCTTTAGAGCAATTTCCTCATAAGAAGGATGTTGAAGTTGAGTTTAAAAGTTTTGAATTAGACCAAAATGCTCCAATCTATTCTGGAACAAGTATTAATGAAGTACTTGCATCAAAGTATGGGATTAGCATTGAAGAAGCGAAACGTAATAACGTGCAGCTAGGTAATCATGCAGCTAGTATGGGTTTAAGTTTTAATTTTGATGAGATGAAGCCGACGAACACTTTTGATGCGCATCGTCTTGCGAAATTTGCAAAGGATCAAGGGAAAGAAAAAGAGATTACGGAAAATCTACTTTTTGCATATTTCACTGAATCGAAAAATTTAAGTGATGTGGATACGCTTGCTACTATCGCTGAAGCTTCAGGTTTAGATAAACAAGAAGCTTTACGTGTCATTCATGATAAAAGTGCATATGCAAATGATGTTAGAGTTGATGAAGCGATCGCTCAGCAATATCAAATTTCAGGAGTGCCTTATTTTATTATTAATCAAAAGTATGCTATTTCAGGTGCACAACCACTTGAAACTTTTGTTGGTGCACTTCAGCAAGTGTGGGAAGAAGAGAACCCTGCACCTAAGTTACAAGAGCTTTCTTCTGAAGGCGGAAATGATATGTTTTGTACGGATGAAAGTTGTTCAGTACCTTCAAAAGAACAATAGTTTTTATGATGGAATAGCAACCCATAGATTATTTTATGGGTTGCTTATATATTCTTATAGAAGAGATTTATAAAAAATGAAGTTTTTTATAAAAATATATTGACGGTTTTAGGTTAGAAGTGTATTATAGAACAAGTCGCCGATGACAAAAACGTCGAAAGCGACAAATAAAATGAAAAACTTAGTTGACATTAACTAACGAAGATGTTAACATAAGGAAGTCGCAAATGAGCGACCAAGTAGTTCTTTGAAAACTGAACGAAACAAACAACGTGAAACGTCAATTTTTATTTTATGATGCTAGACAA
>NZ_JBQAHO010000017.1:0-2481 GCF_051916915.1 Bacillus cereus group sp. MYBK139-1 | reverse complement strand
TCATCCTGAGCCAGGATCAAACTCTCCAATAAAGTTAGTTTGTCTAGCATCTAAAATAAAAATTGACGTTTCACGTTGTTTGTTTCGTTCAGTTTTCAAAGAACTACTTAGTCGCTCATTTGCGACTTCCTTATGTTAACATTTTCATCTTTCAATGTCAACTAAGTTTTTCATTTCGTTTGTCGCTTTCGACGTTGTTGTCATCGGCGACTTGTTTTATATTACACCCCTATTCAGTAATAGTCAACATTAATTTTTCGCTTTTTTAGAAAAGATGAAATAGCTACTCATATTCCTCTTTATTTTCCATACATATAATTAAAATATCCGAAAGGGGTGTAGGGGTTGTTCGATCCTACCTTATTACACATCATCAATGCTCATTCAAGAAATCCACACTATCATAAGAAGTTTCCTATCATTCTATTTTGGAGCCAAAAAAGTGGTTGTACTTCTCTTGCCAAGTGGTTCTTTTACCAAATTGATTTATTACAAACAGCTCTAAATTATAGCCCTTTCATTCATAATTATGAATATGATATATACAAAAATGCGCCTGCCTATAGTCTACGGCTAGGTATAGCGTTACGAGAAAAACAAAAAGAAACTTTTAAACTTGTTCGTAACCCTTATAAGAGAGCAGTCAGTTCTTTCGTATCCTTAATTGCACCTCCTTATATAGAAAATCCCGAATGGAAGCCTATCCGAAAGTTTCTATATCAAGACGAAAATTCGTCCAAAGGGCTCTCATTTAAACAATTTCTATACTATCTACTTATTAATGGGGCACAAGCAAATAGTATTAATCCGCATTTCACACAACAATATATAGCTAATGAAGAAAAATATGTAACCAATTATATATACTTAGAAAACTTCAATCAGGATATGAAAGCATTAGAAAAGCGTTTCGAATTAAAAACCGCACCAATAAATGATTTTTCAACATCCTGGCATCATCAAACTCCCTCGATGATTTATAAAGGGAATTTTAGTGAATCCGATATTACTGACCCTTTATTCCCCCGTCTTCCAACTTTCGAAAGTTTTTATGATACTGAATGTATACAACTCGTTCAAACAATATTTCAAAATGATTTCAATATGTATAAATATAGCAAAGAATATCCATACTGATTTCAATCTATTATCTTTCCAAATAAAAAAACACTTAATATATAAGGTGTTTTTTATTTAAACTATATACAACATACTGCTTAGCATTCCTTACTATTCAAGTTATTCTTCTTTAATAACTTACTTATCTTTTGTTTATCTGCCCATCCTACCCCTATTAAAACTAAACTTCCTCCTATTACTATCTTCCAAGTTACAGACTCACCTAATAAAACAATTGAAGCAACAATACTTATTAATGGTAACGCATTTAAATATAACCCACTTACTGATGCTGAGACTGTCTCTAGTGCTCTATTCCAAAACCAATACGCTAAAATTGTTGCGCCTATAACAAGATACATTACACTAAATCCAGTCTTCCATGTTTCGATTTCCGGGAAACCATAGTAAAAAGTTTCTACCATTGCAAATGGTAATAAAATAACAGCTCCAATAATTAAAGTTAATGTTGTAAAAACCTTGTTTGATAAATACTTTTCTTGTTTTGGTCGTTTCAGCAATACTGTATAGAAAGCAAATAAGAACGTACTTAATAAAATAAGGATATCTCCTATTAAAGATACTTCTTGATCCCCGTTACTAGATGGGATTGTAATAAGAAGTACTCCAATAGCCCCGAGTACAATACCAACCCAATAATTAAGCTGAATTTTTTCTTTCAAAAAGAACGCTGAAAAAAGAATTGTAACTAACGGTAAAGCAGCATCAATAATACTAACATGCAATCCACTTGTTAAAGAAATACCGTAGGATGTGAACATAAAGTAACCAGCTACACCAGTAAAAGATAGTAAACTCATTCTTTTCCACGGCACTTGTTTATGTACAACCGATCTTTTTAATTGTTTAAATGAAAATAGCAAACAAATTCCACTCGCGAAGAAAAGGCGAATAAATAACAAAGTAAATGGCTGAATAGATTCTAACGCCCACTTTGTTGGTGCAATGGCTGTCCCCCATAATATAACAGCCACTAATAACATGCATATTTCTTTCATAATCCCCCACACCCATCCAAAATATATGTTAATTACCTTAATTATAGATTTTTTCTTATGCGAAATCCTTTAAAAATGAAAAAACGTTATATGAAAAACAACTGAATAGTTATTTTCCACATAACGTTTTCATATATTTTTAGTCATTCTATAACTTAATTATATAAAAGGTAATTCTTACCTTAAACTAAAACATTTTAGGATCACTAAATTTACGGATTATGTCATTTGGTATATAAAAATAAACACAAAAAAACCTAAGTCGAAACGACTTAGGTTTTTGCTTGGCGACGTCCTACTCTCACAGGGACAAGGTCCCAACTACCATCGGCGCTAGAGAGCT
>NZ_JBQAHO010000016.1:0-3887 GCF_051916915.1 Bacillus cereus group sp. MYBK139-1 | reverse complement strand
AACACGGAAGTTAAGCTCTCTAGCGCCGATGGTAGTTGGGACCTTGTCCCTGTGAGAGTAGGACGTCGCCAAGCAACTGTAAGACGAGTCAGAATGACTCGTCTTTTTTGTGTTTAATGGAGTAATCTTGTAATTAATGTCGCCTCTATAAGTACGTTGATCTAACAAGAAACACCTTGATTTAATTATGATTTCACATTTAAATAGTGTACCTTCAGAAAAATATGGCCAAGTTGATTAAACTGTCTATTTGTTAACAAGAATATATACAAGATAATGCCCTCTGTAGCCTGTTCACCCCTTCTTTTATTTCTTCAGTTGTTAAATGTCCGTACCCTATAATAATTTGATTATGATGTTTTCCTTTTTTAATGGCGTGGTCTTCCACGGGATATACTTTTACTCCGAGTTGTTGAATTTCCTCAAGTAATTCTTTTGTGAATTGAACTTGATTGAATTCAACAATCAAGTGTAATCCTGTAGAATAGCCGAAAATATTGATCTTATTTGAGAATGCTAATTTTAATTGCTGGATAAGGAAGTTTCTTCGATTTTTATAGAGTTTTTTCATCTTCATAATATGCCGTTCCAAATGATCTTCGGTAATAAATTTAGCAAGAACAAGCTGATTTAAAGAAGGTGTATGTAGATCTGAAAACCATTTTACTTTGCGACATTTTTCAATAAGGTGTGAGGGAAGAACTAAGTATCCCATCCTAAGGGCCGGTGATAAAATTTTACTAAATGAACCTATATATATAACACGCTCGGGATCCAATCCCTGTAATGAACTTACGGGTGAGCCTTCATATCGAAATTCACTGTCATAATCATCTTCAATGAGGTAGCAATTTGTTTTTCTTGAGTAGTTAATCAATTGAACCCGTCGTTGAATCGGTAATGTTCCACCTAAAGGAAACTGATGAGAAGGAGTAATAAAGATAAATTTTGGATTTTTATTTACAGGTAGCAAAGATGTATCCATCCCATTATCATCAACTGGTATAGGATAAAGGAAGGCTCCTGAATTTTTAAAAATTGTTTGAATGTCATTGGTAATAGGATCTTCTATTATTACTTCATCACCCGTTGATAAAAGTAATTTAGAAACAAGTGTTAAAGCTTGAGTTGCACCAGAAGTAATCACTAATTGTTCTGGATGACAAAAAACTCCTCTTGTTTTTAATAAATAGCGTGATAAAGCCTTTCTTAATTCGGGACGCCCTTCGGGAATATCGTATCCAAACGTAGAAGGAGGTGCTTCGTGCCATATTGTGTGAGACAAATTTGCCCATCTCTTGCGTGGAAATAAGTCTAATGCTGGTATCCCTGAACGAAAATTAATGATGTTACTGTCTTTGTTTATTTCTTCGCACCAAGATAAAGAATCAATTAGAGTTGATTTTTTACGTTGTTCTAAATAAGTCCCCTCGGCAATGAATGTTCCTGCTCCCTGTCGAGCGACCAAAAAACCTTCGGAAAATAATTGATCATAAGCTTCTAAAATTACATTCCTAGATACGTTTAACTCAGAAGATAATTCCCGTGTTGATGGTAACTTTTCTCCGGACTGTAGGTCTCCATTTAATATTCGCTCACGTATTTGGTAATAAACCTGTCGAATTAAACTAATATCTAACGATCGATCAATAGGTATCCAAAGCATATAAATGCTCCCTTCATCAAAATTGGTACCATAAAAATTTGGCTAAAATGGTACTAATACGAACCATTTTAGCATGCTATAGTTGGATCAAATAGTTCTAAGGGAGATGAAAATGTGATGACGAAAGAATTTCAAGTAGCTCAGGCATTTAAATCGATTGCAAGAAATGAACATATAAAATCCTATGTACAACAATCCACGGAGCTCTATGTGTTATTGTTGCAAGCTGCGAAACGCTTTGTCACCGGAGAAACGAGACATGAGGGGATTGTGACGGCAAAAGAACTAATTACAAAAGGGTATCATACTTCACTGGAGTATATAGGGGAAAATAAGCTAGATATAAAGGAGTGTTATAAAGCAAAAAATGAGTTTTTGAATCTTATTGGGGACGTGGGTGCTCTTTCTATAAAACAAACAGTATCACTTGATTTATCGCATATTGGATTATCTATAGATCCAGAAATATCTTATATTCATTTAATGGAGTTGGCAGAGAAGGCAAATGTACAAGGAACTACCCTTATGATAAGTATGGAAGAATCATCTAAGGCAGAGGACATTCTTTCTATCTATAAAAAAACAACAGAGCAATATCCTAATGTAGGGATAACAATTCAGGCACATTTATATCGATCGAACAATGATATTCAAGAACTCCTAAATTATCCAGGGAAAATACGAGTTGTAAAAGGTGCCTATCAAGAAGTTCCGGATATTGCTATGCCTAGGTCAACCGATTTAAATCAGCAGTATCTTCAAATTGTAGAACAACTAATTGAAAACAATCACCCTCTATCTATAGCTACACATGATGAAATTCTTATTAAAGAGATGGAACAACGTCAATATTTTAGTCAATCTAATGTAGAGATAGAAATGTTATATGGAATTCGTCCGGATATGTTAAATGATTTGAAAAACAAAGGACATAACGCTAGAGTATATTTGACTTATGGGAAAGAGTGGTATTTGTATTTATGTCACCGGATTGCTGAACATCCAGAAAATCTATATCATGCGGTGACAGATATGATACATTCATCTTCAGAGCAGCGGAGTCGGGAATATTGAATATACCTTTTATCTTAAATGTAAAAGTTATTTTGGCTGTGTCCCCAAAGTAAGAGTTAGATTTTTTTTAGATTAGAAATTCAGGCTCGTTTTATATCGGAATTTTAGGCTTGTAGCTAGAAATAAGTGAATTTGTAATTCTATATGTATTTCAAAACGAAGGATATATAAAAGAACAATAAAATTACATGTTATAGGTATAGGATAAACATACTTAAATGTTATAAAAAGTGATACAAACAAAAGAACACTTGTTCCTCCTCGGTGTGTTGAGTATACTAGATCAATTGAGGTTCGTATTTTTAATCCTGTATATATACTGAAAAAGAAATGCTATTAATCGGTTCGGACCTCGAATGTAGTTTGTATGCATATCTTAAGTTTCTGCTAAGAGGATATAACGGCTATTACCACTAGGCTGTATGGAAATGGATGAGGCCTAAAGATGAAAGAGATATAAGATGGATATTTCAGTGACGCAGGATAGTTAGTAAGTATATTTGTATATATTTATGAGTAAACAGATAAGTAAGGATTACCTCATATAAGGGGAACTCTATAACTAGAATAGTATACAAGTTTATTATGAACTTCTGTATCGTTGTTTATTATAAGAATACGTATATCTTTAATCCTTTCTAATGGGGTGCGTGATAAACAAGGAGGTATTTGGGGAATAACTTTTTAATTACACATTAGTCTTTATTAATATTGTTTGTTTCACTAAGTAAAACCTTTCATATAAATTAAGTCTATAGGGCTAAGGTAACTTGGATATATTTTGGAAGAGGAGATTAAAGAGAAGTAGAAGTTGCTTTTCTAGTAATGTAATTTTTATAGATTCTTCTCTAGGTTAGAGAGTGTCAAAATATTAACTTGAATATATTTATAAAAAGGTGTTGACGATTGCTACTTAGAGGTGTAATATAGAAAAAGTCGCCGATGACAATAACGTCGAAAGCGACAAACGAAATAAAAAACTTAGTTGACATTAACTAACGAAGATGTTAACATAAGGAAGTCGCAAATGAGCGATCAAGTAGTTCTTTGAAAACTGAACGAAACAAACAACGTGAAACGTCAATTTTTATTTTATGATGCTAGACAAACTAACTTTATTGGAGAGTTTGATCCTGGCTCAGGATGA
>NZ_JBQAHO010000015.1:0-8537 GCF_051916915.1 Bacillus cereus group sp. MYBK139-1 | reverse complement strand
GATGGCAGAGAGGTCACACCCGTTCCCATACCGAACACGGAAGTTAAGCTCTCTAGCGCCGATGGTAGTTGGGACCTTGTCCCTGTGAGAGTAGGACGTCGCCAAGCAACTGTAAGACGAGTCAGAATGACTCGTCTTTTTTGTATGCTTTCATGCCTCTGTTAATTGCTTGTTTAACTCCTTCTAAATAGGCAAAGCCATGCCTTTTATCGGGTTCTAAGTAAGTACCTTCTGCCCATTCATTCCACGCATTAATAAATAAAAACTCGCTGTTGTAAAGAGAATAGGTGCGCTGGATTTGCTTACTTAAATATATCGTGAACTTCTCAGGAGTAGAGCCTACGAAAATGCTGCTATTTAAATCTTTGCGGCGTGCTGTGTTATCCCAGTCAACAAAGGCACCGGGAAATGTTTTTTTCTCTGAAGGAGATCGTTTTAATATATACATCCACACTTTATCATAATCCCAAGCGTTTATTTGTTTACCAGATTCATATATTATCTTATTTATGTCGGAAGAACTATCATGAGCAATTGTATAAAAAGGCTCGAATTGAATGCTAGCATCAAATCCATTTATATTAGGAAGTGGAAAGCTGTTTAATGTTTCTGTGAAGTATATACCTTTCAAACCATTTTCTTGTGCGAGTGTATTCCAGTAGTTAAGCATTTGCTCACAATTAGGTATATGCCCAGGACGATAAATAATGAATAGTGGTTTATCATTTATACGGATATACCTCTCATCTTGGAAAGCTTGTAATAAATAATCAAAGTGTTCTTTCCAATCTGATAATTCTCCGTAATTTTGAGGCATTAATATGTGACTATCAAGACCATCCCAAGTTTTTGTCCATGGTTCATTTGCCCAAGATAGGCAAAATGGAAAATCTGGTTCGCCCATCTGAAGTACCTCATTAAATGGTCTCTCCAATAGCCTCTTCCCTTTAAACCAGTAATGGTAATAACAAAAACCATATATGCCGTGTGCTTTAGCAATTCCTGCTTGCCACTTTCTTACGGATGGGGTGGTTAAGTCGTAATAAAAATCTTGATAAGGTTCTCTAGGTTGATAATGTCCTGAAAATAAAGGTCGTGCACTTTTAGTATTTGTCCATTCAGTAAAACCTTTTCCCCACCATCGGTCATTTTCTTTTATTTGATGAAACTGTGGTAAGTAAAAAGCAATTATTTTCAAGATATATCCCCCTTATGTGCTTCGTAGTTCAAGTGGTGGGAAGTTATTTTTGATTTTTCGAATCTAGTTAAAGCATGAGAACCGTTATTTACTTACTCTGTTTATGCCTCATAATGAATTTTTTTGTACAGTTTGCTTGATATGGAAATCTTTAATGTTTTAATATATACGGCTGAGAAATAAAATAATCTTCATTATACAATGAGCGAAAGAGTTAATCTTTTTGGAGAACAAATAGAGCTTGGGGTAATCGGTTTGCATCATCAAAAAAGTCCCGCAGCTTTAAATACTTCTCATAGTGATTTTTAATATAAGTTCTAGGTATAACAGTTTCTCCGTAGAAGCTACTATTTCTAACGTCTCCAGCTCCCGTAGGGCTGTGGACAAAATTGCCGCTTTCATAATCCGAGATGGCACGATTTATATCTGGAAAAGCTTGAGATAAAGTTTTATGCCATCCTGTCTGAATTAATTCAGGGTGTTCCTTAAATTGTTGACAAAAATCGAGAAAATAGCGCGCTTGTGTTGTGGCGATGAAGATGCCACCTGGACGAAGAATTCTTGAAAATTCCTTTATCCAATTTTCTGCAGTTTCTTCGGATAAATGTGAGAATACAGAATAAGCGAATATGATGTCTAATGAATTGTCATTAATAAATTCTGCAGGAGGTTGTGGGGGAGCTATTTTATATCTGCCTCTTCCTAAAGTTTCGTTACAAAGGTTAATCATTACAGGGTCTACATCAATACCAAGCAAATTTTTATGGCGAACATCTTTAAAAAAGAAGCGTATGATTCTTCCCCAGCCACAACCAAAGTCTAAAATTTTCCGTTCTTTATTCAAGGGAACGCCTAAATTATGGGCATATGTTTTTACAAGTCTATAAAACAAATATGCTTCATAAAGAGCATGTTCATAGGAAGCACCTACAAACTGTTGTTGAATTTCTTCAGGGGGGAACATAGGTACTGGGATACCATTTATCTTTGTTTGTGAGCAACTTTGTATAAATAGATGAAGAAGTTCAACATCAGAAAGCGGGCTAACAAGGTTATCAAAATCACTTCCTAACTTAAAGTCATCCATTTGTTAACCTCCAAATTATATGGTGCCTAAAAATCATTTTCTTGTTTTCTACTAATAAAAACATGTAAAAATTCAGCATCTAAGCCTAGTGATTTATCCTTTTGTAAATAAACTAGGGTATACATATTTGCATGTGTATAAATATATTCAATCATGTCTTGGCCCCAGTCAAATGTTACTAAAGACCCATTATCATCAATAGGATTTCCGTGATAAATTGGCTCTTCAATATACTCAATTCCATCCTCGTTGATTCTTGCCCTTTGCAAAGTTTTTGGAAGTGTGTGGTACCAAGGGACAGTAAACACATGAGCACCACCAGGCTTTAATACACGCTCTATTTCTTTAAAGGCTTTGTTTGGTTCCATTACATGTTCAAAGACATCTTGAGTAATGAACAAATCAAAAGATCCATTTTGGAAGGTCATGTTTTCTAAGTTCTCGCATCTAATCCCTTGAAAGTATTGGCCGAGAGGATAGTTTTTAAAGTATTGAGAGTATGTATAGTTTTTGCAGTTTTTTATTAGTAGTTGAGTTGTAATCCCTCCAGGAGAGGATTCGTGAATATGATAGGAACCCCATTTTGGAAAAAATGTATTTAAAACATGAATTAAAGCTCGTTGCCTTGGTATAGAGTGGCATGTAGAACATAAGTAGTGATCTCTAAGCCAATCGTTATGCTCTATAAATATAGCTTCCTTCTCACAAATAACGCAGTATCCATTATTGTGCTTTAAATTACCTTCCACATGACATCACTCCTGTGTAAAAAATGCATATGGCACATGCGTCAATAATCAGTGAATTCAAAGAGGGTAGGTGAAATTTAGGGAATCTATAACAGTAAAATTGATAGTAGGGAATAATTAGCGGGGGAGAATCCCACTCTAATTAAAGTTTCACTTTATGCTATGCGATACATTCGTTTTTATTCATTGAAGAATGTATCAATTTAAAATATCCCTTTCGTGTACGGATACATTTCAAAGTCTTGTGCATATATTTCTGTAACTAACGCCATTGTTTCTTCATCATAAAAACTTTCATATGTCGGAAAGCGAGGGAAGGCGACATCTGTAATGCTGAGTTCTGAATAGCTTCCTGTATACATCATTTTATGAGCGCGATGATGATCTGAATTTGTAAGTAGCGCTAAATTAGATTTAACCAAATCGTACGTATGTTCTATTTTGGTGATTTGTGTATTAAAATCTTCTAAAGGAATATAGTGTTGAATGAAGTTTTCTTCACCCGGAACGTATTGCTGACTAAAATGTATGTCCATTGCTACGGAATTTGGGCCTAATGCTCGAACGTAATATAAAAATTGTTTAAATGATATTCCTCGGTTACTATATTTGTCATTATATAAATACTGGCGGATACTTTCCCATTGAGGAATTGCATATGGATTGTCAGCAAGTAATAAAAATGAGCTGACGGCCCTTGTATAGGGATTTCGTACGAGTTTACAAACATCTTTTTCTGCTGTTAGAATCCCATTTTGTAACTCTGGTATGTAGTTGGTGTTGTTTTTATACACCCAGAATTCATAGTAATGAATAAAGTCATGGTATTTCTTTGCTTCATTAAACAATCCAATTTGAAAAAAGAACCAATTAGCTAAAGTAGTGCATCCGCTTCTGTGGCTCCAGAATAGTATAAGGGGAAAGTCTTTATGGAAATGTGGGATTCGATCTTTATGTAGAATTACATGATTTAAAAGCTCTTGATTTACATTCTTCATACATGTAGTGCTCCTTTTTGAAAGTTTTATTTATGGAGAGGGGGAAGCTTTTACTAATCCAATATATTCATAGGAATGAGTAAATATTATGAGTGTTTTTTGGGGGCAGCTTAAATAAGGTAGTGATTCTAAAGGGAAAATATAAAATAAAGATAATGAAAATTTATAAGGGGCATACAATTATAAGAGACTCAATAATAGAATTGACTAAGTTCATTTATTTATATTTCTAGGTGTGATAAGCAAAAATCTTATTACTAGAGAGGATATTATGCGGAAGAATAATTATTTAATAGTAGGTGGAAATAGTTTCATTGGTATTAACCTCGCATTAGGTTTATTGAAAAAAGGCCAAAATGTAAAAGTATTTTCCAGACATATAAATAATTTTCCTCAAAATATTATAAGTGAGGTTGAATTTATTAAAGGTGATTTAGCAAATGTTGAAGATATATATAAAGCCTTAGTTAATGTGGATATTATTATTTATTTAGCTGCAACGTCTAATGTAACAACTTCAATTGAAGATGTTTTCGGAGATATAAACAGTAGCCTTTTTTTTCTTAATTTCATGGAAAGTGCTAAAAATTTCCCCATTAAAAAAATCGTATTAGCGTCTTCTGGAGGCACAGTTTATGGTGAACCGGAATATCTACCTATTGATGAGGAACATCCATTAAAACCACTTTCTCCTTATGGAATAACAAAGGTGTCGCTTGAAAATTATTTGTACTTTTATAAGAAAAAATATGGAATGGACTATGTTGTATGTAGATATTCTAATCCGTATGGAAAATATCAAAACCCGTTAAAGAAAGTTGGAGCAATAAATTGTTTTTTGTATCAGCATCTCAGTAATGAAAAGATTAATATATATGGGAATCCACAAGAGATTATTCGAGATTATATTTATATCGATGATTTAGTGGAAGTTACTATACAACTATCGCAATTAAATCACTTGAAATTTTGTGTGTATAATATAGGTAGCGGAAAGGGTCTCTCTTTAAAACGAATTATAGTAGAATTGGAGAAATTAACGGAAAGAAAAGTGGACTTTATCTGCTATAAACAAAAGCAAGAAAACGTTCAAAAAATCATTTTAAATATAGATAGAGTAAGACGAGAATGTAATTGGGAACCGAAAGTGGATTTCAAAAGTGGAATTAGATTAAATAAGCTATGGATTGAAGAGTTCTTATATAGTAAAAAATAATAAGCCATGCCCTACTTCTGTATAAGTAGAGCGTGGTTTATTATTTTATTTCTTTTTTTATTACCCAAAGATCTTGATGTTCCCACCAAAAACCTTCAGTGTATTTTTTGATAATAGGATTATAAGGTAATAATTTAATTTTGTCACATACGTAAGAGGGGCTAACGATCGTTTGCCCGTATTGATGCACATCTAAATCGAGTTGTTCGCTAGAGGGGAGAAACCAATAACCCTTTTTATTTAAAGCGGGAAAGCCGAAGTACTTTTTACTTTGATATCCATGAGTTGTGAAAATGAGTAATCCGCCAGGGGAAACAGCATTATACAATGTCTGAAGCCAACGAAACCAAGTTGTATCAGGCATATGAGAAAAAAAGGATAGACAAAAAACGATATCGTACGTAGACGAGGCTAATTTTACTTGTTCTGGTTCAGGGTGAGATAATAGAGATGAAGTATGTAATGTGCTTTCAATAAAAGTAATAGCCTCTTCGTGTATATCACAAGTAGTTATACTTAAGTTCGTTTGCTGATTTAATAAATGACGTGTTACGCAGCCATATCCGGATGCGAATTCTAATAATTGAATTGGAGTGTCTACAAGAGGAGAAAAGGAAGTAATTAAATCTAAGAGTGTTTCTGCTGATTTTCTTCCATCTTTAAAATAATAATCTATTGCTTCTTTTTTAGATGGAAAGACTGGATTTGTGACAAGGAATTGAAAGATATGATCCTCTGGGTGGATATTTGCACTTACATTGTATTTTTGTGCAATTTGAGAAATCAAATGTTTATTTGCCTCTATAAATTCTTTCAAAGAGTAACACCCCTTAAATAATAGTAATGTCTTACAAGAGATACTGATGATAAAGAAAATATATAATTAAACCTTCAAATATGTTTCAAGGTACTTTCTATATGCATACATTTTCTTTTTTGAAATGTCGTCGATAGTAAAGGTGTCTTTAATGAAATTCTGCATTTGTACAACTTCACTGTAATGGGAATATGAATCTTCTGTTCTTGTTACGCTATTTGTATGTCGTCTATGATAGTTTAGAGGTTTTGGATTAAAATAAATGTTCCCCTCTTTAAGAAGAGAAACATAGAAAAACCAATCACCAGCTATTTTAAACTTTTCCAATTGTTTTGCTATTGTTTTTATATCTATGTTTTTAAAAACTACACTTGAGACATTAGGTATGGTGTTTTTGATAAGTAACGTATCTTGTATTTCATCTATCCCTTTTCGGACATAAGAACTCTGCCATTTTTCCTTATCAATATCATTTGTGTAATCCAAATAATGATTGGCCATGATATTTCCTTGTTCATCTATTTGTTTTGATTGTGTGTAGCTTAAGGTAACATCACTATCTATATGAAACCCTTGTATTACTTCTTCTAAAAATGTCTGATCACATAAGTCATCAGCCTCAGCAATCCAAATATAATCACCGGTTGCTGCAGAGACACCTTTTATCCATTGTTTAAATACAGAACCAGAGTTTTTATCATTAATAATCTGCTGAACTTTCAGGTGGTGTTTATTTTCGTTTGAGAGCAGCTTTTCAAATATAGATACGCTATTGTCAGTAGAGGCATCGTCTAGGAAGATTAGTTCGTAAAGGGGATAGGTTTGGTTTAATATGGATTTAACTCGTTCCGGTAAGTATTTTTCGTAATTATAGTTCGGTACAATGACGCTTATTTTTTTATAATTATGCTCAAGCAAGTTTAATAATTGATAAACGTAATCAAGAAAGTTGAAATCTCTTTCAATAAGTTCTTGGCCAAAGGTCCCTTTTTGTAATCGTAAATCTTCATTCCCAATAAGTTCATATATTCTTTCCAGCATCATAGGTAAGTTTAAATAGTCTACTAATGCGCCGGTTTGTTCCGTAACAACATCTTGAAAACCTCCAGCGTTTTTGAAACCTATAACAGGGACTTTGGTATCTAATGCTTCTAAAACTACGTTTGGGAAAGGGTCTTCTCTTGAAGTTAATAAATATAAATCAGCACCGGCGTTATATAAACCGATATCTGGAGTGGGGTCCACTAATGTGAAATGTGCTGTATATCTTGGGGATATTGTATTTAAAAAATGAACATCTGTTTTCCCAACCCAGATAAAATGAATATTCGTATGTACCTTTCTTACTGAGTAAGCAATAAGTGAGAATAAATCTATTCCTTTTCGATGATCAGCGAAACCTACCCCCAAAATGATTTTGCTATCGAGAGGCAGGTTGTGTTTTTTTCGTAATTCGTTTCTCGCTTTTGCAATATTGTTCTTATAAGGATTGTGGTTAAACAAACCTTGAGGGAGGATGTGGCATTTTTGACGATCTAATTGGGTGATTGTACGGAATTTTTCATACACGTATTGTGAAGGGAAGACAATTTTGTGAGCAGATTGGGCAATGTTTCTTGCTTTTCCCTCAGCAGAGTACTGTTGTATTAAATGCGGCAATTCATGTATTAATGAAATAACTTTAATATTATGTTTAGCTAGTAATGCAACTATATCACCACTTATGACGGTACTACATATGGCGATGGTATAGTCTTTTAATAATAACTTCTTTATTAATAATTCGACTTTTTCTTCCGTTGGGTAGTTTTCCTCTAGGCAATAAACAGGACCATACTTTTGAAAATCTTGGATTAAAATGCCCGTTCCAATAGAAATAATTGCGACGGAGTAATGAAAGTTTTCTTTAAGAGCTTTAATAGTATGTAAAGAAAGCAGTTGTGCTCCGTGGAAATGGGCATCATGGGATACATAAATGATTTTCTTATTAACATGCATTTCATAACGCCTCCTAAGTTAATTAGATTTTTAGTAAAGGTATGGTGTATTTATAATTCCTAGAGAGAAGTGGTATGAGAAATTGTGAATGTAATCGAAATAAAAAAGCTACTTTTAATATATATTTGTTTGGCTTGATATTCATTCTTTAGAAAGTAGAAACTGTCGATTATAAAAGTGACTGCACTAGTTTATTAATCTTTAGGGAAGGAGCATAAAAAAACTTTATAATTTATAAAATAAAAAAGATGAAAAGTATTGACGATTAGAGTATAGAGGTGTAGTATAGAACAGGTCGCCGATGACAACAACGTCGAAAGCGACAAACGAAATAAAAAACTTAGTTGACATTGAAAGATGAAAATGTTAACATAAGGAAGTCGCAAATGAGCGACCAAGTAGTTCTTTGAAAACTGAACGAAACAAACAACGTGAAACGTCAATTTTTATTTTAGATGCTAGACAAACTAACTT
>NZ_JBQAHO010000014.1:0-14872 GCF_051916915.1 Bacillus cereus group sp. MYBK139-1 | reverse complement strand
GAACACGGAAGTTAAGCTCTCTAGCGCCGATGGTAGTTGGGACCTTGTCCCTGTGAGAGTAGGACGTCGCCAAGCAACTAAAAACACAAGTCTTTTGACTTGTGTTTTTTTATTTCCCATGAAATAGGCTCGGTTCTGCTAGTAAAAAATTCGAAATGTAGTAAGGAATTTTTTGAGCCGAAATAGTAAGAAATTGATAAATAAATGGGTAATCTTCAGAGCCATAGCTTCCAAGTAAATCATACCACCAATCTGTTTCATATCTAGAAATCATACTTAAATTGTAGAGCAATAAATAGTGAACAAGAAGTTCAGGTAATACGGGTTTAGGATTTCTAGGGTCAGTTGTAAGTGGTAAGTAATAAGTATCAGCGAGATATTCGTAGTATAAAGGCGTACTATATATAGGATTCCACGATTGAATAGGAGCTGTAAAAAGCAAATTGGAGGCGCTCGGTTTCCCAGTAACATGTTGCACGGATAAGTGCTTACAAATTGATTCAATATAACGTGAAAATCTTTCTGAAGTCATATGAAGTCGATCTAGTATATTGACTGAAAAGGAAAGTTCATTTGCATTTGTTGAATCAATTTTATACAAAGTGGCACCTCGTTGACTATAGCGAAATAAGTTTTGTAATTCAGGAATATTCCCCATTAAATCCAACATGTTAAACTTCTCTGATTCTAAGTGTTTCATGTGAAACAGCTGTTCTGCAACATGAGTAAATAATCCATTTTTTTGTACCTTTACCTCATCTTCTAAAAATTGATAGCCCTGTTTTTTCCGCTTACGAGTCGTAACACCATGAGCTAAAACAGTAGTGGATTCAGGATAGTTCGGATCAATAGTTAATAAGCATGCTTTAAAAAGTTGGCTCATTCCATAAAACAATAACATTGGCTGAATTGAAAAGGGAGCTACCTTATATAATTCATAATAATTTTTCCCATGTTCTAAGTAATAAATAAAGGGATAACAATTTTCAAAACTTTTTTTTTCAGCATTTTGTATGGAGGATTTTTCATAACAACGGGCAAGATAACGTTGTACATTTTGAGATGAAAAGAAGAAACTTAATTGCTGCCAAGTACAATGTGTTTGATGCATATATTACGCTCCTTTTATTGTCTAAAAATTCTAACATATATATACGTCCTTGACAGTATTTTAACCAATTGATAAGCTACTAATAATAATTTCTGGTATCATGGGGGGAACAATTATGTGGGAATCTAAATTTGTTAAAGAAGGTTTGACTTTTGATGACGTATTACTTGTACCAGCAAAGTCAGATGTACTACCAAGAGAAGTAAGTGTTAAAACAGTTTTATCTGAAAGCTTACAGTTAAACATCCCGTTAATTAGTGCAGGAATGGATACAGTAACAGAAGCGGATATGGCTATTGCAATGGCTCGTCAAGGCGGTTTAGGAATTATTCATAAAAATATGTCTATTGAACAACAAGCCGAGCAGGTTGATAAAGTAAAACGTTCTGAAAGTGGTGTTATTTCAGATCCTTTCTTTTTAACTCCAGAACATCAAGTGTATGATGCAGAGCACCTTATGGGGAAATATCGTATCTCAGGTGTACCGGTTGTAAATAATTTAGACGAGCGAAAATTAGTTGGTATTATTACAAACCGTGATATGCGTTTTATCCAAGACTACTCAATCAAAATTTCCGACGTAATGACAAAAGAACAGCTAATTACAGCTCCAGTTGGTACAACGCTAGATGAGGCTGAAAAGATCCTACAAAAGTATAAAATTGAAAAACTCCCTCTTGTTGATAACAACGGTGTATTACAAGGGCTTATTACAATAAAAGATATTGAAAAAGTAATTGAATTCCCAAATTCTGCGAAGGATAAGCAAGGGCGCTTATTAGTTGGAGCAGCGGTTGGTGTAACGGCTGATGCTATGACTCGCATTGACGCATTAGTAAAAGCTAGCGTAGATGCAATCGTACTTGATACAGCTCATGGACATTCTCAAGGCGTTATTGATAAAGTAAAAGAAGTTCGTGCAAAGTATCCATCATTAAATATTATCGCTGGAAATGTTGCTACTGCTGAAGCAACAAGAGCATTAATTGAAGCAGGTGCAAACGTAGTTAAAGTTGGTATTGGACCAGGCTCTATCTGTACAACACGTGTTGTAGCTGGGGTTGGTGTACCACAATTAACAGCGGTTTATGATTGTGCAACAGAAGCTCGTAAACACGGTATCCCAGTTATCGCTGACGGTGGTATTAAGTACTCTGGTGATATGGTTAAAGCTTTAGCAGCAGGAGCACATGTTGTTATGCTAGGTAGTATGTTTGCTGGTGTTGCTGAAAGTCCTGGTGAAACTGAAATTTATCAAGGTCGCCAATTTAAAGTATATCGTGGTATGGGTTCTGTCGGAGCGATGGAAAAAGGAAGTAAAGATCGTTATTTCCAAGAAGGAAATAAAAAACTTGTTCCAGAAGGTATTGAAGGACGAGTACCATATAAAGGACCTTTAGCAGATACGGTTCATCAATTAGTCGGTGGATTACGTGCGGGTATGGGATATTGCGGAGCACAAGATTTAGAATTCTTACGTGAGAATGCACAATTTGTTCGTATGTCAGGTGCTGGTTTACTTGAAAGTCATCCTCATCACGTACAAATTACAAAAGAGGCTCCAAACTACTCATTATAATGTCTTATATATAAATAGACGGAGATTTTATATCTCTGTCTATTTTTTTTTGATTATGTTAGAATAACGGTTATGTGAGTACATAGATATTGGGGGTAGCAAAAGTGAAAGGTATGTTTTGCAAAAGATTCATTGCACTAGTAACAATGCTTACACTAGCTTGTAGTATGTTGTTACCATATAGCAATGCATCAGCTGAAACAGGAGCCGCTTTAAATATTGAAGCAGGTGCGGCAATTTTAGTTGAAGCGAATTCTGGAAAAATTGTATATCAAAAGAATGCAGATGAATTATTATCCATTGCTAGTATGACGAAGATGATGAGTGAGTATTTAGTTCACGAAGCAGTGGATAAAGGAAAGCTTAAGTGGGATCAGAAAATTAAGGTTTCTGAATATGCGTATAAAGTTTCACAGGATGCTTCATTATCAAATGTGGCATTAGAAAATGGCGGCTCTTATACAGTAAAAGAGTTATACGAGGCAATGGCAATCTTCTCTGCAAATGGTGCAACGATTGCATTAGCAGAAGCAATTGCAGGTAAAGAAGTAGATTTCGTAAAAATGATGAATGATAAATCGAAAGAACTAGGGTTGAAAAATTATAAATTTGTCAATTCTACAGGTTTAACGAATAAAGATTTAAAGGGAATGCATCCAGAAGGAACAACAGCGGATGAAGAAAATAAAATGTCTGCAAAGGATGTTGCAACTTTAGCACAACATTTAATTAAAGATTATCCAAAAGTGTTAGATACAGCAAAAATCCCGAAAAAAGAATTCCGTCCAGAAAAAGAGAAGTTTGCAATGTCGAACTGGAACTGGATGTTAAAGGGCTTAGTTAAAGAATATGATGGCGTAGATGGCCTAAAAACAGGCTCAACTCCAGAAGCGGGAGATTGTTTCACTGGTACGGTTGAAAGAAACGGTATGCGTTTTATTTCTGTAGTGATTAAAACAAGTTCTCATACAGCACGTTTTGATGAAACAAAGAAGCTATATGATTATGGATTTGCTAACTTTGAAATGAAACAAATGTATAAAAAAGGTTCTTCAGTAAAAGGACAAGAAACAGTACGAGTAGAAAATGCGAAAGATAAAGATGTAGCAGTTCAAACGAAACAAGCCATTTCACTTCCAGTACCAAAAGGAAGTAAAGATGTTTATAAAACAGAATTAAAAGAATCAAGTAAGGGACAAGAGGCACCTATTAAAAAGGGAGCTGCGCTTGGTCAAATGGTCATTACGCCAAAAGATACAAACGATCCTGGATTTTTAACTGGTAAGTCGTTGCAAGTGGATCTTGTAACAACAGCTGAAGTAGAAGAAGCAAACTGGTTTACTCGTGCTATGCGCGGAATTGGTTCTTTCTTTAGTGGTATATGGAATAGTGCTGTTGATACAGTAAAAGGTTGGTTTTAAAAGCTCCTCATTGTAGGGGCTTTTTCTTATTCCTATTTTTCATACCGACTTTATGAAAAAGTAGTAGACAAGCATCTGATAGTTAGTGGTAGAATGTAAGAGTATTCTTAATTTTCGCCTTTAACGGGGAAAAGCAATTCACCTAGGGGGGTTTTTGTAACATGACAAATGTAACAGGGACAGAACGTGTAAAACGTGGAATGGCAGAAATGCAAAAAGGCGGCGTTATTATGGACGTAATTAACGCTGAACAAGCAAAAATTGCAGAAGAGGCAGGCGCCGTTGCCGTTATGGCATTAGAGCGTGTACCAGCAGATATTCGTGCAGCAGGTGGCGTTTCTCGTATGGCAGACCCAACAATTGTTGAAGAAGTTATGGGTGCTGTGTCAATTCCGGTTATGGCAAAATGCCGTATCGGTCACCTTGTAGAAGCACGTGTATTAGAATCATTAGGGGTAGACTATATCGATGAGAGTGAAGTATTAACTCCTGCCGATGAAGTATACCATTTAAATAAACGTGATTACACAGTTCCATTTGTATGTGGTTGCCGTGATATCGGAGAAGCTGCACGTCGTATTGCAGAAGGTGCATCTATGCTTCGTACAAAAGGTGAACCAGGAACAGGAAACATTGTAGAGGCAGTGCGTCATATGCGTCAAGTCAATGCAGAAATCCGTCAAGTTGCAAGTCTACGTGAAGATGAGTTAATGACATATGCAAAAAATACTGGTGCTCCTTATGAAGTACTACTTGAAATTAAACGCCTTGGTCGTTTGCCGGTTGTAAACTTTGCAGCAGGTGGTGTAGCAACACCAGCAGATGCAGCGTTAATGATGCAACTTGGTGCGGATGGTGTATTTGTTGGATCTGGTATCTTTAAATCAGAGAATCCAGCGAAATTTGCGCGTGCAATTGTTGAAGCGACAACTCATTATGAGGATTACGAATTAATTGCAAGCCTTTCTAAAGGATTAGGTAATGCGATGAAAGGTATCGAAATTTCAACGTTACTACCAGAGCAACGCATGCAAGAGCGTGGATGGTAATTGAAGGAGAACTTTAAAATGGTGAAAATCGGTGTACTAGGTCTTCAAGGTGCAGTTCGTGAACATGTAAAATCAGTTGAAGCAAGTGGTGCAGAAGCTGTTATTGTAAAGCGTATAGAACAACTTGAAGAGATTGATGGTCTTATTTTACCAGGCGGTGAAAGTACAACTATGCGCCGTCTTATTGATAAGTATGCTTTCATGGAGCCACTTCGTACATTCGCGAAGTCTGGTAAACCAATGTTTGGTACATGTGCAGGAATGATTCTTCTTGCAAAAACACTTATTGGCTATGACGAAGCACATATTGGTGCTATGGATATTACAGTTGAGCGCAACGCGTTTGGACGTCAAAAAGATAGCTTTGAAGCTGCACTTTCTATTAAAGGTGTGGGAGAAGATTTTGTTGGCGTATTTATTCGTGCTCCGTATGTTGTAAATGTAGCAGATGATGTTGAAGTGCTTTCTACACATGGTGATCGAATGGTGGCTGTAAGGCAAGGGTCGTTTTTAGCTGCTTCTTTCCATCCGGAATTAACGGATGATCATCGTGTAACAGCATACTTTGTAGAAATGGTAAAAGAAGCGAAAATGAAAAAAGTTGTATAAGTAACTTGCAACTTGTATAAGATTATAGTAAATTGATGGTAACAATTTTATAAAATAAGCGTGTTGATAGGAAGTAGTAACAAATGTCGTTTCTTATAGAGAGTCGATGGTTGGTGGAAATCGATAGAAACAGTTTGTGAATCCATCCTGGAATGGAATGTGGAATATCTTTATGATTAGTAAACATTCCCGGTGAAGAGCCGTTATTTCTACTTGAGAGGAAGGCGGTAATGCTTTCAACTAGGGTGGCAACGCGGGTTAACTCCCGTCCCTTTATATAGGGACGGGAGTTTTTTGTGTTTTATAAAATAAAAGGAGGAGTATATAATGCTTGATATTAAATTTTTACGTACAAATTTTGAAGAAGTAAAAGCAAAGTTACAGCATAGAGGCGAAGATTTAACTGATTTTGGTCGCTTTGAAGAGTTGGATACGAGAAGAAGAGAACTACTTGTTCAAACAGAGGAACTAAAAAGTAAACGTAACGAAGTATCTCAACAAATCTCTGTATTGAAGCGCGAAAAGAAAGATGCAGAAGCTCTAATTTTAGAAATGCGTGAAGTTGGAGAAAAAGTAAAAGATCTTGATAATGAACTTCGTACAGTTGAAGAAGATCTAGAAAGATTGATGCTATCTATTCCAAATATTCCTCACGAATCTGCTCCAGTTGGTGAAACAGAGGATGATAATGTAGTAGCTCGCACTTGGGGAGAAGTAAAGGAATTTGCTTTTGAACCAAAACCACATTGGGATCTTGCTACAGATTTAGGAATTCTAGATTTTGAACGTGCTGGAAAAGTAACAGGAAGCCGTTTCGTATTCTACAAAGGTGCTGGCGCAAGATTAGAGCGTGCTTTAATTAGCTTTATGCTTGATCTTCATACTGATGAGCATGGATATGAAGAAGTATTACCTCCTTATATGGTAAACCGTGCAAGCATGACAGGGACAGGACAACTTCCGAAGTTTGAAGAAGATGCATTCCGTATTGAAAGTGAAGACTACTTCTTAATTCCAACAGCTGAAGTACCTGTAACAAATATGCACCGTGATGAGATCTTAAATAAAGATCAATTGCCTATAAGATATGCTGCATTTAGCTCTTGTTTCCGTTCTGAAGCAGGTTCAGCTGGCCGTGATACACGTGGTTTAATTCGTCAGCACCAGTTCAATAAAGTAGAGCTTGTGAAGTTCGTAAAACCAGAAGATTCTTATGAAGAGTTAGAAAAACTAACAAATGATGCAGAACGCGTGTTACAATTATTAGAGTTGCCATATCGCGTTATGAGCATGTGCACAGGCGATTTAGGATTTACGGCAGCGAAGAAATACGATATTGAAGTATGGATTCCAAGCTATGGCACATATCGTGAAATCTCTTCTTGTAGTAATTTCGAGGCTTTCCAAGCGAGACGTGCAAATATCCGTTTCCGTCGTGAGCCAAACGGCAAACCAGAACATGTTCATACATTAAATGGATCTGGTCTTGCAATTGGACGTACGGTGGCAGCTATTTTAGAGAACTACCAACAAGAAGATGGTACAATTATAATTCCAGAAGTTCTTCGCCCTTATATGGGAGGAAAAACAGTTATTAAGTAAATTTATAAACATTCATCGGTATGAGTGATTGGTAATTATGAGCGTTGTCAGTACTATAATATAGGAGAGGAAAAGTAAAATTTTCCTTTCCTCATAATTTATTTTAGTAGGGTTGACTAACTGTTTTTCTTTTGATATTATATTTGATGTCAATATGGAGGTATACCCAAGTCTGGCTGAAGGGATCGGTCTTGAAAACCGACAGGCGGCGAGAGTCGCGCGGGGGTTCGAATCCCTCTACCTCCTCCAGATATAATTGACAACAGCGCATATAAGTGGAGATTGGAGAACTCGTTACCACACGTAACGAGTTTTTATTTTAAAACCAATCATAAAGTATGGTGTAAGGCGATTTTGTCCTTATTACACACTCATATTCCGATGATTATCTTCATAGATATGAAAGGAGTCAACATGGATCTTATTATACAAACGTTTCCTTTAGATGGAAAAACTTTATATTATGTACAATGTCCTGTCTGTAAGAACAATAGAATTTTAAACAGTGGTGCAAATGTATCACGCATTATTAGCGATGATACATTCCGTAAACTTTGTGGTTGCACTTGTGATGTAAAGCAAACTGCAACAAAAGTAGAGGCACCAAAAAAAGTTAAAAAAGAAGCTGTAAAGAAAGAAGCAGCTCCAAAACGTACAGGTAAAGTATTAACAGCAGTAATTAACGGGAAAGAAATGACTGTTAAAGAGATTGCTGAGGCGTACGATATTAGTACAAGTACTGTTCGTCAGCGCATTAACGCTGGAAAACCTGAGAGTGAAATTATTGCTCCAACAAAGAAAAAGTAATTTAATAGAAAAACCCGTGCATATGCACGGGTTTTTTATTTTACAAGTTTACGTGTTTGTTTTAAAAAATGACCGATTTTTTTTATGATTGGTTCAATGGAATCGCCATCTTTTAAAATATCGTATTCATTAATGTTTAATCGTAAAACAGGGCATGAATTAAAGTTGTTAATCCAGTTTTCATAACGCCCATGCATCTCTTTCCAATACTCGATTGGTGTTTGCTGTTCCATCGGACGTCCACGTTCTTGGATACGATCAACAATATCGTCGAAAGAACCTTCTAAGTAAATTAATAAATCTGGATGAGGGAAGTAAGGAGTCATGACCATAGCGTCAAATAAACCTTTATATGTTTCATAATCAGTTTCCGTCATTGTACCTTTTTCGTGATGCATTTTTGCAAAAATGCCAGTGTCTTCATAGATAGAGCGATCTTGAACAAAACCGCCACCGTATTCAAAAATTCTTTTTTGTTCTTTAAACCGTTCTGCTAAAAAATACACTTGTAAGTGAAAGCTCCAGCGTGTGAAATCAGCATAGAACTTGTCCAAATACGGATTAGAATCTACCTTTTCAAATGATGTGCGGTACCCTAAAGCGTTAGCCAATGCAGTTGTCATAGTGGATTTACCGACACCTACTGTTCCAGCGATAGTGATTACTGCGTCATTTGGTATATCATATTTTTGCCTTAAATTCATTATTATTTCGACTCCTTTAAGAGAGTATTTTGAAGGGCAGATAGGATGACGTTTAAATCATCAGGATTTTTTACAAAATCCATATCGTCTCCGTTAAATTTCAATACTGGGATATCCGGATGGTCCTTTTTAAAAGCATCCATTGCTGTTTCGTAATCTTTTGTGAGCTGTAGTAAGTAATTTGGATCCATATTTTTTTCGAATTCTCTTCCGCGCATTGCGATTCGCTTTTGTAATGTTTCGAGGCTAGCTGTTAAATAAACGATAACGTTTGGAACTGGCATATCTTGTGTAAGGATACGATAGATTTGCATGTACTTGTCGTATTGAGAATCTTTTAATGTACGGGATGCAAAAATTACATTTTTGAATATATGATAATCCGCTACTACTGGCTTCCTTTGATTCAAATACTTTATGTTAATATCTTCTAATTGTTTGTATCTATTACAAAGAAAGAACATCTCTGTTTGAAAACTCCATTCGTCGATGTCTTCATAGAACTTTCCTAAAAAGGGGTTTTCATCAACAATCTCTTTCAGTAAGTGGAGTTGCATGTGAGTTGAAATTTCCTTCGCAAGTGAAGTTTTTCCAACACCAATTGGTCCTTCAACCGTGATAAATGGTACTCCGGTCACGCTGTTTCCTCCTTTCAATCAGTGATTTACCGTGACTACTAAAAACACAAAACAGAATTATTGTAGCACAAGAGGGAAGCGAGCGGGTTAATTTGATATAAAAAGTTGGAAAATAGATATATGTATTAATTAAATTTTATTTGAAACGACGGTACTATATTTGCTTTTAATGTGGCTTCCATTATTTTTAAAGCATGCAGGTTATCCTGATCATCATTAGATGCAATACAGTCCTGTGGTACATACAATGTATAATTCCTCATATGAGCATCGTTAGCTGTAAAGAGGATACATATATTCCCGGCGACACCTGTTAATATTAGATTTTCTATTTTTAAATAGCCTAATAAAGAATTTAAAGGTGTTTCATAAAAAGCAGAATAATGTGGTTTAATAAAAATGTAATCATCAGCATTTGGAGCGATCTGATGAATGATATTTTTACTATACTCATTTGTGCAATGAGTAATCAATTGGTCAATATCAGACCTCCAAAGTTGATAATGGTCATTAATATAAATGATGGGGCAACCGAAGGATTTCATTGTTTTCTTTAATTGTAAAATAGGATTGGTTATAATTTCGCATTTTTTGGCTAGGATAGGCCCGTGTGAAAATTGAAAGTCATTAATCATATCGATAATGAGTAAGGCAGTATTCTTCATATGTAATCCCCTCTCTTTTTTCTTAGGGTGGATTGAATTTATAAAAGTTATCCCATGTGTAGTAAATGGAAATAAGTGTACTTTATTTGTAATGAAAGGACTATGTTATGGAACGTGATCAAGATATTTATTTTATGCAGTTAGCAATAGAAGAGGCTAAAAAAGCAGAGGCAATACAGGAAGTACCGATTGGGGCAGTTATAGTGTTGGATGGTGAAGTAATTAGTGTTGCTCATAATTTAAGGGAGACTGAGCAAAGATCGATAGCTCACGCTGAGTTGTTAGCTATTGATGAGGCGTGCAAAAAATTAGGGACATGGCGTTTAGAAGATGCGACGTTATATGTAACATTAGAGCCTTGTCCGATGTGTGCAGGTGGAATTGTTTTATCACGAGTAAAGCGAGTTGTATATGGTGCGAGTGATCCGAAAGGTGGATGTGCAGGGACATTGATGAATCTGTTAACGGATGAACGCTTTAATCATCAATGCGAGGTAGTAGCTGGTGTATTAGAAGAAGAGTGCGGTACGCTGTTAACGAACTTTTTTAGAGCGCTTCGTAAAAAAAGAAAAGCGATTAAGAAATTAGAGAAAAGTAAAGAGAATTAACGTATTTGCATTTTATAAAAAAACAAGTTATACTGATAGTGCCTTTAATGAAGGCAACCGAATATTGGTTTTAACTTTGCCGTGCTAAGCGGGGAGGTAGCGGTGCCCTATACTCGCAATCCGCTCTAGCGAGGCCGAATCCCTTCTCGAGGTTATGTTGCTGTAAGGTCTGCCTTAAGTAAGTGGTGTTGACGTTTGGGTCCTGCGCAACGGGACCCCGTGAACCTTGTCAGGTCCGGAAGGAAGCAGCAATAAGCGGGTCTTCTCGTGTGCCGCAGGAGTGCCTGAACCGAGCTAACTGCTTAAGTAACGCTTATGGTACGTAATCGACAGAAGGTGCACGGCAGTTATATATGTATACAAAACTCACCTTAATACTAAGGTGGGTTTTTTGTATAGAAAATAACTTTTGGAATCTATAAACAGAATGGGTTATAATAAATGAGATAATAACCTTTGAGGGAGGCCGTATTTTCGTGTCATACCAAGCGTTATACCGAACATGGAGACCGCAAAAGTTTGAAGATGTAGTCGGTCAAAAGCACGTGACAAAAACGTTGCAAAATGCCCTTCTTCAAGAGAAAGTTTCACATGCTTATTTATTTTCTGGGCCGAGGGGAACAGGGAAAACGACAATTGCAAAAGTGTTTGCAAAAGCAATTAACTGTGAACATGCTCCGGTAGCTGAACCTTGTAATGAATGTCCTTCTTGTTTGGGGATTACACAAGGATCTATTTCAGATGTATTAGAAATTGATGCGGCTTCAAATAACGGTGTAGATGAAATTCGAGATATTAGAGATAAAGTAAAATATGCTCCAAGTGCTGTAGAATATAAAGTATACATTATTGATGAAGTTCATATGCTTTCCATGGGTGCCTTCAATGCGCTTTTAAAAACGTTAGAAGAACCGCCAGGACATGTTATCTTTATTTTGGCGACAACAGAACCGCATAAGATACCGCCTACAATTATTTCGCGTTGCCAACGTTTCGAATTTCGAAAGATATCAGTAAATGATATTGTTGAGAGATTATCGACAGTTGTGAACAATGAAGGTACGCAAGTAGAAGATGAGGCGTTACAAATTGTTGCACGTGCCGCTGAAGGTGGTATGCGTGATGCGCTCAGTCTTATTGATCAGGCAATATCTTATAGTGATGAGACCGTTACGACAGAAGATGTATTAGCTGTAACAGGGTCTGTTTCTCAGCAATACTTAGGAAACTTAGTAGAATGTATACGTGAAAATGATGTATCAAGAGCATTACGTATCATAGATGAGATGATGGGTAAAGGGAAAGATCCAGTTCGCTTTATGGAAGATTTCATTTACTATTATCGTGATATACTTTTATATCAAACTTCACCACAATTGGAACATATGTTGGAACGAGTAATGGTAGATGAGCAATTCCGGACGTTAAGTGAAGAAATGCAACCGGAAGTAATCTATGAGATCATTCATACTCTTAGTAAAGCACAACAGGAAATGAAGTGGACAAATCATCCGCGAATTTTCTTAGAAGTTGTTATGGTACAACTGTGTCAACAGTTTATGATGCAAGCAAATGGTGCAGATCGTTTACAAGCAATTATGAACAGGATGCAGCAATTGGAGAAAGAGTTAGAACAAGTCAAAAAGAATGGTGTGCCGGCCGGTGTGCAGCAGGAAGTCAGAGAGACGCGTGCAGCACCAAAGCCAGTACGGACAGGAAGTATGAAGATACCTGTCGGACGCGTAAATGAAGTATTAAAGCAAGCGAAGCGTCAAGATTTAGAGCAATTAAAAGCTGTATGGGGAGAGTTGTTAGGAAGACTCAAAGCATACAACAAAGTAGCGTTTGCTGTTTTGTTAGAAAATAGCGAACCGGTAGCGGCTTCAGATGATACTTACGTTTTAGCGTTCCAATATGAGATTCACTGTAAAATGGCAAGCGAAAATCGAGAGGCTATGGATACAGTGGAACAAACTTTATTTGAATTGCTAAGTAAAAGATTAAATATGATTGCCATTCCAAAAAGTGAATGGGGTAAAATCCGTGAAGATTTTTTACAGCGTGAAGGTGGAAGTTCTGAAGAAAGCCCAGAGAAAAAAGAAGATCCTCTTATAGAAGAGGCTGTAAAATTAGTAGGGCAAGAACTCATTGAAATAAAAGAGTAATGATAATTAGGAGGAATTAATTATGATGCGTGGCGGAATGGGAAATATGAATAACATGATGAAACAAATGCAAAAGATGCAAAAGGAAATGGCAAAGGCGCAAGAAGAACTTGGTGAAAAAACAGTTGAAGGTACAGCTGGCGGCGGTATGATCACAGTTATTGCAAATGGTCATAAGCAAATTCTTGAAGTAAAAGTGAAAGAAGAAGTTGTAGATCCAGAAGATATCGAAATGTTACAAGACTTAGTGTTAGCTGCAACAAACGATGCACTTAAAAAAGCTGATGAACTTTCAAACTCTACAATGGGTAAATTTACAAAAGGCTTAAACTTACCGGGTGGAATGTTCTAGGAGGATATTGATATATGCATTATCCAGAACCAATATCAAAACTAATTGATAGTTTTATGAAATTGCCAGGAATCGGACCGAAAACAGCGGTTCGATTGGCGTTTTTCGTATTAGATATGAAAGAAGATGATGTGTTAGGTTTTGCAAAAGCACTTGTAAATGCGAAGCGAGACTTAGCATATTGTTCTGTATGCGGGCATATTACTGACCGTGACCCTTGTTATATTTGTAATGATTCACATCGAGATCAATCAGTTGTTTGTGTCGTGCAAGAACCGAAAGATGTAATCGCGATGGAAAAGATGAAAGAGTATCAAGGTGTATATCATGTGTTACGTGGTGCTATCTCTCCAATGGAGGGAATTGGACCAGAAGACATTAATATCCCGCAACTTCTAAAGCGACTACACGATGAAACAGTACAAGAAGTAATATTAGCAACAAATCCTAATATTGAAGGGGAAGCTACAGCGATGTATATATCCCGCCTCTTAAAACCGACAGGTATTAAAGTAACTCGTATTGCACACGGTCTGCCAGTTGGTGGAGATTTAGAATATGCAGATGAAGTGACACTGTCGAAAGCGTTAGAAGGTCGTAGAGAAGTATAAGAGGAGAAACAAAAATGTTCTTTCAAAAAAAGGGTAAATTGCGTAAAGAGTATGATGATAAGCTAATTGTACTATTAGAAAAAGTGAAGAATGAATGGTTACGTCAAAAGAGAATGGTTGAACAAAGTGTTGAACCATCTCAAGATGTACTTTGTTCTTTGAAAATAGCAGAGGCGAAATATTTCTTCTTGCTAAAAGAAGCAAAACGTCGTCCTGTGAAGATGGAACAATGGTAAAAGGTTCTGCTGAAAAAGCAGAGCCTTTTTATTTTATTCGTTAAATATGTAGTAGTCACTTCGTTTGGAAAGATCGATTAATGTTTTTTTGTGAAGAATGTGTAGCCGAATCAAGGTAAATAAGATGAAACGACTGGAGTTATATAATAAACGTTCTTTTTTATCGTCTTGTCCCATACAAATAAATGTGTATAGGTCATTCATAAGGAGGAAAAAATGAATTCTACAGTTATTATTGTTGGTATTCTTGCGTTAGTTTTTATTTTCCTTGTTTTTGGTGTTTCTTCTAAGCCGTTACGTTTTATAGGAAAAGCGCTCTTTCATGTTACTTTGGGAGTAGCATTACTTTTTATCGTAAATGTTGTAGGAACGTATTTTGATTTTCATATTCCAATTAACTTGGGCACCGCAACAATCACGAGTTTATTAGGTTTACCCGGTGTTGCTGCATTAGTGGTTATTAAGCTTTATATCATGCCAAGATAAATTTATTTTGGCATTTTTTTAAAAAGTGTTGACTTGTTAATGATTAATATGGTAAATTAATAAGCGTCGTCAGGAACGAAAGAAAAAAGTTGTTGACAGATTTAACGCAAAATGTTAAATTATAAAAGTCGCTGAAACGCGATGTTGAACTTTGAAAACTAAACGAAACAAACAACGTGAAACGTCAATTTTTATTTTAGATGCTAGACAAACTAACTTTATTGGAGAG
>NZ_JBQAHO010000013.1:0-17631 GCF_051916915.1 Bacillus cereus group sp. MYBK139-1 | reverse complement strand
GTTCATCCTGAGCCAGGATCAAACTCTCCAATAAAGTTAGTTTGTCTAGCATCTAAAATAAAAATTGACGTTTCACGTTGTTTGTTTCGTTCAGTTTTCAAAGAACTACTTAGCCGCTCATTTGCGACTTCCTTATGTTAACATCTTCGTTAGTTAATGTCAACTAAGTTTTTCATTTCGTTTGTCGCTTTCAACGTTGTTGTCATCGGCGACTCGTATAATATTACACCTCTAATCTCTAATCGTCAATATGTTTTTCTAAAAAAATATAAAAAGGCTTATTTCTTTTAAAATAAGCCTTTTTTATCATATACCACTCTATTCGTTTATTATCTTTCTATAATTGGTAACGAGACGATAAACTGAATAACACCATCCTCATATTCAGCTCGAATACTACCACCTTGTAATTCAACAATACTTTTCGCAATCGCCAATCCAAGGCCTGATCCTTCTGTTACTCTACTTCTAGATTGATCTTTCTTATAAAAACGTTCAAACAAACTCGCTAACTCTTCTCTCGTAAACGCTTCACTATGATTCGCAATTACAATTTGTATATCCCGGCGCTGCCTTTGAAGAGAAACTTTTATCTCCCCATCATCTTTACTATACTTAATCGCGTTCATTAATAAATTATCAAATACACGAACCATCTTTTCCGAATCAATCGCTGCATAGGCACGTTCCTCAGGAAACTTCTTAACGAACGTAAGCCCATGCTCTTCCGCCTGCGGTACTAACTCTTCTATTAATTGCTCCAATAACTCATTTATACATACTTCTTGTTTTTCTAATATAACTTGTTCATTCGTTAACTTCGTATACTCAAATAAATCTTCTATTAAATTCTTTAACTGCTCCGACTTTGCAAAAGCAATTCTCGTATACTCATCATGTTGCTCTTTATTTTCATATTTAGAATCTCGAAGTAATCGCAAGTAACCCATAATAGAAGTCAGTGGTGTACGTAAATCGTGAGATACATTCGTAATAAGCTCATTCTTTTGCTTCTCTAATCTACGTTCCTTTTCTATATTATTCATAAGCTCTTCCGCCATATTATTAATATTCTCAGTTAAAGACGCAATCTCATCTTCACCTTTCTTCTCAATACGGTACGCTAAGTTGCCTTTTTCTATTTCTTTTACACCTTCTGCCATCGCTTCAATTTGCTTCATCTTTCTCTTAGTTATATAGAAGAAAGAGAAGATGAACACGAGTACACCAATTAAAAATGGGAATGGACCTTCTTGCGTATCATACATTACTACACCATCCGGAATTCCACTAACGAACATATATAAATTCTTATCTTCTATTGTAATAGGTGAAAAAGCTATAAATTCTTTTCTCGTATTTTCAAATATATCTTGACCATTTGAATAGTTAATCGCAAATGATGCTGCATTACGAATCGTATTATGCAGATCGATTTGCTCTTCTTGTGCCTGCTTCGTTTTATATACAACTTTACCACTTTCGTCAGTAACCAATATTTTTAAAGCTCTATTTCCTCGCTCTAAATTTTGATTCTCCGTTTCGATCATATTGGATATAGCTTCTAATTTATTTTCATGCACCGAACTATTTGCTGCTCTTTGAGCTTGATAATTAATTTGTTGCATACCAGACCGATAATCGACAGTCGCTTTACGATTCGCATTCTCAAAAAATGGTGCAGCTCCCTTTGCAAAAAAAACTCCTAATAACGCACAAGCAGCGAAAGTAGTAATCAGTTGAATTCTTATACTCTTTCGTACGCTCTTTACTAATTTCTCAATTAATTGTCTTATTTTCCTTATATAAGTAAATGGATTAAATATCTTTTTCAATCTTATACCCCACTCCCCATACTGTTTTTATATATCTAGGCTTCCTTGGATTCTCCTCAATCTTTTCACGTACTTTTCGAATATGCACCATTACAGTATTATCTGACTGAAAAGATCGTTCGTTCCAAACCTTTTCATAAATTTGCTCTGCGCTAAAGACCATACCGGGATTACGGGCTAGTAATTCTAGAATCGAAAATTCCCTTGGGGTCAGTTTCACTTCTTCTCCCTCTACAATAACTTTATGGGTCGAGATGTTGATTTTCATCTCTCCAATTTCTAGCTCGTCCTCATTTTGAATAGAAAAACCATTCATTTTCATATAACGGCGTAACTGAGATTTAATCCTTGCGATTAACTCTAACGGATTAAATGGTTTCGTTACGTAATCATCCGCACCCGTTGTTAAACCTAAAATCTTATCCATATCTTGCGTTTTCGCGGAAAGCATAATAATTGGCATTTCTTTTTCTTCCCTTACTTTCATACACATATGAATGCCGTCTACTTTCGGCATCATAATATCTAATACGACTAGATGTACTTCATTTTCTTCTAGTAAACGTAATCCTTCTTCGCCGTCCCCTGCTTGCAATACTTTATATCCTTCATTCTTTAAATAGATTGTAATAAGATTCCTAATTTCTTTTTCATCATCTACGACAAGTATTGTTTCATTGGCCACAATATCTCCCCCATCACTTTTTTAATCCCTAACTTCTATTATAGGAAAACTTCTGAAGAAAAACGCTCGGAAATCCTTAAGATTTTCTGAAGACGCAAAAAAGGTCTAGACTCCCCTTAAGTCTAGACCTTTCAAAAACCCCTTTTATTTACGAACGTAGATGAAATATAGTACGAATAAAACACCCATAACATACATAATCGGATGAATCTCTTTACGTCGACCACTTACTACCATTGTAATTGGATAGAAGATAAACCCGATTGCAATTCCTGTTGCGATACTATACGTAAGTGGCATTGAGATAATTGTAAAGAATGCTGGTACTGCAATCTCGAATTTCTTCCAATCAATTTCCCCTAAGGAAGAAACCATCAAGATTCCTACAATAATTAATGCTGGTGCCGTTACAGCTGGTGTTACAACACTTAGTAATGGCGAGAAGAATAGTGCCAGTAAGAAGAATCCTGCTGTTACAACTGCTGTAAATCCAGAACGTCCACCTGCCGCTACCCCTGCAGAAGATTCAATGTAAGACGTTGTTGTTGATGTACCTAAGATCGCACCAATTACAGTTGCAATCGCATCTGCGAATAACGCTTTTCCTGCACGTGGTAATTTATTGTTCTTCATTAATCCTGCTTGATTCGCAACCGCTACAAGCGTACCTGCTGTATCAAAGAAATCGATAAAGAAGAACGTTATAATAACAATCCCCATTTGAACAGTGAAAATATCTCCAAAGTGCGTTAACGCCGCACCGAACGTCGGTTCTAGACTCGGTATTGCTCCCACTACTGCTTTCGGAGTATCAATTAGTCCTGTTGCTACTCCTAAGATTGCTGTAAGAATCATACCGTAAAATACTGCACCATTAACTTTCTTAATCATGAAGATAATTGTCGCAACTACTCCGAAGATAGCTAGTAACGTTGTGCCCTTTGTTAAGTCCCCCAACCCAACAAGAACAGCATCATTTTTCACGATAATTCCGGCATTTTGGAATCCAAGAAAAGCAATGAACAATCCAATACCTGCCGCTACTGCAAACTTTAACTCTGATGGAATTGCATTAATGATTTTTTCACGAATACCTGAAGCAGTAAGAATAATAAAGATAATACCTGACATTAACGTTCCAGCAATTGCTGTTTGCCACGGAATACCCATCGTTAACACTGCTGTATAAGCAAAGAACGCGTTAATTCCCATACCCGGCGCCAAAGCAATCGGATACTTCGCGAAAATCCCCATAATTAACGAACCGATCGCTGCTGCTAATGCTGTAGCAACGAATACTGCACCTGGATCCATTCCTGTACCTGCCGGTAACCCTTTAACATTTCCAAGTGACAGCGTAGCAGGATTGACAAATAGTACATAAGCCATAGATAAAAATGTCGTTAAACCTGCTATGAACTCTGTTTTATAATTCGTGCCGAGTTCATCAAACTGAAAATAGCGTTTCATCTTACGTTTCCCCCGTTATATGATTACTCGCCGTAATCTCCTAGCCCTCTTTTATCTATTAAAAATAAAAAAGGCTTCCATTGCATATACATGGAAGCGTTCTATGAATAAAGATAAGATTCCCCTCACCTTTATAAAAACGCCTCGTAGTCAAGCCATTTACGGTAGCTAGGTAGAAACTTTCGGGCCATATCCCCGATATTATACGACGGCATAATATTCACTTTTCGTTTGAATTACATACTCATATTAACTTGACGAAGTAGTTTTGTCAATTTAAAAACGAACAATTTTATAAACTTTTATATTTTCGTTCGTATTAACACTAAAACAAAAAGATCCATCTATGCATAAGCAATAGATGGATCTTTTTATAAATACTATTCCCACTCAATCGTTGCTGGTGGCTTACTCGTTACATCATACACGATACGGTTAACGTGTTTTACTTCGTTTACGATACGTACAGAGATTTTCTCTAATACATCCCAAGGGATACGTGCCCAGTCAGCTGTCATACCGTCGATAGATGTTACTGCACGGATACCTACTGTGTAATCGTAAGTACGCTCGTCACCCATAACACCTACGCTACGCATGCCAGGAAGTGCAGTGAAGTATTGCCAAATTTCACGGTCTAAGCCCGCTTTAATAATTTCTTCACGTAAAATCGCATCAGATTCACGAACGATTTCTAATTTCTCTTCTGTGATTTCACCTAATACACGAATACCAAGACCCGGTCCTGGGAATGGTTGACGCCATACGATTTCATCAGGAATTCCTAGTTCAGATCCTAATACACGTACTTCATCTTTAAATAACGTGTTTAAAGGCTCAATTAATTTGAACTGCATGTCTTCTGGAAGTCCACCAACGTTATGGTGAGATTTAATTGTTTGTGCAGTTGCTGTACCACTTTCAACGATATCTGTGTACAGTGTACCTTGTGCTAAGAAGTCCATTCCTTCTAATTTAGAAGCTTCATCATCAAATACGTAAATGAATTCATTACCGATAATTTTACGTTTTTGTTCTGGATCTTCTACACCTTTTAACTTGTTCATGAAGCGTTCTTTTGCATCCACTTTAATAACGTTCATGTGGAAGCCTTCACTAAATGTTTTCATAACACCTTCTGCTTCGCCTTTACGAAGTAAACCATGGTCAACGAAAATACATGTTAACTGATCGCCGATTGCTTTATGAATTAATACTGCTACAACAGAAGAGTCTACACCGCCGCTAAGTGCACATAGTACTTTTTTGTCTCCAACAGTTTCACGGATTTTCTCTAGTTCTACTTCAATAAAGTTCTCCATGTTCCATCCTTCAGAACAGCCACATACGCCGAATACGAAGTTTTTAATTAAATCGTTACCGTGCTCAGAGTGACGTACTTCTGGGTGGAATTGTACACCGTATAAGTTTTTCGCTTCATTGCTCATACCAGCAATTGGGCAAGACTCACTTGTCGCGTCTACTACGAATCCTTCAGGTAAACCAGTTACTAAGTCGCCATGGCTCATCCATACAACTTGCTCTTCTGGAAGGTTCGCATATAATTTTGATTCGTTCTCTACTTTCAGAACAGCTTTTCCGTACTCACGGTGGTTTGCACGCTCTACTGTACCACCGAATTGTTGCGTCATAAGTTGCATACCGTAACAAATACCGAAGATCGGTAATCCTAGGTCAAAGATTTTTTCATCACAATGTAATGCACCTTCACCGTATACACTATTTGGTCCACCAGAGAAAATAATCCCTTTTGGATTCATTGCTTTAATTTCTTCCGCAGTAATTGTATGTGGATGAAGCTCACTGTATACACCGAACTCACGAATTCGACGTGCTATTAACTGATTGTATTGACTTCCAAAATCTAAAACGATAATTGTATCGTGTTGCTTCTTCAAAATAATCACCCCAACGTTAGTTCTCGTATATAAATATTTTCACCAATTTGGCGAAAAGCATTACCAATATAATAAAAAAAGCCAGTCCTCCGCCTCTAGTCTCATAACAAAGAAAAGGCAGGGGTCTGGCTTTATAAAGAAAGATAGTCTTCCGCTCTTTATAAATATAAGACACACTGCCTTCATAGTCAGGTTGTTTACGGTAACCCGGTAGAGACTCTCAAACCTTATCTTTGAGGATATATGAAGGATCGTTTTATATTATCTTCCTAGATTCTAACAATGAAGTGTCGGTATGGTCAAGAGAGAAAGCGACAAAATTCTACAGAAATTCATTTCCTTTTCTAAAAAATGTCCATTTCTATATAGAAATGGACATTTTTTAGAAAAGAATTACATCATCCCGCCCATGCCAGGCATTACCGTTGTAATTGGTCCTAGTTTGTCAGCTACTACAGCTAAAGTCGTATCATCAGTTTCTTCCTATTTTTTTACCTATATTTCATCAACCTGTTCTAGCTCTTACGCTGGCATAAATACACTCAAACAAAAGAGTTAATAAACACTATAAAAGCCTATGCAAGTTATACATAAGCTTTTTGTTATTCACGATTAGCTATTTTTCAAGTTCTAATCCTTACAGCAATTATTAATAAGATTAAATATAATAATCAGGGTTTTCGTCCATTTTAATTAAAAATTCTTCTAAAGAATCCGCTATTTTCTCATCTTCAGAGTAAATAGGACATTGACCTAATTCATTTTCCTCTTTAAATTTAATTGTTAAAAAGTTAAGTTCTGTTGCTTCGAAAAATACTAATGATTCATCATCATCTACATCATCTAGGTTTGGATTATATTCGTAAATATCCTGTCTTAAGCGAAAATCCGCAACTGAAATCGGGTCCATAAACCTGTTGAAAAACATTCTTTTATCGGACTTTAAAAAACCACAACCTATTTCTTGATAAAAACGTTGCAGTTCTTTTGGGAGTTTCATTTGTAATAAGCTTTCTGCTTCATCTATCTCTTCTTGATATATAGGATAAAAAATAGGTTTTTGTTTAGAACGTACACTTCTGTCTGCTACAACATATTTTTTCAAAAAGTTAAACATAGCGTTAATACCTCCGTTATTTACTTTTTCTTAAAAATCTCTTTTGAAATACCTTCCTTGCCATGAATCCCACCTTGATGTTCAGTAGGAAATTTAGCTGGGTGTATATTCCACCACTCATGTTCTCCACCGTGTGCATTTTCAATAAAATGATGTGCATCATACGGGTCATCTACATGCCTTAGTGGTATCCCTCTTCTAGAAAGGATTTCTTCTTCATAAGTAGGCCATTTTTGGTTAGTCTCCAGTTCCCACTCTTCTCTTAAATCATCTTTTAATCTAGCAAATTCACTTCTTCTTTTTGCAACTTCTTCTTTGCTTAATCGTTCATAACTATTATTTTCTATGTGTTCTTGTAGTAACTCCCTCTGTTTTTCAGGGATTTTCCTATTTGTAATTTCTTCTACTTGGCTAATGTATTCTTGGAATCTAGGTGTATTTAAATTACCAGGATTAGCAAACATAAATGTATTTCGTGCTTCTTCTAAAGAATTAAAAGAAGTTTTTGGAACATCTCTAAAATCACCCGCATAAGCAAAGGGGTCTCTCATTTGTAATTTATTTGAAAAATGAGCAATACTCTGTTCTGCTTTTGTCCCTAATGTAGTTACTTTCCCTACTCTACTTATTCCTTTATCCCCAATCCAAGTCCCATAAAAATACTTGTGCCCCATTTTGTACGACTTTCCGCATCACCATGCCAAAAATCATTCATAAATGAATCCGAAACAGTATTCCAAGCGGTAGAAACCGTCTCTATAGGGTGACCTATAGCATACTTAATATTTTCCTTTGTTACTGTATCGTCTAATGAATCAAATCCTTCTACAATCTCCCCAATAACTTTCCCAGAGCCAACATATATACCATCCCAAATTTTTCTCAGCATAGACTTTTCAGAAGGCTTGTCGCCCATTGCTCCTGCTTCTATCTTTTCATTAGATAAACTTCTATCAACTAAATTACCATCATAACGTTCATCAGCATTACGAAACTTTTCAGCAGCATGCATTAGTTCTTCTGCAATCTTATCAAATTCCCTAAACACATTAAACATTTGAGGTTTCGTTTCATTAACTTACAGTTTTCCAGAAATTCCCAGAATGCAATCTTTACCAACACAAAAAAGGCTACCTCCTTTCATCAAGGAAGTAGCCTTCTACTAATTAACTATTTATAGATTGCACAGCTTCACAGAGTGATGCTTATTACATCATTCCGCCCATACCGCCCATGCCCATGCCGCCCATGTCAGGCATTGCTGGTGCATTTGGTTCTGGTTTGTCAGCTACTACAGCTTCAGTTGTTAAGAACATAGCTGCAACAGATGCTGCGTTTTGAAGTGCAGAGCGAGTTACTTTAGCTGGATCTACGATACCAGTTTCAAGCATGTTAACCCACTCGCCAGTAGCTGCGTTGAAACCAACGCCTACTTTTTCGCCTTTTAGACGCTCTACAACTACAGATCCTTCTAGACCAGCGTTGATTGCGATTTGACGAACTGGCTCTTCTAGTGCACGAAGTACGATGTTAATACCTGTTGCTTCGTCGCCTTCAGCTACGATAGAAGCTACTTTTGTGTATACGTTCATAAGTGAAGTACCACCACCTGCAACGATACCTTCTTCTACTGCTGCACGAGTTGAGTTAAGTGCATCCTCAATGCGAAGTTTGCGCTCTTTTAACTCAGTTTCAGTTGCTGCACCTACTTTAATTACTGCTACGCCACCTGCAAGTTTTGCAAGACGCTCTTGTAATTTTTCACGATCGAATTCAGAAGTTGTTTCTTCTAATTGCGCACGGATTTGACCGATGCGAGCTTCGATTTGTTCTGTGCTTCCTACACCTTCAACTACAGTTGTGTTTTCTTTCGTTACAACAACTTTACCAGCGCGTCCTAAAGATTCAACTGTAGCAGATTTTAAGTCACGGCCTAATTCTTCAGTGATTACTTCGCCACCAGTTAAGATTGCGATATCTTCTAGCATTGCTTTACGACGGTCACCAAATCCAGGAGCTTTAACAGCTACTACATTGAATGTACCACGAAGTTTGTTCACTACTAATGTAGCTAATGCTTCGCCTTCTACATCTTCAGCAATGATAAGAAGTGGTTTACCTTGTTGTACCACTTGCTCTAATACTGGTAAGATTTCTTGAATGTTAGAAATCTTTTTGTCAGTGATTAAGATGTATGGGTTATCAAGAACTGCTTCCATTTTGTCAGAATCAGTAATCATGTAAGGAGATGCATATCCACGATCAAATTGCATACCTTCTACTACGTCTAATTCTGTTGTGAAACCTTTAGATTCTTCTAAAGTAATAACGCCGTCGTTACCAACGCGCTCCATTGCTTCAGCGATTAATTGACCTACTTCTTCGTCAGCAGCAGAAATAGCAGCTACTTGTGCGATAGAAGATTTACCTTCGATTGGTTTAGAAATCGTTTTTAATTCTTCTACTGCAGCAACTACAGCTTTTTCGATACCTTTACGAAGGCCCATTGGGTTCGCACCAGCTGTTACGTTTTTAAGACCTTCACGAATCATAGCTTGTGCTAATACAGTTGCAGTTGTTGTTCCGTCACCAGCTACATCATTTGTTTTGCTAGCAACTTCTGCTACTAATTTCGCACCCATGTTTTCGAATGCATCTTCTAATTCAATTTCTTTTGCGATTGTTACACCATCATTTGTAATAAGTGGTGAACCGAATTTTTTCTCAAGTACAACGTTACGACCTTTTGGTCCAAGCGTTACTTTTACTGCGTTTGCAAGAGTGTCGACACCGCGAAGCATCGAACGACGTGCTTCTTCACTAAATTTAATATCTTTTGCCATAATAATTGACCCCCTTGGATTTTTTAAGATTTATATAATTAACCGATAACTGCTAAAATGTCACTTTCACGTAAAATCAAGTAGTCTGTACCTTCATATTTCACTTCAGTACCTGCATATTTTGAGAAGATGATAAGATCACCTGCTGCTACCTCTAAAGCAACACGCTCACCATTTTCAAGCACTCGACCAGTACCTACTGCAATAACTTTACCCTCTTGTGGTTTTTCTTTTGCTGTGTCTGGTAATACAATACCACTTGCTGTTTTTTCTTCCGCTTGAACAAGCTCAATTACAACGCGATCACCTAATGGCTTTAGCATGAACAATAACCTCCTCATTTTGTTATGTAAATTTTATTTATTAGCACTCAGGTCACCCGAGTGCTAACACACTTATAATAATAAATAATCTCAATTTCTTTTGCAAGTAAAAAAATCATAATTTTTTCGCAAATTACGCTATAAACTTTTCTATATAGAGTTCCTCTTCTTCTACCTTTACCATATGAATCGTTGTTTCCACTACTCGTATGTTACAATATGAAAGGACACCCTAAGTTGTTTTCGCTACACACACAACTTTCTCCTGTCTTCCATTATAATTTCGAATAAGGATTTACAAAAAAATCATAATGTAAGTAAGGTTTATATCGTAGGTAGCATATGTACATGTTATCCTACCTTATCTCATACACTAGAGTTAGAAAGGATGGTTAAACCATTTGAAAAAACAATATTGGTGGGTTATCGTTACATACATCTTAATGCAGTTATCATCAATTGCTGGATTACCACTTCTCCTGAAAACTGGCCTTTATGATAACAGGGGATTTACTAGGGAAGAGAAATTTCAACTCCTAACTGGTCACTGGGCAATCATTAGCTTCTTTATTGCATTATGTATCGTACTTTGGTTACTTAGAACAGATATTCGCGACAGACATTTAGATACAAAGCGTTCTACTGTTCCAGCTACGATTGGTTGGATTTTTATCGGGTTCTTCTTAGCATTTTTCTCGCAAAGTATTGCTGGTATGATTGAAATGTATATATTAGGTATTAAACCTGGATCTGAAAATACAGCGAGGCTTATGGATATCGCAAGAACGACACCTTGGTTCCTTATCGTCATCTCTATAATAGGACCTATTTTGGAAGAAATCGTATTTAGAAAAATTTTATTTGGTACACTTTATAAGAAGTTTAACTTCTTTATTGCCGCTATCATTAGTTCCCTTGTATTTGCGGCGATTCATTTTGATTTTACTCACTTATTGGTATACACTGCTATGGGTCTCGTATTTGCCTTCTTATATGTAAAAACGAAGCGTATTATCGTTCCCATTGCAGCTCATGTTGCAATGAATACATTAGTTGCAATTGCCCAAGTTTTAGTGAGTAACGAACAAATTCAGGAAATGATTAAAGAAGCTGAAAAAATGCAAGGCTTTATCGGAGGATTTTTAGTATGAGAAACTCACCATTGTTCATGGCTGCATTGTACTTCCTTCTAGGATGTATCTTTACACGTTTCGCCATTACGAACGTAACAGATACAATTTGGAATATGTGGACAATACTATTTGCAGTTATGGCAACGATTGATTTTAATTTGGCACTTCGCCTTATCTTAGTTAAATTCACAAAGAAAAAACAATAATAAAACGCAGAGGTCGCTTCCTCTGCGTTTTATTGTGGATAATTCTTCAAAAAGTAAACTAATGTTTGTAACTCTACTGCTAAATCAATATGATGAATTCTTATATTTTCTGACACATTTAAGCGCGCTGGTGTGAAATTCAAAATACCATGCACGTTTGTTTCTGCCAATCTATCGGCTACAGATTGCGCTACTGTAGCGGGTACTGTTAATATTGCCACTTGTATATCAGTTGATAAACGTTCTTCTAATTCATCTAAGTGATATACAGGAATGCCTCCGATTTCTGTTCCAACTTTCTCTTCACTAACATCAAATGCCATTTCAATCTTTGTATTATTGTTTTTCGTGAAATTATAATGTAAGAAAGCGGTCCCTAAATTACCTACTCCAATAAGCGCTACACGTGTTATATCATCTTGGTCGAGTGTTTCACGGAAAAATGATAATAAATAATTTACATTATATCCATATCCTTTTTTCCCTAACGCTCCAAAGTATGAGAAATCTCTTCGAATTGTTGCGGAATCAACCTTTACCGCTTCACTTAATTCAGCTGATGAAACACGTTGCTTACCAGAAAGAGATAAGTTTTGGATAAATCGATAGTATAGAGGCAATCTCTTAGCAGTGGCTTGTGGAATTTTCTGCTGCTCCATATAACCTCTCCTCTCTTCCTATCTTTATTCATATGCTTTAATCAAATACAGAAGTTTAGCACTTATTAAATTCCTTGTATAATAGAAAGAAGAAGTATTCTCTCTGTATTTTAAACTATACACTATTTTTAGTATGATTGAGAAATATAAACATGGCAAAGTTAAGAAATTATTTGAGGTGAAAACATTGATTTTATTACAAGTAAACGCGCTTTCGAAATTATACGGTGCAGAAACGATTCTTGCAAACATAAAATTAGAAGTTCAAACGAAAGATCGTATCGCATTAGTCGGACGAAATGGAGCCGGAAAATCTACATTATTAAAAATAATAGCGGGTGAGCTATCTCATGATAGTGGCGAAATTATAAAACCGAAAGATGTCTCAATCGGATATTTAGCTCAAAATACTGGTTTAGAAACGTCTTTAACAATTTGGGATGAAATGCTAACCGTCTTTACACACTTGCAGCAAATGGAGACAAAACTTCGAAGGCTAGAGCAAGAGATGGGAAAAGAAGAAAACTTTTCAAACGAGGCTATATATGAAAGATTATTAGCTGATTATGACCAATTACAATTAGATTATAAAGATCAAGGTGGCTATCAGTACGAAGCAGATATCCGTTCGATTTTAAGCGGTCTTGGCTTCCCAGTTGAAACGCACCAGACAACGATTTCCACATTAAGCGGTGGACAAAAAACACGATTAGCTCTCGGTAAATTATTATTAACGAAACCAGACCTACTTATTTTGGACGAGCCTACAAACCATTTAGACATCGAAACATTAACATGGCTTGAACAATATTTACAAGGTTATCCTGGCGCAATATTAATCGTTTCCCATGACCGTTATTTCTTAGATAAACTTGTTACACAAGTATATGAAATTTCGAATAAAGAAAGTAGACGATTTGTTGGTAACTACAGTAAATATTTAGACTTAAAATCAGCACTATACGAGCAAGAAATGAAACGTTATGAAAAACAACAAGATGAAATCGCTAAGCTAGAGGACTTCGTTCAAAAAAATATAGCTCGTGCATCTACGACAAAACGTGCACAAAGCCGTCGTAAACAATTAGACCGTATGGAACTATTAACAAGACCATTAGGTGACTCTAAGTCAGCTTCCTTCCACTTCGATATCGAAAAACAAAGCGGAAATGATGTGTTACAAGTAAAGGATGCAACTATCGGCTATGATAAGGATCCAATTATTGAACATGTAACAATGCGCTTAACTCGCGGAGATAGCGTTGCTTTAGTTGGTCCAAATGGAATTGGGAAATCCACATTATTAAAATCAATTGTGAATAAGTTACCACTACTACATGGTGATGTTTCTTTCGGATCCAATGTATCTGTTGGTTACTATGATCAAGAACAAGCCAATTTAACATCTTCTAAGCGCGTTTTAAATGAGTTATGGGATGAATATCCACTGCAACCTGAAAAAGAAATTCGCACGATACTAGGCAACTTCTTATTCACAGGAGATGATGTACTAAAACCAGTATCATCTCTTAGTGGTGGACAAAAAGCTCGGTTAGCTCTCGCAAAACTTATGATGCAAAAATCGAATTTATTAATTCTCGATGAGCCTACAAACCATCTTGATTTAAATAGTAAAGAGATTTTGGAGAATGCTTTGATTGATTATCCTGGTACCCTTCTCTTTGTATCTCATGACCGCTACTTTATTAATCGTGTAACGACGACCGTTGTTGAGTTATCAACAGAAGGTGCACAGGAATATTTAGGGGACTATGATTACTACGTTGAAAAGAAAAATGAGATGATTGAACGTGCTGAATTTGAACAACAAGAACAGCAAGAAAATCAGACACCTGTTCAAAAAACTGTAGCTCCAGAAAAATTAAATTATCTCGAAGAAAAAGAGCGCAAAAAGTTGGAGCGTCAACGTACTCGAAAAATTGAGGAACTAGAACAAAATATTGTACAATTTGAAGAAGAAATTGCTACGTTAGAAGATCAACTTTGCTTACCAGAAATATATGCAGATTATGAAAAGGCTAGTGAAATTACAACGAAAAAGCAAACACTACAAGAACAACTTGATGCTTGTATGGCAGAATGGGAAGAATTGCATTTATAAGAGTATGAATAAGAAGGATGTCTCATCAGTCGGGATTTTTGACGATGGGACATCCTTTTTATCTTCTAGCCATGGTCAACCTCTATTGCATAAACGATTCGACACGAGATATCGATTTGCCGACAAGGTTTGACAATATTAGCCTCCGTTATAATAAGGGCATATTTCAAAATGTTTTTTAGAGATACCTTCTTCGTTTTTATTTCCCGAAAAAGGATAGGTTCAAAGGTCAGACTTCATCTATTTTATCCACAAGTTTATACACATATCCACCTTTATAAAATAAACATCTAAATAACTTTTCCACACTATCCACAATCAAAGAAAAAGTTATCAACATTTTATATACACAATAAAACCCACATTATCAACAGATAATATGGGTTTTATCCACAAGCTGTGGTTAATTTTGTGCATAACTATGCTTCAATATCTAATCCTGGATTTGCATTTAAAGCTAATGTAGCACGTTTTCCTTGTTCAAACGCAATTGTACCTGCCGCCGCAATCATAGCTGCATTATCTGTACATAAAGATAGAGGAGGAATAATTAGTTCGACATTTTCTTTTTGTGCAAATTCTGCTTCTAAACGTGCACGAAGTCCTTTATTCGCAGCTACTCCACCAGCAAGAAGCACTTGCTTTACGTTATAAGCATCCGCCGCACGAGATGCTTTCGTTACTAATACGTCAATTACACTCTCTTGGAAACTTGCTGCTAAATCTTCCGGTGCAATTTCTATCCCGCGTTGTTTTGCGTTATGCACAGTGTTGATAACTGCTGATTTCAATCCGCTAAAACTGAAATCATACGAATCAGGTTCTAGCCATGCACGAGGTAAATCAATTGTTGGTTCTCCTTCATGTGCAAGTCGATCAATATGAGGACCACCTGGATATGGCATAGATAACGTACGAGCTACTTTATCATATGCCTCTCCTGCTGCATCATCTCGCGTTTCACCAATTACTTCAAATGAACCATGTTCTTTCATATAAACAAGCTCTGTATGTCCACCAGAGACAACAAGGGATAGTAATGGGAATTGAACTTCTTTTACTAAACGGTTCGCATAAATGTGGCCAGCGATATGATGAACACCAACTAGGGGGATATCATGTGCAAATGCCACTGCTTTCGCTGCGTTCACCCCTATTAGAAGCGCTCCTACTAAACCAGGTCCTTCTGTTACAGCAATTGCATCAATATCATCAAATGTGATATTCGCTTCTTTTAAAGCTTCCTCTAATACAACTGTAATTTCTTCTACATGATGACGGGATGCAATCTCTGGTACAACTCCGCCAAAACGTTTATGACTTTCAATTTGTGATGCAACAACATTCGCAATAATTTCCGTTCCATTTTTAACAACCGCTACTGCTGTTTCATCACAACTTGTTTCAATACCAAGTATAATCGTATTTTTTTCCATTATATATTCACCCACATTACGAGACCATCTTCCTGATTGTCTGCATAGTATCGTTTACGAATTCCACCATTTTGAAATCCGTATTTTCTGTATAACTGTTTTGCTACTTCATTTGATACACGTACTTCAAGTGTCATCGTTTTTACACCTAGAGTTTTCGCCTCGGAAATAACTTCTTTTAATAAAGCATCTCCTAGCTTTTGACCTCTGTATTCTGGCAAAATAGCTATATTTGTTATATGTGATTCATCAATAATTATCCACAATCCACAATACCCAATTACACGACCATCTTTTTCTAGCACAACATAATGTGCATGTTCATTCATCGTTAACTCACGGTGAAAGGCATCTGCAGTCCAAGGAGTTGAAAAAGATGCTTCTTCAATAGCTACAATTTGAGCAATATCATCGAGTTCCATCTTTCTAAATATCATATCCATTCTCTGCAAGCTCCTACTTATTTTGACTTTCTAACCACTTTGTTTCAGCTTCAGCTAAACGAAGGTAACTAGGAACAAATGAATGTACATCTTGTTCTTCTTTTTGTAATCCTAAGAACGCTAGCTCACTTGGTCTTGGGTTATTTTTAGTGAAAGGAGCAAAGACAGCTTGATCGCCTAAATGTTCGATAATTGTTTCTTTGTGTAGTTTCACATCGTTACCAATAAATAAAACAGGCTTTCCTTTATCTTTTAACATTTGCAACCAGTCTACAATAAGGATGATTCGGTCTTCCTCTATAGAAGTTAAATCCTCTCCTTCATATGTATATAAGCCAGTATAAATTTGTCCACGTCTTCCATCGAATAAAGGACAGATTAATCCATCAAAATTAGCTCCGTTTGCAGCCACTACTTCTAAACTTGATACACCTACAATTGGTATTTGAAGTGACCAAGCTAATGTTTTGGCAGCTGTCACACCTATACGAACACCTGTATATGATCCTGGTCCAGCAGCTACAACTATTTTAGTTAATTCTTTTGGTTTTACACCGCATTCTTTTAACAGTTGTTCTACAGCTGGCATAAGACGCACAGAATGATTTTTTGTTAAATTTGTAATGATTTCCCCAATTACGTTTCCTTCTTCAATAAGGGATACACCCATTACATAATTTGAAGTATCAATTGCTAGTACTTTCATCTTGTAATAGCTCCTCACATAATCTAATATAGCGATCTCCAATCGGCTCGAGTACAATGTTTCTTGTGTCATCTCCAGCATGGAATAAACTAATTTGTAGCTTCTCATTTGGTAAATATGCTTCTATTAAATGAGCCCATTCTACTACCGTAATTCCTTCACCATAGAAATACTCATCAAAACCTAAGTCTTCTTCACTTTCTGCTAAGCGATACACGTCCATATGATATAGCGGTAATCTCCCTTTATATTCTTTAATAATATTAAAGGTAGGGCTATTTACAACTCTTTTCACTCCAAGACCTTTTGCTAGTCCCTTTGTAAAAGTCGTCTTACCAGCCCCTAGATCTCCTTCTAAAATAATTACATCTTGTGCCTGAGCAAGTTCACCAAGTTTTTCTGATAATCTTTGTGTTTCCTCAGATGATTTTGTTGTTATTTCATATTTACTCACAGACTCCACCTACTTTACTCACAATGTTCTCTGCTCTTTATTATACAGGTTTTGAATATATAAAAAAGTCCTTAGGAGTTTTCCTAAGGATAGTTTGACTGTCTTTATTAGTTTTTTGTTAAAACAAATAAAAAAATACGAAACAACATGTTTCGTTCTTTTCTTTATATAAAATGGCGGTCCCGACCGGGGTCGAACCGGCGATCTCCTGCGTGACAGGCAGGCATGTTAACCACTACACCACGGGACCATTTGGTTGCGGGGACAGGATTTGAACCTG
>NZ_JBQAHO010000012.1:0-48598 GCF_051916915.1 Bacillus cereus group sp. MYBK139-1 | reverse complement strand
GGCAGAGAGGTCACACCCGTTCCCATACCGAACACGGAAGTTAAGCTCTCTAGCGCCGATGGTAGTTGGGACCTTGTCCCTGTGAGAGTAGGACGTCGCCAAGCAACTAAAAACACAAGTCTTTTGACTTGTGTTTTTTTGTGTTTTCGAACAGTATGCAAAAAGAAGTAATGGTAATACAAACACGTTGCCCAAGGATGAATCATATTATATAAGAAATCGATGTATATTTTTTTGTAAATTGTTAAGGAATAGAAGTATAAAATATGTCCATTTAAATAGGGAGGGAAAGATATGAAATCACAAAACGAAGTTTGTATTGTTTGTGAGACAGAAAGAAAAGAAGGGATATATGTTTATAATAATTTAATATGTTATGAATGTGAAAAGGACATGGTGAATACAGAAACAAATGATCCGAAGTATATATATTATTTAAAACAGCTTCGGAAATTAGAAGTATCATATTTTTAAATAGGCATATGCCTATTATTTTTTTTGTTCTGTATAATAGATAAAGAATGAAATAATAAGGAAGAGATATAGATGAATCAAAATCGCATACCTTTATATGAAGCATTAATAGAGTTTAAAGAAAGAAGGCCGTTATCCTTTCATGTTCCAGGTCATAAAAATGGTTTAAACTTCCCTCAGGGGGCAGTAGAGGAGTTTAAAGATATACTATCTATCGATGTAACTGAGTTATCAGGGTTAGATGATTTACATAGTCCGTTTGAATGTATAGAGGAGGCACAACAATTATTAGCTGATGTATATGAAGTGGAAAAAAGTTATTTTTTAATTAATGGTTCAACAGTCGGGAACTTAGCAATGATTTTGTCTTGCTGTAGGGAACATGATATTGTTCTTGTACAAAGAAATTGTCATAAATCAATTATTAATGGTTTAAAATTAGCAGGAGCAAATCCAATTTTTTTAGATCCATGGATTGATGAAGCTTATAACGTACCCGTGGGAATTCATGATGAGATTATTAAGGAAGCAATTGAAAAATATCCAAATGCGAAAGCACTTATTTTAACACATCCTAATTATTATGGTATGGGGATGGATTTAGAGGAAAGCATTGCTTATGCACATGCACATAAAATTCCTGTGTTAGTAGATGAAGCGCATGGAGCTCATTTTTGTTTAGGCGGGGCATTTCCAAAGTCAGCTTTAGCATATGGTGCAGATATTGTAGTTCATTCCGCACATAAAACATTACCTGCGATGACGATGGGATCCTATTTACATATAAATAGCCGCTTAGTGAAAGAAGAAAGAGTTTCTACTTATTTAAGTATGCTACAATCTAGTAGTCCATCGTATCCAATTATGGCTTCTCTTGATATTGCACGCTTTACGATAGCGCGCATAAAAGAAAAGGGACATGATGAAATTGTCGAGTTTTTACGGGAGTTTAAAGAAGAATTGTCTTCTATCCCACAAATAGCTATTTTACAATATCCATTACAAGACGAGCTAAAAGTTACCGTACAGACGCGTTGTCAGTTATCAGGATACGAATTACAGTCTGTATTAGAAAAGGTTGGTATATATACCGAAATGGCAGATCCATATAATGTCTTATTTATTTTGCCTTTGCAAGTAAATAAGACGTATATGAAGGCTGTAGAGATGATCCGGGCGGCATTGCAATCTTATGAGGTGAAAGACAAGACGGAATCTATTCGTTATACTTATAAAGGAGAAATTTCTCCTTTACCGTATACATATAAACAACTGGAAGGATATGAAACAAAAGTAGTATCTGTAGAAGAAGCAGTTGGGATGATAGCGGCGGAAATGGTAATTCCATATCCACCTGGTATTCCATTGATTATGTATGGGGAAAGAATTACTTCAGAACATAAAGAGCAAATTATGCATTTAGAGAAAGCAGGCGCTCGTTTTCAAGGTAGCACGAAATATATGAAAGTGTATGATATAGAAAGTAGGTTTTAGGATGAAGGGATTATTTGTAACAATTGAGGGGCCAGAAGGTTCGGGTAAAACAACGTTAATTCAAGGTTTATTGCCATACTTTGAACAAAAGGAACAAAAGGTAATGGCGACGAGAGAACCAGGTGGTATTGCAATTTCTGAGGATATTAGAACGATTTTACATAAGCAAGAATATACGATGATGGAAGCACGTACAGAGGCACTTCTATATGCCGCTGCACGTAGACAACATTTAGTGGAAAAAGTTATGCCGGCACTTAATGAGGATTACCTTGTATTATGTGATCGTTTTATAGATAGCTCTTTAGCTTATCAAGGCTATGCAAGAGGGTTAGGTATGGATAAAGTATTTGAAATCAATCGTTTCGCAACAGAAGACTGCATGCCTAGTTTAACAATTTACCTAGACATTGAACCCGAGGTTGGTTTAGCTCGAATTGCAAAAGATGCAGGACGTGAAGTGAATCGGTTAGATATGGAAGATATCACTTTCCATAAACGTGTGCGTGAAGGGTATTTACAAGTTGTAGAACGTTTCTCGGATCGTATTGTATTAGTAAATGCTGATCAACCAATGGAAAAACTTATAGAAGAAGTTATTCAAGTTATAGAAGATAAATTGTTATAATAGAAGGAAAGAATGAAATAAGTGAGGTATGCATTATGACGAAGACGTGGGAGCAGCTTTCTGCTATACAACCCATCGGTGTAAAAATGTTGATGAATAGCATCGCAAAAGAGCGTATATCCCACGCTTACTTGTTAGAGGGAGGGAAAGGGACAGGAAAGTTTGCGACAGCAATTCAAATGGCAAAGAGTTTCCTCTGTTCTCAGCGGAATGGGGTAGAGCCTTGTCATGTATGTACAAATTGTAAGCGAATTGATTCAGGTAACCACCCAAACTTACATATTGTAAAACCAGACGGATTATCTATTAAGAAGCAGCAAATTCATGATTTACAAGAAGAGTTTTCAAAAACAGGATTAGAAGCAAATAAAAAAGTATATGTTATTGAGCACGCAGATCGTATGACAGCAAATGCGGCGAATACACTTTTGAAATTTTTAGAAGAACCAAGTAGTGATACAACAGCTATTTTACTTACTGAACAAAGTCATCAAATTTTAAATACGATTTTATCTCGCTGTCAAGTTGTTACATTTAGACCGTTACCTACGGAATCTTTAATTAGAAGATTACAGGATGAAGGTGTTACGACATCTTTATCGACACTTGCTGCACAACTCACAAATAGTTTTGATGAAGCTTTAGCTTTATGTAGTGATGAATGGTTTGCACAAGCACGAGCTTTAGTGATAAAATTATGTGAAGCGCTCGAAAAAGACAAAGCCTCTATTTTTTTTGTACAAGAAAAATGGGGAAAACACTTTGGAGAGAAAGAACAATTACAGCAAGGTTTAGATATGTTACTCCTTATTTATAAGGATTTATTATATGTTCAACTTGGAGAAGAAGATCGTCTTGTTTTTCATGAGCAGAAAGAGATGTTTGAATCTTTCTCCTACGCTCAGAAGCGCATTGTATCAGCTCTCTTTAATATATTAGAGGCAAAAAATAGAATCAACGCTAATGTAAATGCGCAGCTTGTGTTCGAACAGTTAGTGTTGCGGTTGCAGGAGGGATGACCGTTTTGTATGATGTAGTAGGTGTTCGCTTTAAGAAGGCCGGAAAGGTGTATTACTTTGATCCGAATCAGTTCGATATCTCTGAAAATGAGTTTGTAATTGTAGAAACGGTAAGAGGTATTGAATACGGAAAAGTAGTTATTACCAAAAAGCAAGTTGATGAAAACGACGTTGTATTACCGCTAAAAAAGGTTATTCGTATTGCAAATGAAAACGATCGTACCATTGTTGAAGAGAACAAACATGCTGCAAAAGAAGCATATCAAGTTTGTCAGCAAAAGGTAGTAGAACATAATCTTGATATGAAACTTGTAGATGTAGAGTATACGTTCGATCGCAATAAAATTATTTTCTACTTTACTGCGGATGGTCGGATTGATTTTCGCGAACTAGTGAAGGACTTAGCAGCAATTTTTAGGACAAGAATTGAACTAAGACAAATCGGTGTTCGTGATGAAGCGAAGATGCTTGGTGGTATTGGTCCATGTGGTCGTATGCTTTGTTGTTCTACTTTTTTAGGGGATTTTGAACCTGTATCCATTAAGATGGCAAAGGATCAAAATTTATCATTAAATCCTGCAAAAATCTCTGGTTTATGTGGTCGCTTAATGTGTTGCTTAAAATATGAGAACGATGAATATGAGGCAGCAAAGGAACAACTTCCTGATTTAGATCAACGTATACAAACCCCGCATGGTACTGGCCGTGTTATCGGATTAAATATTTTAGAAAGATTAATTCAAGTGGAACTAGTAGACAAGGAACGGATAGTAGAATATACGTTAGATGAGTTAGTGAATAAAGGGGTCGTTTCGAGTCAAACCACAGATTAATGAGGTGGGTGCTTGTGGAGAAAAAAGATATTTTTGCATCGGTTTCTAGTATGGAAGAGCAAATTGGACATTTATACAAACAGTTGGGAGAATTAAAACAACATCTTGCAGAGTTACTGGAAGAAAACCAACATATAAAAATGGAAAATGAAAATTTGCGACACCGCTTTGAAGAAGTGCAGATTAAAGAAAAACAAAAAACTCAAAAACGTAAAGAAGTAAAGCCGAAGACAGATATTGGTGAAGGCTATGATAATTTAGCAAGACTATATCAAGAAGGTTTTCATATTTGTAATCTGCATTATGGAAGTGTACGTAAAGAGGGAGATTGTTTATTCTGCCTGTCATTTTTAAATAAAAAGTGAAATTACCTTTCCAATGATAATTGGAAAGGTAATTTTTTATACATGAGAGTAGAATGAAATATGTTTTTTATCCCGCTTTAATGGGCAGTAAGACCCCCACCTCAAAATTCAGCGAAAGCAAAGAAGTTAGGTGGGGGTCGGGCTGATAATCAGTGGGAGATGAAGAAAACCCCCACTGATTAAAGTTTCACTTTATTAGTTGAAGATGAAATAGGGTAGGCTAAGTGTAAGAAAAGGAGTAACATATGAATTTATATGAAGATGAACGTTTAGATTACTTATTAGCGCAAGATTTGAAGATTATACAAAGTCCATCGGTATTTAATTTCTCGTTAGATGCGGTTTTACTTGCAGATTTTGCCTGGGTACCAATTCAAAAAGGTAATTTACTTGATTTGTGTACAGGTAATGCAGTTGTGCCCCTTCTATTAAGTACAAGAACGAAAGGGAATATTACTGGTGTAGAAATTCAAGAACGCTTATATGATATGGGAATAAGAAGTGTCCAATACAATAAGTTGGAAGAAAGAATTCACTTAATACACGGAGATTTGAAAGATATGCCGGAGAAACTTGGGCGTCATCAATATGATGTTGTCACATGTAATCCGCCTTATTTCCAAACACCTGCAACTTCTGAAAAAAATATGAATGAACATTTAGCGATAGCTCGTCATGAAATTATGTGTACACTAGAGGATGTTGTATCTACAAGTAGTCAGCTAGTAAAGCAAGGCGGGAAAGTAGCATTTGTACATCGTCCAGGTCGTTTATTAGATATTGTTACATTAATGCGTAAATACAAAATTGAACCGAAGCGTGTACGATTTGTGTATCCTAAGGCAGGGAAAGAAGCGAATACATTGTTAATTGAAGGAATTAAGGATGGAAATGCCGATTTGAAAATATTGCCACCTCTTTTTGTATATGAAGAAAATAATGAATATACAAAGGAGATTCGTTCTATTTTATATGGAGAAGAATAAGCATTGTTTTTATGTAGTAGAGTGCTCTGACGGCAGTTATTATGCTGGATATACAAATCATATAGAAAAGCGAATTGAGACCCATAATAGCGGAAAAGGGGCCAAGTATACGCGTGCTAGACTTCCTGTTGTTTTAAAATACGTAGAATTTCATGAAGATAAGCGTACAGCTATGCAAGCAGAGTATTATTTTAAGCAATTAAATAGAAAACAAAAAGAAGAATATATGCAAAAAGGAGAACGCTATGTGGCAACAAAAAAGCTTTCAACAAAATGAAAAGGGAGTTTTATATTTAGTACCAACTCCTATTGGAAATTTAGAAGATATGACATTTCGTGCAATCCGAATTTTAAAAGAAGCTGATTTAATTGCTGCTGAAGATACGAGACAAACGAAAAAACTTTGTAATTATTTTGAAATTGAGACGCCTGTGATGAGTTACCACGAGCATAATAAGGAAGTAAGTGGTAAGAAAATATTAGAGAAGCTAGACGAGGGGAAAACTGTAGCACTTGTTAGTGATGCTGGTATGCCATGTATTTCCGATCCAGGTTACGATATTGTTGTAGAGGCTGTAACAGAACAGTATCATGTAATCCCGCTTCCTGGGGCAAATGCAGCCCTTACAGCATTAATTGCATCAGGTCTTGAAACAAAACAGTTTTATTTCTATGGATTTTTACAAAGAAATAAAAAAGAAAGAAAAATGGAGTTAGAGAAGCTTCGTTATGTACAAACTACAATGATGTTTTATGAAGCGCCTCACCGCTTGGATGATACTTTAATCTCGATGCAAGAAGTATTGGGAAATAGAGAAATTGTATTATGTCGAGAGTTAACGAAAAAATTCGAGGAATTTATTCGTGGAACAGTTGAAGAAGCAATTGAGTGGACGAAACAAAATGAAGTTCGTGGTGAGTTTTGTATTTTAGTAGCTGGTTCAACGGAAGAACCTGCTCCAGAGGAACAATGGTGGGAATCTATTTCGGTATATGACCATATTGAACATTATATAAACGAAAAAGGTATGAATTCAAAAGAGGCGATAAAAACAGTTGCTAAAGATCGAGATTTGTCGAAACGCGATGTATATCAAATCTATCATGTTGATAAAAAATAAGCTTCTCATAATTGAGAAGCTTATTTTGCTGTTTCGATATAATCTTGAAGCTCGTTTAAGATTTGCTCAGCGCCTTCTTTGCTTAAGATAATTTTACCTTCAGCTAAAGATAGGTTACCATCAGATACTTCACCAGTTACTTGGCAAGTCATGTTTGGCTTATATTTTTTTAAGATGATTTTCTCGTCATCAACATAGATTTCAAGAGCATCCTTTTCTGCAATACCTAAAGTACGGCGTAATTCGATTGGAATTACTACACGACCTAATTCATCAACTTTACGAACGATACCAGTAGATTTCATAATTCTTTTCCTCCTAAAGAAATAGTTTATAAGTTTCGAGTCTATTTTTAGATTCGTCATTTTTCGACAAAATACCCTATGGACATATGATACCAATCATTTACATTTCCGTCAATTCTTTAATTCTATATTTTTTAAAAAGATTTATAGATTTCTTACTTCTTATATATAATAGAATGGGAGTAATTTCTACTATTATTTCACTTTATTTTCAGAAAAGTTTTTAAATTATAAGTAGAGATTGTATATTTTCTTGAAATATGAGTAATAGATGATAAATATACTAATCATTAACTCGTTTTTATCACGTATTAACAAGCAATAAGATTCTAAATTTAAAGTTCGTCCGGAGCAAAGAAGTTAAGTGGGAGTCGGGCTGCTCGTAAAGGCCCAATTGGTACGGGCTAATAATCCGCGGGAGGGAACAAAACCCCGACAGATTAAAGTTTCACTTTATATATAAGTTTTTGATATACTATTTATAAATACATATGAGGTTATCCGGGAGGTCCAAAACAATGACAGAGGAAAACAAATCCTTTTATATTACTACCCCAATTTATTATCCAAGTGGAAAATTACACATTGGACATGCTTATACAACGGTAGCAGGAGATGCGATGGCACGATATAAGCGTATGCAAGGATATAATGTTCATTATTTAACAGGAACTGATGAGCATGGACAGAAGATCCAAAAGAAAGCAGAAGAATTAAATGTTACACCACAAGCATATGTGGATAACATCGTTGCAGGAATTAAAGAACTTTGGAAGAAGATGGATATCTCTTATGATGATTTTATTCGTACAACGGAAGATCGTCATAAAGATGTTGTTGAAAAAATCTTCAAGCAACTAGTAGATCAAGGCGATATTTACCTTGATGAATATGAAGGTTGGTATTCTGTACAAGATGAGACTTTCTATACGGAGCACCAATTAGTAGATCCAATTATGGAAGGTGACAAAGTAGTTGGAGGAAAAAGTCCAGATAGTGGTCATGATGTAGAGCTTGTTCGTGAAGAATCTTATTTCTTTAGAATGGGTAAATACGTAGACAGACTATTAAAATTCTATGAAGAGAATCCACATTTCATTCAGCCAGAGTCTCGTAAGAATGAAATGATTAATAACTTCATTAAACCAGGCTTAGAAGATTTAGCAGTTTCTCGTACTTCATTTGACTGGGGAGTTCGTGTTCCAGGTAACCCGAAACACGTTATTTACGTATGGGTTGACGCGTTATCTAACTATATTACAGCATTAGGTTATGGAACAGAAAATGAAGAGATGTATAAGAAATTCTGGCCAGCAGATGTGCATTTAGTTGGAAAAGAAATCGTTCGTTTCCATACAATTTATTGGCCAATCATTTTAATGGCATTAGATTTACCTCTTCCGAAAAAAGTATTTGCTCACGGTTGGATTCTAATGAAGGATGGAAAGATGAGTAAGTCAAAAGGTAACGTAGTAGATCCAGTTACATTAATCGATCGTTACGGATTAGATGCATTACGTTATTACTTACTTCGTGAAGTTCCGTTCGGATCTGATGGCGTATTCACACCAGAAGGATTTGTGGAGCGTATTAATTTCGATTTAGCAAATGACTTAGGTAACTTATTAAATCGTACAGTAGCTATGATTGATAAATACTTTAACGGAGAAATCCCTGCATTTAAAGCAAATGTAACGGAATTTGATGGAACGTTAGTAACGTTTGCACAGGATACATTGAAAAAAGTAGAAGAAGCAATGGAGAATATGGAATTCTCTGTAGCTCTAAGCTCAATTTGGCAATTGGTTAGCCGTACGAATAAATATATTGATGAAACACAACCGTGGGTATTAGCAAAAGATGAGAATGATCGTGAAAAGTTAGCTTCTGTAATGGCTCATTTAGCAGAAGTACTTCGTCAAACAGGTATTATGCTTATGCCATTCTTAACAGTAGCACCAAGCAAGATGTTTGCTCAGCTTGGCCTTACTGAAGAAGCACATACATCTTGGGAAAGCCTGTCTACAATTGGATGCATTCCAGCTGGAACAAAAGTAGAAAAAGGAAACCCAATTTTCCCTCGTTTAGAAATGGAAGTAGAGGTAGAGTACATTAAAGAACAAATGAAAGCCTCTGCTCCTAAAGTAGAAGAGAAAAAAGAAGAAGAACCGAAGGCAGAAGAAATTACAATTGATGATTTCTTTAAAGTAGAACTACGCGTAGCTGAAGTACTATCTGCTGAACCTGTAAAAAAAGCAGACAAGTTGTTAAAAATTCAACTAGACTTAGGCACAGAAAAGCGTCAAGTTGTTTCTGGAATTGCAAAATTCTATTCGCCAGATGATCTAAAAGGTAAAAAGGTTATTTGTGTAACAAACTTAAAACCTGTAAAATTACGCGGTGAATTATCACAAGGTATGATTTTAGCGGGTGAAGAGAATGGCGTATTGTCATTAGCATCAATCGACCAAAATCTACCAAACGGTACAAAAATTAAGTAATTAAGACAAGAAAAGAGATGTTTCACGTGTAACATGTGTGAAGCGTCTTTTTTCTTTTTACACTCTCAATTTTTGCATTAAGATTGTAGTATTGTTATCGTTAAGTTATAAAAGAGCTTATTTGCGTAGAATAAATTTGATTTCAATATAAAAGGAGTTATGTATGATGTTGTTTGATACACATTCACATTTGAATGCAGAGCAATTTGAAGAAGACTTGCAAGAAGTAATTGCCCGAATGAAAGAAGCGGGGGTTACTTATACAGTTGTTGTTGGTTTTGATGAAGTAACGATAAAAAAGGCGATTGAATTAGCTGAAGCCTATGATTTTATTTATGCCGCGGTTGGATGGCACCCAGTTGATGCAATCGACATGACAGAAGAGCATTTAGCTTGGTTAGAAGAACTTGCTTCTCATCCTAAAGTCGTTGCACTTGGAGAAATGGGCTTAGATTATCACTGGGATAAGTCTCCAAAAGAAATACAGAAAGAAGTATTCCGTAAACAAATTGCATTAGCGAAAAAAGTAAAATTGCCGATTATTATACATAACCGCGATGCAACTCAAGATATTGTTGATATTTTAGAAGAAGAGAATGCAGCTGAAGTAGGAGGCATTATGCATTGCTTTAGCGGCAGCGTAGAGGTAGCAGAGCGATGTGTTGATATGAACTTTTTAATTTCGTTAGGTGGACCAGTTACATTTAAAAATGCTAAGAAACCGAAAGAAGTTGCTACGGAGATTCCATTAGAGAAATTATTAATAGAGACGGATTGTCCGTATTTAACACCACATCCATTTCGTGGAAAACGAAATGAACCAAGTTATGTAAAACTCGTAGCAGAAGAAATTGCGAACTTAAAAGGAATTTCTTATGAGGAAGTAGCAGAAATGACAACGAAAAATGCAAAAGCTTTATTTGGTGTTGAATAAAAGAGTGGGAGAACCCATTCTTTTTTTATTTTTGTGAAAAAATAGCAGGAGTGACAGAGAAGATAAGGACGAATGAGTAAGTGGTACAATAAGGAGAGAGAACAAAGTTTTGGACATTCTATTTTTTAAAATGTAAGAATGGGGAAAATAATAATGGAAAAGTCGTCATTTTTTTGTTTTACTAAGTAGAGACGAAACGAGTGTGGAGGCAAGCATGAAAATTAAAGAGATTATCGTTGTAGAAGGTAAAGATGATACAGTTGCGATTAAGCGTGCTGTTGATGCGGATACAATTGAAACGAACGGTTCAGCAATCGGTGATCATGTTATTGAACAAGTTAAATTGGCGCTGCAAAAACGAGGCGTTATTATTTTTACAGATCCGGATTATCCTGGAGAGCGTATTCGAAAAATTATTTCTGATAAGGTGCCGGGATGTAAACATGCGTTTTTACCGAAGGAAGAAGCACTTGCTAAGAGGAAAAAAGGTGTCGGAATTGAACATGCTTCTAATGAATCAATTCGCCGTGCTTTAGAGAATATACATGAAGAAATGGAAGCTTACACAAGTGAAATCAGTTGGAGCGATCTAGTCGATGCAGGTTTAGTGGGCGGAGAAATGGCAAAGAGTCGCAGAGAAAGAATGGGTAAGCTATTAAAGATTGGTTATACAAACGCAAAACAGTTACATAAACGTTTACAAATGTTTCAAGTTTCAAAAGAATCATTTGCAGAAGCTTATAAGCAAGTCATACAGGAGGAAAGAAAATGAAGGATATCGCAACGCCAAATCGTACGAAAGACATTGTTGAGAAGTATGGATTTTCATTCAAAAAAAGTTTAGGGCAAAATTTTTTAATTGATACGAATGTATTAAACCGTATCGTTGATCACGCTGAAATTGGTTCAGAAAGTGGTGCAATTGAAATTGGACCAGGTATCGGTGCATTAACAGAACAATTAGCGAAGCGTGCTAAAAAAGTAGTGGCTTTTGAAATTGATCAAAGGTTATTACCGATTTTAGATGAGACGTTAGCTCCATATGGAAACGTTACTGTTATCAATAAAGATGTACTAAAGGCAGATGTACATGAGGTGTTTAGTGAGCAATTTGAGGAAGGGCAAGATGTAATGGTAGTAGCTAACTTACCATACTATATTACGACGCCAATTTTATTTAAATTGCTGGAAGAGAAATTACCGGTTCGTGGATTCGTTGTTATGATGCAAAAAGAAGTTGGGGATCGTTTAGCGGCTAAACCTGGAACGAAAGAGTATGGTTCTTTATCCATTGCTATTCAGTATTATACAGAGGTAGAAACAGTTATGACTGTACCGCGTACAGTGTTTGTGCCACAACCAAATGTTGATTCTGCAATTATCCGCCTCCTAAAGCGTCCGAAACCAGTGGTAGAAGTAACAGATGAGACATTTTTCTTTGAAGTAGTACGAGCAAGTTTTGCACAGCGTCGTAAAACTTTAATGAATAATTTATCAAATAATTTAAATGGTTTCCCGAAAGATAAAGAGCTGTTGGATCGAATTTTAACAGAAGTAGGAATTGATCCGAAACGAAGAGGTGAGACGCTATCTATCGAGGAGTTTGCAACATTAAGTAATGCATTAGTTCTTCATAAGTTATCATAAGAGTACAAAAGGGACAGTTCAATTTGAACTGTCTCTTTTGTCACCTTTCCCCTCCTACATTCATATTTTAAAAACAGGTAAGATGGCCTAACGAGTTTGGAGGTAGGAGAATGGTTTTACATGTTGGAGAATTAGTGGAACGATATTCTCATAATAGGGATATCCTTTTTCGTATTATAGAAATAAAAGGCGAGATAGCTATATTGTTTGGAGAGGAAATTAGATTAGTGGCAGATGCGCCACTTGAAGATTTAATTAGTATAGATCAACGAGAACATAAAAAGAGAGCGAAGCGTGAGAAAGAAACAATGGAGCGCACGTATCGTTTGTTTCAACAAGATTACGTATTAATGAAACAAAGGCATGAACACACTTCAACTGGTGGATATACAAGTGAAGTGAATTATTTTCAAATGCCAGGGCGTGTCTTGCACATAGATGGAGACCCGTTATATTTGCGTAAGTGCCTAGATTTATACAATAAAATTGGTGTTCCTGTACAAGGTATTCATTGTAAAGAAACAGAGATGCATGAAAAGGTAGTAGATTTAATAGATCATTTTCGTCCGGACATTTTAGTTATTACAGGGCACGATGCGTATACAAAATCAAAAGGGGTAAAGGGAGATTTAGCAGCATATAGGCATTCAAGGCATTTTGTACAGGCTGTTCGAGAAGTGCGAAAAAAATATCCATCATTGGATCAACTCGTTATTTTTGCTGGGGCATGTCAATCACACTTTGAAGCATTAATTCGAGCAGGCGCTAATTTTGCTAGTTCCCCATCTAGAATTAATATTCATGCACTAGACCCTGTATATGTGGTTGGTAAAATTAGTTTTACGTCATTTATGGAAAGGGTTAATGTATGGGATGTTGTACGTAATACGATTACTGGTGAAAAGGGGCTTGGCGGGATTGAGACGAGAGGGATTTTACGAACTGGATTACCCTTTCAACATTACGAAGAATAAGCAAGGTACATATGTATCTTGCTTTTTTGTATGGAGAGGATTTAAATCAGTTTGGATAAAAAGAGACAAGAACGCACAGACTACATAATGATACTTTTACAATATAGTATTTCTTCTATCTATTCGAACGCATGATGCTTTTATAATGATATTGTCTGTGAGTTGCGGTTAATAATTGGGATAGATATATCGTGTTTTAAGTGTTCAATCTAAATTACAGCGAGGTGTAACGAAGTATATGTCAAAACGTTTAGATGAAATTAAAAGCGAATTAGATCACCATCTTGGACAGAGACTGATGTTAAAGGCGAACAGTGGGAGAAGAAAAACTGTAGAACAATCAGGTGTACTCGCAGAAACGTACCGTTCTGTTTTTGTTGTACAACTGGATCAACAAGAAGATGCGTTACAACGTGTATCGTATAGCTATGCGGATGTTTTAACAGAGACAGTAGAGTTAACATTTTATGGTGAACCTCATAATGAAGTGATTTTATAATTCATGTATCGTTACATATATTCCCACAAATGAAAAGCTATATTATTTTGCATACTAATTATACCGTAGCAAAATAAGGAGGGACTCTGCATTGAGTAGACGAAGAGGTGTCATGTCAAATCAATTTAAAGAAGAGCTTGCAAAAGAGCTAGGCTTTTATGATGTTGTTCAGAAAGAAGGATGGGGCGGAATTCGTGCGAAAGATGCTGGTAACATGGTGAAACGTGCTATAGAAATTGCAGAACAGCAATTAATGAAACAAAACCAGTAGTTGTAAGATACTTTCTATGCTACGGTAGCCGAGGAGTGATTCCTCGGCTTTTTGTACTATAAAAGGTGCCATCATTTTACATAAGTAGTTTCATTCTGAATGCTTTTCGTTATAATTAGGGAAGTGTCATCGTCTTACTATAAATTTATGGTAAAATAAACGATAAAAGATTGAGTACATAGAGTGGGTGAATAGATTGAAGCTACTAGTGAAAGCACCAGCAAAGATTAATCTGTCGTTAGATGTACTGGGAAAAAGACAAGACGGATATCATGAAGTGAAAATGATTATGACAACAATTGATTTAGCGGATCGTTTAGAACTAATGGAATTAGCAGAAGACCGTATTGAAATTTTATCCCATAATCGGTATGTCCCAGACGACCAAAGAAATCTGGCTTATCAAGCAGCGAAATTATTAAAAGAGAAGTTTAATGTGAAAAAAGGTGTATCTATTACTATTGAAAAAACGATTCCAGTAGCAGCTGGATTAGCGGGTGGAAGTAGTGATGCAGCAGCGACATTACGTGGTCTTAATAAATTATGGAATTTAGGGCTTACAATTGATCAATTAGCAGAGCTTGGCGCAGAAATTGGGTCAGACGTATCGTTTTGCGTATATGGTGGGACAGCAATTGCCACTGGAAGAGGAGAGCAGATTGAGCACATAAAAACTCCACCTTCTTGTTGGGTTATTTTAGCAAAACCCCATATTGGTGTATCTACTGCTGATGTGTATGGAAATTTAAAGTTAAATCGGGTTACACATCCAAATGTAGATAAAATGGTGGATGTCATAAATGCTGGTGACTACAAAGGGATTTGTGATACTGTTGGTAACGTTTTAGAAGATGTAACGTTTGCGATGCATCCTGAAGTTGCACGTATTAAGGCACAGATGAAGCGATTTGGAGCAGATGCCGTATTAATGAGTGGTAGTGGTCCAACTGTATTCGGTTTGGTGCACCATGATTCGCGAATGCATCGTATATATAACGGATTAAAAGGATTTTGTGAACAAGTATACGCAGTACGTTTATTAGGAGAGCGAGAAACGCTTGAATAAAGACGTATAATACGTTATGATTTGTTTAGAATATTCGTGATTTGAGGTGAGAGTATGAAAATTAGACGAAGTACAAGATTAGTCGATATGACTTATTACTTGTTACAAAACCCTCGTCAGCTAGTTTCTCTCACTTTTTTTGCTGAAAGGTATCAATCAGCTAAGTCTTCTATTAGTGAAGATTTAGTTATTATTAAGCAAACGTTTGAACAACAAGGGGTCGGCACATTGCAAACGATACCAGGAGCAGCAGGAGGAGTGAAATATATACCATATATAAGTGAAGAAGAGGCAGATCTAATTATTGGTGAGCTTTGTAGCTTATTCGAAAATCCAGATCGTATTTTGCCTGGTGGTTACTTATATATGACAGATCTTTTAAGTAATCCTCGTCATATTAATGGCGCAGGTCGTTTATTTGCTTCTGTTTTTGCTAGGCAACCAATTGATGCAGTTATGACGGTCGCAACGAAGGGTATTCCACTTGCATATGCAGTGGCGAACTACTTAGATGTACCGGTAGTGATTGCAAGAAAAGATAATAAGGTAACAGAAGGACCCACTGTTAGTATTAACTATGTATCAGGTTCTTCTAAGCGAATTCAAACAATGACGTTAGCAAAGCGTAGCCTTCCAGAAGGATCAAATGTTTTAATTATTGATGACTTTATGAAAGCTGGCGGGACAATTCAAGGTATGATGAGTATGTTAGAAGAGTTTAAGGCTAATGTTGTTGGTATTGGTGTATTAGTAGAATCCACGGATATTGAAGAAAGACTAATTAATAACTTTGTATCATTGATTCGTCTATCGGAAGTTGATGTGAAAGAAAAAGCGATTCAAGTGGAAAAGGGAAATTATTCACTGGCACCATTTGATGAAGGGCTTGTAGAGGCTGAGTAAAAAGGTAAAGCAAATAGCTTTATCTTTTTTTATTCTATTTATAAGTTATAAAATAGATGGACAAACTGCTTTTCGTGCACTATTTTTAAAGAGTAAAAATAAATAATAAAAGGGTGAAAAGTATGAAAGTTGTTCAAACAAAAAATGCACCACAAGCAATTGGACCATATTCACAAGGGATTATTGTAAATAATATGTTTTACAGTTCAGGACAAATTCCGTTAACTGCAAATGGAGAGCTTGTAGCAGGAGACGTAACAGTACAAACAGAGCAAGTATTTCAAAATTTACAAGCAGTATTAGAAGAAGCAGGTGCTTCATTTGATACGGTAGTAAAAACAACAGTATTCTTAAAAGATATGGATGATTTTAATGCTGTTAATGAAGTATATGGATCTTATTTCTCTGCTCATAAGCCAGCTCGTTCTTGTGTACAAGTAGCAAAATTACCGAAAGATGTTTCAGTTGAAATTGAAGTAATTGCCCTAGTTAAGTAATTCTTTGTAAGCGATAACCTCTACTAATCTCTATATTCAATTACATTAAAAATTTTTATCTTAAAAATTTTTAAAAAATTAAAGGGAAAATAGAAATTTTGTGGAATTTATACAAATATATCGCTTATTTAGAAAAGGGTGGTGAACACAAGATGGAAGTGACTGACGTAAGATTACGCCGCGTAAACACAGAAGGCCGCATGAGAGCAATTGCCTCTATTACTCTAGACCATGAATTTGTTGTTCATGATATTCGTGTAATTGATGGTAATAATGGATTATTTGTAGCAATGCCAAGTAAACGTACTCCAGATGGAGAATTCCGTGACATTGCACATCCAATTAATTCTGGTACACGCTCTAAAATTCAAGATGCGGTTTTAACAGAGTATCATCGTTTAGGCGAGTTAGAAGAGGTTGAGTTTGAAGAAGCGGGTGCTTCGTAAAATTCGAATGAAAAGGGCTTTTTAGAGAAGCCCTATAATTTTCCAACAAACTCCTGTAAGCATTTACAGGGGTTTGTTTTTTGTGTTTATACATATATCTTGTTCGGAAAATTATAAATTAATAAAAAGAAAGGGGGAACTTCTAATTTTTTCAAAATCATTTTAAATAGTATAGCTTATTTCTTAAAAAAGATACTAAAGAGTAAAACATCTTATAAGAATTATGGTAAAATTTAATAGTTAAAATGTGTTTCTTGAAATATATGATGATTTAGGATAATATCGTTAATGGATAAATAGGTTGCGATGGAGGGTCTATATGTCAAACAGATTTGCAGTGATTCTAGCGGCAGGTAAAGGCACACGTATGAAGTCTAAGCTATACAAAGTGCTTCATCCTGTATGTGGAAAACCTATGGTACAACATGTTGTCGATCAAGTATCTCAATTAGGATTGCAGAAACTTGTAACAGTCGTAGGACATGGTGCTGAAATGGTACAAGAACAGCTAGGAAACGTAAGTGAGTTTGCATTACAAGCAGAACAACTTGGTACAGCACATGCTGTAGATCAAGCTGCAAGTGTACTTGCAAACGAAGAAGGAACAACTTTAGTTATTTGTGGTGATACGCCGCTGATAACTGCTGAAACGATGGAAGCATTACTTCAGCAACATAAAGAAGCAGGGGCAATGGCAACGGTATTAACAGCTTACATAGAAGAACCTGCTGGATATGGTCGTATCGTTCGTAATGAGAATGGTCATGTTGAAAAGATTGTTGAGCATAAGGATGCAAATGAGAAAGAATTAGCTATTAAAGAAATCAATACAGGTACGTATTGTTTTGATAATAAAGCTTTATTCGCTTCACTTTCTAAAGTTTCAAATGATAACGTACAAGGTGAATATTACCTGCCAGATGTTATTGAAATTTTAAAAAATGAAGGTCATATTGTATCAGCTTATCAAACAGAGCACTTCGATGAAACGTTAGGTGTTAACGACAGAGTCGCTCTATCGCAAGCGGAAATTATTATGAAAAACCGTATCAACCGAAAGAACATGGTAAATGGTGTTACTATTATTGATCCAAGTAACACGTATATTTCTGCTGATGCAATTATCGGTAGTGATACAGTTCTTCATCCAGGAACAATTATTGAGGGGAACACTGTAATTGGTTCTGATTGTGAGATTGGACCGCATACAGTAATTCGCGATAGTGAAATTGGAGATCGTACGACAATTCGTCAATCTACTGTACATGATAGTAAGCTTGGTACAGAAGTATCGGTTGGCCCATTTGCACATATTCGCCCAGATTCAGTTATTGGAGATGAAGTACGCGTTGGAAACTTCGTGGAAATCAAAAAAACTGTTTTTGGTAATAGAAGTAAAGCTTCACACTTAAGTTATATCGGGGATGCACAAGTTGGAGAAGACGTGAATCTTGGTTGTGGTTCAATTACGGTGAACTATGACGGTAAGAATAAATTCAAAACTGTGATTGGTAACGGGGTATTTATTGGATGTAATTCAAACCTTGTTGCTCCTGTAACAGTTGAAGACGGTGCTTATGTGGCAGCAGGCTCTACAATTACAGAGAATGTTCCATCAAAAGCATTGTCTGTAGCACGTGCACGTCAAGTTAATAAAGAAGACTATGTTGATCAATTGCTGAATAAGAAAAAATCATAATGTGGAGGGTTAATCTAGATGTCGACTCAATATCTAAATTCTAATTTGAAAGTATTCTCTTTAAACTCTAATAAGGAACTTGCTGAGCAAATTGCAAAGCACATTGGAGTAGGACTAGGAAAATGTTCTGTTGATCGTTTTAGTGATGGAGAAGTTCAAATTAACATTGAAGAAAGTATCCGTGGTTGCGATGTATTCATTATTCAATCTACAAGCTTCCCAGTAAACGAACATATCATGGAATTACTTATTATGATCGATGCATTAAAGCGTGCATCTGCAAAAACAATTAATATTGTTATTCCTTACTATGGTTATGCGCGTCAAGACCGTAAAGCGCGTTCTCGTGAACCAATTACATCGAAACTTGTAGCAAACTTGCTTGAAACAGCAGGTGCAACTCGTGTAATCACTCTAGATTTACATGCTCCACAAATTCAAGGGTTCTTTGATATCCCAATCGACCACCTAATGGGTGTACCGATTCTTTCAGATTACTTTGAAACAAAAGGTCTTAAAGATATCGTAATCGTGTCACCTGACCACGGTGGAGTAACTCGTGCTAGAAAAATGGCAGATCGCCTAAAAGCACCAATCGCTATTATTGATAAGCGTCGTCCTCGTCCGAACGTATCTGAGGTAATGAACATTATCGGTAATATTGAAGGTAAAACAGCAATTTTAATTGATGACATCATTGATACAGCTGGTACAATTACATTAGCAGCAAACGCTCTTGTTGAGAACGGTGCTTCTGAAGTATATGCTTGCTGTACACACCCAGTATTATCTGGTCCAGCAATTGAGCGTATCCAAAACTCAAATATTAAAGAGTTAGTTGTAACGAACTCTATCGTATTACCAGAAGAGAAGAAAATCGACAAAGTACATGAACTTTCAGTTGCTCCACTAATCGGAGAAGCAATCATTCGTGTATACGAAGAAGAATCTGTAAGTGTATTATTCAATTAATTGGATAGAATGAGACGTAACCAAGATTGGTTACGTCTTTTCGTATCGAAAAAAGAAAGTAGTGGTACAAGAATGAAATTGATAGTAGGACTTGGGAACCCAGGTAGAGAATATGAATTAACAAGGCATAATATTGGATTTATGGCGATTGATGAACTTGCGAAGCGTTGGAATATTGCTTTGAACGAACAAAAGTTTAAAGGAGTATTTGGTGCAGGATTTGTTAATGGAGAAAAAGTAATCTTATTAAAGCCACTTACATATATGAATTTATCTGGGGAAAGCATTCGTCCGCTAATGGATTACTATAAAATTGATGTAGAGGACTTCGTTGTTCTGTACGATGATTTAGACATCCCTGTAGGTAAATTACGCCTTCGTATGAAAGGCAGTGCGGGTGGACATAATGGTGTGAAATCAACAATTTCACATTTAGGAACACAAGAGTTTCAACGTATCCGCATGGGAATCGATCGTCCGAAAAATGGAATGAAGGTAGTAGATTACGTATTAGGACGTTTTACATCAGAAGAGATTCCTGATGTAAATCATTCTATTGAAAAAGCAGCAGATGCATGTGAAGAGTGGTTAAATAAACCTTTTCTTCAAATTATGAATACTTTCAATAGTTAAGGGTACAATTGGGAATATTTTATTTTATTTTTACCCATACTAGCAGTAATTGAATTTTTAGGAGGCTAGTATGGAAGGTTATTATTATTGCAGACATTGCGGGAGTAATGTAGGCTCCGTTACCGCAGAAAAAGTATATAGCGACGTTTTATTTCAACTAACAGAGCAAGAAGTAGTGGAGATGATTCATTTTCATGAGAATGGAAATATATATATAAAAACGATTTGTGAATTGTGTCAAGAAACGCTCGCATCTTATCCTGAGTATTATGAATATGAAAAATTTCTGCAATAAAATGTTGTCGCTTTGGCATGTCCAAAGCATTTTTCTGTTTTCTTTTTCCGAAATATTTGCATAAAATATAGTGGCTTGCTCTTTTATGTTGAGAGGGGTTTTGAAAATGATAGGTTTATTAGAGCAATTTTATAAAAATGAAGAGATCCAATCGGTCATTAATGGATTAGAAGATGGGTTAAAAGAGCAACTTGTATCAGGTATGGCAACCTCTTCTCGTTCGTTATTAATGGCGGCCTTATATAAAAAAACAAAAAAATCACAACTTATTGTGACGCATAATTTATATCAAGCACAAAAAGTACATGAAGACTTAGTGGCGTTACTTGGTGAAAAGGATGTATGGCTATATCCAGTAAATGAATTGATAGCATCAGAACTTGGTGTTGCAAGCCCAGAATTGAAGGCGCAACGTATTGAAGTGTTAAATCGCTTAGCTGCAGGAGAGCATGGGATTATTGTAGCACCAGTTGCAGGACTACGCAGATTTTTACCAATGAAAGAGTTGTGGAAGCAAAGGCAAATCGAAATCAGTCTAGGGCAAGAGATTGATTTAGATACATTTTTGCATACTTTACATCATATTGGCTATGAGCGTAAGTCTATGGTAGAAGCTCCTGGAGAATTTAGTTTGCGTGGGGGAATATTAGATATATATCCACTAACTGAAGAGTTACCATTTCGTATTGAATTTTTCGATACAGAAGTCGATTCTATTCGATTATTTGATGTGGATGAACAGCGCTCTCAAGATAAAAAAGAAAGTGTTAGATTTGGTCCAGCAACAGAGTTTTTATTTTCGCAGGAAGAATTGAAATCAGGAATTAAGCATCTTGAAGAAGGTCTGACTAAGACGATGCAAAAACTTTCTGATGATAAGTTGAAGACTACAGTACTTGAGACGGTAAGTCATGAAATTGAGATGTTGAAAAACGGGCAAAGTATAGAACAGATGTTTAAATATTTATCTATTTTCTATAACGAACCTGCTAGTCTGATAGATTATTTACCAGAAGATGGTGTTGTGATTTTAGATGAGATTTCACGTATTCAAGAAACAGCATCACATCTTGAAACAGAAGAGGCGGAATGGTATATATCCCTTCTTGGTGAGGGAACAATCATTCAAGATTTATCTTTCTCTCATTCGTTTGAAGAATTTCTTCATCATAAAAAAAGAAGTTTTGTATATTTAACGTTATTCTTACGCCACATAGCACATACACATCCGCAAAACATTGTGAATGTGACATGTAAAACAATGCAAGATTTCCATGGGCAGATGCAGTTGTTGAAAACTGAAATTGATAGATGGAACGAAGGGCATTTTACGACTGTGGTGCTAGGTACAGATGATGAACGTGTGAAAAAACTACAACATATTTTAAGTGATTATGATATTGAGGCAGATATTGTAGAGGGTACAGATATATTATTGTCTGGAAGGTTACAAATTGCTGTAGGTGATTTACATGCAGGATTTGAAATGCCGATGCAAAAGCTTGTTGTCATTACTGAAAAAGAGCTTTTTCATAAGAAAGTTAAAAAATCACAACGTAAGCAAAAGTTATCGAATGCTGAACGTATTAAAAGTTATTCGGAATTAAAAGTTGGGGATTATGTAGTTCATGTAAATCATGGTATAGGTAAATTCTTAGGTATTGAGACATTAGAGATTAACGGTGTTCATAAAGATTATTTGAATATTAAATATCAAGGTAATGATAAGTTATACGTTCCAATTGAACAAATTGACCAAGTGCAAAAATATGTAGGATCTGAGGGTAAGGATCCGAAAGTTTATAAACTGGGCGGAAATGATTGGAAGAAGGTCAAAACGAAAGTTGAAAAATCTGTACAAGACATTGCGGATGACCTAATTAAACTATATGCTGAGCGCGAAGCTTCAAAGGGTTATGCATATACACCGGATACGGCAGAACAACAAGAATTCGAGTCCTCTTTCCCGTATCAAGAGACAGAGGATCAATTACGTTCTATTGAAGAGATTAAAAAGGATATGGAACGCGGACGTCCTATGGATAGGCTTCTTTGTGGTGATGTAGGATATGGAAAGACGGAAGTAGCTATTCGTGCGGCGTTTAAAGCAATTATGGATGAAAAACAAGTTGCAATTTTAGTGCCGACAACAATCCTTGCACAACAACACTATGAAACAATTCGAGAGCGTTTTCAAGATTATCCAATCAATATAGGATTATTAAGTAGATTCCGTACGAGAAAGCAGCAAAATGAAACAATTAAAGGTTTAAAAGATGGCACAGTAGATATTGTAATCGGAACGCATCGTATTTTATCTAAAGATGTTACTTATAAAGATTTGGGTCTTCTTATTATTGATGAAGAACAAAGATTTGGCGTAACGCATAAAGAAAAAATTAAACAATTAAAAGCAAATGTTGACGTATTAACATTAACGGCAACTCCGATTCCGCGTACGCTTCATATGTCTATGCTTGGTGTGCGTGATTTATCTGTTATTGAGACGCCGCCGGAAAATCGTTTCCCAGTTCAAACATATGTAGTAGAGTATAATCCAGCGTTAATGCGAGAAGCGATAGAACGCGAACTTGCAAGAGGTGGTCAAGTTTACTTCCTGTATAATCGTGTGGAGGATATCGAACGAAAAGCAGATGAAATTTCGATGTTAGTTCCAGATGCGCGTGTAACTTATGCACATGGGAAAATGAATGAGAGTGAATTAGAGTCTGTTATGCTATCGTTTTTAGAAGGACAGCATGATGTTCTTGTAAGTACAACGATTATTGAGACGGGTGTAGATATTCCAAATGTAAATACATTAATTGTATTTGATGCAGATCGTATGGGATTATCGCAGTTGTATCAGCTACGTGGGCGTGTTGGACGTTCTAATCGTGTTGCATATGCTTACTTTGCATACAAACGGGATAAAGTGTTATCAGAAGTTGCGGAGAAGCGTCTGCAAGCCATTAAGGAGTTCACAGAGCTTGGATCTGGTTTCAAAATTGCGATGCGAGATTTATCAATTCGTGGTGCTGGTAACTTGTTAGGAGCCGAACAACATGGATTTATTGATTCTGTCGGCTTTGATTTATATTCTCAAATGTTAAAAGATGCAATTGAACAGCGTAGAGGAACAGACGGAGTTGAAAATACAGTTAATGTTGAAATTGATTTAGAAGTAGATGCATATTTACCGGATGCTTATATTTCAGATAGTAAACAAAAAATCATGATGTATAAACAGTTTAGAGGTGTTTCTGCGATTGAGGATATCGAAGAGTTGCAGGAAGAGATGATAGATAGATTTGGTGATTACCCGCAAGAAGTTGGTTACTTATTACAAATCGCAAATATTAAAGTGTTGGCAATGAAAGAACAAATTGAGTTAATTAAACAAAATAAATTTGAAGTAACAATTCTGTTCTCAGAACAAGCGAGTCAAAACATTGATGGCGGAAAATTATTCATGCTCGGAAATAGTTTTGGACGTATGATTGGTTTAGGAATGGAAGGATCACAATTGAAAATCGTCATGAAAACAAATGGCTTAGAGACATCGAAGTGGTTAACAATTGCTGAAAATTTATTAAAAGGCTTGCCAGATGTAAAAAAAGAAGTCATAAATGCCTAATATTAGATAAAAAAATGCAATTCGACGTGCATAGAAGAACTAATGTGTAAAATACTATGTCTAACAGTTGGTGATTTTTACATGAACAGGTAAATTCACCACTTTGATCATCAGTAGAAAGTGAGGCAGCATTAGAATGAAAGCAACTGGAATCGTACGTCGAATTGATGATTTAGGTAGGGTAGTAATCCCGAAGGAAATTCGTAGAACTTTACGTATTCGAGAAGGGGACCCACTAGAAATATTTGTAGATCGCGATGGAGAAGTAATTTTAAAGAAATATTCTCCAATTAGCGAGCTAGGTGATTTTGCAAAAGAATATGCAGATGCTTTATATGATAGCTTAGGACATAATGTGCTTGTGTGTGATCGAGATTCTGTTATCGCAGTATCAGGTGTATCAAAAAAAGAATACTTAAATAAAAGCGTTGGCGATCTAATTGAAAAAACGATGGAAGAAAGAAAGTCTGTTATTATGACGGACGAAAGTGATATTTCCATTATTGATGGTGTAACAGAAAAGGTTCATTCTTATACAGTTGGACCGATTGTTGCAAATGGAGACCCAATTGGAGCTGTCATTATTTTTTCAAAAGAAGCGATTATAAGCGAAATAGAGCACAAGGCGGTCAATACTGCTGCCAGTTTCTTAGCGAAACAAATGGAACAGTAAAGGTGTATAATTTTAGAAGTAGCAATCTTTCCTAATTATGATATTTCTTTTTGAGAAATCAATTATTTGGAGATATATGTATATTGAATGAAGGTAGCGTTTTGCTACCTTTTTTCATTGAATATTTCTAGCGTTACACGAATGTATTGTTACTGGTGTAGGTAAGGAAGCTTGTCCTTTTCTTTATGATATAATACGAGGGGTGAGAATAGAAAAAGGAGTTTTCTTGCATGGAATCGAAGAAGTATCAAGCCTTTTGGCGTGGGGCTATTATATTAACAATCGCAAGTTTTGTTACAAAGGTATTAAGCGCCTTTTACCGTATTCCATATCAAAATATAGCGGGTGACGTTGGTTTTTATATTTACCAACAAATTTATCCGTTTTATGGATTTTGTTTAATTTTAGCTACTTATGGGTTCCCCATTATAATTTCAAAAATGGTTGCGGAACGATTAGAGCGAGGGAAAAAACAAGAAGCAGAAGAAATTATTTGTGTATCTTTTTGGTTTTTATTAGGGATTGGTTTCATAGGATTTTTTACATTGTTCTTTGGTGCCGAAGCAATTGCGATAGCTATGGGCGATATACACTTAGATAAGCTATTACGCGTTATTTCCTTTTCATTCATATTGATGCCGTTTTTATCTGTAGCAAGAGGATATTTCCAGGGGTTCAATAATATGATGCCAACAGCTGTTTCGCAAGTGATAGAACAAACGATTCGTGTTTCTATTATTGTATTTTTATCTCTATTCCTAATTGCTCACGAATTTGATTTATATACAGTTGGTGCAGGTGCTATGCTCGGTTCAATCGCAGGTGGATTGATTGGGATTATCGTACTTATACTTTATATGCGTCATGACTTTCGTTCTATATTCTTCAAAAGTGTAAAGAGGATTAAAGGGAAAAAGAAGATTATAAAAATCCTGTTTTGGCAGGGGTTAGCAATTTGTGTTAGTAACTTAGTGCTTATTTTTATACAGATGGCTGATTCTATTTCTTTCTATTCTTTACTTATTGGAGCAGGAGAGCCAGCTGAAAGTGCAAAGGTGTTAAAAGGTGTTTATGACAGAAGTATCCCGCTTATGCAATTAGGTACTGTCGTGACAACTTCCTTCTCGTTGTCGCTTATTCCAATTATTACAGCAGCGAAGGAAAGAGGAGATCTTACCTTTATTCGAGAAAAGGTAAGGCTAGCGATGAAAATAACATTTGTTATCGGATTTGCAGCAGCCATTGGATTAACTTGTATTATCCAGCCTACGAATATTATGTTGTTTGAAAATAGTGATGGGTCAGATGTTTTATCTATTTTATCTTTATCTATTTTATTTAGTTCATTGTCGATTACAACTGCTTCTATTTTGCAAGGGTTAGGACAAACATTAAAACCAGCAATATTCGTTATATTTGGCGGTTGTTTAAAGTTAGCTTTAAATTATATATTAATGCCGTATTTTAGTGTGAAGGGAGCTGCAATTGCAACGCTAGTTGCGTTAATTGTAATTTCTATACTAAATAGTGTATTACTTATGCGAGCTGTATCCGAATCGCTTATCGACAAACGGAATATGTTAGGTGTAGTTATTAGTGGTATCGGTATGGGATTTGTACTAATAATGTTTATGCGTGTATTGCAAATGTCTGGATTAGTAATGGATACAAGTCATAGAGGTGTTGCAACACTTGAGGCGTTGTTAGGTGTAGCCATCGGCGGATTGGCATATATGTTTTTAATTTTAAAATTACGTGTATTTACAAAAGCGGAAATAGGAACCGTTATGAAAAAAGAGAAAAAAGAAGGTTCATTGAAGAAGAGTGGATAGAGGTGGCAGGTTGTGAGTGGAATCATTACTATTTTAGGATTAGGTGCTGGTGAATTAGATCAGTTAACGATGGGTGTATATCGAAAAATAAAAGAAGCAGATCACATGTTTGTTAGGACGAAGGAACATCCCGTTATAGAAGAGTTGGAGAAAGAAGGTATACAATATACTGCCTTTGACAATGTATATGAAGCGCATGATACATTTGAAATTGTATATGAAACAATTGCGAATACATTGTTAGAACAAGCTGAAGGTACAGAAATCATCTATGCTGTTCCAGGGCATCCGCTTGTAGCGGAAAGAACGGTTCAACTACTGTTGGAAAAAGGCGAGATAGCGAATGTTGAAGTGCGAATTGAAGGTGGGCAAAGTTTCCTTGATCCTATGTTTGCAAGTCTTAAGATTGATCCGATTGAAGGGTTCCAATTAATTGACGCCACATCATTTGAAAGAGGACAATTAGAATTACGTCAACACTTAATCTTTTGCCAAGTATATGACGCATTCGTTGCATCAGATGTGAAATTAACATTAATGGAGATGCTGCCAGATGATTATGAAGTGTATATCGTAACAGCTGCAGGGACTTCATTTGAGCAAGTGAAAAAGGTGCCGTTGTACATGTTAGATCATGAAACGGAGTTGAATAACTTAACGAGTGTATATGTACCACCAGTTCAGGAACGTGAGTCCTTATATCAACAGTTTGATGTACTTCGAGAAATTATTGCAGACCTTCGTGGTCCAAATGGTTGCCCGTGGGATAAAAAGCAAACACATCAATCTTTAAAGAAGTATTTAATTGAGGAAGCGTATGAAGTGTTAGAAGCAATTGATGAAGAGGATGATGATCACTTAGTAGAAGAACTAGGTGATGTATTATTACAAGTTATGCTTCATGCCCAAATCGGAGAGGACGAAGGTTGGTTCTCTATAGATGATATTATTCGAACTTTATCTGAGAAAATGGTTCGTCGTCATCCGCATGTATTTGGGAATACGGATGTAAATAATGCCGATGAAGTAATTGCCAATTGGGAAGAAATTAAAAAACAAGAAAAAGGGTTTGTAAAAGAATCTGTTTTAAATGGAGTTCCAAAAAGTTTGCCGCAGTTACTACGCGCTTATGAAATCCAGAAAAAAGCTGGTAAGGTTGGTTTCGATTGGGTGGATGTACAGCCGATGATAGAGAAAGCCTTAGAAGAATGGCAAGAGTTCCAACAAGAAGTCGCAAATATGGATGAGGCGAAGATGTTAAGTGAATTTGGCGATTTACTATTTGCGTTTGTTAATATAGCTCGTCATTATAAAATAGATCCAGAAGAAGCGTTACGTTCAACAAATGAGAAATTCGTCAGTCGTTTTTTATACATGGAAGCAAAGGTAGCTGAAATGAATAAAGAGATGCAAGATTTATCATTAGAGCAGTTAGATGTTTTCTGGGAAGAGGCAAAACAAACAGAGCGTTAATAGGGGGATTTAATATGCGTCTAGATAAGTTTTTAAAAGTATCACGTTTAATTAAAAGAAGAACATTGGCGAAAGAAGTAGCTGATCAAGGAAGAATATCCATTAACGGTCAAGTGGCAAAAGCAAGTTCGGATGTGAAAGTAGCTGATGAATTAACAATTCGTTTTGGTCAAAAAATAGTAACTGTAAAAATAAATGAATTGAAAGAAACGACTAAAAAAGAAGATGCAGCAAATATGTATAGCTTAGTTCGTGAAGAAAAAGTAAAGGCCGAAGAAGGCTTGTTCTAAAATCGATTATCCCTTCATACATTACTATTAGCTAGTATAAATGTATGGGGGGATTTACGTGAATAATGGTTACTCACCTATGTCTTCTAATCAACAAAATGTTTCTGTAGAGCATGATATTATTATGCGTGGCAGACGTGTAATTGATATTACCGGTGTAAAGCAGGTAGAGAGTTTTGATAGCGAAGAGTTTTTACTTGAGACTGTAATGGGCTTTTTAACAATTCGTGGTCAAAATTTGCAAATGAAAAATTTAGATGTAGAAAAAGGTGTTGTATCGATTAAAGGGAAAGTTCATGAGATGCTGTATATTGATGAGAATCAAGGGGAGAAAACTAAAGGCTTCTTTAGTAAGTTGTTTAAATGAGTCTAACAATTCAGTTGTATACGATGCTCTCAATGATCGGAATGGGTGCTTGGATTGGAGCGTCTTTAGATACATACCAACGATTTTTAAAACGTCAAGAACGTAAGCGTTGGATTGTATTTATACATGATATACTATTTTGGATTGTCCAAGCATTATTCGTTTTTTACGTATTGCTTCTTGTAAATGAAGCTGAACTACGTATATATGTATTTTTAGCATTATTATGTGGTTTTGCGGCATATCAAAGCATGTTGAAAGCAATATACATGAGACTGTTAAATTTTCTCATCTATATTTTTGTGCAAACAACACACTTTTTTGTTCAAATTATACAGCTACTCATGATAAAACCTGTTATTATTATAGCGCAGCTATTTATTGCATTTATATTATTCTTATTTCGTATACTGCTTTCAATTGGACATGTGTTATGGAAAATGGTGATTTGGATATTACTTTTCATATGGAAAGTTTTTTTCTGGCCTGTTCGATTTATTGCTTCGCTCATATGGAAACTTCTCCCTAATCGTGTTAAACTTTTTATAATGAAGCATGTAGGGTTCCTGCAATATATAGCAAAATTGAAGGGACATATCTTCCAATTATGGGAGCGTATAAAAAAGAAGTTAGGGGGACCTCGGAAATGAGGGAACTGAGACAAAGAACAATCGAAAAACAGAGTCCAAATCCTGTTAAAGAGCATATAATACAAACGGATGAGAACAGGAAGCGACTTTATCGCCGTTTAGCGGTTTTTCTTGTCTTTGCTTTTACAATTATTGCGAGTATTAGTGTAACGTTTTATCAACAAAACAGTTCCATTAAAGCAAAAGAAGCAAAAGTTAAGGACATGAAAAAAGAACTGGATTCATTAACGAACAAAGAAAAGAGTCTAAAAGACGAAGTTCAAAAGTTAAATGATGAAGAGTACGTATTAAAGATTGCTAGAAGGGATTATTTCTTCTCTGGAAAAGGGGAGATAATTTTTCCTGTTTCTAAGTAGAGTATGTCTTATTGACACTATATTTTAGGATTATATATAATAAAGTAAAATTTGACTTTTTAACCACTAAGGAGGAGCATTTTTTTTATGTCAATCGAGGTAGGCAGCAAGTTACAGGGTAAAGTAACAGGTATTACAAATTTTGGGGCTTTTGTGGAGCTGCCAGAAGGCTTAACGGGTCTTGTTCATATTAGTGAAGTTGCTGATAATTATGTGAAAGATATTAACGATCACTTAAAAGTGGGCGACCAAGTAGAAGTAAAAGTTATTAACGTTGAAAAAGATGGTAAGATCGGTCTATCTATTAAAAAAGCGAAAGAGCGTGAAAAAACAGAAGGAGATCGTCCACGTGGTGAATACCAACGCGGTGGTGATCAACAACGTTCTGGACGTCCACAACGTAATCGTTCTTTCAACAGAGATAACCGTGGTGGCGGTAACGACCGTGCTCCAAAAGAAACATTCGAGCAAAAGATGGCACGTTTCTTAAAGGATAGCGAAGATCGTTTAACTTCTTTAAAGCGTAACACTGAATCTAAACGTGGTGGCCGTGGCGCACGTCGCGGATAATAAGAACGTTTAATTCTTAGAATATAGAGAGGTGCCCAGGGCGATTGCTCAGGGTGCTTTTTTATATGTGAAAATATATTTTTAAAAAAGTTTTCAAGATGTGTTGACTTTAAATTATATCTGAGGTAAGATACTAATTGTCCGTTAAATAAGACGACATGGCGGTGTAGCTCAGCTGGCTAGAGCGTACGGTTCATACCCGTGAGGTCGGGGGTTCGATCCCCTCCGCCGCTATATTTAATTTAACGGCCCGTTGGTCAAGTGGTTAAGACACCGCCCTTTCACGGCGGTAACACGGGTTCGAATCCCGTACGGGTCATCTAAAAAGATCATGCAAATGCGCATGATCTTTTTTTGTTAAATAAATTAAGACATACAACACTTCTACAAAATCACCCTATATTTTCTGAATGTTCGATTAAAATATTAAAAATAAAATACATACTGTGTATATATGTAGAGTTATTTCGAATAAAAAGTCGAACGATTATAAAAGTGAAAACTGTTGTTTTGACAAAAATCCCAATAATCATCTTTTATAATGACAGTAATTAAACTATGCAGGTGGTGTTAAAAATATGCCTAAAGCAGGAAGGAATACTATGAATACAAGTACATTGGCAATGAATGAAGGTCAGCTTGGAGGAGTAAAGTGGACGAGTAAGTTGCGAATGAAGTTTGAGCAAGTTTTCTTTAGATGGGGATTTATTATTGTTGTTATTGGTTTTCTTTTGGGACGAGCATATATATTAACAAACATTTTACCGTTTGCACTGCCGTTTTTTGCTGCTGTTTATGTTATGAAGCGGGATAAAATGCCGCTCGCGTTCTTGGCCCTAATGGGGGGCGCACTTTCAGTTTCGATAGATAATTTATTCTTTACCTTTGCATCTATTTTTACTTTCTTCATTTATAATATCTTCTTTAGTCGGTTTACACGTAAAACTGTTGGACTTGTACCATTCCAAGTATTTATCTCCGCATTAACTGCACATTTAGTTGTCGTATATTTTGCACAACAAACTGTTACCATGTACGATTTACTCGTTAGTACGATTGAGGCAGGGCTTAGCTTCGTATTAACTATGATATTTTTACAAAGTGTCCCGCTTTTAGTAGAAAGAAAAGGGAAACAACAAGCGTTAGAGACAGAAGAAATTGTTTGTTTAATTATATTACTAGCATCTGTTTTAACTGGTACAACAGATTGGTTCATATATGATGCTTCTATTCAACATATTTTTACTAGGTATTTAGTGCTTGTGTTTGCGTTTATCGCAGGAGCGGCTACAGGATCTACAGTAGGGGTCGTCACTGGGTTAATATTAAGTTTAGCAAATGTCTCTAGTTTGTCCCAACTTAGTCTGCTTGCTTTTTCTGGATTGCTCGGTGGTTTGTTAAAAGAAGGGAAACGCTTAGGTGTTAGTTTAGGTTTATTAATTGGGACAAGCTTGATTACGCTATATGTAGACAAGCAAACAAACATTGTGACAACTTTAATTGAATCTGGTGTGGCGATTGCTTTCTTTTTATTAACACCGAAACTTGTTATGGATCGTATTGCTAAATTTATGCCAGGCACACAGGAGCATTCGCAAGATCAACAACAGTATTTAAGAAGGATGCGTGATGTTACAGCGAATAAAATCAATCAATTTGCCAATGTATTTGCTGCTTTATCTAATAGCTTTTCTGTATATGGATATGTGGAGGCGGAAGATAAAGAGACGGAGGCAGATTTGTTTTTAAGTACAATTACTGCAAAAACATGTCAAACATGTTTTAAAAAGGACCAATGCTGGGTAGTTAATTTCGATAAAACGTACGATTATATGAAACAAATAATGAGCGAAACAGAAGAAGGAACTCTGCAGCATAATCGGAAGTTAGTTCGTGAATGGGACAAGCATTGTGTGAGAGGAAAGAAAGTGACGGATTTAGTAGCAGGTGAATTAGATCATTTCTATGAGGGACAAAAATTACGAAAACAAATGAAAGAAAATCGTAGAATAGTAGCGGAGCAATTGTTAGGTGTATCAAAAGTTATGGAGGATTTTGCCAAGGAGATACAAAGAGAAAGAGAAAATCATCAAGTACAGGAAGAGCAGATTCTGCAAGCATTTCGTGATTTTGGTGTAGAAATAGAGCATGTTGATATTTATTGTTTAGATAGAGGAAGTATTGATATTGAAATGTTGATTCCAGTTGCATCTAATGAACATGGAGAGTGTGAAAAATTAGTTGCACCAATGCTTTCTGATATCCTGAAGGAAAACATAGTTGTGAAACATGAAGAAAAATCTTCTTATCCGAACGGCCACAGTTTAATATCATTTGGTTCAGCAAAAACGTATTCCCTTGATACCGGCTTGGCCACAGCCGCGAAAGGCGGTGGGTTTGTTTCGGGTGATTCTTATGCAATGATGGATTTAAGTGTTGGGAAATATGCCCTTGCAATTAGTGATGGCATGGGAAATGGGCAAAGAGCTCATATGGAGAGTAAAGAAACAGTGAAATTATTACAAAAAATACTTCAGTCAGGCATTGATGAGGAGATAGCGATTAAATCTATTAACTCTATTCTTTCTTTAAGAACAACAGAAGAGATGTTTACGACATTAGACTTAGCTATGGTAGATTTGCGGGATGCGAGTGCGAAGTTTTTAAAGATTGGATCGACGCCGAGTTTTGTTAAACGTGCAAATAATATTTTGAAAATCGAAGCAAGTAATTTACCAATGGGAATTATTGAGGATGTTGAAGTTGATGTAGTGGGTGAGCAATTAAAAACAGGTGATATTCTTATTATGATGAGTGATGGGATTTTTGAGGGCGCGCAGCATGTGGAGAATCATGAATTATGGATGAAGCGGAAAATTAAAGAGTTACAAACTGAAGATCCGCAAGAAATTGCTGATATCATTATGGAAGAGGTGATTCGATCTGGCGATGGTTATATAAATGATGATATGACTATTGTAGTAGCGAAAGTGAAGAAAAATATGCCGAAGTGGGCTACCATTCCAATTGTAGGAATGCAAGCGCAATAAAGTGAAACTTGAAATATGATGTTTCTTTCTAAAAACCTAGGTGGATGCCTAGGTTTTTTTGCTTTAAAAGATAATATTATTATTTTTGTGAATATGTACGAATGATGTAAGATAAAAATGTAATTTTTGTATATCTTTTTTTTGCACAATGTTTGTAAAAGTTGTACCATTATAAACAAGGTAACTAACGTTGCTGTTCTTGTTTAATGAAAGGTGATTACGAAGTTGAAAGATACATTTGTTGAAAAGGTAGATGACTTTGTAAAGCAGCATGATGTATTAAAGGAACGCTCAACAATTGTTGTAGGTGTTTCTGGTGGTCCTGACTCTGTGGCTCTTCTATATTATTTGTTAGAAAAAAGAGCAGCAAAACAGTTTGAGATTGTAGTGGCGCATGTGGATCATATGTTTCGAGGTGATGAATCTCATGAGGACCTACAGTTTGTGCAAGACCTTTGTAAAGAGCTAGGAGTTATTTGCGAAACGATAAGGATTAATGTGTCGCAATATCAACAGCAATACGGGATGAATGCACAAGTTGCTGCTAGAGAATGCAGATATGCATTTTTGGAAAGAATAATGAAGAAATATGATGCGAGGTATGTAGCTCTTGGACATCATGGTGATGATCAAGTAGAGACAATTTTAATGCGCCTTGTACGAGGGAGTACTCCGAAAGGATATGCCGGCATTGCAGTGAAGCGTCCTTTTCATAATGGGTATTTAATTAGGCCGTTACTTGGAGTAACGAAGGAAGAGATTGTTGATTACTGTCATAAGTTAAAAATAATTCCTCGTATAGATCCAAGTAATAAAAAGGAAGTATATACAAGGAATCGATTACGTAAATATGTTCTTCCTCATTTGAAAGAAGAAAATCCACAAGTGCATGAGAAGTTCCAAAAATTTAGCATGCAGATGCAAGAGGATGAGGCGTATTTGCAGGAATTAGCTTTTGAGAAAATGAATAAAGTAATTACAAAAAAAAGTGATAAACAAATTAGCTTATCAATTCCTGCCTTTGAATCCATGTCTATGCCTTTACAAAGAAGAGGGATTCAACTAATATTAAACTATCTTTATGAATATAAGATTCCATCTTCTCTTTCCTCTATACATATTGACAAAGTGATTGAGTTTTTTAAGCGGACACAACCTTCGGGTTCACTTGATTTCCCAGGTGATTTAAAAATTGTTCGCGCATACGAGGAGTGCAGCTTTGGATTTAAACAAGAAATTGTTTCCCCTTTTTTACAAGATTTATCAGTGCCCGGGACAATTACGCTATCGAACGGGGATAAGCTTGTAACAGAGGTGAGCGAAGATATACCAAGTAACATGAATGAAACAGTTTTTGTTGCTAAGTATAATGATATATCATATCCACTTCGTATTCGTTCTAGAGAAAATGGAGATCGCATGTCAATACAAGGTATGAATGGCACCAAAAAGATAAAAGCTATTTTTATCGAAGCGAAAGTACCAAGAGAAAAAAGAGAAGAATGGCCGGTCGTTTGTGATGCAAGTGGGAACATTATTTGGATACCCTTGTTGAAACGATCTGCATTTGCTATCTCGAAAGAGGTAACAAAGAAAGATAAATATATGATTATTCACTACAAAAGCAAGGAGTCTTCCGGGAGGATAATGAAATGATGAATCAAGATATCGAAAAAGTATTAATTTCTGAAGAACAAATACAAGAAAAGGTGCTCGAGTTAGGTGCAATTATTGCAGAGGATTATAAAAATACAGTACCTCTTGCGATTGGTGTACTAAAGGGTGCAATGCCATTCATGGCAGATTTATTAAAGAGAACAGATACATATCTTGAAATGGATTTTATGGCTGTATCTAGTTACGGTCACTCAACTGTTTCAACAGGCGAAGTGAAAATTTTAAAAGACCTTGATACTTCTGTAGAAGGTCGCGATATTTTAATCGTTGAAGATATTATTGATAGTGGTCTTACGCTAAGCTACTTAGTAGACCTATTTAAATATCGTAAAGCGAAGTCTGTAAAAATTGTTACGTTATTAGATAAACCAACAGGCCGTAAGGTGGATTTGAAAGCGGATTATGTTGGATTTACTGTACCGCATGAATTTGTTGTAGGGTATGGATTAGATTATAAAGAGCAGTACCGTAATCTTCCTTATGTAGGAGTATTAAAACCAAGCGTTTACTCAAATTAATTAAATACAGGCGTCACAATTGTATAGGAAAGTTTTTCTATGTTACGATTTACTATAGTGTTTATGCCGTGAGAGGAGGTTAGGAATGAATCGTATCTTCCGTAATACCATCTTTTATTTACTGATATTCCTAGTAGTAATTGGAATCGTGAGCTATTTTAATGGTTCGACACAAAAAACGACATCAGTTAGCTACGATAAATTCATTACTAAACTAGAAAAAGGTGAAGTTCGTAATGTGCAACTTCAACCGAAAAATGGTGTGTTTGAGGTAAAAGGACAATTTAACAACTCTAGCCAAGGAGAACAATTTGTTACTTACGCACCAAATACTGAGGAATTACAAAAGAAAATTAATGACAAAGCGCAAGGTGCTGAAGTTAAGTATCAACCAGCAGAAGAAACAAGTGCTTGGGTAACATTCTTTACTTCTATCATTCCGTTTGTTATTATCTTCATTTTATTCTTCTTCTTGTTAAACCAAGCTCAGGGCGGCGGTAGCCGTGTTATGAACTTCGGGAAAAGTAAGGCGAAGTTATATAATGACGAAAAGAAAAAGGTTCGTTTCAGAGATGTTGCTGGGGCGGATGAAGAGAAACAAGAGCTTGTTGAGGTAGTTGAATTCTTGAAAGATCCTCGTAAGTTCGCTGAAGTTGGTGCCCGTATTCCGAAGGGTGTTCTATTAGTTGGACCTCCAGGTACAGGTAAAACTTTATTAGCACGTGCTGTTGCAGGTGAGGCAGGCGTTCCGTTCTTCTCTATCAGTGGTTCTGACTTCGTAGAGATGTTCGTCGGTGTCGGTGCATCACGTGTACGTGATTTATTCGAAAATGCAAAGAAAAATGCTCCTTGTATCATTTTCATTGATGAAATTGATGCAGTAGGACGTCAACGTGGTGCAGGTCTTGGTGGTGGCCATGATGAGCGCGAGCAAACGTTGAACCAATTACTTGTTGAAATGGATGGCTTCGGTGCAAACGAAGGTATTATTATCATCGCTGCGACAAACCGTCCTGATATTCTTGACCCAGCATTATTACGTCCAGGTCGTTTTGACCGTCAAATTACAGTAGATCGTCCAGATGTAAATGGCCGTGAAGCTGTACTGAAAGTACATGCTCGTAATAAACCGCTTGATGAGAATATCAACTTAAGAGCAATTGCAACTCGTACACCGGGATTCTCTGGTGCCGATCTTGAAAACTTATTAAACGAAGCTGCGTTAGTAGCTGCGCGTCAAGATAAGAAGAAAATTGATATGAGTGACATTGATGAAGCAACGGATCGTGTTATTGCAGGTCCGGCTAAGAAAAGTCGTGTTATCTCTGAAAAAGAACGTAATATCGTTGCTTTCCATGAAGCAGGCCATACTGTAATTGGTGTTGTTCTTGATGAAGCAGATGTCGTTCATAAAGTAACAATTGTCCCTCGTGGTCAAGCTGGTGGATATGCAGTAATGCTTCCGAAAGAAGATCGTTACTTCATGACAAAGCCAGAGTTACTTGATAAAATTACTGGTTTACTTGGTGGTCGAGTAGCCGAGGAGATTGTATTTGGTGAAGTGAGTACAGGTGCTCACAACGACTTCCAACGTGCGACTGGCATTGCAAGACGTATGGTAACGGAATTTGGTATGAGTGATAAGCTTGGACCAATGCAATTTGGTAGCTCACAAGGTGGTCAAGTGTTCTTAGGAAGAGACTTCCATTCAGAACAAAACTACAGTGATGCAATTGCACACGACATCGATGTGGAAATGCAAACGATTATGAAAGAATGTTATGCTCGTGCAAAAGACATTCTTACTGAAAATCGTGATAAGTTAGATCTTATTGCAAAAACGTTACTTGAAGTAGAAACGTTAGATGCTGAGCAAATCAATCATTTATGTGATTATGGCAGATTGCCAGAACGTCCAACATCTTCAGCTGATGTGAAAGTAAACATCAACATGAAGAAGGATGATGAAGAATCAGAAGATAAGTAAGAAATGAAGGAGTGACGGTGGTCACTCCTTTTTTTTATTTGTGTAACGAAATGAAGTAGAAAAAGAATTTAAATAAATCTGGTATTAAAAATTGAAATAGGGAGTAATCTTTTTGTAAAATGATGAGGACAGAAAAGCTGATTATATAAGTATGTGTGATATGATGTTTTTATAAGTTTTATACATACTGCACAAATATAGATTAAATAAGATAAGTGGTGAGAATATGATTTTTGTATTGGATGTAGGGAACACAAATGCTGTACTGGGCGTGTTTGAAGAGGGGGAACTTCGTCAACATTGGCGCATGGAAACAGATCGTCATAAGACAGAAGATGAATATGGAATGCTTGTAAAACAGTTGCTTGAGCATGAGGGTCTTTCGTTTGAAGATGTAAAAGGTATTATCGTGTCTTCAGTCGTACCACCAATTATGTTTGCTTTAGAGCGCATGTGTGAAAAGTATTTTAAAATTAAGCCGCTTGTAGTAGGTCCTGGAATAAAAACAGGGCTAAATATTAAATATGAAAATCCACGTGAAGTAGGTGCGGATCGAATCGTAAATGCAGTAGCAGGAATTCACTTATATGGAAGTCCGCTTATTATTGTCGATTTTGGTACGGCTACTACATATTGTTATATTAACGAAGAAAAGCATTATATGGGTGGCGTTATTACACCGGGAATTATGATTTCAGCAGAGGCTTTATATAGTAGAGCGGCAAAACTTCCTCGTATTGAAATTACAAAACCAAGCAGTGTTGTTGGGAAGAATACGGTAAGTGCGATGCAATCTGGTATTCTTTATGGTTATGTTGGACAAGTGGAAGGTATTGTTAAGCGCATGAAAGAGGAAGCTAAACAAGAACCAAAAGTTATTGCAACAGGTGGATTAGCGAAATTAATTTCAGAAGAATCGAATGTAATTGATGTTGTAGATCCATTCTTAACATTAAAAGGTTTGTATATGTTATACGAGCGTAATGCAAATTTACAGCATGAGAAAGGTGAATAAATAAGTATGAAAGATTATTTAGTAAAAGCGTTAGCGTTTGATGGTGAAGTGCGTGCGTATAGTGTACGTACTACAAATACGGTAAGTGAGGCGCAAAGACGTCATGATACATGGAGAACAGCTTCAGCGGCACTTGGTCGTTCTTTAACTGCAGGTACAATGATGGGTGCAATGTTAAAAGGTGACCAAAAGCTAACGATTAAGGTAGAAGGTAATGGTCCAATTGGTCCTATCTTAGTAGATGCTCATGCAAATGGGGATGTGCGTGGTTATGTAACGAATCCACATGTTGACTTTGAAGGAACAGAACAAGGGAAATTACGTGTATATCAGGCGGTAGGTACTGAAGGATTTGTAACGGTAATTAAAGATATTGGTATGCGTGAGCCGTTTATTGGTCAATCTCCAATTGTTTCAGGAGAATTAGGAGAAGACTTCACATATTATTTTGCAGTTTCTGAGCAGACGCCTTCTTCTGTAGGTGTTGGTGTCCTTGTAAATGGAGATGATAGCATATTAGCAGCGGGTGGATTTATTCTTCAAATTATGCCAGGTGCACAGGAAGAAACAATTTCATTCATTGAAGAGCGTTTACAGAAGATCCCTCCTGTATCAACATTGATCGAACAAGGGCTTTCTCCAGAAGAGTTACTGTATGCAGTCCTTGGAGAAGATAAGGTAAAAGTATTAGAAACGATGGATGTTCAATTTAATTGCACATGCTCTCGCGAACGTATCGAGAGTGTGTTAATTAGTTTAGGTAAAACGGAGTTAGAGCAAGTTCGTGAAGAAGAAGAAGAAACAGAAGTTCATTGTCATTTCTGTAATGAGCGATACAAGTTCTCTAAAGAAGATATTACAAATTTAATTGAGAATTTGTAATAAGGCAATTCCCCCTCTAAATACATTGACAAACAGGGAATTTTCTGACAAAATCTAAATATAGATAAAACCAATAAAAATACTCGGTGTTAGGAGTGACAGGAATGCGAGTGGCACAATCAGTTTCAGAATTAATCGGGAAAACGCCGATCGTTAAGTTGAACCGCATCGTAGAATCAGACAGCGCAGATATATACTTAAAATTAGAATTTATGAATCCAGGGAGCAGTGTTAAAGATCGTATTGCATTAGCTATGATTGAAGATGCTGAGAAAAAAGGATTATTAAAAGAAGGCGATACAATCATTGAACCGACAAGTGGTAACACAGGAATTGGTTTAGCGATGGTAGCAGCTGCTAAAGGATATAAGGCAATTTTAGTAATGCCAGAAACAATGAGTATTGAACGTCGTAATTTATTACGTGCTTATGGTGCGGAATTAGTATTGACTCCAGGTCCTGAAGGAATGGGTGGAGCAATTCGTAAAGCGACTGAATTAGCAAAAGAGAATGGTTACTTTATACCACAACAGTTCAAAAACCAATCGAATCCAGAAATTCACCGTTTAACAACAGGTCCAGAAATTGTTGAACAAATGGGCGACCAATTAGATGCGTTTATTGCAGGTATTGGTACGGGTGGAACGATTACTGGTGCTGGTGAAGTGCTGAAGGAAGCGTATAAAGATATTAAAATTTATGCAGTAGAACCTGCGGATTCACCAGTATTATCTGGTGGGAAACCAGGTCCACATAAAATCCAAGGAATTGGGGCTGGATTTATCCCAGAGACATTGGATGTAGAAGTATATGATGAAATTGTTCAAGTGAAAACGGAGCAAGCGTTTGAATATGCAAGAAGAGTGGCGAAAGAGGAGGGTATTCTAGTTGGTATCTCTTCTGGAGCAGTTATTTATGCAGCAACAGAAATTGCGAAAAAGTTAGGCAAAGGGAAAAAGGTACTTGTTATTATCCCAAGTAACGGTGAACGTTATTTAAGTACACCACTTTATCAATTTGAGTCTTAATTATATGTGATTGAAAAAGCATCCTTGAAAAAGGATGCTTTTTCTTTTTGGATTGGAAATAGGAAAAGAGTGAATGACTAGAAAACTTCATGTAAAATAAGAGGTAGTATAATTAATTTATTTTCACTAGCCCTCGAGGATAATCATTCTCCATATACATAACACATGTAGTTTGAAATGATTAATCTAAAAGGGTGGGATAAAAGAAGACGGGGTGTTGATATGCAACGAAGAAAATCTTTAGCGCTTTCTATTCCATATCAGTTAGATTTCTTTAAGCAATATAAATTTCTTTCTAAGGATAAACCGCAACATATTTTGTTAGAGAGTGGGCGTGGCGGTCGTTATAACATTGTGGGGTTAAACCCGGTAGCGGTAATCCGAGGGAAGGGTGAAACGTTACATATAAGTGAAAGTGGTAAGGAAACAATAAAGCAAGGAAACCCATTAGATTTAATGCAGGAATATATGGAGCGATGGAAAACGGATTATAATCCGGAATACCCGCCTTTTCAAGGTGGTGCAATTGGTTATTTTAGTTATGATTGCATCCGTTATATTGAAAAGCTTCCTTCTCTTGCGGAGGATGATATTAATATACCTGATATATTCTTTTTATTATTTGATGATGTATTTGTGTATGATCAAGAAGAAAAATTATTATGGATTATTACACATTATGTAGATAAGCATGAAGAGGCAAAAGAACGATTAAATGAATGGAAGGTTCTTTGGACGACAGAAGCGCCAGAAGTGACTATGCCGTTTGCGTGCCCTGAAAAGAAAAGTGAAGCAGTTGCTTTTACTGAAGAAGGTTTTATGAAGGCAGTTGAATGTATTCAAGAATATATTGGGGCTGGTGATGTGTTCCAAGTAAACTTGTCAACAAGACAAGAAAGAACGTTACAAACACATCCACTAGAAATTTATACAAGTCTTCGCGAAATTAATCCATCTCCATATATGGGTTACTTGGAGCTTGGGGATTTTCAAATTGTTAGTGGATCGCCGGAGTTGTTAATTAAGAAACAAGGAACTGAAGTAAGTACAAGACCGATTGCTGGAACGAGATCTAGAGGAGCGAATGAGCAAGAGGATGAAGAGTTGGCAAGAGAATTAATTGAGAATGAAAAAGAAAGAGCAGAACACGTTATGCTTGTGGATTTAGAACGAAATGATTTAGGGCGTGTTTGTAAATATGGCACTGTAGAAGTAGATGAATTTATGGTAATTGAGAAATACTCACACGTTATGCATATTGTTTCTAATGTGCGTGGTGAGGTGGAAAAAGATAAAGATGCTTTTGATTTAGTGAAGGCTGTGTTCCCTGGGGGGACAATTACTGGAGCCCCGAAAATACGTACGATGGAAATTATTGAAGAATTAGAACCTGTTCGCAGAGGGATTTATACAGGTTCAATCGGTTGGATTGGTTATTCTGGAGATACAGAATTGAATATCGTGATTAGGACACTTCTTGCTAAAGATGGAAAAGCGCATGTACAAGCAGGAGCGGGAATTGTAATTGATTCAAATCCGGAAAATGAATATAAAGAGTCGTTAAAAAAGGCGATTGCTTTATGGCGTGCAAAAGAACGTAGCGAAGAAACGGTTAGGTGAGAGAAATGATATTAATGATTGATAATTATGATTCTTTTACATTTAATTTAGTACAGTTTCTTGGAGAACTTGGACAAGATCTTGTTGTTAAACGTAACGATGAAGTGACTATTTCAGATATTGAGAATATGAAACCAGACTTTTTAATGATTTCGCCAGGTCCATGTAGTCCGAATGAGGCAGGGATTAGTATGGAGGTTATTCGATACTTTGCTGGAAAAATTCCGATTTTTGGGGTTTGTCTTGGGCATCAATCTATTGCGCAAGTGTTTGGTGGAGAGGTTGTCCGTGCAGAGCGATTAATGCATGGGAAAACATCGCTTATGCATCATGATGAGAAGACGATTTTTTCGGATATCCCTAATCCGTTTACCGCGACGCGCTATCATTCCCTTATTGTTAAGAAAGAGACGTTACCTGATTGTTTAGAGGTAACGTCTTGGACAGAAAAAGGGGAAATTATGGCGCTTCGTCATACAACATTACCGATTGAAGGTGTACAGTTCCATCCGGAATCTATTATGACTTCTCATGGGAAAGAGCTGTTGCAGAACTTCATTCGTAAATATAGTTCAAGTGTGACATCATGTTAATTTACGTAAATGGTCAGTATGTAGAAGCGGGTGAAGCGAGAATTTCGCCATATGACCACGGTTATTTATATGGACTTGGAGTTTTTGAGACGTTTCGTATTTATAACGGTCATCCTTTCTTATTGGATGATCATTATGACCGTTTAATAAATGCGCTGGATACGTTGCAAATTAAATGGTCGATGACGAAAGATGAAGTAATGCTTATTTTGAAGAATTTACTCGTTAAGAATAAATTAGAGCATGCGTATGTCCGTTTTAATGTATCGGCGGGTATAGATGAAATTGGATTGCAAACAGAAATGTATGAAGAGCCGTCTATTATTGTTTTTATAAAACCTTTAGCGGCCCCGGGAGATGTAGTGGAAAAAGAAGGGGTTGTCTTAAATCAAGTGAGAAATACACCAGAGGGTGCATCTCGCTTGAAGTCTCACCATTATTTAAATAACATTTTGGGGAAACGCGAAATAGGCAATGTTGTGAATAAGGAAGGTATTTTCCTTACTGAAACAGGTTATGTTGCAGAGGGAATTGTTTCGAATCTCTTTTTTGTAAAAGGTGATATTTTATATACACCTTCTTTAAAAACGGGGATTTTAAATGGTATCACTCGTGCGTTTATTATAAAGGTTGCTGAAAAGATGGGTATAGAAGTAAAGGAAGGTCTCTTTACAAAAAATGAATTACTTTCAGCCGATGAAGTCTTCGTAACAAACTCGATTCAAGAAATTGTTCCGCTTAATCGTATAGAGGGGCGAGATTTCCCGGGTAAAGTAGGTTTGGTTACAAAAAGGTTTATGAATCTTTATGAAATGCAGAGAGAGAAATTGTGGAGCAGAAATGAATTACGAAGAGGAGATGTGTAGTTTGGAGTGGGATTATGATTTGCGCTGCGGCGAATATACATTGAACTTAAATGAAAAAACGTTAATTATGGGGATTTTAAATGTAACACCAGATTCGTTTTCTGATGGTGGGAGTTACAACGAGGTAGATGCTGCAGTACGCCACGCGAAAGAAATGCGAGATGAAGGTGCTCATATTATTGATATTGGTGGCGAATCTACTCGTCCGGGCTTTGCTAAAGTATCGGTGGAAGAAGAAATAAAACGAGTTGTTCCAATGATTCAGGCTGTTTCAAAAGAGGTGAAATTGCCTATTTCTATCGACACGTATAAAGCGGAAGTTGCAAAGCAAGCAATTGAAGCTGGTGCTCATATTATTAATGATATTTGGGGAGCGAAGGCGGAACCAAAAATCGCTGAAGTTGCAGCTCATTACGATGTACCTATTATCTTAATGCATAATCGCGATAATATGAATTATCGTAATTTAATGGCTGATATGATTGCTGACTTATATGACAGTATTAAAATTGCTAAAGATGCTGGCGTGCGAGATGAGAATATCATTTTAGACCCAGGTATCGGTTTTGCTAAAACGCCTGAACAAAATTTAGAAGCGATGCGTAATTTAGAACAGTTAAACGTACTAGGTTATCCAGTTCTCTTAGGTACTTCGAGAAAGTCCTTTATTGGGCATGTGCTAGATTTACCGGTAGAAGAACGTCTTGAGGGGACGGGAGCTACCGTTTGTCTTGGTATTGAAAAGGGTTGTGAGTTTGTTCGTGTTCATGATGTGAAGGAAATGGCGCGTATGGCTAAGATGATGGATGCGATGATTGGTAAGGGGGTAAAGTAATTGGATAAAATTTATATTCATGATATGGAGTTTTACGGTTATCATGGTGTATTCCCAGAGGAAAATAAATTGGGCCAGAGATTTAAAGTGGACTTAACGGTGGAATTGGACTTGAAGCGAGCGGGAGAAAGTGATGACTTAGAGCAGTCTGTTAATTATGGAGAACTTTTCGAGTTATGTAGGAAAGTTGTAGAAGATAGAACATATAAGCTTGTAGAGAGTATTGCTGAAAATATTGCTACAGATATATTGAAACAATATGAGAGTATTTCAAGATGTACGATAAAGGTAATTAAACCAGATCCGCCGATACCGGGACATTATCGTGCTGTAGCGGTAGAAATTACGAGAGAACGTCCATGAATAATATAGCTTACATTGCATTAGGTTCAAATATTGGAGAACGTTATACGTATTTAACTGAAGCGATTCAGTTTCTGAATAAAAATCCTTATATCAAAGTTGAGGATGTTTCGTCTGTATATGAGACGGAACCGGTTGGCTATACTGACCAAAGTTGCTTTTTAAATTTAGTTATAAAAATTTCTACCAATTTATCACCGCAAGAATTATTGAAAGTAACGCAAAAAGTAGAAAATGATCTAGGAAGAAAAAGGGAAATTAGGTGGGGACCTAGGACTATCGACCTTGACATTTTACTATATAATCAAGAAAATATTGAAGCAGAGAATCTTATTGTTCCGCATCCGCGGATGTTCGAAAGAGCTTTTGTTATCGTTCCGTTGTTAGAGATTAATCAAGATATAAAACAAAACATTTCACGTTCACAAGTAGAAGAAATGAAAAGGCGAGAGGGAGTAACGGTATGGAAGCAGAAAAATGGGGAAGACGCATTCGTGCTTTTCGAAAACTAAAAGGTTACACGCAAGAAGGTTTTGCAAAAGAATTAGGGGTATCTGTATCTGTTTTAGGTGAAGTTGAGCGAGGGAATCGATCGCCTTCCCAAGACTTTGTAGTGGAAGTTGCTAAAGCATTAAAGGTCTCGATAGATGAGCTAATGCCAAAGTGACCATGAAGGAAGGAGTAAATCGAGTGTTAAAAATCGCAAATATTGAGATGAAAAATCCGGTTGTATTAGCACCGATGGCGGGAGTGTGTAACTCTGCATTCCGTTTGACAGTAAAAGAATTCGGTGCAGGCCTAGTTTGTGCTGAAATGGTAAGTGATAAGGCGATACTACTGAACAATAAAAGAACATTAGATATGCTATATATTGATGAGAGAGAAAAGCCATTAAGTTTACAAATTTTTGGTGGCGAGAAAGAAACTCTTGTAGATGCTGCGAAATACGTAGATCAATATACGACAGCAGACATCATTGATATTAATATGGGGTGCCCAGTACCAAAAATCGTTAAGTGTGATGCAGGAGCAAAGTGGCTTTTAGACCCAAATAAAATATATGAAATGGTAGCGGCAGTTGTAGATGCTGTAGAAAAACCAGTTACAGTTAAAATGCGTATTGGTTGGGATGAGGATCATATTTTCGCAATCGAGAATGCGAAGGCTGTTGAGCGTGCTGGTGGACAAGCGGTAGCAGTTCATGGGCGCACACGAGTACAAATGTATGAAGGAAAAGCGGATTGGGATATTATTAAACAAGTAAAGCAAGCTGTAAATATCCCGGTTATCGGAAATGGTGATGTCGCAACGCCACAAGATGCAAAGCGTATGCTTGATGAAATCGGTGTAGATGGTGTTATGATTGGCCGCGCTGCCCTTGGAGATCCATGGATGATTTATCGTACGGTAAAGTATTTAGAGACGGGTGAATTAATGCCAGAACCGACAGTACGTGAGAAAATTGACGTATGTATGTTGCATCTAGATCGTCTGATCGATTTAAAGAATGAAACTGTCGCTGTAAGAGAGATGAGAAAGCACGCAGCTTGGTATTTAAAGGGCATTCGTGGTAATGCAACTGTACGTAATGGTATCAATGCTTGTAATACGCGTGAAGACCTTGCGAATGTATTAGGTACATTTGTAGAAGAAGTAGAAGCGAAACAACAAACAATTCACGTTAGTTAATAATAGGAAGGGAAGATTGACATTCTTCTATACACTTCCTATAATTACGTGAAAGAAAGAAGAACTGCCAGTTAGTTGCTGGCAGTTTTTCTAGTTGAGTAGAAAATGCTATACTGTATATATTGTAAAAATTAATAGAGCTGGAGTGATATCAATACCATGGATAACATGAACCACGAAGAATTAAACGACCAATTGCTTGTTCGTCGTGAAAAGCTACATAATTTACGTGAGCAAGGGATCGATCCGTTCGGTAAACGTTTTGAACGTACAAATGCAACAAATGAATTGTTAAGCCTATATGGAGAGTTCTCTAAAGAAGAATTAGAGGAGAAAGAAATCTCTGTTTCTATTGCTGGTCGTATTATGACAAAACGCGGTAAAGGAAAAGCTGGATTTGCACATATTCAAGATTTACATGGACAAGTTCAAATTTACGTTCGTAAAGATGCTGTTGGAGATGAAGAGTACGAATTATTTAAAACAGCAGATTTAGGTGACTTAGTAGGTATTGAAGGTAAAATTTTCAAAACGAACGTTGGAGAACTTTCGGTGAAAGCAACGAGCTTTACGCTATTAACGAAATCTCTTCGTCCATTACCGGATAAATATCATGGGTTAAAAGATGTTGAACAACGCTACCGTCAACGTTACTTAGACTTAATTACAAGTATGGAAAGCCGTGAAACATTTGTTACTCGCAGTAAAATCATCCGTGAAATGAGAAGATACTTAGATGACAATGGTTATCTTGAAGTGGAAACACCTATGATGCACGCAATTGCAGGTGGAGCTTCTGCGCGTCCTTTCATCACGCACCATAATGCGTTAGATATGGAATTATATATGCGTATCGCAATTGAACTTCATTTAAAACGCCTTATTGTGGGTGGATTAGAAAAAGTTTATGAAATTGGCCGTGTATTCCGTAACGAGGGTGTATCAACTCGTCATAATCCCGAGTTTACGATGATTGAATTATATGAAGCGTATGCTGATTATAAAGATATTATGAAACTAACAGAAAATATGGTTGCTCATATCGCGAAGCAAGTACTAGGTACAACAACAATCCAGTATGGTGATTATGAAATTAATCTAGAACCAGAATGGACACGTCTTCATATGGTAGATGCAATTAAAGAACATTCTGGAGCAGATTTCTGGAATCCGATGAGTGTAGAAGAAGCGCGTGAACTTGCAAAAGAACATAATGTAGAAATTAAGGATACAATGGAAGTTGGTCATATTATTAATGAATTCTTCGAGCAAAAAGTAGAAGATAAATTAATCCAACCAACATTTATTTACGGTCATCCGGTAGAAATTTCGCCACTTGCGAAAAAGAATGACGAAGATCCACGATTCACAGATCGTTTCGAATTATTTATTGTTGCACGTGAACATGCAAATGCATTCACTGAATTAAATGATCCAATCGATCAGAAAGAACGTTTTGAAGCACAATTAAAAGAACGCGAACAAGGTAATGATGAAGCTCACATGATGGATGATGATTATATTGAAGCTCTTGAGTATGGTATGCCTCCTACAGGTGGACTAGGAATTGGTATTGATCGTCTTGTTATGTTATTAACGAATGCACCATCTATTCGTGACGTACTATTATTCCCTGCTATGCGTCATAAACAAGACTAAGCTTTGGAGATTTCTCCAAAGCTTTTTTTATTTGAGTATGAACGCGGGGCATTAGATGTCGATGTTGGGAGAAATTATATTTATATAGAAGAAAAGTGCTGTTTTTATACTTTTTTACTAAGTTAAAAATTTTATTAGAAAAACTATTGCATTTTAATAATCAAACTGGTATATTTATATTCGTTGCCACGAAAGGTAACAAGCAAAACAAACGAAAAACAACTTATTGAAAAAAGTTGTTGACGAAAATATAACGAAATGTTATATTAATAAAGTCGCTTCTGAGCGACGAAGCAGTTCTTTGAAAACTGAACGAAACAAACAACGTGAAACGTCAATTTTTATTTTATGATGCTAGACAAACTAACTTTATTGGAGAGTTTGATCCTGGCTCAGGATGAACGCT
>NZ_JBQAHO010000011.1:0-58561 GCF_051916915.1 Bacillus cereus group sp. MYBK139-1 | reverse complement strand
GTTGATAGGTTCGAGGTGGAAGCATGGTGACATGTGGAGCTGACGAATACTAATAGATCGAGGACTTAACCATATAATATGTAGCAATGTTATCTAGTTTTGAAGGAATATGCCTTCATAGTTTGGTGATGATGGCAGAGAGGTCACACCCGTTCCCATACCGAACACGGAAGTTAAGCTCTCTAGCGCCGATGGTAGTTGGGACCTTGTCCCTGTGAGAGTAGGACGTCGCCAAGCAACTAAACACGAGTCAAATGACTCGTGTTTTTTCGTGTTTTATTTTATAATCCATAGTAATTAAAAATGTATTTAAATAATTATTATTTTGATTAAATACAGGAGAATGTGGCTAGGATAGTAAATAAGCAAAAGAGTTGCAAATTTTATTAATACGTATATAATTAAAGTCAAAGATAGTCAAAGTCAATAAAGGTGGCGGATAAATGAGAAATATATCTGATATCATTGAGCAATATCTAAAGCAAGTTATTGACTTAAGTAATAATAATGTGATTGAAATCAAAAGAAATGAGATTGCGGATCGATTCGAGTGCGTACCATCTCAAATCAATTATGTAATCAATACCCGTTTTACGTTAGAAAGAGGATTTGTAGTAGAAAGTAAACGTGGTGGAGGAGGTTACATTCGCATTATAAAAGTCAAACTGCATGATGATATAGACATTATTGATCAAATGCTTCATATGATTGATCATAGCGTTGCGCAAGGAAATGCAGAGAGTATGATTATACGTTTAATAGAAGAGGGAATCATAACGAATCGTGAAGCTAAACTTATGTTAAGCGTACTAGATCGTTCTGTATTATCAATGGATGTTCCTTCTCGAGATGAACTTAGGGCTCGAATATTATGCGCAATGTTAAGAACACTGAAATATAAATAAATACAGCTTTTGTAAAAGAATAATAACTAAGAGATAAGGCAGTTAAATATTGTAGAAGTTTTGAAAAAAAAGAACACGCACTTTTATGTAAACGAATAAAGGAAAGTGAACAGTCTAGTAATGTATGAAAAGTACTATGAGATAGATCGTTCCTGTTGTAAAGGTGGGGATAGTGATGACTTGTCAAAACTGTAATATAAGACCAGCAACTTTACATTATACAAAAGTAATTAACGAAAAGAAGGCGGAAGTTCATCTTTGTGAGCAATGTGCAGAACAAAGTGGCTATACGTCTTTCTTTCAATCATCGCAGTCTAACTTTTCATTCCATGATTTATTTGCTGGGTTATTACACGGTGAATCAACAATGTTTGAAGAAGGAAAAAGCGGATTTTCAAACACAAATATATTAAGATGTCCAGATTGTAAAATGACATATGAGCAACTTACAAAGGTAGGACGCTTTGGATGTGCTTCTTGTTACGATACATTTAAGGAACATTTAAAGCCGTTATTAAAACGTCTTCATGGCGGGCATACAGATCATTGTGGAAAAATTCCGAAGCGTATAGAAGGAAATATTCACTTAAAGAAAGAATTAGATGAACTAAAACTCATTCTGAAACAATACGTACAGAAAGAGGAGTTTGAGAAAGCTGCTGAAGTAAGGGATAAAATTAGAAACCTTGAAAATCAGCTTAGTGAGCATAGAGAGGGGGAATAGTTCTATGTCACTGGACAAAATTATGAATGAAGCGATTAGTCCATGGATGAAGGGGGATGGCCCTGATTCTGATATTGTTTTAAGTAGTCGAATTCGTTTGGCTCGTAATTTTAAAAAATATCAATTCTCTACTATGCAAAATGAAGAAGAAGCTAAACTGATTCAAGAATTATTTAAAAAGGAATTTATAAATAAAACGGTAGAACCTTTTGGAGAGTTTGAGCTATTAAAAATGAATGAATTAACGCCTCTTCAAAGGAGAGTATTAGTTGAAAAGCATTTAATTAGTCCCAACCTTGCAGGAACAGAATATGGAGCATGTCTATTGTCAGAAAGCGAACATATTAGTGTTATGCTGAATGAAGAAGACCATATTCGGATTCAGTGCTTATTTTCAGGATTGCAGTTATCAGAGGCTCTTCAAAGTGCCAATCAAATAGATAATTGGATTGAGAAAGAGGTTGAATATGCTTTTGATGAATCACTTGGATATATTACAAGCTGTCCTACTAATGTTGGTACAGGATTGAGGGCTTCTGTAATGATTCATTTACCGGGACTCGTTTTAACGAAAAGAATTAGCCGTATTATACAAGTAATTCAAAAATTAGGGTTAGTAGTAAGAGGAATATACGGTGAAGGTAGCGAAGCGTTAGGTAATATATTTCAAGTGTCAAACCAAATGACGCTAGGAAAATCTGAAGAAGATATTATTGCAGATTTAAAGAGTGTCATTCAACAAATCATACAGCAAGAAAAGATGGCTAGAGAATTAATTGTACAAAATTCAAGTATTGAGCTTGAAGATAAAGTTTATCGCTCTTATGGCATATTAGCCAACAGTCGTTTAATTCAATCTGCGGAAGCAGCCAATTGCTTATCAGATTTACGACTTGGTATTGATTTAGGATATATAAAAGGTATATCGAGAAATATTTTGACTGAGCTAATGGTTCTTACACAGCCAGGCATTTTACAACAATATGCAGGAGGACCTTTAGGACCAGAAGAAAGAGATTATCGAAGAGCAACCTTAATCCGTGAGCGATTACGTATTGAAAAAAACTAAGCGCAAGTAGGAGGCGATTTCTATGATGTTTGGAAGATTTACAGAAAGAGCACAGAAAGTATTAGCTTTATCTCAAGAGGAAGCGATTCGTATTGGGCATAACAATATTGGAACAGAACATATTTTACTTGGGCTTGTACGCGAAGGTGAAGGAATTGCAGCAAAAGCGTTGATTGCTCTTGGATTAAGCCCGGAGAAAGTTCAAAAAGAGGTAGAAGCGTTAATTGGGCGCGGAACAGAAGCTTCTCAAACTGTACATTATACACCGCGTGCTAAAAAGGTTATTGAGTTGTCTATGGATGAAGCTCGCAAATTAGGCCATTCTTATGTTGGAACAGAACATATCTTACTTGGTTTAATCCGCGAAGGTGAAGGGGTAGCAGCACGTGTTTTAAATAACTTAGGTGTTAGCTTAAATAAGGCAAGACAACAAGTATTGCAACTTCTTGGAAGTAATGAAGCAAGTTCAGGTCATCAAGGTGGTTCTTCAACAAATGCAAATACACCAACACTTGATAGCTTAGCACGTGATTTAACAGTTGTTGCACGTGAAAATCGTTTAGATCCTGTTATTGGACGTGGTAAAGAAATTCAACGTGTAATTGAAGTTTTAAGTCGTAGAACAAAAAACAACCCTGTATTAATTGGGGAGCCTGGTGTAGGTAAAACGGCAATTGCAGAAGGATTAGCACAACAAATCGTAAATAATGAAGTTCCTGAAACTTTAAGAGATAAGCGTGTTATGACACTAGATATGGGTACAGTGGTAGCCGGAACGAAATACCGTGGTGAATTTGAAGACCGTTTGAAGAAAGTAATGGATGAAATCCGCCAAGCAGGAAATATCATTCTATTTATTGATGAACTTCATACATTAATTGGTGCAGGTGGCGCAGAAGGTGCTATTGACGCATCGAATATTTTAAAACCATCTTTAGCTCGTGGGGAATTACAATGTATTGGGGCGACAACGTTAGATGAATATCGCAAATATATTGAAAAAGACGCAGCTTTAGAGAGACGTTTCCAACCAATTCACGTTGATGAGCCAAGTTTAGATGAATCAACTCAAATTTTGAAAGGTTTACGCGATCGTTATGAGGCACATCACCGCGTATCTATTACGGATGATGCAATTGATGCAGCTGTAAAGCTTTCAGATCGTTATATTACAGATCGTTTCTTACCAGATAAAGCAATTGATTTAATTGATGAAGCTGCTTCAAAGGTTCGCTTACGCTCTTATACAACACCACCAAATCTAAAAGAGCTTGAAGTGAAGCTTGAGGAAATTAGAAAAGAGAAAGATGCAGCTGTACAAAGTCAAGAATTTGAAAAAGCTGCTTCGTTACGTGATATGGAACAACGCTTACGTGAGAAGTTAGAAGATACGAAGCGTCAATGGAAAGAGCAACAAGGAAAAGAAAACTCAGAAGTGACAGTAGAAGATATTGCAAATGTCGTTTCTACGTGGACTCGTATCCCGGTTTCTAAACTTGCACAAACAGAGACTGATAAATTATTAAACTTAGAATCGATTCTTCACGATCGTGTTATTGGTCAAGATGAAGCAGTAGTAGCTGTAGCGAAAGCTGTTCGTCGTGCTAGAGCAGGCTTGAAAGATCCGAAACGTCCGATTGGTTCATTTATTTTCTTAGGACCAACAGGTGTAGGTAAAACGGAGCTAGCAAGAGCGTTGGCAGAATCTATGTTCGGTGATGAGGATGCAATGATTCGCATCGATATGTCTGAGTACATGGAGAAGCATTCTACTTCTCGTTTAGTTGGATCTCCTCCAGGATATGTTGGATATGAAGAAGGTGGACAATTAACAGAAAAGGTTCGCCGTAAGCCATATTCAGTTGTCTTATTAGATGAAGTAGAGAAAGCTCATCCTGATGTGTTTAACATTTTACTACAAGTATTAGAAGATGGTCGCTTAACAGATTCTAAAGGGCGTACAGTTGATTTCCGTAATACAATTGTTATTATGACATCTAACGTTGGTGCAGAAGCGTTAAAACGTAATAAACATCTTGGATTTAACGTACAAGATGAGAGCCGCGATTATTCAGATATGAAAGGTAAAGTAATGGATGAGCTGAAAAAGGCATTCCGTCCAGAATTCTTAAACCGTATTGATGAAATTATCGTGTTCCATATGCTTGAGAAAAAACATATTCAAGAGATTGTAACACTTATGGTAAATCAGTTAGTAAATCGCTTAAAAGAGCAAGAAATTGAATTGCATTTAACAGAAGGAGCGATTTCGGCTATTGCTGATAAAGGGTTTGACCGAGAGTACGGTGCTCGTCCGCTTCGTAGAGCAATTCAGAAACATGTAGAAGATAGACTATCGGAAGAACTTTTAAAAGGTGCTATTGAGAAAGGACAAAAAGTTATCTTTGATGTTGAAGGAGAATCATTTGTCATTCATAGTGCTGAAAAGGTAAAATAAGTATAGACAAACTAAGAGGGCTACGAGATAGCCCTCTTTCTTGTACGACAAGGATAAATTGTTTATAGATGAAAGTGAAGTGAGATATAAAACGATATGGCTAAAAAGAAAACAAAATTCACATGTCAAGAGTGTGGGTATCAGTCGCCAAAATATATGGGGAAATGCCCTGGATGTGGTCAATGGAATACGCTTGTTGAAGAGATGGAACCGGTTGTATCATCAAGGCGCCTTAATTATGCCAATGCAATTCAAACAGAAGTAACAAAACCAAGACGTCTAACAGAAGTGGAAACAAAGTCTGAGGCGCGTATTGAAACAAAATTTCAAGAATTTAACCGTGTACTTGGTGGCGGGATTGTAGATGGATCCTTAGTACTGATTGGTGGAGACCCCGGGATTGGAAAATCAACGTTACTGTTACAAATATCATCGCAATTAGCAGATTCTTCATATGATGTCCTATATATATCGGGTGAAGAATCAGCAAAACAGATTAAACTGCGTGCGGATCGTTTACATGTAAATGGTAGTAATCTATTTGTTGTATCAGAGACGGATTTACAGCGAATTGCAACACATATTGAAGAGGTGAACCCAGCCTTTGTTGTTATTGATTCTATTCAAACAATACATCTACCTGAAGTAACATCAGCGCCGGGAAGTGTGGCACAAGTTCGTGAATGTACAGCGGAATTAATGAAACTTGCAAAAACGAAAGGAATCCCTATTTTTATCGTTGGACATGTGACAAAAGAGGGAGCGATTGCAGGACCTCGTATGTTAGAACATATGGTCGATGCAGTTCTTTACTTTGAAGGAGACCGTCATCATACATACCGCATTTTGCGAGCAGTAAAGAATCGTTTTGGTTCTACGAATGAAATGGGTATTTTTGAAATGAAAGAGCTTGGCCTTGCAGAAGTATTAAACCCTTCTGAAATTTTTCTTGAGGAAAGACCAGTTGGGGTTGCAGGATCAACAGTGGTTGCCTCAATGGAAGGAACAAGACCAGTTTTAGTAGAAATACAAGCATTAATCTCCCCTACTAGTTTTGGAAACCCTCGAAGAATGGCAACGGGAATTGATCATAACCGTGTATCGCTTATTATGGCAGTGCTAGAAAAAAGAACAGGCTTATTATTGCAAAATCAGGATGCATATTTAAAAGTAGCAGGTGGTTTGAAGTTAGATGAACCAGCAATTGATTTAGCTGTCGCTTTAAGTATAGCTTCAAGTTTTAGAGATAAATCTACGGCACCAACCGATGCAGTAATAGGAGAAGTAGGATTAACTGGAGAAATAAGAAGAGTATCAAGAATTGAACAACGTGTACAAGAAGCAGCTAAATTAGGATTTCAACGCGCTATTATTCCTAGAAAAAATTTGGGAGGATGGACAATTCCAGATGGGATTGAGGTAGTTGGTGTATCTAATTTAGGAGAAGCGCTTCGTTTGACATTAGGAGGCTAGGCTATGGAAGAAAACAAGCAACGTGTCAAAAGTATGATTAATATTTTACAACTTGTGGCCCCGGGAACACCACTGCGCGAAGGGATAGATAATGTACTTCGCGCACAAACAGGGGGATTAATTGTTCTTGGATATAATGAGCAGATTAAAAGTATTGTTGATGGAGGTTTTCATATTAATTGTGCATTTTCTCCGGCTAGTTTATACGAATTAGCAAAAATGGATGGGGCACTTATTTTAAATGAAACTGGAAGTAAAATTTTGATTGCGAACGCACAGTTAGTTCCAGAGTCATCTATCGACTCTATTGAGACAGGTATGCGCCACCGAACAGCGGAGCGTGTAGCAAAGCAGACTGGTAGCCTTGTTGTGGCTATTTCACAAAGACGTAACGTAATTACACTATACCAAGGGAATTTACGTTATACACTAAAAGATATAGGTGTTATTTTAACAAAGGCAAACCAGGCTATTCAGACGTTAGAAAAATATAAGGCTGTATGGAATGATGGGATTACGAATTTGGGCATTCTAGAATTTGAAGAGGTTGTTACAATGTCCGAGGTGGTTCATGTTTTACATAGTGTTGAAATGGTACTACGTATTAAAAATGAAATATTGAGCTATATTCATGAATTGGGAACAGAAGGTAGGTTAATTCGTTTACAACTTACGGAACTACTAGCCGACTTAGAAGCAGAGGCAGCGCTATTAATTAAAGATTACTATCAAGAAAAAACACAAGACCATCATCAAATTTTGAAAAAGTTACAAGAGCTTGCGAATACACAACTTCTAGAGGATAGTGATTTAGTTAAATTGCTCGGATATCCGGGACAAACGAGCTTAGAAGAAAGTGTGACGCCGAGAGGATACCGAATCACAAGCAAAATTTCGCGTGTTCCACCACTTATCATTGAAAATTTAATTAATCGATTTAAAACCTTGCAGGGTGTTTGTCGTGCAACTATTAATGAATTAGATGATGTGGAAGGAATTGGAGAAGTCAGGGCGAAGAAAATACGAGAAGGCCTAAAAAGAATTCAAGAGCATCTCTATATGAGTAGACACAATTAAGAATATTACATTGATTCCATAATATAACGACACTAGAACATTTTTGGTATATGATATGATATATTGGTAAATAAAACTATTTATAAAAAAACACGTCCGCTTTTGCATTCGGCGTTTTGATTAGCGAAACAATGGTTAATAATGAGTAGGAGGTGGTTGGATGTTAAAACGGATTGTACAGCTCTTCTTTTTAGTAATCGGGGGAGCGTTAGGGATTTACTTAATCCCAAAAGTTATTAATGTATTAGACATCGGTGCCGTTCCTTTATTGGAAGGATCGTATGTTCGTGCAATTATTGGTGCAATTATTTTATTTTTAACAACATTTTGGCTTGTAGATTATATTGTTCAACTTATTAAGCATATTGAAGAGGCTCTTGTAAAGGCGCCTGTAGCAGATGTTTTATTTGGTACATTAGGGTTAATCTCTGGGCTTATTGTTGCGTATTTAATTTTAATACCAATTCGTGAATTTACAATTCCAGTTATTAGTACAGTGTTGCAAGTGTTCTTTACTCTTTTACTAGGATATTTAGGATTCCAAGTAGGGTTTAAAAAGAGGAATGAATTGCTAGGATTATTTACATTACCACAACGTGGGAAGAAGAAAAATAATAATAGTGAGAATGAAGAACCAGAAAATGAGGTAGAAGAATCTTTAGCGCATTGGAAAATTCTTGATACAAGTGTAATTATCGATGGACGTATTGCTGATATTTGCCAAACAAAGTTTTTAGAAGGAACAATTGTCATTCCACAATTCGTGTTAGAAGAACTTCAACATATTGCCGATTCTTCTGATGCTTTAAAACGTAATCGTGGTCGTAGAGGATTAGATATTTTAAATCGTATTCAAAAAGAGATGCCGATTCCGGTAGAAATTTATGAAGGCGATTTCGATGATATTCAAGAAGTGGATAGCAAACTTGTAAAGTTAGCGAAAATCACTGGTGGAACGGTAGTAACGAATGACTTCAACTTAAACAAGGTCTCTGAATTACAAGGGGTAACGGTGTTAAACATTAACGATTTAGCTAATGCAATTAAACCTGTTGTACTCCCAGGTGAAGAACTAAGTGTTTATGTTGTAAAAGATGGAAAAGAACAAAATCAAGGTGTGGCATATTTAGATGATGGCACAATGATTGTAGTAGAAGATGGTAGAGAATATGTAGGCTCACAACTCGATGTACTCGTTACGAGTGTGTTACAAACATCGGCGGGGCGTATGATTTTTGCCAAACGTAAATTATTAGAAAAAGCATTATAAGTAGAGGATTATTAATATGTATACATTAATTATTCCAGCAGCGGGTCAAGGAAAGCGGATGGGTGCTGGCAAAAATAAGTTGTTCTTACTTATTAATGAAGTACCGATTATTGTGCATACGTTACGTGCTTTTGAAAAGGATAGAGCATGTAAAAATATTATTATGGCAATTAATGAAGAAGAGCGTCCGTATTTTGAAGAGTTAATGCAGAAGTATCCGGTTAAAAAGCCAGTGCAATTTATTCAAGGTGGAGCTGAAAGACAAGATAGTGTATATAACGCGATTCAGCATACGAGTGATGTTGAGTATGTTCTTGTACATGACGGTGCGCGCCCGTTCGTAACGAATAAAGTGATTCAAGATGTATTAACTGCAGCAGAAAAATATGGAGCTTCCATTTGTGCGGTGCCAGTGAAAGATACTGTTAAGAAAGTAGAGCAGGGTGTTGTTGTAGAAACAGTAGAAAGATCTCAGCTTAAAGCTGTACAAACACCTCAAGGGTTCTCTGTTTCTCTTTTGTTAGAAGCTCATAGAAGTGCGAAACAGAGTTGTTTTCTTGGTACAGATGATGCAAGTCTGGTAGAACGTATCGGGAAGCAAGTAGGTGTAGTAGAGGGGAGTTACTATAATATTAAGGTGACGACTCCAGAGGATTTACTAATTGCTGAAAGTTTTCTTCACGTTCAAAAGAAATGATAGCAATGATTATAGCGAAGAAAAGCTCGGCAACAGCCGGGCTTTTCTTTATAAGGATAGCGATATAATATAGAATCATAAAGCTCAGTAGTTTAGCTCGAGGAGGATGTAAAAAATGTTTCGAATTGGACAAGGTTTTGATGTACATGAATTCGCAGAGGGTAGACCGTTAATTATTGGTGGGGTTACAATTCCTCATGAGAAAGGATTAATCGGTCACTCCGATGCAGATGTATTGTTACATACAATCGCGGACGCATGTTTAGGTGCAATTGCAGCAGGAGATATAGGAAAACATTTCCCTGATACAGACCCTGCCTTTAAAGATGCTGATTCAGCTGTATTGTTGCAAAAGGTTTGGGAATTTGTGCGTGAACAAGGTTATGAATTAGGGAATTTAGATTGTACAATTATTGCTCAAAAGCCAAAAATGGCACCACATATTGAAAGTATGCGTAAACGCATTAGTGAACTATTAGAAACGTCTATTGATAATATCAATGTAAAGGCAACAACAACAGAAAAATTAGGATTTACAGGTAGAGAAGAAGGAATTGCTTCTCAAGCAGTTGTTTTATTACAGAAAAAATAATGGTTTTTAATTCGTAAGATGGATAATCACATTTTTTTGGTGTACAATTATAGAATGTGTTGACATTAAGAATGGAAGGTGTACCAATTATGGAAAAGCAAGTGAGAGTGCGCTATGCGCCAAGTCCAACAGGACACTTACATATCGGAAATGCGCGTACGGCATTATTTAATTATTTATTTGCTCGTCATCAAGATGGTAAGTTTATTATTCGTATTGAAGATACTGATGTAAAACGTAATGTTGCTGGTGGAGAAGAAAGCCAATTAAAATACTTGAAATGGCTCGGTATGGACTGGGATGAAGGTGTTGATGTTGGTGGTGAATTTGGACCATATCGTCAAACAGAGCGTTTAGATATTTATAAAAAGTTATATGAAGATTTATTAGAGCGTGGTTTAGCTTACAAATGTTATATGACAGAAGAAGAACTAGAAGCAGAACGCGAAGGGCAAATTGCTCGTGGTGAAACACCTCGTTACGCAGGTAACCACCGTGATTTAACTGAAGCGCAAGTGAAAGAATTTGAAGCTGAGGGACGTATTCCAAGTATTCGTTTCCGTGTACCAGCTGACCGTGATTACACATTTAAAGATATTGTAAAAGATGAAGTTGCATTCCATTCAAATGATTTCGGTGATTTCGTTATCGTGAAAAAAGATGGGATTCCAACTTATAACTTTGCAGTAGCAGTAGATGATCACTTAATGGAAATTACACACGTGCTTCGTGGTGATGACCATATTTCAAACACGCCAAAACAAATGATGATTTATGAAGCTTTCGGTTGGGATATTCCACAATTCGGTCATATGACTTTAATTGTAAATGAAAGCCGTAAAAAATTAAGTAAGCGTGATGAATCTATTATTCAATTTATTGAGCAATATAAAGAGCTTGGATATCTTCCAGAAGCAATCTTTAACTTTATTGCATTACTAGGTTGGTCGCCAGTAGGAGAAGAAGAAATCTTCTCTCAAGAAGAGTTTATCAAAATGTTCGATGCAGCTCGTTTATCAAAATCACCTGCATTATTTGATTCTCAAAAACTAAAATGGATGAACAACCAATATATGAAAAAGCAAGATTTAGATACGGTGGTAGAATTAAGCTTACCGCATTTAGTGAAGGCTGGACGTATAGGTGAAACTTTAAGTGAACAAGAACAAGCTTGGATTCGTGATGTAATTGCGTTATATCATGAACAAATGAGCTTTGGAGCTGAAATTGTAGAGCTTTCTGAAATGTTCTTCAAAGATCATGTTGATTATGAAGAAGAAGGACAAGAAGTATTAAAAGGTGAACAAGTACCAGAAGTACTTCGTGCATTTGCTGGTCAAGTAGAAGCACTAGAAGCTATGGAACCGGCAGCAATTAAGGCGGCTATTAAAGCAGTTCAAAAGGAAACAGGTCATAAAGGTAAAAACCTATTTATGCCAATCCGTGTTGCAACTACTGGTCAAACACACGGCCCAGAGCTTCCTAATGCTATTGCACTTCTTGGAAAAGAAAAAGTTTTAAATCGTCTTCAAAAAGTAATTGGTTAACATTTTCTAGGTTTAGAAATATAATAAGTATACTTAAAACCTAATAAGGAAAAGCGACGAGAAGGAGAAGTAGAAAATCAGGCTTTTTACAGAGAGAACCACCTTAGGCTGGAAGTGGTTTATAAGCGGGTTTTTGAAATGCCCCTTCGAGTCTTCTGCTGAACAGCAAATGGTTTTGCGAAACGTCTTAGGACATAAAGTAAGCAGAAGCGGTGTACACCGTTATCAGAGATGAGTTTGAGGCTTTTTTAGCCTAAACAGAGTGGAACCGCGCTTATAAGGCGTCTCTGTCAATATGACAGAGGCGTCTTTTTTTATACCGTAAAATTGGGTATGAGTATAAGTTTTATCCACGTGTATAAAGATTTAGGGGGATAAGTAGGGAGTTAGTTCACTTGAAAAAGCAGCCCATAAAGGGGAGGGAACGTCGATGTTTAAGAGGCTTCGGGAAGATATTGAAGTCGTTTTTGAACAGGATCCAGCGGCAAGAAGTTATTTCGAAGTCATTTTGACTTACTCTGGATTACATGCAGTTTGGGCCCATCGAATTGCACATGCTTTTTATAAAAAGAATTTCTTCTTTATTGCACGTTGGATCTCACAAGTTAGTCGTTTCTTTACTGGCATTGAGATTCATCCAGGAGCAACAATTGGTCGTCGTTTTTTCATTGACCATGGAATGGGGGTTGTAATTGGAGAAACGTGCGAAATTGGTGACAATGTAACGATCTATCAAGGAGTTACATTAGGTGGTACGGGTAAAGAAAAGGGAAAGAGGCACCCTACAATTCAGGATAATGTATTAATTGCAACAGGTGCTAAAGTACTAGGTTCTATTACAGTTGGAGAGAATTCTAAAATTGGAGCAGGTTCTGTCGTATTAAAAGAAGTCCCTGCACATTCTACAGTTGTAGGTATACCTGGCCGAGTCGTTATTCAAAATGGAGTAAAGATCGGTCAAGAATTAAATCATTCCGACCTTCCAGACCCAATTTTTGATAAATTAAAGGTCATGGAAGTAGAACTTGATAAATTGAAAAAACAACTTGAAGTAAAGGTAGAAAGGAAGGATAAAAATGACTATTCACATTTATAATACGTTAACGCGTCAAAAGGAAGAATTTACTCCATTAGAAGAAAATAAGGTAAAGATGTATGTATGCGGACCTACAGTGTATAACTATATTCACATCGGGAATGCAAGACCACCTATGGTATTTGATACAGTGCGCCGTTATTTAGAATATAAAGGGTACGATGTGCAGTATGTATCTAACTTTACCGACGTAGATGATAAATTAATTAAAGCAGCAAATGAGTTAGGTGAAGATGTGCCGACAATTGCGGACCGTTTCGTGGAAGCGTACTTTGAAGATGTAACGGCATTAGGTTGCAAACATGCAACAGTTCATCCGCGTGTAACAGAAAATATGGATATTATTATTGAGTTTATTCAAGAACTTGTGAATAAAGGATATGCATATGAATCAGAAGGGGATGTGTACTTTAGAACGAAGGAATTCGAAGGGTACGGTAAGTTATCGCATCAACCGATCGCGGACTTACGTCACGGTGCGCGTATTGAAGTAGGAGAAAAGAAACAAGACCCTCTTGATTTTGCTCTATGGAAAGCTGCGAAAGAAGGAGAAATCTTCTGGGAAAGCCCTTGGGGTCAAGGTCGTCCAGGCTGGCATATCGAATGCTCGGCAATGGCGCGTAAATACTTAGGGGACACAATTGATATTCACGCTGGTGGTCAAGACTTGGCATTTCCTCATCATGAGAATGAAATCGCGCAGTCTGAGGCGTTAACAGGAAAAACTTTTGCACGTTATTGGATGCACAATGGATATATTAATATTAATAATGAGAAAATGTCTAAGTCACTTGGGAACTTCATTTTAGTTCACGATATCATTAAGCAATATGATCCGCAGTTAATTAGATTCTTTATGTTATCAGTACATTATCGTCACCCAATTAATTTCAGTGAAGAGTTATTACAAAGCACAAATAACGGACTGGAAAGAATTAAAACAGCTTACGGTAATTTAAAACACCGTATGGAAAGTAGTACGGATTTAACAGATCATAATGAGAAATGGTTAGCTGATCTGGAAAAATTCCAAACTGCATTTGAAGAAGCGATGAATGATGACTTCAATACTGCTAATGCAATCACTGAGTTATATAATGTAGCAAATCATGCAAATCAATATTTACTGGAAGAACATACGTCTACAGTGGTAATTCAAGCGTACGTAAAACAACTTGAAACATTATTTGATATTTTAGGGTTAGAATTAGCGCAAGAAGAGTTACTAGATGAAGAAATTGAGGCACTTATTCAAAAACGTATTGAAGCTCGTAAAAATCGTGATTTTGCATTATCAGATCAAATTCGCGATGATTTAAAAGATCGTAATATTATTTTAGAAGATACCGCTCAAGGTACAAGATGGAAAAGAGGATAAGAATGATTGATGCAAAGCAATTAAACAGCTTAGCGTTAGCATATATGGGTGATGCGGTATATGAACAATATATCCGCTATCACCTACTTCAAAAAGGGAAGGTTCGTCCTAATCAGTTGCATCGATTAGGGACAAGCTTTGTTTCGGCAAAAGCACAGGCGAAAGTTGTTTATCATTTATTAGAGACAGCATTTTTAACTGAGGAAGAAGAAGCAGTACTAAGAAGAGGGCGTAATGCAAATTCAGGTACTGTTCCGAAAAATACAGATGTACAAACATATCGACATAGTACAGCCTTTGAAGCGTTAATTGGCTATCATCACTTATTAAATAATCGTGAAAGATTAGACGAAATTGTATATAAGGCAATTGCTGTTCTAGAAGAAAAGGAAGGGGGCATATCATCATGAGTAGTGAATATATTATCGGACGTAACCCTGTAATTGAAGCGTTACGATCAGGGAGAGATATTAATAAAATTTGGATCGCAGAAGGTGCTGCCAAAGGACAAGTACAAATTGTACTAGCACTAGCGAAAGAAAATAAGATTATTTTACAACATGCACCAAAAAAGAAGTTAGATCAATTAGTTGAGGGCAACCATCAAGGTGTAATTGCTCAAGTGGCCGCATATCAATATGCTGAGTTAGAAGATTTATTCAAAGTAGCAGAGAAGCGTAATGAAGATCCGTTCTTCTTAATTCTAGATGAAATTGAAGACCCGCATAACCTAGGTTCTATTATGCGTACTGCGGACGCAACAGGAGCTCATGGAATTATAATTCCGAAAAGAAGAGCTGTGGGACTTACTGCATCAGTTGCGAAAGCGTCTACTGGGGCAATTGAATATATTCCTGTTGCACGCGTAACGAATTTATCTCGTACAATCGATGAATTAAAAGAACGTGGACTTTGGATTGCTGGTACAGATGCAAAAGGGAAAACGGATTACCGTAATTTAGATGGTAAAATGCCAATTGGATTAGTAATTGGAAGTGAAGGAAAAGGTATGAGTCGTATTATTGGTGAAAAATGTGATTTCTTAATTACTTTACCGATGGTTGGTAAAGTTACATCCTTAAATGCTTCAGTGGCCGCAAGTTTGTTAATGTATGAGGTATATCGTAAACGTAACGAAATTGGTAAATAGAAAATGAACGATATTTTAATCGTTGACGGTTACAACATTATTGGAGCTTGGGGAGACTTGAAGAAACTACGGGATGTAGATTTGCAGTCATCAAGAGATGCATTGATTGATAAGATGGCGGATTACCAAGGTTACACAGGGACAAAGGTAATGATAGTTTTTGATGCTTATACAGTCCACGGTATTGAAAAAAAGATGAAACAATCGCGTGTGGAAGTTATATTCACGAGGAAGAATCAAACGGCAGATGAAAAGATAGAGCAACTTGCAATTGAACTTAGAAATATAAATACACAAATATATGTTGCGACTTCTGATTATACGGAACAATGGGTTATATTTGCTCAAGGTGCGCTCCGGAAATCTGCGCGGGAATTAGAGTTGGAAGTACAAGCGATGGAGCAACAAGTAAGAAGACGTACACAAGACACAAAAGAAAAGCAACCCGCCATGCGAAAGATATTTAGTAAAGATATTACAGAAAAGTTAGAAAAATTAAGAAGAGGAGAGCGTTGAAGCATTGACGCTCTTTGTCTTTTTACTGTATAATATTTCTAAATAAATAGCGGTCGGAGGGATCAAGGTGGAAGCAGGCTTCGTAAGTGTAGGCGACGTTACATTTCGTGATTTAGAAGATGAGGCAATCGTTGAGTTAGTTCGAAAAGGTAATACTGACGCTCTAGAATATTTGATTCACAAATATAAGAACTTTGTTCGCGCGAAATCGAGATCTTATTTCTTAGTGGGTGCCGATCGAGAAGATATTGTTCAAGAAGGTATGATTGGATTGTTTAAAGCGATTCGTGATTATAAGGAGGACAAGCTGTCTTCATTCAAAGCATTTGCTGAACTGTGTATCACTCGACAAATTATTACCGCTATTAAAACAGCAACCAGGCAAAAGCATATTCCGTTAAATTCATATGTGTCTTTAGATAAACCGATTTATGACGAGGAATCTGATCGGACATTATTAGATGTTATTTCGGAAGCGAAGGTAACTGATCCTGAAGAAATGATTATAAGTCAGGAAGAATATACAGACATAGAATCTAAAATATCTGAATTATTAAGCGATTTAGAAAGAAAAGTGCTTTCTTTATATCTAGACGGCCGTTCTTATCAAGAGATTTCGGAACAGTTAAATAGACATGTGAAATCTATTGATAACGCTTTACAGAGAGTAAAGCGGAAATTGGAACGATATATGGAAATGAGAGAGAGTACCACTTTAAATTCATAACAAGTACTACAGGTGTAAAAAATCACCTGTTTTCTTTTTGTAGGGAGTACAAAAGGCATGACATTGACATTGTCTTTTATTGTATGATACATTTTTAGGGACATAATGTTACAAGGTTGGTGTAACTAATGAGGAAAAAAGTTGTACTCTCATGTGAAGAGTGTAAAAATCGAAACTACTCTACGATGAAAGATACGAGCTCAGTAGAGCGACTTGAAATAAAGAAATTTTGTAAAACATGCAATCAGCATACAGTTCACAAGGAAACAAAATAAATAATTGAAATAATACACTGGAGGTCCCGTAGATGCGTTTAACGAACTTTTTCGGCGATGTAGGTCGCGAAATGAAAAAAGTAAGTTGGCCTAAAAAAGATGAATTACTCCGTTCAACAGCGACTGTTATCGCTACAGTTGTCTTCTTTGCGATTTTCTTCGCAGTTGTTGATATGGGCATTTCTTCTTTAATTCGGTTAATTCTTGGTTAATTCTTGAATAAGAAGCACTTATCCATGATATAATGTTATTTATAAGAACTGTGTAAAAGCCCGGTGAACGGGTTTTTTCATTTGCGCAAAAAAATGTACGTCAGGGAGGGAAGGACGCTCGTCCTAAATGAATGGAAAAAAGTTGGTATGTTGTCCATACTTATTCTGGATATGAAAATAAAGTAAAAGCAAACCTAGAGAAACGTGTAGAATCAATGGGTATGCAAGATAAAATTTTCCGTGTTGTTGTCCCGGAAGAAGTAGAAGTAGAAATGAAAAACGGTAAAGAAAAATTAATGAAAAGAAAAGTGTTCCCAGGTTATGTATTAGTAGAATTAATCATGACTGATGACTCTTGGTATGTTGTACGTAACACACCAGGTGTAACTGGGTTCGTTGGTTCTTCTGGTTCTGGATCTAAACCATCACCTCTATTAGAAGAGGAAGTTGTTACCATTATGAAACATATGGGAATGGACAACGAAGTGGTTGATTTCGACTTTGAACTTCATGAGACAGTACGTGTAAATGAGGGACCATTCGCAGATTATACAGGTGCTATCGAAGAAATTGATGTGGAGAAGAAGAAGGTTAGCGTGCTTGTGGACATGTTTGGTCGCGAGACTCCAGTTGAACTTGACTTCCATCAAATTGAAAAATTATAAAATGAAACTTGAAATGAATTGTAAAAAGTGATAATATCTTTTAAGTCAGTACGTCTTCGTTATCGGAGACGTTTTTTGAAAGATTTTATCCTTAGAGATAAAATATGACGTGGGAGGGCAAATCACTGTCCAATTGACCACATCACGGACTTAAGGAGGTGTGTCTCGTGGCTAAAAAGGTAATTAAAATGGTAAAGCTTCAAATTCCTGCAGGTAAAGCTAACCCAGCTCCACCAGTTGGTCCAGCATTAGGACAAGCAGGTGTTAACATCATGGGCTTCTGTAAAGAGTTTAACGCTCGTACAGCAGATCAAGCTGGTCTTATCATCCCTGTTGAAATTACGGTATTTGAGGACCGTTCATTCACTTTCATTACTAAAACTCCTCCTGCTGCTGTTCTTCTTAAGAAAGTAGCTGGTATTGAGTCTGGTTCTGGTGAACCAAACCGTAATAAAGTGGCAACTGTTAAGCGTGATAAAGTACGCGAAATCGCTGAAACTAAAATGCCTGACCTAAACGCTGCTAGCGTAGAAGCTGCAATGCGTATGGTTGAAGGTACTGCACGCAGTATGGGCATCGTTATCGAAGACTAATTCGATTTGTTTTTTAAAAAAGGTTGCGGGTCTGGAATTCCAATTCGCAACCTTTATTATCGTAAATGATTATCGTTTTTAAATAAATGGGTGGCGCGCATCCTCAGGTTATACCTGAAAATAAGCGTAAACGTGGGAGGTTATTCCGCTAAAACCACATTCGAGGAGGAAATAAAAATGGCTAAAAGAGGTAAAAAGTACGTAGAAGCTGCAAAGCTTGTTGATCGTGCAGCTGCTTACTCTGCAACAGAAGCAGTAGAATTAGTAAAGAAAACAAACACAGCTAAATTTGATGCAACTGTAGAAGCTGCATTCCGTTTAGGTGTTGACCCTAAGAAAGCTGACCAACAAATCCGTGGTGCAGTTGTTCTTCCACACGGTACTGGTAAAGTACAACGTGTATTAGTATTCGCTAAAGGTGAAAAAGCTAAAGAAGCTGAAGCTGCTGGAGCTGACTTCGTAGGCGATGCTGATTACATCGGTAAAATCCAACAAGGTTGGTTCGATTTCGATGTAGTAGTAGCAACTCCTGACATGATGGGTGAAGTTGGTAAACTTGGTCGCGTATTAGGACCTAAAGGTTTAATGCCAAACCCTAAAACTGGAACAGTTACTTTCGATGTAACTAAAGCTGTTAACGAAATCAAAGCTGGTAAAGTTGAATACCGCGTTGATAAAGCTGGTAACATCCACGTTCCAATCGGTAAAGTATCTTTCGAAGATGCTAAATTAGTAGAAAACTTCAGAACAATCGCTGACACTTTACAAAAAGTTAAGCCAGCTGCTGCAAAAGGTACTTACATGAAGAACGTAACAGTTGCTTCTACAATGGGACCTGGCGTACGTGTAGACGTTTCTACATTAGCGTAAATTTTGGAAGTTGACTTCATAAAGAAGTTTTAATATAATCATTTATGTTGTGAATTTAATTAGTGTACCGTAGACAGTAGGTGTCAATAGACTTAATTCCCTACCTAGGTGTTAATATACGAAGCGGAATTTTTTTCTGTGACTATATGCCTCCATGTCTACAAGTTGGGCATGGAGGTTTTTAGTGCACTTTCGGTACATCTTCTATATAATCTACAGGAGGTGTAATAACATGAGCAAAGTAATCGAAACTAAACAACAAGTTGTAACTGAAATCGCGGACAAACTTCGCGCTAGTAAATCTACAATCGTTGTTGACTACCGTGGTTTAACAGTTTCTGAAGCAACAGAATTACGTAAGCAATTACGTGAAGCTGGCGTTGAGTTCAAAGTTTACAAAAACTCTCTAACTCGTCGTGCTGCAGAATCTGCTGAAATGGCTGAGTTAAATGAATTCTTAACAGGACCAAACGCAATCGCGTTCAGTAACGAGGATGTAGTTGCTCCTGCGAAAGTATTAAACGACTTCGCTAAAGATCATGAAGCTTTAGAAATTAAAGCGGGCGTAATCGAAGGTAAACTTGTAACACTTGATGAGGTTAAAGCTATCGCTACTCTTCCATCACGTGAAGGCTTACTTTCTATGCTTCTTAGCGTTCTTCAAGCTCCAATCCGTAACCTTGCACTTGCTACTAAAGCAGTTGCAGACCAAAAGGAAGAGCAAGGCGCTTAATTTTTTAAAAGATAATTACGTATTATCGATAAAACAATACAAACCTATTTAAGGGAGGATATTTACAATGACTAAAGAACAAATCATTGAAGCAGTTAAATCTATGACTGTATTAGAACTTAACGACTTAGTAAAAGCTATCGAGGAAGAATTCGGCGTAACTGCTGCTGCTCCTGTAGCTGTTGCTGGTGGCGCTGGAGAAGCTGCTGCTGAGAAAACTGAATTTGATGTGGAACTAACTAGCGCTGGTGCACAAAAAATCAAAGTTATCAAAGTTGTTCGTGAAATCACTGGTCTTGGCTTAAAAGAAGCTAAAGAATTAGTTGACAACACTCCAAAAGTAATCAAAGAAGCTGCTGCTAAAGAAGAAGCTGAAGAAATCAAAGCTAAACTTGAAGAAGTTGGCGCTGCTGTAGAAGTTAAGTAATTAACTTTTGATGCTTTAAAAAAAGCTCGCTCTCATGCGAGCTTTTTTTTTAACTGTAAAGAAAAGAGGTGGCCATATGGCAGACCATTATTTTTCTAACGACCCTTCTAGTAAAAGTGATCGTAAGCGATGGGAATTTGCGCTTCGTGGATCTCAATTTACTTTCTTATCTGACCGTGGGGTGTTCTCGAAAAACGAAGTGGACTTTGGTTCTCGTCTTTTAATTGAAGCGTTTCAAGTGCCAGATATTAAAGGTGATATATTAGACGTAGGTTGTGGATATGGACCAATTGGTTTATCGTTGGCGAAAGAGTTTCAAGACCGTAAAGTTCACATGGTGGATGTGAATGAAAGGGCACTTGAGCTTGCGAAAGAAAATGCCGCTAACAACAGAATTGGAAATGTGCACATTTTTCAAAGTAGCGTCTATGAAAATGTAGATGGTATGTATGCTGCTATTCTATCTAATCCTCCAATTCGTGCAGGTAAAGATATCGTGCATGAGATTTTAGAAAAAGCTGTAGAACATTTAGTTCCAGGCGGAGAGTTGTGGATTGTTATTCAAAAGAAACAAGGGGCACCATCTGCGCTGAAGAAACTAGAAGAAGTATTTTCTGAAGTCGAAGTTGTAGAAAAGAAAAAAGGATATTATATCATAAAATCAAAAAAACGTTGACGGTTATTTTTGGCTATGTTAACATTATACAATGCCAATATATGATTTTCTGCGTTGAGAAAGATGTATATTTTTGTTTCTCTTGGAAAAGATAGTAAAATCAGCAGATTATGAAACAGAATGATGGTTTTCTTATAGAAGCCATTTTTCTTTTTTGAACAGGTAGAAAGACTCAACGTATTTATCTTTAAGAGAAAAAAGACTACGCTAAATAGCAGTAGTTGTATTTATTTGTGATTTTGCACAAATTTTTTTGTGCATTTATAATACTCATGATTTGAGGGGTGAAGCAGTTGACAGGTCAACTAGTTCAATACGGACGCCACCGCCAACGAAGAAGTTATGCCCGTATTAGTGAAGTATTAGAGTTACCAAATCTTATCGAAATTCAAACCTCTTCTTATCAGTGGTTTCTTGATGAGGGTTTGCGAGAAATGTTCCAAGACATTTCTCCGATTGAAGACTTTACGGGAAATCTATCGCTTGAATTTATCGACTACAGCTTAGGTGAACCTAAATACTCTGTAGACGAATGCAAAGAGCGTGATGTGACGTATGCAGCACCACTTCGTGTAAAAGTGCGTCTAATCAACAAGGAAACTGGTGAAGTAAAAGAACAAGATGTGTTCATGGGAGATTTCCCACTCATGACAGAGACTGGAACATTCGTAATTAACGGTGCAGAACGTGTTATCGTTTCCCAGTTAGTTCGCTCTCCAAGCGTATACTATAGTGGCAAAGTGGATAAAAACGGAAAACGTGGTTTTACTGCTACTGTAATTCCAAACCGCGGAGCTTGGTTAGAGTATGAGACAGATGCTAAGGATGTTGTATATGTGCGTATTGACCGTACGCGTAAACTTCCTGTAACTGTTTTGTTACGCGCATTAGGGTTTGGCTCTGATCAAGAAATCACCGAGCTTTTAGGTGATAACGAATACTTAAGCAACACATTAGAAAAAGACAACACAGATAGCACAGAAAAAGCATTGCTTGAAATTTATGAGCGTCTACGTCCTGGTGAACCACCAACAGTAGAAAATGCTAAGAGCTTACTTGTGTCTCGTTTCTTTGATCCAAAGCGCTACGATTTAGCAAATGTAGGTCGCTACAAGATCAACAAAAAGTTACACATTAAAAACAGATTGTTTAATCAACGTTTAGCTGAAACATTAGTGGATCCAGAAACTGGTGAAATTTTAGCGGCAGAAGGAACAATCTTAGATCGTCGTACACTTGATCGCATTTTACCTTACTTAGAGAAAAACATTGGATTCAAAACAGCGAAACCAATGGGTGGAGTGGTAGAAGGCGATGTTGAGCTGCAATCTATTAAGATTTATGCTCCTGAGTCAGAAGGCGAGCGCGTAATTAATGTAATTGGTAATGCAAACATTACTCGTGATGTAAAACACATCACACCAGGTGATATCCTTGCTTCTATCAGTTACTTCTTCAACTTACTATACAAAGTAGGGGATACAGATGATATCGACCACTTAGGAAACCGTCGTCTGCGTTCTGTTGGAGAACTATTACAAAATCAATTCCGTATCGGTCTTTCTCGTATGGAACGTGTTGTTCGTGAGAGAATGTCGATTCAAGATACAAATGCAATTACACCACAGGCATTAATTAATATTCGTCCTGTTATTGCATCTATTAAAGAGTTCTTCGGAAGTTCTCAGTTATCTCAGTTCATGGACCAAACAAATCCATTAGCAGAGTTAACTCACAAACGAAGATTATCTGCATTAGGACCTGGTGGTTTAACGCGTGAGCGCGCAGGCTTTGAAGTACGTGACGTTCACTACTCTCACTATGGTCGTATGTGTCCGATTGAAACACCAGAGGGACCAAACATCGGTTTGATTAACTCATTATCTTCGTTCGCGAAAGTAAATGAGTTTGGTTTCATTGAAACACCATACCGTCGTGTTGACCCAGAAACTGGTCTTGTAACAGGGCATGTTGATTATTTAACAGCAGATGAAGAAGATAATTATGTTGTAGCCCAAGCGAATATGAAATTATCTGAAGAAGGAGAATTCCTTGATGAAGATATCGTAGCTCGTTTCCGTGGTGAAAACATTGTCACAAATAAAGAACGTATCGACTACATGGATGTATCACCAAAACAAGTAGTGTCGGCAGCGACAGCTTGTATTCCGTTCTTAGAAAACGATGACTCTAACCGCGCACTTATGGGAGCGAACATGCAACGTCAGGCGGTTCCGTTAATGAATCCGGAATCTCCGATTGTAGGTACAGGTATGGAGTACGTATCAGCAAAAGACTCAGGTGCTGCAGTAATCTGTAAACACCCTGGTGTTGTTGAACGCGTAGAAGCACGTGAAGTTTGGGTACGTCGCTATGTAGAAGTTGACGGTCAAACAGTAAAAGGCGACTTAGATCGCTACAAAATGCAAAAATTCATTCGTTCTAACCAAGGAACTTGCTACAACCAACGTCCAATCGTAAGTGTTGGAAATGAAGTTGTAAAAGGTGAAATCCTTGCGGATGGTCCTTCTATGGAATTAGGTGAACTAGCACTTGGACGTAACGTGCTTGTTGGCTTCATGACTTGGGACGGTTATAACTACGAGGATGCAATCATTATGAGTGAGCGCCTTGTAAAAGATGATGTGTACACTTCTATTCATATTGAAGAATATGAGTCAGAAGCTCGTGATACGAAGCTTGGACCAGAAGAAATTACACGTGACATTCCAAACGTTGGGGAAGATGCATTACGCAACCTTGACGAGCGCGGTATCATTCGCGTTGGTGCGGAAGTAAAAGATGGAGATTTACTTGTTGGTAAAGTAACACCTAAAGGTGTAACAGAATTAACAGCTGAAGAACGTCTATTACATGCTATCTTTGGAGAAAAAGCGCGTGAAGTACGTGATACATCACTACGTGTACCACACGGTGGTGGCGGTATTATCTTAGACGTAAAAGTATTCAACCGTGAAGATGGCGACGAATTGCCACCAGGCGTGAATCAACTTGTGCGTGCATATATCGTTCAAAAACGTAAAATTTCTGAAGGTGACAAAATGGCCGGACGTCACGGTAACAAAGGTGTTATCTCTCGTATTTTACCAGAAGAAGATATGCCTTACTTACCAGACGGTACGCCAATCGATATCATGTTAAACCCATTAGGGGTACCATCTCGTATGAATATCGGTCAGGTATTAGAGCTTCATCTTGGTATGGCAGCAAGATACCTTGGCATTCACATTGCAACACCAGTATTCGATGGTGCTCGTGAGGAAGATGTTTGGGGCACAATTGAAGAAGCTGGTATGGCAAATGACGCGAAAACAATCCTGTATGACGGACGTACTGGTGAACCATTCGATAACCGTGTATCTGTTGGTGTCATGTATATGATCAAACTTGCGCACATGGTTGACGATAAACTTCATGCTCGTTCTACTGGACCATACTCACTTGTAACGCAGCAGCCTCTTGGAGGTAAAGCTCAGTTCGGTGGACAGCGTTTCGGTGAGATGGAGGTTTGGGCACTTGAAGCTTATGGTGCTGCTTATACTCTTCAAGAAATCTTAACAGTGAAGTCTGATGATGTTGTTGGACGTGTTAAGACGTATGAAGCAATTGTTAAAGGCGAAAATGTTCCAGAACCAGGCGTTCCTGAATCATTCAAAGTATTGATTAAAGAGCTGCAAAGTTTAGGTATGGACGTTAAAATGATGTCTAGCGACGATACAGAAATTGAAATGCGTGATACGGAAGATGACGATGATCATCAATCAGCAGATAAATTGAATGTCGAAGTTGAGACAACTAAGGAATAATTGGGATAACCTGTAGACTAAAAGGGAGGTAGGCCCCTTGATAGATGTAAATAACTTTGAATATATGAAGATTGGACTTGCTTCACCTGACAAGATTCGTTCTTGGTCATACGGTGAAGTTAAGAAACCAGAAACAATTAACTATCGTACGTTAAAGCCTGAAAAAGATGGCTTGTTCTGTGAGCGTATTTTCGGACCACAAAAGGACTGGGAATGTCATTGCGGAAAATACAAACGTGTACGTTATAAAGGTGTAGTTTGTGATCGATGTGGTGTTGAAGTAACGCGTGCGAAAGTGCGTCGTGAACGTATGGGTCATATCGAATTAGCTGCTCCTGTATCTCATATTTGGTATTTCAAAGGTATCCCGAGCCGCATGGGACTTGTCTTAGACATGTCCCCTCGCGCGCTTGAAGAAGTAATTTATTTCGCTTCTTATGTTGTAACAGAAAGTGGAGATACACCACTTGATAAGAAGCAATTACTTTCTGAAAAAGAATACCGTGCATATCGTGATCGATATGGTAGCACATTCCAAGCTGCTATGGGTGCAGAAGCGATTAAAAAGCTATTACAAGACATCGATTTAGATAAAGAAGTAGACTTCTTAAAAGAAGAATTAAAAACAGCACAAGGACAACGCCGTACTCGTGCTATTAAACGTCTAGAAGTATTAGAAGCATTCCGTAACTCTGGAAATGAGCCATCTTGGATGATCTTAGATGTTCTACCAGTAATCCCACCAGAACTACGCCCAATGGTACAGTTAGATGGTGGACGTTTTGCTACTTCTGACTTAAACGACTTATACCGTCGTGTAATTAACCGTAACAACCGTTTAAAACGTCTATTGGACTTAGGTGCACCAAGCATTATCGTTCAAAACGAAAAACGTATGTTACAAGAAGCTGTAGACGCATTAATCGATAATGGTCGTCGTGGCCGTCCAGTTACTGGACCGGGTAACCGTCCATTAAAATCACTATCTCACATGCTTAAAGGTAAACAAGGACGTTTCCGTCAAAACTTATTAGGTAAACGTGTTGACTACTCTGGTCGTTCTGTAATCGTTGTAGGACCGAACTTAAAGATGTATCAATGTGGATTACCGAAAGAGATGGCGCTTGAACTGTTCAAACCTTTCGTAATGAAAGAGTTAGTTGAAAAAGGATTAGCACACAACATTAAGAGTGCGAAACGTAAAATCGAGCGTGTACAACCTGAAGTTTGGGACGTTTTAGAATCTGTGATTAAAGAACATCCAGTACTTCTAAACCGTGCACCAACACTTCACCGTCTTGGTATTCAGGCGTTTGAACCTACATTAGTAGAAGGTCGCGCAATCCGTCTTCACCCACTTGTATGTACTGCATACAACGCGGACTTTGACGGTGACCAAATGGCCGTTCACGTACCTTTATCATCAGAAGCACAAGCAGAAGCTCGTCTTCTTATGTTAGCGGCACAAAACATCTTGAACCCGAAAGACGGTAAACCAGTTGTTACTCCATCTCAGGATATGGTATTAGGTAACTACTACTTAACGCTTGAGCGTGAAGGCGCAATCGGTGAAGGTATGGTCTTCAAAGATGCGAACGAAGCATTACTTGCATACCAAAATGGATATGTACATCTTCATACACGTGTTGCAGTAGCTGCAAGCGCAGTAAACAACGCAACATTTACTGAAGAGCAAAAGAGTATGCTTCTATTAACAACAGTTGGTAAATTAATATTTAACGAAATCTTACCAGAGTCGTTCCCTTATATTAATGAACCAACAAATTCAAACCTTGAAAAAGAAACACCAGCGAAATATTTCGTTGAAAAAGGTGCGAACATTAAAGAGATTATTGCTAGTCGCGAAGAAGTGGCGCCATTCAGCAAGAAAATCCTTGGTAACATCATTGCGGAAGTGTTTAAACGTTTCAAAATTACAGAAACGTCTCGCATGCTTGACCGTATGAAAAACTTAGGATTCAAGTACTCTACAAAAGCTGGTATTACAGTTGGGGTATCTGACATTCTTGTATTAGGTGAAAAAGATGAAATTCTCCACGAAGCACAAGCAAAAGTAGATAATGTAATTAAACAATTCCGTCGCGGTTTAATCACGGAAGAAGAACGTTACGATCGCGTTATCTCTATTTGGAGTAATGCAAAAGATGTTATCCAAGGAAAACTGATGAAATCCTTGAATAAACGCAACCCAATCTTCATGATGAGTGATTCCGGTGCCCGTGGTAACGCATCGAACTTTACTCAGCTTGCTGGTATGCGTGGTCTGATGGCCAATCCATCTGGTCGTATCATCGAACTTCCAATCAAATCAAGTTTCCGTGAAGGTTTAACAGTACTTGAGTACTTCATCTCTACGCATGGTGCGCGTAAAGGTCTTGCCGATACAGCACTGAAAACTGCCGATTCTGGTTACTTAACACGTCGTCTTGTTGACGTTGCACAAGATGTAATCGTTCGTGAAGATGATTGTGGAACAGATCGCGGTTTATTAATTGGTGCGATTAAAGAGGGTAATGAAGTTATTGAGTCACTATATGATCGTCTTGTTGGACGTTTTGCAAGAAAAACTGTAAAACATCCTGAAACAGGTGAAGTATTAGTTGCTGAAAATCAATTAATTACTGAAGATATCGCTCATATCGTTGAAAATTCGGGTGTTGAAACTGTAAACATTCGTTCAGCGTTTACGTGTAACACTCGCCACGGTGTATGTAAGAAGTGTTACGGTCGTAACTTAGCAACTGGAACAGACGTAGAGGTAGGGGAAGCGGTAGGTATTATCGCAGCTCAATCTATCGGTGAGCCAGGTACACAGTTAACGATGCGTACGTTCCATACAGGTGGGGTTGCCGGAGATGATATCACTCAAGGTTTACCTCGTATCCAAGAGATCTTCGAAGCTCGTAATCCGAAAGGTCAGGCTGTTATCAGTGAAATCGACGGTGTTATCGCAGCGATCAACGATGTTAAAGATCGCCAAGAAGTGGTTGTACAGGGTGAAGTTGAAGCTCGTACGTATGCTATTCCTTACGGTGCTCGTCTGAAAGTAATTCCAGGACAGAAAATTAGCCACGGTAAAGAGTTAACAGAAGGTTCTATTGATCCGAAAGAATTACTAAAAGTAACGGACATTACGGCAGTTCAAGAATACTTATTACGTGAAGTTCAAAAAGTATACCGTATGCAAGGGGTAGAAATTGGTGACAAACACGTAGAAGTAATGGTACGCCAAATGTTACGTAAAGTACGTGTAAGTGATGCAGGTGAAACAGATGTATTACCAGGAACATTACTAGATATCCATCAGTTTACTGATGCGAATGCGAAGGTGTTACTACAAGGTAAACAACCAGCAACAGCTAGACCTGTTCTACTTGGTATTACAAAAGCTTCACTTGAAACAGATTCATTCTTATCTGCAGCATCGTTCCAAGAAACAACTCGTGTCTTAACTGATGCAGCGATTAAGGGTAAACGTGATGAGCTTCTAGGATTGAAAGAAAATGTTATTATCGGTAAACTTGTTCCTGCTGGAACAGGTATGAATCGTTATCGCAAAGTGGATCTTGTTAAAACAACACAAGATGACATGAATGTAGAAAACGATGAAGTTTATGTGGAACAGTAAAATTTTCCGTCGTAAATTTTGTATAAAAACAGTTAATCCTAGTTGACATTGTATGAGTCAAAATGTTACTATAAGCAAGGTTGCTCCTGAACGATGCTTTGGAGGATATTTATATGTCTTATCAAAAAGTGTCAAATGCTGAAAATGTGGTCGTTGGTCATAAACGCACATTGGAAGCAATCAAAAATGGTATAGTTAAAGAAGTTGTCATTGCAGAAGATGCTGATATGCGGTTAACCCATGTTATCATTCGTACTGCATTGCAACATAACATACCCATAATAAAAGTTGAATCAGTTCGTAAACTTGGAAAAGTTGCGGGGATTCAAGTGGGAGCTTCAGCAATAGGAATAATAAGTTAAAACTGTTTTTGTGAGGAGAGAGCATTTGCTCTCCCTTGCAAAAACTTTGTTTTCAACTAATAATGAACCACCTGGATATGTGGTCATACAAACATGCGAAGGGAGGATAATCAAATGCCTACTATTAACCAATTAGTGAGAAATGGTCGTACTGATAAAGTATGGAAATCTAAATCACCTGCGTTAAACAAAGGTTTTAACTCTTTAAAGAAAAAATCAACTGATATCTCTGCACCTCAAAAACGTGGTGTATGTACTCGTGTTGGTACAATGACTCCAAAGAAACCTAACTCAGCGTTACGTAAATATGCTCGTGTTCGTTTAACAAATGGTATTGAGGTAACAGCATACATCCCAGGTATCGGTCACAACTTACAAGAGCACAGCGTAGTATTAATTCGCGGTGGTCGTGTAAAAGACTTACCAGGGGTACGTTACCACATCGTTCGTGGTGCGCTTGATACAGCTGGTGTTGACAAGCGTATGCAAGGCCGTTCTAAATACGGTACTAAAAAGCCAAAAGCGGCTAAGAAATAATAACTTTTTAATGAAAGGAGGAACTCAATATGCCTCGTAAAGGACCTGTTGCAAAACGTGACGTGTTACCAGATCCAATGTACAATTCGAAACTAGTAACACGCCTTATCAACAAAATGATGGTTGACGGTAAAAAAGGTAAATCTCAAACAATTCTTTATAATGCGTTCGATATCGTAAGCGAACGTACTGGTAAAGAGCCAATGGAAGTATTCGAGCAAGCTCTTAAGAACATTATGCCTGTTCTTGAAGTACGCGCTCGTCGTGTTGGTGGTGCTAACTACCAAGTTCCAGTTGAGGTTCGTCCAGAACGCCGTACAACTTTAGGTCTTCGTTGGTTAGTAAACTACGCTCGTCTTCGTGGTGAAAAAACTATGGAAGAGCGTCTTGCTAACGAAATCTTAGATGCAGCTAACAACGCTGGTGCATCTGTTAAGAAACGTGAAGACACTCATAAAATGGCAGAAGCTAACAAAGCATTTGCTCATTACCGTTGGTAGGATTCAACGTAAAATAAATGTAAGCATAAACCGCTTTATTTGTCGCTTATGGAAGTGTGGAGAGGGAGAATGCCTCTCCCTTTCGTTGGGCGCTCGTTTTACATAATGAGAGTACTGGACATACTGACATGTGTAACAATATAAAGTGGCTTTTTTGCTACTTAAAATAAAAAATCCAATCCATATATGGAAGGAGCAAGACACCAAATGGCAAGAGAGTTCTCTTTAGAAAACACTCGTAATATTGGTATCATGGCTCACATCGATGCTGGTAAAACAACAGCTACTGAGCGTATTCTGTACTACACAGGACGTATTCACAAAATCGGTGAAACTCACGAAGGTGCATCTCAGATGGACTGGATGGAGCAAGAGCAAGAGCGTGGTATCACAATTACTTCTGCTGCAACTACAGCACAATGGAAAGGTCACCGTGTAAACATCATTGACACTCCAGGTCACGTAGATTTCACAGTAGAAGTAGAACGTTCTTTACGCGTACTTGATGGCGCGGTAGCAGTACTTGATGCACAATCTGGTGTAGAACCACAAACAGAAACTGTTTGGCGTCAGGCTACTACTTACGGCGTACCTCGTATCGTATTCGTTAACAAAATGGATAAAATCGGTGCAGACTTCTTATACTCTGTAGGAACAATCCACGATCGTTTACAAGCAAACGCACACCCAATTCAGTTACCAATCGGTGCTGAAGATGAGTTCAATGGTATCATTGACCTTGTTGAAGAATGTGCTTACATGTACGGTAACGATTTAGGAACAGACATTCAACGTGTTGAAATTCCTGAAGAGCATAAAGAACTAGCTGAAGAATACCGTGGAAAACTTATTGAAGCGGTAGCTGAGCTTGATGAAGAAATGATGATGAAGTACCTAGAAGGTGAAGAAATCACTGTAGAAGAGCTTAAAGCTGGTATCCGTAAGGCTACAACTTCTGTAGAATTCTTCCCAGTAATCTGTGGTTCTGCATTCAAAAACAAAGGTGTTCAAATTCTGTTAGACGCAGTTATCGACTACCTACCATCTCCATTAGATGTACCTGCAATCAAAGGTACTCTTCCGGATACAGATGAAGAAGTAGAACGTAAGTCTAGCGATGAAGAGCCTTTCTCAGCACTAGCATTCAAAATCATGACTGACCCTTATGTTGGTAAGTTAACGTTCTTCCGTGTGTACTCTGGTGTGTTAAACTCTGGATCATACGTGAAAAACTCAACTAAAGGTAAGCGTGAGCGTGTAGGTCGTATCCTACAAATGCACGCTAACAGCCGTGAAGAGATTTCAACAGTTTACGCTGGTGATATCGCTGCTGCTGTAGGTTTAAAAGATACTACTACTGGTGATACTCTTTGTGACGAGAAGAGTCTTGTTATCCTTGAGTCTATGGAATTCCCAGAGCCAGTTATCTCTGTAGCTATCGAACCAAAATCAAAAGCTGACCAAGATAAAATGGGTACAGCATTATCTAAGCTTTCTGAAGAAGATCCAACATTCCGTGCTCACACTGACCAAGAAACTGGCCAAACAATCATCGCTGGTATGGGTGAACTTCACCTTGATATCATCGTTGACCGTATGCGCCGTGAATTCAAAGTTGAAGCAAACGTTGGTGCTCCTCAGGTAGCATACCGTGAAACTTTCCGCGCTGCTGCGAAAGTTGAAGGTAAGTTCGCTCGTCAATCTGGTGGTCGTGGACAATTCGGTCACGTTTGGATTGAGTTTGAACCTAACGAAGAAGGTAAAGGATTCGAATTCGAAAACAAGATCGTCGGTGGTGTTGTTCCACGTGAATACATCCCAGCTGTAGGCGCAGGTCTTGAAGATGCACTTAAAAATGGTGTACTTGCTGGATATCCAGTAGTAGACATTAAAGCTGCATTAGTTGACGGATCTTACCATGATGTCGATTCATCTGAGATGGCGTTCAAAATCGCTGCATCTATGGCACTTAAAGCTGCGGTTTCTAAATGTAACCCAGTAATTCTTGAGCCAATGATGAAAGTTGAAGTTGTAATTCCTGAAGAGTACATGGGTGACATTATGGGTGACGTAACATCTCGTCGTGGACGTGTAGAAGGTATGGAAGCTCGCGGTAACGCTCAAGTTGTTCGCGCTATGGTTCCACTTTCTGAAATGTTCGGTTATGCAACGTCATTACGTTCTAACACTCAAGGACGCGGAACATTCTCTATGGTGTTTGACCACTATGAAGAAGTACCAAAGTCTGTTTCTGAAGAAATTATCAAAAAAAATAAAGGTGAATAATTGATTTTTATCGATTCTTCACGTATAACTACTTATGTAAGCTTAGAAAGTGGGACGCAAGTTTCACTTTCTAGCCTAAATATAAAATAACCTATATAAACTAAGGAGGAATTTAGAATGGCTAAAGCTAAATTCGAACGTTCTAAACCCCATGTTAACATCGGTACAATCGGCCACGTTGACCATGGTAAAACTACATTAACTGCTGCGATCACTACAGTACTTGCAAAAGCTGGTGGTGCTGAAGCACGCGGATACGATCAAATCGATGCTGCTCCAGAAGAAAGAGAGCGCGGTATCACAATCTCAACTGCACACGTTGAGTACGAAACTGAAACTCGTCACTATGCACACGTTGACTGCCCAGGTCACGCTGACTATGTTAAAAACATGATCACTGGTGCTGCTCAAATGGACGGCGGTATCTTAGTAGTATCTGCTGCTGATGGCCCAATGCCTCAAACTCGTGAGCACATCCTTCTTTCTCGTCAAGTAGGTGTACCTTACATCGTTGTATTCTTAAACAAATGCGACATGGTAGACGACGAAGAATTATTAGAATTAGTAGAAATGGAAGTTCGCGACCTATTATCTGAATACGGATTCCCAGGCGACGACATTCCTGTAATCAAAGGTTCTGCTCTTAAAGCTCTTCAAGGAGAAGCTGATTGGGAAGCAAAAATCATTGAATTAATGGCTGAAGTTGATGCTTACATCCCAACTCCAGAACGTGAAACTGACAAACCATTCTTAATGCCTGTAGAGGACGTATTCTCTATCACAGGTCGTGGTACAGTTGCTACTGGTCGTGTTGAGCGCGGTATCGTTAAAGTTGGTGACGTAGTAGAAATCATCGGTCTTGCTGAAGAAAATGCTTCTACAACTGTAACTGGTGTAGAGATGTTCCGTAAACTTCTTGACCAAGCTCAAGCTGGAGACAACATCGGTGCTTTACTTCGTGGGGTTGCTCGTGAAGACATCCAACGTGGACAAGTACTTGCAAAAAGCGGTTCTGTAAAAGCTCACGCTAAATTCAAAGCTGAAGTTTTCGTATTATCTAAAGAAGAAGGTGGACGTCACACTCCATTCTTCGCTAACTACCGTCCTCAGTTCTACTTCCGTACAACTGACGTAACTGGTATCATCCAATTACCAGAAGGTACTGAAATGGTAATGCCTGGTGACAACATCGAAATGACTATCGAACTTATCGCTCCAATCGCTATCGAAGAGGGAACTAAATTCTCTATTCGTGAAGGTGGACGTACAGTAGGTTACGGTGTAGTTGCTACTATCGTTGAGTAATCTTAACTGATATAAAAAACCCCGAGGGATTTTCCCTTGGGGTTTTTGTTTGCATTTATATAATAAACAAAATGATTATTTCATGTTTTGACGAGTTTCTTCTATAGTAATGTGAAATCACTAAAACCTAAACCCAGAAACTGTAAAATGAATTCTGCTAGATGAAAACTTGAAATTCTTTAAAGTGCCATGTATAATAGCAAAAGTAGAGAAAAGCAGATGCAAACAAAAAGATGCTTGCATCTAGACGAATAACATTGTATAATAGACAATGTTGGTCTTTGACTGCGATGAAGTGGAAGGTTGCTGACACACCCGGCCGCTTTGCCATGGCATGGTGTGGGGAAATTTCCATGGAGAAGGTCTATTTTAGAAATAGGCGAACGAAGGAGGGAAAATAATGGCAAAAGAAAAAATTCGTATCCGTTTAAAAGCTTACGATCACCGTATTCTTGATCAGTCAGCTGAGAAAATTGTAGAAACAGCTAAGCGTTCTGGGGCAACAGTTTCTGGTCCGATCCCATTACCAACTGAAAAAACTGTTTACACAATTCTTCGTGCTGTTCATAAGTACAAAGATTCTCGTGAGCAATTCGAAATGCGCACGCACAAACGTCTAATCGACATCGTGAGTCCTACTCCACAAACAGTAGATTCATTAATGCGTTTAGACTTACCATCTGGTGTAGATATCGAAATCAAACTATAATTTATATAACTTAAAAATGTAGGAGGTGTAACTCATGACCAAAGGAATCTTAGGAAGAAAGATCGGTATGACTCAAGTATTTGCTGAGAACGGTGAGTTAATCCCAGTAACAGTTATCGCTGCTAATCCAAACGTTGTTCTTCAAAAGAAAACAACTGAAACTGATGGCTACAACGCAATTCAGTTAGGATTTGAAGATAAGCGTGAAAAGTTAACTAACAAACCTGAACAAGGCCACACTGCTAAAGCATCTACAACTCCTAAGCGCTTCATTCGCGAAATCCGCGATGCAGACGTGGACGGATTAGAGGTTGGTCAAGAGGTAAAAGTTGACGTATTCGCTACAGGTGAAATCGTTGATGTAACAGGAATTTCTAAAGGTAAAGGTTTCCAAGGTGTTATCAAACGCCACGGACAATCTCGCGGACCTATGTCTCATGGTTCTCGCTATCACCGTCGTCCAGGTTCAATGGGCCCAGTTGCTCCGAACCGTGTATTCAAAGGCAAAAAACTTGCTGGACGTATGGGTGGAGACCAAGTTACTATCCAAAACTTAGAAATCGTTCAAGTTGACACTGAGCGCAACTTATTACTAGTAAAAGGTAACGTTCCAGGTGCTAAGAAATCTCTTGTAGTTGTTCAAGGCGCTGTGAAGGTTAGCAAATAATTCACAATAGGAAGGAGGAATTCCAATGCCAAAAGTTACTGTATATAACCAAACTGGTTCACAGGTTGGTGAAATCGAATTAGCTGAAGCTATTTTCGGTATCGAACCAAATGAAGCTGTACTTTTCGAAGCTGTAATGATGCAACGTGCATCTTTACGTCAAGGTACACACAAAGTAAAAACTCGCTCTGAAGTTCGCGGTGGTGGTCGTAAACCATGGCGTCAAAAAGGAACTGGACGTGCTCGTCAAGGGTCTATCCGCTCTCCTCAATGGCGTGGTGGTGGTACGGTATTCGGACCTACACCAAGAAGCTATGCGTACAAACTTCCTAAGAAAGTTCGTCGTTTAGCAATCAAATCTGCATTAGCTACTAAAGTAGTTGAGAACAACATTGTAGTTCTTGAAGACCTAGTGTTAAATGCACCAAAAACAAAAGATATGCTAGCAGTACTTAAAGGATTAACTGTTGAGAAGAAAGCTCTTATCGTAACTGCTGATGCAAACGAATCTGTAGAGTTATCTGCTCGCAATATCCCTGGAGTAACAGTAATCACTGCTGATGGCGTAAACGTTTTAGACGTGCTTCATCATGATAAGCTAATCATGACAAAAGCGGCAGTGGAAAAAGTAGAGGAGGTGCTTGCATAATGAGAGATCCTCGTGATATCATTAAGCGCCCAGTTATCACTGAACGTTCTATGGAAATGATGGCTGAAAAAAAATACACGTTCGATGTGGACGTTAAATCTAATAAAACAGAAGTTAAAGATGCTCTAGAAGCGATCTTTGGTGTTAAAGTAGAAAAAGTGAACATCATGAACTACAAGCCGAAAGCAAAACGCGTTGGTCGTCACGCTGGTTTTACTAGCCGTCGTCGTAAAGCAATCGTTAAGCTAACTGCTGACAGCAAAGAAATCGAAATCTTCCAAGGCGTTTAATTCTTACTAAAGAAGGAGGGAAATTGAGATGGGAATTAAAAAGTATAATCCAACTACTAACGGTCGTCGTAACATGACTACGAATGATTTCGCTGAAATCACGACTGACAGACCCGAAAAGTCTTTACTTGCTCCTTTAAGCAAAAAGGCTGGTCGTAATAACCAAGGTAAAATCACTGTACGTCATCAAGGTGGCGGACATAAGCGTCAATACCGTATCATCGACTTCAAACGTAACAAAGATGGAATTCCAGGACGCGTTGCTACGATCGAATACGATCCAAACCGCTCTGCGAATATCGCATTAATTAACTACGTTGACGGTGAAAAACGTTACATTCTTGCTCCTAAGAACTTAGAAGTAGGTATGGAAATTATGTCTGGCGCTGAAGCTGACATTAAAATCGGTAACGCATTACCATTAATCAACATTCCAGTAGGTACTGTTGTTCATAACATCGAGCTTAAACCAGGTCGTGGTGGACAATTAGTTCGTTCTGCTGGTACATCTGCACAAGTACTTGGTAAAGAAGGTAAATACGTTCTTGTACGTTTAACTTCTGGTGAAGTGCGTCTTGTATTATCTGCTTGTCGTGCAACTGTAGGTCAAGTTGGTAACGAGTCACACGAACTTATCAAGATCGGTAAAGCTGGTCGCTCTCGCTGGTTAGGTAAGCGCCCAACTGTTCGTGGTTCTGTAATGAACCCAGTTGATCACCCACACGGTGGTGGTGAAGGACGTTCACCAATCGGACGTAAGTCTCCAATGTCTCCATGGGGTAAACCAACTCTTGGATTCAAAACTCGTAAGAAAAATAAAGCGTCTGACAAATTCATCGTTCGTCGTCGTAAAAAATAATGGGATTGTAGTACGGTTCACTTTAAGAACCGTACGGCAATCACGAAGGGAGGCACCAAAATGGCTCGTAGCTTGAAAAAAGGACCATTTGTCGATGATCATTTAATGAGTAAAATTGCAAAGCTAAATGAAACTGAGCAAAAGCAAGTTGTTAAAACTTGGTCTCGTCGTTCAACGATCTTCCCTCAGTTCATCGGTCACACAATCGCTGTATATGACGGTCGTAAACATGTACCTGTATATGTTACTGAAGACATGGTAGGCCACAAGTTAGGTGAATTCGCACCAACTCGTACGTATAAAGGTCATGATGCTGACGATAAGAAAACTAGAAGATAATGAGAGGAGGCACTTCAATGCAAGCTAAAGCAGTAGCGAGAACAGTTCGTATTGCTCCTCGTAAAGTTCGTTTAGTTGTAGACTTAATCCGAGGTAAGCAAGTGGGTGAAGCGATTGCTATCCTTAACCACACACCAAAAACTGCTTCTCCAGTTGTAGAAAAAGTTTTAAAATCTGCAATCGCAAATGCAGAGCACAATTATGAAATGGACATCAACAGCCTAGTTGTTGAGAAAGTTTTCGTTGACGAAGGTCCAACGTTAAAACGTTTCCGTCCACGTGCAATGGGTCGTGCAAGCCAAATTAACAAACGCACAAGCCACATCACAGTTGTGGTATCAGAAAAGAAGGAGGGATAATCGATGGGTCAAAAGGTTAATCCAATTGGTCTTCGTGTCGGCGTTATCCGTGACTGGGAATCTCGTTGGTTCGCTGAGAAAGATTACGCTACATTATTACATGAAGACATCAAAATCCGTGAGTACATTAATGTACGCTTAAAAGATTCTGCTGTTGCTAAAGTAGAAATCGAACGTGCAGCAAATCGTGTAAATGTTACAATTCACACTGCAAAACCTGGTATGGTAATTGGTAAAGGTGGTACTGAAGTTGAAGCACTTCGTAAAGCTCTTAACCAATTAACAGGCAAGCGTGTACACATCAACATTTTAGAAGTTAAGAGAGCTGATCTTAACGCTAAATTAGTAGGCGAAAACATCGCTCGTCAATTAGAAAACCGTGTATCATTCCGTCGTGCACAAAAGCAAGTTATTCAACGTGCTATGCGTGCAGGTGCTAAAGGTATTAAAACACAGGTTTCTGGTCGTCTTGGCGGAGCTGATATCGCTCGTGCAGAATCTTACAGTGAAGGAACTGTTCCACTTCATACACTTCGCGCTGATATTGACTATGCAGCAGTTGAAGCTGATACAACATACGGTAAATTAGGCGTAAAAGTATGGATCTACCGTGGAGAAGTCCTTCCTACAAAAAAGAAAGCTTCTGAGGAAGGAGGAAAATAATATGTTAATGCCAAAACGCGTAAAATATCGTAGAGAGCATCGTGGTAAAATGCGTGGTCGTGCTAAAGGTGGAACTGAAGTAGCTTTCGGTGAATTCGGTTTACAAGCACAAGCTGCTTCATGGATTACAAACCGTCAAATCGAAGCTGCTCGTCGTGCAATGACTCGTTACATGAAACGTGGCGGTAAAGTATGGATTAAAATTTTCCCTTCTAAACCTTACACTGCAAAACCTCTAGAAGTACGTATGGGTTCCGGTAAAGGGGCACCAGAAGGCTGGGTAGCAGTAGTAAAACCTGGGAAAATTATGTTCGAAATCGCGGGTGTATCTGAAGAGGTAGCACGCGAAGCATTACGTCTTGCAGCTCACAAGTTACCTGTGAAATGTAAATTCGTAAAACGTGAAGAAAATGGTGGTGAATCTAATGAAAACTAATGATATTCGTGAATTAACCACTGCCGAAATCGAAACAAAAGTTAAAGCTTTAAAGGAAGAGTTGTTTAATCTTCGCTTCCAACTTGCTACAGGACAATTAGAGAATCCAACTCGCATTCGTGAAGTGCGTAAGGCAATTGCTCGTATGAAAACTGTAGTTCGTGAAAGAGAGATCGGAATTAATCGATAAATTGAGGGGAGGTTTGCATAGTGAGCGAACGTAACCAACGCAAAGTTTATACTGGTCGTGTAGTGTCTGACAAAATGGACAAAACGATTACAGTTTTAGTTGAAACTTACAAAACTCATTCCTTGTACGGAAAACGTGTTAAGTATTCTAAGAAGTACAAAGCCCATGATGAGCAAAACCAAGCGAAACTTGGCGATATCGTAAAAATCATGGAAACTCGCCCGCTTTCTGCTACTAAGCGTTTCCGTTTAGTTGAAATCGTTGAAGAAGCGGTTATTATCTAAATAGACGAATCGGAATTTTTAGTCCGAAGGGAGGTTTCATAACATGATCCAACAAGAATCTCGTTTGAAAGTTGCTGACAACTCTGGTGCACGTGAACTTTTAACAATTAAAGTATTAGGCGGCTCTGGTCGTAAATATGCTAACATTGGTGACATTATCGTTGCTACGGTAAAACAAGCAACACCAGGTGGCGTTGTTAAAAAAGGTGACGTTGTTAAAGCAGTAGTAGTACGTACGAAGAGCGGTGCTCGTCGTCCGGATGGTTCTTACATCAAATTTGATGAAAACGCAGCGGTTATCATTAAAGACGATAAGAGCCCACGTGGTACTCGTATCTTCGGACCAGTAGCTCGTGAATTACGTGATAGCAACTTCATGAAGATCGTTTCTTTAGCTCCAGAAGTTCTATAATTTAAGGTATTGCCTTGCTAAGGAGGTGCAGAATTAAGATGCATGTAAAAAAAGGTGATAAAGTACAGGTAATCACTGGTAAAGACAAAGGAAAACAAGGCGTTATCCTTGTGGCTTTCCCAAAGCAAAACCGTGTTATCGTTGAGGGTGTCAATATCGTTAAGAAGCACTCTAAGCCATCTCAATTAAATCCACAAGGTGGAATTATTACTAAAGAAGCACCTATTCACGTTTCTAACGTTATGATTTTAGATCCGAAAACAGGTGAACCTACTCGCGTAGGCTTCAAAGTAGAAGATGGTAAAAAAGTTCGTATTGCAAAAAAATCTGGTGAATTATTAGATAAATAATTTTCTTAAGAAAGGAGGTCACTTCATTGAATCGCCTTAAAGAGAAGTTCCAAAAGGAAATTACTCCTGCTCTAGTGAGCAAGTTTAACTATAAATCTGTAATGCAGGTACCAAAAATCGAAAAGATCGTAATCAACACTGGTGTTGGTGACGCGGTATCTAACTCAAAAGCGTTAGACAACGCAGTAGAAGAATTAACACAAATCACAGGTCAAAAACCTGTTGTAACTCGTGCTAAAAAATCAATCGCTGGTTTCCGTCTTCGTGAAGGTATGCCAATCGGTGCGAAAGTAACTTTACGCGGCGAGCAAATGTATGAGTTCTTCGACAAATTAGTATCAGTTTCTTTACCACGTGTACGTGATTTCCGTGGTGTTTCTAAGAAATCATTCGATGGTCGTGGAAACTATACATTAGGTGTTAAAGAGCAACTTATTTTCCCTGAGATTGATTATGATAAAGTAAGCAAAGTCCGCGGTATGGACATCGTAATCGTTACTACAGCGAAAACTGATGAAGAAGCTCGTGAACTTTTAACACAATTCGGTATGCCATTCCAAAAATAATGGAAGCCAACGCTAAGTAGAGGAGGCGAAAACGTGGCTAAAAAATCTATGATAGCGAAACAAAAGCGTACTCCTAAGTTTAAAGTACAAGAGTATACACGTTGCGAACGCTGCGGTCGTCCGCATTCTGTATACCGCAAATTTAAACTTTGCCGTATTTGTTTCCGTGAACTTGCATATAAAGGTCAAATTCCTGGTGTTAAAAAAGCTAGTTGGTAAAACCCACAAATGGGAAGGAGGTAAAACACATGGTGATGACAGATCCAATTGCAGACATGCTTACTCGCATCCGTAATGCGAACATGGTACGTCATGAGAAATTAGAGGTTCCTGCTTCTAAAATCAAAAAAGAGATCGCTGAACTTTTAAAACGTGAAGGTTTCATTCGTGATGTAGAATACATCGAGGATAACAAACAAGGTATCCTTCGTATTTTCCTGAAATATGGTGCAAACAATGAACGTGTAATCACTGGATTAAAACGTATCAGTAAACCTGGCTTACGCGTTTACGCTAAAGCTGACGAAGTACCACGTGTACTTAACGGATTAGGTATCGCTCTTGTTTCTACATCTAAGGGAGTAATGACAGACAAAGACGCTCGTCAATTACAAACTGGTGGAGAAGTAGTAGCATACGTTTGGTAATATATATTTAAAACGAACGGAGGTGTGACCACATGTCTCGTATTGGTAAAAAGATTCTTGAAATCCCTGCAGGTGTTACTATTACAGTTGCAGAAGACAATACTGTAACAGTAAAAGGCCCTAAAGGTGAATTAACTCGTACTTTCAATGCTGATATGCTTATCAAAATTGAAGAGAATACATTAACAGTTGAGCGTCCATCTGAACAGAAGGAACACCGTGCATTACACGGTACAACTCGTGCTTTAATCGGAAACATGGTTGAAGGTGTAACTGAAGGTTTCGCACGCGGACTTGAATTAGTCGGTGTTGGTTACCGTGCTCAAAAACAAGGTGATAAACTTGTATTAAGCGTAGGTTATTCTCATCCAGTAGAAATGACTCCGGAAGCAGGTCTTGAAGTTGAAGTACCTGCACCAACTAAGATCGTAATCAAAGGTATCGACAAGCAACGTGTTGGCGAATTTGCTGCTAACATCCGTGCTGTACGTGCTCCTGAACCTTACAAAGGTAAAGGTATTCGTTACGAAGGCGAAGTTGTTCGTCGTAAAGAAGGTAAAACTGCTAAGTAAACCCGTTAGGTGAGAGAAAGGAGTGACAAGAATGATCACTAAAGCTGATAAAAATGCGACTCGTAAGAAAAGACATGCGCGTGTACGTGCTAAGCTTACTGGTACTGCAGAACGTCCACGTTTAAACGTGTTCCGTTCTAACCAACATATTTACGCTCAAGTTATTGATGATGTAAATGGTGTAACGTTAGTAAGTGCATCTACTCTTGATAAAGACCTTGCTCTTAACGGTACTAGCAATATTGAAGCTGCTACGAAAGTTGGAGAATCAGTTGCTAAGCGTGCTGTAGAGAAAGGCGTTAAAGAAGTAGTATTTGATCGCGGTGGTTACTTATACCATGGCCGTGTTAAAGCTCTAGCTGAAGCTGCTCGTGAGGCTGGATTACAATTTTAATGGTCAAAGGAGGGAAAATTGATGCATCGCATTGACCCAAGTAAATTAGAACTTGAAGAACGTGTAGTTACGATAAATCGTGTCGCGAAAGTTGTTAAGGGTGGTCGTCGTTTCCGCTTTGCTGCACTAGTTGTAGTTGGCGATAAAAACGGTCATGTTGGATTCGGTACTGGTAAAGCACAAGAGGTACCAGACGCAATCCGCAAAGCTATCGAAGACGCTAAGAAAAACTTAATCGCTGTACCATTAGTTGGTACAACAATTCCACACACAATCAACGGTCATTTTGGCGCTGGTGAAGTATTCTTAAAGCCTGCTGCTGAGGGTACTGGTGTTATTGCTGGTGGACCTGTTCGTGCGGTCCTTGAATTAGCAGGTGTACAAGATATTCTTTCGAAATCTCTTGGTTCTAACACACCAATCAACATGATTCGCGCTACTGTGAACGGATTAAGCGAACTTAAGCGCGCTGAAGATGTTGCAAAATTACGCGGTAAATCTGTAGAAGAGCTACTAGGTTAAGGAGGGAAAACAAATGGCGAAAAAGTTAGAAATTACCCTCACTCGTAGTGTAATTGGTCGTCCACAAGATCAACGTGCGACGGTAGAAGCTTTAGGTCTTAAAAAGTTGAATTCAACTGTAGTTAAGGAAGAAACTCCTGCTATTCTTGGTATGATCAACAAAGTTTCTCACCTTGTAACTGTAAAAGAAGCTTAAGGATAACTCATTAATATAAGGAGGTGCCTGGGAATGAAACTTCATGAATTAAAACCTGCAGAAGGTTCTCGTAAAGTACGTAACCGTGTCGGTCGTGGTATCGGTTCTGGTAACGGTAAAACTGCTGGTAAAGGTCATAAAGGACAAAACGCACGTTCTGGCGGCGGTGTTCGTCTTGGCTTCGAAGGTGGTCAAACTCCATTATTCCGTCGTTTACCAAAACGCGGCTTCACAAACATTAACCGTAAAGAGTTTACTATTGTAAACTTATCAACGTTAAATCGTTTTGAAGATGGTACAGAAGTAACACCTGAATTATTGCTGGAAACTGGCGTTATCAGCAAATTAAACGACGGTGTTAAAATTCTTGCAAGCGGCGCAGTAGAGAAAAAACTAACTGTTAAAGCGCACAAGTTCTCTTCAAGTGCTAAAGAAGCAATTGAAGCAGCTGGCGGATCAGTTGAGGTGATCTAATGTTTCGTACAATCTCCAACTTTATGCGCGTTGCTGAGATAAGACGTAAAATATTATTCACTTTAGCGATGTTAATCGTATTCAGGATTGGCACGTTTATCCCCGTGCCATTTACAAATGGAGACGTACTGAAGGCACAAGATCAATTAAATGCTTTAGGTATTCTAAATACATTTGGCGGTGGAGCCTTGAAAAACTTCTCCATCTTTGCGATGGGAATCATGCCGTATATTACAGCATCCATCATCGTGCAATTATTGCAGATGGATGTTGTTCCTAAATTTTCGGAATGGGCGAAGCAAGGTGAAATGGGCCGTCGTAAATTAACGCAATTCACGCGTTATTTTACAATTGTTCTTGCGTTTATTCAGGGGTTTGGTATGTCAATCGGTTTTAACGGTATGGTAGGTGGACAATTAATTTTGAATCCTGGTTGGAGCACTTATTTATACATTGCTACGGTACTGACTGCTGGTACTGCATTTTTAATGTGGTTAGGTGAACAGATTACAGCTAAAGGTGTAGGTAATGGTATTTCCATCCTAATCTTCGGTGGTATTGCCGCAGCGATCCCAAGTGTTATATCTCAAGTGTATCAGCAACAGTTTCAAAATATCGGAGATCAATTGTTCATGAGTATCGTTAAAGTTGCATTGATCTTACTAGCTGTGCTAGCAGTTATTGTGGGTGTTATTTTCATTCAACAGGCTGTTAGAAAGATCCCAATTCAATATGCGAAGCGTGTAACAGGAGGAAATGGTGGTTATGCTGGAGCACAAAACACACATTTACCGCTTAAGGTAAATAGTGCTGGTGTTATTCCAGTAATTTTTGCTGTTTCATTCTTAATTACGCCTCCGACTATTGCACAGTTCTTCCCGAAACATGATGTATCGCAGTGGATTATTGCAAACTTTAACTATTCTCACCCAGTGGGAATGATCATATATGTTGCGCTCATTGTAGCCTTCACATATTTCTATGCGTTTGTTCAGGTTAATCCAGAGCAAATGTCAGAGAATCTAAACAAACAAGGTGGATATGTTCCAGGTATTCGTCCGGGTAAGAATACAGAACAATATCTAACAAAAATCTTGTATCGTTTGACCTTTGTAGGATCAATTTTCCTAGCAGCGATTGCAATCTTACCAGTTATCTTTACGAAGCTGGGAAATCTTCCTCCATCTGCACAGATCGGTGGAACGAGTATGTTAATCGTTGTCGGCGTTGCTTTAGAAACAATGAAGCAACTAGAAAGCCAACTGGTAAAACGCCATTACAAAGGGTTTATCAAGCAGTGAGTAAGTGGGAAGTATTGTCTTCCCTACATGCTCATGTACTCTGAGGGGGAACAAGGATGAACTTAATTTTAATGGGGCTTCCTGGTGCTGGTAAAGGTACACAAGCCGAACAGATTGTTGCCAAGTATAACATCCCTCACATCTCAACAGGAGATATGTTCCGTGCAGCTATGAAGGCTGAAACTGAAATGGGTTTACAAGCAAAATCCTTTATTGATAAAGGTGCACTTGTTCCAGATGAAGTTACAATCGGAATCGTTCGTGAACGTTTAAGCCAAGAAGACTGCGTAAGAGGCTTCTTATTAGATGGTTTCCCACGAACAGTTGCACAAGCATCAGCTCTTGAAGAGATTATGAAAGATCTTGGCAAAAAAATCGACTATGTTTTAAACATTAATGTGGATTCAGGGTTGTTATTAAAGCGCCTTACAGGCCGTCGCATTTGTAAAGAGTGCGGTGCGACTTACCACTTAGAATTCAATCCGCCAGCAAAAGCTGACGTGTGCGATAAATGTGGTGGCGAATTATATCAACGCTCTGATGACAATGAAGAAACTGTAGCAAATCGCTTAGATGTAAATATTAAGCAAACTAAACCTTTGCTTGATTTCTACGAGGAGCTTGGTTACTTACAAAGCATTAATGGTGAGCAAGATATCAATAAAGTATTTGCTGATATCGATGTTCTCATCGGAGGCTTAGCGTAATGATAATCTGCAAAACTCCTCGCGAGATAGAAATCATGCGAGAAGCTGGCAGGATCGTTGCTTTAACTCATCAAGAGTTAAAACAGCACATTACTCCAGGAATTACAACGAAAGAGCTCGATCAAATAGCGGAAAAGACGATTCAAAAATATGGTGCTACGCCATCTTTTAAAGGATACAACGGATTTCCGGGGAGCATATGTGCTTCTGTAAATGAAGAGCTTGTACACGGAATTCCAGGGAAGCGCAAGCTCAAAGAGGGCGATATCATCAGTATCGATATTGGTGCGAAATACAATGGGTACCATGGAGATTCTGCATGGACGTATCCAGTTGGAAACATTTCTGAATCTGTTCAAAAGCTACTTGATGTCACAGAAAAATCGTTGTATCTTGGTCTAGAACAAGTAAAACCAGGCGAGAGATTATCAAATATCTCACATGCGGTTCAAACCCATGCTGAAGAGAATGGATTCTCGATCGTTAGGGAGTATGTTGGTCACGGAATCGGGCAAGACTTACATGAGGACCCTCAAATCCCGCACTATGGTCCACCAAATAGAGGCCCTAGATTAAAGCCGGGAATGGTCATCTGTGTTGAGCCGATGGTGAATCAAGGAAGACGATATGTAAAAACACTATCTGATGACTGGACAGTGGTAACGGTAGATGGTAAATGGTGTGCCCATTTTGAGCACACGATTGCTCTTACAGAAGCAGGATACGAAATCCTTACCACTTTATAAGTAGCTGGCTCTCCGGGATTTCAGAGCAGTGTAAAATGTTACTGATTTGATGAAGGGAGAACTATTGAATGGCTAAAGATGATGTAATTGAAGTCGAAGGTACCGTTCTTGAAACGTTGCCAAATGCTATGTTCAAAGTAGAATTAGAGAATGGGCATGTCGTATTGGCTCACGTTTCTGGTAAAATCCGTATGAACTTCATTCGTATTTTACCAGGAGACAAAGTTACGGTAGAATTATCTCCGTACGATTTAAATCGTGGTCGTATTACGTACCGTTTTAAATAATATAGCACTCCGTAATCTTTAAGGAGGTTCGAGACATGAAAGTAAGACCGTCAGTTAAACCAATCTGCGAAAAATGTAAAGTTATTCGTAGACGTGGAAAAGTAATGGTTATTTGTGAAAACCCTAAACATAAACAAAAACAAGGTTAATCAGAAGGAGGTGCATTCGTAATGGCACGTATCGCAGGTGTAGATATTCCTCGAGACAAACGCGTTGTTATTTCTTTAACTTACGTATTCGGCATTGGTCGCACAACTGCTGAAAAAATTCTTGCAGAAGCAGGTATTTCTGAAGAAACACGAGTTCGTGATTTAACGGAAGACGAATTAGGACGTATCCGTGATATCATCGATCGTATTAAAGTTGAGGGAGACCTTCGTCGTGAAGTATCTCTTAACATCAAACGTCTAATGGAGATCGGTTCTTACCGTGGTCTTCGTCACCGTCGTGGTTTACCAGTTCGTGGTCAAAACTCTAAAAACAATGCTCGTACACGTAAAGGTCCACGTCGTACAGTAGCAAATAAAAAGAAATAATAAGTAAAGGAGGTTGAACTAACAATGGCACGTAAAACAAACACTCGTAAAAAACGTGTGAAAAAGAATATTGAAGCTGGTGTAGCTCATATTCGTTCTACTTTCAACAACACAATCGTAACACTTACAGATACTCACGGTAACGCACTTTCTTGGTCTAGTGCTGGTGCACTTGGTTTCCGTGGATCTCGTAAATCTACTCCATTCGCTGCGCAAATGGCTGCTGAAACTGCTGCTAAAGCTGCAATGGAACACGGTTTAAAAACTTTAGAGGTTACTGTTAAAGGTCCTGGTGCTGGTCGTGAAGCTGCAATTCGTGCTCTTCAAGCTGCAGGTCTAGAAGTAACAGCAATTAGAGATGTTACTCCAGTTCCTCATAATGGATGTCGTCCACCAAAACGTCGTCGTGTGTAATTTTTCTGTATAGAATTTTCCCTTTTGTCTATAATGGATATGATGCATTATCGAGAAATTTCGTACAGAAACATCGCTTGTTGTGCACAATCGGGAACTGCCTAAGGGGGACTTTCGGTTAGACAGGGGTTATACCTTTGTTTAACCGGGGTTTCGACGTTTTGAAGGAGGGTTTAGTTAATGATTGAAATCGAAAAGCCGAAAATCGAAACGGTTGAACTTAACGAAGATGCTAAATATGGTAAATTCGTAATTGAACCGCTTGAGCGTGGATATGGTACTACGTTGGGTAACTCCTTACGTCGTATTCTTTTATCTTCACTCCCTGGTGCCGCTGTTACTGCTATCCAAATCGATGGCGTATTACATGAATTTTCAACAGTTGAGGGCGTAGTAGAAGACGTTACAACGATCATCTTAAACTTGAAAAAGTTAGCTCTTAAAATCTACTCTGAAGAAGAGAAGACGTTGGAAATTGATGTGCAGGGCGAAGGTATTGTCACAGCTGCTGATATTACTCACGATAGTGATGTAGAAATCTTAAATCCAGATTTACACATTGCAACGTTAGCAAAAGATGCGCATTTCCGCGTGCGTTTAACTGCAAAGCGTGGCCGTGGGTATACGCCAGCTGATGCAAATAAAAGCGAAGATCAACCAATAGGAGTAATTCCTATTGATTCTATTTATACTCCAGTATCACGTGTGACTTACCAAGTGGAAAAGACACGTGTCGGACAAGTGGCTAATTATGATAAGCTTACGCTTGATGTATGGACGGATGGAAGCATCGGGCCAAAAGAAGCTATCTCTTTAGGTGCCAAAATCTTAACTGAGCATTTAAATATCTTTGTTGGTTTAACTGATGAAGCACAAAATGCTGAGATTATGGTCGAGAAGGAAGAAGATCAAAAAGAGAAAGTTCTTGAGATGACTATCGAAGAACTAGACCTTTCTGTTCGTTCTTATAATTGCCTAAAACGTGCAGGAATTAATACTGTACAAGAGCTTGCGAACAAAACAGAAGAAGATATGATGAAAGTTCGTAACTTAGGACGTAAATCCTTAGAAGAAGTTAAACATAAACTTGAGGAATTAGGTTTAGGTTTACGTAAAGACGACTGAGGATTTAAACCCATCAACAAAGGAGGGAACTACGAATGGCATACAGAAAATTAGGCCGTACAAGTGCGCAACGTAAAGCTATGTTACGTGACTTAGCTACTGATTTAATTATCAACGAGCGCATCCAAACGACAGAAACTCGTGCAAAAGAACTTCGTTCTGTAGTGGAAAAAATGATCACTTTAGGTAAACGCGGAGATCTTCATGCTCGTCGTCAAGCAGCAGCTTTCATTCGCAATGAAGTAGCTAACGCTGAGACTGGTCAAGATGCACTTCAAAAACTATTCGCTGATGTAGCTCCACGCTATGCTGAGCGCCAAGGCGGATACACTCGTATTGCAAAAATTGGTCCACGTCGCGGAGACGCAGCACCAATGGTAATTATCGAGTTAGTATAATGATAATTAAAAGGGCAGGACAGTTCTTTTCAAGAAACTGGTCATGGCCCTTTTTTTTAAATATAAAAATAGGCTTACTTGGCGAAGGAAAGGGTGCCTTGTATTGAAAAAAGAGAAACTTCGGACAGAAAATATATCATTTCAATATCCTGGTGCAGCCACTTATGCATTAAAAGATGTTTCATTCTCCTTATATGAAGGAGAATGGGTATCTGTTATTGGACAAAACGGTTCTGGGAAGTCTACACTTGCAAAATTATTGAATGGTTTGTTTTTGCCGGAAGCAGGGACAATTACAGTAAATGATGCAATGGTTTTGTCAGAGGAAACGGTATGGGATGTTCGAAAACAAATTGGGATGGTATTTCAAAATCCGGATAATCAATTTGTTGGAACAACAGTGCAAGATGACGTTGTCTTCGGTTTAGAGAATATCGGAATGCCAAGAGAGCAGATGGTAGAAAGATTAGATCAGGCCTTACGACTAGTCCGTATGGAAGATTTTCTTAATGATGAGCCTCATTCTTTATCTGGTGGGCAAAAGCAGCGAGTAGCAATAGCAGGCGTTTTAGCACTTCAGCCATCTATTTTGATATTAGATGAAGCAACGTCAATGCTAGACCCTCAAGGGAGACGTGAAGTGGTAGAAACGGTTAGACAACTTGTTAATGAAAAAGGTATTACCGTGTTATCAATTACGCACGATTTAGAAGAAGCGGCACAATCAGACCGTGTTATTATTTTAAATAAGGGAGAGATATTAGAGGAAGGGACTCCAGAACAAATTTTTAAGTCCTCTCATATGCTCCAAGAAATTGGATTAGATGTACCATTTTCAGTGAAAATAGCAGAATTATTAAAAAGAAATGAAATTCTCTTGCAAAATACGCATCTTACAATGGAAAGCTTGGTGAACGAACTTTGGAGATTACATTCCAAAAAGTAGAACATCGTTATCAATATAAAACTCCATTTGAAAGACGCGCACTTTATGATGTAGACGTGTCGTTTCCAAGTGGGGGCTATTATGCCATTATCGGTCATACTGGTTCAGGTAAGTCGACGATGATTCAACATTTAAATGGTTTATTGCAGCCGACAAATGGCACAGTTCAAATTGGTGAACATTTCATTTCGGCAGGAAAGAAAGAAAAAAAGCTAAAGCCACTACGTAAAAAGGTAGGGGTTGTCTTTCAATTCCCAGAACATCAGTTGTTTGAAGAGACTGTGGAGAAAGATATTTGCTTCGGCCCTACTAATTTTGGTGTATCTGTAGAAGAAGCGAAGCAAAAAGCAAGAGAGGCAATTGAACTTGTAGGGTTAGAACCAGAACTGTTAGCACGTTCACCATTTGAGTTAAGTGGTGGGCAAATGAGGCGTGTTGCGATAGCAGGCGTATTAGCGATGGAACCCGAAGTGCTTGTATTAGATGAACCTACAGCAGGACTAGATCCAAAAGGGCAAAATGAACTTATGGAGATGTTTTATAAGCTACATAAGGAGAAAGGCCTTACAGTTATCCTTGTAACGCATAATATGGAGGATGCTGCTAAATATGCCGAGCAGATTGTAGTCATGCATAAAGGAACGGTCTTTTTGCAAGGAAGTGCAGAGGAAGTATTTTCACATGCTGATGAACTAGAGAAAATTGGCGTGGATCTTCCTATGTCTTTAAAGTATAAACGTGCAATTGAAGAGAAGTTTGGCATTTCAATCCCAAAGGCTACCTTATCTTTAGAGGATCTTACTCATGAAGTTGTGCAGGTGTTACGAAAAGGTGGTCATGAATCATGCAGCAGTTGATTATTGGAAGGTATATTCCAGGGAATTCTCTTATTCATCAACTTGATCCACGTACGAAGCTGCTGATTGTCTTTTTATATGTATTTGTTGTTTTCTTAGCAAATAATGCGATTTCATATGGATTTTTATTTTTATATGCACTCATTGCTTTATTTTTTGCAAAAGTGCCGATTCGTTATGTACTTTCGGGCTTAAAACCAATTCTATGGATTTTTCTTTTTACATTTTTCCTGCATATTTTTACAAATAAAGAAGGGGAAGTACTATTCCAGCTTGGTTGGTTTTCGATACATGAAAAAGGATTAGAGCAAGGAATATACATTTCTATACGATTCTTCGTTATTATTTTAATGACGACATTATTAACGTTAACGACGACACCCATTGAGATTACAGATGGTTTGGAGACGTTATTAAAGCCGTTGAAGCGTATAAAAGTTCCTGTTCATGAAATCGCATTAATGATGTCAATTTCTCTTCGTTTTATTCCGACATTAATGGATGAAACGAGTAAAATAATGAAGGCACAATCGTCACGTGGTATTGATTTTGCAGGGGGACCGATAAAAGATAGGATGAAAGCTATCATTTCACTACTCGTTCCTCTATTTATCAGTGCTTTTAAGCGTGCAGAGGACCTAGCAATTGCTATGGAAGCCCGTGGATATCAAAGTGGCGAAGGACGTACTAAATTCAGGCAACTACGCTGGAAAACAAGCGATACAGTAACGATTATAAGCTTACTTTGTTTAGCTTGTATTTTGGCATGGGTGCGATCGTAATGGAGAATAAAGAAATGGATAGAATAAAATGTACGGTTGCATATGATGGCATGCACTTTTGTGGTTATCAAATTCAACCGCAGCATCGTACTGTTCAACAAGAAATAGAGAAAGCTTTACAGAAATTGCATAAAGGGGAACTTGTCCGTGTTCAGGCATCGGGCAGAACAGATTCTACTGTTCATGCTAAAGGACAAGTCATACACTTTGATACACCGTTGTCTCTTGAAGAGTGGCAATGGAACAATGCATTAAACACAATGTTACCAGATGATATTGTTATCACACAGGTAGAGAAAAAAACAGAAGAATTTCATGCACGTTACGGTGTCGAGAGAAAAGAATATCGTTATCGTGTATTATTATCAAAGACTGCGGATGTATTCCGTAGAAATTACGTATATCAATATCCATATCCGCTCGAAATAAACGCTATAAGAAAAGCGATTCCTTATTTTATTGGAACGCATGATTTCACTTCTTTTTGTTCGGCAAAAACTGACAAAAAAGATAAAGTGAGAACAATTTATGAAATCGAGCTAATTGAGCAAGATGATGAATTAATTTTTCGTTTTGTAGGTAATGGATTTTTATATAATATGGTCAGGATTATTGTTGGTACGTTACTGAGCGTAGGGCAAGGAAAGCTTGATCCGGATAGCATTCCAGAGATTTTAGCGAAACAAAATCGTCAGTTTGCTGGAAAGATGGCTCCTGGTCATGGGCTTTATTTATGGCAGGTAAACTATAACAACTAATCCTGGTGTAACATTTGCTTGACATTAGAAACTCAAAAGTATATCATAACATATGGTATTGTTTCTAAAACCACGATTAGCCCCGGAAGGAAATCGTGTTTAAGATAAACAATAGATTTTTTCTATGGAAAAGATAACGAGGAGGGAAACACATGCGTACGACTTTTATGGCAAAAGCTAACGAAGTTGAGCGTAAATGGTATGTGGTTGATGCTGAAGGTCAAACTTTAGGTCGCCTTGCTAGTGAAGTAGCATCCATTTTACGTGGTAAAAACAAACCTACATTTACACCACACGTTGACACGGGTGATCATGTAATTATTATTAACGCTGAGAAAATTCATTTAACAGGTAATAAATTAAACGATAAAATTTACTACCGTCACACTAACCACCCAGGTGGACTTAAACAAAGAACAGCTCTTGAAATGCGTACAAACTACCCTGTACAAATGTTAGAGCTTGCAATTAAAGGCATGCTTCCAAAAGGACGCTTAGGCCGTCAAGTTTCTAAGAAACTAAACGTGTATGCTGGAGCAGAGCATCCACACCAAGCACAAAAACCAGAAGTTTACGAACTTCGCGGATAATCAATTAAAGGAGGGCTTACTTTGGCACAGGTTCAATACTATGGCACTGGACGTCGTAAGAGTTCAGTAGCGCGCGTACGCCTAGTTCCAGGCGAAGGACGCGTTATCATTAACGGTCGTGATTTTGAAAACTATATCCCATTTGCTGCATTACGTGAAGTAGTGAAACAACCTCTAGTTGCAACAGAAACTTTAGGTAACTACGATGTACTTGTAAACGTAAATGGTGGTGGATACACTGGTCAAGCTGGTGCTATTCGTCACGGTATTTCTCGCGCTTTATTAAAAGCTGATCCAGAATACCGTCTAACACTAAAACGTGCAGGTCTATTAACTCGTGACGCACGTATGAAAGAGCGTAAAAAATACGGTCTTAAAGGCGCACGTCGTGCACCTCAGTTCTCAAAACGTTAATTTTTGCGAACTACAAACCCCAACCATTTTGGTTGGGGTTTTTTTATGTTTCATTCCTCTTTTGTAATTTTTGTAGTTTGGAATATTTTAGTGCTATCCTCTTGCGTATGCTTCTTCTTTAGAAGTTTAGACTAATACGTATTAGGGAGGTTTATAAGTACTATGAATGTCATTGTCAGCTTACAAGAAAAACAAAAAGAAAAGCAGTTGAAATATGAGCGGAAGATGCTGCGGGAATTATCATTAAAAACATTACGTTCAAATATTAGAGATGCCTTTCAGATGCAGGAACTTCATCGTCAGTATGAAGATTACTGCATTGAATTAGGGATAGAATCGTATTTATTAGGAGCGAGATATAGTAAATTTGGCTATTATGGCGAATCGTTCTTTGATGTGAAATATAGGGCCTTAGAAGAAGAGCAACAATTAACGGAAACACTATTTCAATTTTTAACGAGCATGACTATGCGAGAAATTAAGTTACAAGATGAGGAATTACTCTTTGAATCTTGCCAGCAGTTTATCGGCTTATGGTGGCAGGAAGGATATGAAAAAGGTGAAAGAAGATATCGATTAAAGCTTCATTAAGACAAGCATAAACTTTCCTCTTGTCCCATATAAGTAATTAGAGGGACTAGCTGGAGGAGGAAAGGTATGAAGAGAATTCGAATTATCTCTTTTGCACTCGCTGCGGTTATTTTGTTTTTTTTAGTCAAACAAGAATTTCAAATTACAAAATCGTGGCGGGCTTGGAATTTACCCTTATCAGGGAAAGTAATCGTATTAGATGCTGGGCATGGTGGACCAGACGGAGGGGCTGTTGGTGGCAAGGATATTGTAGAAAAAGATATTACGCTTGAGATTACAAAGAAGGTGCAAGATTATTTACAAGAGCAAGGTGCGCTAGTTATTTTAACACGTGAGGGAGATTATGATTTAGCACAGAAAGATACAAAGTCATATAGTAGACGTAAAGCAGAAGATTTAAAAAAACGTGTAGAGATTATTAATAAACCCGATGTAGACTTTTTTGCAAGTATCCATTTAAATGCTTTAACTAGTAGTGGATCAAAGGGCGCACAAACGTTCTATTACCGTTCTTCAATTGAAAATGAACGTGCTGCGAAATTTATACAAGCTGAGTTGAGAACGAGTTTAGAGAATACAAATCGTTCTGCTAAAACAATTTCTCATGTGTATTTATTAAAGTATGCGAAAACACCAGGCGCTTTAATTGAAGCTGGCTTTTTATCGAATGTAAATGAAAGGTATATGTTAAATTCGGAGAAATATCAGCAAAAGGTAGCGGCTGCAGTATATCGTGGTATATTACGTTATTTCACGGAAAAAGGAAATCCTCCAGAATAAGGAGGATTTTTTTGCGTTTCTCTCGTTAACGAAGTTTTCCGAAAATATGTTATACTGGAAATGTAAACGCATTTATTTCAAAAGTAAAGAGAGATATATTTAATTAACATTATGTTATTTTTCATACAGGGGGCTGGGCTAATTATGGTAACGAAAGAGCAAGTAGTGGAAGCGTTAGAAGGGATTGTAGATCCGTTTTTACATAAAACGTTAAAAGAAACAGGGGCAATTAAAGAGGTGACAGTCAAGCCTGAGAAGGAACATGTAAGTGTTAAAATTGCAATCGTAAAAACCGGTACAGCGGAACAAATGCAATTGCAATCTGGAATTGTAAAGTTAGTGAAAGAACTAGGAGCAGCAACAGTAGGACTTCGCTTTGCAGAATTTACAGAAGAGGAATTAGCTCAGTTTGCACCAGAACAAGAAGAAGAGCAAACTGAATCTTTATTGTCACCAAATTCGAAAACGACATTTTTAGCAGTGGCTAGTGGAAAAGGTGGAGTAGGGAAATCAACAGTTTCTGTTAATCTTGCTATTGCTCTAGCTCGTCTAGGGAAAAAAGTTGGTATCATTGATGCCGATATTTATGGTTTTAGCGTACCTGATATGATGGGGATAGAAAAACGCCCTGTAGTAAGAGGAGATAAAATCATTCCAGTGGAGCGTCTAGGTGTAAAGGTAATCTCAATGGGGTTCTTTGTAGAAGATAATGCACCGGTTATTTGGAGAGGACCTATGCTTGGGAAAATGTTAAATCATTTCTTCACAGAAGTAGAATGGGGCGATTTAGATTATTTAGTTTTAGATTTACCACCAGGTACAGGTGATGTTGCGCTAGACTTACATTCGATGCTACCAGCTTGTAAAGAGATTATTGTCACAACACCGCATCCAACAGCGGCATTTGTAGCAGCACGTGCTGGAGCAATGGCTTTACGTACAGAACATAGTATTCTTGGTGTTGTTGAGAATATGGCTTATTTTGAAAGTAAAACAACTGGCGAAAAAGAATATGTGTTTGGAAGAGGTGGAGGAGATAAATTAGCTACAGAACTTCAAACAGAAGTACTTGGCCGAATCCCGCTTCAACAACCTGATTGGAATAAAGAAGATTTTGCGCCGTCAGTATATGAAGATACGCATACGACAGGTCTTATTTACCGCACAATAGCTGAAACGGTAATTGATAAAACAACTGTTGCGCAAAAATAAAATAATAATGAGTGGATGATACATATATTGTCCACTCATTATTATCGTTATTATTTTTACTGCTGTTCCTTTTTACCTTCTTGGGAACCACCTTCACCGCCGGCTTCCTTTTTATCAGAACCACTTTTTTCGGCTTTTTGGACACCTTTACTAATAATATCAATCATCTTAGCTTGGAAGAGTGGGCTTTCAGCAGTTTCTGTTAGTACTTGTTGTAAATATTGACGGTATTCTTTGCTCTTCATCGTTTGTAACATCATTTTTTCTACTTCAGGGTTTTTCATAATTTCCATGACGCCTGCTTGGTATTCAGGGTCTTTTAGTAATGTTTTCATTAAGGCTGTTTGTTCTTTTCCCATACTTTTAGCGAATTTCGATGAGAACTCAGGGTCTTTAAAGAGCTTTTCCCAGAATTGTTGCCCTTTATCGGATACCATTGCATCTTCAATTGTTTTCTTTACTACTGTTTCATCTAGTATGAGTGCTTGTTTCATTTTTTCATCAGTTAACACATCTTGAATGGCTTTCTTACCTTGATCGGTTTTTAAAATATCAACAATCATTTTCTTCGTTTGATCATAATCAAGTTCGGACTTTGCTTCTTTTTCTTGTGCACATGCTACAAGTACAAGAAATAGAAAAGAAGAAGTCAAAACGAGCAGCATCCGTTTCATAAGTTGGAACTCCTTTCAGCACAGTTCTCTCTTTTTAATATAAATATCTTTAAGGAATTTATACATGAACATGGCTAGCTTTTTGAAATTGTCATTGATACAATTTAATTAGAAATATAAGGATAATGGGGGATGTGTTGTGAATAGCCGCAAGTGGGTACGACTATTTTTTACGACGTTGTTTCTTGGTGGGGTTAGTACAGTCATTATTGGATTTGTTTTAGAGTGGGACAAGTACGCTAAATTTTTTCAAAATTTCGACGGAAAGGAAATTTTGGCAGTTTCCTTCTGGTTGATGGGTGTAGGATTTATTTTTAGTGTGATAAGTCAAATGGGGTTCTTTGCTTATTTAACAATCCACCGTTTTGGACTAGGAATGTTCCGATCGTCTTCTTTATGGAATATAGTCCAGCTCTTCTTTATTGCATTCGTTTTATTTGATTTTGTGTATTTAAGATCGGTATTGATTGCAAATGGGGAAGTTTCATTAGGGAATAACATACTTGTTGCTGGTGTGTTATTTATGTTTGGTGCCATCGTTGCTTATATAAAAAGTAAGGAAACGAATAAAAAGGCATTTGTACCAGCTTTGTTTTTTATGGTCGTTGTAACAATTCTTGAGTGGGTACCAGCACTTCGAATTAATGATACAGATTGGTTATATTTAATGGTGATACCACTTTTATTATGTAATGCATATCAGTTACTTATATTACATCGTTTAATTGGAAAGACGAGTAAGTCGGCCTAATTAAGTGAGTTTTACGCAGGGTAGTTGTACGAATGAAAATAGCGGGTTAAAAAAGCTCTATTACCTGAATGAAAGGTAGTAGAGCTTTTTATGTGTAAAAAATTATTGAACATCTTTACTTTTTGTACTTGTGTTGGAAATAAGTTGTGATACGGATATTTGCTCATAGCCGTCACTCTTTAATTTCTGTAGAAGCAGTGGTAAAGCTTTATTTGTTTGAAGAGCAGAATCGGATGCATGTAATAAGACGATATCTCCACCTTTTAAATTATTAGAGACGGTGGAAACGATATTGTTTACGCCCGGGTTTTTCCAATCGTTTGAGTTATTACTCCAATGAACGACAGTGTATCCGAGTGATTCTGCTATTTTAAGTGTTGCCTTGTTAAAGTCTCCACTAGGTGGACGCAATAGTTTAATTTGTTTCACACCGAGTTTTGTAAAAACATCTTGTGCTCGCAGAAGATCTTTTCGTATTTCATTTGCCTCTAGAGAAGTGTAGGACGTGTAATTATAACCCATACTACCGATTTCATGTCCATCTTTTATGATGCGTTCAACAACATCAGGGTGTCTTTCTGCCCATGCAGCAGAAAGGAAGAAGGTTGCATTCTTAATATCTCTTTCTTTAAGTGTATCAAGGATTGGAATTGCTTTTTTGTCTCCCCAACTAATATCAAACGTGAATGCAACTTGTTTTTTAGAGGTGTCGCCTTTGTAAATAACTTTAGGTCCTGTAGCGGTTGAGAAAGCAGACTCGTGTGAATATGTTTTCAAAAAGAGTAGCCATGCTGTAAATAAGGAAAGTATCACTATTAAGCTAATGTGTTTAAAGTTTCTTTTACTCGTAATAAAAAAGAAAAACATAATATTACGCCCCTTTGTCCAATCCTTTTCAGTTACATATATGCTGTAAATATAAAAAAGAGAACAAGGGATTAATATCGTAAGTAGTGGATATAATGGATGGTAGGATTTTGTTAAATGAAAATGGGCTTAAGGTTTATTGCTCTGGAAGAAATGATTGAGGTGATGATTTGCTTGGGTTTATGTTAACGAAAGAAGAGAAAAAAGAAATGGAATATATATTGAAGAGAGAGTTAGAAGAACTTTTATTTGATTTTGAAGATGAACGTATTCATGACGTTGTAAAAAAGGCAATGGAAGAAAGATATAAAATCATTTTTTGTTTGTTTCGAAGAGTCGCTAATGCAGAGGAATGTATTCGTTATGTAAGAAAAAGAACTTTTTATTAAAAAGTGTTGACGTTGATAGATATTATATGATAAATTAATAACCGTCGCTGATGCGGAAATGCAAAAAACGACAAAAAAGAAATTGAAAAACTTAGTTGACATTGAAAAACGAAGATGTTAACATAAGGAAGTCGCAAATGAGCGACCAAGTAGTTCTTTGAAAACTGAACGAAACAAACAACGTGAAACGTCAATTTTTATTTTAGATGCTAGACAAACTAACTTTATTGGAGAGTTTGATCCTGGCTCAGGATGAACGCTG
>NZ_JBQAHO010000010.1:0-72878 GCF_051916915.1 Bacillus cereus group sp. MYBK139-1 | reverse complement strand
TCTCTATTACAAATGTAAGGCAACGAAATCTTAATATGATGGCATAGCCAAGAGGTAAGGCAAAGGTCTGCAAAACCTTTATCGCCGGTTCGAATCCGGCTGCCATCTCCATATTAGGGCAGTAAGTCTTTTGAAAGACACATGCTTCGCTTGTTCCTGGTTCGAATCCAGGTACTGCCTCCAAAATAATATTAAGGAGTGGTTTGTTAATGGCACAATTACAAACTTTATCAATAGAAGAGCAAGAAACTTTATTGGATAATGCTCAAATTAATACGGTTGCTGCAAAGCAAATGGTTCAAAAAATGACTCAATTCGTTGGTGCTTATGATCTTAATAATCGTAAAGGATTTAAATTTGAACAAGGTGATGTCTCGATTCAAGTAGTTATTTTAGGTAACATGGAAGATACAATTAAAGTTATTTATACAAAACTTGATAATGAAGAATTGGTTTCAGGTAGTGTTATTGTTGAAAAAGAAGGTAAAAAAGTTCTTAAAGGCTATGATATTATCGAGGACGAAGTAATCCAAACGCTTGAAACAGAAATTGACGACGAATTTTTAGAAGAACTTAAAGGTTTAGAAAATCGCGAACTACCAGAAATGGATACCGAGCGAGAAGAAGTTGTTAGTCAATTACCGTGTATCTATGGAAACTGGTGTGGCCCAGGATGTTCAGGTCCAAAAGCTCCAATTTCTAAAGTAGATGCTTGTTGTAAAACACATGATGGTTGCTACAGTTCACGTGGATATTTTGCTTGTTCTTGTGATAAAAACCTTCAGAATTGCTTAGCTCCACATGTAAAGGCAGGTTCTGAGTGGGCAATTACAATTAGCCTTTGGTTCCGTAAACAACCTTGTAACCCATTTAAATAAGAAAGATAAAAAGGTGAGCCTATTAAGGGTTTGCCTTTTTTTATGGTAATTTTCAATTATTCCCTTTACATATCTAACCAATGTATAGTATTCTATACACAGAAAGTATAGAATACTATACATTCAGCTATTCTAATTGGAATGAGGGGTACTGAATGAAATGAAAATTTATACCACAAATAAGGTAAAAGAACATAGGGAAATTGCTGGTTTAACTCAAACAGAGTTAGCTGAAAGGGTAGGGACAAAAAGAATAACGATAGCTTCTCTTGAAAGAGAAAAGTATGAGCCTAGTGTTGGTTTAGCCATGAGAATAGCTAAAACCTTTAATTGCGCAGTTGAGGACATATTTACAGAGGTGAAAAAGGATTGAATTACCTTTACAATTTTTTAATTAAAATAGTAATTAGTATTTTATTGATGGAAGCCACTTTTAATATATGGAAAATGGAGGCTGGAGAGCCGGGAATATTATCGTGGTTCTTACCATTAATCACAATTTTTTGGATCGTATTAACAATAGTTAATGCAATACAAATTAAAAAGGGTAAAAAGTGGTTAAAGGAAGAGGAAGAAGACGAAAGGGATCAAATGATTAAGTATAAAGTAGGCTATATAACTTGTTGGTCTAATATGGGCCTCTTGGCATTATTGTTCTTCTTTTATGGTACGTTTGGAATCGAGATGTTTAATCCAGTATATGCGCTAGCATTGATCGTCTTCTTAAATATTGTAATTTATTACAGTATGAAATTATATTTTCTGTTCTTTGAATAATGAAGTGGAGGAATTAAAAATGACAAATGGCAACGTAGAATTAAAAAAACAAGGAAAAAGCAGTATTTTAGGTGGAATTTCAATAGCTATTGCAGTAATTTTAGCAGCACTTGTAATAAATTTCTTAACTGGATTAGTACCTTTAGAAAAAATACAGGGATTGCCTATTATTATGCCTTTTATTATTGCTCCAATTGGTGCAATAATAGGGTTTGTAGGTTATCGAATGAACAAAGATACATGGTCTTTATGGGGAATTATTCTTAATATTGTAATGTTCTTAGTACCAATTGTTTATAATATAGTTGCAATTTTATTCTTTGGAGTTTAATTATCTAAAAGCACCAGTCAAAATGACTGATGCTTTTTTATTTGTCTTTTTCTGCGACTTGCTTTAATTCGTTAATTGCAATCGTTAATACCTCAATCCTTTTCTCGAACCTAATTAAAAGATAAATAGAAATCACGATAGGAAATCCAAAATTGCCTATTGATGCGCTAAACATTTCAAATGGGGTCATAGCTTAGCACCTCCTTATAGTTTCAGAACTCCATTTCCTTGGGTTTTATTGGTGTAACCTTTTAATAAAAAAGAGTGTGAAAGAAGATATTGATAAATAATGTTTTGGGAAAATGGCAAATGCTTTGCTTTGAAATAGGAAAGGATTAAAGAGATTGCTCCTGTGATGTGTGGCGTTGCAACTGATGTACCTGTGAGTCTTATATAGTTATTTTGAGGATAGGTTGAGTAAACGGACTCTCCAAGACTTAAAAAATCAATATTCTGGTTTGTATTGCTCATATGTGTGGGAACAAGGTTCTTTCCAACAGCACCAACTTGAATAACTTCCTCGTAGTATCCAGGATAAAGAATTTCATCGGTTAGTTCTGATCCATCTCCGTAGTTCCCTGCAGCAACTACTACAAATATATTTTCTTGTAATGCCTCGTCAACTGCCTTTCTTAACTCTGGAACATCACTTTTTGTGCCTAAAGAGAGATTCATTATATCTACTCTTTGACCATTTTTGCCTCTCCAAGCAGTTGCAAAGCGAATAGCTTTAATTAAATGTTTATGAGTTGAAATACTTGTATGTCCAATGGCTTTAATAACTAAAAGCTTCGCCTTTGGAGCTATACCGATAGAATGTTTTGTGTTAGTAGCCGCTATAATTCCAGATACATGCGTACCATGACCTGTATAGTCCGTCGCTATGTTTATTTTACCGTTATCATCATCTGTAAAATTGAATGTGCCGATAATGTTGTCTTTTAACTCTTCATGGTTAATGTCACAACCTGTGTCAATTACAGCAATAACTGTATCTTGTCCATAATGACCGTTTTCCCAATACTTTTTAGCATTTATGAAGTCTATTCCATCGTTTATTGTAGTATCAGCTTGTGTAATTTTCATATAGACACCTCCTCACTTTTATTAGAGAGAGAAGTATCAAAAAACTAAAAAGAATTTATAAAATAAACATTGTTTTATTTTGTAAAAAGTACTAGATTTTCGCACTAATTTGGGAGATAATTAGAACACTTGTTCTTATTTATTTTTATTTTTTTCTTATATTTATATAATTTGTGGAAAAAAGGAGGTTTTTTTATGGGGAAACATACTCACTCAAATTCTGATAATAACTATCATCACGACGAAGAGAAAAAGCAATTAGAGTACATACAAGAAATACGAAAGAAACTACCCTTAATATTAGAAAACCCCATTATTCAAGAGTTTTTGAAAGATAAAAAGCATGAAGAAATAATGAAAGAAGCTTTTAAAAACCCTTCTCAAAAAAACATCAATTTACTTAATCAAACATCAAAAGAATTTTATAGAATAAATCGTGTCCTGAGGTATTGCTCTGTTTTAATTCGTGGACGTGCTATTGATTTCGATAAGAGACAGAGAAACAGAAATAAAAAACAAATGCTAATTTTTGATAAGAATGCTTTAGAAGGAGATTTTTCTGCAATTGAAACAATTGGGAGTTTGCAAGATTGCGAAGCAGAAAGACCTGAGTCAGTTGTTATTGAAGGAGTGGGGAAAGGAAATGTTATTCCTGTAGAAAACGAGAAATTGGATAAAGCGATGCGCGCATTGACGGATAAGCAACGAATGATTCTCTATTACCGTTATGAAAAGATGCTTACAAATAGGCAGATTGCTGAAATATTGGGAGAAACAGAACAAAACGTAGGTTACTGGGTCAAAAAAACATTAAAACAGCTAAAGGATTCGCTGTAATGAAAGATCATTACAATAAATGAGTTATAAGATGGAGACATGCTTCTAAAGGATAGTTAAATATAAAGGAGAGAGATATTTATGTCCGTAGAAAATATTCAAAAGCAAGCAGAGGTACAAGCTATTATCGATCAGTTAGAGTTAAAAATATTGAAACATGTTCAACAAACTATTTTTAAAGAAAGAGAAGATTTAATGCAAGAATTAAAGATGGTAATCGTTGAAAAAGCCTATAAAATGTTAGATGAAGAGCCACCAGGATTCTTCGAATTTATTGAACGAGAAATCTTTAAAAAGGAAGTAATTATATAATAAAGAACAACTCTATACATGATTGATCCGGATGGATATTGATTTATGTAAATATAAAAAATGACACTATCCAATTGATAGTGTCATTTCTGCTCTAAAGGAAATGGAAACATTTTGACCCAAACAACAAAACTGACCTTTTTCTGAACGTCTATATATTTAAAGAGGATATTGGGGGAAGTAGATATGAAAAAAGAGCAATTAGTTAGGGAAGTAGTAAAATTGAGTTTGAAACATGGGGCTCCGATTAAAGCAGAAGATATTTTTAAAATATGTCTAGATGAATCTTATAAGAAAAGCCAAATACATAAAAAAGAAGACTGTCATGTAAAGTAGTCTTCTTTGATTAGCCATTCTTTTTATTTTGCATATAAGTAACATACATCTCTAATTGTTCCCAGGCTTTCTTTCTCTCATCTTCTGGAAGACTTTCAATTAAAGCCATTATGTTCTTACCTTCTTCAGTAACAATCTTGTTTTCTTCTTCGCTCAATTCAGGATCTTCCGATCTTCCTAACAAATAATCTGTAGTTACATTAAAATAATCAGCTATTTTTTCTATTGTTTCACGACTAGGTGTTTTAATGCCATTTTCAAATTTAGACACACTGGCTTTTGTTATACCTACAGCAGTAGCGAATTTTTCTTGTGTAAGTTTATGTTCTGACCTCAATAATTTTAAACGCTTATTTAACTCCATTTAAAAAATCACCCCTTAATTTACGATATATCGTAAGTTATTTTTATTATAATGTTTCCTAATAGGAAACGTAAACCCCTCAGAAAATTAACCAGGAGGAAATTTTTTTGAAAAACCACTTGAAGTTTCCTTTAGGTAAACTTATAATAAATTTATCGGCATCAGAAGGGAGTGATTAGATGCTAAATGAAAATTCAATAACAAAATTAAAAATAGCTTTTGAAAAATCAGACTTCACTTATGAAGGACTAGCTACAGTTGTTGGCATATCAAAGAGCTATTGCTATAAAATTATTAATGCTCATAAATATAAGAAGAGATTGTACTATGGGACAGCATCTAAAATTGCAAAAGCATTAAATGAAGAAGTGGCGGATCTATTTGACGAACATGAAAATTTTTTTAATAATAAAGTTTCCCTTAGGGATACAATGTGAGGAGGAAATAAAATGAATCAATTACAAGTTTTCAATAATGAAGAATTTGGACAAGTTCGAACGGTGGTACAAGGCGAAGATGTTTGGTTTGTAGCTAAAGATGTAGCAGATGTTCTAGAGTTCAGTGACACAAACGCAATGACAAGACATTTAGATGAAGATGAATTGATGTCCGTCAAATTGACGGGTATGAATATGAAATCGACATTAATGAATGAATCGGGATTGTACTCATCAATATTACGTTCACGAAAACAACAAGCTAAAAAATTTAAAAAGTGGGTAACAAATGAAGTACTTCCTTCTATTAGAAAACACGGAGCATACATGATAGATAAAGTCCTAGAACAAGCGGTGACAAATCCAGACTTCGCAATTGGTCTTCTCACTAAATTAAAAGAAGAAAAAGAAAAGCTTGTAGCAGCACAGCAACAAATTGTAAAGCAGCAACCACTCGTAACATTCGCTGAAGCGTGTATGCAATCAAATGAATCTCTGAAAGTAAGTGAAGTTGCTAAGTTGGCAGCTAAACACAATATCAAAATCGGGCAACGTAAGTTATTCGCAAAACTTAGAGAATGGAATTTAATATTCAAACGTTCTACTGAACCAACTCAATCAGCAGTTGAAAAAGGATATTTTGAAATCGCACAAGGTGTTAAACAGAAGCCAAGCGGAGAACCATTCACATGGACAACAACATACGTAACACCCAAAGGACAAGCCTACATCATAGAGCGACTGAAGAAAGAACAGGAGGCGGTGTAGATGCAAGAAGAAAGCATGTTTTCTTTATGTATGGTTGCTGTATTTTTCGCAGCGTTAGGCGGATTCGCTTATGTGATGGAACGTATAGATAAAAGGTTTATGAAGGGTGAAAAGTGATGGATAAACAACAGCGAGATGAATACGAACAAAAGAAACTCTTGTGGATCATAAAAGATTTAAGAGCTAAAGGGATACATAACAGCGCAGATAAGGTTGAGGAAATGCATAAGAAGTTTATAACTCTAGCTAAATGATAAAAGCCCTGCAGGGGTTGCAGGGCAAGACTAAGGGTATTGAAGAATTGTCGATTCTAAAAGTAAAGGACTTCTTGGAATGTAATAAGTTTAACATATATTTCATTAAATTTTTATATAAAGATTTTACGAATTTATGAACATGGGCAAGCTCTTGTTTGTCGGAATATTCGAGGATTTAATGGTACTCCCCCATCTAAAATGGATTCCTGGATATTCCGATGCACGAAAGCATCAAAACAAAATAAAAACAGCCGATTACCCCTAATCGACTGTTTTAAAGAAACGACGCAATATTTTGTACCTATATTTTAACATAGTCGTTTCTTCTAAGTAAATAAGGAGGAATGTGGAAATGAAAGATGTTTTGCAGATTCAAGTAAGCCATGCAGTAAAAGCTTTAAAAGAAATGTCCGATAAAGAAACGGACAAGCTGAAAAAGCTTGATATCGACTATGTAATCACAGTATTAACGAATAAAAAACACGGGGATATGCCTTTCTAGGAGGATATGAATTTATATAAATTAGAAATCAATTATAAAAATGGGGTGCGTATCCGATGAATAAAAGCGAAACAATCACGGAATTAGCTAAAGCGCTAGTGAAATTCAATTCAGAGGTTAACAAAATAGCAAAGGATGCAGACAATCCTTTCTTTAAAAACAACTATGCAACGCTCGACACGATTATAGATGAAATTAGACCAATCCTTTCTAAACATGGATTAAGTATTATGCAAATACCAAGCGGTGATGGTCAAAACGTAATGTTAAAAACACTCCTTTTACATGAGAGTGGCGAATGGCTTGAGTCGGACGAACTAACGATGAAGCCAGTGAAGAATGATCCACAAGCAGTAGGAAGTTGTATCACATACGCAAGACGATATTCACTAGCAGCATTCCTTAGCTTAAATACAGGTGAAGATGATGATGGTAACGGCGCTACTTATGGAAAAGGTAACAAACAAAATCAGAAAAGTAACAGTGGACAAGCTCCAAACAGGCTACAAGGAAACAGCAGTAATGGAAAAGCATCTGAAAAGCAGTTAAAAATGATACACGCAAAAATAGCGCATGTAGCGACATTAACACAGACAGACAAACAAATGGTTGAAGAAACACTTAAGAATCAAGTTGGTTTTACAAATTTAAGCGAAATCAGTTCACAGTTAGCATCTAAAGCAATACAAGTACTGTCTGGTTGGGAGAATCAATACAGTCAAGCAGGATAAGGAGATGAAACCATGTTAGACAGAAATCAATCTAAAGTCGTCCTTCCTTCATGGGTGTGGAAGGGCGTGCAAAATGAAAAAGAAATAAAAGCAAGGGCGATAGAGTACATTACTCCCGATCGTTATCCAGGATACAAAATTATTGAGATTCAAGGCGACATAGCGGTATGCGGAAGGGAGAATGCATAATGTTTCAAGTCCCGGTGAGACGTGGATCAATGAAAGAAATGCTAAAAGCGGTTCGTGATTTAGAAAAACGAGGTTACGACTATGTAACTCCTATTAAGAGATTGTACAGGGCAGAAAAAACATTCTATAACGATGGGAAGTTCAAAGGGAAAGACAAGATTAGGTTTACAGGCATGGACGATCATGTCAGTTACGAATGTTGGATGAAGAAGGTGAATTAAATGGCTAAATACAGACACGTACAAACTTCATTCTGGTCAGATGCAAGAGTTTCAGAAGAAATGACACCAGAGGACAAATACTTTTATCTCTATTTAATGACGAACGAGCATACCAATCAAATTGGGGTTTATCAGATAACTAGAAAACAAATGGCTTTTGAGCTGGGTTACTCAATTGAAAGTGCCAAAGCATTACTGGATCGTTTTATTAATCATCATGAGTTGATTATTTATAACGAAGAAACAAGAGAGATTTGCATACTTAATTGGGGGAAATACAACCTTAACAAAGGTGGTAAGCCGATTGAAGATTGTATAAAAAAAGAGCTTAAAAGCATTAAAGATGTATCGCTAGTAAAACTCGTTCTTGAACGAACAGAAAACATAGCGTTAGTACAAAAAATCAGTGTTTATGCGGGTCTTGACGATACGTTCCACGATACGTCCACGATACGGGGGCAAAAAGAAAAAGAAAAAGAAAAAGAAAAAGAAAAAGAAAAAGAAAAAGAAAAAGAAAAAGAAAAAAAGACTCCTCGTCACAAGTTTGAAACTTGCGACACCAACGGGGCTAAGTATCTATTTGAAAAAATTAAGGGTAATAACCATAAACAAAAAGAACCTAACTTCGATTCTTGGGCTAACGACTTTAGATTAATGCGTGAAAAGGATAATCGTGAATTACAAGAGATTAAGGATGTTATTGATTGGTGCCAAGCGGATCCATTCTGGCAAGGTAACATTTTATCACCTAAAAAGCTACGAGAAAAGTTCGACCAACTAACTATTCAAATGAATTCCAAAAAAGGAGCGAAAAACAATGCAGAGAGCAACAGCAGCAATACCAACAGATATAGCCAAAAAGGTGAATATGACTATGGATTCTGATGTGTGTGATACACATGGCATGAATAAGATGAAGTTTGGTGGACAAGCTGTTTGCCCTCGATGCTTCCTTGAAAACGAAAGTAGGAAGCTTCAGCAACAGGAACAAGCAAAATATGATGCAGATAAAGCAAACGAGAAGAAATTCATGTTCCACCAGCAAAGCATGATTGCCGATAGCAACATCAAGAAAGCTAATTTTGATAATTACCAACCTACTAGTGATGAAGGAGCAAAGAACCTTGAACTTGCAAAAGTCATCGCAACTGATTATCTCAACGGGAAAGTATTTAACACGATTATGGCCGGGAATTGTGGAGCAGGGAAAACACATCTTGCTTACGCTATAGCGGATCAACTCGCAGGAGCAGGAAAGTCAGTTGTCTTTGTCACAGTTGGCGAATTACTACGGAAGATTAAAAGTACTTTCAGTAAAGATTCCACATTAACTGAAGATGCAATTATAAGGAGTTTAGTAAGAGCAGAAGTATTAATAGTCGATGATTTGGGAGCTGAGTTAGGCGCGTTAGATGCAAATACAAAAGCGACAAACTTCATTAATAGGGTGTTATTCGATGTTTTCGATGGAAGGCAAGGTAAATCTACTATCTTCACGACAAACCTCACAGGAAAGCGTTTAGATGAGGCATACGATGAACGGATTGTATCGCGGATTCTAAATAATTTCAGAACGATCACTTTCAAAGAAACAAAGGATTACAGAAGGAAAGCACTACCATTCTAAGGGGGAATTGAAATGTGTGCATGTAACGGAACGGGAGTAATTCAGAACGGTATCGGAATGGGTATGTATCAATTCGCACCATGCGTTTGCAAAGCGGGGAATCAAACGCATGAAGAAGTGGATAGAAGACGTCATGCTGTTATGGCGGAATTAAGAGAAATTCATCAATTACAACTGGAGGGGAAATGGGATGCCACGACTTGGAACGGGTTTGGAGAAGGAAAATTACACAATGGCATTGCAGCAGGGAAAGTACATGAAGAAATCGCGTCGTAACTTATATATTGCTCTAGAAGAATTGGACCTGGTGTTTGATGAAAGCGAAGTAATTCAATTACAAGAAATGTGGAAGGAAAACAAAGGAATCCTTGAAATCGCAAAAGAGTTAGGAAGACATCAATTAGAGATCGCAGCATTGATTATGGATCAGGCCGATAAGAATAAAATCAAATCTCGTCCAATGGGATTAGGGGCATGAAACAACTAACACTGGAGGATGTTGTAGGCAGTTTTGATTATACGGCAACAAGTACGGCTGATAGGTTCTTACAGCATAACGTCATAACGTATGAAGTTCACTTTTATGACCAGGACGAGCGACAAAAAATAGACTGGTTCGATGTTGAGACAGAAGAAGAAGCATGGAGCATGGCGGTGAAAGAACATGGCAAGGGTATTCAGAAGATTAGGATAACTTTTTCTAATCGTACACGAGATGAAATTATGTCACTGGATTAGGAGGGAGCAAATGGAGAAGCCAACATTAAAGGATTATGCAAAGGCTGCTGAAATTGGTGTTAATAAGAAGTATGTAGACCAACGAATGAAAGAGCTGGATTGGAGTTTAGAACGCGCTATAACGACACCAGTCGGTACGAGCTGGGAAGGAAATGAAAAGAATAAAAAATTACTGAAATTAGCTGAGAAAAATGGGGTTAGTGAATCTACCTTTTATAGACGAAAACGTAACGGCATGACGCCATACGAAGCAGCTACCACGGCAAAAGGATTCGAAAAGTACATTCCTTTAGCGGAATCGAATGGGATTAGTAATAAGACCTTTTACCAGAGAGTTAAAAGGAAGATGGATCCATACGAAGCAGCGACAAAGCCGCCACGTAAGTATGAGAAGAAACAAATCAGTTAGGAGTAAATATGAACGAGCAAGACAGGCTAATAGAACGCTTGATTGATAGGCATGTATTTAAATTACCTGATGGCCGTGATTTATATGAAGGGTCATGTGAGGAACTAAGAAAGCTATTGAAAGGAGTTGAAGAGTAATGGCCGTAACAAGTTGCAATTACACGTATTGGGAACAAGCAATTAAGGATTTTTACAGAAAGCAAGAAGTAGAGCAGGAGGTAAGTAATGAAAAAAGAAATCGTGGTGCAGGTGCAAAGTGAACTCGAGGTAGTAGAAAGCGAGATTCGTAAGTTGGAATATCACTTGGTTGGATTGGATAGCGAAAAACGCAAGACAAAGCGTTCTTTGGAAGAGTTGAAGAACCGGAAAGAAGAATTGAAAAGTTATTTATAAGGAGCGGGGAAAATGAAGTTAAGAGTAAAAATTAAACGATTGAAAGATGTGGAATTGCCGAAGTATGCGAAACCAGGGGATTCGGGTTTTGATCTTGTAGCGGCAGCGGACACAATTATATGGCCTGGAGAAACAAAGGTTGTACCAACGGGATTGGCGTTTGAAATCCCGCCAGGATACGAATTACAGATACGCCCGCGTAGCGGTATGACGCGTGATACAAAGTTACGAGTAGTGCTTGGAACTATAGATAGTGGATTTAGAGGAGAGATTGGTGTTCTAGTTGATAATATTGAAGTCCCTAAAGAAGCAAGTATGCAGGCCCATGTAATTGGAAGAGGAACTCGTATTGCTCAAGGTGTCATAGCGCCAGTGGAAACAGCTCATTTTGTTGAGGTGGACGGACTATCAGAATCAGAAAGGGGAAATATGGGCTTCGGGTCAACGGGGATTAAATAAAAAAGGTTAGGATTTGCTCCTAGCAAAGAGTTATGTCGTACAGAAAGGTGCAAACCTGGTGTTTGCAATTTCATTATATAGCGTTTATCAGGCGGATAGGTTGAATCATAGCAATCTTTACGTAAGTTTTACATGATATTGAGATTTTTGATAGAGACCAAATTTGTATTTTGTAAAAGTAAGCAGGGAGTGTGGGGATAATCTTATAGGTAAAAAAAGGCTCAATTCTCAAAAGGGAGAGAGTTGAGCCTGTGGATGTAATTACTAAGTTCTCGAGTTAATGGAAACTAGTAATTAAATAAATTTGCCCTAGGGTTAGGGGGTCTAGGGTTTCAAGTCTGAGTATATCTCACACGGTAATATAAAAAGAATAGAACGTATTGAAGATAACATATGAATGTTTCATAAATGTATCAAAAAAGTGAACAAAAAGTAATTTTGTAAATCAAGATAGTAATCACAGTTAACTAACGGCTTGTTGAAAAAAAGAAGCCCTGCAGAAAATGTTACAGGGCTTCATAAGATTGAGCTATGTCGTACTCACAGGAGATTTTAACATGGATTTAGTGGTGAATATATTGGTAAATGTGTCCAATTTATCTGGAGCAATTATCTTATACAAAAACACCATTTTAACACAAAGCGAAATGGACAAGCGGTTGTATTTTATAAATTTAATAAAATAGTTAATTTATAAAAAGCAGTTAGCTTTCGCTAACTGCTTCACTCCCACCTGGAGCTTTAGTTATGTAATTTAGATGAAGATACTACCTAATAAGATTAAGGCTCCTAGTAAAATTAGAGAATCAACTAAAATCAAGAACTGGTTTTTCTGTGGCTTTTTCAATTCTTTTATTAAGCTGAAAACTGCACTTAATCCAAAACAAATGTATAACAAAATTATTATCGTTCCTGACATAATTAACACTCCTAATATATAAATAATTTAATTATATAACGAAAAATATATACATGTAAGTTTTTAATAAAAACGCTATTTTAAAACAAAGGGGAAATGGGGAATGAAAATGTTGGATCTATGTTCGGGAATTGCAGGAATAAGTATGGCAGCAGATTGGGCGGGAATTGGAACAGCAGCCTTTTGCGAAATAGAAGAGTTCAATCAGAAGATACTTAGAAAGAACTATCCTAACATTCCTGTTTTCCCGGATTTATATAAACTTACGAAACAATCCTTAATAGATGGAGGTGTTGACATTGATTCAATTGGAGTTATTTCAGCAGGATATCCCTGTCAGGGAGAAAGTCTTGTTGGTAAGCGAAGAGGTGCAGAAGACGAAAGATGGTTATGGCCAGAAGTCTTCCGACTCATTAGAGGACTCAGACCCACTTGGTTTGTTGGAGAAAATGTTGCTGGACACGTCACAATGGGCTTGGACACCGTGCTCTCCGACTTGGAAGAAGAAAATTACTCGACAAGGACGTTCGTATTTCCGGCTGTCAGTGTTGGGGCGCCACATCAAAGATACCGGACATTTATTGTTGGCCACTCCAACGACAAGCCAAAATTACAAGCCGATCCGAGGGTTGTGCCCTTCAGAAGTAAACGGCAGCCACGGAAAGACATTACCAGGATCAATCGGGGAACACTTTCCAGAACATATTGGGAAGAAAATCAACCCGCAATTTGTGGAATGGATGATGGGACTGCCACAAGATTGGACGAAGATAGATTGAGATTCTTAGGTAACGCGGTGGTGCCACAGCAAATCTATCCAATATTTGAAGCAATAGCAAAGATTGAAGGTTTATTATAAAAATTTCATTTTTTCATAAATAAAAAGGCAGTTGTTTCCGCAACCACCTTTTTACAAAACAGAGCAACCTTTTCAGAAATAAAATATGAATGATTTCTGAAAAGGTTATAGGTTATAGAATATACGCCTATTTTTATAACGAAAGTGACGAGCTCAGGTTATAAGAAAGGACTGATTATAGTATACGAGAGATTGTTTGAGATTTTTACATATAAAAGAACAGCTAGCAAAAGCTAACTGCTCAATACAGGGAGATACAGAGAAAAACTAAATGGATTTTGGCATACAGCCTATCAACATTATGGACATAATATTGAATTTTATTCGAAGGAATTCATTTTTATAAATTAGATTATGATAGTCGATATTCTCCATATTGACCAGAAAAGAATTAAGAATTCTAGAAAAATTCCAAGTGTTCTTTTCCTAGTTTTTTGAAATTCTTTTACTAAATAGCCAACAGCACAAATTGCTAGAAGAATGAAAAGAATAAGCTCTAGTGTAACTGGCATTTGATCTACTCCTAATTATTTAGTTTAATTTAGTATATAACGATTATAAGATATTTTTTGCGGCTAATGGTGAAAAATTAAACAAAACAATCTCTATATGAAAAAAGGTCCTGTTGTCTCCAACAGAACCTCTTCTAAAATGGCAAAGAGTAACTCTTACCTTACTCTTTGTTTATATACTACAGGAGTGTTAATCGAAATCCAAGGCTCTTTATATTGAGAAATAAAGAAGAGTCATTATAAAGAATTTTACCTTTTTTCATAAATAGAAGAGCAGCTAGCAAAAACTAACTGCTCGGTTCTCCAAGGGGGAACAAGGAGAAAATCTGATGTCATATACATTATTGACGGAATATTGAGTTTTATTCAAAGGGGGTTTACTAATTATGTAGGTTACATGAGAAGTCCTATTAACATCCAGGCTGCTCCGAGCAGAACTAAAGCTTCGAATGTAATCCAAAACTTTCTTTTTTCTGGTTTTTGAAATTCTTTAATTACAGAAAATATGGCACTTATTCCTACAAGAGTAAAAAGAGCAATTCGAATTGTTTCAGTCATTTGCATCACCACCTAAGATTTGAATAGTTTAATTATATATTAATTACCGTTTTGTGGAAATCGAATAAAATAATCCTTTTACGAAAAAAGGACCCGTTGTCTCCAACAGGACCTTTCCTAAAATGGCAAAGAGTAACTCTTACCTTACTCTTCCGCTATATAATACACAAAATACTTAAAAATTTGTAGAACAAGAAATTCCAATATAATTATTTGGATATATAAAATAAATGTGTTTTAACGGAATTGAACATCAGGAATTAAATTACAAATGTTGATTTATCAATGAATATCAATGGTGGGATAGAAAGTGATGATTAATAAAGAAATATTATGATAATAAAATATGAAATATTGCATATTCAATTGAAGTAGAAAGCGAGGAATAACAATGGGACTAGGGAATCGCGGAATGGCTTTTGAGAAGCTTATCAATTTATCGAATGAAATGTATCAAAGAGGGAGAGTGGCGCTTATAAACAAGCGTCCGACTCCTGTAAAGGTGCTAAAAAGTAAAGGTGGTCGTGTACTAAATGGATTCTATGAATCTAAAAGTACAGTAGACTATGACGGTGTATATAAAGGACGAGCTATAGCGTTTGAAGCAAAGTCTACTGAGAATGCTACACGATTTGATTTAAAGAACATTGCGGAGCATCAGTTGGATTACCTGGAGAAAGCGGAGAAGATGGGAGCAATTTGTTTTCTCCTTATAGAGTTTAGTAAGGATAAGTCAATATTTGTAGTACCACTATCAGTCATTCAATCTTACGTAAAGATGTCTCATCAACAGAAGGGCAAGAAGTCTATACCAAGGGCAGACTTTGATATTTATGGATACTTAGTAGAACAGACAGAACGAGCACCGATTGATTACTTGCAGTACGTTGATGAAGTAGTAGCACCAGTTATGTTCGATGGCATGATTCAATTTGATCAGGACCATAAGAAAGTAGCAAATAACATTGAAGAAGCGAAAGAGAAGATGGTCAACAAGAAACGTAAATTATTAAAGGCTTAATGGATAACGGAACCATGTAGAGTGAATGGTGGAGGCTTCTCGCTATGAACGGTTCACTTATTCAACAAAGAGATAGTAAAATTTCACGTACCTGATGTGAATGTAAAAACACAAATTCAGAAATAGGGGTATTCCTTCATGGAGAGACAATTAACATTATTACCGGCTATCGATGATAAGAAAGTACAAAAGGAAGTAGTAAGCGTATTAAAGGAGTACAGAGCGCTCAAGATGAGATTTAGTAATGACGTGGAGCAGGAAGGAATCAGTTTATTCCCTGAATTACGTGATTCAAGGAATACGAGTAAATGGAAGGTGCAGCAGGTTGAGAAGGCGCTTAATAATTTATTAGATGAGGATGAGCGTAAAATCGTTGAGCGTAAGTTCCTTACAAACGAGAGAGTAAAAGACTCAGATGTTTATCATGATCTACTGCTCAAGAAGACATATTTTTATGAGAAAAAGCAGAGTGCAGTTAAATTGATTGCTACAGCGCTAGGAATTATCTAAAAACAGCGAACAAAACGCGGTCAAAATGCGAACTTTTTGGGGGACTAAATAAAATGACAAAAATAATAAATTATATGTACAAGTCCTTTGACAACCGCATATTGAAGAGGATTAGTACACCTATAAGTGAAACGTTCTTATGTGAGAATGTCACGGTAACGTATACCGCATAGTAGGGCGGGCAAGGCGGTAAGAACCCGCATTAAGGCGAAAAGTCCAACGAATGTATAACAATGACATATTCCAGTGTGGCGGGTGTGAGATAACTCGCATTCGTCATGCTGTTTCTATTGTACTTACCATTCAGCTTAGAGGCTGTCCTGCTCTCTGGGTTGATAGTGAATATAAGTCTATTACTCTGTTATGCCGGTTCTTGAAAATGGAAATGGGGTGGTTGTTCTTGATTGAATGAACATCGCGTTTCTGGTACAAGGTTGTATACGTGATCTCGTACATTAGTAATTACTCACGATTCTTATTTATTAATGACCAAAACGAGGGCAAAGAGTTCCGCTCTTTGTTTGAGCCAATAAAACGGAAATATTCCCCTTCCGTCCCTCTAGTGTATTGGTTTAAACAAGGCGTCGGAAGAAACACATACGTCTTGATATAAATCCTTTATAATTCAATATTGTTCAGCAAAGGCAAAAATGACATTAAGTAGCCAAAGTATTGAGCCAGCTCTACGGAGTATAAACGAGAAGATTCTTGGTCCTCTCCTAACCACCGAACGTAAAGTGTGTAGCTAATACGAGCTGGAAAATTATATGATGCGGTGGTTTGGAGAAAGTTGAGAGTGATCTTGACCTTGGAAGAGGAACTTCATCTTTTTATTTCTCTCTATTAGATAGGTTAACTAGGGGCGAATTGATAAAACATATTTTTTGTATTATTAAATACTAATATATATAATTATATTGATAATTATATATTAACTAGTTAAAAATGGGGAAAGAAAAATGAAGATTAAATTTGCTGTGGTTAAAGATGAAAGTTTTGATTTTACTTTATTAGAAACAAAATTGCTAAAAACTTTTAAAGAAGTGGATAATGTAGCAATAGTTGAAAAGGTTGAAGAAAAAATTTTTGAAAAAGATGATGTGCCAACCCATTTAGCGGAGATTACTATTAATGTTACAGGAAAGAATATCGGATATAGATCAGTTTCAGCTAGTATATTTATTGTTCTAGAAAGTCTATCAAGGAAGCTATTCAATATTAATATTAGTATACATTAAGCACCTAATAAGGATGCTTTTTTCTTTGTTATATAAAAATTACATATTAAACATATATTTATACGTTGTGTTCCTACACGTTAAGGAATAGTAATAAAAAGATGATACCGATGAAACCATATAAAAACAAAAAGAATCCTAATATGGTTAGTTTTTTATGAAAGCCGAGCATAATAAACCTCCTTGGGTATATAGAATATTTTAATATATTGTTGGTCTATTTAGAAGGAAAAACATAAGTTGGTATATAAATAAGAACAAAATGGACATTTGGTTTAAATGAGTATATAAATTAGGAAGAATCTAATTATTTGATTCATATTTAAATCAAGGGGTACAAATTCGATGCGACGTGAAAAGGATTTGTTGAAACAATGGAAGGCGGATTTGCAAACTATTCAAGAAGAGAAAAGGCTGAAGAAGAAAGCTAAGAAAAAGAATAAGAAATATAGCATTCCTGGTAATACAGCTGACTTCATGGATGGCAAGAATACTTATCGTAAAGAGAATGGGGTATGGAAGCAAAGAAATAAATAATGTGAGGATAAATAAGCTTGATTAAACCAATAGCAATTATAGCAGGCGCTACTCTGATTTGGGTAGCGTCTTGTTTGTTGTTAAGGAAAGATAAGGGGAAAATAAAAAAAGAGAGCAAGTGCCCTCTTTTTTGGATGTGGTAATTAATCGCAGATTGGTATTCCAAGCACTCTTAGAGCCAATGCTACTTGAAGAGAAATCTCTAACCTAGCAATTTCAATACCAGCTACTGAGAGAACTAAAAAAGGTTGTCCATTTACAAACACTACGCAACTATCCATGGTTACGCCTCCTTTCTAGCAATCTGCTATAGTATATGAATGAAACGTTAATATGTAATAGTTAGATTAATTGATTTGATAGAATTGATAGATTAGCCCATTTAAACCAAACAAACGAACACAACTAAAGAAAAAGAAAAGCAAGAATCAAATGATTCCTGCTAGGTAGAGAACTTTAATTAGTTCAGTTACTGCGATGATGAACTCAGGTGAAACACTTAATTCAAATTTTCCAAATGTAATTTTCATTCTAATAACTCCTTTCTTGAGTGGTTACACTTAGATAAGGGCATGAGTTGAAAGTTTTGGGTCAAATTTATGGAGTTAGATTATATACAGTTGAAAATAGATAGAGTAACAATTATGAAAAAATAAAAAACGATACAGAATAACGTCCTATTTGGGTCTACTCTTTCAGGATTTATTTTGTTCACATTTTAGACATAATTTAAATCCTTGTTTTATAAGTGGTTTAATGTCCTGTTTACATGTACGGAAAACGAATGGTATTATTGACTTACAGATAATTTCCGGACACTTATGCGGACAAAGGGGAGGCATTAGATGATTCTTGGGTATGCTCGTGTATCTACACAGGAACAAAACTTAGCAAGACAACTCAAACAGTTAAATGATTATGGATGTGATTATGTATTTGAGGAGAAAACAAGTGGGGCGACAACTGATAGACCAGAATTACTACGCATGTTGGATAATTTACGTGAGAGTGATGTAGTCGTTGTTACTGATTTAACTCGAATTAGTAGGAGTACTCAAGATTTATTCAAGCTTATAGAAACAATTAAAGGAAAAGGTGCATCGATTAAATCGATAAAAGATACCTGGTTAGATACAACAAGTGAAAATCCATACAGCACTTTTCTACTTACTGTCATGGCTGGTGTTAATCAGTTAGAGCGTGACCTAATTCGAATGCGACAAAGAGAGGGTATTGAACTAGCAAAAGAACGTGGTGTTTATAAAGGGCGCCCTAAGAAATATGACGATGATAATCCTAATATGGAACATGCTTTAGATTTGCTTGCGAACCGAGAGACGAATAAGTTTACAGTAAAAAAGATATGTGAAGTTACTGGTGTAAGTCGCACGGTTCTTTATGAAAGAGCAAAAGAAAAGGGAATTATGTAGATTTTAAAGTAGCGAATCCGCTGCTTTTTTATTTTATACAGAAGCATTTTAAACATTTCTTATAGCGTTGAATACTTATGTAAATATGGAAAACAGATTTGGTTCTTGGAATGAGGGATCAATGTGGATATAACACATATTATGGCGAGGATAGTGGTTAATGGGAAAGATCTTCCGTTTACCTCAGTTAGGACAACTGCATGGATCAATGGACCTGCAAATGATTTAATTGTTACGACTAAGCAAAGGGTGGATGAGCTTTATCGGTTTATGTGGTCACGGGTGCCAGTTATGCTAACAATGTATTTCCTTCAGGGTGCTGACTTGATGAGATTTGCTAGAGTTGCAGGAGTTGATGAAAGTATAACGGGAGAATATATATATCATTTTATTTGGTGATAAGACGAACCTTAAGTAGCCTAACAGCTGCTTTTTATTTTATAAAGGAACCCTCCCTACCTAGGGGCTAGATGATTTTCTTCATACCACAATGACGGCATTCTCTCAAGAAGATGAAATTTTTAATGGAACTTTTAAATGCGGAATTACCGCAATTATCACAGCGACCACTGATTTTATCAGGATGTTCTTCGTATGTGTATATTTTGCTTAAATCGTATTTTGGTTCTTGTTCTTTATCTTCCATTCGTTTCACCTACATATCAATCTGATTTTAAACAACTGAATCACAATATCATGAAGTGTCCACGTAGTGGATGCTTTTTATTTTGCAAAAAGAGAACCTGCAAACCTGCAGATTCTCCTGATAATGATTTATGGAGCAAGACCCGAAAATATAATACAATAAATCGAAAATGAGTTCAAGTAAATAAAAAGAACCCGCTGGAGTTCGGGTCCTTTTCAGAAGTGATGATGTATTTTCAGCTTGGGAACTGAGAAAAACACAAAAATATAATACATCGAGTTTTAGAGAATTTCAAGACCAAATTAGGGATTACCACGAGGTGGTGAATATAGCTAGGAAACGAAGCTTAAATTGTGAAATGAATAATTTGTTACTACATTTTGATTTTTACAAAAAATAACCATTTCCTTCAGATTTCAAGAAGGTTTTACAAAAAAATACATAGAAGTATAAATATATGGTAATGAAATGAGTCGAATTTTCATCATGACGGATATCCAGAATATGTTCATTTCAATTTACATGAAATACACATAGAGGAGAGCGATTATGAAAAGGAAAATTGGTACAGCAGTTGTAAGTTTATCTGTTTTAGGATTTGGAATTTTTGGTGTTACTCATGGAAATGGCGGAGGAATTGTTAAAGCTGACTCTGTAGGAGATCACGGAGGAGCGCCTGCATATGCACATGGAAATCATGGCGGAGCTCCATCTTATACTCATGGAGAGGGATGGTCTCCGAGTTATGCACATGGACATACAGGGGGAGCGCCGTCCTATACTCATGGGCATACAGGAGCACCAGTTTATGGATATGGAGACTATCCAGCACCGGCCTATAACGTAGGAGATACACCTGCACCTAAGTTAGAAGCTGATGGAGATCATGGCGGAGCACCGGCTTATACCCATGGACATTACCCAGCACCGAAGTTAGAATCACATGGAGATTATGGAGGAGCACCTGCTAACACAGAGCCTGGTGGAGGGATTTAACTAATTCTAATATGAAAGTTGTAAGTTTATATAGAAGAAAAAGACTTTGTAATTTACAAGGTCTTTTTTCTTTGTAAAAAAGTTATTCGAATGGAGAAATGAACGAGTTTCTTCCTATTATATAGAAGGTGGTGGGTGATATGGAGTGAAACAAAAACACGAGTTAGCTCAAGAAGATTACATGCAAGGTATGAAGTATAAAGAACTGGCTGAGAAATACGAAGTCAGTATTAATACAATTAAGTCCTGGAGAAAAAGGCATGGTTGGAATCGAAAAGGGGTGCACCCAAAAGATGAAAAAGGATGCACCCAAACCAAAAAAACAGGTGCACCCATTGGCAATAAGAATGCAGTGGGTAATTCGGGCAACAAGAACCCTAAATGGGGTAATAAGAATGCTGTAGGGCATGGTCCGCCAAAAGGGAACCATAACGCTATGACGCATGGTTTCTTTCGAAAACACTTTCCAGAAGATGTGGCTGACTTAGCTGCTGAGATCATGGAGAAGAATCCGATTGATATGTTATGGGAAAACATAACGATTCAGTATACGGCTATTATTAGAGCTCAAAGATTGATGTTTGTTAAATATCAAGAAGATACAACGAAAGAACTACGAAAGAATAAGGTTACTGAAAGTGGATTCGAAGAAGAATGGGAAATTCAATTTGCTTGGGATAAACATGCTACCTTCTTAAATGCACAATCGCGGGCAATGACTACATTATCGCAGCTAATAGAAAGATTCGATAGGCTAGCGAGTGTTGATGATAAGAAAAGATTAGAGTTAGATAAACTGAAAGCTGACATAGAGAAAACAAAAGCCGATACCGCTCGTATTAAAGGTGTAGATGGTGAAGAATACGAAGATGATGGTTTCAAAGAGGCGCTAGAAGGAAAGGTAGAGGAAGTGTGGGATGACCATGACGACGATTCCGAAGCGTAACAAGAAACCTGCTCCATTCAAATTTAAGCCATTCTCCAAAAAGCAGCTAAAGGTATTAACCTGGTGGAAGCCTAGCAGTCCTGTTAAAGACTATGATGGGATTATTTGCGATGGTTCCATTCGTGCTGGAAAGACAGTTTCCATGGCTCTTTCTTATGTAATGTGGGCGATGGAATCATTTGAAGGCGAGAACTTTGGTATGTGTGGTAAAACGATTGGTTCGCACCGTCGTAACGTTATAACGCCACTTAAAAAGATGCTGAAGTCTCGTGGTTATAAAGTTAAAGATCATCGCAGTGAGAATATGCTTACTATTACTAAAGACGGTGTGACAAACTTCTTTTATATCTTTGGTGGTAAAGATGAAAGTTCCCAGGATTTGATCCAAGGAATCACTGCCGCTGGCATGTTTTTTGATGAAGTGGCACTTATGGTACAAAGTTTCGTTAACCAAGCAACAGGCCGTTTGTCTGTAACTGGTTCGAAAATGTGGTTCAACTGTAATCCGGCAGGCCCGTATCACTGGTTTAAAGAGAAGTGGTTGGATCAAAAGAAAGAAAAGAATCTACTGCACCTTAAATTCTCCATGGATGATAATTTGTCATTAGATGAGAAGACAAAAAGAAGATATCATCGCATGTATAGTGGCGTATTCTATCGTAGATATATCAAAGGTGAATGGGCAGCTGCTTCTGGACTTATATTCGATATGTTTGATGAAAATAAGCATAAAGTTCCTACGATTCAAAGGGAGTACGTTGAATACTTTGTCTCTTGTGACTATGGTACGCAGAACGCCATGGTATATGGATTGTGGGGTAAGTGCATCGAAAAAGGTGAAGAAGTATGGTACAAGGTGAAAGAGTACCGTTATAGCGGTAGAGAAACAGAAAAGCAGAAAACAGATCAGGAATACTACGAAGACTTTGAGGGATTTGTAGGGGATTTGCCAATCCGTGGTACAGTAGTTGACCCGTCCGCTGCTTCATTTATAGCTTTGCTAGTTAGGAACAAACGAAGAGTATATAAGGCCCGAAATAGTGTTAAAGAGGGTATTGGTAATGTCGGTGTTGCGCTTAACACGGGCATTATTTATTTTAACGATTGCTGTAACGAAACATTTAAAGAATTTGCTTCTTATATATGGGATGAGAAATCGGTTGAACGTGGTGAAGATAAGCCACTGAAAGAGAATGATCACCATATGGACGAAACAAGATACTTTGTTAATACAATTATTTACGGACTGCGTAAAAAGAAGAAAAAGAAAAGAGGTGAAGCAGCTTAATGATGAATAAAAGGAAAGTTAGTGCCAAAGTAATTAAGGCGGCGGGAACAAGTGCTCAGGTACTATCCCGCCAGCAAGAGAGTGAAAATGAGAAGTATGCTGTAAATGAAATCATTGAACCACCTTATAGAATAGAAGACCTACAGCAGATTAGAGAAAATAGTACGATTCTTGGGCAATGTATTGATGCGTACAAGCGTAATATAGCTGGGTTTGGTCATGAAATGAAGTATAAGCAAGATGATAACAAAGAAACTCCTGAAATGAGGGCGGAGTGGACGTTAGTTGATACTGAAATTATTCCTTTATTTAGCTTCGAAAAGCCATTCAAGGAGATTCTTGAAACGGGCATTGATGATAAAGAGACGACTGGCAATGGTTATATTGAAGCGATTCGTAATTTAGAAGGAAAGCCTGCTGAATTAATAAATATGTTACCGCAGTACATGCGAGTGACTCGTAAAGATGATAACCCCCAAGAAGTTACATACTTAATTAACGGAAAAGAAGTCAAAAGAAAGAAAAGGTTCCGTCGCTATGTACAACGAGTAGGATCAGTAGATACTTATTTCAAAGAATTTGGCGATCCGCGTTTCTTAAATAAAGAGACTGGTGAGTTTTCTGATGTTTCGTTAGGAGAGAAAAACGCTACCGAAGTCATTCATTTGAAGATTGGAAACGGACCATATGGCATTCCACGTTGGGTATCGCATGTTGTTCACATGGTAGGTGCTAGAAAAGCAGAAGAATTAAACCTGCGTTATTTCAAACAAGGTAGGCATATTCCAATGGCTATATTGCTGAAGAATGGCATTTTATCAGAAGAAAGTGAAGCTGCTCTTACCGATTATGTTTCAAATGTCGAAGGTGAAGATAATCAACATAAATATCTCTTATTGCAAGTTGAAAATGCAGATGAAGGTATAGTTGGTGATACACAGCCAAACATTGATATAGAGTTGAAATCACTGGCGGATGTATTGCAAAATGATGCCTTATTCCTTGAATACGATGAGAAATCACGCCAAAAGGTACAATCAGCATTCCGTTTGCCAGATGTATATGTTGGTTACATTAGAGACTTTAACAGAGCAACTGCTGAATCCGTGCGTGAGATTACAGAAGAGCAGGTGTTTGAACCTGAGCGTAACAGCTTAGAGTTCATCATTAATAACGTTCTTCTGCTTCCATATGGATTAAAACACGTATATGTGAACCTACGTAAGTCAGAAATTAGTAACACGGAAGATATGGTTAAAACCGTTGAGGTACTGGCTGATAAGGGCGGTTTAACATTCCGAGATATACGTAATATCGCTGGTAATATGCTAAACAAAGAGTTCTCTGATTATGATATTTCTGAAGCAGATCAACCAGTTGCTTTAGTTTTAGAAAGACATCGTAAAGTAAGTGGTTGGCAAAAAGGATTAGGAGAAACTCTACAGAAGTCAGCTGATAGCAATTCAAATGAAGAACTAGTCAATGTAATGAAAGACCTACGTGACTTACTGGAGTCGATGCAAAATGCAGAAGATTGATAAGCTCTTAGTTTCTCTTAATGAATGGATTGCAAAGGCTGATACGGATGACTTCATAGCTTCATTGCCTGCTGATTTAGAAGTATTGGACATGTTACCAGGATACGTTGAGGAATTTGAAAAAGAAATTGCTAAACTGCTTCGGAAACAGAAGAAGTACTTTGTCGATGGAATTAAGAACTATACGAAAAAAGATGCTGTGGAGAAGGGTATCAAGATAAAGGACATTATCGACTTTGTCACTGGTAGCCTATTTGGGGCTGATACCTTTGCTAAAAGCCTGAGCAAAGCAGCAAGGAAGTTTCTTGATTACACGATGAAAGATATGACAAAAGCTTTTATGGATGCCATTGACCCGGAAATCCAGTTTAATATCTTTTCAAAACGAACTACAAAGTGGATTGATAGTTGGTCGGATGAATTAGGTAAGATCATGAAAATTAATTCTCACAAAGCAGTAGAGCGGATTTTAAACGAAGGATTAGAGAAAGGGAAAGGTACTCGTGAAATAGCAGGAGAGCTTGCGAAGCTTCCGGAATTCGACCGTAAAAGAGCGAAGAGGACAGCACAGACTGAAGTCCTTGCAGCATGCTCCGCTTCTCAATTTGAATCATATTGCCAATCCCCTGCTGTTACAGGTAAGAAGTGGCGTCATAGCGGAGCGAAGAATAACCTACCGCGTGACAATCATGTGGCGTATGACGGTACAACGGTTCCGGTAGAGGAAGAATTTGAACTGCCTGGATCTGGTGAGAGATGTATGTTTCCTCGAGATAGTTCGCTATCTGCTAAAGAAAGAGTTAACTGCAAATGTGTTATGTCTCCTGCAGTAGATAACAATATATTAGGGCTATCTGAAGAAGAGAAGCAGAAGATTAGGGAAGAAACTTTGAAGGAGTTGAGTAGGAAATGAAGACGTCTAAAACTATGCTGAATCATATTTGAAAGGAGGTGAATAGAACAGATGACAAAGCGAAAATTGAAGAATCTACAAGTCTCACATGTTTCTTATGTAAATGCAGGTGCAAATAAACGAGAATTCTTTTTGACTAAATCAGACAAAGAACCGAACTTTGAAAAAGAAGTGCGTGTTATTAAATCAAATGATGAAGAAAAACGCTTAGTATATGGAATTGTTTATGAACCGGGTGTTCTCGATAGTCATAACGATTTCGCTGACGAAGTGACTATCGAGAAAGCTGCTCATGAGTTCATGCTGAAATATCGACAGATTGATAGGGATCATGATTTCCAAGCAGGAGTTGGTGAAGTAGTTGAATCATATATCGCTCCTGCTGATATGGAAGTGAATGGTGAGGTAATAGCAAAAGGAACATGGGTACTTGTTACTAAGGCAACTGAGGAAGTGTGGGAATCTATCCAAAAGGGAGAATATAAAGGATATTCTCTTGCAGGAGTCGCAGAAACAGAAGTGGTTGAAGAAGAAGTAACTAAAACTGAAGAGAAGCAATTTAAGTCCTTCTTCCAATTGATGAAGGGCTTTTTTAGTGGAGAGAAAGAGGACAAACCTGTTGTATCTTTTGCTGAAGAAGTAGAAAAGGCAGGCAAGAAAATTAGTGCTCCAAATGTGGCGGATATCGAAGCTGCTATTGAATCATTAACAAATCTAAAAACATGCGTCACACCTTCAACGGAAGGCGCAGAGAATGAGGGGAACAATATGGAGTTTAACCAAAAACAATTAGAAAAAACATTAACTTCAGCGGTAGAAAAGGCTGTTGGCCCAATTAAGGAAGAGTTAGCTAATGTTAAGAAACACCTTAATCTCGGCCAGGAAAAAACAGAAGAAGATATTAAGGTGGAAAAAGCTGTTGAAGTTGCTACCGCTCCTTTACGAGAAGAGATCGAAGCATTAAAGAAATCTCAAGGTATTAGTAATCAGCAAGATACTGATGTTATCGAGAAAGCAGAAGTAAAAAAATCTGTATGGAATGGCTTACTGTAAGCCTGAAGGAGGAAAATATATATGACACTTAATAACAAAACAATTATTGAAAAAGCGGACGTTACTCTTGCCACATTAGCTAGTGGTGGTTTAATGAATCCTGAACAAGCTGATACATTCTTACGTATGGTGCAAAATTCTCCTACTATTCTAAAGGACTCACGTTTTGTTCAAATGGCTTCAGACACCCTTAAAATTGAAAAAATCGGCTTTGGTTCCCGTATTCTTCGCCCTGGAGTTGAAGGTGTACCTTTAAAAGACTCTGATCGCTCTGCTCCATCAACTAGCACAATTACGTTAAATGCTAAAGAAGTAATTGCGGAAGTGCATATTACTTATGATACGTTGGAAAACAATATTGAGGGCGGTAATCTTCAAAATACTATCATGCAGATGATAGCAGATCGTGCTGCATTAGATATCGAAGAGCTAATTTTAAATGGTGATATAGCGTCTACAGATTCATATTTAGCTTTATTAGATGGGATTCGCAAACAAGCAACTTCGCATGTTATAGATTGTGCTGCAGGTACATTTACTAAAGATGTATTTAAGAAAGCCTATAAAGCTGTTCCTGCTAAGTACTTACGTAACCCTAAAGACTGGAAGTTTTACACATCGCATGGTTTAGAAATTGAATGGAAAGACCAAGTAGCGATGCGACAAACTAACTTAGGGGATGTTTCACTCCAAGGTGGTTTAGCTTCTGCTTATGGTGTTCCAGTAGAGGGAATTGCTATGTTACAGCCATATAATGATGGAGAAAATAATGTATCTGATATTTTATTAACTCCGCCTAAAAATATCGTGACAGGTATGAGCCGTAATATTCGAATTGAGGTAGATAAGGATATTCGCTCTCGGAAATTCATTATTGTTTTAACTGCGAAGGTTGATGTGAAGTTCGAAGAGGAAGATGCAGTTGCAAAAGTTATCAAAGTTAAGGAGTGATGACTTTTGAATTATTACGTTAAATTAATTGTTGGTAAAACATATGACGTCCATGAACGTCTATTTTTATTGGACCAAGAAGAGAAGGTTACAAAGAAAATCTATGATTATCTAAATGGTAATGAACAATTTGAAGTTCGAAAAGATGGTAGTAAAACTAAAGGAGAGGAGTGATAAGTATGGCACTTATTACTGCTCAAGAATTAATAGATTACACTGTACTGCCTGAAGTGAAGAAACGTCCTGTTCCTCTATTGGAGCAGGACATACTTGAGGCAGATACAGAGATTTATAATCTCTCTAAAATAGATTTTACGGATAAGACGAAGCATCCTGAAGTTCCAGCAGAAGTGAAGTTAGCTTGTAAGAAGTTAGCCCAGTACTATGCGTATATAAACACTGATACGAATGCGATGAAGGGGATTAAGTCTGAAAGTGTTGGTGGTGGAGACTATTCTTATACAAAGGATAGCTCAAGTATCACTAAACCTGATGTGCTTAATTTATTAAAGGGATTTATACCTAACTCAGGTAAAAGGAAAGTCACATTTAAAATGAGGACGATTTAATGTCTCTACCAGGATTGATGGTTCACGAATGTGATATTTACCATTTACAGAAAGAAACAAAGCCAGGTAAGTATGGGCAACCAGGAGAAGAAGTGTATTCATACAAGGATACTCCTGATATAGCAGAACAAAGCTGCTACTTTATAGAAGGTACCACTGTTTCTGTACAATCAGTACCAAACCAATTAAACAACCAAGAAATCAGAGTGTTGTTTATGCCAGATGCTGGTGTTAAGCATAATGATAAAGTAATCAAAAAAGATACGAGAGTAACTTACTATATACGCAATCCATTTCCAGTAGTACATCCACTTACTGGTGAGATTTCACATATAAAGGCCACTGCGGAGAGGAAGAGTGAGCCATGGCTAGCCAAATAACAACTAGGGGATTCCGTGAGTTCAGTGCAAAGTTGAATCGTATGGCAAGCGGATTAGATCGGAACGTTGCATTATGGCTTGAAGCTAGCGGATTTCAATTTCTAGAAGAGGTTCAAAATCAAATCATTTCATTAGCAGTTGTAGATACAAGACGACTGCTAAACTCGTTTGATAAAGGCGGAGAGGGAAACGTGTGGCGCTCATCTGATGGTGGATTAACATTAGAGATTGGTAGCAACTTAAGCTATGCAAAATTACAAAATGATGGATGGCAGCAGGTAAGAAGATTCGTTCCTGGTAGATGGGAAGGACATAATTTTGAATATGACCCACACGCACCTACTGGAATGATGCTGACTGCTAAATTTATTGAAGGTCGTCCCTATTGGGATAATGCAGTTGCCATTTATAAGCGTATGTTTCAGCGTTCATTTGACCGCCAATTTAAGCAATGGGTACAGAATGGAGCGAGATAATTATGTATGAGCAAGTACATGGCTCTATGAAAGCTTTTGTATACGACAGTTTACCTGTTAATACATTCGCTTATCATGATCAAGTTCCAGAAGAACTAGTCATTCCATCGGTATATTATCCGATTTTATCTATAAATGATGATAAAACTTCAAAAGATCATTACACCTTACTATACACAATGGTAGTAAGGTTTTTTAATAAAACGACAGATAAGGCAATGCAAGAAGCAGAAAAGGTTGCTAACAAAATCAGATGCAACGGTTACACAGTACATCTGCGAAATGAAGATGGTAGTGAATCGATTGATACGATTTATTTTCGAAGAGTAACAACCGCTCCAAGTGGAGTTGGTTCTGCACAATTAACGATGATTTTTGAATACCAACAAGCCTATGTAAATTAAGGAGTGTGATATATATGGCTGAAACACCTGGAACAGTTAAGAACAAAATGTACCGTGGTGATGAGTTTATAATCGCTGCTAAAATCAAGGATCAAACTAATCAGACACTATTAGTTAGACCATTTGACCAAACTGAAGACTCTCATAATATTGAAGCTGATGAAATTGAAGCAGAGTCAAAAGATAGATCATATTCCGATTATGGAAAAAGAAAAGAAACTCGTTCGTTCTCTTGTACGTTAGCAGAAGGGGATCCGTATTATCCTGCTGTTAAGGCTGCCATTAGAAATGGTGAATATATGGAGATTTATGAAATTAATATGAGAACAAAAGAAGCAGAAGCTGGTAACTATATGATTACTTCTTTTGAACGTTCTTCATCTAACGGTGAATTTGTTTCTTATTCAGTGGAAGTAAAATTATCCGGATTTGTAAGGACAGAAACACTCACAGAAATCCCTAAAGGTGCAGGTCAGTAAAGGGCGGTTTTTACTGTTCTTTTTAAATTTGAAAACAACATCCAATTAAAAGGAGATTGATATAAATGCGTTTTGAAATCGATAAAAAGGAATACGAATTAAAACTTACGTTTGGGAACATCTATGAATTAAATAAAAAATATGAGGGCGGTTCAAATGAAGTTGTAATGGCTTGTATGCAAGGAGATTTAGAGTTGTTTGTCGATGCTATCTACTACGGATTAATGCATACAAAAGAAGGCTTTACACGAGATAAAGTCATGGAGAACATTGAAAAACAATTTGAAGAGGGGAAAATTTCTCAAGAATTCATTGAAGAACTTTTAAATGAGGTGGTAGCAGAAAGTACTTTTTACCAAAAGACAACAAAAAAGTTGAGAAAACAAATGAAGAAGCAGTATCTAGCCAAGAATCCAGAAGCAGCGGAGAACCCAGAGATGATGGAAATGGTAGAGGAAATGTTCGGGAAGGTAGAAGAATAAGAGAATTTACCCGAGAGAACTTAGATAAAATTCAACAAGATGGGTTTAGATATTTAAATTTATTGCCTAGAGAGGTTATGGAGCTTACCCCTCGTGAATTCGAAAATTTGATGATAGGTCGGAATGAGCAACACCTTGATGAGTTGCAAACAAATAGCGTGTTTGCACTTATGATGCGTGTAGCCTATCATCATGACCCTAAAAAGAAATTGAAACCATGTGATTTATTCGACCGAAATAAGTTGAATGGAGAAAACACTCAAGATTTAACGATAGAAGAAAAAATGAAGAAAGCGCAAGAGCATATGCAGTTCTTACAAACTCTCAACTTCAATTAGAAAGGAGGGAGAGATTTGGCCACACAAGAAGAATTAGTTGTTCAGTTTAGGGCTGAAACTGATCAAATGCGTCGTGAGATTCAACAGATGCGTCGTGAAATGAACGATTTTGTCACATCAACCAGTCGAAGCTCCAGAGAATATCGACGTAGCATTGAAAATATGGGGAATGCTAACAGTGAATATAGTCGTAGATTACGGCAAATGAAATATGAACAACGAGAAGCTATGAAGCCTCATATTGAAGAACTAAAACGAACTAAACTCGCTTATTTAGATGTTGCTATGAGTATGGCAACATACTCTGGTAGCGCTCAGGATTTAATTGCTCAAGTTAACAGAATTGGTAAAGCAGAAAAAGCCGCGAATGATGAAATTATGAAACTAGACAGAATGAAACAAGCTAGCATTTTGCAAACCATCGGTATGTTGAATAATATGTCTACCACATCAAGTAAACTACAAGGAAACTTACAACGTATGGGTAATCCATTATACAACGTTTCTAGAGGTGCTTTAGCAGCAACAAATGCAATGGAGCGATTGGCGAATAGAAGTAGTGCTGCTCAGTTAGCTTTAGAATTTCTTGGACCTACTGCGAATATGAAGCAGTTAAATGATCAAATTCGTATTATTAACCAATCTGTTATGGGAATGGGACAAGCATTTTTAGTCGTTGGTGCCGGAGCAGTTATGTTTTATGGCAAATTGCATAAAGCTAATATGGAAATGAACCCTAAATACGCAAAGGCATATAAAGACATGATGGAGTCACTTACTGAAGCGTTACAGCCAATGAGGGATGCTTTTGCTGCTTTAATGATACCTATTTATAATTTTGTTAACACGATGGCAAAAATGGTCATCGCATTTAATGAAGCACATCCTACTTTAGCAAAATTCATCCAAGGGACAATGATGCTAGTTCCAGCCTTAACACTCCTATTGCTGCCATTAGGTGCAGGAATGGGATTATTAAAAGGGTATAGAGCGGCGTTTGCTGCTTTATGGATGATTATTAAACCGGCAGTAATGGTGTTAGCCATGGCGAGTCCTGTAGCATGGGCGCTAGCAGCTGCGATAACAGGCTTAGCTTTAGGGTTTACTTATGCTTATAAAAATATAGAACCATTTAGGAACGCAGTAAATAACGTGATAACCGTTTTTAAAGCGCTTTGGCAAGTTTTACAAGGAAATAGTGATGGTGCAGCTAGTATGCTCACTTCACTAGGAATGTCACCAGAGAATACTAGAGCGATCATATCATTTGGTGAAACAGTCCGAGGGGTAATTGAAACAATTAAACAAGTTTTTTCAGGCTTTGCAGTATTCATGCAAGGCATTTTTGCGTTGTTCGCAGGTGATGAAGAAAACGGAACAGCATTATTAAAATCGTTAGGGATGAATCAGGCAACAATTACAACGGTTGTTAATACTGTATCGTCTATCAAGCAGGCAATAAGCGAATTTTTAAGTGAGATATGGTCCTTCATGACTGCAATCGGAACCCAAATAACCCAGTTTTGGCTAGAAAACGGCAGTCAGATAAAACAAGCCTTTTCCGATTGTTGGTCCGTAGCGAGTGAAATAATAAAATCGGTAATGCCGATTATAGTTGCAGTTTTCCAATTTGCGTGGCCGATTATTAAAGAGATTGTGATTGGAACGCTAGAAGCGATACGTGATTTTATACAAGGAATTCTAAAAGTTATACTTGGAATCGTGAAAGTTTTTTCATCCCTTTTTACTGGCGATTGGGCTGGAGTGTGGGAAGGGGTTAAGGAAATTTGGTTCGGAGCACTAGAAGCGATTTGGGGTTACCTGCAATTATGGGGTGTGGGGAGAGTCCTAAAGTGGCTTGGTAAATTTGGAAATGACATAGGTCGGTTATTCGGTAAATTTTGGGGAGATATAAAGAAAATTTGGAATGATGCCCTTGCAGATTTATATGTATTCTTCGGTTCAAAATTAGAAACTATAACCCGTATAGCGCAGAGTTGGGGCGGTATGTTCAAAAATTTCTTTGTTGGAATTTGGGACGCTATTATAGGCGGAATACAAAATAAAATGAATAACGTGGTTTCGGCTATTGGGTGGGTACTAGGGCAAGCGGTAAATACAGTCCAGCGTTTTGTAGGCTACTTTTTCACGATTGGTCAGCAGATTATCTCCGGACTGATTAATGGTATTTACAGTTATGCTAATAAACTTATAGACCAGGTGTTTAATATTGGCCGTTCCATAAAAGATACTATTACCGGATTTTTCCGTATCCACTCTCCTTCACGCGTGATGAGAGATATAGGGGTATACGTAGGTCAAGGTTTGGATCAGGGGATGGACAGTATGATAAACCCACTGGTGCGTACCGCGTTAGATATGGCATCTGCGGTTAAAGATGGATTTTCAAGTTTGACGGACTCTATTCAAATGGGTGACATTCTTCCTGGGAATGTAGTAACTTCTGTAATACCGTCTATTTCAGGAAGTTACAGGACTCCATCATATGTATCTGGTGCTAATTCATCATCAGATTTCGGACAACAAGCAATGATTAACTCCCAATCAGCTAATGTCGCAAGTCAAAATGATAATAGATTAGTAGCAGCGGCAGTTAAAAACCTAGGTGATAAATTAGATAACTTACAAGTTGTTATGGAAGGTGAAACAGTAGGGCGAATTGTACGACCTCATGTAAATGAAGGGAATGCAGTCGAAAACACAGTAAGGAGGTATTTTTAATGGACGTGCAAATCACAAGAATGAATGGACAAACTATAAAACTATCTGACATAAACGTCCAAGTACAAGACTTCCGTGTGGGATCGATTGAAATACGTCCTACCTATATAGATGTAGAGGGCGCAAGTGGAAGAATTAGCACAGGATCTACTTATGGGGTACGGACTATAACCGTACCTTTTTATTTTAAAGCGCAGGATTTATTAGATGTAGCGATAACAAGAGATAAACTATTTGAAATGCTACTAAGTACAGAACCTTTTTATATTCGGGAATTACGACGATTAGAGTATCAAAATGGAGATAATCTGATTGTTAGTGGCAAACGATATAAAGTAAATATCTCCTCTACATTCGATATAGATCAGCAACTCAAATATGGATTTGGTGAATTGGAATTTGAAACAGCGGACTTGCCATTTGCTGAATCGATTGGTAAATCATCAGATATTCAACGTGATGGAGTTAGTCCAGGGAGTGGATTATGGGGAGCAGGTATGGGAATTATTAGTGATCCTACTTCAAAGATATATAAGCACAAAGCTGTAGCAGGGCAGCGATTTCAAATTTTTAATCCTGGTAACATTCCAGTTCATCCTTTTGAACAAGAGTTAAAAATAACAATTAATGATGTAGCTGGTAGTACAGCAGGATTTATGCTTAAGAATCATACAAACCTTAGCACTGCAACAATAACATCAGATTTATATATTACAGACACCATTATTTACTCAGGCCCGAATATAGGTAGAAACGGGTTATCTTTTTTAAGGAATACAAAAAAAGATTTCATTGAACTTGTACCAGGGTGGAATGCCTTAGAAGTGTTTAATTGCACCTCAGCAACAATAGAATTCGATTTTAGGTTTTACTACAAGTGAGGTGATTTAATATGTATGTACGTGATTTAGAAAATATAGAGTATATCACACAAACAACTTATTTAATTGAAGAAGAATTAAATGGAAATTGTGTGTTTTCTGCAAAGATACCTCCCAATAAAGTGAATTTAACATTTCTTAATAGACTCTCAGAAATGTGGACTTTAGTCGATGATAATGAAACGGAATACAAAGTTGTTTATCTGAAGAAACAGGGTGAAGGGAAAACATTTACTGCTGAGATTAAAGCGGTACCGAAATTTTATGATGACTTCGACAGTGGCCGCGTGTATGAAGAATATAATCAATCCTTTACTGCGAATGCTTGCTTTGCAACTATCTTCAATGGAAGTGGCTATGTTTATCATTTGAATGGTAGTTACAACTCTTTACAATGGGAAGGATTCGGTGGTGGATCTACCCGACTTGAAATGTTTAAAGATGCATTGAATCGTTATGGGGCAGAATTTAAGGTGCTTGGCAAGGTTGTAACCATTGAACCGCAAATCGGAGTTGACTTAAATGTCATGTACCGCCATAGATTGAATGCTTCTAATATAGTTCAAGAAGTTGATGCATCAGGATTTTGGACATACGCTAAAGGGTACGGTGATTTTACAGAAGAAGATGGATGGCAAGGCGCTAAATTGATTCGTGAGCATACATCACCGCTTGCAAGTATTCCTGGAATCGGAGTGCGTCATGCTCCACCTTTAAAAGACGGTCGCATAAAATTATCTGCAACAATGGATAGTGGTTTAAAAACAATTGTAAATGAAAGTTTAAAAATTAGCGTAACTGCTGATATACACGATTTAACGAAACAGAAATACCCGATTGCTCAGAGTGGACTTGGTGATCGGGTATTTCTTATTGATGAAAGAATTGGATTGGATGCAGAAGTACGCGTTGTAAATCGGAGTGTATTACGTGATTGGCGTGGGAATATACTGGATGTTCAATTAACCTTTGGAAATCAAGACATTACTAAAAGGTATCAGTCTAATTTAGATCATGCTGCTAAAACAATTAATGATTTGATAGAGGGAAGAGAAAAACTTCCTATTAATGCGATGGCACAAGAAGTTGCAAATGTTACAAGTATGATTTTAGGAGTAACTAGCGAATTAGATATTACGCCACAAGGATTAATAGCAAAGGATCAGAACAACCCAAATTATGTTGTAGTCTTGAACAGTGCGGGATTAGGTGTAAGTACTGACGGAGGTACTACATTCAGGAATGCTATCACAGGTAGAGGTATTGTAGCAGAACGGATTTTAGCAGGAGAAATTAAAGGTTCTACACTGCGCACAGATGATGGATATAACTATGTTCACATTCAAAAACAATTCATACGTTTAATGGAGTCAAATTTATGCAGGGTTTACCTTGGATACTATAACGATCGCACAGGCCAAATTCAACCAACAGTTGTATTGGGAGGGGATTCTGATTTCCAAGACGGTTCGGTTGTTTTAAGTAAACAACCAACACAAGGATTCTTAGGGATAATAAACGGAAAAGATTCTAACGGAGAACCTTATTTTGTAAGCTCAGTTATGTTTAGAAGATCAGGCGATTTAATCCTAAAGGGTGGCATGAATGGTAATGTAACCGTTAACTCGGGTAAAGGTATAAATCATTACGCAAATAGTGGATCGTATTGGGTAGAAGCTACTGATGGTATCGGATTAAAAGGCGGAAATAAAAACGTATTGATAGACAGTCGAACAGCTATTGTTTTCAGCTTAAACGATAAAAACATGCTTGATGTAGTGGATAACAATGGAGAAACGGATTTACGATTTCAAACATTATTACTTAGAAATGGATCAGTGCCTGGTTATGCTGGTAAATTACAGGTTAAATCCGGTTCAGGTACTTCTTATTCCCCTGTAGTAGCAAGTAATTTTGAAACTTCATCGCAACGCAAATATAAAACAAACATTCGAGATGTACAGTTCAGTGCTTTAGAAAAAATTATGGCGTTAAATATTCAACAATACAATTTGAAAACGGATATGGAACAGCTGTATGAAATGCGGATGAATCGTCAAGAAGACGAGACAGTATTAACTACAAAGGATATTACCACTAGATACGGTTGGATTGCAGATGATGAAAATAATCCTGAGTGTTTTGTTACAAAAGAAAGAAATGCGGCTGAGATCTATTCATCTTTATCTATTCAGATTAGAGCGTTTCAGGAAGAAAAGATTGCGAAAGATAAAGAAATTGATGATTTAAAGACTAAAATCAAAGCATTTGAAGAAAGATTATCGTTATTAGAACAAAGACTATCATAAAGGGGTGAGTGAATTTGGCAGAAATACTTAAAATAAGAGAAATAACAATTGATACTATGCAGCATAAAGAATTCAATGTAAAAGAAGAGGAACTGAAGCTCATCCGGTTTTATCAGAATGATTTAAACTCTGCCAAACTATTAATCAATGTTACTCACGACAAAGTGGTGACAGACTTTTCATCAGCAACAAGTGTACAAATTGCATTTTTAAAGCCGGATTGTAAACGCGTATTTCAAGATGTGCAGAATGTGAATCAAATGCAGGGTAAGTACTATGTTGTTTTAAGTACGCAAACTCTGATTGCTTACGGTAATGTCATTGCACAATTGAGATTCACTTTCCCGAATAACAAAGTAATTGAAACTTGTAAATTCGCATTTACAGTAGATGAATCAATAATGTCTGATGAGGCAATGAAATCTACAAATGAGTTTCCAGTAATCCAAAAAGCGATTGAAGCAGGTAAGAAATTTGAAGGTATAGATATTGATGGGATTATTGCAGCAGGTGAATTAGCAAAGGGAGCACTACCAAAAACAGGCGGTACCATGACAGGAAACCTCAAGGTTCCTCGCATGGAAACAACTGATATGACACCCTTAATCTTCAACGGTAACAATAGTAACAGATCTTGGAAGTGGGACATGGTAGGGGATAACTTAAGTATTACTCCCACAAATATAGGTGCTCCTGGGTGGGACTCTTCCAAGGCTATTACATTCCAAACCCTTGTCAAGAATAATGAAATCTATAAAGGATGGATACAACCAAACGGGAGAACAATAATACTTCGTGAAGGTGATGACCTGAATAATGTCCAAGAGTCAGGAATCTACGGAGGTCCGAAACTTGTAAACGCGCCTACTCAGGACTATCTATACATTGAAGTTCTTAAATACCATGATGCTAATTACGTAATGCAAAGAGCAACTACATTGACAGGAAGCACAATGGGTTCGTGGGTACGTAGAAAGACAGGGGTTATTTGGAACCCTTGGGAGAGATTGATAGACTCTAAAGGTGGGGTGCTTTCGGGAGACTTGTACCTAGACCGTGCAGGAAATGTTACAAAGAAGTATGCTTTCCTGAAAGACGGAGTAGAGACATTTAACTTCTATAACTTCTCAGATACGCATGTAGGTTTACGTGATGTGAAAAATAATAAGAATGTCTGGGAATACAATACAGATACAAATTCGTTTGATATTCTCAGTGGAATCAACACAAACCTTGTTAGGAAAACAGGAGATAGGATGTCAGGTGATTTATTAATTGATCGACCTAACGCGGCTACTCACAGGAATCTACGTTTTGATACAAATGGCACTGCTGATGTATCTATAGGTCTAAATACTTCAGGAAAATTCCTTGCGTGGGATCAAGTTGGAGGCAACGGTATCTGGGAGTATGATAAGGCTAATAAGGCGTTTAATGTACTGGCGCCTAACACCAACCTCATGAAGAAAACAGGAGACACCGCCACAGGTCATATGATTTTCAGGCACAACATCAACCAAGAAACAGCTGACGGATTAAAAGGTGTAAATATGGTAGTCAACTCTTCAGTTAATAAATGGTCTGTTGCACCTAAGATGGACGGAAACCCAGTATGGGCTAACGAGTTTGCTATGGATTTAAATACTGGAAAGGTAACTGTCCCCTCACTCGGTACAAAGAAAGACGGCCGTGCTAATATATCGATCACAGCAGATGGAGAATTAATATCTGGCAATGGCGTTATCGCGGACAGAAGAGGTAATACTGTAACACTGAGAGCAGGGGTAAGAAGAAAAGTAGGTATTCCGCATACGAATGCTATTTTTACTTTACCTGTAGATATGAGACCACTATTAACAGTTCAACAGAACACAATATCAACGGATGGAACACCATGTTTGATAACTATACAGACTAACGGTGAATTTTCTATCCAGAATGTTGGATCAAACAACGCACAAGGTAAGGATTATTATGTAACTATCTCTTATGTAGTCGATTAAGGAGGTAACCACATGGCTAAATATTACGGTTATTGTTATGACGAGGAAGGACGCTTCACTGAGATGATTCCTCTGGAAGAGAAGGAAATCACTGAAAAGCAAACCTTTTATAGAGAAGAAACAAAAGAAATTATCACAAAAGAAAAACTTTGTGAGCTTCATCAATCAATTATGGACGGTACTTATGTACCGGATCCAGAGAGTACGGAAGAAGCAATTAGTAAATATGATTGTCCTGATTGTGTAATGGCAAGGGTAGATTATGAAACTATTAAAGTACCATACGAAGAAGATGTTGTTATAGGTTATGAACCGGACATTCCTGCAAATTGCACTTTAGATATTCCACCTGATGGTATCTATTATCCATTATTTAAAGAGGGTAAATGGATCAAGACGGCTGAACCGAAACCAGAGGAACCAAAGCCTGAAGAACCTTCAGAGTTAGAAAAAATAAAACAACAATTAGCTGATATTCAGAAAGAACTCGAAGATATCAAAAATCAGAAGCCACCAACTATTGATGAAACAGAAGTGCCAATAGCATTCGCAGCGCCTATACAAGATACACCAGATTATGAACAAGAAATTAATAAAATAAAGCAAGTCATTCCGAATTTAGGAGAGCAAATTGTTGATTTGCATAGTCGAATAGCTGATTTAGAGAACAAAGAGCAGGTGTAATTAACTGGTCTTTTTATTTTGAACAAAATACGGCTTTTATAACAAAACGAAGCGTGCTTATAGCAGGCTTTTTTATTTTTAGAAAAGGAGTGAAAAGATGGATCGTATCGATGTATTACTGAAAACATTTATAGCTACCTTCGGAGCTTTTTGTGGGTACTTTTTGGGAGGATGGGATACAACATTGAAAGTTCTAGTTATCATGGCAGCTATCGACTATATCACAGGAGTATTCGCAGCAGGATATAACGGAGAGTTGAAAAGTAAAGTTGGTTTCAAAGGCATCGCAAAAAAGGTGGTGCTTTTTCTTTTGGTTGGAGTTGCAGCACAGTTAGATTCAGCGTTTGGCAGCAATAGCGCTATTCGTGAAGCAACAATCTTTTTCTTTATTGGGAATGAGTTGTTATCACTTTTAGAAAATGCTGGTCGAATGGGTATTCCTTTACCTTCAGATTTAACAAATGCAGTTGAGATTTTAGGTGGTAAAGCAAAACAAGAAACGAAAAAAGGAGATGTTGAGTAATGGGACACATTGTAGATATTTCAAAATGGAATGGTAATATTAACTGGCCTGTAGCAAAACAACACATTGATTTCATCATCGCTCGTGTACAAGATGGTTCAAATTATGTAGATCCATTGTATAAAGGATATGTACAAGCTATGAAGCAACACGGCATCCCTTTTGGTAATTATGCATTCTGTCGTTTTGTTTCTGAAAATGATGCACGTATAGAAGCTCGTGACTTCTGGAACCGTGGAGACAAGAGCGCTACAGTCTGGGTTGCTGATGTGGAAGTAAAGACAATGGATGATATGAGAGCCGGCACGCAAGCATTTATCGATGAATTGCGCCGATTAGGAGCTAAGAAAGTTGGTTTATATGTCGGTCATCATATGTATGCTCCTTTTGGCATGGCTAATGTGAATTGTGACTTTGTATGGATTCCACGATATGGCGGTAATAAACCAGCATATCCTTGTGATATTTGGCAATACACTGAAACGGGCAATGTACCTGGTATTGGCAAATGTGATTTGAATTCTCTAATCGGTAGCAAACCGTTATCTTGGTTCACAGAAAAAGAACGACCAGAACAAGCAGTTTCAAATGGCGGATATCAATATGTTAAATCTGGTGGTTTTGGCATTTCGCTGGTTCAGGAAGTCGTAAATGCTATGAATGAGCGTGGAACAAAAGGGAAGGTCGTCTCTGATCCATTAACTGGTTTAGCGTACTTACAAACTGAAGTACTACCTAATGGCGAGCTTGATAAGATTACAGTTTGGATGGATGAAAGAAACTGGTGGTACGAGTACATTAAAAAATAAAACAAAAGAATAGTTTGGTGTATAAAAAAAGTCGCCCTTAATTGGACGGCTTTTTTATACAAGTTTACTTTTGCTATATCTTACTACATTATAACGACTATGCCATAGTTATTGTATTTGGTTTTTATTATAAATTGGTATTAAATAATTTAATTGAAGTGCACTGCATTTCTACCCATTCATTTGCTATATCTTGCTCGATTCCTTCTATATCAATTAGTACTATACTATCATAGACATTTAGTGTTGCTAAGTTATCCTCACTGTTATAATCTAGCTTAGCGATGACTTTAAAGCCTTCATCATTCCGAATTATTGCATTTGCATTTTCATCTGAAAAGGCTATATTTGTATTCCATATAAATTCATCATCTATATCTATTTCTACATTATAGTTTTCATTTTCTTCTGGCTTATCGCCATCCCACTCAGCGATAAATTGACTGCTATCAACTTGAACTAATACTTTATATCCATCTATTAACTTTTCTGATATATCTACTATTTTTACATTCATTGCTTAGTACTCCTTTATTATTTTTTATATGGTACTCTAACAAGGGTATTGTCAACGTTCATAACATTATTTACTGGGTCATAGGTCCATGTTTCTTCATGATAGTGGAACTTACTTGGTTTTGAGTTCATTTCATGAGAACCGAATCGTATACTTCTAGTTCCATCAGCTGAAAATATTCTATCTGCGTCTTCTAATCCTGTTCTTGGATGAATATTAGTATGCGTACCAGTTCCTAAAAATTCATCCCACTTAGTTACGGCGTCTTGTACTTTCACAGGTTTATTAGCATACACTTCTTTGTGATAGCCTCTACCAGGAATATTTTTAGCTTCAGCCACCCTCTCAGCGGTCTTAATACCTTCAGCAGCCTTCTCAGCGGTCTTAACACTTTCAACCGCATTTGCAGTCATTTTAACCCCTTTCCCTACTTTAGCTAGCTTTCCAAAAGGGGTAAGGCCAGCTACAGCCATGAAACCTGCTCCAGCACGTTCCCAACCCGAAAGTTTTTCGCCAGTAGATGGATCAATGCCATCCCAAACGCGACGAATATCATACTCACCAGTTAATTCACCAGTAATATCTCGAGCTAGTTTACCGCTATCAAAGCCTTTTTCTTCAGAAGAAGGCTTACCACACATTGCACCTTCTTCCATTGTAACATCTTGATCATCCGCATTACGGAATTTTTCAGCAATTCGTTTTAAATCTTCTTCCACCTGTATAATTGAATTGATAGCTGTAAAAGCTTTTGGTCTCGCATCATTGAACATTTGAACGAATTGTTGATTAGAAGCACCGATCCATTGAAAACACAAACGATCTATTTCATTACATAAATTATTATGTATAGATTCTAATGCGATTCTGGTATTACTTGCACGATTTGCGATTTCTTCTAGCATTTCAGGTGTTACTTTGATTTGAACCATTTCTTTCCTCCCTTTCCCCAATTAAAATTATGAGATAAAAAGAAAAAAATGTAAATACAGAAACTTTAGATTAGTATAATAATATTTATGTGAAATAAAATCTGTTTAATTGTAAATAAAGCTTATGTGTATGTGAAATAAGATGAAAAAAGGTCTACTCAGATATGAGCAGACCTTTTTTTACGTTTAATTAATACCACTGATTAATTACGAACTGGACGGAAACTTGGTTCTTGCAAACGTGCTAAGAATGCAGCGAACTGTTCACGCGTAACTTTTGCTGTAGGTGCAAATGAGCCATCTGGGAATCCAACAGTAATGTTATTTTGAGCTAAAATTACAACATAGTCATATGCCCAATGAGTAAATGGAACATCTTTGAATCTAACGTGAGCTCCAGTCGATTTTAAATCAAAAGCCTTAACGAGTGCTACAGCCATTTCTGCGCGTGTTAATTCTCGTTCGCCAGAGAAATTAAAACTATTAGCTATGTAACCGTAATGCATTAATTTATGTGCAGCATCATAGTAATAGGAATCAGCCGGAATATCCTGGAATGTGTCCTTATAGTTATATGGCATTTTTAAATCTAACGCTTTATCTAACATTACAGCCATTTGACCACGAGTTACATTATCGCTAGGTTTGAAATAACCCTCTGGAGTACCATTGATAATTCCTCTTTCAGTTAAATAGTTAATTTCTTTGTACGCCCAATGAGTAGTTTGTACATCTGGGAATGATTTAGCACTTGCAAGATTAGGAATGAAAAATGACAGAATCATTGCAAAAGTAGTTAGTAACAGACTTGCTTTTTTCACTAAAAACACCTCTATATATTTTTATGTTAATATATTAACATTTATAACTTTATAAATAAAGTAGATTTACTGGCATCTAAACTGTTATAAAAAATGATATAGAGTCTTATAAAAAAAGAATCCACTATGTGGATCCCTGGTTATTTTGCATCAATAATATCAATAAACTTTAAAGTCATATTATTATAAAATGCATCCGTACAAATTATAGATTTATTCAGCGGATCAATGTCAACAACGGTCATATAGTTAGTAAGCAAAAAACCACCTTCGTAATATGTAATCAGTATTTCTTCCTCAGATAACAATGAACATAATAGCATGTTCTCAATAAGTTCTTGTTCATCCTGAGTTAATGTAGGTCGTTCTACCTTCGTTTTTTCTTTAACTATTTCACGGATACCAGCGAATTGCTCCGGCATCGCTGCGAATGGAGTCCATTTAACCATTCCTCTTCCCTTTGGCATATTAGCGTTGTTCATGCTTTATGTCCCCCTAACAATGTGTTTCTGTATCTTGCTGTTGCACTATTTGTATACGAAATTCCTCGTAATATGCTGTTCTTACCAAATTTAGTGCGTATTTCGTCCATTACTTGAGTTAGTTTCATTTCTTTTTCTCGTTGTATTACATTATCGAATAGTGAGATTTGTTCTTCGCCTTCATTGATTAAGTTAGTTAAAGAAACATTGATGGTTCTAATGGGTTCCCCAGTATAAAACTCATGTAAAAAGTATGTACAAATCTTATAAATATCCATTGTTAAATTGGTTGGTCGGTTCATAGTGTGAGTTTTTCTGAAACCACCAGCGTAATTTTTACTGTAACCAATAGAAAAATGGATAGTTTGAGCTAGTTTGTTTTGCCTTCGCATTCGATAACAAACTTCCTCGATATGTTCCAGTAGAATAATTGGGAATTCTTCTATGGTGTAATCGCGCATGAGTATTTGGCTTTTACCAATAGAAGTTGTTGCTGGAACGTATTTTTCTGATATGCGGCTAAAATCAATGCCGTTGCTATGTAAGTGTAGTTCTTCGCCAATTACCCCAAAGCTCTGTTTTAAATATTTGAGTGGATACTGTGCTAAGTCTCCGATTGAATGGATTCCTTTTCGGTTTAACTTCGCTTCTGTTTTACCCGAAATTCCCCAAAACTTGCTAAGCGGTCGTATTGGCCATAATTTTATGGGTACATCTTCGTATTTCCAGTATGCTATGCAATCTTTCGTTTTCTTCGCTTCCACATCTAAGGCAACCTTGCTCATTAATGGGTTTGGACCAATTCCTATCGTGCATTCGATTCGTGTCTTTGCATATATTTCACGTTTAAATTTCAATGCAAATTCATATGGATCGTTAGCAAACAAATGAATACTATCCGTTATGTCCATAAAGAACTCATCGATGGAATATTGGTGAAAATCCTCAATTGGTACGTATTGTAGAGCCAGCTTAGTGATGAAATTAGAGCATCTTATATAGGTGCCCATAATTGGATTTACCACAAGAATATCTTTACGACGTGGTATTTCATACAATCTCGCCATTTTCTTAACGCCTAATGCTTTTAATGGTGGAGTTGCAGCCAAAACAATTGAACCACTCCTATTCACATCACCAACTACAGCTAATTTAGTATGAAGTGGATCTAATCCCATTTTGATGCACGATACGCTGGCATAGAACGAACGAAGATCTACACATAAAACAATTCGATTTGGCAATATTGAATAGTCATACACCGTTATTCCCCCTAAATAACAGAACGTTAGTTCTTATTATATACGAATGTATGTTCTTTTATGAAGAGGTTTTTATAAAAAAATAAAACAAACTATAAGGAATTGGTTTTGAGCTAACTATCTTTTGGGTTAAAGCAGTGTTCTATCCAATTGCATCCGTTGTAACGCTATGCGGTGGTTTATTAATTATGGTGGGTAGCCAGGAACGGGGATTCTCGCTAATAAGCCGTGCTGGGATTGGTTATATAGTGGTTCAAATGATTCCGTTGTTTATGAGACTGCTTGTTGAGATTGCTAAAGCTATTTAGTCGTCCCTAATAGATATCATTCTTTATATAAAAATAACTCTTTATCGTTATTAACAAACAACATATCTTAACTAAACATTCGAAATTAACTGTTTTATATTTCTAAAAATCCTATATATTTACAATTGTTTGTTTTGAAAATATGATTAGATGCAAGCTATAAAAATATAAAAAGGGGGATCTTTTATGTTTAAAAAGTTAGTAATAGGAACGTTAACTACTGGTATTATCTTCTCTGGGGCAGTAGGGGCTTCAGCTGTTGAACTTAAAACTAATAGCAACGTCAACGTAGTGGAGACAGACAAAAGTTCACAATTATTAGGAACATACTATGAAAGAGCTTACAGTAATAAAGAAGATATAGAAAAGGAAATAGAGGTTGATGGTAAAATATTGACCCTAAAATCTTATTATTTTAATTACAATGCAGTTTTATGGATAGCATTATACCAATAGTTGCACGACAGTATATAAATAAAAAAAGCTCTGTGTTCACAGGGCTTTTTTTATTTGCAGGAATTTCTTAACCATCATGGAATACTCTCACTAGGAGGTGTCGTGACGTTATGACGGACGAAATTGTTTATTCTGCTAGTGAAGTATACAAAAGGCTAGGAATAAGTGATAGCACCCTTAGAAAGTACATGGAAGTATTATTACGTGAAGGATTCGCAGTGAAGAAAGATAATCGCGGCAGACGCCAGTACACAGACAGTGACATTATGGTGATTGAGAAATTAATTGAACTGAGTAAGCATGACGGTATGACGCTAGAGAAGGCAGCGAAGATGATTGCGCAGCAAATAGAGAAAGTTAATCCGGATCTGATTCAAGAAGAACCTGAAGACAAGAGTTTAATACCATTCCACATTCAAGAACAACTCCAGCAACAGTACGGCGTTATGACGCAAGAAATGAATCAGAGTATGTTAGCGATGGAGAAGCGATTGAGTGAGCAGGCGAAGCAAAGCAACGAGGAAATCAAAGCAAGCGTTGAAGCGCATAATGAACGAGTGGAAAAACGATTGGAAGCGCGGGATGAGACGCTTATGAAGACACTGCGTGAGATGCAGGAAACAAAGAGAATGATGCAGGAATTTCGGGACGAGGTTGCTGCTGCAAAAGAGAAAAAAAAGCCTTGGTGGAAGTTTTGGTAAGGATCAGAAGAGGAACATAAAAAAATAGAGTTGTAGAAATAGAAAGAGTGGATTCCTTGTGAGAATAGGGAGCCACTTTTTTCTTGTTACTGATAATGAGACACTATACCTGACTTACATAAATATCCTATTTGTTCAAATTCGTCCTTGCTGATGGTACAATTAGGATGATGGAGGAATATTATGGGATATCTTAATCAGCTTTATGTAATACTGTATTTTATAAGCGGTATGGCAGTATTCTCATTCTTCAATTCTGATTCACCAAAAACTAAGAATAAAAATCTAACATTCATAATGGTCAGTTTAGGGGTAAATCTATGCACAATTCCAGTGGCTTTATTTATAGGTGTGATGGCAACAGACTCACCATATAGTACGGAACTTGATTTTTGGGGAGGATTTCTCTTTATTCAGGCAATACCGCTCCTCATACTGCTTGTAGCTTTGATATGGTGGTTTATCTGCAAGGGCAAAGAAAAAATCGACACATAGAATTTTAAAATGACTTCTGCTAACGAAAAATCTGTAAATGAGCTAGTTGTAGAGGTTCTGGTAAGAGGTCGCATAAAAAAGAAGTATCCTTAATGAAAAACAGGGACACTTCTTTTTTATTTATTTATTCTCTAACGTCTCATATAGGCGTTTATACATGTCTTTATATGCTTTAGAATGTCGGTTGACTAGTTGGGAATCTACATAATGCTCAACAAGCATGTCAATGATGTTGTTAATTGATGTTTTATCCATACCTTCTTGCTCCTGTATAAATGGTTTAAGAGTATTTAGCTTTAGCAAAACAGCAGGTGAAAGTTTTGCTGTTTTAGATGGAACTAAACGTTTATCTGGTGCTTGTATTTCCTTTTTCGTATTAGTCTGATCGTTTTGAATAGTTAAATCTGAACTTTCAGTAATAGGTGTCACAGTTACTACAAAAGATTTACTTTCATTCTCCAAAGGTACCACTCCTATTTATTCCTATTTTCTATTAATAACTTTAATTGACTGGCCAATTCAAAAAGCTTTTCTCCATATTCAAATAGCGAATTGTTTTTTTTAATATTATAATAATCTGCTAAAAATGCAATGTTGTGTAAAAGTTTATCGATACTCCAATGTGTATTACTTAACATTAATCCATAAAAATGGTGAGGCATTTGCTGACTAAATGTTTCAAGATTCATATTTTCAATTATTCTTTGTGGATGGACCCAATTTGAAGGTTCATCATAGCATTGGTAATAGGTTATTTCTTGAATTTCAACACTCAAATCGAACAAGCCTTTTCCGCTCGCTAACTCATACCACGGTTTAAATTCTGGTCGCCTTCCTTCTAATTTTTCTAATTTAATTTGTTCTAACGCTGTACTCTTAAGCTGAGACAGTAGATCAATTTCCTCAGGATTAGCAATTTTTTTTATTAATTCATTGTCAATTTGGAAGAATTTACTCAATTTATTAGCAGTTTCAAAGCTGTTTTTCTTATTTAAAAAATTAACATATCTATCTTTATCTTCAGCATTTCTAAAAGTGTCAAATGCTATTTGTAACTCAAACAACGTCCTTTGTAATGGTAGAACTCCATCAGTAATATTATTCTCCAACAGGTGAAAAATAGTATTCATTCTTAAATTGATATTTCCGACAAGATAAAACATTAATTCATCTACTTCATCTATTTCTTTATTCTTTGAACAGATTCTCCGTATCTCTTTTAATATTCTCTGAGTTTCTTCAAAAATTTTAATATAAGTTGGAAATTTTTTGTTCATATTGCTAACGTCTCCTATTCTTAAGTAAAGTTATTTTTATATAGTGGAAAAGTTAAAAATATAGAAATATCCCTATTTCTAAATAGGGATATTTCTATATTTTTTACATCTCTGTTAAGAGCTTGAATTTCCTTTTCTGTTCAGCGGTTAACTCATTTTCTACATATCGATCTATAAGTAAATCGATGATTTCATAAGCGAATTTTGTATTTGTAAGTTTCATTAATACTTCTAGTTCTTCTTTTGATTGATTAGAAATTTTAATGCTACCTTGCTGATTTTTAAATTTCTTTTTTGGTTCATTTTTTTCGTTTCTTTTTTCTTTTCGAGTTACTTGTTTTTCTTCTGTCTTAGGTTGAGAAGGAGCAGCTGGCACTTCATTATTTTCCACTACAGCTTGTCCTTGCTCCGGTACATAAGGCTCAGTAGGTTCAAAGTTACTTTTCTTTCTGCCTAGTAAACCAGGAGTTCTCGCCATTTTACACACCAACCTTCATTTTTTCGAACATATCAATACGAGACAACAATTCATCACTAATCTTTTCGTATAGTTCAATTACATTCATATCATGTCTATCTTTTTCAGTAATACCATTAACATCAAATCGTTTAATACGTTCCATTTGAGGAACGATGTTTTTGAATAGGTTTTCTTCACCGAAAATTTCACGTGCATTTTCCATGATATATTCGTCAACCTTACCGTTGTTTTTTAATAGAACTGGAAGAATACCGACAACTTCAATATCAAGATCATATTGCTCTTTTAACTTGATAAGCTCATTAACATAATTCTCAGCACCAGTTAGAGAACGTTCTTGCGTTTGCAAAGCAATTAGAACGTAATCAGAAGCTACAACGGCGTTCTTTGTAACCTCTAGCGACATTGGAGGAACATCAATAAATATGTAATCGTATTTATGTTTGATTTTTTCGAGTAATCCTTTAAAGTAATGATCTTCTTCAGCTTCTGAAGCACAATTTTTATAAAGAAATTTCGCGAAGTCTTGGAAATCAACGTAAGAAGGAATTAAATATAAGTTATCTGTAATTTCTACTTCTAAGCCATCTAAGTTCCCCTCTTGTATTCCTTTCATTAATGTTTTTTCAACAGTAACGATTTCATCAGGATTAAGGATTGATTTTGTTAACATTAAAGATTTTGTGGCGTTACTTTGTGGATCAAGATCAACGAGTAATGTACGCTTACCTTTTTTAGCAAATTCATAAGAGTTCAATACAGCATTTGTGGTTTTACCGACGCCACCTTTGTAATTACCTACCGTAATTGTAATAGCCATTTTTAACACTCCAGTTATAGTTTTTGAAATTTCCCTATATCCCTTTATAGAAATAGGGAAAAATAGAAATAGGGAAATAGGGATATTTCTAACTATAGAAATAGGGATATTTCTATATCTTTAAAGAAATTATAACAATGATATTTGGGTTATGCAATAGAATCATAGAGTTAGTAATTAATAACAAAAACGTTGATATAAAAAGATCTTTTTGATGTATGAAGTAGAGAGAGTTAAGAAATAAATATGTAATTTCGTAGAGAAAATAGTAGAGGGAAAAACAAGAAGAATAGGGAAATATAGATATAGGGAAAAGGGGAAATATCCCTATATCTATAAGTGGAAATAGGGAAATAGGGAAATAGGGATATTATTAAAAAAGCACGCAAATTCGCTGTTTACAAAGGTTAATGCTTGTTGTAACGTAGTACACAACAAGCAACATTCTACAAAACAAAACACAATTTGATATTTTACATAAACGAAGATCCATATAACAATTGAATATGAACACAAAACAAAAAGCCACTCCCATATGCTAATGGCTACCAACCTTTAGCGGGAATGACTAGCTCTAGCAAGTGTACCACCACTTAGCTAGAAATGAACTGTATTCAACGACAGTGTTAACGTTTAAGTAGTGTACCACCACTAACCTTAAACAACTATGCCTTTTCACGAGGCTTCTTTGATATACCCATTTTATCTATTGTTTGACTAAAATTCAACTAGTAAATGCTAGAATTGTATTTTTTGTAGTCAAAAGATATATAACGGGCATCTCTAAACCTAGAAGTCTTGTGGATCTACAGGCCATTTTAGGAATTGGAGATGCCTTTTTGTTTTGGTTCGCGTGGAATTGCCTGAAACCACGTAAATAAAAACTGATAAGCCGTAATTCCGTGCTGCTATACATATAGGAGGAACGTGTTACGTGCGTGGCTAGCTGTTGGTCGTGCAGGGGGTACAGAGTATGCGCCTACAAAAACAGCACCCCTCATTGGAATCCTGTTCTTCTGGTGAGGGAGGGTGAGAACTTACCCAGGGACGATTCTCTAAAAGGTTCGGGTGGTTATCGTTAGCATTACGGTGCTAGGGAGTACATTCAGCTTGTCGTGTAGGGACGATATTACAAGGACAAGCCATAGAAAAAGGATGTATGCGGTGAAAATCGCTGAGTGAACAGGGTCTATACATACGGATACCTTATAAGTGACCGCATGGCGAAAACAAGACGCTTATCCATCTATTTTGATCGATTGCTTTTTTGTAGTCTTTCAAAGTAGGGGATAAATCTGCCTTCCAGCCGTGTTCCTTAATCGTTCCCACATGATAAAAACCCTCAAAACCTTCAGTCAAGCTTAATTACGAAGAAAAGATGAAAAACTTAAGATTGTTTAAGTCCTGGGGGAACTACTTACTAAGATAGTGGAATAAATAAGGAATTTACTACTTACTTGGTTAGAGGATAAGGGGACGGATGGTAGAATAGGCCTTATTGCTGAATTTGGTTTTATACAACTGGTATAGTACGTGAAATTTAAGAAAAACAGATTATGGGTGCTTTTGTCTATCCCCCGAAAAGGGGGAATAAGAAAATATCATTGTACCCACTTTTTTATAAGAGATAGCACCAGACATTTTACGAATTTCATACGATTAGATAACAATAAAACTTTAAGCAGTCCTCCCGAATCGTGCTCTTACAGACAGTTAATCTACCATTTAACATTATATCTGTATCCGTAATTAAATTGATAAATAAAATGCAGAATATTCAAATAATTAAATTGTAAATATCTTGAAACCGCAGTATTAAAGGTAATAATCGTTGGAATTCACTATTTTTCCGCTTTTTGAAGGGTATATATTTTTATAGTTTTATGTATTAAGATAGAGTTGTGCTAGAAAATACCGGTAAAAAAGCATAAATAAGGAAAAAGGGATGGGATTAAAAATGAAGACTGTATTAAGAAATATTGTATCGATGGCTCTTGTACTCGCGTTGTTTGCAACTTCTTTCGCTGGAATCTCCAAAGCTCAAGAGATTAATAGTGAAGAAGAAAAATTAGTGCAAGAAGTAGCTGCACAATTGAAATTTGTTGTTGAAGAAGCTGCAATTAAAGATAAACATGGAAGAGTAGTAGATATTGATATTGATATGATAGAAAACAAATATGGTAAAACTGAAGAATTAGAACAATTGAGACAAGAAATCCAACGTGTAAATACACCACCTGGCTATGAAGATCCATTCAAACAAGAAACGGAAGCTGTAGATAACTGTATAGAAAGAAAACTTATAGCAAATTATAAAGAATTTCTATCAGTAGGCTTTATAGGTTCTATTATTGCTAATATTACTAACAAAGAATATGAATTAGCAGCTAGAAAAATGATTAGATTAGGCGTCAAAGGTAATTTAATTGGTTTAGCTGGTCAGCTTGCTTGGTATCTAGGTACATGTATTTATGAAGAAGAAGGCTGGACAGGAAAAACATGGTGATTGATAAAAAACAACCTCTTATTTTCTAGAGGTTGTTTTTTTTGAAGAAAATAACCACATCATAATTTCAAAGAACATTACTATAAATAGTGTTTTTATAAGGTTTTCAAACCAATTAAATTGATTATGATTTGCGTAGTTAAAAGCTACCAATACAATATACAGTAGGACTATAAAAATTAACGGTCTCTTATATGTGAAACTCAAATTATTCACCCCTTAAATACTTACTTAGGAAATTTACCTTAATACTATGTTAACTCAAATTGCAATCATTTTCAGTGATTTTCTATATTTCTCCATATTTGTAACAGCCCCCCTTTTTTAGGAATGGGCAAAAACATCCAATATACAACAGAACGTCATTACCATACACAGGGTGATTCCCATAAATCTGATAAATTTCATAATCGATTTTTTCATTTTTTAGTTTTACGAGGTCTGTGATACTGTATGGTCCATCCCAAAGGATTTGAATTAAACTCGTTTTTGTAGTTTCCATAAAAAAAGACACCCTAAAGTGCCTTCCTCCGACTTGAAGCACATTAATTTTAATAATATAGTGCTAACTTTAAAAGTTATAGGGACTTTTCCTGTGGGCTTTGTAGGTAGTTTTTACGTAATTATGAGTGTTTTTCATTCTGTATTTCAATAAGTTTTTCTTTAATCATTTGTATATAATGTTCTTTTTCTGTTAATTCAAATATAAATAATGCTTTTTTCATGTTATTAACAATAGCTTCTTCATTAGGTTGTTTAAGTTTTAATAAATTCGAAGCTTTAAAATAGTATAATTCACCTAATAGGTAGAGAGTATTTAGATTAATAGCTATTTTGATGCCCTTGTCACTGTATTTTATTGATTCTTCATATTGATCCATTAGATTTAAACATTTCGTTAAATTAAGAACGACTTTTAATTTAATTTCTTTATCTCTAGGGAAATCCAAATTGTCAAAATTTCTTAAACATCTTTTTAATATATTAATAGATTTTTCATATTCTTTATTTTCCGCATATAATATAGCAATTGACTGCATAATATCTATTTCTCTTTCTGATAAACAATCAACATTCGTTACAGTTAGTTTTAATGCATTATTTAAAAGAGTTAAAGCTAATTTTGTTGCGTTATTCACACGATATATAGCAATTGCTTCATACCATAGTAGAAATTGTTTATCTTCTCTTGATTGGAAATTATTTTCGTTTTTCTCTTTTTTGACTATTTCATAAAGTTCTTTAAATTGTTTTTGCTTTGTACAATCGATCATTACATATTTTACATTTTGTACGTATTTTAATTTTTTGTTTTGAGTTAGTGCAAATATATTATTTGGATCAACACCAAGTCTTTCTGATAATTGATATAACAATATGCTAGATGGATAAATCAAACCTTTTTCTATCTTGCTAATTTGACTTTGTGAACATATTCCATGACATAATTCGGATTGTGATATATTTTTTTTCATTCGAAGTTCTTTAATGGTAATACCCAAATCGTTAAATTCCATTTTCTCCACCTACTATTTAGTGCTTTATTAGTATAATATTCTCTAATCTTAATGTAATGTAAAAATAATTTAGTTGCAATTATTGTTTGTTGTAAAGGCCTTATCCTTTCAATAGGAATATGCGTCTTTTTTTATAAAAAAAGACACCCTAAGGTGCCTTCCTCCGACTTGAACCACGTTCATATAGTATAAACCTATCCGTATTCCCCTTTGTTATACGTGTAAACACATCCTATAAAACAGAATCGTCTATATACATCAGATTGTTAGTTTACAAAATACAAGAGATTTGAGATCAGTATTAGAGTGACGCCACACCTTCTGTAATGATCGATATGTTACGCCTTTCAAAAGAATCTGCTTTATAGAATGTATCCACAATTTATATTTTACTACATGTAATATTTATTTGGTGTATTTTATACAACTATGTATAATTGCATAAAGTTTTGAAAAAACGAGAGCATAATTTGGTATTATGTAATAAAGAAAAGACACTCTAAGGTGCCTTTTCTAATAGTTTTTAGCAGAAACAACTGCACCCGATAATGATTAATAGAATAAACAATACAACTAGTAAAGTAAATTCTTCGGCAAAACTGCAGCCTTCGCCGCGATTATCACTATATTCCATAACAATAGTGCTTCCTTTAGATCTGAGGGTAAAATTAGGGTTCATTCTATGGATTTTAACGGGTTCACCTTACTTTATGTTTTAATGAATGAATTGAGCACTTTTAGGTATCTTTGGTGTACGACATATCTATGTCTAATTACGAGTGTTACAATGTACGTAATTGAACAATATGATTTAGTTTAACGATTTGTTTTTCTTGTAAATTTGATAACATAAATTAATAAACAAAGTGCCAATAAGGCTTGAATAATTCTAGTTACTAAGCTAATAATTGGATTAAAATCAAAACCTACTATAATGTGTAAAATTGTGTATATTGCGAAAAAGGTAATAGCTATTTGCAATAGTTTTTTCATAGAATATCCACCTTCTTTGGAAATTCAAATTTATAATAACAATGTTACAATTGCTCTTGCTGTCATATCTGCTAACCATGCAGGGCAGCCCATCTTTTTAAGCTGGTTTGATATAGCTGTTGTAATAGTTCCGCTAAAACCAATGACTACATTAAGAGTTTTAACAACTACAGTATAACTCAAATATCCTTTTAATGCTTTTTTACTGTCCCATGAAATTGGTAATTTATCAACATATTGTCTTACACTTCTATCCCAAGCAACTCTCCCAATTCTATTTAGATTTTTTAACATTTGTTTTGCTGCTATCTTTGCCGCTTGAGACTTAGGACCGTATTGTGGACCATCAACATTTTTGATTGATAATGGTAATGCTTCTCCAGGAACTTCTTTAGCTAATTCTTGTTCAATCCCTGTCATAATATCTTCAATTGAAATATTATTTTCTTTCAATTCTTTTTCTAATTTTAGTAAATCTAAAATTTCTTCTTGGCTTAATCTTTCATCAACTGTTTCAAATCCTGAGGCTTTCACTTCTTGTACATTAAAGGTTAATGGGGCTGCAACGCCAAACATAAATGTACCCGCTAAAACTGCACTAATAATTTTTTTTGTTTGTTTGTTATCCATCTGGAAAATACCTCCTAAAAATAATATTATTTGTTAAAATTGTAAAATATAACATTTTTATTTAATAGACTATTTTAATAGTTTTTAATTTGATATAATAGTAATTATTGTAAAATATTACCTTAAAACTAATTTGGACAGATAGTCATTTTTGCTCTGATTTATTTGTAGATGGGGGTTTACATGATAAAAAATAAAAGGATTTGCTACAGGTTACATGTTAGTTTAATGAAAAAAGAAATTCTAAGGAGCCTTCCTCCGAATTGAACGATCCTATAGCAAAGTGGTATCCATTTCCATAGGGTGGAGAGGCTTTTTTATGTGCAAAAGAAAAACCCACTGTATTTTCATGACAGCGGGTTTTTGTGTTGGGGTAAATAAGAAGTAAGGTTTCCAATATAACTGAAAAAAGAACAGGTGCTTGGATTTTATCACAATTTTTTCCTGAATGAACATGCATTATTACATATCATTGCAAATCCCTCTATTTTCCATTTGATAAAGTATATTACCAATATTAACAAGATTTAAATAAATATTTCTACAAATTCAAAATATTTACAAAAATTACAAAGGTGATACATTTAAAGTGCAAGTCAAAAAATATTTGAGGGGGAATTTTTATGTTCAAGAAATTAGTAGTAGGAGCATTAGCAGCTGGTATCGCATTAACAGGAGGAGTGGCTGCGTCAGCGAGTACAGAAAATACAACAAGTCTTACGCAGGAATGTGATTCTAGATTTGAATTTGATAGAGTTAGATTTGATGGTGATAAGTATTCAAAATATATTTGTCAGCCGAGTGGAGTTTTCGCTAATTACTTTGAAAAATGGGAATATTACAACGGTGAGTATGTAAAAATAAAATGGTATTTAAAATATTACGAAGGTAGTACGGGATATTATGAAGGAAGAGCACAATAATAGAATTATCCTTTATAAAGAAAAGACACTCTTTGGAGTGTCTTTATTCGACTTGAACCACTTTAATTTTAATAATATGTATTGGACTCCCATCCAAATATTTCAGTTCTTTTTGTATGTTATTTAAGGCAAACCTCTTTCATTTTTTAAAGAAGTTCTTTGGTTCGTTTGAAGATAATCTCCAAAGAAGTCGTGTATCCTGAGGTTGTGAGAGTAAGGACTTGAACAAATTCCCAACCATCCTCAGCATGTTCGATAATAATACGCTTATAATCTTCTTTGGGTTGCCCTTTCCATCCATCAATTTCGACTTTCGCAAATTTGTAATCATACATATTCTTCCACCCCTTTCTCCTAATTGTACCATTTAGAAGAAGCGATGTATTGTACTCCCACCCAAATATTATTTTATATATTGAGAAAGAGGCTATAATCTTTTATTTAAACGTAAAAAGCCCTAGAGGGGACTAGGACTTTTTGACAGAATGAAAATGATTCAAAAAAGGACTTATATAACGTAACATATGAATGTTTCATAAATGTATCGTAAAAGTGAACAAAATCTATATTCTATTTTTAGCTCGATGTAATTTGAGATTATTCCGATGATATTTCCTCTAATAAAATTGTGTGATAGACTGTATGTAACTGTATATTGTGAGGGCGGGAGGTTGCTATCCTTTCTCTGATTCTAGAGAGAAAGGAGGTGACCGAATGGATTCTTTATTTAATTTATTGTATGACGCTGCTAAGGTATTCCTTACAGTATTTGCAACAGCTTATGCGAATGAGCTGGCGAAGAAGATTAGCAGTAAACGAAATAAAAGAACCGCCCCAAATGCCGGCAAGCGAAAGGGCGGTTCTAAACGCAAAAAATAAGTTTAAGCAACCGACCACCTTGCGGTAGCAGTTACTTGAAGAGATGTTAGCGCATCTCTTCTTTTTATTATATACACAAGGTATTACTGTAATACTATTACAATAATTATATCAAACGTATATAAAAAATCAATGAGCATGTAATGGATATAATGTACAAAAGAAAAGACATCCTTAGAGTACCTCCCTCTGACTTGAATTATTCTAATTATAATAATATGTATTGGGCTCCCGTCCGAATCTTTTTTTACATGTTAGGTAATATCGATCATTGAAAAAAAGAAAAGGGACTTTCTTATGAGAGGATAGACTTTCATATTTCATCATTACCAATAATGAATTGTTATTTTTTATATAGAAACGAATAAGGAACAGAAAAAGTTATAAGTTTAAAGAGTTGAAATGGTGAAAATGTATTGAGAAATATTTTTGAAACAATAATATTCAGAAAATTGAATGTTTTATATGCTTATTTTTGTTATTATGTTAGTAATCTATAGACAAAGGAGAAGGAGCTATATGAGTGTACATGTAATAAAAAAGGAAGAAATTACTTTACTTTTACATGATTGGTATCGAGAAATTCGTTCACAGAATTTCGTTAAGGCAAAGGAATTAAAACAAAGTATTGATACAAAAATTAATAGTATGGAAGAAGATCAAAAGAATACAGAGTTTTATTCACTTTTAGATTTTAGATTTAAAATGTTGAGTGCAGAGTTTTATCCCCATCAATCTGACATATCTAAGAATGATCTAAGAAAAATGAAGTTAGATGAAGCGCCATCAGATGAATCTTTATTATATTATTACCATTTCTTTAAGGCTTCTCATGCTACGGTAAACGGTGATTTTAAAGTGGCTGAAAAGCATTATGGAATAGCAGAATCTTTGTTGAAAAATATTCAGGATCCAATCGAAAAAGCAGAATTTAACTTTAAGCTATCCAGCTATTATTATCATGTTTGCCAGCCTATTTTAGTAATTCAATATGCAACTAGAGCAAGAAATGTATTTGAAGGGCTGTACGGGTATAGTAGGAAGGTCGCAGCATGTGACAATGTTATGGGTTTAGCATGTGTAAAGCTAAATGAATTTGAACAGGCAGAAGTTTATTTTATGTCGTCTCTGGATATTTTGAAAAAGCAGAATGAAGAGGAGCTAATGTTACGAGTTCGACATAGTTTAGGGGTTATGTATGCAGAGCAAAACCTATCTGATTTAGCACTTCGTTACTTATCTGAAGTATCACAAAAAATTCCGAATCACTTTAGAGCGATCTTTTTGGAAGCTAGAGAGAATTTAAAGTTAGGAAACACAAAGCTTGCAGCGTCCTTAATTGAAAAAGGATTAGTAATCTGTAATGAACTAGAACAAAAAGAATATGAACATCACTTTACAATTCTAAAGGGAATGAATGAAAATGTTTCTGCTGAAGAATTAGAGTTAGCTATTTCTAAAGGAATATCTTTCTTTAATGAAGTAGGTTTATGGCAATATGTCCAGGAATATGCTGAAAAATTAGCGGTTAAATACCATGAAGAAGGAAATTCAATGAAATCCAGTGAATACTTCTATTTAGGATATAAAGAAAAAGAAAAAGGTTTTCAGAAAGGGGCTTTAAAATGAAAAGAATCATCAGCAGTTCAATTGGATTAATAATTACGGTCATACTATTAAATGGAGTAAATGTTTCAACGGACCAATCAAAGGTTAATACAACAAACGTTATACAATATACGCATGGAGAACCGTGGGGCTGAAAAAATATTGAGGTATAAAGAGTTGTTGGATCAAGGGATTATTACTGAAGAAAAAGTGATTATTAGGTATGTATCCTAGTAAAATTTATTCCGTGCCCTAAAAGAAAAGACACCCAAAGGTGCCTTCCTTCAACTTGCCTCTTTATAATTTTATTGTGTTATTATTATATAAGAAAAGAAGACATCAATTAAGATGTCTTCTTTTACTTGTACACTTGGTGTTAAGAAGGTATTATATTGCTTAAAAACCATAAAAATATATAACAATCATCGAGTAAGCTTATTATAGCATCAATAAATAGAACTTTACATGCAATGTTGCATATATATAGATTTATTTATATTTAATCTATATAGTTAAATTGTCTGTTATTTGTTTTAATTCATTTACTTATTTTATTTTTGAGCGCTCCAGCAATGGAGCCTTTTTTTATGCAATAAAACATTTTCTTTGTGTTATTTAGTTGATCTATATTAACTTTATCTTCTTAAATTATATCTATATTTTACCGGAAAATTATATAGGGAACCATTTTTTCTAATAATCTAGTGAATTAATAATTTTAATGTTATTTGTTAACCATTTAAGTAACTCTTTTTAGAGGTAATTTCGTAACTTGCTTCCGAGTTCTAAACCCTAATGCGATAGCAGCGCCAATACAGCTAGAAAAACAACCAGCAAACAAATACAATGATGGATCTGACTCACCGATTAAAACGGAAGCTATTCCTCCAATTACCGGGAAAAGTGCAACCATATAGCCACTTCGAGCTCCTCCAATTTTTTCTACAAGCTTCAAATAGAATAACCATGCTACAAATGAAGCAACCAGAGTTAAATATAACAATCCAAATAAATATGAAAACGATGTTGGAAATATAAATTCTTGTCCTTGAAATAATACAATTACTCCCATCAATATACTGCCCACTGTAAATCCAATGGCATTTGCATAGATAGGATTCACCTTGTGACTTGCATTTCGTGCCGAGCTGGCATCGCCTACTGCTGTAAGAAACGTACCTAAGATCGCAACTATAATTCCTTTTATGTCATTGTACCCTTGAAAGTTGTGCAAGTTCGGATAGATGAGAATACATACGCCTAATACACCAAAAATCCCCCCAACCAAAACGCGTGAATGTAACTTTTCTTTTAAAAAAATCCGAAGGGTAATCGGGGTCAAAATCACCTTTAATGAAAAAATCAATGTTACGATTGCTGCAGAACTCAAAATTGTGGCGTAATAAAGGCATAAATAGCTTAATGCAAAGTTACATACACCAAAAATTATTACAAATGGGATATCTTTTCTTGTTGGTATCCCTCTTGGTCGAAGGAACCAAACAAGTATCAAAAATAAAAAAGCTGTCATAACTAGACGATACGTTAAGGATAATTCTAAGCTGACAGGAGTTCCTTGAATTTTTACTGCAATAAAGTTGAGTCCCCATACAATCAAACAAAATATGTACATAAATATTGTCATAAGTTTTCTCCCAAATTCAATTTTTTTCTAAATTTATTATTCATTTATACCGTCATTTCTAAAAGGTACAGTTTATAATAAAAACAAATGACAGATGAGGTATTACAATGATGAATGAACTAATATTTAATATCAATCGAGAAAGCAACACTCCTATGTACCAACAAGTTTATCAATACATACGTACTCAAATTTTATCTGGTAAATTAGAAAAGAATACAAAGTTGCCATCGATTAGACAACTTGCTATCCAATTAGAGGTCAGTAGAAACACAACTCAAGTAGCCTATGAACAACTGCAATCGGAAGGATATATTCGAAGTGAGAACAAAAAGGGATTTTTTGTAGAGGCTACTATATCGGATGAGATACTTAATTATGAACCCACTAGAGAACAGCATCATGAAACAAATCATGCTGCCATGAATACTATTGACTTTAAAATTGGGACAGTGGATCAAGAGAACTTCCCTTTGAAAAAATGGAGAATGCTTACAAACAAAATCATTAAAGACTCTAGCATGTTTTCATATGGAGAAAAACAAGGAGACATTAAATTAAGAAAGGTACTAGCAGATTACTTGTTTCAATCAAGAGGAGTTAATACTTCTGCAGAACAAATTATTATTGGCAGTAGCACACAGCACTTGTTATTACTTTTGTCGTTGTTGCTAAAGCAGCAAGACTATCATTATCTGGCAGTCGAAGACCCTGGATATAATGTGGCAAGAGAACTTTTTGTTCTTCAATCATTTATCATTGATCCAATCCCGGTAAAAGAACAAGGCATCCAAGTCGATCTCCTTTTAAAATCGCCTTCTAGACTTGTATATGTCACTCCTACTCACCACTTTCCATATGGAGTGACTATACCCGTCAATGAAAGATTAAAGTTAATTCAATGGGCAAAAAAGGTGGAAGGATATATTATTGAGGATGATTATGATAGTGAATTTCGATACATCCATCAACCTATACCGTCTCTTCAAAGCTTAGATTCTAATGATAGGGTGGTTTATTTAGGAACTTTTTCAAAAGCACTACTACCCTCTATCCGTGTCAGTTATATGGTTTTGCCTAGGAGGCTAATAAGTGAATATAAAAAGATACTCCCTTTGCTTGAGCAAACATCCTCATCTATCCATCAGCGAACACTGGCGGCCTTTATGAATGAAGGATATTGGTACTCACACTTAAGGAAGATGAAAGCTTTGTATAAACGTAAAATGAAACTATTGAATAGGGAATTATTAAAACATTTTAAGAATTATGTTGAAATAAAAGGTGGTAGCTCCGGAATTTTCGTTATTATTGAAGTAAAAACGGAAATGAGTGAAAAAATGCTAATTGAAAGGGCATATGAACACGGAATTGTAGTTTATCCTTGTTCAAAATATTTCTCGAAATATACACCACGATATCCGCATATTCAACTTGGATTGGGTAATTTATGTGAAAAAAAGATAATAGAAGGAGTTTCTCAATTAGCAAAAATTTGGCTGTAATCTTGATTTTTTCATTCTTCTTATTAGGGGTCATCATACATCGCCGTCAAGTTAAGAAATTAATTGTTCCCCCAAAAGGAAAAAGTGAGCCTACTACCCTTAAATAACTGTGAAAAGGTGGAAAAATCGTTTTTGGGTACTTAAAAATATTAACTTAAAGGGCATGTGATGCTACCCCATCGCTATCAAGCTAAGCTTTTAAAGTCCCCCCTTAACGAAAATTTTCTTTCTCTACAGGTAGTTACTTTGAGAAGGTAGCTCATTTTTTTCGTTTTGGAGGCGTTTATTTTTTTGTTGATGATGATTTGGCGGGCCCCTATAAAGAAAAGACACCCTAAGGTGTCTTCCTCCGACTTGAACCACTTTGATTTTAATAATATGGACTCCCATACGAATATTATTTTCCCATGTTAAGTAATATCGATGTAACTTTTAGATAAATTTGCGACGTTTATAAAACAGTTGTACTGTTTTCTGTCCTTTTTATTATCAAATTTATGTGATATATTTATAACATAAAGAGCGAAATATATCACATAGGAGGTTTGTATGAAAAATAAATTAGCATACTTAGGATTTCTTGGTTTTTTGGGGTTTTTAGGTCCGCTTACATTTTTAGGTAATATTTTATGGGCATATTACTTTTTCGGTTTCTTTTTCTTCTTCGCATATGCAAGAGTAGTACCAGATGAGCTTTTTATGCTGCATGTTCGAATCGCCGCTACAAGAGCTTTTTTCGTAGCAATAGTACTAGGCAGTATACTACTCTTAAGTGTTTTTATATTTGAAAATGCACATATAATTCGGTTATTCGTTATAATTTCATTTTCCATACCTTTAGGCACATTCATAATTAATTTAGAAGTATTTGAGCATAGAGAAAAGAAAGGGATGCAAGATGCCACTTAAGACTCGAATGAAAGAATATAGAGTAAAGTTAAATATGTCTCAAGAAGATTTAGCTAATAAGGTTGGTGTTAGAAGGGAAACAATTGGCAATCTTGAAAATGGGAAATATAACCCTTCATTCAAACTTACTTATGATATTGCAAAGGTTTTAAAAGCACCTATTGAAGTTCTGTTTTGGTTTCAAGAATAGGTTAGGTATAAGTAAATTGTTATAATAGATAAGATTATGGGTTTTGATCAATCTTTTTTATAAAAACTAAATTTAGCTTTCTAACAAGAGACTCTATTTTGATTAAACTTTTTTCAAAATAGAGTCTTTGTATTTACCATATAATATGGGGACGTGATACTTTTTTGATTAAGTTTTATTTCAAACCAACAGTTGGTCATTGTGAAATATGAATTAATTCTAGTGTTTTACTTTTAAACTCTTTTCGTATTCTTTAGCTTCATCAACATTTTTAAATGTTTTTAAATCAAATATTTTTTCTCCATCAATACATACGACTAGTACTCCATCTTGAGCTTGAAGGACACTTCCTACATTACCTTTCCCAAGTGAAATACTGAAGGGATTCTCTACGTTTAATGATTTCTTTTTAGCAAGATAATCTTTAAATGACATACCAATGGATAGCTCGTCTTTTAAGCCTTTAATAGTGTTACCAGAAGTAATTGTTGATTGGTCCTTTTTCGTAGCTTCTTCTTGTTTGCGTTGTTCTTCAGCCTTTTTTTGTTCTTGGACCTTTTTCTGTTCTTCTATTTTCTTTTGTTCATCTTCCTGTTTTTGCTCATCTAACTTCTTTTGTTCCTCTTCTTTTTTAGTTTCTTGTTGTGGTTCTTCTGATGTACTTGCTTTATCATTTGAACCACAAGCAGCCAATCCCATAAGTAACACGCTGCATGATAAAGCCATTAATAATTTTTTGCTCATAATTTAATTCCTCCAAGATATATAAAATGTAATATTTCTGGACAATCTTATCAAAATAAATATCTGTATATTGTCATACTTTGTCGAAGGGAAATGAAAAAAGAGTCGAAATATATCTTATTAAATTTATCGAAAAGGTATGCTTTAAAAGAAGGTAATAGTAAAAAAATGGAGAATCTTATTAATTGAATATCTTTAAAGGAGGAATTATTGATGAAAAAGATTCGCAATTTAGTACTAGCAGGGTTATTAGGAGTAGTTGGAGTAGTTGGGGTGTATTCATTTGATTCTAAAGCTGAAACACAGCAAGCAATTTGCGTTGGAGAGTACTCGGATGGCCATACTGGTGATATGATGCCTTGTAAGTAAGTATTAAGTATCATTTGCAATTTTAATTTATAATTATTTATAAAAGGAGAGAGAAACACAACTGTTTCTCTCTTTTTTTATACATTAAAAAAGACACTCAAAGGTGCCTTCCTCCGACTTGAACCACTTTAATTTTAATAATATGTATTGGACCCCCATCCAAATATTATTTTACCGCTTCAATTAATATGGTTTTTCTCATTTTTAATGTCCGCTAATGCTTATCGCATGATTTGATTCCATTGTTACACCAATACTTATTGTAGATCTTTATTTCATTACATGGTGATTATAATGCCATTGAAAATATAAGGCTGTTTCGTTGTTCCAATAGGAACAAGGTTTTTGGTCATACTTTGCAAGCAGTTTGCCTAAACGTCCTTCATAGGGAACTGTTTTATTTATTACATCAGTACGTTGGAAATGGCCATGTGAATTGACGACAAGTAGACCTTTTTCAAACAACATGTCACATCCTAAGTAGCAGAGAGGCATTACAACGTTAACATCTAGTTTTTCCTTTTTTGAACAGTGCGAGCGTTTTTTTATATGAGCTGTCGCAAAAAAATCTGGCGAAAGTTTTGTTTGGCAGCAGGCACATACAACCTCGTTTTTACCATTAAATAAAAATTCACGTAATAAACTTTGTTCAATGCGATATTTTCGTTTTGTATTACGGTCAAGTTCTTTATTATTTTCTAAATTTAACAATGCTTTCAAAATATCTTCACGAGGTTGTTTTCTGCTAGTTAATTTAGTTGGAGAATAATCAGCTTCAATATCCAATGCATCAATAATCTGTAAACTTTGTTCACGGTTTAAAACGCGGAATGCCATTACTGGGAAATCTTCTGATTTTCCATATACAATTTCATTAAATCGTACAATAGATAAGTTATATGGTTGAACATCTTGCAGTAAGTATATATTTTCAAAAATAGGGGTTCCCCATAAGTATTCACTTAGTCTAGGTGAATGTATTTTATATGCTACAATTGCACGGCTATAGAAATGTTTATCCTGATAAAATAGTACGAAATCACCAAGGGCTAATTTATCGTACTGTTTCTTTGTTGTGTCATTGACACCAGACTTAGTTCCCCACACCGCGCATTGTCCTTCTGGAAAAATCATATGTAAATCAGCTAATTCGTTTGTTTTTACATAATCAGAAAAATCCTCAATGTCTTGCAGTTGACGAACTGTGCTTTCATAATTTGTACGCGCTATTTTGTCACCGGTTGGCTGCAATACAATATTAAAATCTCCATACATGTTAAGTCCATTATGGACAATTTGCATCATGGGTGTTGCATCTTTTTCAATGACACTAATGGTATCAGCAGTGAGTGGGTTTACTAAATACTCTTGAGATACTTTATAGTGATTTGCAAGTCTTTCTAAATGTTTATTGGGAATAGTGCCTTTCTTTGTCCAAAGTGAAACTGCTTGGGTAGAGATGCCAAGGATTTTCGCAATATCTTTATTTTTTTGCCCTTTGACATTCATTAAATAACGTAAGCCTGTCATTATTTCTGTCATTTAAATTGCTCCTTTTAGTACTTCTAGTATAAAATCGTGACCAGAGAATTAGGTCCTTGGTCACGATTTTGTATATTTATAGTAATTTCAATAAAGCTGTTGCTATTTCATCGACATAAACGGTCATACGACGTAAAATATCTTCCTTTGATTCCAATACTTCATTCACTTTAAATACAGATAAGTTGATATTCTCTAATGATTCAACGGGGCAAAAATATAAATTATTGAAATTTCGACCGTTTTTATCTGGTTTCCATAACATGCTTGCTACTTTTGGGTTATGGAACTTGCAAGCTATTTTTGCACGTAAAAAATAATTACGTTGCTTATAAAACCAAACATGAAAATCTTTCTCGATTAGATCGTACTGAGTAGCTGTAGGTCCGCGATCGTTTACTCCCCAAATTAGAAATTCCTTATTTGGGAAAATTTTTTCTAAATATGTATATTGTACATCAGTTAAAGCCTCGGCTATATTGTCTAAATGAACTGCCTTAAGAATTGTACGTTCTTCATTTCCTTGTGGGCCGACTGGTTGTAATACAAGTCCTATTTTCTTGCTTCTTATTTCTTCATTTTGATATAATTGCATTTTAACGTTACCTCCTAATGTTTTTGTGTAACACCAGCATTCATGCATGGGGATGTATGGGAGTGCTGGTGTTGCTGTCATTGGAACTTTATTGCATTGCGAAAAGCAAGTTTTTTGACTGCTTATCGATAAACTCAGTATACAATGTGTGTATATGGAATGCAAGAGGTAATTTTTTTTGGTGATTTCATTTTTAAAATAAAACCCTATTAAATAAACGTTTGTTTTGACTTAATAGGGTTTTATTTTTTGTTTTAATTTAAAACCACTATTAAAAACTTGTTTTTTTAAAGTTATTGATCTTCATATGTTATTGGGGGTGGTCTGGTACAAATATCCCTATTAATATAAGATTTTAAAGTTCTCTCTAAACAGAATTGTTTTTATTTTAATAACGCTAAAGTTCATTCTTATCGTTTTGGGGGAAGAAAGCGTTTCTTAAATTCGTATCGTTGCGGTGAGTGATTGTAGGTACGCGGTATACAGTTTTTATGAGGTTAGTATTTACAAGATGTTTTACTTTTTTATATAAAAAAACAATATTATTATGGTTTGATTTTCCTGTTAAAATATAAGGAGTTTTTAATCGTATTTTCTAAAATAAAGATAGTCTTATAAAAGAATAACTCGTCAATGGGGGCAATTATGTTGGGAAACATATATAGGTTAGGACATGAATACATAGATAAAGCTTCAACCCGTAATGAAGAAGACCAGTTTTCACGTTGGATAAACATAAAGAACAGTGGTATGAGAAATTCGCCAGGGATTCGCCCTTTAAAATATGTATCACGATTTAGTGATGCACCTGCATATCTAATATTGGTGACAAGTGATACAAACTCGGGGGAAAGTAATCCCTGGCATGATATTGTAGATTTATCTGAGGGAGAAATTTTATATTGGGGTGATGCAAAATTCAATTATGAAAAGAGATATGATGACTTTGAAGGAAATAAAACGCTTGAACTTATCAATCATTTATATTAGATGGTAATTTTAAGCATGTCCCCCCAATACTACATTTTTCAAAAACAAGGACGGGAATTGTTAGATTTAATGGACTTTGTATATTAGATAAACTTGAACTTACTTGGTTTGTAGATAATAAAAGTGGTTTACCAATAAAAAATTATAGATGTCACCTATCAATACTTGATGTTGAAGAAGTAGATATTACTTGGTTACATAATCGAGCAAGAGCAAATGATTTTGAGGAGATCAACTTTATAGATAAGGATGCACCTTCTTCATGGAGAGAATACAAAAATGGTAAAATAAACAAATTACATGTATGGAAAAATAAAATAAGAACTCTAGATAGTCAATTACCCAAAGAAGGAAGTCCGGATGCTAAGATATTGGAACAGTTAGTTTCGCTATCTCCAATAGAATTTGAAGCAGTAACAGTAGCTTTATTTCAACAGCTAAAAGATGTAACTCACTCTATTACGCAAACAAGGCCGACTAAAGATGGGGGATTCGATTTTATAGGGCATTTTAGCTTACCATATCCCTTGGCCTATGATATAAATTTTCTGGGGGAAGCAAAAAGGTTTGGCAGGAAAAATAGGGTTGAGCCAAGGCACTTATCACGCTTAGTGGCACGGTTATCTCGTGGACAATATGGTATCTTTGTTACAACTTCATATTATTCAAAACAGGCTCAGGAGGAAGTATATCAGGATGGATATCCTGTAAAGCTATTTTCAGGGGCGGATTTAGTTTTTTTGTTTAGGGAGTTACGATTGGTTCAAGGTGACCAAATCAAACCCGAATGGCTTAATGAAGTTATTAAGTAAAGGTAATTTAATATTTCAAGAGGCTATGTAAGGATTGTAAAAATGTAGTGTTTTGTTATATAATTTTATTAATCACGCAAATACTCAATTTGTTTGAGGTGGTATATATGAAATATCCTGAATTAACCCCAGGGCAGTATGTTAAAGTTACTACTGATACATGTGAAGATTTTAAAAAAGGTGAATATGTACAATTTATAGAAGAAGATTATCTGGGATGGCCTGATGTTCATCCGATATACAGATGCTTATTCACATTTGAGAATCACGAAAAAAAGAGAGCACAATTATATTGTAATGAATTTGAGATTAATGATGTTAGGATTGCTAGAGTAAAACGTATTAATTAATCCTAACAAATGGGTGCGTGATACCATTGAAATATACCAGACTATGCAGCAGTACCTATACAAAAGGAAGAGGTACTCACTTTACTATATTTAAGACCCTGTTATTTAGATAGCAGGGTCTTTGTTAATTGTTTTAAAAATGGAAGTAATTATTGTAAGTGGTATTCTCCAATAAAATGGAATAAAAATAAAATTAGGGAGACAAAAAAAGACACCCAAAGGTGCCTTCCTCCGACTTGAATCACTTTAATTTTAATAATATGTATTGAAATCCTATTTCATTTTATTACGCTGGTATATAAATTTTTTTGAGAAGTATAATTCGAATTTATATAATTAATTTGCTTTATCATAAACATCAAAGATATTTTTAAATTTTTTTATAGATTTTCGTAATACTATTTTTAATAGAAGAATGGAGAGCAAATCACTTGATAAAGCCAGCCCCAAGGCTGCTGCTCCTATTATAGCATCAGTCCTTGAATCTATTATTAATTTATTTGTTAAAATTAAGAGTAGTACAATAGAAATAACAATAACGATGAAAATAGATGCACATATGCCTAATAATTTTTTATGCTTTGTCTTATCATATTCAGAAATATCCTTGAATAAATCAACCTTATCTCTCATCATTAATATAAGTAAAGCTATGGCCCCTATTAAAGAAATTAAATTCAAATAGTTCAATATCTGGATATCTTTGTATTTATCAACTAAAATTATAGAGGTAATTACTACACAGGATATAAGGAAAAATAATGCTTGAATCACTGCATAAGTATTATCGATTAATTTTTCTTTTTTATCATCCATAATAATTAAATATCCTTAATTTCTTCTTTATTTTTAAGTTCATTGAGATGTTCTTTAGCTTTATTAGTAATGAATAGAGAATAATTGATATAATCTTTTAGTTCATCAGCCTCAAGACTATTTCTTCCTTTTAAAGAGATAGAATTCATATAAGTTATTGAATTGAGTTCAGAGGCATAACCTAATCTACCATATAATAATCGTGAACTATTCATATCTAAAACCTCTTTAAAGATTTCATTAGATTTCATTGAATCTACATCTTCTAAATCATAAACATCTGGAATAACAATATCTAATCTATCAGGATCTTCCTCAAAAATTAAATGCATATCAATATCTATATCTGATTCTTTACTAACAAAATTTAATGTTACTATATCTATTTTTTCAGGATCATCCCCTTCTTCTGTTATTTCGTGCTTTTTAGACTTTAATTTTAATTGTTCCTCTACTAAACTTATAATATTTATTTTCTTATCTTTTATATTCATAATAATCAAATACTCCTTTATGTATTTAATATAAAAATAATCAATCTTAATTATTTTTAATCAGTTAATAACAATTGCATTTTCATTAGCAAATTCTTTTAGAACAGTGTAATAATTGTCATCTGCATAGTCTTTATCAATATAAAAACCTTTTATATGACCTACTAAATTGTTTTCTAAATAATTTTTGAAAAGGTTTTTATACTCTACATCATTATAAAATGAAATTTCTAAACTATCATTATCACAAACGATATTAAAATTATAATCTTCACTATCAGCTGTTAATATATCCCCCATTTGAGAACGAAATTTCAAATTCAAATATTTTTCCATAGACCGTAAATCTTTTTTTGAGAATTCTCCATTTTTCAGAACAAGAAAGGAAAACATAACATTTCCTCCATCCAAATTTATGACTTTTAAAAAATAAATTTTAATTACTTTTTTTAAAAATCCAAAAAGACCGTTTTTTCGCAAGATAAGGCTTTACCTCACTATATAGGTTATTAAACCTAAGAAATGATCGTCTACACATAGCATTTTTGAAGTCCTCATTATATTTTGAGATATCAGCATGTGCCTGTTCTAATATTTTAATTTTATGAGTAGGACAATCTGTATCTTTTAAGAGCTCAATAATTTTTTCTCTATTTTGAGTATGATATTGTTCCTCAGCTTCTTTTGCAAGAAAATCAATCATATTTGCTCTCCTCTCTTCAGCCGCTAATACAATCTTTTCTTGATGTTTTATCTCATAACTATACTCATTAAACATTTTAGTATTAATATCAATATTAATTTCTAATTTATTTTCCTCGTTGGAATTTACAGTATCGTCCATAATTAGATCACACCTTTGTAAATAAATAACATAAATTAAAGTCTAATTAATAATAAAAAGGTAATTAAAGCTCTATTTATATCTATTTTACATCATTTTTAATATAAAACGTATATTTTGTTTATTTCAATGTTATATCCATACCTCCTTTATATTTATTAACTTTTTTCTCTTGCTTATTACTAACCATTTATATTATGTAAGATATCTATTTAATCATAACAAATCCAGTTACAACTACATTGTCATATTTTGTCGAACGGAAATAAAAAAGAGAGCCGAAGCCCTCACTTTCAATTAATAGCAACCAAAGATGCTTCAATGATGTATCGTTCAGGTGCATCCCCAATATAGTTAAATGGATAGCATGTAGTTAGTGTTAATGTTGGTTTGTCTTTTGCGACTATTACAGTGCGATCATTTGCATCTGTGATCCAATGTTTTTGAATTTGATAAATGTATACTCTTTTATCATACTCAACTAAAATATAGTCATTTTCTTGTAAATCTCCTAACTTAGTAAATACCGTATCACGATGGCCGCTTAAAACAGTATGTCCATTACCAGAAGGAGTAGTGGTAATATTACTAACAAACATTCCTACCCCTTTTTTCAAAGTTCTAGCATCAGCCCCCCAGTAAACTTGATATTTCTGTTTAATTTTCGGTATAACCATATAGGCGATTTGTTCTCCCATTTGATGCTGAACTTGAGAAGCTGGGATCTGTTTTTGTGATTCTGGTATGGGTTCACTAGTGTTTGTAAGATTAGATTCTTGATTTGGTATAGTATGTTGAGATTGTCCTTTGTTTGATTCATTGTTGACATCTTTTTCATCTTTAGTGGCAGGTTGTATATTTTGATATTGTTGAATTTCAGTACTGGTTAAGGCTTCAACAGTTTTTCTTGCATCATACCAATCTATAAAGTAATAAACAAAGGCAAAAGAGCCTATAGTAATTAGTAAAACCCCCAACCAATCAAGTTTTTTCAAGCTTATCACTCCACATTAAAAACGACAGGAACATTCCTGCCGTTTTTAGGTATTAGTTTATGCATTCGTTTTTTTACGACGGAATACAAGAATTGAACCTGCTAATACTAAAGCAGCACTTGCAAGCATCATTGTAACGCCGTTTGATGCTGTATTAGGTAATTTTTCACCTTGTTTTTTCGTTTCAGTCTTTACAGCTGTTTGTTTAGTTTGCTCTTGTTTATTGTTTGATGCTTGGTTGTTTTGTTGTGTATTTTCTTGTTTTACAGGTTCTTGTTTAGTATTTTCCTGCTTAGTAGTCTCTTTATTGTCCGTTGTAGTATTTGTGTTTGTTGAATACTTATAATCTTCACATGGAATACCATCTTTATCATTGTCTAAACGATTTGGATCATTTCCAACACCATATCCATTTTGATCCCAGAACGCTTGAGCCTCTTGTTGATTTTTAAAATGTCCACAGTTTTTTGTATCATTAGGACTCTTGGCTGCAAATGCAGCAGAGCTGTACCCTACTGTTAATAATGTGACCGCTGTTGCTGAAGCTAATAGTTTTTTCATAACTTTCTCCATCTCCCTAAATGGTATGTATTTACATTGAAATATTTTACATTCTAAAAATTGAAAATACAATAATAATTTGTTGATAAATGTAAGATTTTCACACAATGATAGCAAATTATTAATTTTATATTTTGACGAAAGGAAATAAAAAAAGAGAGCCTTAGCTCTCATTGGTAAGAATGGTGAAAATATATGAAAAATTAGCCTCTATAAAATAGGAATAATTTTACTTATTCTTTTGGTAGAGTGCAACAATTACAAAGATCTATACCATAGATTTTCTCGATTGATTCCTGTATACATTTAAGGTGTTTTGAGTAGTTTAGAGCAATGTCTTGATAAATTTCTCTTTCATCTTCATTGCAATAATCGATACATTGGGCAATTTTCATTAAATCAATTTTAACTTGATTATATTTCTTAACCTTTTCTTCAATAATATCCATGATTGTAACCTCATTTATTTTGAACTAGATTCTGATAGTAAAATTTTTTCAAGTTCTTTAATGGGTGCTCCAATAAACTTATGGGTTTCTTCACCATTTTCAATAAAAATGGTTGGAGTATACTTTAAGCTTAACTCTTCAAATTCTTTTTGAGCCTTTAAATCCTTAATAATATTTTTTTCAGTAAAGGTAATATTCTCTTTAATAAGCCATTTCTTTAAGTTAATACAAGCCGGACAGTGGGGCATAGTAAAGACAGTAACTCCATAATTTTTCTTCATAATCAATACCTCCGCTTTTTTCTTCTCGTAAGTAGTAGAGAAATAAGATCTAAAAAAGTAAAAAGAAATATAAATTTTTTCTGTGTTAGATTTCGTATAACTTACGGTCCTATTAAATATGAAGGCATAAAGAGAGTGTGGGTGAACGTGATGAAGAAATTGACTTAATGTAGAGTTCTTACAGTTTCTCAAAGTAAAAAAGAAATTCGTACTTATGAGGTGCGAATTTCTTTTTTTTACACTCTTTTTAATTTTTGTGGACTTACTTCTCTATTACAAACGTAAGGCAATGAAATACTGCAATGTTGGCGTAGGAAGAGGTAAGGCAAAGGTCCCAAAGCTTTAATTGCTGATGTAAATTTAGCTGCTGCCATTCAAAAAATAAAAAATTTAAAATTTCTTTTTAGTTTTAAGGGACTCACCTCTCTATTACAAATGTAAGGCAACGAAATCTTAATATGATGGCATAGCCAAGAGGTAAGGCAAAGGTCTGCAAAACCTTTATCGCCGGTTCGAATCCGGCTGCCATCTCCA
>NZ_JBQAHO010000009.1:0-98461 GCF_051916915.1 Bacillus cereus group sp. MYBK139-1 | reverse complement strand
TAATGATGGCAGAGAGGTCACACCCGTTCCCATACCGAACACGGAAGTTAAGCTCTCTAGCGCCGATGGTAGTTGGGACCTTGTCCCTGTGAGAGTAGGACGTTGCCAGGCTAATATTATTCCGCAGTAGCTCAGTGGTAGAGCTATCGGCTGTTAACCGATCGGTCGTAGGTTCGAGTCCTACCTGCGGAGCCATTATGCTTCCATAGCTCAGCTGGTAGAGCACTTCCATGGTAAGGAAGAGGTCACCGGTTCAAGCCCGGTTGGAAGCTTGGGAATAGGTTTAAAACTTTTTTGGCCCGTTGGTCAAGTGGTTAAGACACCGCCCTTTCACGGCGGTAACACGGGTTCGAATCCCGTACGGGTCACCACTTTTGGAGGATTAGCTCAGCTGGGAGAGCACCTGCCTTACAAGCAGGGGGTCGGCGGTTCGATCCCGTCATCCTCCACCATATATATTTTAAATGTCGGAGGGGTAGCGAAGTGGCTAAACGCGGCGGACTGTAAATCCGCTCCTTCGGGTTCGGCAGTTCGAATCTGCCCCCCTCCACCATTTTCTTTAAAATAACCTGAGAGGGTTTATTTTTTTGAAAAGATAACCATACTAGTAAATATTAATGGGCTATAGCCAAGCGGTAAGGCAACGGACTTTGACTCCGTCATGCGCTGGTTCGAATCCAGCTAGCCCAGCCATTTACGAGCCATTAGCTCAGTTGGTAGAGCATCTGACTTTTAATCAGAGGGTCGAAGGTTCGAGTCCTTCATGGCTCACCATTTTCGCGGAAGTAGTTCAGTGGTAGAATACAACCTTGCCAAGGTTGGGGTCGCGGGTTCGAATCCCGTCTTCCGCTTAATTACTAAGGGGCCTTAGCTCAGCTGGGAGAGCGCCTGCCTTGCACGCAGGAGGTCAGCGGTTCGATCCCGCTAGGCTCCATCTAATAGAGAAAGCTTACATCATATGATGTAAGCTTTTTTTGTGTTTAAAAAGACAACTTTCATACTTGTCATTTAAAATGGAGAAAACGTGAAAATAAAGGATGGGGATAATTATGAAAGTTGTTATTGCATCTGATTCATATAAAGAAAGCTTAACAGCTATAGAAGTATGTGAAGCTATTGAAAGAGGTTTTGGAGCAATTTTTCCTAAAGCAGAGTACGTAAAAATACCGATTGGAGATGGAGGGGAAGGAACGGTCGATTCCCTTGTTGATGCTACAAGCGGGAGGATTATATCATTTCATGTGACAGGACCGCTTAGAGAGAGCGTACAAGCCTTTTACGGTATGTCTAAAGATAAAAAGACAGCGTTTATTGAAATGGCAGCAGCATCAGGCTTACAACACGTTCCGGCTAAAAAGCGAAACCCACTTATTACGACGACGAAAGGAACAGGAGAACTTATACTACATGCGCTAGACGAAGGAGCTGAGCGTATCATTTTAGGACTTGGAGGAAGTGCTACAAATGATGGAGGAGCGGGTATGTTGTCAGCTTTAGGAGTCAGGTTTATAAATGGAAAAGGAGAAGTAATAGAGCCATCTGGTGGAACGTTACATTCGATTGTCTCTATTGATTTTTCACAAATGGATTCACGCTTAAAGCATATAAAGATAGAAGCAGCATGTGATGTAGATAATCCGTTAGTTGGAATAAGGGGAGCATCTTTCGTATTTGGGCCACAAAAGGGTGCGGATGAAGAGATGATGAAAGAGCTGGATGAGAATTTAAAGCATTATGCGCATATCCTTAAACAATACCTATTTTGCGACGTATCTAAAATACCTGGTGCAGGAGCTGCAGGCGGTATGGGAGCAGCTGTTATTGCAGTGCTAAAGGGAAACTTGCGGAGAGGAATTGAAATTGTATTAGATTATACAAATTTTGATAAGCATATAGAAGGTGCAGATTTAATTATAACTGGCGAAGGGAGAATAGATGAACAAACAGCATATGGAAAGGCCCCAGTAGGTGTTGCGGAGCGTGCAAAGCGTTTTCATATTCCTGTCATTGCGATTGGGGGATCAGTATCTCCGAATTATTCGGCTGTTCATGCAAAAGGAATAGATGCAGTATTTAGTATTACAACAAGTCCGATGACATTAGAGGAGGCATATAAAGTAGCAGAAGAGAATATTGAAATGACAGCAAAAAATATTGCAGCAGTGTGGAAAATAGCATCAGAAAAACACTTCTAAATGCGGAGTGTTTTTTATTATTATCTAATAATAATGATAGTAGTTGCTTCATTAAGTTAACTTTATACAGGGAATAGTCTTAAAATTTGGATTTCGAAGCGGATATAAGTGAATACTTTGTATATCCATACAGAAAAATGTCGAGTTGAGTCAGACTATATAAAAGATTTAAAATATTTAGTGAAGGCACAAAAGGGGGATACTATCTATGAAAAAAGAAATCTCAGTTATTGGAGTTCCAATGGATTTAGGACAGATGCGTCGTGGAGTTGATATGGGACCGAGCGCAATCCGTTATGCAGGTGTAATTGAAAGAATTGAAGAAATTGGATATGACGTTAAAGATATGGGAGATATATGTATAGAGAGAGAAAAAGAAGTAGATGTAAATACAAGCTTAAGAAACCTTACACAAGTTGCAACTGTATGTAACGAATTAGCAAGTAAGGTGGATCATATTATAGAAGAAGGGCGTTTTCCACTTGTATTAGGTGGCGATCATAGTATCGCTATTGGTACATTAGCTGGTGTTGCGAAACATTATAAAAACCTAGGTGTTATTTGGTATGATGCACATGGCGATTTAAATACAGAAGAAACTTCACCATCTGGAAATATTCACGGTATGTCACTTGCAGCAAGTTTAGGGTATGGACATCCCACGCTTGTAGATTTATACGGGGCATATCCAAAGGTGAAAAAAGAGAATGTTGTAATTATCGGTGCACGTGCATTAGATGAAGGAGAAAAAGACTTTATTCGAAATGAAGGTATTAAAGTATTTTCAATGCACGAGATTGATCGTATGGGTATGACGGCTGTTATGGAAGAAACAATCGCGTATTTATCTCATACTGATGGTGTGCATTTATCATTAGATTTAGATGGTCTTGATCCTCATGATGCACCAGGAGTTGGAACACCTGTAATTGGTGGCTTATCTTATCGTGAAAGTCATTTAGCAATGGAGATGTTAGCGGAAGCTGATATTGTTACATCTGCCGAGTTTGTTGAGGTAAATACGATTTTAGATGAGCGAAATAGAACGGCAACAACAGCGGTTGCTTTAATGGGTTCTTTATTCGGTGAAAAACTAAAATAAATGTAAGAAAAGCAACTGAGAAGTTGCTTTTTTTATTTGAAAATAGGCGTATAATAATGATTTATATTATACTGTACGATAAGAATGTTTGACATCTTACCAATTTAGACTAAAGGGGGTTGTTTGTAATTGTCGTTTGTTTCATGTATGGTATAATTAACTAGTTGTTGGAAATACATACAGATAGAGCATAAAACAATATTTCAATATATGGATAGAATTGCTCGTAAGTAGGAGGAAGGGTTAGCATGCCTTTTGAAGATACGACCATTTTGAAATATCTTAGTACGGCATTAGATATTGCCGTTGTATGGTTTATTATATATAAGCTAATTCTCATAATCCGAGGGACGAAAGCTGTTCAACTTTTAAAAGGGATTACAGTTATTATTGTCGTTCGGATGATCAGTATTTTCCTTGAATTGCGAACGCTATATTGGCTAACTGAACAAGTATTAACGTGGGGATTTTTAGCCGTTATTATTATTTTCCAGCCAGAATTGCGAAGAGCGCTTGAACAGCTAGGACGCGGAAGTTTATTTTCGCGTACTGGAACTCATGAGGATGATGAGCCTGAAATGGTTGCAACAGCGATAGCGAAAGCAACGGAATATATGGGAAAACGTAGAATTGGTGCATTAATTACCTTGTCAAAAGAGACCGGTATGGGTGATTATGTAGAAACGGGTATTCCGCTAAATGCAAACGTATCATCGGAATTACTCATTAATATTTTCATTCCAAACACACCTCTTCACGATGGAGCAGTAATTATGCAAGGAAGTACCATTAAAGCAGCAGCTTGCTATCTTCCGTTATCAGAAAGTCCATTTATCTCTAAGGAGTTAGGAACTAGGCATCGCGCTGCAATGGGAGTTAGTGAAGTTACTGATAGTATTACAGTAGTTGTGTCGGAAGAAACAGGCCAAATTTCTTTAACGAAAAATGGTAAGTTGCATCGTGATTTGAAGACAGAACAACTGAAAGATATGTTGTTAGCTGAATTTAGTGCGAACGAAAAAACGACTTCTTCGTCTTTATGGAATTGGAGGAGAAAGCGTCATGGATAAGTTAATGGAGAATCATTGGTTTTTAAAGGGGATCTCATTACTATTGGCGTGTATGCTTTTTATGTCAGCGACTTTAACTGAAAAAAATACGACATCGGGGATACTACCTTTTGCAAATGATGCGAAAGAAACATTAACTAATTATGCTATTAACGTTAAGTATGATGAAGAGAAATATATTGTAAGTGGTATTCCGGCAGAGGGCGTTAAGGTGAAGTTAGAGGGTCCAAAAGCAGCAGTTGCTACGGCAAAAGCGAAAAAACAATTTGATATACCAGTTGATTTGAGAGGTAGCGAAAAAGGAACTTATGAAGTTTCTTTGAAAACGAACGGACTTCCAGATGATGTGAAAGGAACAGTTCAGCCATCAACAATTAAAATTACTCTTCATGAAAAAGCGAGAAAATATGTTCATGTAGACTTGAAATTATCAAATGAGGATCAGATGTCGGCTGGTGCTACACTCGAAAAATCAAACATTAAACCTGATACGGTTGAGGTAGTTGGGACGAAAGAAGAAATTGAAAGTATTTCATCTGCTAAGGCGTATGTTGATTTAAAAGGTGTTAATAAAACTGTTACAAAAACACCCGAAGTGACATTATATAATAAAGAAGGCAAACGTTTAAATGTAAGAACAAGTCCATCTAAAATTAGTGTAACGTTGAATGTGGCGACGCAAGCTACGGCCAATAATACTGAAAAAACTGTTCCTATAACATATGCGAAAAAGGGGAGTTTACCGGAAGGATTGGCCGTTACAAATATTAGCGTTGAGCCAAGAGAAGTAACGATAGCAGGTCCAAAAGATATATTGGATAATATACAATCGATAGAGGGGGTCGAAGTAGATCTTAGTCAATTGACAGAGTCTACAACATTCGATACCTCTGTTTTATTACCAAAGGGTGTCACAAGTGCGAAGCCAAATCAAGTGAAGGTTTCAGTAGGCGTACAAAAAACAAAACAAACGAAAACAAGAACGATTGATGGTATATCAATTCAAAAAAATGGACTTTCTAAAGACGTTACGGCCCAGTTACTTTCGCCGCAAGATGGGAAGATAAGCGTTGATATTTCAGGAGAAACAAGTATAGTAGATAAAATAACAGCTGCTCAAATAACAGCAGTGATTAATCTACAAACTGTGTCTCCTGGGACGAAGGATGTTGCTATTCAAGTGAGTGGCCCTGGTAATATTTCAATAGAGCCAAAACAAAAAAGTGCTAAAGTCACAATTGTGAAGAAAGAAAATCCAGATAAAGAAGTACAGGGTAACGGTGAACAACCAAATTCAAATAATAATAAAGATAATCAAACTGAAAAACCAAAAAATCCTGAACCTGAACCTAAGCCTGATCCAGAAAAGGAAAAGGAGAAGGAACCGGAACAAAATAAAGATAAAGAAACTAGCCAAGAGCCAACAGTAGATAATCAAAAAGAGCCAGAAAAAGGAGCGAATCATAATGGGTAAATATTTTGGTACAGATGGAGTACGCGGGGTTGCGAATCAGGAGTTAACACCTGAATTAGCGTTCAAAATTGGACGTTTTGGTGGTTATGTATTAACAAAAGATACAGACCGTCCAAAAGTAATTATCGGCCGTGATACACGTATATCAGGACATATGTTAGAAGGAGCTTTAGTAGCAGGTCTATTATCAACTGGAGCAGAAGTAATGCGTCTTGGTGTTATTTCTACACCAGGTGTTGCTTATTTAACAAAAGCGTTAGATGCACAAGCTGGTGTTATGATTTCTGCATCTCATAATCCAGTACAAGATAATGGAATTAAATTCTTCGGTTCAGACGGTTTTAAATTAACAGATGAGCAAGAAGCAGAAATCGAAGCTTTATTAGACAAAGAAGTGGATGAATTACCACGTCCAACAGGTACGAACCTTGGACAAGTGAGTGATTATTTTGAAGGTGGACAAAAGTATTTACAATACATTAAACAAACTGTAGAGGAAGATTTCTCTGGTTTACATATCGTTTTAGATTGTGCGCATGGTGCTACGTCTTCTTTAGCTCCGTACTTATTTGCTGATTTAGAAGCTGATATTTCAACAATGGGAACTTCACCAAACGGTATGAACATTAACGATGGAGTAGGTTCTACACATCCAGAAGTATTAGCTGAATTAGTAAAAGAAAAAGGTGCTGATATCGGTCTTGCTTTCGATGGTGATGGTGACCGTTTAATCGCTGTAGATGAAAAAGGAAACATCGTTGATGGCGATCAAATTATGTTTATTTGTGCAAAGTACATGAAAGAAACTGGTCAACTAAAGCACAATACAGTTGTTTCAACAGTTATGAGTAACTTAGGTTTCTACAAAGCACTTGAAGCTAACGGTATTACAAGTGATAAAACAGCAGTTGGTGACCGTTACGTAATGGAAGAGATGAAGCGCGGGGGATATAATCTGGGCGGAGAACAATCAGGTCACATTATCTTACTTGATTACATTACAACTGGTGATGGAATGTTAAGTGCACTTCAACTTGTAAACATTATGAAAATGACGAAAAAGCCATTATCTGAGCTTGCAGGAGAAATGACAAAATTCCCGCAATTACTAGTAAACGTTCGTGTAACAGATAAAAAACTAGCATTAGAAAACGAAAAAATTAAAGAAATTATTCGTGTTGTAGAGGAAGAAATGAACGGTGATGGCCGCATTCTTGTTCGTCCATCTGGAACAGAACCACTTATTCGTGTAATGGCAGAAGCACCAACACAAGAAGTTTGTGATGCATATGTACATCGCATTGTAGAAGTTGTGAAAGCGGAAGTTGGCGCTGAATAATTTAATAAATTTATTGAAAAAGGAGCACAATAAGTGCTCCTTTTTCATATGTTTTATAGATGGTGAAAAAAATTTCATTGACGGTTGATCCATGTTTGTTATAAGATGGTCTTGTTCTTTTTCTCAAAGGAAAAATTGTAAATTATAGAAGCGCCAGAACTACAAGTAGTGTAGTTGACGAGGTGGGGTTTATCGAGATTTCGGCGGATGGCTCCCGGTTGTTCATCACAACCGCAAGCTTTTACTTAAATCATTAAGGTGACTTAATGGACAAAGGTGAAAGTGTGATGAGAGAAAAGGAACGGATACAAACTAGCTGTATAAGTATATACGGACTTAAACCCAATCGAGAGGAAGGTGAAAGCCGTTACAAGCTTACAGGGCTAGCAATATGTAATCCGTTTTTTAGTATAAATAAAAATGGTATCGGACTATGTCGTTACATGTTCGCAGAGCAGTGTAAGCATTTGTAACGGCGACTAAACATGTGTGGAATCGTAGGATTTATTGGAGAGCAAGATGCAAAGGAAATTTTATTAAAAGGTTTAGAAAAGCTAGAATATCGTGGATATGATTCAGCAGGTATTGCAGTACAAGCAGAGAACGGTGTTGTTGTATACAAAGAAAAAGGCCGTATTGCAAAACTTCGCGAAATCGTAGATGAGAACGTAGCAGCAAGCGTGGGGATCGGTCACACACGCTGGGCTACACATGGTGTTCCGAGCAAAGTAAACGCGCATCCGCATCAAAGTACATCAAAGCGTTTTACACTAGTTCATAACGGTGTAATTGAAAACTATGAGTTAGTGAAGAAGGAATTTTTACAAGATGTAACGTTCGTAAGTGAAACGGATACAGAGGTTATCGTACAGCTTATGGAACAACAAGTGAGCACAGGACTAAGTGTAGAAGAAGCGTTCCGTAATACGCTATCTCTTTTACATGGCTCTTATGCAATCGGATTACTTGATGCTGAAAATCCAAACATGATTTATGTTGCTAAAAACAAAAGCCCGCTATTAGTAGGTGTTGGTGACAACTTTAATGTTGTGGCGAGCGACGCTATGGCGATGTTACAAGTTACAGATCAATTTATTGAATTAATGGATAAAGAAATTGTAATTGTAACGAAAGAAAGTATTACAATTAAAAACTTACAAGGTGAAACGATTGAACGTGCACCGTTTACAGCGGAATTAGACGCAAGTGATATTGAAAAAGGAACATACCCTCATTTCATGCTTAAAGAAATCGATGAGCAACCACTTGTTATCCGTAATATAATTCAAAAGTATCAAGATGAAAATGGCGAGATTGAATTAGATCAAGACATCCGCAATGCGATTTTAGATAGCGATCGTATTTACATCATTGCATGTGGAACAAGTTATCATGCAGGTCTTGTTGGAAAACAATTTATCGAGAAGTTTGCAAAAATGCCAGTTGAAGTGCATGTAGCAAGTGAATTCTCTTATAACATGCCATTATTAACAGAAAGACCATTCTTCATTTATATTTCACAAAGTGGTGAAACAGCTGATAGCCGTGCAGTACTTGTACAAACAAATGAAATGGGTCATAAAGCATTAACAATTACAAACGTACCTGGTTCTACACTTTCTCGTGAAGCGGATTATACACTTCCGTTATACGCGGGACCAGAAATCGCAGTTGCATCAACGAAAGCTTACACAGCACAGCTTGCAGTACTTTCAATTTTAGCTGCAGATATTGCTAAAGCAAAAGGTGAAGTTCTTGGTTTTGACTTAACACACGAACTAGGGCTTGTAGCAAATGCAATGGTACAACTTTGTGATCAAAAAGAAGAAATGGACGCATTAGCAAAACAATTTTTAGCAACAACGCGTAACTGCTTCTTCATCGGACGTAGCGTAGACTTCTACGTAGGATTAGAAGGTGCATTAAAGCTAAAAGAAATCTCTTACATCCAAGCAGAAGGATTTGCTGGAGGAGAGTTAAAACATGGTACAATCGCTTTAATTGAAAATGGTACACCAGTTATCGCACTTGCTACACAAGAGCACGTAAACCTTGGAATTCGTGGTAACGTGAAAGAAGTAGTAGCACGCGGAGCTAACCCATGTATCATCTCAATGAAAGGCTTAGAAATGGAAGGTGACAGCTTCGTATTACCAGCTGTACACGAAGCACTAGCACCGCTAGTAGCAGTTATTCCATTACAACTTATCTCATACTACGCAGCACTTCACCGCGAGTGTGATGTTGATAAGCCACGTAACTTAGCTAAGTCTGTTACGGTTGAGTAGGAGATTGGTAGGTTAATAAATATAGTTATAGCTTTAAAATAAATTTACAAATTTGTCCCCCTTTAGATATTGTATCTAAGGGGGATTTTTGTGTTAAAAAGAACATCTAAAATCGATAGGAGAAAGTCAGGATGCCCGTACGCCACTAAAGTACTACTTTCTTTTATCTGAATTTTTAGTCATAATTTTAAGTATTCGTGAACAATTTCCTTTATTATGAAAAGAAGAGGGGATAGATTACTAGGTATTACAAGGGGGCATATTGATGAAAGTGAGTGAAAAAACATATTTAAGTATAGAAGAGATTATTTCATTACCAACCTTATCAAGTACCAATATAAGCGATGATGGCAAAAATGTAGCATTTGTTAAGAGGACAGCTAACTGGAAAGACAATATATATAGAAATCATGTATGGATATATGAAAAGGATAAAGAGCAGAGTTACCCACTAACAACTGGAGGTATAGATAGTACGCATCCATTATGGTCTCCAGATTCTAAGACTATTGCATACCTTAGTCCGGGTGGTGAAGGGGCTAATACAAATCAGATCTTTGTTAAATCAATAGATGGTTGTAGTGAGGTTCAAATGACTGATGAGGAAGAAGGAATCAGTACATTCAAATGGGATCCTACTGGTAAAGGTTTTTATTATATCACACAGTCAAAAGAATGTGAGGAAATAAAGAAACGTAAGGAGCTATATGGAGATTTTCAACATGTAGGTAAGGAACATCAGAATAATTGTTTATGCTACATTGAAATAGAAAAAGTGATACAAAATGATAAAGAGGAACGAGAGAGTAACGGTGTTTATCAATTAACTGATGGTAAAGATTTTTATATCCATGACTTTGATATTTCAAATGATGGGAAAAAGGTTGTATGTATGGCTACACCAAGTATAAATGATCATATGAATGGTGATCTCTACATATTAGATGTTGAAGCTGGAGAACTACAAAAAATGAATATGAATAAGTTGTTGGGCGGGAGTGTTTGCTTTTCTCCTGAGGGCAGTAAAATGTGCTACGCAGCAAGCATAAGAGAGAAGGAGTATTATAGAAACCATATACAAGAGAGTACATTAGAGATATATGATATGAATACTGGAGAGGTAATTCAGCCCTTAACAAACTTTGATAGTACGGTTATGCCATTACAGTGGACAGCTAAAGGAATTTTAATTAGATGGCAGGATAAAACGAATTATCGTATTGGATTACTAGCTGAAGATAGCACTATGGAAGTATTAAGTGACAACGTAGATGGTTTTATAATGGATGCCTCTATAACAAAGGATGGAAATCATATAACCTATAATAAGGCTATAACAAATGAGACCTTTGAAATCTATTTGGATGATAAAAAAATAACGAATGAAAATAGCTTTTTCGACGGGAAGCTTAAAAGTAACAGGGAAATCATCTCGTGGAAAAATAGTGATGGTCTTGAAATAGAGGGTATTTTATCAATCCCAGTAGAGTTTGACGCAAATAAAAAATATCCTTTATTAGTAGTAATTCATGGAGGTCCGGCTTGGGCATCCTTCCCGATATTTTCAGACTGCTTCAATGAGAAATATCCAATTGAACAGTTTGTTGAAAAAGGCTTTATCGTTTTAGAGCCAAACTATAGAGGAAGTTCTGGTTACGGTAATGAGTTTTTAAAAGCAAACTATAGAAAACAAGGAATTGCTGATTATGATGACGTTATATCTGGAGTGGATGCACTAGTTGAAAAAGGGATTGTACATAAAGATAGAGTAGGAGCTATGGGATGGAGCAACGGAGGATATATATCAGCTTTCTGTTCGACATTTAGCAGCAGATTTAAAGCTATTTCAGTTGGAGGCGGAATTACGAACTGGAGTACCCATTATGTAAATACTGATATCCCTTACTTTATTAGCATGTATTTAGGAAATACTCCATGGAACGACCCGGAGATCTATACGAAGACATCACCAATGACGTATATTAAATCAGCTTGTACGCCTACGTTAATTCAACATGGGGAAAAGGATGTAAGAATTCCAATTACAAATGCATATGAGCTACATCAAGGATTAAAGGATATGGAAGTTGATACAGAATTAATGATATTTAAAGGAATGGCATATAGTTCTAATCAGCCAGGAATGAATGTAGCCATTATGAATCAGAACTTGATGTGGTTTTCCCACTATATTCTTGGGGAAAGTATGGAGGGATTTCGTAATATATAATGGATATTCGTACAGGGATTTTTCGTTGTGTAATCGGGTCAGATTGTTGTAAACTGTATGCAAACCATTATGATTATAAGGAAACGTAATTCGGAGGACTAATATGACAGCGAATAAAAATGAGTTATCTGTAGAACAACGTGAAGAACTATTAAAAGTATTACAAGCTCGTTTTGAGAAAAACATGAACCGCCATGAAGGTCTTGAATGGGCTAAAGTTGAAGCAAAGATAGAAGCTAATGCTGAAAAATTATGGTCACTTAATGAAATGGAAGTAACAGGCGGTGAGCCGGATGTTGTTGGTTATGATGAAGAGAAGGACGAGTATACTTTCTATGATTGTTCAAAGGAGAGTCCTAAAGGTCGTAGAAGCCTTTGTTATGATCTTGAAGCGTTAGAAGCAAGAAAAAAACATAAACCGGAAAATAACGTTATTGATGTGGCAACTGCTATGGGTATTGAACTATTAACAGAAGAACAATATCGACAGTTGCAACAACTTGGGGAGTTCGATATGAAATCATCAAGCTGGGTACAAACGCCTTCAGATATTAGAGAGCTTGGTGGAGCTCTATTTTGCGATTATCGCTTTGGACACGTTTTTGTGTACCACAATGGAGCAGATTCATACTATGCTGCTAGAGGATTTCGTGGTTCGTTAAGAGTTTAAATTTGGAGTAAGTAAGAAAAGAGCCTATACTCAGGCTCTTTTTCTTATTTATATTTTAAGAGTAAACCGTTACTACGCAGTTTTACTTAATTTATATGTTCCGTGGTTGTTTTTATGGAAAAGTTTTGGGAAAACATAGCCATCTAATCCAATGCGTCCAGCATTCTGTCCTGCAACTAAAATGAACATAGTCAAAATGAGTAGGTTTGGATTTACACTAACAGTTCCGCTTAATAAAAATGAAAGGTTCATTATGATTCCGAAAAATGCAGCTGTTTTTGTTAATCCGCCTAAAATCAAACCTAGACCTACTAAAATTTCTCCCCATTGAACTAAAAAGCTAAATAGGTCTGCGTTTGGAAGAACAAAATGTTGAAGAAAATCTGCCCACCAACTTTGTACTGCAGGGTGGTCACCTGATGCTTGAGCGATAGCACCCTTTAGAAAACCACTTGCGTCAAAAGATTGTCCAAAGACTTTGCCTATTCCAGCAGCGAGCCATGTATACCCTATGTAAAGTCGTAAAAATAATAATATGAAAGTAGCACGTTTATCAGTTCTTAAAAAATTGATAACCATTGAAATCCCTCCAATATTGTATTTACAAGTTTATTATTTATCCATTGTGAAAAAATTCACAATGGATAAAGTGTGAACAAAAGTAGTGTTTTTTATGAAAATAAAGAAGGCATATAACAATCATATGTTATATGCCTTCTCTACTTTATTTAGGTAATTCAAATTTAGCTTTTTTACCTTGTGAAATATCTTTAGCTTCTTTATTTCTCATAGGTCCTAACTCAATTTCAAAGCTTTTGTCTTTCCAAATCTTTTCATACTGCTCTTGGTCTAAAATAAATACTTGCAGTAACTCTCCAGATGTTCCCGTTTTGACTGCAGCGTTATAGTCGTAATTTAGTAGCATACCTTCATTAATCGTATATTGTGTACCATCATTCACTCTCAATGTAGAGCTTATAGGAGATAGTGAAACGTCTTGAGTATCTTTGTTATCAAGCTTGAATTTCACTGTTAATAGAACAATACCATTTTTGAAATTTGCAAAGCGTGGTGCTTCGACGGAATTTGGTGTGAATTGAGTAAATTGGTATCCGTCTAATGTAACATGAACAGCACCTAATTCTTGGCTGTTATTAATACTTGATTTCTCTTTTAACATTTTTTTATCGCCCATGTTATTAGCCGTAGCTTTATCTTGGTAGAAAGTTTTATCTGTTGCAACCTTTTCAGCACCTTGTTTGTTTAAACTCAATGAAAAGCTTCCAGGGCTTCCAATTGGAGCATCGAATTTTCCTTTATTAGCCTGTGCAGTTGGGACTGTGACTGAGACTGTTGAGAGACTTGAAATTTTTTCTAGATCATCTTTTCCGAATGGATACGCGATATAACCAGAAATAGTTTCTCCTGCTTTTACTAAGTAATCATTCGTTGGAGCAAGCTTAGTTGGTAGCTGATCTTCTTTTGGAATTAAGTCTTTATAGTTACTATATACTTTCTGCGCACCAGTAAATGACATGTCCAATGCTGGCATATAATAAATATCTTTAGCTGAACTATTTTTTACGCTATAGTTCACAAGAATAACTCCGCCCTCCGTTTGACGGTTAAATGGAATGTTAAAGTCTGTATGGAATCCATTTAATTCAACTAATGTATAACTATTCATTGATACTGAAACATCTTCAGCTTTATGGACTTGTGGTTCCTTATTTTCAAAAAGAACTTTTGTTTTACCACCTGTTTCTTTTTCCATATAGGAAATCAGCTTAGAGTAGTCGTTTGAGCCAGTAGCTGTATTTTCAGGCTTTTTATCTTCAGTTTTTTTATCTTCGGATTTTTTTTCAGCAGATTTACTTTCTTTCGTTGTATCCGTTTTGCTTTCTTTTGTTGCATTCTCTTTTTGTTCTTTATTTGTCGTATCGCTTTGACCACAGCCGGTTATTACAAAAGCTGCTACGATTATTGCAGAAAATAAAGAAAGTAATTTTTTTGACATGTTTCTTCCCCCTATTTGTTTAAAACTAAACTCTCACATTAGCCCCACGTTTTATTATAAGAAGGTTAGTAAATATTTGCCAGTGTTTTTTTCTAATTATTTCCATTATTTAAATATTATAATATAATAAATTTGATAAAAGTTTGGAATGGAGTATTAGTTTTTATTTTTTATCATTTGAAATATTACATCATATTGTTATGATAGAAATAGAGATATATGAAAAGGAGACAAGGACTCAATATGTGGATGAGCTTGTAATGATTAGAAACTAGATAGATAAATTTTTCTCTCGTAAGTGAGGGTTTATTTAGCTATCTGTAAATCATGCAAGGACTGCATATTCGGCTTGTGCATCCCCTTTGTAAGGATAGATACCTATGTGGGGAAATTCATATCTCTTATATAAAATATGCGTCCTTTAAAATTGGAGGAGTATATGATGAATCAATTAAAACATAAAGTAGCAGTCGTTACAGGTGTAAGTCGTCTAGATGGTATAGGCGCAGCAATTTGTAAAGAATTAGCTGAAGCAGGATACGATATATTTTTTACGTATTGGACAGAGTATGATAAAGAGATGCCTTGGGGCGTTGATCAAAGTGAACAAATACAATTAAAAGAAGAGTTACTAAAAAACGGTGTGAAAGTATCGAGCATGGAGTTAGATTTAACTCAGAATGATGCGCCGAAAGAGCTTATAAATAAAGTTACTGAACAACTAGGCTACCCTCATATATTAATTAATAATGCAGCGTATTCTACGAATAATGACTTCTCTAATTTGACTGCTGAAGAATTAGATAAGCACTACATGGTCAATGTTCGTGCGACTACATTGTTAAGTAGTCAATTTGCTCGAGGGTTTGATAAGAAATCTGGTGGTAGAATTGTGAATATGACTTCGGGGCAATTTCAAGGGCCTATGATTGGAGAACTGGCGTATGCAACAACGAAGGGAGCTATTGATGCTCTTACTAGTTCGTTGTCAGCCGAGGTAGCTCATTTAGGAATAACAGTGAATGCAATTAACCCAGGTCCAACCGATACAGGCTGGATGACTGAAGAGATAAAGCAAGGATTAAAGCCAATGTTTCCTTTTGGCAGAATTGGTGAACCAAAGGATGCAGCAAGACTCATTAAGTTTTTAGTAAGCGAAGAAGCAGAGTGGATGACGGGACAAGTTATTCATTCAGAAGGTGGATTTAAAAGATAAAAAGAAGGTATCTCACACTGGTGAGATACCTTCTTTTTTAATCTTTCTTCAATCTTCGTGCAACACCATTCCCTAAAGACTGTAATCCTTGTACGAGGATAATTAAAATAAAGACAGTTGCATACATTACTTCAGGTTCATAGCGTAAATGTCCGAAGCGATATGCTAAGTCCCCTAGCCCACCAGCACCTACAAGACCAGCCATTGCTGTTGCGCCGATTAAGCCAATCGTTGCAATTGTTAATCCAAGTACAAGGGAGGGACGAGCTTCTTTCACCATGACGTGCCAAATAATTTTTATAGTAGAAACGCCCATCGCTTGGTAAGCTTCAATCACACCACGATCGACTTCTAATAATGCGGTCTCCATCAATCTTGCGATATAGGGAGCAGTGAAGACGACAAGCGGTACGATAACACCTTGCACACCAATGGATGTTCCCATTAGAAATTTTGTAAAAGGTAGAATGAAGAATAATAGAATGATAAATGGAAGAGAGCGAATGATATTAATAATTGTATTAAGAATTGGATAAATGATTTTGTTTTCTCGCTGTCCACCAGGTCTCGTTAAAACAAGTGTGACACCAAGTGGTAGCGCAATAAGGATCGAGATGAGTAATGAAATAGATGTCATTTGAAAGGTTTGTATTGTCGCCTCCCATATAACTTTACCCCATTCATCCAAAAAGGACTTGTTTTCCATGGTCTGTTCTACCTCCTTCTACGATGATTCCTTGTTCTTGTAAAAATGATAAAGCACGGTTGATTTCATTTTGTTCCCCTTGCATATGAATGACAAGTTTCCCGTATGCTTCATGTTTTAATTGAGTAATATTACCAGATAAAATATTCGGATACACTTGGAAACGTTTTGTAGCGATAGCTAATGCTGGTTCTTCTGAAGAATTTCCTATAAAAGAAAGAGTTACAATTTCACCAGTAGTTTGAAGTTCTTTTTGTACGTCTTCTGGAATTTTTGCTGCAAATGCACTATTTACAAATTTCTTCGTTGTTACATGTTGTGGGTTTGTAAAAATATCTTTCACAGTCCCACTTTCGACTACTGATCCATGTTCCATAACAGCAACCCGGTCACATATACGCTGGATAACGTTCATTTCATGTGTAATTAATAAAATTGTGATCCCGATTTCTTCATTAATCTTTAATAAGAGGTCAAGAATAGAATCAGTTGTTTCTGGATCTAAAGCACTCGTTGCTTCGTCGCTTAATAACACTTCAGGTTCATGTGATAGTGCACGTGCAATGGCAACACGTTGTTTCTGGCCACCAGAAAGTTCACTTGGATAGGCATCCTTTCGAGTAAAAAGATCGACAATGCGTAAATACTTTTCTACTCTTTTTTCAATTTCTACTTTTGGAATGCCAGCAAGACGTAACGGTAATGCGATATTTTCATAAACGGTAACAGTTTTAAGTAAATTGAATCCTTGAAAAATCATCCCGATTTTTTGTCTCGCTTTTGCTAGTTCCTTTGCTGATAAAGTTGTTAAGTCTTGGCCGTTTACAATGATATTTCCTGTCGTTGGTTTTTCTAATAAATTTACACATCGAATTAACGTACTTTTGCCAGCGCCACTATATCCAATGATTCCAAATACTTCACCCTTTTTTACTTGAAGGGAAGTAGACTTAAGAGCTTCCACATTCCCCTTTTTTGTTGTAAATACTTTGGATACATTTTTTAATTCAATCATTATCGTCAGCTCCTACCAAGACGGTAAAACAGAACCATCAAATTTTTTCTCGATAAATTCTTTTACTTCTTTAGATTGATAAGCTTTCTTTAATTTATTTACAACAGCATCATCTTTATTTTCAGTACGAACAACGACCCAGTTTACATATGGTGAATCTTTTCCCTCACGGAAGATAGAATCTTTCGCAGGGCTTAATTTTGCACCTAATGCAAAGTTTGTATTAATTGCAGCTGCTTTTACTTCACTTAGTTGTGTTGGTAATTGAGATGCCTCTAATTCAACAATCTTTAAATTTTTTGGATTTTCAATTACATCTTTCGCAGTCGCTTTTTCTGTAGCTTTTGGATCCACTTTTAAAACTCCTGCTTTTTCAAATAGTTTTAAAGCTCGAAGTTCATTCGTTGGGTCATTCGGTACAGCAATCGCATCGCCCTCTTTTAAGTCTTTTACATCTTTTATGTCTTTAGAATATACGCCCATAGGGAATGTTACTGTTGAAAATACTTCAGTTAATTTCATATTACGTTCCGCTTTAAATACGTCTAAATATGATTTTGTTTGATAGCTATTTACATCAAGGCTTTTTTCATCGAGGGATACGTTCGGTGCTACATAATCATTAAATACTTTTATATTGATTTCGAGACCGTCTTTCGCTGCTACTTCTTTTACCTTTTCAAAAATTTGTTCATGCGGCCCTCCTGTTACACCGACAGTAATCTTTTTCTCATCTAACGCTTTTACTTCTTTATCTGAACTCCCGCTACATGCGCTTAATAATAATACAGCCCCACTTACAATGCTTAATAATACTTTCTTCATCTATAATTCCCCCTTAAATATACGTTCCAAAATAAAAAGCACCTCTCAAAAATAAGAGAGGTGCCGAATAGACAAAATAGATTCCTCTCTTATCTTCCAAAACGAAAACTCGTTTTGCAGGAATTAGCACCTTAGCTTATACGTTATAAGCTCGGTTGCCGGGCATCATCGGGCCAGTCCCTCCGCCACTCTTGATAAGAGTATGTGTATGTAGTTTTTTAATATGGTACTAATAGTAAATCTTACAAAAAGAATTGTCAATGTTATTTTCTGAATATATTTTATTTTAAGGTAATCGAAACGTTCCCCTTTTTATGTCCCTTTTCTACATACATATGAGCTTCAGCAATTTCTTCTAATCGGTAAGTTCTATCAATAACAGGTTTTAAATGTTCTGTTTCAGTTAGTTTTTTTAGTAGAATCATATCCTCTTTACTTACCTTTGCCATCATTCCATTAACAGATACATATTTTCCATTGGGTGTTAATGTATTTGTACAAAGGGATTTTTTATACTTCCCAACTGCATCAAATATAATATCGTAGCGCTCGCACCCCTTAGTAAAATCTTCTTTCGTATAATCAATTACTTTATCAGCTCCTAAAGATTGAACGAGTTCAAAATTTGAATTACTACAAACAGCCGTAACGGTCGTGCCGAAATATTTAGCAAGTTGTACAGCAGCTGTTCCTACCGATCCTGAAGCACCATATATGAGTACTTGTTGCCCTTTTTTTATACGGCCCTTTCTCAGGAAATGCAATGCTGAAGTTCCACCAAAAGGAATAACTGCCGCTTCTTCATATGTCATATTGGTAGGTTTTAATGCTATTAATCCACTTTCATGTACGCATGTGTACTCGGCATAACCGCCGAGGTTTAGTTCTGTTAATGCAAAAATTGGGTCGCCTTTTTTAAATTGAGTTACATCTGTTCCAATTTCCTCGATTTCTCCAGCTAATTCTACACCAAGTATAGGGTTTCTCGGTTTTCTGAAACCTAATATGATCCGCATAGGAATCCAAAATAAGAGAGGGCTATTAAAGCCACGTATTCTACAATCTCCAGTCGTTACGCTCGTTGCGTGAATCTTGACTAATACTTCGCTCTTTTTAGGTATAGGTTTCTCTATATTTTGAAGCTGAAGAACGTTAGGTGGCCCATACTTTGTGCAAATGATTGCTTTCATAATGACCTCCTGAAATGAGTTGTTGTTATTTATATCATATTTAAAGTCTTCATTAAACATGTCGCTATGTAGCGAATATAGATTGAAAATTATATAGATTTCATAGGAAAAGAGGTGATATTATTTTGGGAAAGGGGGCGACAGTGTGAAAAAAATTATTTTTATTTCAAGTTTAGTGCTTGCAATCAGTCTAGGGGTAGGGTGTAGTAATGAGAAAACAGCAAAGACGGATGAGCCGAAAAAAGAATCAGTTCAAAAAGAAAAGGAATTAAAGGCGAAGGATGTTTTCAAGAAAACGAACGAAGCTTTTAAAAATGAAGAACATGTAACGATGACATATGGTGTAGGGGTAAAAGCTGAGGGAACAGAGATGGATATATTAAAGGCTAAGATGCAATTAGAGCCAAAGACAAAGAATTCTCGTTCTGAAATGAATATTTCCGGTACAGATGTTGTAGTGTATACTGTGGATGGTAAAGTTGCTGGTGAGGTAAAAAACCCTAATACAGGAGAAGTTATAACCGTACCAGAGGAGCAATTAAACGCTGGTGGAATGAAAGCAACTCAAGATATTATAGATAAGTTAGAAGTACCGGAAGTAGTTTTAGATAAAATGAAGATGGAGAAAAGCGGAGATAAATATAAACTGAAATTTACATTAAAAGGGCAAGAAACAGAAAGTATGTTAACTAGCATGGATGAAACGCAGAAGAAAATGTTACAAGCACAAAATGCGAAGATAGAAGAAGTGGATGCAGAATATATCATTACAAAAGATTTTAAATATGAATCAGCAAAGATAGACATGATTATGAGTAGTAATGGCAAGGATAAAGCACACATTATTACGAACGCAAAATATACGTCGTATGAAAAGTTTGATCCAATACAATTGCCAGCAGCAAAGTAACAGTTTTGATGAGGAGGGACCTAAAATAAGGTCCCTCTTTTTTATATTCTTTATTCATAGGAAAATAGGTACAATATGAAGAGGAAAAGATGTAGAAGAGGAGAGTGTCATTTGAAAAAAAGAAAGATAGCGGTGGTTATGATGGCTTATACAGTGTTGCTTGTGACATCTGTAAATACATATAAGGAGCAATTAAATCATCCGATTATGAGCGATGTAGGAAAGTTACTCCCGACAAAAATAAAACGCGTTGAAAGTGGTAAGGATGAGCACTCGTTAATAAAATTAGTGCAAGATGCAAATGTTTCTGGGGAGAAAATTTCTATTGCTGGTATGCAACATAGTCAGGGCGGGCAGACATATTATCCGCATGGGACGATGCTTGATATGAAAGGGTATAATAAAATATTAGAATTTGATCCAGAGAAGAAGCGTATTACAGTTCAAAGTGGTGCCACGTGGAATGATCTTCAGAAGAAAGTAAATCCATATGGTCTTGCTGTTCAGGTGATGCAGTCGCAAAATATTTTTACAGTTGGTGGTTCATTAAGTGTAAATGTACATGGTCGTGATATTCGTCATGAAGCATTGATTGATACAGTAGAGTCGTTTAGATTGCTAATGGCGGATGGTACGGTGCGTAATGTAAGTAGAGAAGAGAATGCGGATTTATTTCCTTATGTCATTGGCGGTTACGGGTTATTTGGTGTCATTTTAGATGTGACCTTAAAGTTAACAAATGATGAATTATATGAAACGCACACGAAAATGCTAGATTATAAAGAATACACGTCTTATTTCAAAGAGAAAGTGAAAAAAGATGAAAATGTTCGTATGCACTTAGCTCGTATTTCTGTTGCTCCAAATTCATTTTTAAGAGAAATGTATGTGACAGATTATACATTGGCACAAAACCAAAATATGAGGGAGGAGTATAGTGAATTAAAAGAAGAAACTATTATAGCAGCGCCTAAATTTTTACTCGGATTATCACGCTATAGTGATTGGGGAAAAGATACGTTTTGGGATATACAAAGAAGTTATTTTGAACGTACAGATGGAAAGTATGAGACGCGAAATAATGTTATGAGGTCAGATAGTGCCTTTATGGAATATGAAAATCCGAATAGGACAGAGGTGTTGCAAGAATATTTTGTGCCTATAGATTCTTTCACGGAATACGTAGATGATTTACGTAACGTATTAAATGAGGAAGAGTTTAATTTGCTCAATATTACGATTCGTTACGTGGAAAAGAATGAAAATGCAGTTTTATCCTATGCGAAAGATGATATGTTTGCACTGGTTCTTTTAATTAATCAAGGGCGTTCTGAACATGAGATAAAGAAAACAGAAAATGTTATTCAGAAGATGATTGATGTTACGTTAAAGCATAACGGTAGTTATTATTTACCGTATTATTCTTATCCAACGAAAGAGCAGTTAAAGAGAGCATATCCTCGTATAGAAGAATTTCTTCAGAAGAAAAAAGAAGCGGATCCAAAAGAGAGATTTGTGAATTTATTTTATAGGGAGTATACGAAATGACATATAGAAGATTTGTAGCTTCACAAAGCATTATTATGATGGCTGGAAGTATGGTATTTCCTTTTTACATTCTATTGCTTCGGAATGTTGGAAATAGCTTCTCACAGTTTGGCTGGGCATATGGCTTATTTGCCTTAACTTCAGCCCTAGTATATCCGTTAGTTGGAAGAATCTCTGATAGAGTAGGTGATAGAAAGTTATTAATTATATACGCTTGGTCCATGGCAATGTTAATGCTTTGTTTTCCTATTGCAACAGAAGTATGGCATGTATACATTCTTCAAATTTTAATGGGTATTTTAGGGGCTGTGCAGCGTAATACGGAGAAGACTTCGTTAGCACGAAAAGTTGTACAAGAAAATGCTGGTTATGAGATTGGAAAATATCATGTGTGGACATCGATTGGAGGAGCAGTAGCAATTATTGCAACAGGATATTTAGTAGATTTCTTTACGATCGGCACGATTTTTTATATTGCATCTATCTTATATGTAGTGAGCGGAGTTGTATTAAGTAGTAAAAAAATATAACGATTCCCATTTTTACCTGAATAACCTTTATTTGTTATACTAAAGGGGAAGACAAAAGAAAAGGGGACATTGCCTTTGATGAAATTTTTAATTTTAGCTATTCTCACTTTGTTTTTGATTCCATGGACAAGAAGAAGCGGTAGTAAACTTCGAGCAGTGGATAAGAAAGGGGATGAGAAGGTTGTAAAGGGTAAGAAATCATCTATTTTAGTTATTCCAGTTTTATTTTGGATAGGTATTGCAATCTATGAATATTTTTGGCTAATTGATGATCGAGCAGATTCAATTCTTACTCATTATTCTGTTGCAATAGCGATTTTAATTGGGCTCGTTTTATTTTCCCAAGATCAAATAGGTAAATTAGAAGGTACGTTAAAAGGAATTCTAATGCTTGTTTTACTTGCAAGTTACGGCTACTTTGGTTATTTGCACGATATAGTAATCTCGCAAAAGAAATATGATTCTGTTGTAAAGGTAGAGAAAGATATTTCAGAGCCATTTACTGAAAATGATCAGCCATTTACAGTGCCGCCAAAGACAGCGGAGAATAAGATGAAAAAAGTATTTGGGGATATTCCGAAAGTAGCTTATTTTGAGCTAGGAGAATTAACGCCACAAATGGTAAATGGCGAGGCTTTATATGTAGCACCGATTGAAGTTTCAGGATTTTTTAAAGCACGTAAAGCTGAGACAATTCCAGGGTACGTCACGATGTCAGGTACGAATCCTGATGCAGAAGCGAAACTGCACCTTGGTTATAAAATGAAATACGTGCCAAGCATGTTTTTCGGAAATAATTTAGAGCGTGTGGTAAGGCAAGCAGAACCAAATTTAATCTTTAAAGGAAAACCTAAATTTGAAGTGGATGATAAAGGGAAACCGTATTATACAATGACGTACGGTGAATTTATTTCAGGAAGATCTGGATTTGAGGTAGAGGGCGTTGTAGTAGTAGATGCACAAACAGGCGAAGTGAAAAGATACGATAAAGGAAAGGCACCTAAATTTGTTGATGGCGTATTAAATCACGAGACTGCATCTACGTTAAATACGTACTTCGGTAAATATATTCACGGATTTTGGAATACAAAATTCTCGCAAACTGATATGAAGATCCCGACTGAGTGGGGAACGAAAGAAGGAGTTACACCGATTTTCGGTAAGGATGGAACACTATATTACTTTACTGATTTCACTTCTCCGAAAGAGGGAGTAGATTCTGCACTAGGTTATTCACTTATCGATGCGCGTACAGGTAAGTTGTATTACTATAACGGAAAAGAAGTAAAGGGAATTATGGATGGTTCGGCTGCTTCAGAAGTCGTGGATAATTCTTTTAAGAGAGAAAAGTGGCATGGAACGATGCCGGTTATTTATAACGTGTACGGTAAACCTTCTTGGATTGTACCTGTTATTGATGACGGAGGGTTAGTACGTGCCCATACTGTTATCTATGCTTCTAATGCGAAAATATTTGCAACAGGTTCGACGCAAAAAGAAGCGCTTGAGAATTATAAAAATGCGCTGAGTGGAAGCGGAGATTCATTTAGACCGACTTCAAATGGAAAAGAGGCGCAAAAAGAAGGCACTGTACAACGTGTATATAAAGAAAAATCAGGTGAAAATACAATCGTGTACGTACTGTTAGAGAATGAACAAAAAGTATTTATGATACCTGTGAAGAAATTCCCATATGCTATGTTTACAGAAGTGGGAGATCCAATTCAAATCACATATTTAGATACAGGAGAGGCGATGTCTTCCGTATCTAAATTTACAAATAGTAATTTGAACAAGTAAAGCGATAGAAATTCTATCGCTTTTTTTTACAAAATTAAACAGGAAAATGCGCTATACTTGACGTATGTTTATGTTGTAACTATAATTGTTACGATTTAGTATGTATAGGAAAGGGTGAATGAAAAAAGTGAATGAAGTTAATCAGGAAATATATAAGCCTGTAAAGATGAACAGGTTATGGATGATTCTTGTACTAGGGACACTTACGGCGATTGGGCCATTATCTATTGATATGTATTTGCCTTCGTTACCGAAGTTAACGGATGACTTGCAAACAGGTGCATCCCTAGCCCAGCTTACATTAACAGCTTGTTTGCTTGGGCTTTCAGTAGGACAATTATTTGTTGGCTCAATTAGTGATATTTACGGAAGACGCAAACCTCTTATTATTGCTCTCATTATTTATGTTGCTTCTTCTTTACTTTGTGCTGTTGCGCCATCTATTTGGACGTTAGTGTTATTACGCTTCCTACAAGGAGCTTCAGGATCAGCTGGGATTGTTATATCACGTGCAATGGTACGTGACATGTATTCAGGTTCTGAAATGACGAAGTTCTTCTCACTACTTATGTTAGTAAACGGAGCAGCGCCTATTTTGGCACCGATTATTGGGGGACAATTATTACAGTTTACAACATGGCGCGGTGTTTTCATCGTTCTTGGAGCAATAAGTGTATTCATGTTAATATCAGCTACTTTCGTATTGCGTGAAACATTACCTCCTGAAGAAAGAGAAACAGGTGGTTTGTCAGGGACGTTAGCGACGTACGGAAAACTATTAAAGGATCGTTTGTTTATGGGATATGCATTGTCACAAGGATTAGTAACAGCGGCAATGTTTGCATACATTTCGGGCTCACCATTTGTGTTGCAGAACATATACGGAGCATCACCACAGCAATTTAGTTTATTCTTTGCAATCAACGGTATTGGTATTATTATTGCTAGTCAGGTAACAGGTCGTTTAGCGGGGAAAGTGAATGAGAAGACTTTATTTGTCTCTGGTATCATTATTGCAGCTGTTGGTGGTTTATCTTTACTACTGACAATCTTACTAGGAATAGGGTTAATTGGCGTTTTATGCTCGTTATTTCTTGTCGTATCAAGTGTTGGGGTTGTCTCAACAACCGGGTTCTCGTTAGCGATGAGAAATCAGAAACAAGCTGCAGGAACAGCATCAGCTTTATTAGGCTTATTACAGTTCATTTCAGGAGCGCTTGTTGCACCGCTAGTAGGTATAGGTGGAAGTAACACGGCGTTACCAATGGGTGTTGTAATAGCTCTTTGTGAAACTGGTGCGGTACTATGCTATTTATTTATGGCCAGAAGAAGTGAAAAGCAGTTTGAACTGCAACAAAGACAAAATTTAGAGGCTTAACTTATAAAAAAGAGCTGATTCAAATACTTTTTGAATCAGCTTTTTTCATTTCTTTGAAGTAACTAAGACAGCTTTGTAAGGTGATGCAAAAGTTATTTGCATAAAGTGACGATACTGTGACAAAAATGTAGGCATGTATATTAAGGTATCGTCTTAAGTGTAAAAAGTAGGATGTTCTCGGTATAATAACAAGTGGAGATAAAAGAAACTATAATGAGTAGTAGCTGTAGATAAAAGGAGAAGAAGAGATGAAGAAGGTTTTGGGTATTGCTGTAATGGGAAGTATGATCCTTCTAGCAGGATGTAATGGAAATAAAGATACGAAAGAACCGAAAGAAAAGGTAGAACAATCTACTGAGCAAACAGAAGAGATGAAAGAATACCGTGCAGTACATGAAAAATATGATTTGAAAATGAATAAAGAGATTAATAAAGCACTACAGTTATTTGAAGTAGCAAAAGAAAAGGGCGGTAAGGAAATAACGAATGCTGCATATAAAGAAGATGTGCAAAAGGTAACGACGAGCATGTTAGAAGATATTGATCATATACGTAAAGAGATTCGTGTTCCAAAGTCGAAAGAGCAAGAACATGAAGTATATGTTGGTTTCTTGAATGAATCGGAACAAGCGATGAAAAAATTACAGAAGTTAGCTAAAGAAGAAGATTCGTCGTTGATTCGTGATATAGAAATTAACTTTGCAACAGCATCGACATACTATAAACGTTTTCAAGCAGAAACGAAAAAATAACCTTGCCTGTGCAAGGTTATTTTTTCTTCTTACCATCGCCGTCTTCATCCTCGGATACTAATACCTTCTGTTCTTCGTGAAATTCGGAAATAGTTTGCCCGGTAATATTATCAAAGGGGGTGTAAAAAGAGGTAATGCTTTTCTTTTTAATGAAAAGTTTATAAAATCCAATGATAACAAGTATAACGATTGTTAATGGTAATCCTATAGTTGCTAGAAGTAAGGGATCCATCATATAACTCCTTTCATATCTTTTTTATTATAAGCGAAATACGATATAGATAAATAAAAGTATTAAAAACTGATTTTTCTAAATATATCCAATTTGATTGACTTTTCGTTTTTTCAGAATTATAATTCGAAATATACAATTTGAACCAAATAATAATATAGCAATTTACTTATCCAGAGAGGTAGAGGGACTGGCCCTATGACACCTCAGCAGCGGGTTCTGTAATAGGAACACCGTGCTAATTCCAGCAAGCAAGTCTTGAAAGATAAGTGATGGGCCTTTGTTTATTAAGCCTTGATCTTATTTTTTAAGATCAAGGCTTTTTGTATTCTAAAAAGAGAAAAGGGAGTAATGGAAAAAGTACGTTCATAAAACTGAGTAAATATATGTGTTTAGGGGGTTATTGAAGTGTATGTAATTAAAAAATTATCAGTTATGGTGTTCACGCTATGGGTTATTACGACGGTGACATTTCTAATTATGCATATTATTCCGGGGGATCCATTTTCATCAGATGCAAAAATCTTTCCTGAAGAAGTGATCCAAAACATGAGAGCGAAGTATCACCTTGATGAACCGTTATGGAATCAATATGTTGCTTATTTAGACGGCGTAGTTCATTTTGATTTTGGTGAATCTGTTCAATCAACCGGGCAAGGTGTATCAGAAATTATAACAACTGGTTTTGGTCCATCAGCAATTATTGGTTTGCAAGCACTTATTATTTCATTGCTAGTCGGAATTGCTGCAGGTACATTTGCTGCTCTCTATCATGGGAAGGTAATTGACTACGGTGTAAGTTTACTTGCCATCCTCGGTATTTCTATTCCGAGTTTTATTTTAGCACCACTATTTATACAAGTATTCGCTATTCAATTCGAGCTCTTACCAGTAGCTTCTTGGGGTACATTTGAACATACGGTATTGCCATCCTTTGCATTAGCGTTAGGACCAATCGCAGTGATTACAAGATTTGTTCGCTCTAATATGATCGAAGTACTGCAGAGTGATTATATTAAGTTAGCGAGAGCGAAAGGTATACCGATTAAGAAGATTATTATAAGACATGCTCTTCGAAATGCGATTGTTCCAGTACTTACATTTGTTGGACCATTAATGGCGGGACTTTTAACAGGTACTTTCGTTATCGAAAAGATTTTTTCAATTCCTGGTCTCGGAAAATATTTTGTAGATAGTATTTTTAATCGAGATTATCCAGTGATCATGGGAACAACCATTTTTTATAGTGCACTTTTAATTGTATGTATTTTTATTACAGATATTATTCATCGTATTGTTGATCCACGTATTCGTTCTATTACGTAAGGAGGGAGATGTTTAAATGGGGGCTTATGAAATTAATGACCAGTTATTAACAAATGAAGAGAAAAAAGAATTAACAATAAATAAAGATCAGCAAAAGATTAGCCGAAAGAAAGAAGTGTTTCGTAAGTTTGTATCGAATCCAATCGCAGTTTTAGGATCAGTGACGTTATTACTCATTATTGTTTTCTCACTTGTTGGTGAAAGTTTAACGCCATTTACTGCGAGTGAACAAGTAAAAGAGGCAACAAACTTACCACCTAGTAGTGAGCATTGGTTTGGAACAGATGATTTGGGAAGAGATATATGGGCACGTACTTGGGCTGGCGGGAAAATTTCATTAACAGTTGGATTAGTGGCAGCTGCTCTTGATATAGGACTTGGTGTGCTAATTGGAGGATTTAGCGGATATGTGAGAGGGCGCAATCGCCTTGGGACATTAATTGATGAGTGGATTATACGAGGAATCGAAGTGTTATACGGTATCCCATATTTATTAATTGTTATTTTACTATTAATTGTTATGAAACCAGGTCTTTTTACCATTATCATCGCCCTTGCATTAACAGGATGGATTGGTATGGCACGTCTCGTTAGGGCGCAAGTTTTATCTTTAAAACAAAGAGAGTTTGTTATTGCAGCGGAGCGATTAGGTACATCACATATGAAAATTATATACGGGCATTTAATTCCGAACTTAACAGGCATTATTATCGTAAATTTATCATTTACAATTCCAGCAGCTATTTTCTCAGAATCATTTTTAAGCTTTATCGGACTAGGAGTGCAATCACCGGCAGCAAGCTGGGGGACGATGACGAATGATGCACTTGGGACATTACTAAGCGGGGAATGGTGGCAGCTATTCTTCCCAGCAATCATGATTGCGCTCATTATGTTCGCGTTTAACGCAATTGGTGATGGTTTACAAGATGCAATTGATCCAAAAATCGTAAAACGGAATCGAAAGGAGAAAAAACATGGGACAGCTCTTATCTTTAGAAAACGTAACGTTAGCCGTTGAAAAAGAGAATAGTAAACAAGCAATTGTGAAGCATGTTTCCTTTTCTATTAGCGAAGGTGAAATAGTTGCGCTTGTAGGAGAAAGTGGCTCAGGGAAAAGTGTTACAGCACAATCTATTATCGGCTTAAATCAAGAATCAATTCATATTGATGATGGAAATATATCTTTTGAATCAGAGGAATTAACGAATCTACAAGAATCAGAATGGAATCAAATTCGTGGGAAAGATATTGCTTTTATCTTTCAAGATCCACTTTCATCTTTAAATCCGACGATGAAGGTGGGAAGGCAAATTACAGAGGTGATTTTGCAACACGAAAAGAAATCGAAAAAAGAAGCAAAAGAAATTGCGATTAACTTATTAAATGATTTAGGGATACATGAAGCAGAGAAACGCTTTGAACAGTACCCACATCAATTAAGCGGAGGCATGAGGCAACGTATTTGTTTAGCAATCGCATTTGCCTGCCACCCAAAACTCGTTATTGCGGATGAACCTACGACAGCATTAGATGTAACAATTCAAAAGCAAATTATGGAGTTATTAAAGGAAAGAAAGGAAAAGCAAAATACGAGTATTTTACTAATTACGCACGATTTAGCACTTGTACGTGAAGTAGCGAATCGAGTAGTTGTGATGTATGGAGGACGTGTTGTTGAAAAAGGAACGATAGAGGAAGTGATAGGTTCCCCTAAACATCCATACACAAAAAGCTTATTACAAGCAATTCCGAATATGGATGATTCCGAAAAAGTATTACGTGCAATAGAAGGGACGACACCTTCCATTGAGACTTTAAATAGCTTTGGTTGTCCTTTTGTAAATCGTTGTCCAGTAGCGATAAAAGAATGTATTCATCGTTTCCCAGAGAGAACAACATATTCCAAGGAGCATAGTTCACATTGCTGGCAACATGTTCTGGAGCATAATAAGGCGAAATCAAAAGAGAAGGTGAATGCCTCATGACGACAGATTTAATTAGTGTAAAGCAAGTAACGAAAACGTATGGAAGTAAAAATAAAGAAATCGCAGCGTTAAAAGACATATCACTTGCGATCCCGAAAGGAACAACGCTTGGCATTATTGGAGAAAGTGGTTCAGGAAAAACAACACTTGGTAAGCTCATAGCTGGGATTGAGAGCCCAACGTCTGGTGAAATTGATTATAACGGTCAAGTCGTTCACAAGTTGAAGGCAGCTCATAAACGTGATTTCTTACAGAAAGTACAGTTTATTTTTCAAGATTCCACAGCAGCATTAAATCCGCGCTGGAAAGTACGCGATAGCGTAACGGAAGGTTATATTTCATTCGGTTTAGGTGATAAAGGATTAAAGGATAAAGTAGCAGGTGATGCGCTAGAACGTGTGGGATTAGATAGACGATATATCGATCGCTATCCGCACGAATTTAGCGGAGGACAACGTCAACGAATTGCTATTGCAAGAGCGTTATTGTGTGAGCCAGAAGTATTGATTCTTGATGAACCAATTTCGGCATTAGATGTTTCGCTTCAAATCCAAATTGTGCACTTGCTGCAAAAAATTCAAAAGGAACAAGGTTATACATATTTATTTATCGCGCACGATTTACCGATGGTTCACTATTTATGTGAAAAAGTAGCTGTCTTATACAAAGGAGAACTTGTTGAATTTGGAAATACGGACGAAGTATTCCGTAATCCACAACATTCTTATACAAAAACACTATTGGCATCAACACCAAAAATTTCAGGTTAAAGGAGAATGTAGGATGAAGAAGTTTTTACTGTTTGTCATTATGACTGTTTTAGCAATTACTTCTGTTGCTTGCGGTAAGAAAGAGACGCAAAAGGCGAGTGCTGGTAAGGGAGAAGGAGATCGATTAGTAACAAATATTGGTAGCGATCCATATACACTTGATTCCGCTATTGCGACAGATAGTACTTCAGGTTATGTAATTGGACATTTATTCTCAAGCTTATATACGCAAGATAGTGATGGGAAATATCAAAATGAATTAGCAGAGAAAGAAGAAGTAAATGCTGATGGAACTGAGTATACAATTCATTTAAAGAAAGATATTAAATGGTCAGATGGTTCTGCTATTACAGCAAATGATTTTGAATTTGCATGGAAGCGATTATTAAATCCGAAAACGGGTTCTATGAATGCAACAGAAATGTATTTTATTAAAGGGGCAGAGGCATACAATACTGGAAAAGGTGAAGAAGGACAAGTTGGCATTCAAGTCATTGATCCTCAAACATTAAAGGTAACACTTGAGCACCCAGTGTCTTCTATTAAACAAAAATTAGCAAGCTCATTATTCATTCCATTATCTAAAAAATCAATTGATGATAATAATAAATTAAAAACAGATCCAAAAGAGTTAATTACGAACGGACCATTCACATTAAAAGAATGGAAGCATAATCAGGCTATTACGGTACAAAAAAATAAAGAATACTATGATAAAAAGGTAACATTAAAAGAAATTGAGTTTCGTATTATTCCAGATTCTAAAACAGCGTACCAATTATACAAATCAAAAGAATTAGATTTACTAAGTAGTTTACCGCAAGAAATGATTGAGAAAGAAAAAGGAAATAAAGAATATAAACGTGTTGCAGGATTTTCATCTTATATTTATTCGTTTAACGTAGAAAAAGAGCCATTCACAAATGCGAAAGTACGTAAAGCATTCTCGTTAGCAGTTGATCGTAAGTTTATTGTTGAAAAACTGTATAAAAACAATGCACAAGAAGCAAATGCATTCGTTCCAGAAGGAGCAAAAACACAAAGTGGGCGTGATTTCCGTAAAGAAAAAGGTGGTTACGTTAAATTTGATCCAGCAGAAGCGAAAAAATTATTAGAAGAAGGTATGAAAGAACAAGGCTGGTCTACATTACCTGAGGTAACATTAAAATTCACTACAGATACACAACATAAAAAAGTAGCAGAAGCAATGCAAGAAATGTTTAAGAAAAATCTTGGTGTAGATATTAAATTAGAAAATAAAGAGTGGAAGAGTTACATCGATACATATAAGCAAAGTGATTTCCAATTAGCTTATATGGGATGGGGCGGTTCTCTATTAGATCCAATTACTAAATTAGATTTATATGCAGGTGATGGTCCAAATAATTATGCAAAATGGCATAATAAAGAATTTGATGCTTTAGTGAAGGAAGCAGAAGTGGAACAAAATGAAGATAAGCGTTTTGACTTATTGCATAAAGCAGAAGATATTATGTTTACAGATTCACCATTAATTCCAATTATATTCCCGTCGGATTCCTATTTACAAAAACAAACGGTATCTGGACTTCAATATTATGTTGGATCTAAACCAGATTTAAGATACGCAAAAATAAAGAAGTAGGCAACCGCCTACTTCTTTATTTTATTTCTCTTTTATATTCTTTTTTCGTTCCATCAGAGAAGACAACTTCTAAATCGAATTTTTGGTAGTCTTTATCAAGTTTGAACACGTTCACTACTTGATCGATTACTTCTTGGTCAGCAGTATCTTTATCAAATTTTAATTCTTGTAGAAGTGGGCTTAATTTTGTGATAGCCTCGTCTCCTGTTAATTTTACATCTGCTTTATGATCTTCAATTTTTGCTTCCATTTTCTTATCAGCTGCTACATTTTTATAGTCTGCTTCGTAGTCTTTCTTTGTATCTTGGTAGTCTGCCTTTAAATCGAATTCATTGAAGTTTAGTTTTAAATCTGCAGGAGCCTCGTTTTTTGCTTCTTCAGTTGTCTTTTTATTAGAAGTTGTGTCTTCTTTTGCAGGAGCTTTACATCCTGTTAATGCAGGTACTAGCATAAGAGCTAATAAAACTGATAGTAGAGTTCTCATTATAAATTCCTCCTTATGTAAATTCGTTCTATACAAGTTTTTCCCAAAATCATGTAATTATGTATGTGTTAAAAATAAATTATTATTCTGTAGTTGCAAGGGCTAATCCGCAATTTAAATCAAAAAAGATTTGTATGTATATGGTAAATTGAAGTTGTGAGGAGGTACTAAAATGCATGAAGAATATAAAGAGATAATAAAAAAATCAATTGAATATATAGAAAATCACTTGCATGAGGAGCTTACAACAGAAAGAGTAGCATCTCACAGTGCAGTATCGATGTACCATTTTCATCGTATTTTTCAAAGTTATATTGGGATGAGTGTAACGGATTATATTCGAAAGAGAAGATTAACTCATGCTGCACAGGCTTTAGTATCGACTGAAAGAGCAGTTATTGATATTGCAATGCAATATGGTTTTTCCTCACAAGAGGCATTTACGAGAGCTTTTAAAAGAATGTTTCAATGCAAAAAGAAGGAGAAGAGGATTATTGACAATTATTAGAAAAGTTATATAATCTAAATGTAAGTGATCACTTGCATGAGGAAGAGAGGATTTTATGGCGCGCTCAAAGACGGCAGAAAAAATTATTCAAGCGGCAATTGAATTAGTGAAAGAAAAAGGATATACAGCAGCGACAACGAAAGAAATTGCAATGCGTGCTGGTGTTAATGAAGTAACGATATTCCGCAATTTTAAAAGTAAGAAGGGTGTTATTGAAGCAGCGGTTGCTGAATTTTCATATGTACCGCATTTAAAAAAGTTTTTGCAAACAGAGATTGTATGGGAATTAGAAACAGATTTAAAAAACTTAGCAAGGCATTATCATAATTTTTTAGATGGGGTAAAAGATATTATTGCTATCGGTATACGTGAGGCTGGAGAATTTCCTGAATTAGATGGGGAAATTGCTAAAATACCACAAGGACTAAAAGAAGAATTAAGTATCTATTTTGCAAAAATGCAGGAAAAAGGAAACATTATTGATACGAATATTGAAGCGCAAGTAATGAACTTTATCTGGATCAATTTTGGATATTTCTTATCTAAATTACGTTTTGCCGATCGCCTGACAGAAGTTGATGATGAGAAATTTATTGAAAATAATATTGTTTTATATGCTAGGGCATTAAGACCCTAGTATTTATTTAAAATAAAATGCAAGTATGTACTTGCTTGCTAAAAGGAGAGCGGGAAGATGGATACATTAAAACAGTTTTTAAAAAGACCAGGTACGTATGTAGGAATGGTCGTAGCGCTATCATTCCAACTTATTTTCTTTTGCGTGTGGTTAACGGCATATGATGGAGTGAATGAAAGAGCAGATCAAATGCGTATCGCTATTGTGAATGAAGATGTAAATATAGGTAGTAAAATAGCAGAAGGCTTACAGAGGAATTTACCATTTCAAGTGAAAGCAGAACGGTCTGTGGAAAAAGCAAACAAAGAAATGAATGACCATGTGTACGATATGATTATTGAAATTCCTGCTTCTTTTTCAAAAGATATAAATGAAACAGGAAAATCAAATTTAAACTTCCATATTAATCAAGCGAATGCCATGATGGCAAAGCAAATGATGGAAGGAGCTGCAAAACAAATTCGAGATAATGTAAATAAAGAGGTAGCAAGTTATAAGAAACAAGCGATTGTCGGAAAGCTACAAGCTGTAGGACCTGAGAATGTAGAAGTGATAAAAGGGTTAACTGAAGATTCAATTGGTTTTACAGTTCATAAAGTAAATGATGCAAAAGGATTTTCAGTGAATATGGTACCGCTAATGGTCGTATTAGCTTCATTTGTAGGAGCAATGATAATGAGTATGGAATTATCAAAAGTTGCAAAAGAAGTAAAGGGCAGTTGGAGTAATTTCTTATCAAGACAAATTATAAACGGTACAGCATCGATTTTACTTGCATGTATTACAATTGGTTTGATGAAAGGCTTCCAAATTGAGATGCACGAAACGGTAGGGAGTATATGGGTGTTTCAAGCAATAGTCTTCTTCGCATTTCTTTCATTAACACAAATGTTTCTAACTGTGTTTGGAAACGCAGGTATGATTTTTAATATCATCTCACTATCGTTACAACTTGTAAGTTCGGGTGTAATCGTACCACATGAAATGCTTTCTAAAACATATCAAACAATCGGCGGATTATTTCCTGCAACATATGCAGCGAAAGGCTATTATACAATAATATTTGGAGGAGTTAGTTTAGAGAGAAATATTATTTCATTATTAGTTATTGTATTGGTTACACAATCAGTAGCAGTGATGACTTTAGCCATAAAAGGAATGGTAAAGGGAAGAAGCTCTGTAGTTAAAGAAGCATAAAATAAAAAGGTATCCTCAATTGGATACCTTTTTATTAGCACTTATTATTTTGCAACTTCTGTCCACTTGTAGTTAAACTCACCACCGAAGTCAGTTGTTACAAGTCCTTTAATAAATCCGCGTTGTAAGTAAGAACGACCTTGTTGGTATAAAGGAGCGACAGCACCGTCTTGTAATAGAATTTTTTCAGCTTGCTTCATTGCTTCCCAGCGAGCTTTTTCATCACCAGCTAAATCTGTTTTTACTTTATGAATGAGCTCATCGTACTCTTTGTTAGAGTATTTATCGAAGTTATACGCACTATCTGTTGTAAATAAATCTAAGAATGTAATTGGGTCAGCGAAGTCAGGGCCCCAGCCATCAATACCGATTTCATAGTCACCACTTAATAGTAGTTTTAACTGTTGTTTACGTGGTTGTGGTTTTAAATTCACTGTTAATCCATCTAAGTTCTTTTCTAGTTCACCTTTTAAATATTCACCAGTCTTTTTAGCTAAAGCGTTATCACTTGTTAAGAGTTCAATTGTTACTTTGTCAGTACCAAGTTCTTGCTTCGCTTTTTTCCAGTTTTCTTTTGCTGTTTTTACATCATCTTTCACTAGATTTCCATTTTCTTTACGGAAGTCGTTGCCTTCAGGGCTTTTTGCAAATTTCGCAGGAATCATTCCTTCAGCTGGAACAGCGCCGTTATTTAAAATTGTTTCTACGTATGCCTTTTTATTCATTGCGCCGTTAATAGCAAGGCGTGCATGTTGATTTTTTAATGTTTCATTTTTTTGATTGAGTCGTAAAAATTGAATGCCAACTTCAGCACGTTCTTTGAAGTTTGGATCGCCCTTATATTTATCAACAAACTCCGCAGTTAAAGCAACGCGATCAATTTGTCCTGAATCATATAAATTAACTTCTGTAGACTTATCTTTAACGACATTGAAGTTGATTTCTTCTAATTTCACCGTTTTAGCATCCCAATAGTTAGGATTCTTCTTCAGTTGGAAGCTTTGCTCGTGTTTCCAGTTATCTAATGTGAAGGCACCGTTGTAAATTAAATGATTTGTTTCTAAACCGTATTTATCGCCTTGAGACTTTAAGTACTCTTCATTAATTGGTAAGAATGTTGAGAATGTCGTTAAACTTAAGAAGTAGGGAACAGGACGATCTAGTTGTACTTCTAATGTTTTGTCATCAATAGCTTTGACCCCTAGTTGATCAATCGGCAATTGTTTTTGGTTTATTTGTTTCGCATTCTTTATATCGAAGAATAAGAATGCATATTCAGCTGCTGTGTCAGGGTTTACGGCACGTTGCCAAGCGAAGACGAAGTCCTTTGCTGTAACAGGAGTACCGTTTGACCATTTTGAATCACGCAGATGGAATGTATATTTTGTTTTATCGGGACTAACGTCAACCGACTCAGCGACACCAGGAATTGGTTTATTATCTTCTCCCATTGCGTATAAACCTTCAAAAACATTTCGCATTACGCTCATGGATTCCCCATCCGTTGCTTTTGCAACATCCATTGTTGGAATTTCTGAAGCGAATGATAAGTTAATTGCCTGCTTATCATTTGCTTTCGCTCCGCTTGCATGATCTTTATTTCCCCCGCAAGCAGTTAGTAATAGACTTGCCCCTAAAACAGATGCAACAACAGGTACAACTTTTTTCTTCATTGTTCGTTCCTCCCTAAATGTGTTGTTCGTAACGTCATAATGTTCATGTCTTGAAGTGTATTTATAGAAGAAGAGAAAACCTATTATAAATATGCATATGTAGGTAATCAGGTGTTCTATATGTATATACATGTTGAAATATAATGTATCGTTATATGTTTCAACATAGGAGACGTTATATTTTGATGGTGAAATATTTCGTTTCTTTGATTATTTAGAATATTAACACTGGAAAGAACTATATGTCAATAATAAAAAGTGGAGTATTAATTTTTTAAAATAATATATTAAAAAAGCGGATTTTCTCTTATTGAGAATCCGCTTTTAATACATTTTTCCAATAAAATAATTGCTGTAGATAGAAAAACTTCAATTCAGCTTGCCTATTATTTTTCAATTTGTGCCCACTTGAAGTTTAATTGACCTGCAAAGTCTACTTGCACAATTCCTTTCACATAAGAACGTTCTAAATAAGATTCGCCTTTTTGGTAAAGAGGAGCGATAACAGAGTCTTTAAATAATATTTTCTCAGATGCTAGTAATGCTTCCCAGCGAGCTTTTTCATCACCAGCTAAAGTCGTTTTCACTTTTTCAATTGTTTCATCGAACTCCTTATTAGAGTAATGATCCAAGTTGTAAGGGTTATTCGTTGTAAACAATTCAAGGAATGTAATTGGATCAGCAAAGTCAGGGCTCCAGCCGTCAATACCGATTTCATAGTCACCTTTTAATAAAAGTGAAACTTGTTGTTTACGTGGTTGTGGTTTCACATTTACTGTTAATCCATCTAAATTCTTTTCTAGTTGTCCTTTTAAGAACTCACCAGTTTTCTTATCAAGGTCAGCATCACTTGTTAATAATTCTAATGTTATCTTTTCAGAACCAAGCTCTTGTTTCGCCTTTTTCCATAACTCTTGTGCAGATTTTGTATCAACTTTGGTTAAATCCCCGTTTATAGTACGGAAGTCTTTTCCATCAGGCCCTTTTGCAAAGTTTTTTGGAACGAGACCAAAGGTTGGTGTAGAGCCATCATTTAATAACGTATTTACAAAGGATTTGCGATCAATTGTTTGATCGATTGCTTGGCGTGCAGAAACATTTTGAAGTACTTTGTTTTGTTGATTCATACGTAAAAATTGTACGCCTACGTTCGGGCGTTCTTTAAAGTTCGCATCTTTTTTATATTTATCAACGAAGTCGGATGTTAATTTTATACGGTCTAATTGTTTTGATTCGAATAGGTTTACTTCTGTTGATTTTTCTTTTACGACGTTAAAATTGATTTCCTCTAGTTTGACAGTATCTTTATCCCAATAGGTAGGGTTTTTCTTGAATTTAAAGCTTTGTTCATGCTTCCAATCGCTTAGTGTAAAAGCGCCGTTGTACAAGATTGTATTATCTTCTAAAGCGTACTTATCACCTTGTTTTTTAAAGAATTCCTCGTTAATTGGTAGAAATGTTGGGAACGCTGTTAAGCTAATAAAATATGGAACAGGGCGTTCTAATTCTACCTCAAACGTATGGTCATCAACTGCTTTTACACCAAGTTGGTCGGCTGGAAGTTCTTTGTTGTTAATTTTTGTTGCATTTTTGATATCAAAGAATAGAAATGCATATTCAGAGGCTGTTGCTGGATCGACAGCTCTTTGCCAAGCGAAGACAAAATCTTTCGCTGTAACAGGAGTGCCATTTGACCATTTTGAATCTCGCAGGTGGAATGTGTATTTCGTTTTATCGCCACTTACTTCATGAGATTTTGCAACACCAGGGACAGGTTTATTACCTTCACCAAGGTTATACAAACCTTCAAATACGTTTCTCATTACTTGACCAGAATCAGTATCTGTAGCACGAGCTGTATCCATTGTTCGTATTTCAGTAGGTGAAGATAAGTTTAAAACCTGTTTACTAGGCGCCTCGTCTTTTGCATTTGCTCCGCTTGCTTCGTTTTTATAACTACCACAACCAGTTAATAAAATACTTACTCCTACAACTGATGCAATACCGGGTACAAACTTCTTTTTCATTTGATTTTCCTCCTAAATAGTTAAGTTTGGATGATGATGAGGGAAATGAAAAATAAAAAATCCCTCTTTTCATATTGAGAAAGAGGGATTTTTACGTACAAGTTATGCACCCGTATATAAACGAAGTCCCTCATTCTATCTTTCAAGCTATAAAGCTTGCAGGAAGTGGCACAGTATTCAAAAATGAACCTGCTGCCGAGGTTTCAAAGGGCCAGTCCCTCCACCTCTCTTGATACAATGAGTAAACGAATAAACTTTATTAATTTTTGTGTTTCTTTGATAATTCAAAATCTTACACCTTGGATGATGAAGTGTCAACTGAATGGGATATAGTTTAAATTTTCAGTTTTCTTTAACGAAAAACCACTGCATATGGCAGTGGTTTTTCTACTAGAAGTTAAAGTTATCTGGATCTGGACCAACGCGACGGTCTTCATTTAAAGCTTGAATTGCTTTCATATCATCGGCACTTAATTCAAAGTCGAAGATGTTTGCATTTTCAATAATGCGATGTTCTTTAATAGATTTAGGGATTGTTACAACTTCGTTTTGTAGATCCCAGCGTAAAATAATTTGCGCAGTTGATTTATTATATTTTGTCGCAATTTCTTGTAACGCTGGATTATCTAGTAGTTGTCCTTGCATTAATGGTGACCAAGCTTCAAGCTGGATATTATGTTCTTTACAGAAAGCGTGTAACTCTTCTTGTGCTAAACGTGGGTGGTATTCCACTTGATTGACCATTGGCTTAATTTCAGCAATTTCAAATACGTCTTGTAAGTGGTGAATATGGAAATTACTCACGCCAATTGCACGAACACGGCCGTCTTTATAAAGTTTTTCTAACGCTTTCCATGATTCAGTATATTTCCCTTTTACAGGCCAATGTACTAAATATAAATCTAAATACTCTAGTCCTAATTTTTCTAATGTAGTTTCAAATGCTTGAAGTGTTGTTTCATACCCTTGATCGCTATTCCATACTTTTGATGTAATAAATAATTCTTCACGTGAAACACCTGATTCACGGATTGCTTGGCCAACGCCTTCTTCATTTTGATAAATTGCTGCAGTATCGATACTGCGGTAGCCATTTTTAATTGCTGCTTTCACAGACTCAATTACTTCTGAACCATCTTCTACTTTAAAAACACCTAAGCCGAACCAAGGCATTTTTACACCGTTATGTAATGTTGTATAGTCTTTTAAACTTGTTAAACTCATATTATTTCCCCCTAGCTTTTTTGTTTGTTGCTTCTACTGCTTTTTGAATTGCCTCTGAAAAATTATATTCATATAAAGCTTTGAGACCTTCAGCTGTGGAACCACCTGGTGTTGTTACTTGTTCGCGGAGGTTAGCTGGATCTTGCGTTTGTTCAAGCATAGAGGCAGAGCCAGAAATCATTTGAATGACAAGGTGTTTGGCAGTTGCTTCATCAACTCCATAACTTTTTGTTGCTTCAATTAAGTTTTCAGCAAAGTAATAAAGGAAGGCTGGTGCACTTCCCGTAACTGCAGTAAGCTGATGAACTTCTTCCTCAGTACAAAGTTGCGAAGTACCAATACCTCTTAAAAGCAGTTGTAAGGTTTCCTGATGCATCTCGGTTACCGATTGTCCCATTGTATATAAGGAGATAGACTTTCCGATTTCAGCAGCTGTATTTGGCATAATCCAAGCAACAGGTGTCCCCTCGGGAAGTCTTTCTTCTAAATAAGATGGGCCAATGCCAGCGGCTACCGTTACGACAAGTTGATTCGATAGTAACGGAGATAATTCCGCTAATAAACCTTCATGTGCAGAAGGCGGCATTGCTAAAACAATCGTATCAACAGATGTAACATGCTGCTTCCAATCTGTTGTAGTAGACACATTATATCGCGTTTGTAATTGTTCTAGCTTTTCTACGTTGCTTCGGTTAGAAACGATAATTTCTTCGATGTATTCTTTGCTTGTTTTCAGTAATCCGGAAAATATAGCTTCTGCCATACGACCAGCACCAATAAATAGAATTCGATGTTTAGTTAGCATATCCTCTATTCCTTTCTAGTGGAGATATGTTATAAAAAACGATACCATTTTTAAGAGAATTTTGTAAAAAGAAAAGGCTTATTGTAGATGGAATAGACAATGAAAAGTAGGAAATTAATGGTGAAAGGGAGAGTGATTCCTTATACTGGTGATAGGGAATTTATTACACATCTGGGGAGAGATGATTATGATTAGAAGTCCGCTCTTTTTACTCATTACTAGTATTATTTGCGTATTGGTTGGATTTTATATTCAATCGAGTTATATTGAAATTTTTGCATCGGTCATGGGAATTATCAATGTTTGGCTATTAGCAAGAGAAAAAGTATCCAACTTTTTATTCGGTATGATTACTGTTGCGGTATTTCTATATATTTTTATTACACAAGGTTTATATGCAATGGCAGTATTGGCAGCCTTTCAATTTATCTTTAATGTATATGGTTGGTATTATTGGATTGCACGCAGTGGTGAAGAAGAGGTAAAAGCAACAGTTCGTTTAGATTTGAAAGGTTGGATTTTCTATATAGTCTTTATTTTAGCTGCATGGATTGGTTGGGGTTATTATCAAGTTCATTATTTAGAATCAACAAGTCCATATTTAGATGCTTTAAATGCTGTATTAGGCTTAGTAGCTCAATTTATGCTAAGTCGAAAAATCTTAGAAAACTGGCATTTATGGATTTTATATAATGTAGTTAGTATTTCAATTTATATTTCCTCCGGGTTATACGTTATGCTAATATTAGCTGTTATTAATCTCTTTATATGTATAGCTGGTTTACTAGAGTGGAAGAACAATTATAAGGGACAAAAACATACAAATAATTATATCTAGAAAATAATTAGAGTTGGAAAACCCCTGAAGCACATACGCTTCAGGGGTTTATTAATAGAATATAAGTTTATGCTTTTGTCATACCTAACAATACAGCGCCACCAATAATTAAAACACTACCTAGTGCAATAAAGATCAATTGACGTTTTGTTTTCTTTTCACCTAAGAAGACAATCGCACCGAATGTTGAGATAACGATTCCAGTTTGAGATAATGGGAAGCTTGTTGCTACTCCGACACGTGGTAGTGAAAGAAGTAAGAATAAGTTTCCAGTTCCCCATAGTAAACCAGATAAAGCATTACGGATTGCATATTTGTTAAAAGGTTTATGTTTAGATGTCAGTACAACCGCACCAACAAACATACCAACTGCTTGTGGTAAAATAGCAGACCAACCATCGATGTTATACCAACGAATAATAATTACATATACAAGATAGCCAAAAGTAGAAACAATTAAAGTAAGAAGTCCTTTTTTCAATTGTCCTGGTGGCTGAGCATTTTCTTTATCATCTAATGATGTGAATACAACACCAACTACGATTAATAGGATTGCAATCGTTCCCAGAATGATCGTTGTAGTAGTAGTCCACTCGCGGAAAGCGATAACCCCAAAGATAGAAGTTGCAACAAGTTGCATACCAGTAGAAATTGTTACAGTAGTTGAAACACCTAGTTTTTCAACTGTTTTTAATTGGTTTACTTGTCCTAAAGCCCAGAATAAACCTGAAATAAAACCAACAATCAAGATTGTCATTGTTAAAGCTGGTTGAGTAAATACATACATAATTGTTGCGAAGAATAGAGCACCGATTGTCATACCTACCGTTTGGCTATATGCACCACCGCCCATTTTTACGCTTACTAATAAGATGTTTCCCCATGCAATTGCAGGAAGAAGCGCTAATAAAATGTCCATTACAAGACTCCCTTCGTTTTGCTATACCAATATAATTACATATCGTTCTAACGATCGGTAATGCCCCACTACTAGAGTAGAAGATTACCGATCGCTAAAACAGGATGAAGAATTCACGATATAAATGCGTTTTCATTTCTTCATTTTTTCAAACACCTCCATATAATAACAGGAAATTGCCTATTTTAGAAAGTAAATTCAAATAGAATGTATATTTAAATAAAAGTTAAAATTCAGTTATTTCCCGATGGTATATTTTTATTTCCTAAGAAATAAAAAAGCAGCTTCAAAAAGAGCTGCCTTAAGAGTTAGTAATTCTTTTATTAATAAGCTGAATACATAGCAAAAATAGGAGGGACATACTAATAGTGATAACTACTAGTGTCCAGGCGAGCTGCATATTACTTGCATCAATCGCCATGTAAATTGCAGTTGGGATAGTCTGTGTTTTACCAGGAATGTTTCCGGCAAACATGAGTGTAGCACCAAACTCACCAAGCGCACGAACAAAGCTCAAAATCATTCCACTTAGTAAGGCAGGAAATGCAAGCGGAAGTGTGACGTGTAGAAAAACTTGATATGCACTTGCACCAAGGTCACGAGCACTTTCTTCAATTTGTACATTCGCGATAGAAAATCCTGTTTTTGCTGATTGGTACATAAGCGGAAATGCAACAACTGTAGAAGCAATGATCGCAGCAGTAGATGTGAACATAATAGATTGCTGAAATATTGATTCTATCCACATTCCAATGGTACTGTTATTTCCAAAAATAATAATGAGAAAAAAGCCGATTACAGTTGGCGGAAGTACCATTGGTAATAAGAAAATCGTTTCTAGTATTACTTTATATCTCCATGAGGAACGTGCTAGCGCTCTTCCGATTATCGTTCCTAAAATGGTAACGATAATGGTGGCACATGCGGCTACTCGTAAAGATAGAAAGATTGGTGATAAAATAGTATCAAAGCTCATGGCAATTATGATAGGACGGTAAATCCATATTTCTTAAAGATAGATTGTGCATCTTTTGACTGCAAATACTCATAAAATGAAGTCGCCTCTTTCTTATGCTTAGACTCTTTTATAACACCTAAAGGATAGTGAATTGGCTCATGAGAAGTAGCAGCTGCTGTCTCACCAATCTTCACTTTTTCTGAAATAAGAGCATCTGTTTTGTATACAATACCAGCATCGACATTTCCTGTTTCTACATATGTTAACACTTGGCGAACATCTTTTGTAAATACGACTTTATTTTGAACATCATTCCAAAGGTTTTCGTGCGTTAAAGAAGCTTTTGCATATTTGCCAGCAGGTACAGATTCAGGTGTACCAAGTGCAATTTTTTTGATTTTCTCATCTTTTAAATCTTGAAATTTTGTAAGAGAACTATCTTTAGGTATGACTAGAACTAGTTCATTTCCAAGAAGATTTTTCCCTTCCTGTTCATTAATGAATCCTTTTTTAACAAGAGTTTGGAATTTATCTTCTGCTGCTGAGAAGAATAAATCAGCGGGTGCGCCCTGTTCGATTTGTTGTTGAAGTGCACCAGAAGCACCGAAATTAAAAGAAAGTTTAATATTAGGTTCTTTTTCTTTATATTTTGTTTCAATTTCTTTTAATGCATCTTGTAAGCTTGCAGCTGCGGATATAGTAAGTTCAACTGTTTTTCCTTCTTTAGCAGTTGATTTCTCTTTCTTATCTCCGTTTGTACATGCAACGCTAAATATAAGAAGAAAAGAAAATATAAGCGCCCCTATGGATCGTAATATAAACTTGTTCATAAGAAAATCCCCTTTCGTTTTGACATATTCAATTATAACTAATTATAACTAAATATAACTAGTTATAATTGAATATAATTTGAAAGATGTAGTTGCTCTTAAAATATAGGAGAAATATTCTTTTCTTTGTTACAATGAAGGAAGAAAGTGAGGAATCGTCTATGGATCATCATTCCTACACAACGGAAGAAGTAGCGAAGCGATTAAAAGTATCAAAATTAACTGTATACGATCTAATTAAAAAAGGAGAACTGCCTTCTTATAGAATTGGTAGACAGATGCGCATTGATGCAGCAGATTTAGAACAATATATTAAGCAAATGAAAACAGGTAACGTACAAGTTACTCCTGTTAAGAATGACAGTAATAGTATCTCGAATACATGTATTATTAGCGGACAAGAACTAACGTTAGACATGTTGGCAAAACGTATAGAAAATCGCCTGCCAAGTTCAAATATATTAAGGGCATATCAAGGTAGTTTAACGAGTCTAGTAAAAATGTATCAAGGAGAAGGAAGTATCGTTAGCTTGCATTTGTTTGATGGCGAAACGGGTACATATAATGTTCCTTACGTAAAACGTATTTTAGTGGGACAACCATGTACGATGATTAATTTATTAGCAAGGAACGTTGGGTTTTATGTGCAAAAGGGAAATCCAAAAAATATAAAAACATGGGCTGATTTATCTCAATCATCTATACGATTTGTAAATCGAGAAAAAGGTTCTGGTATTAGGGTGTTAGTCGATGAACAATTGCGCATTCAAAAGTTAAATAAAGAACGTATTAGTGGATATGAGTGGGAAGAATCGAACCATCTTGGTGTTGCCACGCAAGTCGCGAATGGAAAAGCTGACGTCGGAGTAGGGTCAGAAAAGTTTTCGCAAATTGTAAATGTAGACTTTATTCCAATCATGAAAGAACAGTATGATTTAGTGATTTTGAAGAATAAAGAAAATGAAGAGCTGATCGAAGTTGTGAAAGACATTCTGCAATCGGAAGAATTTTATAATGAATTAAATGCGATTGGCGGATACGATATGACGAAAACAGGTCAAATTGTATATGAAACAAACTAAAAAGCTGCTTGTCTATAAGACGAGCAGCTTTTTCTATATATAAAGGGGGTTGGGGAAACAAAGTGTTAAACAAGACTTTGAGCAAGTGAGTAAATGAAAGCTGTAAGAAGAGTTGCTCCACTTGCAAGTCCGATAAAGTCTGATTTGTTGAAAGTAATGTTGTTCATTATAATCTCTCCTTATTTGTTTAATGTAGTTGCAACAGCTTTTGCATCGACAAGTGCGGATAGCACCGTGCCCATTGTATTTAAAAATTTGTTTGATTTCATTTTGTTCATCATGCGTATCCGCTCCTTTTCGAATTGTTGTTGCCCTGCTTTATATCTTAATTATAGGAAATATGATCGCCTGCAACTATCGAATTAGCTTACGGAAGACTTACACTTTTGTAAGAAAAAAAGACATTCGTGTAAGAATGTCTTTTAAAGCATATTAATGTGGTGGTGCTCTTCAATTGTTTTTAAAAAGCTACGCATTGAATTCGTCATATAGCTATCCTTGCGGCGTATGAAAACCGTTGAAATACTACCATATTTTTCAGGGATTGCATGACAATGTACTTTCCCTGCTTTAGAAAGATGGTGGACAGCAGACTGTGGTACGAGTGTAATTCCAAGGCCGAGTGCAACACTGTTTAATATTGTCTCTAATATATTAAATTCCATAATTCTTTTTGGTAGCAAACCTTCGTCTTTCAGCCATCGTTCTAGTTTGGAACGGTATCCACAACCTTGGTTAAAAACGAGTAGAGGCGTTGTTGTAAATTCTTCTATATGAAAAGCTTTATTTTGTGTTACAAGCATTAATTTTTCTGTACTAACATCGTATTGTTCAATAAGTGGGTGTTTTATTGGTCCTGATATAAAAGCGCCATCTAATTGATGATCGAGTACTTCTCTAATTAATTCTTCTGTTAAACCTGCTTGTAATGACAAATCGACGTTCGGATAGCTTTTATAGTAAGAAGATAAAATGGTAGGTAATGTACTTACTGTTTCGACAGTACCGATTTTTAATATGCCAGAGGGTGTTTCGCTATCTAAAAATACTTGTTTTAGCTCATCAACATCTTGCAAAATTTTATTAACATAAACGAGCATTTTTCTTCCTTCAGCTGTTAAAGTCATACCTCGTTTATGACGATAAAAGAGCGGTGTTTTCAGTTCGTTTTCTAATTGTTTAATACGTGCAGTTACATTTGATTGTACGTAATTTAATTCCTTTGCTGCGCTACTTACACTACCTTGGTCGGCAACGCTCTGGAAGATTTGCAAGTCTCTTAATTCCATGATACTGTCCTCCTTGATGTTAACTATCATTATAAATGATAGTTAACATCATTTTGAATCATTTTACGTGATATATTTTTTCTTTTACAATTCTCTTTGTGCAAATAGAAAGAAGCGGGGGATTGTGGTGAGAAAAGGTCAAATGATAATAGGCGCTTTCACGTGTTTAATTGCAAGTATGTCATGGGGAGCAATGTTTCCAGTTGCTGATCATGCGTTAGAATACATAGATCCGTTTTATTTTTCTCTTATTCGCTATGGAGCGGTGGCGATAATGCTGATTGTATTGTTGTTAATGAAAGAAGGGAAACAGGCATTTCGTTTAGAAGGAAGAGGAAGGCTACTCGTCTTTTTCGGAACGATGGCGTTTACTGTATATAATGTACTTATATTTTTAGGTCAAATGTTAATGGGGAAATCAGGCGTGATGGTAGCCTCCATTATGGAAGCACTTATGCCGATGATTTCTATTTGTATTCTATGGGGATATAAGCGTGTAAAACCGAAAAAGTATATGATAACGAGCATGATTATCGCTTTTATAGGAGCTGTATTTGTTATTACAAAAGGTGATATGAGTTTCTTTTTAACGTTGAAAGATAACATGTTTTCGCTAGCATGTATATTTGTTGGAGTTGTGGGCTGGGTTATTTATACTATGGGTGGTCAAACGTGTAGCGATTGGTCAACATTACGTTATTCTACGTTGACGTGTGTATTCGGTACGACCGTTACAGGAATTATAACGATAATTATTACGGCACTTGGATATGTTTCAGTCCCTAGTATGGGAACGATTTCTATCGTGAGATATGATTTATTGTTTATGATGACATTACCAGGAATTGTAGCATTACTCGCTTGGAATTACGGTGTGAAAATTTTATCATCTATTAATGGTATTTTATTTATTAACTTTGTACCTATTACGACTTTAGTTATTATGATGATACAAGGATATCAAATCACAATGTTTGATATTGTAGGAACTTTATTTGTTATTGCAGCGCTTATTCGCAATAATGTTTGTCAGAGAAAAGAAGAAAACATAAATAAGAAGATGTTACAAGAAGAGCAATTACGTCAAGCTGTTTAATAGGCAATTGGAGGATTTCACATGTTAGAAAGTTTATTGTTTTTCTTCGCCGTTGGAGTTGCTTGTGAGCTTGCAGCAATTAATCGAAATGGTCGTAAGAAGATAAAACAACAAGTTGAAATGATACAGCTTTTAAAAGAGTTAAAAGAAAGAAACATTTAAAAAGACGACCGGGCATAGACGGTCGTCTTCTTCTATATAAAGGGGAAAGGGGACACAAAGTTATACAAGCGTAGCAGCGTAAATAAAAGTAGTAAGAAGAATCGAGCCGCTAGCTAATCCTAAAAAATCTAATTTGTTAAATGTGATGTTGTTCATCATGTATTCTCCTTACTTGTTTAATGTAGAAGCAACAGCTTTTGCATCGATAAGAGCGGAAAATACCATGCCCATTGTATTTAAAAGATTGTTCGTTTTCATTTTGTTCATCATATTGATCCGCTCCATTTCGAATGGTTGTTGTTTCTTTCTGACTTAATTGTATGAAAAATGGTGGAGAGTAACTATCGAATTAGCTTACAAGATAATTACACTTTTGTAAGAATTGAAATTTAATATTTAAACCTTAAAATTATTACCAACTCCTAAAACTTAGTGTTATAATTGTGGTAAGGAAATGATTATACTTCGGATGTTCAGAAAGGAACGAAACAAATGTATAAACCAATTACATTTTTGTTGAAATATATATTTAAAACAGCTGGGAAAGTAGAAGTGCAAGGAAGAGAAAAGCTACCAGAAGGTGGCCCGTATGTTGTTGCGTGTACACATACAAGTTTTATGGATGTATTAATGTTAGCTACAGGGATGTACCCAACAGAGATTCATTACATGGCCAAAAAAGAATTATTTGAAGGGAAATTCAAAAATTGGTTCTTTAAAAATGTAAATGCATTCCCTGTAGATCGTGCAAATCCAGGACCGAGTACACTTAAAATTCCATCACGCTTATTAAAAGAAGGAAAAGTGGTAGGGATTTTCCCGAGTGGAACGAGATCGACAGAAGACGTTTCGTTAAAAGCTGGTGCTGTGACAATTGCGATGCGTTCTAACGTTCCATTAATACCGGCAGCTTATATTGGTCCCTCAAGTGTAAAAGAATTAATAAAAGGAAAAAGAGCACAATTAATTTTTGGAGACCCAATTCAAATTGATGCTGAAGAACAAATAGATCGAAAAACAGCTATGAAAATGATGACAGATCAATTAAATGAGAGGTTTGAGGAGCTAAAGATAGCTTTGCAATCAAATCAAAAGTAAGAAAAGACGACCGGGCATAGACGGTCGTCTTCTTCTATATAAAGGGGAAAGGGGACACAAAGTTATACAAGCGTAGCAGCGTAAATAAAAGTAGTAAGAAGAATCGAGCCGCTAGCTAATCCTAAAAAATCTAATTTGTTAAAAGTAATGTTGTTCATCGTATATTCTCCTTACTTGTTTAATGTAGAAGCAACAGCTTTTGCATCGATAAGAGCGGAAAATACCATGCCCATTGTATGTAAAAAATTGTTTGATTTCACTTTGTTCATCATATAAATCCGCTCCTTTTCGAATAATTGTTGCCCTGTTTCTGACTTAATTGTATGAAAAATAGCGGAGAGCAACTATCGAATTAGCTTACAGGAAAATTACACTTTTGTAAGAAAAACGAATGACAGTGTAATGATAAGAAGAATTGACATATGTTCATTGCATTCATTAAGTTAGGAGTAGAGGTGAGTGTATGGCTAATATTAAAGATATCGCCAAGATGGCTGGGGTTTCAATTACAACTGTTTCGAGGGTGCTAAATGATCATCCATACGTAAGTGAAGAAAAAAGGAGAGTTGTTTTAGAAATAGTTGAGAAATTGAATTACTCACAAAACGCAAATGCTGTTCATTTATCAAAAGGAAAGACGAATATTGTTGGTGTAATTCTCCCTTACATTAATCACCCGAGCTTCGATGCAATGGTAGGGGGAATGATGGAGGGAGCGTTAACTCATAACTACAGGGTGCTACTTTGCCAAACAAACTATAATAAAAAAGAAGAAATGAAAAGTTTACATATGTTAAAAACGAAACAATTGGATGGTCTCATTATTTGTTCGCGTGCAAATGATTGGGAAATGATAGAACCGTATGCTTCGTACGGCACAATCATTGCTTGTGAAGACAATGATATTTCAAATATCTCAAGTGTATATACAAATCATTCGGCAGCTTTCCAGCTAGGAATGAATCATCTTATTGAAAAAGGTTATAAAACAATTGGTTATTGCACGGGGAGAAAGCTAGGACCGAGTAGTCAAAAGCGTTTTGATGTGTATAAGCGTCAATTGCAATCTATAGATGAAGAAGTGAATGAAGAATGGATTTTCACAGAATGTTTTACGTTAGAAGATGGTGTGAGAGTGGCTCATAAATTAAAGGAAATGCAGCATCTTCCTGAAGCATTAATAGTAGCAGGAGATGAAGTTGCGATTGGGGTTATGACAGAAGCTGAAAAATTAGGTATTCAAGTTCCTGAGGATTTAGCGATTATTGGTTTGGATAATCAACCTATCTCGCAAGTGTTACAACTTACAACTATTGATCAAAATTTAAAGGAAATAGGTAAAAAAGCCTTTGAAATGTTTTATCGACAAACAAATGATGAAAGTTCTAAACAAGAAAAGGTGGAAATTCCATATGAACTTGTGGAGCGATCTACAGTGTAGTTTTAATCCGTTATGTGTATAAGTGCATAACGGATTATTTTTTGAAATACCTTTGACAGGAAACGCGTTTCATACTTTATAAAGGAGTTAAACTGGTTTGTAACAATCCATGGATTCTTTTCAAGAATAGTATTTGGAGGGAAATGCATGAATGAACTTTTATTAAGTATAAAAAAGTTTTTAGGGAATGACGAAAATGTTTTAGCCTTTGTGGTGGGGGTTTTTGAGAAGGATAATTTTACGTTATGTTATCAACATGGGATTTTTGTTGCGACTACTAGACGTCTCCTGTTTTACGGGAAATTTCCTTACTATCCTTCAATATTTAAAGAGTACTCATATTTGCATATAGATAGCATAGTTTTTCGCCCGTATTTCGAATTTATTTGTAATCATGAAACCATCCGAGCTAAGTATATTCAGAAGGGGAATGTGGAGCAATTTGGCCGTATAGTTAGAGCGAATGTGAATAATTAATCACCCCCCTGTTTAAACATAATATTCTGGTCTTTATGAGGAAAAATGCTGAATAAAAACAACTTCTAAACCTCTAGGAGATAGTGATACAATGTCAAATGGGGGGAGGGTATGAACTATGGTTAATCAACGTATAAAGGAAATAACACTAATTACAATTGGTTCATTATTATTCGCAATTGGTATTAATTACTTTGCAATTCCAAACCGTCTATCAGAGGGTGGAATTATTGGTTTAACGGTTGTTACGTACTATTTATTTGATTGGTCGCCGGGGATTGTGAATTTTGCTATAAATGCAATTTTACTAGCTGTTGGTTATAAATTTTTTGATAAGAAAACGATGGTTTATACAATTTTAGGGATTGTAGAAACATCTTTGTTTTTATATGTTACGGAACATATTGAGTACCATGTAAATAGTGATACGTTATTAGCGGCACTATTTGCTGGTGTATTTGTCGGTATCGGATTAGGCTGTATGTTCAAAGCTGGAGGTACATCAGGGGGATCGGCAATTTTAGCACGGTTAGCAAATCAATATTTAGGTTGGAGTGTCGGAAAAGGTGTACTTATTATTGATATCGTTGTAATTGCTGGTTCTGTATTTATAATAGGGCAAGAAAAAGCGATGTACACACTTGTTGCAGTATTCATCGGAGCGAAAGTAATTGATTTCATTGTAGAAGGAATGGACACAAAAACGGCTGTTACAATTATTTCAAATCAACCAGAGTTAATACGTGAGGCTATTACGAAAAACATGACACGCGGCGTTACTGTATTAGAAGGGCGCGGCGGATATACTGGTAAAAATAAAGAAGTTTTATATGTTGTTATTAATAAACAAGAGCTTGTTAAGTTAAAGCAAGTTATTAGTCGAGTAGATGAAGATGCTTTCGTCGTTATCCATGATGTACGTGATGTACTTGGCGGAGGCTTTAAAGCGAGCTAAAAGGTGAACGAGTAAATTCGTTCATCTTTTTTTAATTCTTACAAAAATGTAAGTGTAATGTAATGAGATTCAATAGTAGATTGTATTCTTTCTTTTTAAAATGGATGTATATATATCCTGCAGAGGAGGAATGTTTATTATGAAGAAAAAAATGATCACTACTATAATAGCGATGATAGTCATAGTAATAATGTTACTACCTACGAAACTTGGACCGGTTATCGATAAATATAATCCATTTTATAAGACGAAAGAATACTATACGGTTGTGAATACAATTGGTCAGCATATTGGCGATGAGTGGTATGAATATGAATTTATTGCATTTGACGAACGTGGAAGAGAACAAAAAATAAAGAAGACTGTTAAGCATATGTTAAAGAGAGATGAAACATTAAAGGTGTACGCAAAAGGACGCTACGGCGAGTCGATTGAAGAAATTGAAGCTGTAAATATTCCTATTAATGCAAAGAGTAAACTTTTAGCGATGAGATAGCGGGTTATACCCCCGCCTATTTTTTGTCGAAAATAAAAATACTAGGTATGGGTATTTTAATGGTTCATAAAAAAGCCTTAGTCCAGAGGGACTAAGGCTTTATATATATAAAGGGGAAGGGGGTACATTGTAGTAGCATGAGTGAAAGGTATAAGAAGAGTAGCTACTAGCAATGTAATTTGGTTATGTGAGTGTTCTTCTTATTTAGCTTACTTACTAACTTTATTGTACGAGATGTAGGTGAGAGAAACTATCGAATTACATTACACATAGCTTACAAACATGTAAGTCTTCTGTAATGTAATTCGATAGTTAAAAGATAGTGAATTTTATATAGTGTAATTAGAAAGTCTCACTGTATTACTTTCTTTTTGTAATATGAATGAAGAATGAAAAACCGACTACTTTTTAATAGCCTCATCTGTATGGAGATGAGGCCCTTTTTATAAACCTTACAACATTGTAAGGTTTACGTAAGTTAATTCGATAGTAAATTTGTCATATTTTTTGCATAATAGATACAAATAGATAAAAATAATTAGGGATATAGTAAGAAGGGAGAAGAATGGGATGCGTAAAGAAGAAGTAGTGAAGTTTCCAATTAAAGATTTCTGTAGCTACTTTACTGTTGCCGTAGTATGTATTGGATTATTTGATATCATAACAAACTTAATTGTTAAATAACATAGATGACAAAACAAGAAGGGAGATCCTTTCTTGTTTTTTTTATGGGGGAATAAAAATGAAATGGATTGATAGTCATATACACGTTGACCAATATAAGGGTGAAGAGAAAAGTAGATTACTTAAAGATGTGGAAAATAGTAAAGAGATAAAGGGGCTTATTGCTGTATCTATGAATTATCAATCATGTAAAGAAACTTTATCTTTAGCAAAACGATATCCTTTTGTACATCCAGCAATAGGTTTTCATCCAGAGCAACCGATTCATAAAGAAGAATGTGAGCAAATTTATAAATTAATTGAAGAGCATGTAGAGGATATAGTTGCGATTGGTGAAGTTGGCTTACCGTATTATTTAAGAAAAGAAGATGAGCGCATTGCTGTCAATTCGTATATATCAGTGTTACAACGGTTTGTTGAACTAGCTAGTAAATATGATTTACCAATTATATTGCATGCAGTGTATGAAGATGCTGATATTGTATGTGATTTATTGGAGAAATATAAAGTTTCACGTGCGCATTTTCATTGGTTTAAAGGAAGTGAAACAACAATGAAACGTATGATGAGGAACGGTTATTATATTTCTATCACACCAGATGTTTTACATAAGGAGAAGATTAGAAAAATTGTTTCGTATTATCCTCTTGAATATATGATGGTAGAAACAGATGGACCGTGGGAATTTCAAGACGATGTTATGACGCATCCGGGAATGATTAGAGAGGTACTAAAGGAAATTAGTGTTATAAAAAACATGTCTGTTGATAAGGTTATGAAAACGATATATGAAAATACGATTCAATTTTACCCCGCATTAACGGGCAGTAAGACTTCCACCTCAAAATTTGACTAATGCGGAGGAGTTAGGTGGGAGAGCAACTTCCCGTAAAAGCCCGATTGGTTCAACTAATAACCAGTGGGGGATGGACAAAACCCCACTAATTAAAGTTTCACTTTATTTGAAAGGATAGGAGCGTTACTCTTATCCTTTTTATTATGGATATTTTTTCTAATATTTTCTATAATTTATGATGTATTTAATTTGATGAAGGAAGTAGGGAAGAAAATGGGGAGAGCATATAAAAAAATAGCTATTACAATGATGATCGGTACAATTGCACTTGCAGCGTTTGGATGTGAAGCAGAAAAAAAGGCTATCAATTCAAACGTAACACAAGAAAATAAAGAAGAACAAATGGATCCAGTAGTTGAAAAACAGATGAAAGAAAATGAGAAAAATGGCAATACGGTTGGAAACAGTTCTAATAAAGGGAAGATGGCAGAGAGTGATGGATGGGTTTACTATGCAGTAAATGGTAATAAAAATACAGGAGGCATTTATCGTACGAAAGATCAATTTCAGACTTCGGAACGTGTAGTGGAAGGTGTAAATGCTTCTTACATAAATATAAAAAACAAGGTTTTATATTTTATTCATACGGATGAAGATAAGAATGCGGGATTATCTTCTTTAATGAAGTATGATATAGCTAACAAAAAGCTAGACGCGTTAAAAGCGGATACAAATTATGTTTATATAAAAGATCAAACTTTATTTTATCCGAAAAAATATTCTGAGCGTGGTGGTTTTGATATTGTAGGGATTGTAAAAATGGATTTGAAAACGGGACAGGAAGAAGAAGCGGCATTTAAAAATTCTGGTTGGTCTCAAACGATAGATGATAGTATTCTACATTGGAATAAAAATCGTGGAACACAAGTTACAAAAGATAATAAAACTTGGTCCAAAGAAAATTATGCAACAATATCTAGTGCTACATATGATAATGAAAAATTATATGCTGTTGTCGACTTTTCGTTACCTTTTGAAACAAATGAAGCTGAGCATGGCATATATGAAATAGACGTTCAACAAAATAATGAAAAGTTATTGGTAAAGGATGCCTTGCAGATGAATGTGAAAGGGGACACTTTTTATTATATAAAAAAGGATGGAGTATATAAGAAGAGAATGAATGGAGGAAATGAAAAAGTAATTTATAATAAAGCGGTTGAACCAACTAAATCTTATTTATATTTTGTAGCAGGAGATATGTACCTCTATACGGATAATGGCACTATCATGAATCTAGATACAAAGAAATCAAATGAAGTAAAAGATAAGAAGCTAGCAGACGACGTTATGTTACAGAAAGTATGGAATGCACAGAAGGAACTCACTAGTGTTCAAATGGCTGCACTAACAGGAAACCCAAAACGAGTAGGGGATTTTTCATACGGGGAATTAGTGACCCCTATTTATAATACGAAGGATAATTTAGAGACTACGCTATCTACGTATTTCTCAAAATCATTTATAGCAGAGTATATGAAGAGTAAGTATATGAAAGAGTTAAATGGAAAAATGTACTATGCTATTGGAGATCCAGGATCAAAAGCAGCAACTAAATTTACAAAAATTATTTCTGCCGAGTTAAAGGATGGAAAAATAAAAGCGCAGGTAGAAACGTATAATGATTATGATAATGTAACGGAAAAAGTGGAAGTTGAATTTATTTATGAACATAATCAATGGGTTATTAATAATATGCCACGTTTTGGTTTAAGTTAAAAAACCACCAAGCATTTTGCTTGGTGGTTTTATTTTAGGATTCTAATTTTTTTGCACGTCTTAATAACAATAGAAAGACAATGATGAAGAAACCAAGTATAAGGAAGAATCCATATTGTTTTACATAATCCATTACGTCGCTTGCGCTTGTTGGTTTTTCAACGTGAATGCCATCTTTATTAGTAGTAATATGAATATCCTTCATCTTCACTTCATTTGTTTCTTTTTGTAAATCAATCCATTCTATATTTGGAATACTTTCTAGATCCTTTAGTACTTCTTTTAATGGTTTCACACCTAAGTAAGGATGATAGAATGCACCGATAATGCCGTCAGATAGTTTTGCAACAGATACAGCACGTTCTTTCATTTTAGCGATAGCATGTGGCTTATCTTCTTCAATAAATCCAACTGTTTCAGGCATTAATTTCATGCCATGTAAAAAGGATGGGGTACTTGTATAAAATGGTGAGTGCATGGATTTCCAAGTTGTATCACTTAACTGTAGTTGTCCTACATAAGTTGAAAAGTACCTTGATAGTATTTCATATCCTTTTTGAGACATCGTGTAATGAGGTGCTTCAAATGCGACAGGATATAATTTGGCATCTACAAGTTCTTGAATGCCTTTTTCAATATGATCAGTTGTATATTTTTCTTCAAACTCTTCCCCTTTTTTTACGTATGCATTATAGGCATCTATAGTAGGAAAGTCATCTTTTGATTTTGGTTGTTCATGATTTGGTTGACGAATTGGCTGGTCTGTTTTTACATCCCAAAATTCAAAACCTTCACCGGTTTCACTATCATAAAATTGGTGAGTATAACCATGCATAATAATTGCTGCACCATCGTCTTGCATAGAGCGTAAAAGATCGACTAGTTCGGGTTTATCTTTTAAATGTACTGTCTTTCCTGTATCAGGATCTTTATATACTGGTATGACTGTCATCATGTAGGGGATCTTTTTCTCTTTTAGTAATTCAGCAATTTCTTTTAATTGATTTATATCTGCGGCTGGATGAACGTCTTCAAGACGTAAATAAGCTTCTACTTTATTTGTCGTTGGTTTTTGTTTAAAGTAAGAAAATAGCATTTCACCGACGTAATGAGAGATCCAGTCAAAGAGATTTGGTGTTGCAACGTAGTAAGATGCTTCATGTTGAACGATTAGTGGGTTCTTGTTATTTGGGCTTAAAGCGTTAGCAAGAACAGTTCCGTTTGTATCAAAAGATTGAATCAAACGTTCTTCTTCTAGAGTGTTTTTTAATTTATTACTTGGATATTCGATTTTATTAGTTCGTATATCATTATCCTTTAGGGTAATGAATGAAAAGCGATTAGATAATTGTTCAACATTTTGCCCTAAAACTAATACTGGACCTGAGAAATTTTCTATAAGTTGTTTTGCTTCAGTAGGAAATTCTTCTTTTTGTTCACCGATATAGACGATATGTGTATAAGAAGATGAATTAGTAATTTCATTAGCCTTGTTTAAACTTTTCATAGTTATATCGTTTGTAAAATGGCCTAGTTGAGTATTAAGGATTTGAATATTATTTGTAATTGTATCTTCTTTTGTACTATATAAAACAAGTACTTTTGGTTTTGATGACGTTTGTGCAGAGATGTGGATGGGCATAAGAAGTAAAATACTGAACAAGAGTATTATGCACTTTTTCATTTGGTCTGCTCCTATTCTATATGTAGAGTTCAATTTACAATTATATACAAGAAATACGTTGTAGTCTATGAAAGTTACATTTTTGCACGTATTTACCAGCTGTTTTTTCACAAAATCGGTCTAAAGCATGATGATAATATGTATAGTTATTTGCTATGATAAAAGAGTAAGAGAATGATAGAATGTGGGTAATTGTAAAGGGAAGAAGGCTGAAAGGGGACAAATTTCAGCGGAGAAAGAGGTAGAGGTAGTGAAGAAATTCTTTGTAGGATTTTTAGTTGTTCTTGGAGTGTACTTATATTTCCAAGGAAAGTCTGAAGGAATGGGCAAATTAGTAAATGAGACAAGCTATGTTGACTCAGAAGAAGCAAAACAGATGAAACAAATTATTATAGAGGAAGCAAAGAAAGTCAATCTTCCAGAATGGATACCTCTTACAATTGCCGAACATGAAAGTCGATTAAATCCAAGAAGTGTTGGAGATAACGGAACTTCATTCGGATTGTTTCAATTGCATCGCGGTGGTGGACTTGCACCGGATCATTTAACTGATGATGAGCTGAAAGATCCACGTACAAATGCGCAAATTGCAATGCCGCATTTAATGAAAGGATATAAGCGCGGGGTGCAAAAAGGTTTGACGGATTTTGCGTTATTAAAATATATAGCAAATACATCTGGATGGCCAGGGAATTTAGGGCCAGAGTGGACGGATAATAACATGAAGTATAACATCGGATTAGAAGATGTGTACTATCGAAATAAAGGTGTAATTAAAGAGTAGGTTTTTGATACCTACTCTATTTTTTTGTGGATAATCACGTCGTTTTGTTTTGTGAAATACGCTGCTAGTTGTATTTTTACGTCTTCTAGTTTTGTGGAAACTTGCGGTATTTTATATCCTACATATAACGGTGAGACGACAAATCTAGGAACAACTTTACAAATGATTTTTTCGTTTAAGTAATAGAAGAATAAGTTATAACTACTACATCCTTTATGGAAATCTGTCAGTATGTAACGTACAGTTTGCTGAATATAATTTGCTAGTTCATCTATGCATTCAATATCTTCAATAATGATATTAAATTCAGTAAAACCGATAATAGGACGATCTGAGATATTGAGTTCAATGTGTTCGTTCTTTTGTACAATTACTCCTTGGAAGTTGTCCTGTTCTACGTTATCGAGGTAGTTTACATATTTCATTCCAATAATCTGCATGTGTGCATGATGCAAACTTCCACCTGAGAATGGACCATGATTTTTGTATAAAATTACAGATGTGAATTCTTCATTCTTCTGTAAGTCTAACCAATGTTTAATGGAGAAACGGATTAACGATCGCATATGTTCTTCTGTATATGTCGCAATATGATCTTCACAATTATCTGTTTCGATTAGCACCGTTTGAAATGTATCTTTTAATGTAGGAAATTTGTTTTTTAGCCAAATAATTGAGCCTTCAGTTGCTAAAATATCCGTTAAATTTTCTCTGTCACAAAAAGGACATGCAGCGCTTCTATTCCGGATGCTTTCTGGTTTTTGTTTGCCGATGTCGTTTAAAAAGTATAGTTGTTGTGTATCCATTTGTATTTATGCCCCTTTAAAATATGTGTAAAAATCCCGCTTAATACATTCGGGAAAAGAAGAGGAAAATCCTTTAAAGGGAATAGGAAAAATAAAAGACAAGATATCCTCATTAAGATAGGGTACCTTGTCTTTTATTTTTTCTTTAATAATGTGTATGGATAATATAGATCGTTTTTATTGCGCTTCTTTTTTCTATTTTTTATTGTGTAAAAGGCAATTGCTGTACTTGCGATTACAATAATGGCTTTCTTCATATTCATTTACCCCTTTTTATTGTTGGTTTAATTCTTGGCTAACTGCTTTTGCATCAACTAAAGCGTGTAAAATCATTTTTACCATGTTCATCATATTCTTTCACTCCTTTTTATAGTTCGTTTAGTTCTTTTACAACTGCTTGTCCGTTCACTAATACCTCAAAGATTGCTTTTAAGATTTCCTTCATCATGATTGTTTCCTCCTTTTGTTGTCTCTTTTGTTTACATCTTTATTGTATAGGGAGGCATCTTTTCGTACTATCGCTTTCCATTACGTGAACATAACAGTTTTGTAAGATTTGATGTCACTTATCGAAATGTTTAGTCTATCTTCATTATTTTCAGAAAAATGACTATTCAAACATGGAATGGGAAAGTATAATAAAGAAGTAAGTATTAAATTCCGTACGAAAGAGGTGAATGAGATGAAACGTTCTTTAGCTGCACGTGCCAAATTTTTAGATTTTATCTATTTTTGTCGTGCGATTTTTCATGATGTAGTTGTTAACGGGATACGTCTGCCCTTTTTTAACAATTGCATAGTAGCTATAGAACGATAGAAATCTCTTCACCCATTTTTAATAAACGTGTGAAAAGGGAGCTATTTAGCTTCCTTTTTCTATGCCGAAAACCATGGGGAATGTTTCTTCCCCATGGTTTTTTATATTGAAAGGAGTACGGAAAATGACAATTTGTAGTGTAAATAATGTAACGAAATCTTTTGGTGGAAACATCATATTTGAAAATATATCGCTTGAAATAAAGAATGGTGAACGTGTTGGATTAGTTGGTCGTAACGGTAGTGGAAAGACAACCATTTTTCAGCTTCTAACTGGAATGGAAAGTTTGGATGCAGGGGCCATTCATATGAAGAAAGGTACACGTATTGGTCATGTAGCACAAATTCCGAAATTTGATGAGAGTATGACTGTATATGAGGTATTGAGTTCCGCTTTTAAAATAGAAAAGGAATTAGAAAGAGAAATGCGTGCTTTAGAAAAACATATGGCGGAAGAACAGGAATCTTCTGTTTTACAAAAATTAATGGAGAGATACGGAATCATCCAAGAAAAGTTTGCGTTTCTTGGTGGTTATGAAATCGAAGCGAACATTATGAAGGTAGCAAATGGTTTACAGGTGACAGAACTATTCCCTCGATCATTTCTGGAGCTAAGTGGTGGGGAGCAAACAAAAGTAAGCCTTGCATACATGCTGTTGCAGAAACCAGATTTACTTTTATTAGATGAACCAACCAATCATTTAGATTTATTTGCAGTCGAATGGTTAGAGCAATTTTTAAAAGAATACAACGGAACAGTTATGGTTATTTCACATGATCGCTATTTCCTTGATGAAGTTGTAACGAAGATTTTTGATTTAGAAGATGGAGAGATTCACGTGTATCATACAAACTATTCTCAGTTTGTTGAGGAAAAGGAAGAAAGGTTGCTTCAGGAGTTTCAGGCTTATCAAGAACAGCAAAAGAAAATAAAGAAAATGAAAGAAGCAATTAAGCGACTACGTGAATGGGCAAATCAGGCGAATCCTCCGAATGAAGGATTGCATAAGAGAGCAAGAAGTATGGAACGTGCACTGGAACGTATGGAAAAACTAAAGAAACCTATTTTAGAACGAAAACAAATGGGACTTCAGTTTGAAGGGCAAGAGAGAAGTGGAAAAGATGTTGTTGTAATGAAAGAAGTGAGTAAAGGATTTGCGGAACATCTTTTATTTAACGAAGCAAATTTACATGTTCGTTTTCAAGAGCGTGCAGCTATCGTTGGTCGTAATGGTACAGGAAAGACAACGCTATTAAAGTTATTATTAGAAGAAATAAAACCAGACGCTGGAGAAATTCGAATTGGAAGTAGTGTGAAAATCGGTTATTTATCCCAGCATGCGTACGGAAATATGAAGAGTAATGTATTGGAGGCTTTCAGGGAATGTATAGCTGTAACAGAGGGAGAAGCGAGACATATATTAGCTAAGTTTTTATTTTATGGTCCAGCAGTGTTTAAGAAAGTAACGCAACTGAGCGGTGGGGAAAAAATGAGGTTAAGACTTGCGCAACTTATGTATCAAGATATCAATTTTTTAATTTTAGATGAGCCGACAAATCATCTCGACATTGAATCAAGAGAAGTTTTAGAGGAAGCTCTTGAACAATATAATGGAACGATTTTAGCTGTTTCACATGATCGTTATTTTTTAAATAAGTTATTTGAAAAGACGTATTGGATTGATGAGCGTAAATTATTTGAGTTTGCAGGGAACTATGCATGGGCGCGTCAAAAGTGGGAGGAAAAGCTCGAGACACAAGTGATAAAGCAGCAACGCCAAGGAAGAAAAAGTATGGAAACAGCCCCTGTAAAAAAGAAAGAAGCTAGGAATGTTGAGGAGATTGAAACCGAGTTAATGCATGTTGAAGAAGATATATATACGCTTGAGTGTAAGATGGAACAAGTAGTTGATGTTGAAATGCTTGAACAATTGTATGAAGAAAAAACGAAGAAAGAGTTGTTACGAGCAGAACTATATAATGAGTTAGAGAATATGGTGGAGTAAAGAGATTAGAATGAAAGAGCAAGTTGTTTTCTCATGTTTTGAGGGAGGGCTTGCTCTTTTTTGTGTACGGAAAGACGGAAATTGGTATAATTTTCTTGTTATTAAAATCAAGAAAAGAACTTTAGGTTATTAAAACGTGAGGAGAATGTTATGTTAGGATACGCGCGAATTGTTACAATCGTCATGATCTGTTTTGTTTATGCAAACCATGTTTCACGTGAAACAGCACATTTGCAATTTTTTGTGGGTACAGCACTTTTTATTTATATTGTGAATCATATTTTGCTAGTAAAAGTGAATGGAGGTAAAAAACTTGTTTTTTATACACTATTAGCAAATGGGATAGTCACAGCTTTATTAGGTTTTTTATTTCCCGAGACATGTTTATATTTAATTATATTTGGAATTGATGCAGTAGGGCTATTTATTCATGAATTTCGTAGAAGCATGACGTACTTTTTTATTACTTTTTTCTTTCTTTGCTGGTTTATAAATATAATACATGCTTATGAACATACAGGTAGTTTAGAATTGGAGAGTAATGCTATTAATTTTATGTTTATCGTTTTTAGTGCTTTAGCTGGAAGCTTAATAAAAAAACTTACAGCTGCTCGGAAAATGGTAGATGAGCAATATGAGGAATTGACATTATCTCATACAGCTCTAAAAGAAGCACATGAACAATTACGTCTATATGCCAAAGAGGTAGAAGAATTGACAGCCGTTCGAGAGAGAAATGATATTGCCCGAGAAATTCATGATACTGTCGGTCATAATATGACAGCCTTACTTGTCCAATTACAACTGGCAGAGGCTTTGTGGAAACAAAAGTCGGAAGCTACGGAAGAGGTTTTACATACATGTCATGGGCTAGCCAGGAAATCACTTCAAGAGGTGAGAGCGTCTGTACATGCCTTAAAAGAAGAAGGTAAACTAGGGAACATAATAGAAAATATGCGTGAAATGTTACATGGATATTCTAAAGCGACGAAAGTACAAGTATCGTTTCAATTACAAGGAGATCCGGTTGTGATTCCGCTGTCACTACAGCCTACATTGCTTCGGGTTATGCAAGAGTCTTTAACAAATGCAAAGCGGCATGGCAAAGCTAGTTTATGTGAAGTGAGTTTAACTTGTTCGGCGAAACAAGTTAAACTATGTATTTTGGATAATGGCGTGGGGGTTAACGAGGTAAGTCCAGGTTTTGGTTTACTTAATATGAGAGAACGAGTAGAGGAACATGGTGGAACTATTCAATTTGAGAGTGAGATAGAAAAAGGCTTTCGGTTACAGATTGAATTTCCACTTCAGGAGAAGACGTGGTTAATAGGGGGAATTGTATGATTCGGATTATGATTGTTGATGATCAATCACTCATTCGTGATGGTTTAGCGATGTTATTAAATTTACGTCAGGAACTTGAAGTAGTGGGAACTGCTACAGATGGAGACGAAGTGATACAAAAGGTGAAAGAGCTACATCCTGAAATTATTTTGATGGATATTCGGATGCCTCGTATGAATGGTGTTGAAGGAACACGTTTAGTTAGAGAACAATTCCCTCATATAAAAGTACTTATGTTGACGACTTTTAGTGATAGTGAGCTTATCTTTGAAGCATTGGAGCAAGGAGCAAGTGGGTATTTATTGAAGGACATGGAGACAGATGCAATCGCTCAAGCAATTTTAACGGTGCATAGTGGAGGAGCTGTGCTTCCTCAGGATATAACAGCGCAAATCATAAAAGAATTAAAAAAGACAAAAGTGGCAGTAGAGTGCACCACACCAGAACAATTAGCGCAATTAACTGAGCGAGAAGTAGATGTTTTAAGGGAAATTGGACTTGGGTTAAATAATAAAGAGATTGCGGAAAAGTTATTTATTACAGAGGGAACTGTTAAGAATCATGTTTCTAATTTAATTAGTAAGTTAGAACTGAGAGATCGAACGCAAGCAGCCATATACGCAGTAAGGTATGGCATCACGATGTACACATGACTTTTGGCATATATAAGTGTGAAAAAGCAGCAGAATTTGCTGCTTTTTTATTTTGTATTTCTATCTCAAGGATGATGGAGAGAAGAAGAAATTTTTCTACAATGAAAGTGTAGATGAATGCAAAGGGGCTGAATCAGTATGTTAGTCATAGATCATATTACGAAATCATTTGGTAAGAAGGAAATCATAAAGAATGTTTCTTTTGAGGTGAAGAAAGGGGAAACATTCGGATTGCTTGGTCCAAATGGAGCGGGAAAATCAACGACGATATCAATGATTTGCGGGTTAATTTCATACGACAGTGGCGATATAAAAGTTGGAGGGAAATCTGTAAAAGAATATCCATTAGAGGCGAAAAAGAAAATTGGTATTGTTCCACAAGACATTGCGCTCTATCCAACACTTTCAGCGAAGGAAAATTTGGTTTTTTGGGGAAAGATGTACGGTTTAAATGGAAAAGTTGCAAAAGAGCGAGCGGAGGAAGTATTGGCTTACGTCGGTTTACAGGACCGTGGAAAAGATAAAATTGAAACATTTTCAGGTGGAATGAAAAGACGTATTAATATTGGTGCCGCACTTATGCATGAGCCAGAGTTGTTAATTATGGATGAACCGACAGTTGGGATTGATCCGCAATCGAGAAACCATATTTTAGAGACTGTTAAAAAATTAAATGAAAAAGGGATGACAGTTATTTATACGAGTCATTACATGGAAGAAGTAGAGTATTTATGTGAAAGAATTGCAATTGTTGATCATGGAAAGGTAATTGCATTAGGAACGAAAAGGGAGCTATGTAATCGCCTGGCAGATGGGTTTATAGTGAGATTGCAATTAAATCGTTATAGTACGGAACTGCTACAAAAGTTGAAAGCGCTATCTGTTGTTGAACGAATTATTTTTGATGAAGATAATAGTACGATTGATATTGGGCTAAATGGTGGTGAGTCCATTGGTACAGTTGTGTCAGTAGTGGTGGAGAACAACGCTCAAATTTTAAAGCTTGAAGTGCAAGAACCGAATTTGGAGGCACTCTTTTTACAATTAACAGGACGTTCACTTCGTGATTAAGGAGGTTAGTGCGGGATGAAAAGTTTTATTATTGCATGGAAAGATTTAAAAGTACGTTTAATTGATCGACGCGGATTTATGATGATGTTAATTATGCCGCTTTTATTAACAGCGATTTTAGGTTCAGCGTTAAGTAATATATTTGATAATGGTGGACTACCAAAAACAGTGATTGGCTATTATCAAGTAGGAACTGATGAGTTTGCAGATGTCTTTCAAAAAGAAGTATTGCAATCTAAAGAATTAAAAGATGATGTGAAAGTAAAGATAGTTAATTCTCAGGAAGAGCTTGAAGATATGTTGAAGGAAAAGAAAATCGATGTGGGAATCGTCATCCCAAATAAATGGAGCGAACAAGTACAAGATGGAAAATTAAAAGAGCCAAAGGTGCTTATAGACCCATCAAAAGATATACAAGCAAAAATCGCTGAATCAATGATCCGCTCCTTTTCGGAACGTGTTCAAACAGTGGCGGTATCTACTAAAAGTGTTGTGACGGAATTAGCAAAGTCTCAGCATAGTAATGTGGAACAAGTTGCAAAAGAAGTAAGTGGAGATTTACAAACAGTAGCAACTTCGGGTACAGATAACATTGAAAAAGGAACGATAGGTAAAAAAACAGTTGCAGCGATGCAGTATTATGCAGCAGCGATGTTAGTCATGTTCTTACTATATAACATAACGGTAGGTGCAAAGTCAGTTGTCACAGAGCAACGAACTGAAACGTTGGCTCGTTTGTTTAGTACACCAACGAGCTCATTTTCAATTTTATTTGGGAAGTTTTTAGGTACATTATTATTTGCATGTATACAATTTGGAATATTTATAGTTGCTACACACTTTATGTTTCATGTGGAATGGGGTGGAGACTTGTCTCAAATAGTAGCAATAGGAATTTCTTATGCAATTTGTGTTTCTGGTTTATCTATGTTAATTGCGGCTTTTATTCGTGAGGAAAAAACGGCAGATGTAATGGGAGGAATCGGTATTCAAATACTCGCTATATTAGGAGGATCAATGTTACCGATTTATGTATTCCCTGATACACTTCAAACCATTGCGAATATTGCTCCGAATAAATGGGCACTTACAAGCTTTTTAAATATTATGTCGGGAACATCTTGGGATGTGCTACTCCCTGTTATTTTTAGTTTATGTAGTGCAGGAATTGTCTCCGTTATGATAGGAACATTACGTTTACGTACGAGATAGGAGGGAGAAATGATGAAGAAGGTTTGGGCACTTTGTTGGCTAGAGTTAAAACAAATTTTAATAAAACCACAAAGTTATATACTTATGTTTGGAATGCCTATTATTTTTACACTCATTTTCGGCGGACTTTTGGGTGGAAGTGGGAATACGAAAGTAAATGTTAGCTTAGTAGATGAAGATGGTTCTGTATTATCTAGCAAGTATTACGAGGACATAAAGAAAAGTGACTTAATTTCTATAGAGAAGGTAACGTATAAGGAAGGCAAACAGAAGATCGAAAACAAAAAATCATCCGGTATAGTTCTTATTCCGAAAGACTTTCAAAAGAATATGTTAGATGGAAGGATAGAAAATATTCAGTTTCAAGCCAGTGCTGATTTTACTGGTGGAACTTCTGTAGAGCAAGTATTGGCAAGTGCATTAAAAAAAATGGAGATAGAAGTTAGTGCAGCGAGCGATTTTGAGAAGAAAAGCAATGCCTCGTGGGAACCTATGTATAAAGAAATCTATACAAAAGTAGAACCTGCTTCGATTCAAAAAGAATCAATTTCACATGATGATCAAAAGTTAAATAACGTTACAGGGCGAGCGGCAGGATTTTCAATTCTATTCGTTATGATTGTTATGTTAAGTGCAACGGGGACTATTTTGAAAGCTAGACAACTTGGTGTTTGGTCTCGTTTATTAGAAGCACCAGTTTCAAAAGTTCAAATACTAACGGGATATATCCTTTCATTCTTTTTAATAGGGTGGATTCAATTTGGTGTTCTAATGATATTAACGCATTCCTTATTTGATGTGCAGTGGGGAAATTTATTAGGGGTTATTATACTCGTTTCCGTGTTATTATTAGCTGTCATTGGTCTAGCCTTATTATTAGCAAGTATCGTGAAAACAACAGAACAACAGTCTGCATTAGGTAATATCGTTGTGATTTCAACATGCATGATTGGCGGTCTTTATTGGACGATTGAAATTGAACCAGCATGGATGCAGACGGCAGCAAATTTTGTTCCGCAAACTTGGGCGATGCGTGGCTTTACGGAGTTAATTGTAAGGGGAGGTACATTGGCAGATATAGGGGGATATATTGGTATACTCATTTTATTTGCAGGAGTCTTTTTCATAATTAGTTTAACAAGAATACGTTACGACTGAAAAAAACAGAGTTACAGCTTTACACGCTGAACTCTGTTTTCTTTTTGTGTCGTATCTTCTCTTGTTGAAATGATAATAGCGATCCCGAGCATAATAAAAAAAGCTAAAAAGAGGACGAACTTTGGGAAGAATGGGAATAGTAATAGTGCCCCGACTATCATAATCGTTAATAATACGTAGTGCAGGACGTATTGGAATAGGTTGTCCATGTTTTCGCCCCCTTTTTGATAATTGGTTATTAGTATTCTATGTTTCATACTGAACGAATAGAAGTGAATTTTTAATTTTTTAATACGAAATAAAAGAGAACGGTTGACATGTTTAAAGGAAAGGAATAATCTTGAAATTAATCCATACTATTTTTATAGGAATAATGAATATAGTTACAGAAAGGAGTCCTATGTTCCTACATCGTTAAAAATTAGGAAGGTAAAGGTGAGAGTGCAATGAAAAATGTTTTTAAAGGAGCAATTGCTACATTTTTGAGTGTATCAGTATTACTAGCCGGATGTGTTCAAGAGGAAGCGAGTACAAACGAAGCTGGGAATGTACCGAGAGTAAAAGATGAATTTATTCAGGCAAGCGACAAAGTAAAAAGTCCCGTAAAAGCAAAAGAAAGAAAAGATACTTTTGTAGTTGGAATGCCGAGTCCTGGAGGGATATTCCTTCCGCATTTTATGGAGAATGGATGGGATGGTAATATAACGCAAGCTATCTTTGCACCTCTTGTTGGACTCGATAAGGAAGGAAAACCAATTCCAATTTTAGCGAAGAAGTGGGATATTTCGGAGGATCAGCTTACATACACGTTCTATTTGAAAGATGGTTTAAAGTTTAGTGATGGATCACCACTAACTGCAGATGATGTAGCATTTACATTAATGCTATTACACGATCCAACTTATAGTGGAGCGACTGATATAAGTCAAACAGCAATAAAGGGGGGGCAAGCGTATAAAGAAGGAAAGGCAACCTCTATTGAGGGAATTCAAGTCATTGATCCGAAAACAATTACGATTACGACTGAAAAGGTAAATGCTCAAACACTATCATTAATCGGTGGAGAAGTTATATCTAAAGCTTATTACGGGAAAGAGTATAAGCAAGGACACTTGGAGTACTTAAAAGAGTTGTATGGGAAGCCGGTGGGAGCAGGAGCTTATAAGTTAGATAAATATATTCCTGGTCAAGAGGTTCGATTTGTAGCTAATGAAAATTATTTTGAAGGAAAACCGAAGATTGAGCACTTTATTTATAAAATTTCAAAAGGTGATACAAAGCTACAACAATTTCAAGCCGGGGAAGTAGATTATGATGGTTTTACGACAAACACGGAGACGATTGAACAGTTAAAGGATTTAGGTTTTGCCAATATTAATGTATATACAGGAAGCTCTTACGGCTACATTAAAATGAATTATAAGAAACCATACTTTAAAGATAAGCGTGTCCGCCAAGCATTTATTTACGGATTAGAGCGTCAAAAAGTTGTTGATACGTATTTCCAAGGTTATGCTTCACTCGTTAATGTACCGATTACGCCAGTTTCTTGGGCGTATACAGAAGAAGGTATTAATAAATATGAGTATAACTTAGAGAAAGCAAAGAAATTATTGGATGAGGCTGGATGGAAAGCTGGTTCAGATGGAATCCGCGAAAAAGATGGTCAAAAATTGAAGGTAAGTTATTTTGCTTCTTCTGCAAGTAAAATAAATGATGTAATGATCCCGGTGATGAAAGAGGATTATAAAAAGCTTGGTGTAGAGTTTAACCCAGAATATATGGACTTTAATACGATGATTTCAAAAGTGATAAAAGGTGATTATGATTTAGCAATGGTATCTACGCCAATGATTAATGATCCGAGTGGAACAATTGAGGAGTTTGTTTCAACAAGTAAACGAAACTATGATGGATACCATAATCCGAAAGTAGATGAATTAGCGAAGCAGGCACTAGAAACATTAGATATTGAAAAACGAAAAGAAATTTATAAAAAGTTGTACCAGGAGTTGAGTGAAGATCCGCCTGTAATCTTCTTAAATAATAGTAAAGTTGTGTCTGCACATCATGCACGCATTCAAGGATTACAAGAAGATAACTATAACGGTATCTTGTTAAGTTTACCTAAATTAAAGATAGAACAATAATTTTGAAAAAATTCTCAAAATATTTATTTAGAAAGAATTGACAAAATATAACGTACGATATAAGCTAATAACCATAAAGTCTACCGGAAAGGTCGGAATAGGATTGTTACCCCTCAAAAACATCTATTTTTTTTACGATTAAAACCGACTTTTCCGATTGGCTATAAATGTGCTGTGGGAGGCATACATAAGCTAATAAGTTCAAAGGGTATCACTATTAAAAAGTTAGGGTGGGGACAATGAAGAAAAAGACAAAAAAATGGGCTGGTGTATTTTCGGTATTACTGAGTAGTTCGCTTGTGTTATCTGCTTGTGGGGGACAGGAAGAGACGGCTTCTACAGAGCCAGTTAAACAGCAGGATTTAAAAAATATAAAAATTGAAAAGATTGCTGCGACAGATAAAACGAAAGTACCTGATAAGGCGAAAAATAGAAAAGATACGTTTATTTCTGGTATCTCAAAGCCGGGGGGAGTTTTCCTACCTTACTTTCAAGAGAACGGTTGGGATGGCAATGTGACATCGGTTATTTTCGCCTCTCTTGTTACAACAGATAAACAAGGGAAACCTATACCAGATCTTGCCGAGAAATGGGATGTCTCTTCAGACCAATTAACATATACATTTCATTTACGCAAAGACTTGAAATTTAGTGATGGATCGCCATTAACTGCTGACGATGTAGCATTTACATTATCACTTCTACATGATAAAGCTTATGAAGGTGGCGATGATATTTCACAATATGCAATTAAAGGTGGTAAGGAATATAAAGAAGGAAAAGCGACGTCTATTGAAGGAATTCAAGTTGTTGATCCACAAACAATTAAAGTTACGACTGAAAAAGTTAACTCACAAGCGCTAATTGCTTTAGGTGGTCCAGTATTATCAAAAGCTTATTATGGAAAAGAATATAAGCAAAATACTAGTTTAGATTATTTAAAAGGGTTATATGGGAAACCGATAGCTGCGGGACCATATAAGTTTGAAAAATATATCCCAGGACAGGAAGTTCGTTTTACAGCAAATGAAAATTATTATGCAGGTAAACCAAAAATTCAAAACTTTATTTATAAGATTACTTCACCGGATACAAAATTCCAATTATTCCAAACAGGTGAGATAGATTATACAGGAGTAGGTTACGGGGATGAAATTTTAGAACAAGTGAAGAGTTTGCAGTTTGCAAATGTTGAAATAGAGACGGCTTCTTCATTTAGTTATATAAGAATGAATAGTAAAAAACCGTATTTAAAGGATAAGAAAGTCCGTCAAGCTCTTATTTATGGATTAGATCGTAAAAAATATGTAGATACAGCTTTTAAAGGATACGGTACAGTAGCTAACGTTCCAATTCATCCAACATCTTGGGCGTATACAGAAGAGGGCATCAATAAGTATGAATATGATTTAGATAAAGCGAAGAAGTTATTAGATGAGGCAGGATGGAAAACTGGTTCAGATGGAATTCGTGAAAAAGATGGTCAAAAACTTAAATTAACGTATTATGGTGCAAGTTCAGCAAAAGACGGTGATTTGTTTATTCCGATTGCAAAAGAGAACTATAAAGAATTAGGTGTTGAGTTCAATCCTGAATTTATGGATTTCAATACGATGCTGTCAAAAGTGAAAAAAGGCGATTATGATTTAGCTTCAGTTGCAACACCAATTACAACAGATCCAAGTGAAACTGTAAGTGGTTACTCCTCAGAAGGTGATGATAATACCTTAGGTTATAAAAATGAAAAAGTAGATGCATTAATTAAAAAAGGAATTGAAACTGTAGATATTGAGAAACGTAAACCAATTTACAAAGAACTGTACAAAGAACTAAGCGATGATCCGCCAGTAATTTTATTGAATTATCGCAGAGTCATCACAGCTTACAATGGAAACATTAAAGGGATTGATCCTGAGAAGTATGACAGTATTAGTTCGAACTCACCAGTATTGTCTATTGAGAAATAACGAGAAGAATGTATAAGTAGAAGACATTTTTTCATTCGGCTAGTAATATGCTGATTCGAAAAAATGTTCTTCTATTTTAAGCATAAGATTGGAGAGAAAAAGGGTGAAAACGTATATCGTTCGTAGGTTGTTACAAATGATTCCTACACTTTTGGGAACGTCAGTTGTTATTTTCTTCCTGTTTGCACTTCTTCCAGGGGATTATATTGATTCGAATCCTAAGATTACACCGCAAAGGGCGGAAGAGCTTCGGGAATTGTACGGATTAAATAAGCCAATTGTTGAACGCTATTTTCACTGGCTAGGTAATGCGTTACAAGGAGACTTTGGTTTTTCGCTTCAATATCAAGAACCTGTAACATCACTATTAAATAAATTTATTTGGAACTCTTTTATTGTAGCAATTGTTGCATTGTTTTTTATTTGGCTAATCGCACTTATTATCGGTGTATTTTCAGCGACGAAGCAACATTCTTTATTCGATAAGCTTGTAACAATTGGTATCTTTGCAGCAATGTCATTTCCTTCATTTTTTATAGGTCTGTTTCTAATTAAGGTGTTCGCAGTGGATCTTAAATTATTGCCGATAGGTGGAATGATTGATGTTGGCAGTAATTCAACAGGATTTGCTTACGTGATAGAAGTTGCAAAACATATGATTTTACCAGTATTTATTTTGACACTTCTCGGGGTTGGCTCGCTAACTCGTTATTTTAGAACAAGTATGTTAGAGGTTGTAAGACAAGATTACATACGAACGGCACGAGCAAAAGGGTTAAAAGAGAAGACTGTTATTTATAAACATGCATTAAAAAACGCCATTTTACCGGCTATTACATTGCTTGCGTTTGAGTTACCTGGATTGTTTTCTGGAGCGATTATTATTGAACAAATTTTTAACTGGCCAGGGATTGGCGGTATTCAATTGGAAGCACTAAATTTCCGTGATTATACAGTATTGATGGCATTTACGATGTTTCTTTCTTGTTTAACAATTGTTTCAAACTTTTTCGCAGACATTGTATATGCAGTTGTTGATCCACGCATTCGGTTGAAGTAAAGGGGGGAAACGAGATGGAAACTGTTACAGCGATTGCAGAGAAGAAAGAAAAAAAGAGAAGGAAAAATGAATCATCACCGTGGCGACAAGCTCTTAAAAAGATAAAGAAAAATAAGATGGCGCTCGTAGGATTGTATGCATTAATTTTTATGTTTATATTTTGTTTTATCGGTCCGTTCTTTTCACCATATGCATCAGGGAAAATACAAGTTGCGTTAATTAATAAACCACCTAGTTTTTCTCATTGGCTTGGTACAGATCAATTAGGGAGAGATATTTTAACGAGACTTATGCAAGCGGGACGAATTTCATTAACGATTGGCCTAGCTTCAATGGTTTTATCAGTGATACTAGGGGCTGTATTAGGGGCTATTGCAGGTTTTTATCGTGGCATCGTTGATAATATTATTATGCGTCTTGCCGATATTTTAATGTCGATGCCAGGATTACCGCTACTTATTATAATGGGTGCGATTTTATCAGAGTGGAAAGTACCGTCTGATTATCGTTTGTATGTCATTATGATTATTTTAAGTTTAGTAGGATGGCCGGGGCTTGCACGGCTTGTAAGAGGTCAAATTTTATCACTTAGAGAGCAAGCATTTATGCAAGCTGCTGATGTGCTAGGTATAAAAGATTACCGGAAAATTATATATCACTTAATTCCTAATGTTTTACCAATATTAATTGTTGTATCCACATTAGGTGTTGCAGGTTCTATTTTAGGGGAGTCCGCACTAAGCTACTTAGGTCTCGGAGTCGTCCCACCTACACCGTCATGGGGGAATATGATTAGCGCAGCGAACTCATTAATTGATTTTCAAAAGCGTCCGTGGTTATGGATTCCGCCTGGTTTTGCAATTTTTATAACAGTTGTATCCATTAATTTACTTGGTGATGCACTTCGTGATGCGTTAGATCCAAAGATGAGACGGTAGGTGAGGGAATATGAGTAAAGCGGTAGTAGAGTTGAAAGACTTACAAACACACTTTCAGACAGAAGAAGGAACAGTAAAAGCTGTGAATCATGTTAGTTTTACAGTTCGAGAAGGTGAAACTGTTTGTGTTGTAGGTGAATCTGGTTGCGGGAAAAGTGTAACGGCTTTATCTATTATGGGACTTATTGCTGAATCAGGCAGTGTAGTAGGTGGAGATATTTTATATGAAGGAAAAAGTCTTTTAGGAATGAAAGAGAAAGAGCTTCGTAGTTTACGAGGTAATGATATTGCGATGATTTTCCAAGAACCGATGACATCGCTGAATCCGGTCTTCACTGTAGGGGAACAGATTGTAGAGACGTTAAGGGAGCATGAATTACTTAGTAAAAACGAAGCGTATAAGAAAGCAATTGAGTTAATTCGTAAAGTAGGCATAGCTCGTGCTGATGAAATTGTCCATTCTTATCCGCACGAACTGAGTGGTGGAATGTTACAGCGTATTATGATTGCTGTTGCACTTAGTTGTAATCCGAAGTTATTAATTGCTGATGAACCGACAACGGCTCTTGATGTTACGATTCAAGCTCAAATATTAGACTTATTAAGACAAGTAAAAGAGGAATTTAAAACATCAATTTTATTAATTACACATGATTTAGGCGTTGTAGCAGAAATGGCTGATTACGTTGTCGTTATGTATGGCGGGAAAGTTATTGAAGAAGCCCCAGTACTAGAGATATTCAAAAATCCGAAACACCCGTATACGAAAGGTTTGTTGAAATCAAAACCAGTGATGGGTAAACGAATAGATAAACTATATTCTATTCCAGGGCAAGTTCCTAATTTAGTTGGTTTAGATGAGTTTTGCTACTTTAGCGGCCGTTGTGAGCATTGTATGGAAATATGTAAAGAAGAAGCGCCAAGTTTGAATGTACATGATGAGAATCATAAAGTTGCTTGCTGGTTATATGAGGAGCGTGCGGAACAATGAGTGAACCATTACTAGAAGTAAAAAACTTAAAAACATATTTTCCAATTAAAGGCGGCATATTTAGTAGAACGGTTGGACATGTAAAAGCAGTTGATGGGGTAAGTTTTACTATTAATAAAGGTGAAGTGTTCGGCCTCGTTGGTGAATCGGGAAGCGGAAAAACGACGATAGGAAAAACAATTTTACGTCTCGTCCAAAAAACGGAAGGGGAAGTGAAGTTTAAAGGGCAAGATGTTCACTCTTTATCTAAGGAAGAATTGAGAAAACATCGTCCTAATATGCAACTTGTTTTCCAAGATCCATTTAGCTCATTAAATCCGAGAATGAGAATTGGGGAAGCGCTTGGTGAGCCGATGTTAGCTCACGGATTAGCCACGAAAGAAAATGTTCGTGAGAAGGTGACAGAAGTATTAGATTTATGTGGTTTAGCCCCATATCATATTGACCGGTACCCTCATGAATTTTCTGGTGGACAACGTCAACGTATCGTTATCGCAAGAGCTATGGTATTAAATCCAGAATTTATTGTAGCTGACGAACCTGTGGCAGCACTAGATGTATCTATTCAAGCACAAATCATTAATTTATTTAGTGAGTTACAGGAGAAAAGGGGACTATCTTATTTATTCATTTCACATGATTTAAGCGTAGTAGAGCATTTATGTACGAAGATTGGAATTATGTATTTAGGAACGATTGTGGAAACAGCGCCACGTGATGAGTTATTTATAAATCCACTTCATCCGTATACAAAAGCATTGTTATCCGCTGTGCCAATACCAGATCCAACAGTGAAGCGAGAGCGAATTATACTAGAGGGTGATATTCCAAGTCCAGCGAATCCACCTTCAGGTTGTCGCTTTCATACACGTTGCCCGTTTGCAACAGATATTTGTAAACAAACGGTACCGGAATTCCGTAATGTTGGTGAAGAGCATTTTGTTGCTTGTCATCATGTATAAAAGAGAAGGACTCTTTCAGAAGTTGAAAGAGTCCTTTTTTTATTTACTAGATGAAGTTTGTTTCAATACAAATTGCTCGATTGCATGAGCAACACCATGTTCATTGTTTGTTAATGTGACAACATCACATAGTTTTTTTACATCTTCTTCAGCATTTCCCATTGCAACTGATAAGCCAGCTACTTGTAACATGGGCACATCATTAAAGTTGTCCCCGATCGCAATAGTATCTTCAATTGGTATATTGAAATAAGCAGCCATTTCTTGTAGACCGTTTCCTTTATGACCATGCTTATCCATAATTTCTACATTAGTAGGAGCGGATGCTGTAACTGAAATATCGGTGTCTTCTTGTAGCACGCTTAATAGCTGTGTACGATGCTCTGCGTTAAACGTCAAAATGAAGAATTTAGATATTTCTAATTCTGGATTATTTACAACATCTTCGATTTTTTGGAAATCAGTAATTAAGTTTGATTTCTTTTGTTTTTCTGTAATTCTTTCAAGTTCCTCAAGTGTAACATCTAGTGCATGCTTGTTCTCTTCGAACGCCTGCATGACTTGATCTTGCCATGTATATGGAGAATAAACTCCTTTATTCGTATATAGCTTATAAGGAAAACCTTCAGATTCTAGTAATTTTGCAAGCTTGTATACTTTATCGTTTTGTAAACAACGCGAGTTAATTACTTTTCCATCCACATAAACAATTGCCCCATTGCTCGCTCCAACCGGAAGAGATAGTTTATATTCTTCCAATAATTTTAAAGCATCTTCTTTTGCACGACCAGAACAAATCATAACTATATGACCAGCCTCTTTTGCAGTTTGGATAGCTTGTAAGTTCTCGTTGGAGATTTCAAGATTAGATGATAGTAGTGTACCATCCATATCTAATGCGATTAATTTCAAAATGACCACCTCTTTGCTTTTATTATACATAGTTATATGGAGGAAACATATAAACTTATCTTGGAAAGATTGTATTTTACCTCTCATGAACTATCAGTAAGAATTTGATAGATTCCACTTTATTAATGAAAGATTTATGTTGATTTGTAACAAAAGTAGAGGTGGATATGGGGATGTTTCGTTATATGACTGTAATATTACATGAATGTTACAAATATGAAGTTAGTAGAAAATGCATTAAATCAAGGTTTTTTAGGATGTTTATAAAAAAACGTAAAAAAAGTGTAATAAAATTTACGTAATTATATTGCAACGTAACAATAGTTATGTTACATTAATGTTACAAACGTTACGTTATTAAATTTAATGTAACATCAACATAAAAACTATGAAATAAACATTTCCTAGAAATTACATATAGATAACTTATTAAAAGGAGGATACATAATATGAAAGAGCAAGTATTACAAGTAACAAAAGGTGACTTCGTAGGATCAGCAAGTGGAGCAGTAGTATTAACAGCATTAATCGTATTTCTATCAAGCGTATTAGTATAATAGAAGTTTTGTAACAAAAGAAAAAGAGAGGAGAATGCAAAATGAAAGAGCAAGTATTACAAGTAACAAAAGGTGATTTCGTAGGATCAGCAAGTGGAGCAGTAGTATTAACAGCGTTAATCGTATTTCTATCAAGCGTGTTAGTATAATAAAAGTTTTGTAACAAAAAACAAATGAAGGGAGAATGAAAGAAATGAAAGAGCAAGTATTACAAGTAACAAAAGGTGACTTCGTAGGATCAGCAAGTGGAGCAGTAGTATTAACAGCATTAATCGTATTTCTATCAAGCGTATTAGTATAATAGAAGTTTTGTAACAAGAGAAAAAGAGAGGAGAATGCAAAATGAAAGAGCAAGTATTACAAGTAACAAAAGGTGACTTCGTAGGATCAGCAAGTGGAGCAGTAGTATTAACAGCATTAATCGTATTTCTATCAAGTGTATTAGTGTAATAGAAGTTTTAAATTATACAAAATGAAAGGAGAATGAGGAATATGAACAGTGAACAAGTGTTACAAGTAACAAAAACAGATTTATTAGGATCATTAGGTGGAGCGATAGTATTAACATCATTTATTCTATTCCTTGCAAATGTATTAGTATGAGACATATAAATACAATTATTCAAAAAAAATAAAGACTCTAGCATATTAGTAAGTAATTAATATGTTGGGGTCTTTTTTATTTTCTTCTATATATCCAAGTATGAATAGTCTCCCTTTATTTTAAAGAGAAAAAAGTCGAATTTTATATGTAAGAAAAAAAGAGGAATTTGACAGAAAAGATAGAAAATTTTAAAGGTCAGAATTTGTTAGCTTGCTAACTAATTTCTATTAATTGATGTTGGAAGCGTTTTCGGTTGGTTTTAAGTATGGACCATTTAATCTATTTACAGGGGGATGAGGATTTTATGAAACAAAAATCTATGGATACGCTAGCTGCACAAATGGAGGACTTTTTTCCAGTACGTGATGTAGATCATTTGGAATTTTACGTAGGAAATGCAAAGCAATCAAGCTATTACCTTGCGAGAGCATTCGGATTCAAAATCGTGGCTTACTCTGGATTAGAAACTGGTAATCGTGAAAAAGTATCTTATGTTCTTGTGCAAAAAAATATGCGTTTCGTTGTGTCTGGGGCTTTAAGTAGCGACAATCGTATTGCAGAATTTGTAAAGACTCATGGTGATGGCGTGAAAGATGTGGCGTTACTTGTTGACGATGTTGATAAAGCATACTCGGAAGCGGTGAAACGTGGTGCAGTCGCAATTGCTCCACCTGTAGAGTTAAAAGACGAGAACGGTACATTGAAAAAAGCAGTTATTGGTACGTATGGTGATACAATTCATACGCTTGTAGAGCGTAAAAATTATAAAGGAACATTTATGCCAGGATTCCAAAAGGCTGAGTTTGATATTCCATTTGAAGAGTCAGGTTTAATTGCTGTAGACCATGTAGTTGGTAATGTTGAAAAGATGGAAGAGTGGGTTAGTTATTACGAGAACGTTATGGGCTTTAAACAAATGATCCATTTTGATGATGATGATATTAGTACAGAGTATTCAGCATTAATGTCGAAGGTTATGACAAATGGAAGTCGTATTAAGTTCCCTATTAACGAACCAGCAGATGGAAAGCGAAAATCACAAATTCAAGAATATCTAGAATTCTACAATGGAGCAGGTGTACAGCATCTTGCTTTACTAACAAATGACATTGTTAAAACAGTAGAGGCGCTTCGTGCAAATGGTGTGGAGTTTTTAGATACACCAGATACTTATTATGATGAATTAACTGCACGAGTTGGAAAAATTGATGAAGAAATTGATAAGTTAAAAGAATTAAAGATCTTAGTAGATCGCGATGATGAAGGCTATTTACTACAAATCTTTACGAAACCAATTGTAGATCGTCCAACTTTATTTATTGAAATCATTCAGCGTAAAGGGTCTCGTGGATTTGGAGAAGGAAACTTTAAAGCGTTATTTGAATCAATTGAAAGAGAACAAGAGCGTCGCGGAAATTTATAAAATTTATATCCACCAGCAGGAATTCTTTTGCTGGTGGAAATTTCATTTTCATAAGGAGGAATCATGATGAAATTTGTTACATTTCGTCTTCCTTCAAAAGAAATGCGAGCTGGATGGCTTGAAGGTGACAAAGTAATCGATATGAATCTTGCTAGTGGTGGAAAATTACCTTCTTCTATGTTCGCCTTTTTAGAGAAAGCGGATGAGTATGTAGAAGTGTTGCGTAATATTAATAATCCGGAAAAGGGCATATATTCTTTAGAGGAAGTGCAATTAGCAGCAGCGATTCCTAATCCGAGTAGTATTAGGGATTTTTATGCATTTGAACAGCACGTAAAAACGGCACGTGGCCGAAGAGGGTTAGATGTTGTACCTGAATGGTACGATATCCCGGTTTTTTATTTTACGAACCATCGTGCTGTAATTGGTCCAGATGATGTTGTAATTAGTCCGAAGAAATCTAAAAAACTTGATTATGAGTTAGAGATTGCTTGCGTAATTGGGAAAGAAGGAAGAAATATTTCTCGTGAGCAAGCAGAGGAATATATTTTGGGTTATTGTATTATGAATGATTGGAGTGCAAGGGACTTACAAGCAACAGAAATGAAGGTAGGACTTGGTCCAGCGAAAGGAAAAGATTTTGCAACTTCATTAGGAGCGTACCTTGTTACGAAAGAGGAACTAGATATTTATCGTAATGGTGACCGTTATGAGTTAGAGATGACTGCTCATGTAAATGGAAAGCTATTATCAAAAGGGAACTTCCGAGATATTTACTATACATTTGCTGAAATGATTGAACGTGCTTCGGAAGACGTTACGTTATATCCAGGCGATGTGATTGGTTCTGGAACAGTAGGAACAGGTTGCATTTTAGAACTAGGCACAGAAGAGTGGCTACAAGATGGTGATGTGGTAGAACTTACGATTACTGGTTTAGGTACATTATGTAATACGGTCAAAATAGAAAGGGAAGCAGGTGATGAGCATGTTTTATCGTCACATGGGGGAGCTACCTCATAAACGACATGTACAATTCCGTAAAAAAGATGGGTCGCTTTATCGTGAACAGGTAATGGGAACAAAAGGTTTTTCTGGTACGCAGTCTATTTTGTATCATCATTATATGCCAACGGAAGTAGGGCATGCGGCATTATCCCACTCTTGTCAGTTGCAATATGAAGAAGATGTTGCTCTTTCTCATCGTCACTTTCGCACGAAAGAAAATAAAAAAAGTGGTGATGCAGTAAGTGGAAGAAACTTTATACTTGGAAATGAAGATTTATTAATTGGAGTGGTGAGCCCAACAGAAAAAATGGATTATTTCTATCGTAATGGTGATGGCGATGAAATGTTGTTTGTCCATTACGGAACAGGAAAAATTGAAACGATGTTTGGAACGATTCATTATCGAAAAGGTGATTATGTAACAATCCCAATTGGAACGATTTATCGTGTTATTCCAGATGAAGGAGAGACTAAGTTTCTTGTTGTAGAGGCAAATAGTCAAATTACAACACCGCGTCGCTATCGTAATGAGTATGGACAATTGTTAGAACATAGCCCGTTTTGTGAGAGAGATATTCGTGGTCCTGAAAAATTAGAGACGTATGATGAAAAAGGTGAGTTTGTCGTAATGACAAAGTCGAGGGGCTATATGCATAAACATGTTTTAGGACATCATCCGTTAGATGTTGTTGGTTGGGATGGCTATTTATATCCTTGGGTCTTTAATGTAGAGGATTTTGAACCAATTACAGGTCGTATTCATCAGCCACCTCCAGTACATCAAACGTTCGAGGGTCACAATTTCGTTATTTGTTCTTTCGTACCACGTTTATATGACTATCATCCAGAATCTATTCCGGCACCGTATTATCATAGTAACGTGAATAGTGATGAAGTACTGTACTATGTAGAAGGTAACTTTATGAGTCGAAAAGGTGTGGAGGAAGGGTCTATTACACTTCATCCGAGCGGCATTCCTCACGGACCACATCCTGGGAAAACAGAGGCGAGTATAGGGAAAAAAGAAACGCTTGAATTAGCTGTTATGATAGATACATTCCGTCCGCTTCGTATTGTAAAACAAGCACATGAAACAGAAGATGAAAAATATATGTATAGCTGGATTGAAGAGGGATCATATACTGTGAAATAAGTAAAAAGAGGCATGCTCAATAACAGAGCATGCCTTTTTTATGGAATCGACATGTATAATAATACCAAAAAAAGTTATAGAAAGATATATAGAAAGAATGATAAAAATCGTGCATATTCATAAGAGTTTCTACTTATTTCGACAAAAGTATTGACTGGGAAAAGTGCTATGAGTAAAATAAAAAAGCAAATTAAAAATTTTCAGAAAATTTAAAACTTGGAGGAGCATGCTATGAAGCAAATTTTTCAAAAGAAGCCTATTGCAAAGTTAATGCAAGAGAGTAAACAAAAGACGTTAGCAAGAACATTGGGCGCACTAGATTTAACGATGCTTGGAATCGGGGCAATTGTTGGAACAGGTATTTTTGTTCTAACGGGCGTGGTAGCAGCGAAACATTCTGGACCAGCTATTATATTATCATTTGCGATAGCCGCGTTAGCATGTGCCTTTGCTGCATTTTGTTATGCTGAATTTGCTTCTTCAGTTCCTGTCTCAGGCAGTGTCTATACGTACACATATGCGACGATGGGAGAAGTATTCGCATTTTTAATTGGATGGGACTTAATGCTTGAGTATTTACTTGCAACCTCTGCTGTGGCAAATGGTTGGTCCGCGTACTTCCAATCTTTATTAAAGGGATTTGGAATTCATATTCCTACCATTCTCTCCTCAGCCCCTGGTACAGGAAAGGGTGGAATAATTGATTTGCCGGCAGTTCTAATTATTTTAGTGATGACAGTTCTTTTATCTAGAGGTGTTCGTGAAAGTGCACGTGTAAATAATATTATGGTATTTATTAAACTAGCGGTTGTTCTTATTTTTATCTTTGCTGGTTTTAATTATGTGAAACCTGAAAACTGGACGCCTTTTATGCCATTTGGCTTAGATGGTGTAATGGCTGGAGCTGCTACAGTGTTCTTTGCATTCATAGGTTTTGATGCAGTTTCAACGGCAGCAGAAGAAGTGAAACGTCCACAACGTGATTTACCAATTGGTATTATTGCATCTTTATTAATTTGTACAGCTCTTTATATTATCGTTTCGCTTATTTTGACAGGAATTGTTCCATACGGACAGTTAAATATATCAGATCCAGTCGCTTTTGCACTTCAATTTATTGGACAAGATAGTTTAGCGGGAGTAATTTCAGTAGGAGCAATTACAGGGATCACAACAGTAATGTTAGTTATGATGTATGGGCAAGTACGCGTTTCATATGCAATGAGTAGAGATGGATTGTTGCCGAAACGTCTTGCTAAAGTTCACCCGAAATTTAAAACACCGTTTTTAAATACGTGGACAACGGGAATTATTGCAGCACTTATTTCAGGATTAATAGATTTAAATGTGTTAGCGCATCTTGTAAATATGGGGACTTTATCAGCCTTTGCACTTGTCGCTGTTGCTGTTATTGTAATGAGAAGAACGCATCCTGATTTACCAAGAGCATTTAAGGCGCCGCTTGTACCGTTTTTACCAGCGTTAACGGTAATTTTTTGTTTATACTTAATGCTTCAATTATCCGGGACGGCTTGGATTAGTTTTGGTGTATGGATGATTATCGGTATTGCGGTTTACTTCTTATATAGCCGAAAACATAGTGCTTTAAATAATAGTAAAGAAGAAGACGACGCAGCCAATTTATAAGTAGAAAAATCCATTCTAATTATGTTAGAATGGATCTTTAATTTTGAAAATTTACATTCTTCTGAACTTGTTATAAGATAATTATTGGTGAACAAAAGGGGTGAAATAATGAAAAATACGTGGCGTGAGTTAAGGGAGATGGACCGTAACGTATGGATTCGGTTTATTGGTGAGACGTTAAATGGAATTGCAATGATGATGTTGATGCCTTTTTTTGCATTATATTTAAAAGATAAGGTAGATTCATTATTACAGGTCGGAGTGATTATGGCACTGTCTCCAATTGCTGCAAGCTTTGGATCAATTATAGGGGGAAGAATTGCTGATATATATGGAAGAAAACCGATTATGATATTTTCGATGGCGAGCAATGCGGTATTCATGCTCGGTTTTTTATTTATAGAAGGATTTATTCCATATGCGATTTTATCTATTTTTTTAGGATTAAGTAATTCGTTATTTCATCCAGCTGCATCAGCGATGGTTGCGGATGTAACGGCGCCAGAAAAAAGAACAGAAGCATATGGTTTATTGCGAATGGGACACAATATAGGTGCTGCAATTGGTCCGATAATGGGGGCTTCAGTAGTTATGTTATCGAAGAACCTTGTGTTTATTATTGCCGCATCTACGATGTTATTTTATGCATTACTTGTATTCGTTCTTATTCAAGAGACAATGCCAAAGAATACGAATAAGGAAGAGGATAAAGAAAAGGAATCAGGAGCAGTGTGGAAAATTGTATTGCGAGATAAGGCACTCATGATTTATTTATTAGCAGGTATCATTATTTCGATGGGATTTTCTCAAACAGAAGGCATGTTGCCACTGCACTTTGATAATGAAATGAAAGGTATTTTTGGAACTAACAATCCATACCCATATTTAATGGCGTTAAACGGACTATTAGTTGTGTTGTTCCAATTTCAAATTTCAAAATGGGCCACAGATAAACCTGTTGGAAAGACGATGTTATATGGTGCATGTTTGTTTGGGATTGGATTATTTTTTATAGGGTGGTTACCGAAGTGGTTTGGAGAATTTGATATAAATGCTACAATTATTTTAATAACGTTACTGTTTGTATATGCCATATATACGTTAGGTGAGATGATTATGTCGCCTGTACAGATGACGTTTGTAGCGAATTTGGCCCCTGAACATTTGAGAGGGACTTATATGGGAGCTGCAAGTTTGCAGTGGATTACAGGAAGTGCATTCGGTCCGCTTCTTGGAGGTTTTTTATTAGATCGATTACTTGGCCACTTTCTATTTACAATTTTAGCTGTAGGATGTGTAGTTGCAGGTATTGTATATATTTCTTTAGACCGTCTCGTTGAACAAAGGCAAAAAAGCACACTAACCAAACAATCTTCTTAATGATTAGATGACATACACAAAAAGGGGATTTCTACATATTTTAGGTACATAACTAGATTGGTTTACAATTTTATCCCACTTTAATGAGCAGTAAGACCCCCACTGATTAAAGTTTCACTTTATATATGTATGAAGAAAGTTAAGTGGAAAAAGTATAGAAAACCAATAAGTGGTGTCATTTAATTATTTGTGGAAGTTGCATTTTATTTCAAATAGGAACTACCTATTTTTATAAAAAGTGCTAAAATAGAAAAATGAAAACAATTGGTTAGGGTGATTTCAGTGACAAAAATTAAATTAGGTTTATTATATGGTGGAAAATCAGCTGAGCATCAAGTTTCGCTACAAACGGCTCTTGCTGCTATTAAAGCATTAAATCAAGATAAATTCGAGATTCATCCAATTTATATTACAGAACAAGGTCAATGGGTACGCGGTGAGCGTATTGAAGGTGAAGTAACAGATGTTGAAGTTCTAAAAATGAGCGGTGCAGAAAATGCGATTTCTCCGTTATCATTAAGCACAGAAATCATTCCATCTGCAAATGCTGAGGAAAATGCTATCGACGTTATTTTCCCATTACTACATGGACCAAATGGTGAAGATGGAACGGTACAAGGATTACTAGAATTAATGAATATTCCTTATGTAGGAAATGGTGTTCTAGCATCTGCTGCTGGTATGGATAAAGTTGTTATGAAAAACATCTTTGCAGAAGCTGGATTGAAACAAGCAAAATATGCATCATTTATTCGTAGTGCATGGGAAAAAGATCGTGAAACAGCATATGAAAAAGTAGAAGAAGTATTAGGATACCCTTGCTTCGTAAAACCAGCAAACCTTGGTTCAAGTGTTGGGATTAATAAGTGTAAAAATCGTGAAGAACTTGAGAATGCATTTGAAGAGGCATTCCAATTTGACCGTAAAATTATTGTGGAAGAAAATATCGTTGGACGTGAAGTAGAAGTTGGTGTACTAGGTAATGATGAACCGAAATGTTCAGTTGTAGGTGAAATCGTACCTAAAAAAGACTTCTATGATTATAAGTCGAAATACATCGATGGTGATACAGCGTTAATTATTCCAGCTGAAATGACAGAAGAAGAGTCTAATGTTATTAAGCGAGATGCGATTGTTGCATTCCAATCGTTAGATGGTGCTGGCTTAACGCGAGCTGATTTCTTCTTAACGAAAGATGGAGAAGTATATATTAACGAAGTGAATACGATGCCAGGATTTACGCCGTTTAGTATGTTCCCTCTACTATGGCAACATACTGGATTACCGTATCCGGAATTAATTGAAGAGCTAATTCGTTTAGCGATGGAGCGTCACGAAGAAAAACAAAAAATTAAATATACAATCTAACAAAAAAGGAGGAGGCACTATTCGAAGGAATAGTGCTTCCTCTATGTAAGGAGTGTTTTTATGATAAATCGAACGTTAAAACAAGTAGAACAAATGACAAATGGTACGGGATTAGCAGAGCAGTATGAGGGAATTACTATACAAGGAGTGTCTATTGATACGAGAAAAATCGAAAAAGGAAACTTATATGTTCCGATTCAAGGTGAACGTTTCGATGGACATGCTTTTGTAGATAAAGCTGTTGAAAATGGAGCTGTGGCGACATTATGGATGAAAGATGTAGCAAATCCACCTGAGAATCTTCCGGTTATTTTTGTAGAAGACACGCTATCAGCATTACAAATGTTAGCAAAAAACTATCGCGACCAATTGGATGTTAAAGTGATTGGTGTGACAGGTAGTAACGGTAAAACATCTACAAAAGATATTGTAACAAGTCTTCTTGCGACTAAATTCAAAGTTCAAAAAACAGAAGGAAACTTCAATAATCATATCGGGCTACCTCTTACTATTTTAAACTTAGAAGAAAATACAGAAGTAGCTGTATTAGAAATGGGAATGTCAAGCCGCGGGGAAATTGAATTCTTATCTAAGTTAGCTCGTCCAAATGCAGCTATCATTACGAACATTGGTGAAGCGCATTTAATGGACTTAGGATCTCGTGAGGCAATTGCTGAAGCGAAATTAGAAATTGTGACAGGATTACAAGAGGGTGGAGTGTTCGTATATAACGGAGACGAGCCATTATTAACGAATCGTGTTCCTGAAATGAATTTAATAGCTGAAACAGTTACGTTTGGTGATGCTAGAGCAAATGATTACTATCCAACGACTGTAACGTTACAAGCAACTGGGACACACTTTAAAATGAATAGAGAAGAAAACATTTCATTCTATCTACCGGTATTAGGGAAACACAATGTGTATAATACGCTTGCTTCTATGGCAATTGCGAAACATTTTGGTGTAACGTGGGAAGAGATGAAAGAAGGTTTAGTAACACTTCAAATGACAGGCATGCGTATGGAAATTGTAAAAACAAATAGTGGATTAACAATTATCAACGATGCTTATAATGCAAGTCCAACAGCTATGGAAGCAGCATTCCACCTAATGAATGGTTTAGATGGATTCTCTAAAAAAATTGTTGTTCTCGGCGATATGTTAGAGCTTGGAGATCAAGAAGTACAGTTTCATTATGAGGTAGGTAAATTAATCGATCCAGCAAAAATCTCCTATGTGTTCACATATGGTAAATTAGGGGCTCAAATTGCTGAAGGAGCGAAAATTAATTTCCCTAACGAACGTGTAAAGGCTTATGATAATAAAGAAGAGTTAGTAAAAGAGTTGCAAGCAGTAGTCGATGCAAAAGATGTTGTATTAATAAAAGCATCTCGCGGTATGAAATTGGAAGAAGTAATTACGATGTTGAAATAATTGGTGTATATAAATAGGGATGATAGCTACGAAAAAAGAAGAAACTTATAATAAGCGCTTACAGTAAATATAAAAAAATAAAAGTGAAGAAAAAACCTCTGAATATGAAAATAAGGTAACAGTTGGGTTTGCTTTTTACACATACAAAACTTATAATTGATAAAGTGTAATAACGTTTAGAAGTATTTTCGTGAAGAATATACGCCCGTTTATATACGTGAGCATTCAGGAAAAGGGCTTTTCCGCAAATTCGGAAAACGCCTTTTTTTAAATGATAAGTATAGGATAGAAAAGGAGAAGTAACATTGACAACATTTCGAGAATTAGGATTAAGTGATTCTTTACTGCAATCTGTTGAAAGTATGGGCTTTGAAGAGGCTACGCCAATTCAAGCTGAAACAATTCCACATGCATTGCAAGGTAAGGATATTATTGGGCAAGCACAAACAGGTACAGGGAAAACAGCAGCATTCGGATTACCACTATTAGATAAAGTGGATACACATAAAGAATCGGTTCAAGGTATTGTTATCGCGCCAACGCGTGAATTAGCAATTCAAGTTGGAGAAGAGCTATACAAAATTGGTAAACATAAACGCGTTCGTATCTTACCAATTTATGGTGGTCAAGATATTAACCGCCAAATTCGTGCTCTAAAAAAACACCCACACATTATTGTTGGTACGCCGGGTCGTATTTTAGATCATATTAACCGTAAAACACTTCGCTTACAAAACGTAGAGACAGTTGTTCTTGACGAAGCGGATGAAATGTTAAACATGGGCTTCATTGAAGATATTGAAGCAATTTTAACAGATGTGCCAGAAACACACCAAACATTACTATTCTCAGCGACAATGCCGGACCCAATCCGTCGTATTGCTGAGCGTTTCATGACTGAGCCTCAACACATTAAAGTAAAAGCAAAAGAAGTAACAATGCCAAACATTCAGCAGTTCTATTTAGAAGTGCAAGAAAAGAAAAAGTTTGATGTATTGACACGCTTATTAGACATTCAATCTCCAGAGCTTGCGATTGTATTCGGTCGTACAAAGCGTCGTGTTGATGAATTATCAGAAGCATTAAATTTACGTGGTTATGCTGCGGAAGGTATCCATGGTGATTTAACTCAGGCGAAACGTATGTCTGTATTACGTAAGTTCAAAGAAGGTTCTATTGAAGTTCTTGTTGCAACAGACGTTGCTGCGCGTGGTCTTGATATTTCAGGTGTAACACACGTATACAACTTCGATATTCCACAAGATCCAGAATCATACGTTCACCGTATTGGCCGTACTGGTCGTGCAGGTAAAAAAGGTATTGCAATGCTATTTGTAACACCACGTGAATCTGGACAATTAAAAAATATCGAGCGTACAACAAAACGTAAAATGGACCGTATGGATGCACCAACACTTGACGAGGCACTAGAAGGTCAACAACGTTTAATCGCTGAAAAACTTCAAAACACAATTGAAAATGAAAACTTAGCATACTACAAGCGTATTGCAGAAGAAATGTTAGAAGAGAACGACTCTGTAACAGTAGTAGCTGCTGCTTTAAAAATGATGACAAAAGAGCCAGATACAACTCCAATCGCTTTAACATCAGAACCACCAGTTGTTTCAAGAGGTGGCGGTTCTAAAAAACGCGGCGGTAACGGAGGCGGGTACCGTGACGGTAACCGTAATCGTAGTCGTGATGGACGCGGTGGCGATGGTCGTAACCGTGACCGCAATCGTGATGGTCGTAATCGTGACGGTAACCGTGATCGCAATCGTGAAGGTAGCCGTGATGGCAACCGTGGTCGTCGTGGAGAAGGTCAAGGTCGCCCAGGATCTTCAAACGGACGCGGCGAAAGAAAACATCATAGCCGTAAGCCACAAGCTTAATAGTAAAAAAGAGAATGCCCTTTTCCGGCATTCTCTTTTTTTATTTCTGTAATTGTACATACTACATAATAACTTGTGTAGAAATGAGGTGCTACATGCTTGTAAGACTTGGGTATGTTGCGATGAGTGTACATTTGAAAAACGCATCCCCATCTCAAACGATGACGTACGCGCAGTTTCAAAAAATAGATGATCGGGAAGCGGCGATTCGTAAACTTGAAAGAATTGCTAATTCGAATTTGGAAAATTGCTTACGGTTATTAAAACATAATAAAGGCCATGATATATCCTTTTTTCGACTTAGCTCTAAGTTGATTCCTTTAGCGAATCATGAGGAGTTGTTAGAGTGGAACTACATTCGTCCCTTAAAAGAAAATTTAAAGGTGCTAGGTGATTACGCTATTCGAATGAATATGCGTATTGATTTTCATCCAGATCATTTTGTTGTACTTAATTCACCTGAGGAGAATATTTTTAAACACTCTGTCAAGACATTACAAATGCATAGAAAATTATTAAAAGGTATGGGAATTGAACATAAGCAACGATGTGTAATGCATGTTGGGGGCGGATATAAAGATAAAGAGCTCGCATTAGAGCGTTTTATAGAGAATTGGTCTAATGTCCCAAGAGGTATTCAGGAAATGATTATGTTAGAAAATGATGATACAACTTTTACGCTCGAGGACACATTATATTTAGGAGAAAAGTTGGACATTCCCGTTGTATTTGATTTACATCATCATATGATGAATCATGATCGAGAAGATTGGCATGAAGATTGGGCGCGTGTTGTACATACGTGGGAATCGTCTTTGTTACCGGTGAAAATGCACATTTCTAGTCCTAGAGAGGGAAAAGACCCAAGGGCACATGCGGACTTTATTAATGTAGATACTCTTTTATCTTTTTTAAAAAAGATAAAAGGAAGTGTTCCGCAAATTGATTGTATGATTGAAGCGAAGAAGAAGGATGAGTCTTTATTTCAACTCATGAGAGATTTAAGTGAACAAACAGATGTGGAAATTATAGATGGTGCGAGCTTTTATATTAAATGAGCTCTGCACCATCGAGTTTTTTTGTTAATAGAGGAGTGCAAATACCACCAATGATCAATCCTGTTAAATGGCTGATAGGGTTGGCAGAGGGATTGAAAAAAGTGAATAGTAGTAATATACATATCATAATTGAAAAAATAGCGATGTCTCTTGGATTGGAAGAGCGATATCGGCTATACATTAGAAATAACTGTGCACCTAGTAATCCGAAAATACCACCAGATGCCCCGGCATGAATATATTCATGAGGCATAATAAGATAAGAGGAAATATTTCCGAGAATGCCAGAAAGGAAAAAAATAATGATGAAAGACAAGTGCCCTAGTTGTTTTTCAATAGAAGAGCCAAGCACGAATAAACAAATACTATTAAAAAGAAAATGTTGTAAGTCTACATGTACGAGCAGGGAAGTTAGGAGACGCCACCATTCTCCTTTAGCGATATATTCATTAGAAGCTGCCATAGGAAAGAGGGAAAAATCACCTAATATAATCATGATTAATTGTATGAGAAGTAAAGTGATGACGATTGGTTGTAAGGAAATGCGGGCGGATGGTATTAGCATGTTGTGAGTATCACTCCTTTTGCATCAGAAAGATTCTCTGTTATTCTTACAATATGAAAAAAGAAAGCTAAATAGAAGAAGGGGATTTTGAAATGATTGTAGGGATTGGAATCGACATTATTGAATTAAATCGAATTGAAAAAATGATAGATGGAAAGCTTAAATTTATGGAACGTATTTTAACTGAAAGTGAACGTAATGTTGCAAAGGGGCTGAAGGGAAGTCGCCTTATAGAGTTTGTAGCTGGAAGATTTGCAGCGAAAGAGGCGTATTCAAAAGCGGTAGGGACTGGTATCGGGAAAGAAGTGAGTTTTTTAGATATTGAAGTAAGAAATGATGATAGAGGTAAGCCGATTCTTATTACAAGTACAGAGCATATTGTTCATTTATCAATTAGTCATAGTAAGGAATTTGCTGTTGCTCAAGTTGTTTTAGAAAGCTCGTCACGCTAGTCTGCATATTTTATATCTTTGTCTCATATATTTGTGGTAGCGATAAGGAAGGTACATCTTCCATTCATTCATTTATAGGGGCAAAGGGGCTGAAGTGATGAAAAGGCGTCTGTTTTTAGTTCTTCTCGGTTTATTAACCGTTTTTGTGTTGGCCGGTTGTATGGAAAAGAAACAAGATGATGTTGTGAGAGATTTAGAGGCGAAAGTAAAAGGGTTGAAAAGCTATCAAGCTGAAGCGAAATTATCTATTAAAACAGGGAATGAGCCTCAGGAGTATAAGGTAGAAATATGGCATAAAGAACCTTCTTTTTATCGTGTGAATTTGCAGAATGCGAAAAAAGATCAAAGTCAAATTATTTTAAGGAATGAAGAAGGTGTATTTGTATTAACGCCAGCGCTTAATAAGAGTTTCCGTTTCCAAAGTGATTGGCCGCAAAATAGTAGCCAGGCTTATTTATACGAATCCCTTGTGAGGGACATTTTGCAGGATAAGAAAAACCTTACTTTTGAAAAAACAGATAAGTATTATATCTTTAAAACAAAAACAAATTATCAACACCAAAACATGTTGCCGAAACAAGAGATTACATTGAAGAAAAGTGATTTAACACCAGTTTCGGTGAAGTTAATGGATAATGATCAAAATGTTCTTGTGAAAGTAGATTTCTCTAAAGTGAAATTTGATGCGAAATTTGATAAAGGTGCATTTGATACGAAACAAAATATGTCTAGAGCGCAAGTAGATGTTCAAACGACAGCGAAAGAAGACAAACCATTTGCTATTTTGTATCCGCGTGATACGCCGCAAGGTATGACTTTGAAAGATGAAAAAGAGTTGAAGACAGACAGTGGCAAGCGTGCGATACTCACATACACTGGAAGTAAGAAATCCTTTACTTTAATACAAGAAAAGGCAAAAGTTGCAGAGGCTTCGTCAGCGATAAGTGTGAGCGGAGAATTGGTTGATCTTGGCTTTACAATTGGAGCATTGACGAAAGACTCTTTAACGTGGTCGCATAACGGAGTAGAATATATGCTCGTGTCTAAAGGTTTAGAGCCGAAGGAGCTGTTAATGGTTGCTCGTTCAGTTACAGAGAAGCAGGTGAAGTGAACTTCTTAGACGTGGTGATATATGTGCACCACGTCTTTTCTTAGTTTGAAGGGTGGATTTCATAAAAGAAGCATATAAAAGAATAAGCTTCGCATATCGTGTATAAGGAAGTGTATTTATGGAAGAAGCGCCATTTTACCGTGACACTTGGGTGGAAGTGGATTTAGATGCGATTTATAACAATGTTACACATATTAAAGAATTTATCCCAAGTGGTGTAGAAATTTTTGCCGTAGTTAAAGGGAATGCATATGGGCACGATTATGTACCGGTGGCTAAAACAGCATTAGAAGCGGGGGCGACAAGGTTAGCAGTTGCGTTCTTAGATGAAGCTTTAGTGCTTCGAAGAGCCGGTATTACTGCGCCGATTTTAGTGTTAGGTCCTTCTCCTCCTCGTGATATAAATGTAGCTGCTGAAAATGATGTAGCATTAACTGTTTTTCAAAAGGAATGGGTAGATGAAGCAATCAAACTTTGGGATGGTTCGTCTACGATGAAATACCATATTAATTTCGATAGTGGTATGGGGAGAATTGGAATACGCAAACGTAAAGAATTAAAAGGTTTTTTAAAAAGCTTAGAAGGTGCACCATTTTTAGAATTGGAAGGAGTTTATACACATTTTGCAACGGCAGATGAGGTGGAGACTTCTTACTTTGATAAGCAATATAACACATTTTTGGAGCAGTTAAGTTGGTTGAAAGAATTCGGAGTGGATCCTAAGTTTGTTCATACAGCTAATAGTGCTGCAACACTACGTTTTCAAGGGATTACATTTAATGCAGTACGAATTGGCATTGCGATGTATGGGTTATCTCCATCTGTAGAAATACGCCCTTTTTTACCGTTTAAATTAGAACCAGCGCTATCACTGCATACGAAAGTTGCTCATATTAAACAGGTGATTAAAGGGGATGGAATTAGTTATAACGTCACTTATCGAACGAAGACGGAAGAATGGATTGCGACTGTTGCAATTGGGTATGCAGATGGGTGGCTTAGAAGATTACAAGGATTTGAAGTGCTTGTAAATGGTAAACGGGTACCGATTGTAGGGCGAGTAACAATGGATCAATTCATGATTCACCTTCCTTGTGAAGTGCCTCTTGGCACGAAAGTTACACTCATTGGAAGGCAAGGAGATGAATATATTAGCGCTACAGAGGTTGCGGAATATTCAGGGACTATTAATTATGAAATTATTACAACGATTAGTTTCCGTGTGCCGAGAATATTTATACGGAACGGGAAAGTTGTGGAAGTAATCAATTATTTGAATGATATATAGAGGGTAGTATGATTTGCTTCTTGTCATGTGAGAGGACTTTTTGGTGGCTAAGAATAAGTTCGTTTTTTGACGAGAAGCTTTTTACTTATCATTACTTTTAACATAATTTAACGTGGAAACTCTTCCGTTTCTTTTTGTAATGAGATAAAAAATAAAAGAATATGAATGTTTTGTTTGTGAATTGGAAAACATAAGCAAGGAATAAGGAAGTCTTTGCAACAGGCTCCATACAATGGTATTATTACAATAGGTGTCATATATATATTTGGGTGTGTAGTTGACGGTGGAGGTGTATTTTTGTGTCCGAATCAAGTGTAACTACTGAAATCGTGGTTCGGTTGCCAAAGCAAATGGTAACGGAATTGGACGGAATTGGAAAACAAGAGAATAAGAATCGCCATGAACTAATTTGCCAGGCAACACAACTGTTATTGCGTCAACATAAGACGAAGAAACGCTACCAACATGAATCAATGCGACGTGGGTACATTGAAATGGGAAAAATTAATCTTGGTATTGCATCTGAAGCTTTCTTAGCAGAGTATGAAGCAGCTCATACAGTAGAACGCTTAGTTAGCGGGGGGTAATATTTTGATTGTAAAACGCGGCGACGTGTATTTTGCAGACCTTTCCCCAGTTGTTGGTTCTGAGCAAGGAGGCGTTCGTCCGGTTCTTGTCATTCAAAATGACATCGGAAATCGTTTTAGTCCAACGGTGATTGTAGCGGCTATTACTGCACAGATTCAAAAAGCGAAATTACCCACTCATGTGGAAATTGATGCGAAAAAGTACGGTTTTGAGAGAGATTCTGTTATTTTACTTGAGCAGATTCGAACAATCGATAAGCAGCGCTTAACGGACAAAATCACTCACTTAGATGAAGTGATGATGATTCGTGTAGATGAAGCGCTACAAATTAGTTTAGGACTAATAGATTTTTAAATCGGCAGTTTAAGTTGCTCTCTTTGAAGGGCAACTTTTTTTATTATAGAGGAGGTTACGGTTGTATATGGAAATGGTAGATAATCGACAAGCGTTAATGAAAATGTTAGTGAAGGAATTAGGCTTTACCGAAAAGCAAGTTCGTCATGTTATTCAATTAACAGAAGAAGGTAACACAGTTCCATTTATTGCTCGTTACCGAAAAGAATGGACAGGCTCTTTAGATGAAGTGCAAATTCGTACAATTTTAGAGAGATGGCAATATATGATGCAGCTTGAAGATAGGAAAGAAGAGGTTCTTCGTCTTATTGATGAGAAGGGGAAACTGACAGGAGAATTACGTCAGCAAATTGTGAAAGCTACAAAGTTGCAAGAAGTAGAAGATTTATATCGTCCGTATAAAGAGAAGAGAAGAACGAAAGCAACGATTGCAAAAGAAAAAGGATTAGAGCCATTAGCTGAATGGTTATTATTATATACGAAAGAAGATCCGAATCAGAAGGCAATGGAGTTTGTAAATGCCGAGAAAGAAGTGCAATCTGCAGAAGAAGCATTACAAGGTGCTCAAGACATTATTGCAGAAATCGTTTCAGATGAAGCGGCATATCGTAGTTGGATTCGGAATGTTACTTTTAGAAAAGGTGTTATGTCTTCGGCTGTAAAAGATGAAGAGAAAGATGAAAAAAATATATATGAAATGTATTACAGCTATGAAGAACCGTTGCAGAAAGTCGTGCCGCATCGCGTATTAGCGATGAATCGAGGTGAGAAAGAAGATATATTGAGAGTTTCTGTTGTTCCACCAGTAGATGAGATAGTAACTTTCTTATATAAGAAAGTAATTCGTGATAACGATTCAAAAAGTGCACAGTATGTAAAATTAGCAATAGAGGATGGTTATAAACGATTAATTCAATCCTCTATTGAAAGGGAGATTCGAAAAGAATTAACAGAAACAGCTGAGGAACAAGCGATACATATTTTCTCTGAGAACTTACGTAATTTGTTATTACAACCTCCAATGAAAGGAAAGGTTGTGTTAGCTGTAGACCCTGCATATAGAACGGGTTGTAAATTAGCTATCGTAGACGATACGGGGAAAGTTCTATATATTGATGTTATTTATCCGCATCCACCAGTGCGTAAATATGAAGATGCAAAAGCGAAAGTTCTTTCTATTATAGATAAATATCAAGTTGAAATGATTGCGATTGGGAATGGTACAGCTTCTAGAGAATCGGAAGAATTTATAGTTGATGTATTACAAAATGTGAAACGAGAAGTCTTCTATATTATTGTGAACGAAGCTGGTGCGAGTGTGTATTCGGCTTCTGATTTAGCACGTGAGGAATTCCCGGATTTACAGGTTGAAGAAAGAAGTGCGGTTTCTATCGGTAGACGTCTGCAAGATCCACTTGCTGAACTTGTAAAGATTGATCCGAAATCAGTTGGGGTTGGACAATACCAACATGATGTATCTCAAAAAAGATTAAATGAATCATTAACGTTTGTAGTAGAGACGGCAGTTAACCAAGTCGGTGTGAATGTAAATACAGCTTCAGTTGCGTTGTTGCAATATGTTTCGGGTTTATCAAAAACTGTTGCGAAAAATATTGTAGCAAAGCGTGAAGAAGAAGGGAAATTTACAAAACGAACAGACTTAAAGAAAATACCACGTCTAGGTGCGAAGACATATGAACAATGTATAGGTTTCTTACGTATATTAGAAGGGGCAAATCCGTTAGACCGTACAGGTATTCATCCAGAACAATATAAAAATGTTGAATTGTTATTGAAGAGTCTAGGATTATCAAAAGATGACGTAGGGCAACCGCAATTACAAAAGAGTTTAGAAGAAGTAGAGATTTCTAAGTTGTCGCAAGAAACGGGAGTTGGAGAACCAACATTAGTTGATATTATAGATGCACTCATTAGTCCAGAGCGAGACATGAGGGATGAGTTGCCTAAACCGCTTCTGAAAAAAGGGATTTTGAAATTAGAAGATTTAAAACGTGGTATGGAACTGGAAGGAACAGTTCGTAACGTTGTTGATTTTGGTGCTTTTGTTGATGTAGGTGTGAAACAAGATGGTTTAGTACATATTTCTAAACTAAGCAAACAATACGTGAAGCATCCGTTAGATGTTGTATCTGTCGGACAAATCGTCAAAGTATGGGTAGATGATATTGATACGAAAAAAGGTCGCGTTGCATTATCTATGTTGCCGATTGAATAGTAAGAGAAGAGAGCAGATGAAACTGCTCTTTTTTTATAGGATAAAACGTGTAATGGATTAAGAACTTTGATGTATTTTGCTATAATAAAACCAGCATTCATTTAATAATTTAATTTGATACCGGTTTTTTTCAAAATATGCGCGTTGCATTTGTTTTTTGAGCCATGTAGGCATAGGAATCCCTCCTTGTTTAATCCTACTCTCATAAATGTAAAGTAATATTGATGAGAGGTTGGTGAGTGGATTTCTATTTTTGCTATGTTTTTAGAAACCACGCTTCTTGAATGAGGATGGGTATATGTACTATTTAATATATGTATAAGAGAGGAGAAAAGTGTAAAAATATTTTTTTGTTTAGGAGGAATGAAAATGGATGAGCAAGAAATACAGCGGCTAGTGGAAGAAGTATCGCTACAATATTTCGGAATGCCGTTTTTACATAAGGCACTGTTTAATAGTAGGTTGCGTACAACTGGTGGACGTTATCTATTGAATACACACAATATTGAACTGAATTATCGATATTACGAAATGTATGGGAAAGAAGAATTAGTTGGAATTGTTAAACATGAACTTTGTCATTATCACTTACATATTACAGGAAGAGGATATAAGCACCGGGATAAGGATTTTCGCGAACTGTTAAAGGCAGTTGATGCGCCGCGGTTTTGTAAACGAATGATGAATGAAGAGAAGGAAAAAAAGGTTTATATGTATGAATGTATGGGATGCTCACTTCAATATGTAAGAAGACGTCAAATTAATACAAAAAGATATGTCTGCGGAAAGTGTAAAGGGAAACTAATCTTGATAAAGAAAACATCTTGACAGTGAAAACGCAATCCAGTATATTATAAACATGTCACGTTTGTACAAGATGTTGTGAAAAAACTTCTTGACTTACGATGAGAATTTTTATAAGATACAAATTGTCTTTATTATTCCGCAGTAGCTCAGTGGTAGAGCTATCGGCTGTTAACCGATCGGTCGTAGGTTCGAGTCCTACCTGCGGAGCCATACAGAGAAGTACCCAAGTGGCTCAAGGGGCTCCCCTGCTAAGGGAGTAGATCGCGAACGCGGTGCGAGGGTTCGAATCCCTTCTTCTCTGCCATTCATATTGGCCCGTTGGTCAAGTGGTTAAGACACCGCCCTTTCACGGCGGTAACACGGGTTCGAATCCCGTACGGGTCACCACTTCGGAGGATTAGCTCAGCTGGGAGAGCACCTGCCTTACAAGCAGGGGGTCGGCGGTTCGATCCCGTCATCCTCCACCATAATAGTATAATGAAAAGTGAAATGACATTAATGTAAAGATTAAATGGTCCCGTGGTGTAGTGGTTAACATGCCTGCCTGTCACGCAGGAGATCGCCGGTTCGACCCCGGTCGGGACCGCCATTTTAACTTCTGCTAATTGGCAGTTGTTTTTTATTGGTCATTATGGTACAATAACATTTGTCTTTGAAAATAAGATAAGTATTTCGATGGGCTATAGCCAAGCGGTAAGGCAACGGACTTTGACTCCGTCATGCGCTGGTTCGAATCCAGCTAGCCCAGCCATTTACGAGCCATTAGCTCAGTTGGTAGAGCATCTGACTTTTAATCAGAGGGTCGAAGGTTCGAGTCCTTCATGGCTCACTTTTGTTTTTTCCGCGCGGTCGTGGCGGAACGGCAGACGCGCTAGGTTGAGGGCCTAGTGGGGGAAACCCCGTGGAGGTTCAAGTCCTCTCGGCCGCATCAAAAATCTTTTTTAAAAAAGTACTTGCATTTGAAAATGCAGTATGATAAGATAATTGAGTCGCCAAAATACAACGACGAAAAAACATCATGAATAAGCGCCCGTAGCTCAATTGGATAGAGCGTTTGACTACGGATCAAGAGGTTAGGGGTTCGACTCCTCTCGGGCGCGCCAATTACGGGAAGTGGCTCAGCTTGGTAGAGCACCTGGTTTGGGACCAGGGGGTCGCAGGTTCAAATCCTGTCTTCCCGACCACGCGGGTGTAGTTTAGTGGTAAAACAAGAGCCTTCCAAGCTCTGGTCGAGAGTTCGATTCTCTTCACCCGCTTTTAGTTCTTTGAAAACTGAACGAAACAAACAACGTGAAACGTCAATTTTTATTTTATGATGCTAGACAAACTAACTTTATTGGAGAGTTTGATCCTGGCTCAGGATGAACGC
>NZ_JBQAHO010000008.1:0-136262 GCF_051916915.1 Bacillus cereus group sp. MYBK139-1 | reverse complement strand
GTTAGAATTTCGAGACGATAATCGTCTCGTTTTTCTCCTGTAACGGATTTAATATCAATAATTTTGTTTAATAACGAGACCAAATTGAGACGATTATCGTCTCGTTTTTAACCTTACATCCGAAAAGGTTATTTGTCAATACTTTTGTTTAATGGATTTCGATGTGGATAAATTGTTTCTATTATATAGGAAGTAAGTGTTGAGTTATACACATGTGGATAATTTCTTGTTGTAATTTGTAGGTGGGTTTGATAGAATGGAAGAAAACATAGTTCGGAAATGAAGCAACGCCCCAATTCCTCTTGAGTTTGGCGACTGAAAGGAATGGAGCGTTGGAATTAAGTACCACATGAAGTGGCGTTTTCTTATGTGTTTATGAATTAATTCTATCATAAGCATTTTTGAAAATCAACAACTTTATGTGTATTTAATCCTGCCTTTTCGAACGAGGAAGGATTTTTTATTATGACAAAAGAATACAAAGCAGATGAATTTATTTATTTCATTGAAGAGCCTACTGGAGAGTATGAGGAAACTGGTGCTAAAGGTGGTTCAACTAGGAAGAAACCTATTACAAAGAAGATTCTGATTGATTATGACAAGATAGACTCATTAGATTTAGAGAAGCGTGGGGAGCAAGTCCCATTCACACACAAACATGTTGTTAATACTCCTTTATATATGCTTTATTATTGGAGTCCTATAATTGGTGATAGAGCATGTTGGTTATATCAACAGTTACTTACATACTGTAGAGAAGACAGAGATTTCCTTTGGGATTGCTTAGATGAACTTCAATATAGAACGAAGATGTCACGACCAACATTAAATAAACACCTTGATTTACTAGAAGAAAACAACTTCATTATGAAGATACATAGACTGAATCAGAAAGATAATAATAGACAGACAACTCCTATTATAAAGGTTAGACAAACTATCCCTCTTCTTTCAAAAGAGCAATATATGAGTTTATCAGATAGTAGTAAAAGACAACATGATAAATTCATGGAAAAATATGGAAAACATTCTAATATGGATGAAACAACATATGACTCCAACGAAACAGTGGATGAACTGATAGAGGGTGGCGAAGTTAAGATTACTCAGAAGATGAAGAAGAAGATACAAAATCTCATGAAAGAGGAAAAGGCTGTAAACTATATCGCTACCAAGCTAGAATTCTCAGATGGGTTAAAGGTAGATGAATTCCATGAAATACTAGGCAGTGGCAAGTACATTAGTAAACCTTCGTATGAGACACTAATGAAAGATTCATTCGTTTTCTATGATAGAGAGTTTGACTGCGTTGACATAATAGTAAACTCCATGGCTAAACAGTTGTTTGAAGACATGAGAGATGCATATCAACCAATGTTTGGAAGCGTTATTCGTGAAATATACGGAATCACCTATGGAGAGTATAAACTTAAATTCTATTCATTTGAAGATTATATGTACAAGCTAGAGAGAGGCATTTAAGTCTCTCTTTTTTTTGTGGATAAATCGCCTTAAAGTTTTTTTAAAGCTAGGGTTAAAATAATTTTAAGGCAGGGTTAAAGTTTTTTTAAGGCTAGGGTTAAAGTTTTTTTAAGGCTGTAAAATCGTAACTTATCCACAGAAATGGTGGATAAGTAGCCTTAAAATTATTTTAAAGCTGAAGAACGCAAAAAATATAGCCTTAAAATTATTTTAACCACCCCCTTAAAATAATTTTAAAACCTAAGTCTTTTATATCTTTTAAGTCTTTTATATTCTTTTCTTTATAATTAATATATAATTACAATTATCGTATCGATAATCTTATGAACGGATTTAAAATAGCATCCCAAAATCTGAATAGCTACTACATCAAAAATGCCTCTCTCGTCTCCATGCAGCCTCACTGAGACGACCTAAAATAAGATGTGAACCATAAGTACCCCTAAAACTAGAGCCACTAGAGAAGGCGACAGATGCCTCAAACTTCGTTTGTATATAAACAGCGCCCTCTCCTTCTATAATATGTCCATATTGCACTGGAATATTCTTATTAATTCATTAAACAAAAGTATTGAAATGTAATTCGTTTTATGATAAAGTCTTAATCACAGGATAATTAGGAGGAGATATTCATGAAATTAACTGACGAACAGAAAGATTGCGTACTAAGCGTAGAAGGCAATGTCGTAGCCATTGCATCAGCAGGTTCGGGAAAGACAGCGAGCTTCACAACAAGAATCGCATACATGATTCAAGAAAAGAACATTAATCCATTCAACATTCTTGCAATCACCTTTACAAAGAAAGCTAGTGAAGAGATGAAGAAGCGTTTAAGAAAGATGGTCGGCAAGGATAAGACTGATAAAGTTGCAATGGGAACTTTCCATAGTATCGCTTATCGTTTACTTAAGGCACTAGACAGTGACTTTGCCAAATTAAAGATAGCACCCGACTGGTGGCGCTTTGGGTTATTAAATGATATGTGTAAGATGCATGACTCTAAGAACCCAAATGGGTTGAACCTTGGAATCAAGGCAGGAGAACTAGCATCATTCATTAGTTATCAGAAATCCAATATGATTCATCCAACAGAGGATGTTTTGATTGACGATAATGTGGATTATGTTGACTGTGTATCAAGACAACTTCTACAAGAGGCATATGTTAAGTATGAGGCTTTGAAAACTCAGAGCAGACAAATCGACTTTGACGATATGCTCCTTTACATGTACGAGAAGCTTAAAGCAGACACTGCATTTAGAGAAAAGCTTCAAAAGCAGTATACTTACATCATGGTTGACGAGTTCCAAGACAGTGCAAAGATTGTTATTGAAATCATTAAGATGATTAACAAGGAGAATGTATTCGTTGTTGGAGATTTTCGTCAATCTATCTATAAATTTATAAATGCAAATGTTGAGAACATCCTCAACTTTAAAGATGAATTCAATGCAAAGCTTATTGAGTTGAACAAGAACTTCCGAAGCACTCAAAACATTGTTAATTTATCTAACCAAGTAATCGCCAACTCCCCTATCGAGAAATACAAGGATTATAAGCCATCTGAATCTGTGGCTGAGGTTGGAGATAAGGTTCAATTCACATTGTATAACGATGAGAATCAGCAGATTACAAATATCGCCAACAAGGTACAACAATTACATGATGAAGGCACTCCCCTTTCAGAGATTGCTATCCTCGTTCGAACAAATGCTCAAACAGCTATCATCGAAGATATCTTTGCTGAGAAGGATATTCCATATGACGTTTCAAAATCAATGTCATTCTTTGACAGAAAAGAGATTCTAGATATTTTAAGCTACGCTCGTGTTGCTGTTGACTCAGAAGATGATGCAAGCTTCCGAAGAATCTACAATACTCCAAATAGATACTTGAGCAAAGATTCATTACACACACTTGATGAGTTCGCATCAGATAGAGAGATGACGCTTATAGAAGCTGTGAGAGTGACTCCTCAAAACGCTGACTGGAAATTTAAAAGAAACATCGAGCCTCTTATTAAAGTCATTGATGAGCTGAAATATCAAGTTGAGTCAAATGTTAATGCAGGAAGATTGCTTCGCAATGTTGTGAAATCAACAAGATACATGCAATACTTAAATGAGACAACTACGAGTGTATCTCAAATCGATGAGAAGACAGAAGCTATTGAGAAACTTTGCGAGATGGGCGCTAAGTTTCCTACTATCAAAGCTTTCCTAGCGCACATTGGCACAATCAAGGATAAGCAAGCTAAGTCCAAAGGTAAAGATGCTGTACAGGTTGTTACAATTCACTCTTCTAAAGGATTGGAATGGGATTGTGTATTTGTTCCAAACTGTAACGAGGATTTAATGCCACATCATATGAATAACGATATTGAGGAAGAACGAAGACTGTTCTATGTAGCATGCTCTCGCCCACGTAAGAAGTTATTTGTATCTTGGTACTTCTACGATTCAGATTTTGTGATTCAAAAAGAAGGTCTGTTCATTGAGGAATTGCTTGGAAAAGAACAGACAGATGAAATGAAGAAAGAGTTATTCAGAGGCGCAAGAGAATCTGTTTTCTTATACCCTCATTAAACAAAAGTATTGACTTACTACTAAGACTGTGTTATGTTGAACTTAACACAGTCTTAAACAAATTTATTGAAATAAAGGAGTTGTAAATCTTTAAAATTATGAGTTCTTATATAAACAAAAAAGGCGAAGTAGTTGTAGTTAGCAAAGAGCATTTAAACACTGCTGTCGAGTTAAAGCTATTACTTCAAAAAGATAGTAAAAATAACAGATGCTCATGGGCTAAACACCGTCAGATGATGATTAAGGAAGGATTCGATGATAGCGAAAACAGTGAAGCTTACCGTCAGATGATTAAGTATTATCAGAAGACAGTTGGCAAGCTCCCTACCGCTGAGACATACGCTGATAAAGTGGTTACTAGTAAACTAGAGTCCTATAAGGAATTGGTTGGTGAACTGCAATGGGAACAACGTGTAAATCAAAAGTACCTTCGTGAGATAAATAAAGGCAAGCGTGAAATCATCGATGGCTCTCTATTTATAGAAGAAGTTAAATTAGAAGTTCAGAATGCGCTTAGCGATATTGACTGGAGGACAGTCTCAAAGTATAACTTCTCCCCTATTATGAATCATAGCGATACTAGAATGATACTATGTCTTACAGATTGGCATATAGGTGCTTTAGTAGATGTCGAAGGTAATAAGTATAATTACGATATCGCAAAGCAAAGAATTGACGACACTATCAAGCAAGCAATTCAGATTGCCAATGAGAGAAAGGTTTATAGAATTGATGTTGTTTATATGGGCGACATTCTTGAGCATGCCTATATGAGAAATGCACAGGCATATCATGCTGAGTTTCCAGTTACACGTCAAATGGCTCTTGGAGGTCGATTGATGATTGAGGTTCTATATAAGCTATCTAGACGATTCTTCGTATCTTATCGTGGATTTGCAGGAAACCATGATAGATTCAATAAGGATAAAGATGGCAATATAGATGGAGATACTGGAATGGTAGTAGTCAATGATATGGTCAAGCTATATATCGAAAACGCTCATATCGATAATCTTGTATACGCTGAATGTGGAAACTATGAAGCGAAGATAATCAATTGCAATGGTCGTAACTTTAAGTTTGTTCATGGCGACCTAGAAAAGAAAGATGACTGGAAGAAACTTGCTAAGCATAGCTTTAATGATAAGATTCAATATGATGCTGTCGTTTATGGTCATTTCCATCATTTCATGGTTCTTGAAGTTGGAGTTGATAGAATGGAAATTCGAGTTGGCTCAACAAAAGGTTCTGACGATTACTCTGAAAAATTAGGAGTTGGCTCTGCCCCTTCTCAAGCTATTATATTAGTTGATAGAGATGGGAAAATTGACCCACGAAGATTACGCTTAAAATAAAACAAAAGTATTGAAATGATATATATAATAACTATCGTTTTACAGATAATGTAAAAGAGTGAGGGATTACTCCCCCACTCTTTTTTATGAGAACATCTTTTTCCACCATGGTAATTTTTGTCTTGCTCGAAACTCTTGTATGTATTCATCTGTCTGTTTCATTCGAGCTTCAAGTTGCTTCTCAAATTTCTCGTCACGTTCCTTGAGCTGTTGCTCCAGTCTGTTATGATTTTCTACCATTTGTCTGCCGACCTCTAACATCTCTTTATTGACCTCTTGTCTCACCTCATGTTTAAGGTCGTCTTTTAGGTTCTTTGTAGCCTCATCTATAACAATGCTTATGAATTGTTTTACACGTTCGCTTTGCATAAGCCTTTGAATATCTTCTTGGTTTAATAGGTCAGCAGTTTTATTACTAGGCTGAGATGGCTGTGGAGCATCTTCTCTAGTTCGTAGCTCAAACCTATCGCTCATTTCACGTATCATATAGGCTAAGTCTTTTGTTGTAGTTCGTCTTCCATGTTCTTGCTTTAGGTCACGAAGGAATTCAAATATTTCTAAATCAGTATCATAATAGATTCGCTCGTTTCTATTGTTCCTCTTCACGAAATGAACTTCAAGACTTTCTAGTTGGTCAGTCCAATGCCTTAGAGTTGGTGATGGAACTCCTATTCTATCAGATGCGTCTCCAAGCGTTATGAAATCTACTTCTAAAGCCATTCCCCTACCCCTCCTTATCAACTTTTACTTCTATTAAATCATATTTTGACCTACATTGACAATTGCCCTACATTATATATTCTACTTGATAGCCTATAACACCTCTTGACCTACATTATAATACGAAGTTGGAGGCTAAACATAACATAAATAATACCTATAATAGCTATTGATATACATGAGAGTTTGAAAATGGACGCATATCATATCATTTTTATAGGGCGTATTTACTGTTGATATACATTAGACCTCAAAAATGGAGATACGAAATCGGAACTTTGTCTAAGTCTTGGGCATTAGGGTGTTCTTTTAATTTAGCAAAATACGATTATATTAAATTATTTTTGCGTTTTGTCCAAGGCTTGGACATTAGGGTGTTCAAAACGTATTGCAATTCTATTTAATCTATGATTTAATATAGTCAACAGGTAAATAAAGGAGGAATTGACAATGGCGAAGAAGAAAGTCGTTACATATGATAGAATCGTTGGAGTTGATTTAGGGAACGGATTCGTAAAAATAAGAAGTATCTATAGAAATGGGGAAGAGTACAAGCTAACTCTACCAAGTGGATATGCTTATTTAAGAGATGTTGGTGACAGTAAGAACGATGAGGTTCTAGAGCTAGATACATATAAGGTTGATGGGAACAGCTATGTTTGGGGTAAGGATATTACTAGACTTAAAGATAAAGTAAAGCCAGTATTTGGATACGAGGGTAGATACAAAACTGAATCATATAAGCTTATGGCTAAAATTGTAATGGCTAGAATCGTTCGTGACTTAGAGATAGATGCGAAAGAGAAGATATTATTAGTGACTGGAGTTCCTTCTATTGAAACTGATACAGAATGCGAGACAGATATCTCTAATGCATTCTATGGTGAAAATAGTGGATTCCATGATGTGGAAGTTAATGGAGAAGAGTATACATTTAGAATTGCTCACATCCATGTGACAGCACAGGCTTTATCAACTGTTATTGGAAGATACTTAAATGTTGATGGAACAGTATTTGATGAGGATTATGAAAGTATGAAAGTTGCCGTTGTTGACATCGGTGCAGGCACAACAGACCTAGATGTCGTACATGAACTTCGTAGACAAAAGGGATATCATAGTCTTAGTGAAGGATTTAAGGATATATATGAGGCTATCAATAGTGAGATTAAGAGACATTATCCATCTCATACAGCTACAGATTATGACCTTTTAACTATTATTGAAAAGGTTCAAAAGGAAATGAAGAAGGTAGTAAATGAGCCAAATGGTAAGAAGACTAAGAAGGAAGATATTCGATATGAGTACAAGCCTTCTAAGAAAAATGAACCAGTAGATTTCACAGATGTGTTTAATAATAGTGTGAGAGAGTTGGCAACTAATATTCAGCAAGCAATTGTTCAGAAATGGAAAGACCAAACTGATTTAGATGAGATTCTATTAGTTGGTGGAAGTGCTGAAATATTTGAAGACTATCTAGGTGAGATTGTATATGGAATCACGATTCCAAAGAACAATGGAGATAGTAACGTAGAAGGATATTACAGAATGGGTGTAGCCATTGCGGAGAGTGATGAGTGATGTCAAATAAAGATTTAGAAAATAATGATGACCCTTATATTTACAGACTTCCTTTAGATAGAAAGGTCGATAAGGATTTATTGGATTGGCTTGATACTATGACTAGAAACAAGAAGGCTGAAATTGTTAGGCATGCATTGAGATTCTATAAGAGTCATTTAGGAGAAGGGGAGTATTTCTATTACGCTCCTCCTGCTCCAAATTCACATCCAGTCCATATGGATAGTATGAGGGAAGTTGCCTCAAGTGTCCAAGAACCAGTAGAAGAAAAGAAACCAAAGAGACCAAAGGTAGGAATCTTTAATATATCCAAGACAGAGGGATGATATGATTGAGACCACAGATACATGTATTCTATGAGTTAGAATTGATAGGTGTCGAAGGCACTTTCGTGGAGAAGTTCTCTCATATATTCGATAGAGAGATTTATAATAGCGATGTCGAAGGCACTGATGTAATGATGATAAACTTCAAGATGCAAGAATTAAAGGAAAAGTACAATGATGCATTATTGCTAGAGTTCTCAGTTGAGAGAGGGGAAGTTAATCACTAATGATAAAGGATACTAAGAACGCTAAGATGCTTGCTCAAAAGGCATGCGACAGACTTAACAATAAGAATGACCTTATATTTTTAGTGAATACTGCTGACACTTTGAGTGACGCTAGTATCGAGGCTCTAGAAAGGTACGATGGATTCGAACCTTTTAAGATTGTTAACTGTGGTAGAGATATGGATGAAAGAGATACTCTGTATTTGTGGCATGTCGAAGATGACGTGGTAGTTGTAATAGAGAAGAACAAAGGAATATGGGAAGTATTGGGTTGAGTCGATGTTTGAGCATCGGCTCTTTTGTTTATAATAGAGGGAAATATAGGGTGAAATAGGAGTTGATTTATCTTGAAAATGACTAAGGAAGAGCTTAAAATGAAGGGAGAAGAGACTAGATTAAGGCTGATTTATGAGTATTTAGAGCAAAATAGTCTTTCAGACTGTGTAAAAAGAGCCAAAAAAGGTCAAAAATAGGCTAAAATTGGTCAAAAAAGCCTTAAATTTGCTTAAAAATGACGAAAATAGTGTAAAAATGAGTAAAAATCACTAAAAATGGGCTAAAAACGCCTTAAATTAGTTGATTGATGGCTTGAATATAGATGGCATGTGATTTGCTGTTTAATCAGCTAAAATTAACGTATCGGATGGGGTTTGTTTAAAATGGTCAAATAAAGACTGGGGGGTTGTATATAAGTACCCCCTATTTTTGTGTTAAATAAGCCCCCTTGGATAGCTTGATAGAGTAGGGAAAGTAAGATAGTTTTCGATAAGGGTTTCGATTAGGGTAATGGCGTGATTCGTCAGTAGAGAAAAGTGAGAGGGGAGAGGAATGGGGCAATTTTGTGGTGTGTGCGTGAACGTACTATGTACGATTTCGCTGTAAAGTACTGGCAAAAATGTGGAAAGTAACCCCGTACCTATGTCCATATAACATGCATTATATAGACACTGTTGGACGCTTTGCGTCCCTCCTTGTGTGCCTGCAATATACGAGCCTATACATGCATGTATGTATACAGTATGCAAGCGTATGTATAAGTATGTGCATGTATGCAAGCAAAATGCATACTCGTATTTTGTGTATGGAGCGTGTACGAGCCTTAGAGCGCCAAGGCTTATCGGCATATGATAAGGTGACGTGTGCATACAGGTGCTTGCATACACATACACACATATTCACGCCACGTATCACACACTCACACAGCGCACAAACCCAGTGATACCAACACTTATACACGTATCATGCATACATATACACTTGCATACACTCGCACCAAATATACATGTATTTATGCATACCACATACTAACAATGTAAATACATGGAAATCACAAGCGCATACCACACATACACGTATATGTCAAGCGCTAAATTTACACGTATAAATAGCATACAATACATCACATGTCAAGTATGCACTCAATATGCAAGCCTTATGCCTGCCTTACAAACAAGCGCTAAACCGTTGAGACACAAGCGTTCACACACTCATCATGCACTCACTCACACGTCAACCGCTATGCACCACGTATGCACACTTATACATCATACATGTATACTACATACATACATCATACATACACATACACATACCATCATAGGTATACTACATACATAGCACTATATATAACATGCTATACTATAACAGCATAAGCATTGATACATAAGGCTTCACAGGTATATGCATAGCCTATGTATACCCTGCTATATAAGTGCCTGCTAGTATACCTTCAAAGGACTGTACCCCTTGGTATCACTGCATTCATATACCCTCGGTATGTATATCTCACATACTACCTGTACCATAACACATATAACACTGGTATATATTTACATATCACATGGTATAAACTACCAAACAAATAAATGTAAAATAGGTATTGACAAACCCGTCAATGTATGCATTACCTCATTTCGTATGTATAACCTAATAGCGTACCATATGCCTTATCACTATGTCAATACCCTATCTACATTGTTACAGTTGTGTTACAAACAGACGTTGTTATGTTACATTCATGTTACACTCACACTCAATTACCACATATTGACAGCACACTACTAACTACCAGTTACTGCCATCTATACACCTACTTGTAAGCGCTTACACCTTACTCGCTCTAAGGCTCAAGCCTACTTACACCATAAGCGTTATAAAAAGAATTTTTGCGAATCCCTAAAAAGAATTCTTTTATAACCTGCAAACCCGCTTGGTATCAACATTGTAAGCGTTTACACTACATATATTTCGAGTAGCGATTCAAAAATAAATTTTTTACCCACTGCACAAATCGCTTGAAGCCTACAGCCACAAGGGATTGAGCGTTATCTGTACGATGTTCGTTTGAAAAGTTTCTTCCATATAAGCGAATAAAGAGCGCTCGAAAATCTTTTTAAAAATTTTTTTCAAAAGTACTTGCATTCTTTTTCTGAGTATGAGATATTATTGGCAGAGCTACTGAGGCACTAACACAGTAACTCACAAACATCCACTTTATACACAACGCAATACAACAACGCAACAAACACATCGCTACAACCTCCAAATAGTAAGTCTTGCAATCCACTGCACGACTTACAAAAAAAGTTTTAAACAAAAGTATTGACATTGAATTTGAATGTATGATACGATTGCATCAGCAACAAGGCAAGTGAGTTGCTAACACAGTAACACAGAATGCCGTGAGGTATTCAGCAGGCTCATATGAGCAGGGACTTGTGAACAGTCCATAAACTCGAACGACTACGACCACATGAAAAGCGTGGACTCCTTGAAAATTAAATGACCACAAAATTCCTAACAACGCCAATAACGATTGGTAGTATCTGTAACCATAGGATGTGCAGACGGAGCGAGTGCAGTTAGCTTGCAAGGATGATAGGGAATGGCACAAACACTGTTTGGTGTTTGAATCGAGTATCCACTGGGATATTGGATTGAAATACAAAACAAATAAACTATGAATTGGAGAGATTAACATGAGAGAAGACAAATTAACAGTAGCAGTAAAGGAAGGTAAGTTACAAAAGGTAGGCAGAATTGAAGAAGTTAAAGGTTGCAACGTTTATGTTCGCTACGCTATCAAAGGAAACAAAACTGAGATTGGCAAGTTCCACATGGACAACGTAACAGTATTACCGAAAATGTTCCGCAACGATGTTGAGGCTAACAACTGGAAAAAGGAAAATGGTTTCCGCAAAACGCTTGCAATCCCTGCTGAGCTGATTGCGGTACGCTACTCACAAGGCAACATGAAGTTGCAAGACACCGAGACAGTAACGTTCCGTCAATGGAATATCCCTGCTGTACTGACTTGTCCATTCCGCACGGAACAGTGTGAGAAGAATTGTTACGCTTTGAAGGCTGAAAGAATTTACCCAACAGTGAAGGCAAGACGCAAAATTTCAGTCAAGGCAACAACTGCAAAATGGTTTGTCGAAGCTATGATTGAGCAAATCGAAGCTGATTTAGCAAGCACAAACAAAACAATCATGTTTCGTATCCATGAGAGTGGGGACTTTTACAGCGTGGCATACTTCAAAGCGTGGGCAGAAATTGCAAACCACTTCAAAGGGAATAGAAAGATTGTGTTCATGGCGTACACGAAATCAGTTGACTTTGTGAAAGAAGCTGTGAAAAATAAAGCAGGCTACAAAGCATTGAACATGACTATCAAGTTTAGTGAGTGGGAAGACACAAAGCAGGAAGAAATTGAAAAGGCTAGTGAGTTAGGACTTACAAAATTCACGGCAATGGACAAAGGTACAATTGAGCGTGAAGGTTACTTCGCTTGTCCATCTTCAGAAGTATTTGCAAACACTGAAAAAGAAAGACACTGTGGGGAATGCAAGGTTTGTTACTTCGCAGAAAAAAATGTTGCAATCGAAATTCATTAAGCAAAAGTATTGACAAAATAAAAAATTATGAAGGCAGGTAATGGAAAATGAAAAAGTTTATGAAGGTACTAATGACGGTTATGATTATGGCAATGAGCGTGGGAATGTTTGCAAGTCCCACGCATCAAGTAGAAGCGGAAAATAATTACAAGGAACAAGCGAAGAAAAATATTACAGTGGTACATACAATTGTAGACTACGTGGAAGATGGATTAGCGTACACACTACCAATTGACGACAACGATGCAATCGAGGGTTACATCTTGGTAGAGGGAAAAAGTTATGAGCAAGGCGAGATTGTAACAGTAACGATGGATGGACTTGGAGAAATTGTGAGCGATAAGTACACGCTAGATGAGGAGCTAAGCACACTATACGACAGATTCGGGGATGTTATCGAATCATACGAAGAATATTTTGACTACGAAGCTTTCAAGGCTAACGACTTGGAAGATGAGAACAGAAACAAGGAGGGATATGTACAGGCTGAGGATGGTTCATGGGTGAAAAAAGATTTCTACGATGAGCAAGCGAAATGAACAGCAGATTAAAGCGAAGAATGGAAGCAAGAAAACAATTTTTCAAATTCATGTTTGACCATGGCGATGATATCATTGACATGGTCGAACTGATTGGCAAGTTTGTAAGCTGAAAAAAAATTTTTTACTGGAGAGTGAATGAAAATGAAAACATTAGCAGACGTGAAAAAAGAATTGAAAGCAATGAAGAAAAATAAGGGATGGAGCGTGAACAAAATCAGCGTGACAGTTCTCGAAGCTGACGAAGAAAATGAAATGCATCAAGTATGTGTAAACGTGTACCTTTACGATAGATGGCACAATGAGGAGTTTCAAGACTACATAACAGGCGAGACAGAAACTTTAGGCAAGGCAGAGGGACTAGGAAAGCGACACGCAACAAGCTTCGTAAATGCAGGCTACAAGGCTAAATACAACGGCGTAGAAAATTGCTAGAAAAAAATTTTTCACACAAAAAAAATTATGGATGGAGAGATTAAACATGAAAAAAATTATCAAGTCAATCACAAATGCATTAGCAAAGGTGCAAGAAAAAAATCGAGGCGTGGCAACGCTTCGATTCGATGTAGTAAAGCGAGCTGTTGAACGTGGCGAGTTTGAAAAAATAATTTGTGAATACCATATGACTGACGACTACGTTCGAGATAGCGTAGATAATTTTGGTCGAGGTGAGAAAAGTAAGGAGTCATTGTTGCAATACTTTGGATGGCTAAAACCTTCATGTTGGGTTCAAGTGAAAGAAAAGGATGGGAAAAAATATTACGAGATAAGCGTAGAGTTTCACAGCAACCTTGCTTATAGTGCAATCGTTCCGATGGCGTAACTGCACTGATGAGGCTTACTAACCACGAGCCGAAACCTAGGAGCAACGCTCCGATGGTCTGCAGAGGTTGAACCTGCAAAAAAAATTCTTGACTGTATTACTAACACGGTGTATTGTTAGTACATAAATAAATGAATGGAGAGATTTTGAAATGAAAAAATATGGGAAAATATTGTTAGCAATCTTAGCAATGGCTGTTATTGTAGGAATCTTTATGAAGGAATCACACGCAGATAAAAAATTATCTGACGTTGAACAAAAGTATGAACAACTAGAAAAAGAAAATAAAAAAATTGTGGCAGATGCACAGAAGCAACTTGTGAAATATCATGTGATTGTTGAAAGTACGTTAGGTGGAGAGGCGAAGGCTTACCCAATTGATGATAATGATAGCATCTTTAGTTATATCCACTTGGAAAATAAAAATTACAAACAAGGTGACATCATATCAGTTGAAATGAATGGACTTGGTAGAGTATTAAAGCAAGAAAAAACTCAAGGCATGGAATTAGAATGGTTACATAAAAGATTTAATGACATCATTGAAGACTATATGAAAGGCTTCGCATTAGAAGCTGAGAAGAATGGAGAAAAGAAAGTAGTTAAAGAAGAGCCTAAGAAAGAAGAACAACCAAAGCAAGAGGAAAAGAAAGAAGTAACTAAGGAAGAAAAGAAAGAAGAGAAGAAAGAGCAACCAGTTAAACAGGCGCAAGAAAAAAAATCTACGCCTGTGGAAGCTAAGCCGATGGAAAACAAGTCAGTAGCTAAGCAGGAGAAGCCAGTGAAGCGTGAGGAAGCGAAAGCTGAGCAAATGAAACAAGTAGCGAAGGCAGAAGAAAAAAATATCAGCAACAAGAATAAGCAGGATGAATTAAAAGAGAAAGATGATTCTTACATCAATAGCGTTCGACAATATCGAATTACAGAGACTACCAACGCAGGATTAATTAATGCCGAGGGAGCGAAGAACGACAAGGAAAAAGTAATTCTTGAGAACAAAGGATTTAGAGAAGGAGATATTGTTGAAGTTAAGTATGGTTCAAGTGGCTACCACGATGACATGGTTGAGGTTAATAGAGTATACGGCGAGAAAAAAATTAACTAGGCAGAGTTAAGGCTCTGCTTTGTGCGAAAAAAAAATAACTAACAACTAACTAATGAATTGGAGAGATTAAAATGAATAACTTACAAGCTGAATACAATAACAACGTTGACTTTATTTCTGTGGTAGTCGAGGACAAAAAAATAAACAATGCAATTAGAATGACAGACGACAAAAGATTTCTTGTAACGTTAGAAAATGCTCATGAGGATGTAGTAGCAGGAAAAGAAATTAAATGCATGTCTAACGGCGATATCGAGCGCTGTGTGCAGGCTTTAAAGGCTAGTGAATACAAATGGGCTGAAAAAATAAATAAACGCACAGGAGAGCCTATAGACGTGGATATGATTGAGGTAGTAGAGGAATTGGAATTTATATTCAAGCATAGTCTTGGTGATTGCATAGAAGTTGCTTTGAATTGTGAATTGTCAGTTGAGGATGAGAAAAAACATCAGTTGACTAATTATGACTTAAGTGTAAGGATTTATGAAGATGGTAAATCTTTTGTATGGATATATGACTGTGAAACAACCGAGCATCGTACAGAGATTAGATTTACTAATGAAGTCGAAAAAGAAATTGTAATATTTGCGAAACAATACATAGATACAGGACATGAAGCTAATAGGCGAGAAAAAAATTTTTCGCCTACCAATATTCAAATGATGGAGAGTGACAAGATGAGCGATGAAATGGTTAAAGGACAGATTGAAGTAAAATTATACACAGATGGATTAGAGTGGAAAGATACACCAATGCAATTGATGGATGTATATGGCGAAACATACAAGCAGATGAAAGAGAATGCTTATACAGTTGCAAAAGAAATTTCAGAGGCTGAGAAAAACGAAGTGAGATACAGCTTTGTAGGTGGAGCTGACCAAGGACACTATGTAGGTAGTATGTACAAGTTAAATAGATTAGGTTAATAATATAATTCTTTTATTAGGAGGTTAGTTAAATGATTGTTGAAATTAAATATGACAATGACAGAGTTGTAGCCAGTGATGATAAGGGAAATGAAGTATATTATCGCAAGGTAGGAAATGATTTGAAAGTTCTATTTGCTAGTTACCATGGTATTGATTACGACAAAATAGAATTAGGATGGAAACGTTCTAAGCGTGGAGCAGTTAGTAAAGATTTTTATGAGTGGTATGAAGCGTTTGATAAGATTGTATATAAAAAACATTATCAGCTTGCATAAAGAATTCTTATAAAAAAATGATGGGAGAGATTAAAATGTTAACAATGCAATGTACTGCGTGTGATGGATTTGGAAATGAAGAATATGTAGAGGGTAAGGGATGGACTAGGCAGTGTAAGGTTTGTGACCATGGGTTTGTAGAAGCGCCTGAGGATATGAAGGTATATGTTAGTGTCTATAAGGTTACTAGAGAATTTGGTGGTCATGAGGAAGGTGGATGGTATTACGATAGATATACATGTCTAGAAACAATTCCATGCAAAAATAAATTTTCTGATGAGATTAAAAGTGATTTACTGAAAGAGTATGAAGGCGTTAAGCATGGAGATATTACTTCTGTACTAGGCGGTGCAGATGTACAGGCATATATTGAACGTAGACCTGCAGAAAATGAAACACGAGAAAGACCTATATACGAGTAATAACTGGCGAAACACGGGCGAAAAAAATTTTTGCTCGTGTCTGTGATAGATTGGTAATCCTCATACTGATGAGCTAAACCAAAATCAAAATACTGGAGTGCAGAGAAATGAAAATTAAAAAGTACAATAAAGGCGACAATGGAGAAGTATTTGCAACAATGGAGAATAATGATGTATTAGCGCTTGAATGGATGCCATTCGCAGGTGATATGACTATGGTTAAGGTCGATGTATTCAAAGGCGAAGAAATGGAATTTGATAAGAATTATAGGGTATTCTTAGTGAAAACATGGGATATAATTAAAGACAAATATGAATTAAGTATCAGCGTTGAAGAAGGTTCAAGACACTATGATTCTTGCAAAGTACCTTTGACATCTAAGCAATACTATCAACCAACGAAAGAAATGATTCTCAAAAAGCTATGTCAAAGTTTCCACGGCATTATCGAAGCCTAAACCTTAAAAGGGCGAAAAAAATTTTTTGCAAGCTATATGCTAAAAGCTAGAATAAGCTGGCAGAATCAATCAGCAACAATCAATAAACAAGAATCGATAATCAGATTATCTTAATAAGCGAAATTTTTGTGGGCAAAAGAATTATTATTTTTTTCTGAAAAACAATGTAAGGGAAATGGAAGTTCTTCTTGACTATTTACTGTATAGGTAATATAGTAATTAATAAGTTAATTAAATTATGAATTGGAGAGATTAAAATGTCAAAAGTTGATTCTTTAAAAGTATCTGTAGAAAAAGCTGAGGTAAAGGTTGAGAAGTGCAAGAATACTATTGAGCGTCACAAGAAGGCTCTTGATAAGAAAGTTCAAAAAGTAATTAAAGAAGTAGGTTTAGATTTAACTGGTAAGAGCAAAGAAGAAGTTGATGAGCTAAGAGAACCTTACAGAACTACAGACCACTCTTGGACAATTTATGAAGTAGTAAGAAAGTTAGAGGATATTAAAGGCGCTACAAAGAAATTAGGGGAAGCTGAGCATGTATTGAGCAATTGGAAAGAAAAGTTAAATTTAGAAATTGAAAAGAATAGATTTCTTGAAGGCGATGATGTCCCACAAGTTATAAAAGAATTTCTAGAGCAATGGAAACAGAAGGCGTATGAGTGGCATATTAAAAGATATAATGATTACCTTGAATTAAAAGAAGAATTACATAAGAAAGAACGAGAGGCGAGAATCGAGTGTATTAAAACATATAAGGATGCGTATAAAGATTATTTAGATGAGAATGGGGAAGTAAAAGATTTAAGCGACCATAATCTTGTGAATGTTTACCCAAGAAGTATTATGAGTGCATTTTTAGAAGAACGTGAACTGGACTGGAAAAGTATTCAATCTAAATTAAATTCTTTTGCAGGTGGAACAGTTTTATATATGGCTAGTATATATGACAGAGAAAAGCGTTTAGCGTGGCTAGAAAACGCACTTGAGCAGGAAAAGAAATCTAAGATGATAGACTTAATTAATAGAATTAATGCTATTGCAGGCTCTATTGTAGATGCTGAGGGATTAAGAATAAGTGAAGTAGGAAATTTAAATGGTATAATAACTGGTGAGAAGGCTAATGCAAAGGTAGAAACGATTGGAGCAGGTGGTTGGAACATCCAGTGCTTCCACTACAGAACATTAGTAAATGAAATTAAGTAAGGAGAAATGAAAATGAAACTTAGAAAAGCAGATATTAAATTAATGGGTGATACAGAATTATTTTCAGCATTTCATTGGAGTATAGTTCGTTCTACTAATGAGCAGAATAGTAGAAATGGATTAACACAACAAACAGCAAAAGAATGTAAGTGGATACTAGAGGAATGCATGGCTAGATTTAACCTAGAACGAGAAGTATTAGTGCAGAAGCATATTATAAGCGAATAGAAGGTTAAAGGCGTTAGAGAGCCTTCTAGCGCCTTTAAACAGCAAATTAAATATGAATAGGCGTAAGAAATGAAGTAATTTATTTGGTTATGAAATTTTATTAAAGAAAAGTATTGACATTATAATGTATTAGTAATACACTGATTAAGAATTAATTAATTGAATATGAAGGAGATGTTTTAAAATGATTGAATTAAGAACTGCAGTACACGTAATTAACGAGGATAAAATGATTTACAAGATTTCAAGATACAGAGAGCTTCAAAGCAGTGAATTAGGATTTACTTATGATTTAGATTTGGTTGCAGGGTATGATTATATAAATCCCGATGAAAATGATATTCAAGGATTTGTTGAGGCAAAAAATTTCACTGATGATGTACAGTCTGACATATTAACAGTTTACCCACTTAGTGAATCATTAGGAGAACGATTAGAAGAATCAGGATATAAGGTTATTAAGATTGAAGATTATAAAATTCATGAGATTAAATTTGAAGATTAAGGAGGATATATCATGACAGAAGAATTAGCGATTAATGCAATAGGTAGAGCGAAAATGAACGGAAGAACACTGCTTGGCGATGGTATAGACTATGTGAACTTTAGAGATATTGTTGAATCAAATATTAAGTTGAACAAGATATGGTATGAGTATTTGAGTGCCGAGGTAGAAGGCGAAGGCGATAATGAAAAATGGTATTTAACTTACAATGAAAATAAATGGAACTAGCCGAAACAGAGAAGAAATTCTCTGTCATGGGAGGGTGATGCCTCCTGTCTGATGATGGCAGTCGTCAGTATTACAATATATAGGAGATGATTTTAAAATGAATATCAAGCACGAAGTAAAATCTAGGCTTGATTACAAAAGAAATTATTATGATGATGACTCACTGCGAAGCGTTGAAGTATCAAGAGCAGATATTGAAGACTTGATTGATATGAAAGGTATTTGGGCGACAACGCAATGGATGTGTGAGCAGAAAGAACATAGCTGTGCTAGATATGATTTCGTATGTATGGCTGTTGGTACAAAGGTAGCAAAGCTAGTTTTAACTGGCGATGAGAAAAAGAAAATTGCTGAGCAAAGTGAAATCTTTAAAGAGAAGGAAAGAGAATATCTTTCAGAGGATACGATGCAAGCAATTAAGAAATATGTATTCAGATGTTGGAAGATATTCGAGCAATACAAGATGCTAGAATTTACAAAGGTAACGTATACGAAAAGCTTTGGAAGAGGGAGAAGGCGCAGAACTTATCGATATAAAGAGACTGCTGTAAAACTCACTGAGAAGGGCTTAAACGTTGAATTATAAAATTTAAACTTCATCTTTAAGGAGGAATTAATATGGTAATTGGGATATATGGGAAGAATGAAAATGGTTATTGGTGCAAGTGTAACTGGAATGGTTTTGAATTAATAAATGAAGAAGGTATCTCATGGTTTAGATTGTTTGTAGTAAGATGGCAAACAAGATGGGATGTGTCATGGATTAAACAGGGTTCAATTTAATAAAATCTAAATTTCATTAATAATTTTGTTTGACATATTACTGTATTGATGATACACTGAATGAGTAAATTGATAGCAGGGGTGGGGATGAGCATGTGGCTATTAAGACTTATCTGTAGGATTCGTGGGAAGCATAAGGTTGACTACTTCTCAGACAGATGTCAAATCTGCGGTAGACCTTGTAACAAAAGAAAGTAATTTTTTTATTTGACACTTAACTGTGTTAGTAATGTACTAATTTATAAATTAAAAGGAGATGTTTTAAAATGAACAAATTAATTAACTGGTTAGAAATGGGCGTAACTTTAGGAAAGATTACTGGATATGGCTTCGCATTCAAGAATGAGCCTACAAAGGGCTTAAAAAGATATATGGTAGTCGTTGAGCATGTTCAAGTTGGTAAGGTTGAGTTACATGTGGTAATCCAAAACGATACTGTAGTAATCAAGAAGGAAAGAAGCTTTGATGCACACTTAGAAACAATTAAAATGCTGTAGAAATTATTCGTTGACATTCTACTGTGTTAGTAGTACACTGATTAAGAAGTTAATTAAATGACAAGGGAGATGTTTTATATGAGATTAAGACCATGGGTAAAGGTGGCACTTGCATTAGTAATTGGTATCGTAGCAGTTTCTCAAGTATTTAAGATTACAGGCTCGCAGGCAAGTAATGGTGAGCGTAAAGTATTTCATGCAGTAATTGAAATGAATCTGAATGGAGAATCTCATATAAAGCATCTCGACGGAGGATGGGGTGAGGATGTTAAGTTAGAAACAAAAGAAGGTTACATACCTATGCAAGTTGTTACAGTAGTTGTAGAAGATGGTAAGGTAATTGAAGACTATATAACAGGTGGCAAAGAGTTAGACAGGGTCATAGAAAAGAATGAGGCTTTACTTGAGGAATATCGTGATGGAATGCAAACTACAGGAAAATTATATTCTAAGTAATTTTTATTTGACAATCTACTGAGTTAGTAGTATAGTAATTTACAAGATAACAATTAAATAGGAGGCGTTTTAAATGAAAAAAAGTGCAGTGATATTGGCGGTGATATTCTCAGTTCTTGCTATCATGACAATAGGGGAGAGCGTGTATATCATATATAATCACCAAAGCGAATGTGCTGAGATGAGTACGGTTCATAAAACACAGCAAGAAAAAGATAAGGAAAACGGAATTATACCCATGGTAATAACAATTACTGATGATGATGGTGAATGGGCAAGTGGTACTGGCGAAGATGGATTACCTTACGCAGTAACAAGCGATAGAGTAGAAATTGGAGATGTCATTCAAGCAACTGTAAACGATGAAGGTGAGATTTTCACCCTTAAGAAAATCAATTAAATTAGTTCATTAAGCAAAATTATTAAAATAAATTAAAAAACGTATTGACTGTGTTAATAACATAGTGTAACATTAAAAATGTAATAATTATCAAATAAATCAAAGATAAAAAGGAGTTTGGCGACTTATGAAAAAATTATCAATTAACTGGACTGTAAAGCAATTTGTGAAAATGGTGGGCAAAGGAACAATCTCATTCGATTATCCAATCCAACGTGAAGGCGAACAATGGGACTTAATGCAAAAATCATTATTAATTCATTCTTTATCAGCAGATTTCCCAGTACCTGCATTGTACTCAATCGTTGAGCCGAAGGAATTAGAAGAGGGCAAGAAACCTGTAAATGTTTACTACATCCTAGATGGTAAGCAACGTTTAACGAATATCGGAGGATTCATCAACGGAGAATATTTCCTACATGAAGATACTCCAAGCGTAAAAATTGATGATGAAGTATATCAAATCGCAGGCAAAACTTTTGCAGAATTAGATGAAGAAGTAAAAGATGCTATCCTAAGCTTCTCGCTACAAATCTACAAACTGGATGAAATTACAGATGAAGAAATTGAAGACTTATTCTTCCGCTTAAACAATGGTACTCCACTATCTAAGCAACAAAAAGCTAAAGCTAAAATGGGTACAGAATGGGCAACAAAAATTCAAGACTTAGTAAACCATGATTTAATGAAAAATAAAGCTTCATTCACTGCTTTACAAATGAGAAAAGCTGACCATGAAACAGCAGTTTTACAAACTATGATGTTAATTGATACTGATTATAAGTGGAAAAGCATCTCATCAAACGAAGTATTTGAGTACTCTCAAACATTCAAGGGAGACAATAGCAAAGATTCAGTAGTTGCTGAGGTTGTAAAAGCTATGGACTACTTAAACTTAGCATTTGAAGATAAAGAATCTGTGTTGCTTAAAAAGGTTCACTTCCCAATGACTATGCTGACTGCATTGAAAGCAATTGAAATGGAAGTTCATCCAATGCACTTCGCAAAATGGAGAGATGAGTTCAAGAAGTCAATCAAGTCTAAGCATAAAAAAGATGAAGAATACATTGAAACTGATTACAAAGAATTTGGTGGCGCAGGAAGCGTTAAGAAAGAGAAAACTCTTGGGCGTATCACAGAAATGCAGAAGCATCTAACTTACTACTTTGAGAATGTTCACGGCGCTGATAGCGTTGAAGAAGCAAAAGAAGAGGTCGCAGGAACTACAGAGACTGTAGAAGCTGTGGAGGCAAAAGAAGAGGCTACAGAGGTTAAAGAAACTGGGTCTAAACTACAAGCACTATTAAAAGAAACTGAAAAGCAAAAAGCTTAATATATAAATCAATCCACCTTGGACAAGCTTCCAAGGTGGATAATAAAAAAGTTGTTGACTGTGTTAGTAATACAGTGTACAATGAATACAGAAACTTATGAGGGAGATGATTTTAAAATGAAAAGCAGGGTAACTGATGAATTGAAAGTAGGGGAAATGAAAATTAGCGAATGGGAGTCGAGTCTGTACTTCATGTATAAATACAAGCAGGGCGAATATACATCAGTGATGAGAGGGCAATGTTTCAATCCAATTCACTTGCTGACAATTGATTTACCAGTAGAACATAAGGCTAAGATGCTAGAGTCGTTCGAAGAATATACTCCTAACTTAGAGATTAAAGATGCTGTCAAATTCAACAATGATGATGATAAAGAAAAGTACATAAAAGAAATTTTAGGTGGGGTAGATGAGTTTGCTTGTTTTATCGATAACTTTAATGATTGGAAGAATGCAGAAAGCATGAATGGATTCTTAGGTCGTAAGGCTCAATTCATAAAAGAGCATGACTGTATCCCTAAAACAATTGGGAAGAAAGGGTTCGATGTTCTTATAAATCAAGCGTTTGGGATTGTGGCGGGGCTAGAGGTTCGCTCAGATGAATTTATCATTGCTCATCTAATAAGATGGATTAAGAAATTAGGATTCACCAAGGCGAAAGTCGATGAGAAAAAGAAAATTGCCTATTACACGTTTACAATGCTCGGAGAACACCTTGAGAACGCCGTAACAATGTGCTATGAGGTTAAGAAGGCTAATGGCAAGTATAAGGTTAGATTCTTCTACGACACGCCAAGCAAAGACCAATTAGACGATGGATATGTTATCTACAATGATGAGACGATGAGAAAAGAAATTACTACTAAGAGGTCTAGCTACTACTCAGCTAAGTTGTGATTGCTGAGTAGTAAGAACAAAAGTATTGACATAATCAAATATTCGTGGTAGAGTTTTCCGTGACATTATTAGGGAGTTGAGATAGCATGACGACAGTAGAAGTAGAATCTGTAGGAAAGCAACTTGCAGATTATGTAATCAATAATTTAATCAATAAAACAAAAGATAAATTCATCAACATTAACGAAGTATCAGAGTTTCTTAAAAAGAAATTGGATGATGAGTATACAGGCGAATTGGGGATGGCGGTAAGAGAGGCTCTTATTAACCACGAGAAGCTTGATTACTTCCTAGAGGGTACTTATCTCATGAATGATAAATTCCACTACTCAACAGGCAGATGGCTTGCTTTAAAAGGTATGTATACAAGTCCATTAGGTGCAAAGTTTGCTCGTGGATGGTATTCGTGGCAGGATTCAGAAGAAGTTGACTGGGATAGTCTAGATTAAGTAGGAGGAATTATTATGGCAACTATGACAGGCAGAGAACTGGCAAAAGAAATTCAATCAGTAGACAAGGGGTTTAAAGCACCATGGATGTCTCGTATGGCGTATGAGGAAATGATGTATGGCGTTGGCAAGACGAAGGAAGACTTTGATAAGTACTGTGATGAGATGAATGGAGAAGTCGTTGTAAAGCGAATTGAAGACCTGTAATATAAAACAAAAGTATTGACAATGAAATTGCTCAATGCTAGAATGGTTCTTGTGAGTTGCTCAATGACTCACGAGAACACTAAACAATTGAGGGAGAGATACATACATGAATATTCAAGACTGGAATGCAATGCAACGAAAATTAACTAGTGAAGCTAAGAGTTTTCTTTTAGATGCTTATGGTATCGAGTTAAATATTCCAGTGTTAGTTAATGGTCGATTAAAAAGAAGATATGGTCAGTTTGTATATAACCAATTTACACAACAACCAATCAAGATTGAGATTGGGAAAAATTATATTACACACCAAGACTGGGAAACGATTAGAGAAACGCTTTTACATGAGTGTATACACTATGCGCTGTTTACTCTTGGAAAACCTTTTAATGATGGCGATGATGTTTTTGAGGCAGAGCTAAAAAAACATGGTTCTCATAGTACTGGGACAGTAAAATATAGAGGCAAGGTAGTAGAGTATGGATGTCCAAGATGCAATCGTGTTTGGAGAAAGAAGAAAAGATATCCACGCAATGGAGCAGGATACCAGTGCAGTGGATGCAAGGTAGATATTAAGTTCTTAGGCGAGAAAATCGTCTAAAACTTTTTATTGACTGTCTACTGTGTTAGTGATAAACTAACTCATGTAGACAGTAATCAAATTATACAGGGGATGAGTTAAATGGCAAACACAAAATATGATACACTTATGGCATGTGCAGAAAACAACAAGAAAGAATTACAGACTGAATTAACGAAGGCTGTAAGCGAGTTACTAGCTTCGGCATCAGCAGTTCAATGCAAGTTAGTGTATGGAAATGGAGAGAATCACACAGAGGTTTCAACAGATATGATTCATAAGAATCTTAAAAGAATCGATGAAATCAAAGTTAAGCTGACGGCACTGGATAACATCTTGGGAATAAAAGAAAGTATTGAAAGTGGCAAAAAGATGCTTTACTGGTATACATATCGACTTCGAGGTTTTAGCCTTGGATGTCAGCCAAAAGATTTCGCTTGGCAAGATAGTAGTATTGGGAAGTTTGGAGCAATAATATATGAACGAGAGTTGACTAAGAAGGAAATAAGTGATTATGAGCTAGACTTCCACAAAAGCGAAATAGTGGATGCTACTAGTTGGAGGGTTGACTCATGAATGACCAAATGAGAAAGACCATCATATCCAAGCTTAGAAATGGGAAGGCTTTAGTCCCAGTTGAAAGAACAGCGCTTATTGAATTGTTAAAAGGCAAAGAGAAAAAAGAAAAAGAAGTGACTCGAAAATGGGTTGCTTCTCAAGATAATTAAATATAATTTGGAGGATAATGACCATGATTAAAAAATTACGAGTAGCACATTTTCCACAAGTTCCATGCAAGCCATTCCACGTAGAGGTTAAAAGCTTAGAAGAGGCGAAGTTAATTAGTGATACGTTAGCAAACTATGACTTGTTCCAATATGACAACAGAATCAAAGGCGACTATGCAAATGCTACAGTCGTTGAAGAGTATTGCGAAGAAGAAGGCGAATGGATTTCTTGGTCAGATGATGATACAGGCATTGATGATATAGATGCTTACTTCGAACACTTAGAAGAGAATAAAGGGCAAAAGAAATTTGAAGCATTTAAAACAACGGTAAGAATGGAGACAGAAGATGGTTCTAAGATTGGTCTTGTTGTGCAGGTAAACTTATTGAGTAGCACTTTGTACGTGAGAGACAAGGACAATAAGGTGTATGAAGTCAGCATGAACCGTGTAGAGATTGTGTAAGCCATGGATTGGGAGATATTCAAGAAATGGTTGGAGCTAGAGGGTATAGATATTATTATGCTCTCTTGGCAACAAACGCAAGTTCAGATGAAAGATTTTGAGAATGAGAAAAAGCAAAACTCTTTTAGCTACAGGAGGGCATTGAGAGAATATGGAGAGTGCAATTAAATCTTATATTGAATCAGAATTAAAAAAGCTAGACAATAGGGAAGTTAAGAGTATTGAGCTTGAGGGAGTCTATCCAAGCGTCCTACAGTCGATTCTAGGCACATTTGGAGAATTAGATACAAATGGATGGCAAGCTGATTACTGGACGAATACAGAGAGATACGAGGTCAGTGGATGTATGTATTACGGCAAGGCAACAATCTCACTGAGAGAGGGAGAGTAACTCTATGGATATATTCAAAGGGTTGGCTCTCCAAAAAGAAATATTAAAACAAGTTGAAGAAAGATTAGGGCGCAAGCTTACTGAAAATGAAGTAGAGGTATTTAAAATCTCGTCAAGGTTAGGACTTATTAAAGGCGAGAAATGTGGTAGAAATAATTAATAATATTGAGAATTAGGTGGATTAACCATGATAAGTATCCCAAAAGAAAACTGGCTGTATGAAGATGGAGATGGTATCGTCACAGACATGCACGGCAATGTAATATTAGAGCTAGGAGAGGCTACAATCTCAAGCAACATGTATGTGTACGCAGAATTAAAGAATCCTAAATGGTATCATAAATTTTTATTCAAGCCTCGTAAAATTGAATTGGAAGAATGTTGGAAGCTACGTTATGTAACAAAAGGAATGCATGCTTATATGACATTTAATAGAATTCATGTGTTATGGGGTGGGACTGTCAGAGTTTATAATCCCAAAAAAGGATACGAGTATAAGATTGGATACAAGTAATTAATAATATCGGACTTTTATTAGTTAGGAGATTGGGGAAATGTTTATAAAATTCAAGATTAAATCAGAGGCGCAAAGAGACTTACCGCACATGTCATTCCTGCCTCATATAAGCGAGGTAATTGTAACAGGTGGAGAGTACAGCGATGTTGTGGATGTGGTAGATATCCACGATGGTATTGAGTTTAGAATTCATAAAAAATATTTAGAATTAGTGTAGGAGGGATTGTCATGCAGGTAAAAATAACTAAGCCACAGGTTAAGAAGCTTTTGGAGCAAAATGGAGAGGTGACACTAGACTTATTTGAAAGAGGTAAAGACCCAAATCATTATATGACTGCTATATATCAAATTACTATCAAAAACATAAATGAAATAGATGGTAGAGCATCAGATGGTTTTAAGAATTTCTCTGGGCATAGAAACTTTAGCATGTCTATCTGGAAAGATGAGGATGGAACAGAAAATGCACAATAGCCACGATTCAAAAAGAAGACCCGAAGTTGGCATTGCAGATATGATTAGCCATGAATTTGGAGGGCTTGAGATTCAAGAAAAGCTAACAAATGGATATCTGATGTATGTCCCTTATGGTATTCATTGTGATATTTTCGAATCTATGGAAGCAAGCATTCGTGTGATGAGCAAGAAAATAGAGGAATTACATATTATCTTTCAAAATATTAACGATTCAGCAGGGGAAGTAAATGAATCTTTAGAAAAGCATTTCCAAGAGCAGATTGATGAGCTTAGAAAGCATAAGTATGTGTTAGAGAATATAGTTTCAATCAAGCATGAGATATAGGAGGAGATATTCATGAAGCAAGAATTTGAAGTTATTTTCGTAGAGAAGGTTAGGTCAAAAGTATACATCAAAGCAGAGAGCAAGGAACAAGCTCAAAAGCTATTTGACGATGGTGATTATGAAGGTCACAAAGCTCAAGAGTTAGATTCTTGGGATGCAGAAGTTGAAACAATAAAAGAACTAGAAGAGGGGAATTAAAATGACTACAGGAATATTCTTTAGAATGAGCGTTATTAGAAATGATTTAGATAGATTCTCACAAGATATGAAAGAGAGATATAATTGTAGAGTAGTTACTCTTATCAATGAAAGCGCAGATAAAGAATCTGTCCATATGGGCTATTGTGTATCGAACTCAGCAGGAGTCTTCAATGTGTTGATGCCATATGAAAAGAATGAGCGTAATGAATATGCAGTTACAGATAATACATGGACTGTTACGCATATCCAAACAGGAGAAGTAACTGATGGATACAAAACTCTTGGTCACGCAATGGAATATATATTATCAAAAGATGTAGATTAAAAAATATGACATGTCAATAAGAAATTATTGACATGTTTGTTGTAGTCCCTTATACTGTATACATAATTTAGTAAGACAATTAATTACAAGTACAGGAAGAGGGATAATAGCATGAAAACAAAAACAAAAAAATGGACAATTTGGGGAATTATCTTTTACGTTCATTCAGTATTCCTATTAGCTTTAGGGATTGATAGAGTCAACGGATATAATAGCGGTGAATATAGCAGTGATTTAAGTAAGCACGTTTATGTTGGTGGAGACGCATACAACTACATAATCAATTCAAATATGCTTACAGCGTTCTTCGTACTTAGTGCATCATTCTTTGTAGCAGGGACAATGTTAATCGTAACTGGCTCTATTATAAAAGCGATTAAAACAAATCAAGCACAAACGCCAGTGCAACAAGTTGTGAAACAAGAGCCTGTTAGCACTCAACAATAAGGAGAGATGGCTTTGAAAGTAATTACATGGGATGTAGACGATGTTCAAGGTACAGTAGATATGCTAGACACGATGTCTGCAGTAGACAGCCTTGTTAGAGGCATAGAGAACGAGACAATCGATACAGATACTGTTAGGACAGATGTGGCTATAGCCTTCGTAAAAAGAAATTTAATGGGCGAGTACCATGGAATCCTAGTGAAGCAGGAAGAAGAAATGCTAGTCGATTCGGAGATTTATGTCTTAACATTTGATGGAGAAGCAAGCGAAGGTGGAGAAATGTTTAGATTAACCATTGAAAGTATCGTTGATATACTTGTTAAAAAAGAGGCTACTGAATAATTTCAGTAGCTTTTAATATTTTTGTTTGACATCTTACTGTGTTAATAGTATACTGAGTAACAGATACATAAAAGGAGATGATTTGAAATGGCAGTCGCAGTAGATATGTTAAGAGTAGGTGAGCAAGAAAAGGTACACAGTCTTGGGAACTATGAAGTTATGAAAGTTTACACTTCATTCCTAAGCCTTCATGAAAAGAATTCACCTCAAACAGCAAGAGATTATAAAGCTAGAGTTGATGAGTTCTTTAAAATGACAACTGGGAAAGAGGTTCGCTTCTTATCCATTGAAGAAATCCAAGCAATCAAGAAAGCTGATGTTCAAACGCTATTCATTGATAAATTAGCCGAGAAGGGTAATATTAATAATACAATACAGACGAAGCTAAATAGCGTCAGAAGCTTTTATAATGAATTGTTGTCGAATGACTTAAAGGTGAACCCACTGATTTTCAAAGTGAAGTTACCCAAGGAGGTCAAGCATCATGAGTCTCTGACATTTCAAGAAGTTCAAATGTTATTCGAGTTCATGAAGAAAGAAAGAGACTTGGCGATGGAAAAGTATCTTCTAGTCAAGATGCTATTTACAACAGCTAATCGTAAGACAGCTACAGTAGGAGTTGTCTCTGAGTGTGGTATGACTTGGAAAGATAACTTTGTAATGCGAAGAGATGTCAACACTGGCGAGAACATTCATGTCGTAAAGGTTAAGGACAAAGGTAGTAAATGGATTGAGAAACCTATATCAGAAGAGTTCTATATGGAGCTACAGCAGATTAACAAAGGACAAAAGTATGTATTCACAATGAATCCTAAGACGCTTGAGAGAGCCTTAGAGAGATTTTCAAAGACAATAGGTAGAAAGATAACTCCTCATAGCTTAAAAGCGACAGCGATAACGCTATCGTATCAGATGTGCAGAGACATCAACCTTTGTAAGCAATTAGGTGGTCACTCAAGTATCGTAACGACTGAAATCTACTTACACGAGGAGAAATCACTGGTTAATCAATTGAGTTATCAAATGTCTAGGGAGTTAGATGAATCAGCTTTAGAATCCTTATCGCATCGAGAATTATTGGACTTCATCAATGCAAATGAAGATATCAAGATGCAAATGTTATTGAGGCTGAATAGATAGAATTCGGCTTCAATAACATTATTAAACAAATTTATTGAAATTGGTTGACTTAGTCATAAAAAGACTGTATAATCCTAAGTATAACAATTAAACAAAATTATTGAAATAGGGAAAATCGAATGATAAAACCCTATAGAACCGTTCAGTGAACTGTTCCAAATCGGTATCCTTAGAAAAGAAGGGTAGATGTATAGCCAACTCTTCTAAATACCTATTTGAAACAAAATTATTGAAGGTTGAGAGGTGTCAATCGTTGAGAGTAGCAAATCATAACAAGAAGAAATATATACTACAGATAAGAGGGGAAATTACAGATGAGAGATACATTAAATTTACAATCGTTGAAACATAGCAAGTTTGAAAAACATCGTAGAATCTACGAAAAAGCACACAAAATTATGGCGAAGGGATTTGAAACAGAAGAGTTAAGTAAAGAGCAGATTATGGACATTGCAAAAAGATATCCTAAATTAAATGTCTCTGTTATTATTGGTGGCGACATTGTCGTTAGAAGTATACATGACACTTGGATTGTAAAGGATGAGGGGAGATTCATATCTCTTTATCATAAGGCTTTTGTCTTAGAAAAAGGCAAGAGAAGAGAGAAGTATCATATTCAAGATATCTTTTATGACTTAGATTTTGTATTTGCAAGTATCGTTAGTCATGATGAGTTTAAGTTAGGCATTAAATTTAGAACAACAACAGATGAAATACAAGAAATCGTTAGAGAAAGTTATTTAGCAGTACTATAATCTCAAGAATCTACTTTTGTTCTAGATGGTAATCAATGCCTTAAAGTAATTTATGGAAATAAAGTTAAAAAAATAGTAAAAAAAAGTATTGCAATGGTTAAACGAATGTATTACAATTTACTTAAGAAAAGCGTTAAGTTAAATTATTGCAATACTATAATACATAATTATTAAAAGGCTAAGTAAAACTAATAGGATACAAGGTAGATAAAAAGGAGATGTAAGACTATGCTAAATAAAGATACTATTATTGATTTGGAGAAGGTTTTAGAGGGCGTTAAGTTCTTATCTAAAGCTAAGAGAGATATTATGATGCAGTTATCAGAAGTAATTAGTGAAGATAAGGTTAAGGCGTTGTTTGAAGGTGAATTAAAAATAGAGAATTTAAATGATAGCGAGCAATTAAACCTTTTAACAGTAATTTATGGATATGCTAAAGATGAGAGATTTAATCCTTCTAAAATTTCAAATAAAGAAGAGAAGAAAGAAAACGAAGAGCCTAAAAAAGATAATATGCCAAACCTATACTTTGACTATTCATTCAAGAAAGAGTTTGCTTCTCAATATAAAGATGATACAAAAAGAGTTGTTTTGGCATTATTTAGGAAAACTGCTGAAATTGAAAATGAAAAAGGTAAAGACCTATATAGTTTTAATAAAGAAGAATTAGCAGATGCGATTATAGCTTTAAAAGCTAAGACAGTTAGAAGTCTTCAAGATAAAGTATCAACTATTGAACGATATATTGATTTCGCTAAAGATAATGGAAAAACTAAAATTAACTACGCTACATTATTTGACACTAGAGAAAAACTTGAAGCTTTAATTGATAAAGAAGCAGAAGAGAATATGATTTTTGATAAAGATGAGATTATGGAAATGGCTATGAGCGCCGATAACGCACAAGATGGCGTAATACTGGGATTACTTTTTGATGGATTAAGTCATAAGAATGAATTTGAAGAATTAACAGAATTAACTAAAGATGATATTAATATGGATACAGAAAACCAAGAAATTATTTTAGAAGATAGAAATGTACCAATTAGCACAGAGACAGCAATTTTAATTAATAGAGCATTAAAACAAGATGACGTATATGTAAGTATTACAGGCGAGAAAGCTCGTAAATATAAAATTGCAGAAGGCGACCATGTTCTTCGTGGATTAAGAGGGAAAAATAAAGTTAAAGGTCAAATAATAAGTCAACGTCTATTAAGGATTGCAGATACTTTTGAATATCCATACTTAAACGCAACAACAATTTCATATAGTGGTCAATTACATTTAGCTAAAGAATTAATTGAGGAAAAGGGAGTAAATATTAATAATGCTATTATCGCTGTACTTAAAAGATTTGCGCTTCCAATCAATAATTCTTCACAATTCACTTTAAAAAATAGAATTGAAAAATATTTAAATTTATCTAAATAATGACAATAAAATAAAAGAGTGAGCCACCATTACAGTGTTCACTCTTATGTCTAACAATTATCGATTATTCAAATAAATAAAGATAATCAAATGGATTCATACTCCATGCGAATGCTGATAGAACCTCAAGTACACCAGTTAAGATGAGAAGGAATGATATAATAAACAGCATAATTCTCAGAACTCTTATTCTTTTCTTATCGTGCTTGTCGATATATTTACCTTTCCCTCTATCAAATATACAAAGAAGTATAATGTCAAATACCTGCATAAAGCTTCTTGGTCTAGTTATGAGCCATTTTCTATCCTCATGAGTGACACGAAGTATAGTCCCCCTTGGGATATCGTAGTCTAATTTGACCTTGTTGCGAAGTAGGAAAGAGATTATAAAAACACCAATTATAATCCCTAGACACAAGAATGCAAACGCTATGAGTAAATGGTCGGTAAATTGTTCCCAAAACTGATTCTCTTTAACCATAAGCCTTTTCTCATAAAGACATTGTTTTAATTGTTCTAGTAAAAAATCTTTATCTTGTTTGATTGGTTTTAAATTATCCAATTTATACCACCTTTACCTTAACTGTCTTCATCGACAATCTTTTTATACCAATAAATGATTTTTTTTAAAAATTCTTCCTTCTTGTCTTCACTCAAGTCAGTATCGCTGTTTATTTGTGATATAGCGACAGACAGTGTAGGATGTTGTTCCAAAGCTTTTCTAGTTGAGAGGGGTATTTTGCGAAACGAGCGAAACAATTCGTCTTCATCTAATTCTAATGTTTCGGCAAGTTTTACAATGATTTCATCTGATGGGTTTGAGTTTTCTCCCTTCTCAAGTTTTGCTATGTAGTTGATTGATACTCCAACTGCCTTGGCAGTCATTTCAAGGGTATACTTTTTCTCCTGTCGCTTTAGGCGGAGTAAAACGCCTGTGTTTCTCTTTGTCATGATATATCTCCCTGTCATACACTGTACACTAACATCGTATAATAGCACAGTTCTTATATTATTTTTATAGGTTCACTTGAATTTCCATAATTTACATGAATGGAAATTCAAGTGAGAGTGTAAAAATCACTTGCTTTTCAACTCGGAGTTGAATAAAATAAGTGGAGTCACCATTATTTAGTTAAATATAGTAATTATGTTAATTATATTATACTCATATGGCGGACGATACATACAGATTATGAACACTTGAGTTGAATTTGTATAAAAAACATACAAAATAGTCACAATCTTAGCAAAGCACGGCATAATAAACAGATAAACAAATTGTAATGCGTATCACAGCAAGTGACTATTAAGCTTAAGACGATATAAGACAAACGCTTAAGCGAGAAGAGAAGATATTATTTTTTGACGTTAAGTAAATGTATTAACAGGCTATTGTCTTAAAAAAACAAAATGACAAGTCTTACATTGCAAGGAGCGTATGCTCAATTTAGGGGAAGGTGGAGTATGTTATTCGATTGTAAGTGGATGTACAAGAGAATTTGAAACATACATATACAAATATTTGCTCATTTACAATTTAACATTTGGAGGATATACCTTATGAAAACTTACACATTAGAGATGCTTGCAGGAATGCGAGGAATTGATGCTTTAACGCAGGCAGAGGAGCGAGTGGAGACGCTTCTTGTTGATACAATTAACGAACTGGGCGGGAAAAAGGTCGTTGGCGTAAAGAAGGTTAGAACACACCTTCTAACAAATGAGTTTAATTACGATGCGTTAGAACAAATGGTACAAATTGCAATCGATTTAAAAGATATGGAAGTGGTTGCAGAGCAATATCTTTTACAAATCATGAAAGAACTATGCGAGAAGGTCTTTCGAGATTTTGTTCCACTGGATATGGTAGATACATTTAGAATGGCACTTGAAGTAATGCTATCTAAAAACAATTGGGATTCATCAGTTGTTGTTAAAAACGTGGCGAAGTATTTTACAAGTGGCACTGTATATCCAGTAGCAGAAACTTATCGTAAGGCAAGTGAAAAGCTTCAAGAATAACAAGGAGGTGATTAGTAGTGAATCAGCAAAAAGAAATGTATGAGAATAAAGATATGGAAGCATTTCTAAAGTTAGAAGACATGGTAGAAGATTTAGAATTGCAAACACAGAAGGCACTGTCTCTTATTGTTTTGAATGTAGAGCCAAAAGATGCTTTCAATGATGCAATAGTTGTTATGGACAAAATGAAGAATCTTCATGAGTCCATAACAGATGAATCAGTTAAATTTGTTGCGACTGAAAAAATCAACATTGCAATTGATATCTTTAAAGCAAAATTATTACAAGCTAATGTTGAACATTTGTTTTAGTTATATCAACAAATGTTCAACTTAGCTTAACGAAAGCGCTCAAAAAAAATTGGAGGTATAACATGGATATATTACAAGTTGCAGAAGTTATTAAACAAATTGGTGGAACATCAAGCAAGAAGGCTAAAGAGGAAATTATCTCACTTCACAAAGAAGATTCACTGTTTGGAGAGGTTTTAAATTTCATCTTTAACCCATATATTAAAACGAATATAGCGAAGAAAAAGCTAAACAAGGACGTTAGCGTTGACCCACACCAATTCGTACCGTTATATACATTCGAAGAGTACATGAGTTTTTTGGGGGTCAACACAGGAAAAAATGTAGATATTTTTAAAGTTCAACAATATATCTCGTCTCAGCCAAAAGAGATTCATTGGTTACTAGAAGCGATGGCGACAAAAGATTTAAAGATTGGCGCAACATCATCTACTATCAATAAGGCGTTTGGATATAGCTTCATTCCAACGTTTGAATTGATGCTTGCTGAGAAGTATATCGAGACGAAAAAAGTCAAAGGTGTTCCAAAAGTATATGAGCATTGGAAAAGATACCTTGAGAAGCGTGTAATTGCCACCCCTAAGCTTGATGGCAATCGCAATGCAATATTCGTTCGTGAGGATGGCAAGGTTACGCTATACTCTCGTGAAGGGCATGTCTTCGAAGGGTGTGTCGAAATAGAAGAGGCATTAGCATCGTATCCAAGAGGTTTTGTATATGATGGAGAACTACTAGCTACGAATGAAGAAGGTCTAAATTCAAAATTATTATTTAAGAAAACAAACAAAATTATTAAAAAGAAAGGAGAAAAGAGAGGTTTAGAATTCCACGCCTTTGATGTAATTCCAATTGAAGCATTTGAAAAAGGTGGATGGTTAGTAGCTTGTGAGAAACGAAAAGAAGCGCTAAAAGAAGTGATTGAAAAGAATCCACACCCATTGGTCAAGTATGTTGAACCAATTTACATTGGAATATTTGACAAGGAAAAAATTGACGCACTTGCAGAAGAGGCGAAAGAAAATGAAGAAGAGGGTATCATGGTTCAGCTCGCAGACGCACCATATGACTGCCGTAGAACTTTCGATATACTGAAAGTAAAATCATTCGAATCAGCAGATATCAGATGTTTAGATATTTACGAAGGTAAGAGTGGGAAAAACATTGGTCGTTTAGGTGGTTTAATCTGTGACTTCAAGGGGCATCCAGTCCGAATCGGTGGAGGGTTCTCTGATGAGTTGCGTGATGCTATTTGGGCAGACCCAAGCATGGTTATTGGAAAGATTGTAGAGATTCAATACTTTGAAGAATTTGAAGATGAGGACGGAAACTTAGATTTACGATTCTCGGGTTTTAAAACAATTCGTGATGATAAGACTGAGCCTAGTTATTATTAATGCCTTGGATGGCAATTGTAACATAACTGTAAAACAAAAGTATTGAGACGTATGTTATAATTTCATTAGGCATCAAGTCTTTAGAGAAAAGAAGGGAATTGATATTGTGAAAATTTTAAAATCAAAGGAGAGTGTTGGCAGGACAGCACTAGTTGTTACTACCGCCACAGCTATTACGTTTGGAGCAATGCTTTATAACGATAGCGTAGAAATGGACAAATACAAGGGGCAACTAGGCAAGGCGCAGGTACAAATAGAACATCAACAAGCTGATTATAAGTCATTAGAGCAGAAGTTCTTAAGCGTCAAATCTCAAAGCGAACAGCTATCAGAGAAGCAGAAAGAATTAAGCGCTGTTATCGATACGCTATCACAAGAGAAAAGTGATATGAATGCTGAAAACGAAAAGCTTAAAAATGAAGTAGAACAATTAAAAAAGATTAAAGCTGATGCAGAGAAGGCAAAACAGGCAAAGCAAGAGCAAGTTAAAAGCGCCGAAAAAAAATCTTCTTCATCCAGTACTGTATCAGCAGGAGGCTATGAAAACTGGAGAAAAATAAATGTGCAAGCTACTGCTTATTCAACGTATGAAGCAGGGGATAAGCTTGCAGGACAGTGGCAAGGATTAACGGCTACAGGTACGAGTGTACGTTGGGGAGTTATTGCTGTAGACCCTAGTGTGATTCCGTTAGGCTCTAAGGTATATATTCCTCAGTTTAACCAAACATTCACTGCTGAGGACACTGGGAACGCTATTAAAGGTAATATTATCGATATCTTTATGAGTACCAACTCACAAGCGAATGACTGGGGAAGACGTAATATCGAAATCTACGTTCAGCCGTAAAAATAAAATAAATCTTTATTTTTTTTCTTGACTACATTAAACAAAAGTATTAAAATAAAGGAGTGTTAAAGAATAGTGATTCAATTAGCATTTAATAACTGGATGGCAGGCTCGGGAAAAGATGCTTGTGCTGACTACTTAGTAGAGAAACATGGATTTAAAAAATATGCACTATCTGATGGTATTTATGAAGTTGCATATACCTACTATGGTATCCCACGAGGCACTCGACCTCCAAGAGAACTACTTATTCACATCGGAGAAAGTCTACGAAGCTACGACATTATGCTTTGGATTAATGATACACTTCGCAGAATCGCTGAGGATGGTCATGATAGAGTTATTATTACAGACGTAAGAAAGCTCCTTGAGCATTCCGTATTGGGCGAAAAAGGGTGGTATAATCTTATGATATACTGCGACCCTGCGGTAGCAATCGAACGTCTTGAACAGCGTGATGGAGAGGCTAAGGAAGAGTTAATTATGAATTCTAGCTTAGAAAACCAACTGCGACCTTTAAAAGACTATATGAAGACAATTGATAACTCAGATGATTTTGAAGAAACTAAGAAAGAACTGGATGCTTTAGTACGGTTTCTAGAAGAATCTTCTTCCAAAAAAATAAGTTAAACAAAATTATTAATAAAGTATTGCAAAAGAACGCCTGTTCTGATATGATAAATTTACCAACAAGGAACAGGTGTTCGAAAAAAGAAATACGGAAATGGGAGATAGATAGACATGGAAATTAAGAAGTACTCAAACAAAAGCGAGAATCACTACACTAAGGCATTGCGTTTTATCAAGGGTTCGAAAGTAAAATTCATCATAAGTTACTCAAAATCTCTTAATGGCAAGAAATGGCACGATGATGATAAGAAAGCTAGAAAGTTTGGGTACTTCACCTCGAAAGAAAAGATGTATAGAGCTAAGGCGCTGATTATTGGTTGCCACAAATTAAGTCTTCTACTAATCAGCTAAGTTGATAAAATGCGTATTTTAATAACTCTGAGGAGGAACTGAATTGAAAAAACGTAATAGATTATTTTTAGAAAATAAAGCGGAAAAAAAGAAATACAAAGGGCTAAAAGAAGGACAGGCTCGTGTCATTGGAAGCACTATAGTAAGGCACTCTTACCCAGTAGGCTCAATCGTTGATATAGAAGAAATTGATGGAGTTCATATTAAGTGTAGTAAGCCTAATCATTCTAGGCACTTCAAACACGTCCAATGGATTCATAAAACTGACCTTGTAATCAAACTATAAACTATGCCAAGAATAATCGTAGCAGGAAGTCGAGGCTTCAATGATTATCGTAAGTTAGCAACGAATCTAGTAGCCTACTTCATGAGAAAAGGTTATTATCCAAAAGATGTTGAGATTGTAAGTGGTACAGCAGATGGAGCTGACAAGATAGGTGAGCAATTCGCTATAAAAGGTGGATGTAAACTTACTAGAATGCCTGCTGACTGGAGTATAGGAAGGCAAGCAGGATACATTAGGAACTGCGAAATGGCTGACTATGCACATGAAGATAATAATGGTGTATGCTTCTGCTTTTGGGATGGAAAGAGCAAAGGAACGAAGCATATGATAGACATCGCAAAAAGAAAAGGATTAGAAGTCCATATTATAAACTACTAAAATAAAACAAAACTTGGAGGAAATTATTATGACAAACACAATTAAATTACATGCAGATGGTATTTTTGTAAGTGAGTGTGAAGCGTTAATTCACGATTTTAAAATGGTAGAAGAAGCTAAGAATCATCTTTCAGAAGAGAAGTTCAATGTGTTTTACAAACAGTTCTGTGACAAAGTTCGTGAATCATTTGGCATCGAAGGTATCCTTAGTGTTGTATTGAGCGAAGATGAGAAAGTAGTATACGTTCCATACTTCTCTATTAGTGCAACAGGAAATAATAGCTACACAATGCGCCACAACATTGAAGATGGATTCTATATCGAATTGGAACAACATCCTGCTCTAGAAGTAATTGACTTAGAAATTGCAGAAGTTAAAGAAGAAATTGAATTTGCAGTAGACTTTGATGAAGCAAAAGATGCTGTTGAAAAATTAAATGGTCTATACGAGTTGCGAAAAGCCACAGTGTCGTACCTTAAGCTTATAGAAGAAGTTGAAGAGTTCACCAAAATGATGCTTGCGTTTAAACCGCTTATCACTTGTACAAATGTATTGAAACAAAATTAGTAAATGGGGGATTGTTATGGGTACAGGGGCAACGATTCGAGAGCCAGTCTTCATCGATATGGAGACTGGGACTCAGATAGCAAATGGAATAGAAACAATAAATCTAACTAACTGGGACATGGATATGTCATCATTGATACGAAATGAAGCGTATTACTATGGTTCTCTGACAGTCAAGAAACCTTTAAACAGTTATTTAAGTCAAGGAATTGAAGCAAGAATGCATCATGAGTTTCTAGCAAGACAATATAACCAAAAACTAAACTAATCGAAAAGAGGAAACTAACCATGTTAAAAGATATTCTTACAAATCCAGTAATGCTTACAGATGTTTATAACTTATCTCATCAACGCCTTAAGGTGAATACTGATTGGGAAGTATCACATATTTACAATCGTAAAGAGGGAATGATTTTATATGGCTTCGCTGAAATGGCAAATAGAATTCTAGAAATTCAGATTACAAATGCAATGATTAAACAAGCCAAAGAGTCTGCTGAGATTATGGGTGTTATCTTCCCTACAGAGCTATTTGAGCGTGTTATAAAGGAATGTAATGGCTATGTACCAATTCAAGTACAATCTCTCGCAGAAGGGACATGGTGTCCTGCAGGAACGCCATTTGCACAAGTTAGTAATACAGTTGAAGGCTTTGGTGAATTAGTAACTTGGTATGAAGGAATCTTCTTACACGCTTCATTCCCTTGTGGAACAGCGACAGAAGCATTTAAGATGCGTAAATATCTTGAAGAAATGAAAAAGACACATGGATTCGATGATAGTTTCCTAATTCGATTACACTCATTTGGATTCCGTGGACATCGTAGTTTAGAGGATGCTTACTGGGCAGGAACTTCTTGGAACATGTTCTTACATGGCTCAGATGATTTCCATACTATGATTCATACTCCAAACGCTAAAGTTGGCTCTATCCCTGCACTAGCTCATAAAGTTACTCAGCAGTACGATGTAGAGTACGATGGATACATTCATACGATTGATGCTACGGCAAAGGCAGGCGAAAAAATTGTTGCCATCGTTATTGACACTTACGATGCAAATCGATTCATTGATAGTTACCTAGTTCCACTTGCACACTACGCAAAAGAAAAAGGTGTTCACTTAGTTATTCGCCCTGATAGTGGAGATGTAAATGAGCAAGTAGTAGAGGTATATCACAAGGTTCAAGCATATGGAATTACAAACGTCACAGCAATCATTGGAGAGGGTATGAGCTTCCAAAATGTAATGCGAACTGACTTCTTCTTCAAAATGCGACAAGTGCCATTAACATTTGTAAGTTATGGAGTAGGTGGTGGATTCTACAATCACATTAACCGTGATACGTTAGGGTTTGCAATGAAGACAGCATTCTCAAATGGCGCACCACGTATGAAGTTCGGTATGAATCCATTGAAACGCTCAATTCCTGATGCAGTAAATGTTTTACTAACAGATGATAAAAAGATGTACGTAACACGTCAGAGCGCAGATAACATTAACGATTGCTTGTATAAATTAGTTTATCACCATGACGATATGATGGATGAGCCAATTGTTAACTATCCGAAATGGGAAGAAACTCAAGAACGAGCAATGTCTTATATCCATGAAGAGAATCTGCAAGAGCATATCTTGCTACATGATGATATTAAAGAGCTTGTTAAAGAGTTCGAAAAAACTTACAGTTAAACAAAATTATTGATATGTAGCAGGAGGAAGTCATGAAAACATTTAAGCTAGGATTCGTTATTGGTAGGTTTCAGCATATCCATTTGAGTCACAAGAAGATGATTAACACTGCTCTACAATCTTGCGAAAGAGTCATCCTTATGGTTGGCTCTTCCCAAGAAAGTGGAACAGAAAGAAACCCATTCAATCTATATACTCGTATGAACTTGATTCGAGAAGTGTTTAAAGAAGAAATTAAAGATGGTACGTTGCTACTCGCTCATACTGACGATATGACGCATGAAGATGACCATAGTACAGCATGGGGAGACTTCCTTATCAAAAAGATTGATATGTGGAGAAGCCATTATGCTGTCCAAGATGAAGTTGATTGCTTTATCTATGGAAATGACGAAGAGAGAACAGCTTGGTTTAAGCCAAAGGATATTGAGAAGATTAGTCACATTGTCTTATCTCGAAAAGCTGACAGTCTTAATGCAACAGGTGTTAGAAAATTACTAGTTGAAGATAACGTACTTGCGTGGGAAGAGAGTGTGCCAAGTGAAATCATTCCATCCTACGATGAGTTAAGAGCAGAGTTATTGCAGGTTATGCACTATAAGCTTTTAAATACAGAATCTCAAATAACAGTTAACGATGAGGAGAGAGTTATAATATGACAGCAAAAGTTACAGAACTATTCAAAAACAAATGGAATACAGTGGTAGAGAAAGAAATGGACAACGGTTGTCGCTACGTCTATAACAAGGCTGAATGGTGTAATAGTCAAGGTGTAGCAATCCTTCCTTTTAGAAATGTTGTAGTAAATAATTGGGGATTCACAGAACGTGAATATCTTGGTCGATTTGAAGTATGTCCTGCACACTCAGAAGAGACTGAATTATGCTCAATTACTGGTGGCATGGATAAAGAAGGCGAAGAGCCAGTTGTTACAGCGTGGCGAGAACTGATTGAAGAGGGTGGATATAAAGTTCCTGTTGAAAACATTATCTACCTTGGAACTGTGCGACCTAGCAAGGCTTCTGATACGACTACTCATCTATTCGCAGTAGATTTAGGCGATGGATTTGAAGAGGTAGAGGCGACTGGTGACGGAACTATTGGAGAAGAGGGGGCATACTGTGACTGGATTACAGGAAAACAATTAGCAGATTCAAAAGACCCTTTACTGCATGCGATGGTTATGCGATTACTTACAACAAGTAAATAAAAATATATTAAACAAAAGTATTGAAATATAAGTTTTGATGGTTTATAATATCATTACAACTTACAAATAAGAGAGGAGAATGACATGAAAGGCGTAATTCAATTAACAGTTGAGGTTGATTACAATCAAATGATTACAGAAGATAAGCTAGAAGCATTACATGCTTACACTGGCAAATCTACAGAAGAATCTTTACGACAACACCATTTCGAGCAATTGTGCAAGGGAATTGTGGCAACAGTAGATAATCGACCATTTACTCGATTTGATATTCAAGGAAGCTTCGTTCCAAATGAGATTCCTCAAGAAGAGAATGTCGTTGCAGAAGAAAAAGAGGTTGAGGGAGAAATGCAACCTGCACCATTTATGGGTAGCGATGAAGAGCGAGAAGAATTAGTTGAAGCGAATCGCTCTGAAAAAGCTATTAACCATCTCGATGAGGACATTGAAAAACTTTCAATGGAGTGGGGGATGCCCACAACAATCAAAGTAAATGAATTCATGAAGAATGCTTTGGAGAACAAGATTGGTATACTACTAGACTCTGCGACAGAGAATGGCTTAATCACATCGTATAATGGCTTTCCAGTTGCAGTAGAGGGCATGGAAGAACTTTATATCATTGAATATAAGGAATACACTTCAAATGAAGTGAGACAACATCATAGGACAGTAGAGGAGTTAAATTAGATTTATGGAACTATTATTAGGTATTAAAATGGAAACGATTGGATTTATTCTTCAAACACTAGGAAGCCTATTATTGCTAGGTGGATATGCTCCACAGATTATCAAGCTTCATCGAACAAAGATACCAACTGGAATCAGCCTACTGTTTTGGACAATGGTTGGCATTGGATGTACAGCAATCAACGTAAATATGATTATCTCGAATGCACCATTTGAAGTAATCTTAACGCAATCATTAAACATGATTGGTGCATGGTACACTTTATTCTTAGTTATATATTGTCGCAAGCTACATGGCATGCCAATCAAAATTAACAAAACAATTGGCTTAATCGCATCGTTCTTAGCAGGAACTATGGTTTATCAGATTCAAGTTTTACCAATGGCTCAAGTGGGAATCATGTTCCAAACGATTGGTACTGTAGCATTATTAACAGCTTACATTCCACAAATCGTGTATCTTCACAAGGTTAAAGACGCTACTGGAATCTCACGATGGCTATTCATTGTAATCGCAAGTGGATTACTGATGGTTACTGTTAATATGATTATTAGCAAGGTTAATATTGAAATCATTATTACTGAGTTCGTGAACATTGCATTAATCCTAGTTCAGTATGTATTGACCGTATATTATCAGAGCAAGAATAAATAAAAAAAACATTGAACAAAAGTATTGAAATTAAATACAAAAGTAGTATACTGATAAGGTGAGTAAGAGGCTTTAAAAAGCCTCTAATCCTCACTGAATTTAATTGTAAATTAATTAAGTCAGTGATTAAACAAAATTATTGAAATAGACAAATCACTGATTTAAAAGAAGCTATTAATTAAATTCAAATACAAGAAAGAGGTAGATTATTTCATGACAAATTTAGAGAAGACAACAGAATTACAAAAAGGCAAATCTTTCGTAACATTAACTGGTAAAGTTAAAATTAGTGACAAGACATTTGGTGGAGAAATCACATCACCAACAACTGGTTACAAATATGCTCGTATTAATCTAGGTGTTGAAACTGCAGAAGGTAACGTGGTTTACGGAGAAATGATGGGTGGATACGCTCCTTCTAATCCAGTAATTTATGCAATGGATAAGGAAGGTCAAGCAATTCAAGTAAACTGGGCAGACCGCTTAAATGAATCAGTAGTTGAGTCAATCGCAGACTTTAAATTACACAAAGTTGGCGTTGAAAAAGGTGAAGATGGTCGTACAATCATTAAGAAATTCTTATCTCCAATTGATGTTGAAGCTTATTTAAAAGAGCATCTTAAAGATGGTATGGAAGTAACAGTTAAAGGTTCATTTGGATTCTCTGAATACAAAGAAGATACACAACGTAAGTTCCAAATTCAAAACATCTTCTTAGCTTACCAAAAGCGTGACGAAAAAACGAATGAATTATTGCCAGTCGATTACCGTGCAGACTTTGTTCAAACTATCTTGCTTGATGAAGACTCTTTCAAGCGTATTACAAAAGATGACGCAAAAGAAGGCGAAGTTGTTGTTCAAGCAAAAGTAGTTGACTATGTAGGTAAACGTGACAATGTAGTAATCAAGAAAAACATGCCATTCTCACTTCCAATCGTAGTTAAAATTAATAAAGAAAATCCTGAGATGACTGAGAAAATTCTTAACCTTCTATTCAAAGTTAAGAAAGGTCAAGTTCGTGAACTAGGTATCGAAGGTCACATCGTTGAGGGTTATGAAAAACAAGATGTAGGAAGCGCTGATATTAAGCTGTCTGCTGAGATTCAAGAATTAATTGCAATGGGATTATACAGCGAAGAAGAAGCTAAGAAGAAAATGACTGTACGTGGAAACAAAGTTTCTAAATTAGTATTCGCTCGTCCTCTACTTGTTAAAGATGAAAAGAATCCAAATGGTACTCTTGATATGAACGATAACAAGTACAAGCCCGAGGATTTAATCGTTGCACTTCCTGAGAAAGGAGAAGCAGACCCATTAGCAGATGTGCATGACCAAGGTTCTTCTACTGGTGGCGCAGGCGGTAACGACTGGATGAAAGCTTTAGGAATCTAATACTAAACAAAATTATTGAAACGATGGTTACGGGAGTTCCATTTAAAAACTCCTACTAAACAAAATTATTGAAACTACTAAAATTTAAAATAAGAAAGAGGTAATTATATTGTCAATGTTCCGTAAACCATCAACTAAAAAATTAGGTCTTAAAGTTCTTGTTCTAGGTGAAAAGGGCGTAGGTAAATCAGTATTCTCACTTTCATTCCCACGAGTTTATGCAATCGATGGAGAGACTGGTATGGCATTCTATGAGAGTCACCCACGATTTGGTCAAAACTTACTAGGTATCGTGAATACACAAGACTTCAATGAATTACAGGAAGCAATTGATGAATTAATGGATATGGGCGCAGAAGAAGTTGGTACATTGTCAATCGACTCTGAGACAAAAATCTATGAAAACTTAACTGATGCAAGCTTACAAGTTGAGGAGAAAAAGGCTCGTAAAAATGGTAAGGATGTAAATGATTCAAGCGTTAGTATGCGTGGTTGGGGACGCATTAAGGCAATCGCAACACGTTTACAGAATCTTAAGATTGACCTATCTGCAAAAGGCATCAATGTTATCTCGATTGCACAGATTGACGATGTTAAGCAAAAGGTTGGAGAGAACTTCGTTAAGGTTGGCGAGAAGCCTGTAATGAAGAAGAATTCTGAATATGATTACGATATTGTTATCAAGTTATTCACTGAGACTGATGCTAAGGGAGATGCAATCTACAAAGGTATCATTCTTAAAGACAGAACTGGCGTAACAAAGGTAAATCAAGTTGTTGAAAATCCTTCATACGACACTTGGAGATTGTTCTTAGAGGCTCGTGATGGAGCAGATACAATCAAATCTAATCTTGCACAAGACAATGCGAAGTCTCAAAAAGCTCTTGAAGAAGAAGATGCAGAAGCTGAAAAGACAATCGTAGACAAACTGAAAGAAGCAATGGCTATGAGTGACGCTCACCAAGCAAAAGCAGTAGCTTTAATTCAAGAAGCAGGAATTAAGAATCCTCTTTCTCCTACTGCAACTGAGTTAAACAAACTACAGAAGATTGTTGAAATTGTATCTGAAATGTAATTAATGTAAAGGGGAGTTGATGCCAACTTCCCTTTAAACAAAATTATTGAAATAAGTAGGAGTGGGGTTAGGATGGCAAAACCAACTAAGTTAGACAGAGATAAGATTCATTATTGTTACTATTGCGATGGGATTATTGAAAGTGTAAATGATATTGCGTGGAAGAAGTTCCCTATGCAGACACGAGCAGGAGAGAGATGGTACAACAGAAAGCTTCATGTAGAGTGTTTGTCAAAATATCATGAAGAAATTCAAGATGCTGAGCTTAAGAAAGAGGAGAATTCTGACTGGGATGCTCTCTATCAGTATGTTAAGCATGAAATCTTAGGGGAAAAGGTTACAAAGTTAGACCAAGAGAATCATAAGAGCCACATTGCTAAACGATTACTTGGGTTAAGACTTGGTCAATATTACCCTAGCGGTAATAATACTCGTATTCTTCCTAGAGGGTATGGATTTAAAACTATTCTACTAGCGTTCAAGGTTGTAAAACCAAAGCTTCTACCTTATTTAGCTTCTACTGAGTTTGCTAATCACAAACATAAGATTGATGGAATGATGAGATTTGTCGTTGGTGAGGTCGCAGATGTACAAGCTAGATTAGAAAAGCAGAAGCAATCGAATGAGAAGCTTACGCAAGAAGCTACTACTACAACTCAAACTACAAGCCATGACTACACGAGTCATCTTAAGCGAAAAGAGACAACGAAGAAGATTAAAGACAGCGTTGATACAGGAGGATTATTATGAGCGAAGATTTATTAAAGAAGAAAGAAGAATTTAGAAAGATGCTCGTGGAAACGAAGCAGAAGGCAGAGATGTATGTTGCTCTTAGTATCTATAAGAGTAGTGAACTATATCATGATGCAAATCTTACAGTAGATGATTTTAGTTCACTAGAATGGAAGTTCTTCTTCTCTATTGCAAAAAGATTAATTGATGATAAGAAGAACACATTGGACGATATTACAGTTGGTCTTTGCGTTGGGGATAATGAGCAACTTCAAAAGATGTATGATGAATTTGGTGGGTGGGATACAATCCAAAAGGGTATGTCATTTGTTAAAGAGGACAACTTTGAAGGATATGTTCGAGATATCAAGAAGTCTAATGCATTAATGAAGTTACACGACCTAGGCTTCCCAGTAATGGATAAGTTTGAAAACTATAAGGTTACTAGTCTAGAACATATTCAGCAGAAATTAGAAGAAGTATTGGCAACTGTATTTGCAGACGTAGATGTAGCTGAAAAAGTTGAAGATATGAGCAATAATCTATGGAAAACTGTAATGGATGCCCATGAAGGTAAAATGCGAGGCTTCCCTTATTCTTCATCTCTTCTAAATGAGCATGTTAATGGACAAGCATTGGGGAATATCACAATGGTCTCTGCGAACTCAGGGATTGGTAAGACAGCATTAACGCTAATGCAAGTGCTTCCTAATATGATAGAATATAATGAAAACCTTATGATTCTAGCAAACGAGGAAGACATATCTAAATGGAAGCGTGAAATTATTACTTGGGCAGTCAATAATATGACTGGCGGAGAATTCCAAAAGAATCGATTTAACTTTGGTCAATTCACAACAGAAGAGCTTGCTATGCTTAAAAAGGGCGTAGACTGGCTAGACGAGAAGATAGAAGAGGGAACGATTAGATTCATTAACTTTAACTCTTTCAGCATGAAAAAGGCTATCAAGATGATTAAGAAGGAAGCTACGCTGAATAAAGTTAAATACTTCATTCTAGATACATTGAAAATGGATTCTGATGAGGTAAACGAGAACGCACAGGCATGGCTTCAATTGCAACAAAATATGGTTAAACTCTATGATGTTATCAAACCATCAAACAAGAATGTTCATGTATGGGTAACTTATCAGCTCGGTAAATCTGCTATGCTAACACGTTATCTATCTCAAAATAGCTTAGGTGTTTCCAAGAACGTTGTTGACGTTGTGTCTACACTTATGCTTGCGAGAAAGGCTCTCGAATCGGAAAAATTAGGCGGTAAAAATGAAGTAAGTGTCAAATCCAGTGATGGAAAGATTATCAAGATGAGCAAAGATAAGGAGTATTTCATTATCTTCCTTGGTAAGAACCGAATGGGTGCGACTCATAGACAACTAGTATTTGAGATTGACTTAGGTCGCAATACAATGGTCGATTATGGCACATGTCTAATTGAACAAGATATCTAAAAGTGAGGGAGTAGTGATATTGTGGATGATGTTGTAAGAAAACTTAAGAATGGTAATTTAGCAATCTTTGTTAGAGAAGATGGCAAGCAACAAGTATTCAAGGTTATTAAAGGAGTACTATATGAGTTGCAAAAAGATGGAGATTGGGGCGAAAGAGTATATTTGCCTAGATGGGAAGATTTGCAAAGTGGTAAATGGATTCTCTAATTAAACAAAAGTATTGAAATAATGCTGATAATGTGATACAATTGCGTTATCAGCATTATTAATGTAGGTGAATTATATGAGTATGAATTCTGCTAAGGTAAAGGAATACCTAAAAGAAGATGTAGAAAGAATCGAAAGACTCCTAGAAGAAGTTGGATGCCATATGTTATGGCGCAGTGGTGACGAGGTAAGGGGAGCGCCTCCTGATGGAAGGAATCACACGGCAGTAGCAGTTAATGTAAATACTCTCTTTTGTAAGTATTATAGTGAAAGAGAGACATTCCGTGGCGACATCTTTCAGTTAATCAGCATGTTTAGAAAAGAAGAATTTAAGCAATCATTTGCATTTACAAAATCACTGTTTGGTCTTGGTGGTAAATTTGTAAAAGACAATAGGAAAGACCCATTGGCATTATTTAAGAATATCAGAAAACAGCATAAGATTATAACTGATATCAATGAGGTTGAAGTCCCTAAGTTTGGAATGGAGTCGTTGTCTGACTTTGTTTTATTACCTCATATTAACTTGTTCTATGAAGGTATTACTACTCAGACACAAGAGATATTTAAGGTAGGGTATGACCCTTACTTGGATAGAGTGGTTTTCCCTCACTTTGCCTATGACGATATAAACGCAGTCGTTGGAATCGCAGGGAGAACACTTAGAAGTAAGGTTGAAATGGAAGCATTTAGAATCCCTAAGTATTGGAATTATATTAAGGGATACAAGAAGATGTATAACTTATATGGGTTTAGCCATTCATTGCCTTTTATAATCAAGAGTGGTAAGATTATCATTTTTGAAGCAGAAAAGAGCGTTATGAAGCAATGGTCGCAAACAAGGAATAAAGGATTCTCTGTATCTGTTGGTGGTCATGAAATATCAGAGGTTCAAGTCCAATTGATACTTAAAGAGACTCCTGCAGACACAGAGGTAATTATTGCTTTTGACCGTGACGTACAAGATATGAAAGATGACGATGGAAACCCTATAGGAGAACAGTATCTCATTAAGCAATGTAAGAAGTTTTCAAAGTTTAGAAAGGTGTCCTATACGTGGGACACTAATGATTTGCTAGGAGAAAAGGACGCTCCAATTGACAAGGGCGTTAAAGTATTCAACGAATTATTAAATAGTAGAAAGGTTATTAATTAAACAAAAGTATTGAAATGGAGAAATGTATGAGTAAATTGTATTTAAGATATGGGACAGTAGATTCATCCAAAACAGCTAGATTGCTAATGGATGCACATGATTATAAGAGACGTGAAGAGAACCCATTGCTAATCAAATCAGCATTAGATACACGTTCGTCACAGGGGATGATTGAGAGTCGAACAGGTCTATCAGCGCCATGTGTAGATATTGATAAGGACGATAATATTGTTCACATTGTAAACAAGTTAATTGAAGGACACCTTCGACCTGTTGTAATTCTTATTGACGAAGCACAATTCTTAACGTATCAACAAGTCATTCATTTACGCATAATTGCAGACCAATACGACATCCCTGTTATGTGTTATGGTCTCAAAGTTGATTTTATGGGCAACTTATTTGAAGGCTCTAAGGCTCTATTTGAGCATGCTAACGTTCTAGAAGAAGTAAAGACTATGTGTAGAGAAAAAGGATGCACTGCGAAGGCAATGTACAACGGTAGATTTAAAGATGGCAAGCCAGTATTCAATGGAGAAGTTGTTGTAATAGGAGATACAAACGAGGATGTAGATGATTACTATTATATCCCTAAATGCTCAAAACACTTTTTCAATGATTTCAATGAATATAACAAAACAAGAGGGGTGTAGTTATTGGCTCGATTAAATAGAGAACAATTAGAATTAATTAAGGAAAAGTTTGGCGTAAAGAATTTATGGTCTTTCTCAAAGGTGTCAACGTTTGACCAGTGTACACATTTGTATTTCCTCAAGTATGTGAAGAAGATTCGTGTAAAAGGAGATAATTGCTATACTTGGTGGGGAACAGTTTCCCATGACCTTATCCAAGGATTGTACGATGGAGACCACACGTATGAAGAGATGATTCAAAAGTTAGAAGCTAAGATTGTGGAATATAGATTGATTACAGACCCTAAGCTAAAGTTCCCCGAAGAGAGTCAATTTGAAAGCTATATTGCTAATCTTCGCCATTACTTTACTAACGTTAAGCAGTTGCCATACAAAGTTATCAATGAGCGTCCAGTATTAGCTGTATTTGAAGGGCTAGAGAAGTATGTATTCCAAGGATATGTAGATAGTGAGTTTGTAGATGAAGATGGGAACTTTGTAATTCTCGACTATAAAACATCATCAATTGGTGAATTCACTGGAGCAAAACTACTTAAAAAATCTCAACAGCTAATGATTTACGCTTTTGGTATCAGTACATTTGGTAGACAAATAGATGGGGAAATGAAGAAGTTTCCTCTTGAAAAGATTAAGATTCGATACGATATGATGAAGTATTGTAAAATCTCATACTTGCAGAAGAATGGCACAGAGAAGGTTACAAAAGCTGAACGTAGAGCTTGGGTTGCTCATATAGCGAATCCTATCCGCAAAGACTTTGAAGATGTGCCTAAGAACATTGAGAAAGCAGAGAAAGAGATTGCTAAGCTAGATAAGAAGCGAAATGCAAAGGTTCGTACAGAAGAGGAGAAAGTAGAGCTAACTGCCCAAATCGCAGAGATTGAGAAGGAGATAGAGGCGTTAAAAGCTAACCTATTCGATATCATCCAAATCAATGAGATGATGGAAGAGGCTATTAATTCTAACAGTCTATCTAATCTACCTCAGTTTATTCAAGATAAATATACGGTTACTGACTGTTATATTGATGTTGAGCTGACGCAGGAGATTATCGAAGAGTTCAAATCTCACTTAATTTCTACATTGGACAAAATTATTGAAAGTGAAAAAGAAGAGGATAAAGAGAAGGCGTTCACAAGAGGTCGTATTGAACAGGGCGATTCATTTTATTGCACGAATCTATGTGATATGAAAGACCACTGTTCATTCTATCAAGAATACAAGGCTCATATGGCTATGTTCTTAGATAACAAGAAAGATGCGCCAAGTGACGCAGATATACTGGCGATGTTTGGATTATAAAGAGTACGGAAAAGATGCAGGAAAAACTTGCATCTTTTTCTTTATTTTCATTGACATATATAATAGTGTGATGGTAATATAATAATATACTTAATAACTAACACATAAGCTAACAGGAGGGACAATGATATGTCTACATTAGCGACATGTAATGCTTGCAGAGAGGAGTTTGAAAAAGGTTTAGATAGCTGTCCTAACTGTGGTAAAGACCAACGCTCGTTCCTTGATAGATATAAGATGCCGATATTCATTGGTATTATACTTGTATTGGGAATGGTTATGGGCGCAACTGGTGGCTAATATGGGATTACGGATTAGAGGATGGAAATTTCCGTCCTTAATATAAAAATATCTAAACAAAAGTATTGAAATAATTATTAAGTCGTGATATGATAAGTACATCAAATAACAACAAAACAAAAGGAGATTTAACTAACATGGAAATGGAATTTGTAATGGCTTTACTATCAATCATCTTAATCGACATCGTACTAAGTGGAGATAATGCAGTGGTAATTGCTCTAGCATGTCGAAACTTACCACAAGATTTACGAAAGAAAGCAGTCTTCATTGGTAGCGCAGGAGCAATTGGTTTACGAGTATTTCTAACATTTATCGCTGTTTATCTAATGGCAATACCATATGTTCAATTCATTGGAGGATTGCTGTTAGCATGGATTGCGATTCAACTATTAAATGGTGGAGAAGAGCAACAACTTGAAGGTGGAAGTACAATTTGGTCAGCAGTTAAGACAATCATCGTAGCAGATTTCGTAATGAGTATGGATAATGTAGTAGCAGTTGCAGGTGTTTCAAATGGTCATACAGGACTTATGGTAATTGGATTACTAGTCAGCATTCCATTAATCGTTTGGGGTAGTCAAGTGTTAATGAAACTTATGAATCGCTTTCCAATCATTATCGTGGCAGGCTCAGCATTACTTGGCTACACAGCAGGTGAAATGATGTTGAATGATAAGAAGGTTGGTCAATTCATCACTGAACACTTCCCTGCAGGACATTATGTAATTCCTATCGCAACAACAGTATTAGTAATTTTGATTGGTAGACTTATGGGCGAACGCTCTGAAAAAGCTGTTGCTTAAAACTAAATTATTGACATTGGTTAATAGTCTAGAGAATATCTAGCGAGCAAGCTCTCTGAATAAGAGACTTGCCTGCTTTATACATAAAGAAAGAAGCCGACCAGCGTGAGCTAATCGACTTCCTCGTAGACCCTGAGCAGGTCAATGACGAGACCAACCCAACGGCAATTGGTAAAACGTTGGACTTCATCATTCAATCGTAATCCGCAAAATCGAACGCTTGGCAAAGCGTTCTGATATATGCTTAGGCATTGCATATATAGGTTAATTATACCTAAACAGAGGAGAGATATCAAATATGTTTGGATTATTTAAGAAGAAGGGAAAGAAGGTTTCATGCACTCACAAATGGCATCATTTGCAAGATACTTATGTAGGAAATGATACTCATCATGTTGACGATGCATGTTATATCTTCTGTTCAAAATGCGAAAAGCAGACGCTTGTTCTTGAGGAAGAATGGGAGAGAATCAAGAAGAAGCAGGAGATAATAGATGAGTTAAATCCAAAGCACAAATATGTTATCAAATTAATTCATTCAAGAAATTCATTATGGGAAAGACTTGTCGTTATAAAAGGTAATCGCATTAACGAGACAAGAGCAGATACAGTTGTTATTGATGGAGTTGAAATAACATTTGGACTCCATGAGTTTATACAAGGGATTACTACTTACAAGTTATAAACAAATGTATTGAAAGGATGTGAAGAAAATGAAAGAGGCTGAGGGTAAAGTTGTGGTAGGACACCTCTATAAACGAACAAGGGGAGATGGTGATTTCTACGGCGTATTCAAAGATAGCACAGGCAAGTATAGAGTAGGTGAATACGACAAGCAAGATAAAGGAACTCCATATTATGTAATGGAAGCTGAGTTCGATGATATTGTCGTGGCGATGGCTGTGTGTCGAATGCTTGAAGAGGCATATAAGGATGGACATAACCAAGGGCAATTAGACTGTCACTAAATGGAGGTATTCAATATGATTAAATGCACAGATGGTTCTAGATTCAATGGTGTTTTAAAGGAAGGTCAAGTTTGGGTTAAAGGTAGAACTGTAAGAGTCATAGTTCGCTTTGATGAAAATGTTATGGTTTACAAATCTAAGACAGACTTCAAAAACAATACAGTTACTACTGTTCGAAGAAGCGTATTCCGAAGATGGTTACACGGTGGAGAGAAAGCAATGTTATATATCTTTCCAAAGGCTAATTGCTCTAGTTGTGATAATGAAGTCGAATTAAGAAGCCATATTAACAGATGTGAATGTGGCGCTGTACTAAAGGTATTAGAATAGGAGGAAGGCTTGTGTTATGTAATGAAATTAGCTTTATTGATTTGAATAAACTAGATTCTGTAGCGACTACCTTGGAGAAGGAGAAGGATAAACTCATTTCTCTTCTTCCTAAAAGATTTTCAGAAAGATTAAAACGAGATTTGTTTATAAGTGGCGGATGCATATATAGCCTATATAACAATCAAACTCCAAAGGATATTGATACATTTATCCAAGACAAACATCTTGTAGATGAGGTTGTAGATTTCTTTTCAAAACAGAGGTTATTTATGGGGCGAAGTAATGGAGTCAAAAGAGGAATGTATAGAAATTTAAATCTTATAGTAACAGATAATGCAATCTCTATTGGGAAATATCAGATAATAACAAAGTGGGTAGGTACTCCACAGGAAGTTGTCTCCCAATTCGACTTTAAGCATAATATGTTCTACCTTCAAGGTGGGGTTATAAAGGCAATGACAGATTTAAAACACTTGACTAGTAATAAGCTGTCTTACAACGAAAGTAGGGCAAGGGATATCTGTGGGACTATCATACGAGTATCTAAGTTTGTAAAACGTGGGATGGAAGTTACGAACGAAGAGGTTGCAAAAATGCTTTTAAAACTTAATGAAGTTGGATTCAATGATAGAGAACTAGAGATATTGTCTAGCCATCAATATGATAGAGGTTTTGGTTCATAAACTAATAAAATCATCATTTTATCAATTCTTAGGAGGAATAGAAATGAAAGTAACTGACGAGTTAAAAACTGAATTGATTTACTCTTTACCAAGCAGACGCATATTGGATGTTGTAAGTAATTTAGCTGTAAGAAATCCATATACAAAAGAGTTGATTTTTCTAAAGCAACGACCATATTACGAGAATACTCCAATAGAAGAGTATATCGAATACAATGAGAAACATGATATGCATCATGACTACAGAGAGTTGATTTCAAAGCATGTAATCATAGACATTTCACTGTTGCATCGAAGAGCAAGGGCATTGCTATTTAAAGAACTTATAAAAGCAAACCCACCAAAATGCAACACTTGTAATACTGTACTAACTATTGGCTTATCAGCGATTATGAGCAAAGCGACTCAAAGGTTAACAGATGTTGACGGCGAGAAAGTTAAAGGGTTTTATTGCAAGTGTTGTGCTGAGCAGGCTTACAAAGACTTGATAGAAAGTAGACTATTTGAAGAATATAAGGGTAGCAAAATATATCGCAAAGATGATATGTATTTTCCCTACTGGAACTGCGCTTATCATTTCAAAACAGTTGAGGAATGTAGAATTAGAATCGATGCCAATATTTCGCTTGCGAAGAGTAGGATGGCTGATTTAAAAGGGATTTTCTCATGAGAAGAATCGATATGGTCAAAAACAAGAAGATGAAGAATATAAGGCATGCAGAGATTCTTGATAAGAAGAGAATCAAGATTGTATTTCAAAACAATGAAGAGATTATCTTGGAAGCAAAAATCGAAGGCTACGCAGAAGACAGTGGTATTTATATTGCAAAGGATAATATCTAGGAGGTAATACTATGGGTTGGATGTCAGATGTAACAATTGAATCTATCGTGAAGGATATAGATAAGAAGATAGAAATTGAAAGTCTTAAAAATACTAATCCTCAACAAGTAAATCATATTGTAGAAGGATTGAAGATGGCGAAGGAAATAGTAGAGAGTCACTATTAAGGAGAGGTAGAAATGAAAGATTATTATATAGTTAAATTAAATCAATTATTTGTATCAAACTCTACATTGGAAAACATGCATAACCCTTTTGATGTGATTGAACTTATTGGAGAAAAGCAATGCGCTTACAAATTCGACAGTGAAACAATGGCAAGAGATGTAGCAGACAAGATAAATGGACAAATAATTATGATTAAACGAACAGTGCAAGAGGAAGAGATATACATTAATTAAAGGAGGAGTAGTAATGTCACTAGTTGCAGGATTCTTCCAAGCGCATAGCATGAAGAAAAGAGAGATGAATAGAGAGTTTGAAAGTAAGGGTTATAACAGTCTTATGGTAAGAAGATTTATATTTGGGAGAGTTTTAGGGTACGCCCCAAACATTAAGGATATGACTATCAGCGAAATGGAGCAGGTTATTCATTATCTTAAAAACAATTAAAGAGGAGTAATTAAAATGAACGTAGTAAATTATTTAAGAATAGCACCATTTATTAACGATTGTCCAAACTGTAGTAACCAAATGCTTGGAAACGGTGAAGGCACTCTAAGCGTTGATGATAATATTGTTAAGCGTACTTGCAAGTGTGGATTTAGCTTTGAATATGATGTGAACAACGGCACTAGCAAGGCAAAGATTAAGAAGGCTATTGAAGAATCGTTGAAATCTATCAAATCATAAGTGGAGGTAGTTAAGAATGACACTTGAAGAGTTCATTGCAAGCAATCCTACAAGGGATAAAATAGCGTTCCAAATATGTGGTGTAGCAAACCAAAATGTATTAGAAATAGATGAGACGTTTGTGTGGAAGCCACTTAGTGAATTAGGAGGATTTGTTAAGAGTGATTTCTATGACGATGTCCAAGGTACATTCGATATGTATGGAGCAGAGGCATTAACTCATATAGGGATTGTTAACTGGAAGTTGAAGAATAGAGTGGCTCGCAAGATAGGAGAAGAGTTAAATGATTAGCGCAGGCAACATCTTTCTAGAGTTTGATTACATCAACTGGAGAGGCGTAAAAGGTCATAGAGAAGTTAAGGTAGTGCAAATCTACTTCGGCTCAACAGAGTACCACAAAGAACCGCAGTGGTTAATGGCAGGACTTGATTTAGTCAAGCAAGAGAAAAGAGTATTCGCTATGAAGGATATGAGCAATGTCAAAGACATGAGGTATGACAAATGATTGACAAGAATAAGCTTTTCCCACCGAACGAACTATTCAAATTCAACACAGATAGTCCTGCCATTAATAGAGCAGAGGACAGGGTTAGGAAGAAAGAGCTTGCAATTAAGTATACAAGGAAGACCGTTAGGATGCATCAAAACCAAAAGAGCCTTGTCTTGCTTGTAGAAAAATTAAAGAATTGCATATATCAGCACAATAAATTCAACCTATTCAAAGCGGTAGAAATAGAGATGGATAAGCAGTTGTCTCAATCTATTAAAAGTCAATTCGATAATCTTGCGGAGGTGAAATTGTGAATAACAATGGATTAACACTATTAGCAATAACTTGGATTCTAGTCATCATCATGTGGATGTTTATCTTATCTTATTAAAACAAAAGTATTGAAAGGTTGATTTTTATGGCGAAAGCTAAAAAGAAGGAAATGTTTCTTACATCTAAGGGTGTCGCAGTTTATGTTGACGAGTTTAGCGTTAAAAATCTAATGAAGATGGTCACAAGAGGTGAAATCGTCAATATGACTACAAAAGTTACAGAGGATGGAGTCAAATTTGATTATTCAACTGAGTATAGTCATGGCTCAATGTTCTTGAACAATTTAAAGAAATAGGAGGAAGGCGTTATGGTGCAAATCAAGATTGATATTAAAGAGTGCGAGCAATGTCCACATGCAACAACATCTAGAGTTTGGACTGCAGATTCTTTTGAGACTGTAAGAAAGGTTCATTGCAAGCTATTAAATAAGGATGTTCATTCATATCTAGACTGGTACGATAAGTCTCCAGTTCCAAATGAATGCCCTATAAAAGAGTAGAGGAGTAATTAATATGATATATTTCATAGTTTTATGCTTGTTGATTTGGAATAGTGTTTTGACTGTTATTATCTTGAACAAGTATCGAAAGCATATTTCTAATCTGTATGACGCTGTAACAGAAGAGGTTGAGGTTGTAACCAAAATCTCTAGCAGAGTTGCAGTATTGGAAGAGAAATCGAATATTATGGCTACAAAAATGGATGTAGAGGGCTTGTTAATAACAGTAAGCAAAATGAATAAGCAGAATTGAGAATGAAATTATAAAGAGGGTGTTATTGTGGTCGAATTCATTCAAGCGATTCATTGGGATAGCTTTTGGACTGGAGTTATAGTTACTATCCTGTTCGGTGGATGCGGTGCAACGTTATTAGCTTTAATTGGCGAAGGATTATAAAACTATATTTTACAAGGGAGATAATACTAATGACTAAATTAATCGATTTAACTAAAAAGGCAAAGACTGTGATATTGGAAAAGAATATCTTTGGAGAGAAGGCACAAGTTGCAGTAGCTGACGATATCTCTATTTCTATGGATGACCTTTATTACAATGGGACAATGCAAGAATTAAACGATAGATTGCTAGGTATTGGTATGAATTTAGATGTTGATAAGAGTATTGATGTGTTTGCCTTTGGTAGAGATTCACATGAGATTGGCGTTGTAACAGAAGGAAATCACCAAGGATTTGTAGATAATGTTCTGCTAAAGAAAGTGTCCTTTGAAGGCTCGACTAACTATGCAGGAGTAATGAACAGAATCGTTAAGAAGTATGGTCAGCCACCTGCACAGAAGCAAGGATTCCTTTCACGATTAATTGGGAGCAAGTCTACTATTGAAAAGCCTACTGTTCCTACACTGGTATTCTTTATCACAGATGGTGATAACTTCGACAAAGCAGAAGCTGAACAGATTATTCGTGAATCATCAAATCAAGCAATCTTTTGGCAGTTTGTAGGAGTTGGTAATGCAAAATTTAAGTTCTTAAAGAAACTTGACGATATGGGTGGAAGATTCCTAGATAATGCAAACTTCTTCCAAGTTGATGACCTTCGTAAAATTAGTGACGAAGAATTCATGAGAAGAATATTAAATGAATTTCCACAATGGATTAAGGAAGCAAGAGCGAAAGGAGTATTAGCATGAACATGACAAAACAAACATTATTTAAAGTACCTGTAGGAGATTGGTCGAACGATGGGCATAATCAGTCAGAAGATTTCTATGTCTACTGCAATTATCCTGTAGAAGCAATGAGACAAGCTTATAAGGATACTTGTAAAAAGATTGGATTACAAATGAATCACAATGAAAATTACACAGGAATTGAAGGCTTAGGTTATCGTACATGGAGAAATTTATTAACTGAATATGAAGATTCAAGTATTAGCGTGGATGCAGTTGAAATTCTTCTAAACCATGGATTCAAGTTTAGCGAAGATGAACTATCTAGTGATGAATTTGAGTACCATGATGGACAATTTATAGCTGTTAGTTCAGTCACCGCATCGATAGAAACTGTATTTAAACTATTTATGTGGTTCATTTCTTACAGTATGCCGAAGGACTTTAAGTGGGAAGAGTTAAGCCTTGAAGCAGAGCCGATTGTTGGATATTGGAACAAAGGATTAAATCAACAAATTGGATATGGAGTATTTTGTTAGGAGGTTAGTTCAGTGAGCAAGATTTATAAGATGACTAAGGATATGGAAGAAGCTATTGAAACTATGAAAGAGTTAAAAGATAAGGGGCTAGATTATACCATGGAATACCATGAGACTCCTTATCAGGCATGGCGAACAGACTATGATATTTGGGAAGGGTATGTCTTCTACTTAGATTGACGAGGTGAAAGTATGTGCGAGACTACAGTCGTTAACAAGCATCACAAATTACCATATGACGTGTATATTGGTCGTGGCTCGAAATGGGGAAACCCTTTCAGCCATCTACCTAATACACAAGCTATATTCAAGGTCGATACACGAGAAGAAGCTATTGAGATGTATCGAAAATGGATTATGCATAAACCAAATCTATTAGCAGATTTGCATAAACTGAAAGGAAAGACGCTTGGATGTTTCTGCAAGCCCAAGCCATGTCATGGTGATGTTTTGATAGAGTTGATAAGTCAATTAGTTGAGGAGTGAAATGATGGTTACTTTGTATTATGTGCAAGATAAATCTAGAGAATTTGTCCACCCTGTAGATGGTCTTTTGTATTCTGATAAAAATCAGCTAGAAGACAAGATGAAGCGCTTAACTAATGGGTTTGTGACTATGTACGAGAATAATAACTATGAAGTGAAATCAATGGAAGTTAGTGAAAAGTGCTTATGTGATGACTATATGCACACAACAATGATTCTCATTGAAGTCAAAGAGGATAAGAGCTTTCGATTTGTTGGCAGTGATAATTATATAGGAATGCACGAAAAGGTTCGCCTGCCTCTTGATATAGATATCGAGAAGCATACGAATGGGAGATATCAATTAATGAGCGAAGAATATTTCCATAAACATCATGAAATTAAAGAGAGATAGTTTAATAGGAGGATTATTATGAAGACATTTTTTACAAGTGATACACATGCTTGGCACAAGAACATCTTAAGCTTTGAAAAAAGACCATATACATCTGTTGAAGAGATGACAAAGGATATGATTAGAAAGTGGAATGAGCAAGTTAGCAATGAGGATATTGTCTATCATTTAGGCGACCTATGTCTAGGAAACTATGACCAAACAGTCGATGTATTAAAGCAACTTAATGGGAAGATTATTCTAATTAAAGGCAATCATGACCATTCAAAGTATTACAAGAAAATCGTTGAAATGGGACTACTACATGAGTATCACGAAGTTGGGATTATTTTAAATCACAACAAGCATCAGATGTGGCTGACTCATTATCCATTTGAGATTGGATTACGACCACGTAAATGGTCAATTCATGGTCATATCCATGGGATGGAATCAACTTGGGACAATCAGATTAACGTTGGAGTAGACAGCCCACACTTCAAGCACAAGACATTTGGTGAGCTAATCACAATTGAGGAGTTGTTTGAAGTAATGGAACAGAGACTACCTTCAATTGAAGAGCGATATATGAATCAAAAATGGGATAGATAGGGTGATAGTATGGCAGAAACATATAAGGAATTACAGCCAGTAAAAGTTGGATATATTTGCGATGAGTGTTGGGAGGGTGAATTGAAGTTCACAGGGGTGACCAAGATGTCTTGTCCTCCAATATATGTTCATAAATGCAGTAAGTGTAAGGAAACATTCAATCTAAGAAAACAGTATCCTACGGTTGAATATAAGGAGATATAAGTATGGCTGAATTAATAGCAGAATTGATATTCGTCATACTAGATATTACTCTTAGCTGTTTGTCTAGCGTTGGTAGCAGAAAGAAAAAGAAGAAATAGGGAGATGTTATTATGTGGAAATTTGCGGAGGAACATCCGATTATGTTTTTACTCCTTGCGATTATTGCAGTTAATGGAGTATGTAGCGTTATTCAAAGTTTTTGTAGAATCTTTTATTACTAGAAAGGTGGAATTATCTTGAAAAAGGCATTTAAAATAGGATGCACTGCATTCTTTACTGTTATCTTTATTAATCTAGCAATCTTATGTGGAGTGATTTGGTTCGCATTTTGGTGTTTTAAACAACTATTCTAGGAGGTATTTATCATGGAGAGAAAAGTAGTATTAGAAGCTTTAACAGGAAGTCATAACTATAATCTAGCAACAGTAGGGTCAGATAAGGATTACAAGATTTTTACTGCTCCAACGTTCGATGATTTGTACACTGGTAATCGTTATAAGGAGAATATTATTACTGATACAGTTGATAAGGATATCAAAGATATCAGACAGTTACCCGATTTATTATGGAAGTCTAATATCGCATATATGGAAATTCTGTTTTCTAATAGTATTGATGCTGTTGGTGGCTTATACGAGTTAATTGGTCTTAAGGATGAGATTGCTAGAATCAATCTTCCTCAGTTATTCAAGTCTACTGGCGGAATGCATAATGAGCGTTTAAAGAGACTTGAGAAGCCTACAGATGGTACTAAGCATTTAGTAGATATGTACGGATATAATACGAAGGAAGCAATGCATGATATCAGAGGCATGAAGTTACTTGTAGATTTTGAGGCAAATGGCTTTACAGGCTTTGAAGATGCTTTGAGATATGATGATTATGAGCGACAGGCAATCCTAGACATCAAGAACGGAAGTCTTACAAAGGATGAATTTATCAAGTTTACTACTGAATATCACGACAAGGTATTTTCGCCTTTAAAAGAGAAGTATTGCTCTCAGAAGCCAAACGAAGAACTTAAAGAGCATATGTGTAATATCGTGAAAGACGTAGTTGAAGAATCTATCTTTATCGATTTGCAAAAAGAATTTTAAAAAATATTAAACAAAAGTATTGAAATATAAAAATTACCATGTTAATATAAGAGAGTAGTAAATAACACAACAAAAACAAACCAAATGGAGATAGGAGAATAACGATGAATACAACTAAATTAGGATTAGGATTAAAATATGATGGATTATACACTGACGAGGACAGCGTAAGAGATGGATATCCTCAATTCGAACAAGCAGTAAAAAATCGTTTTGATTCAATTATCAACGGAGGAAACAACAAACTATTTACAACAAACGCAACTGACATATATGAAACTTATTTATCAAACTTACCATTAAATGCTCAACAGCATTACAAATGCAGAGCATGTCAAAACTTCTTTAATAAATATGGTGGTTTAGTAACAATCGATGAGAATGGCATAATGCAATCTGTACTTTGGGATGAAACATCAGTACCAAAATTCTTTGCTCAAGCAGTGAGAGCTGTGAAGCGACTTGTATTAAGCTCACAAGTGAATGGTGTGTTCTTATCAGATGTTAAAACATTAGGTCAACCAAAAACTGGTGAATGGACTCACATTCATGCTAAATTACCTACTTCACTAGTACATCGTGATAGATTACTAACAGCAGGACAAAAGATGGCTGAGAAGGCACAAGATTTCCGAATGCTAACAACTGCATTGCAAAGCTATCCTTTATCAACTGTAGAACAAGCGTTAGCGCTTATCCAATCAGAAACAATGTATCGTTCAGATAGAGTGCTAGGAATTGCTCAATGGTTCAAAGATGTAATGGTGAAACGTGATTCTATTCTAAATCCTGAGCAAAAGCGAAACTTCACATGGTTCGTAGTAGCAACTGCTCCAACAGGATATACTCACGTTAGAAGTTCTATAATTGGAACATTGCTAGACGACATTCAATTAAGAATGCAACCTTCACTTGTAGCCGCTAGATTCGCCGACAAGATGAGACCTGAGAACTTCATGCGTTCACAATCTGCTCCATCTGACAACGCAATCTATGAGGCAGAAAAGCTAGTAGCGAAATTAGGTATTGAAACAGCATTACAACGTAGATACGCTAAATTTGAGGAAGTGCCTTTATTATGGAAGCCAAATGCAGTAGTTAATAGATTGATGGGTGAACAGGCTAGAGGTGGAGTATTTGGTCACTTAACATCTAAAAACAACACTGCTTCTAACACAATGAATTTACCAACTTCTGTTATGACGTGGGCTAAATTCCATAGAACTGTAATACCAACGGCAGATAAGATTGAGGTTCTAGTTGATAATCCTAATCGATTAATGGCGCTAGTTACAGCATCTGATGAAAATGCAGAGAATATTATGCAATGGGACAACCCATTCTCTTGGTACTACCATGGTGGTATTGATGCTGAAATGAAGAGACGTGTCGAAGAAGCAGGTGGTCGCTATGAAAATAACGAAATTCGATGCTCACTACTATGGGAAGGCTTAACTGACCTTGACTTACATTGCATTACTCCAACAGGAGAGCATATCAACTATGGTCATAAACGTGGTCGTTGCGGTGGCTACCTAGACTTAGATATGAATGGTCTAGATAAGAGCAGTTCAACGCCAGTGGAAAATATGAGATGGTCTACAGCGCCACAAGGTCGCTATCGCTTCTATGTTAATAACTTTAGCGAGCGAGTAAATGGGCGTAAAGGAACTCCATTTAAAGTTGAATTAGAGATTAATGGACAAATTTATAACTATGAAGGCGAAGCTTTACAAGAGAAGAGAGATATTACAGTATTCGAGTTTGACTACATCAGAGGACAACAACCTGTTATCAGAAGCAATTCACAAGCTTCTAACAACGAATGGTCTGTTGATACAGGGAAATTTGTAAAAGTAAATGGTATCACTTATTCACCTAACTTATGGAGTGACCATCCAGTTGTTGGCGCAGGAACTCATGTATTCTTCCTACTAGATGGAGTTCAAGACCTATCAGAAGGAAGAGGACGAGGATTCTTCAACGAGACTCTGAAATCAGATTTAAGACAGATTCGCAAGACTCTAGAATTGTACACTGCTAACACTCCAATTGAAGATGCTGATGAAGCAACTGCATGTGGTGTTGGATATTCTAAAGACAACGAATGGAATCTAACGGTTAAAGTAACAACTGGCAATTCTTCACGAATTATCAAGATTGACCGTTGGGATTGATTTTAAAACAATAAAACAAATGTATTGATAACCGTAGGCTAATCATAATTTTGGTTAGCCTACAAACAAGGAGGCAACCTATGACATACGATGGAATTAGTAGTGCAGAGAGCGCACAATTTGATGGGTTATTTTACACTCAAATTCATCTTCATACAGATTTATCAAACCCAAACATGGTTGAAGTTGTAAACAACTATAAGCAATATATTGATAAAGCAGTCAAGATGGGGATGAAGGCTATAGCTTTCACAGAGCATGGAAATGTCTTATCTTGGTACAACAAGAAGATGTATGCAGAGAAGAATGGTCTTAAGTATCTTCATGGCTGTGAAGTATATGTAACCATGACGCTTGAAGAGAAGAAGCGTGACAACTTCCATATGGTTCTAATAGCAAAGAACTACGAAGGGTTTAAAGAGTTGAATAAGATGGTATCCACTGGATTCGATAGAAAAGGCAATAACTTCTACTACAATCCTCGTATCTCTTGGGAAGATATCAAGAATACATCTGATAATATCATTATCTCGACAGCTTGCCTAGGTGGTATCATTTGGCAGTTACACAAAAATAGAACTGGTAGCGAGTACGCAGGGGATAAGCTCCAAGAAGTTATCGAATGGTTTACTAAGAATAAGCATCGTGCGTTCTTGGAGATTCAGCCTCACAGACATCTTGAGCAGATTCAATACAATAGATTATTGAAGAAGATTTCTCAAGAAACTGGTATTAAATTAGTCGCAGGTTCTGATACACATGCGTTAAATGAAGAGTATGATGATGCTCGTAAGGTTCTTCAAAAGGCTAAGAAAATCAAGTTCACTGATGAAGATAGCTTCGACCTGAGTATGCACTCTTATGAGAAGATGTTTAAGATGTTTCAAGCTCAAGATTCGTTCACTGATGAAGAAATTCATGAAGCAATGCAAAATACAAACTTAATCGCAGACTTAGTAGAGCCTTGGGAGATTGATTATAGCAAGAAGTATCCACAGTTATACGATAATCCTGACGAGGTGTTCCAACAAAAGATTGCAGAAGGTATCAAGTTTCGTGGAATAGATAAGCTCCCACACCATGAGAAGATTATCTACGCAGAGCGAATTCAGCACGAATTAGAAGTATATAAAGCGAATGACGCTGTTAACTACATGCTTCTAGAGGATGATGTAAAGACACATGCTCGTAAGAATGGTGTCCCATATGGGTTTGGGCGTGGTTCTGTATCAGGTTCAATTATTGCCTATCTAATGCAGATTACACACATGGATTCAATTAAACGAGGTCTTAACTTTGCTCGATTCATGAGTAAAGAGCGTATATCTTTAGCGGATATCGATACAGACTATGCACCAAATAAGCGACATATTATACAGGATTACTTGATTGACCATCCTACGCTAAGCTGTGCGAAGATTGTAACCTATAACAAAGTAGAGTTACTGTCATCTATTCGTGACATTGGTCGAGGATTAGAAATGCCTCTAGATGTAGTTGACGAGATTGCTAATGGAGTTGAGACAAACGAGGATTACTATCGTGATAAATATCCTAAGCTATTCCACTATGTAGACTTAATTAAGGGTACAATCGTTTCTATTGGAGCGCATGCTTGTGGAATCGCAGTCTCACCAATTCCATTAGATGAGCATATGGGATTAATTACAGCGATTGATAATAAGACAAAGCTTCCTGTAACATTAACTCAAATCAATATGAAGGAAATCGATGCACAGAACTTTGTAAAACTTGATGTACTTGGGCTAGATACAGTTGAATTAGTTGATGAGACAGTGAACCTTGCAGGATTGAAATTCGCAGACATTCTACCTGAGAATCTTGATTCAGAGGATGAAAAGGTTTGGGCATCAATCATTGATAATAACATCGGCATCTTCCAATGGGAATCAGATTATGCCCATCAATGTTATAAGGATTTATTCGACCCAAAAACAATTCAAAAGGTTAAAGAGTCGAACCCTAATGCAACCTATATCGACCTGTTTTCACTTGGCAACGCATCTATTCGACCATCAGGTGCTTCGTATCGTGATAGATTGTATGCAGGAGAGTTTAATAGTCAAGGATTGGAGGCACTGGATAAATTCCTTTCTAATTCACAGGGATACATGGTATATCAAGAGCAAATCATCGAGTTCCTCGTACAGTTCTGTGGGTACAGCCAAGGGCAGGCAGACGTTGTAAGACGTGCGATTGGGAAGAAAGACCATGATGCATTAAACAAGGTTATTCCTGAGATTAAAGAGCGTTTCATTAATACTTTAATTAACGAATATCACGTCCCAAAAGAGAATGTAGAAGAAATTGCTATGTCATTTATCCAAGTAATCATGGATGCTTCCGATTATGGTTTCTCTATTAATCACTCAGATGCTTATAGTTGGCTAGGTTATGCTTCTGCATGGCTACGATACTATTATCCTTTAGAATTTATTACAGCGAATCTGAACGTGAATATCGCTAAGCAAGACAAGACGACAAAGCTGATTGAGTATGCAAAGTCACAAGGAGTAGAGATTAATCCAATCAAATTTAGATACTCTCGCAGTGGATACATGTTTGATAAGGATACAAACTCAATCTATCAAGGTATTCACCCAGTTAAATTCTTAAACGCTCAACTGGCAGATGGGTTATATGAATTGCGTGACAACCAGTACAATAGCTTCGTAGATTTACTAATGGATATCAAGGATGGGGCGCATACACTTGAATTCGCAACAGTGACAGAAGAAAAGACACATGTAGAGGATATAGATGATGAGACAGGTGAACCTATAACTCTTACAGATATAATCTATCAAAAAGACTTTGACAATCTTTCTAAGTCAGTTGACTATAGAGAGTTTCTATTACAGGATTTCTCCAAGGCAGAAATGAAGGAAATCAACAAGTTAGAGAAGATAGGTGCAATTAGACAGGTCTGTAAGCCATCTGTATCAATCAACTCTAAGCAAATGAAAATCTTAATATCTCTAAACTACTTTAGTGAGTTTGGTGGCAATAAGAAGCTTCTTGATATCTTTGAAGCATTTGACAAGGAGTATAAACCAAGTCATAAGCTAAAAACGAAAAGAGAGCGCTATGCAAAGCTATTGCAATTGGAATCAGAGATGGAAGATAAATCACTTTCACTTGTAGAACAGTGTACTGCTGAGCTTGAATTCTTAGGTCATGTTGAGACAATTGCTGATACAATCCCTCCAAATAGAATGATGGTTGTAGAGGTAAATGTAATGAAGACATATACAAGAGCAAAAGCGTATCAATTCTCTAGTGGAGAAGTGAGAGAGTTTAAGATGGGTTCTAGGTTATATGCATATGTCCCATTCGAGGCAATGGATGTTATTGAAATTATTAGTGCAGACATTAAGCCTAAGAACAAGAAGATAGATGGTAAATGGCAGGCTCATCCAACAGAGAAGGAAGCATGGTTGAAAGAAATCAAGTTTATTCGAAAGGGAGATAAAGATAGTGAAAAGTAAAAAGAGAATGTTTGTGCCATCAAATTTTACTGTAGAGCCTAATACAACTGTTACATTTAAAGGGTGTACATTGCGAAATAGACAAGGCTTTGAATGGCTAGAGGTAAACTGCTTTAAAGACCACTTTGCAGGCAATGAGGTTCTAGAGGATTGGGAGATTTGGATTGAGGATAGCGCAGTAGAATTCCTTGATAAAATTGAAGCATACACAGGCGTACAATCCGAACGATTAGTTTAAAAATACATTGAACAAAAGTATTGAAACGAAATATGATACATGATACAATGATTTCAGTTGATAAATAACACAAACACAACGGAGGTAATAACATTGACAAAGAAAGTATATATCGCAGGGGACATGCTACCGAAAGGCTCTCAAATGCTACGAGCGTTAGAACGTGAGCAAATCAAGGCTATTGGATTGGATTTCTACAACCCTATGGATAACAAAGATATCAATGATAAGAGTAATGTTGAGAATACAGGACTTGCTGAACGCATAGTTAAAGCAGATACTGATGCAATTGTTGAAAGTGAAGTTATTGTAATCGAGCCACAGCCATTCGCATTAGGTACAATGGTCGAATTAGGTCAAATCAAAGGCATGAAAGACATGGCTAAGATTATTCTAGAGCTTGCTAACGATAAGTGTGAAGAATGTTCGTCTGCTGAACTATTAAACAAAATTATTGAAACATGCGAGAAAGTCGATAATCAAAAGGTGTTCCCACACTATGAAGATATTAGACGTTTTCCAAATGCAGGAGCAGACGAAGAGGGAGACCGTAGAAGTCTAGGAATCAACCAATATGTATATGGAGTGTGCTTAGACCTTACAGATGGCAAAGGCTTCTATGAATGGGATGAAGTATTAACAGAGCTTAAGAAAATCAAGAATGACCCAACGTTATGAAGATTTATGGGCTAAAAGATGTGGCGCAAATTACATTCTTTGACAAGAGTACTGGAGATGTTGTTTCTATTCATGGATATCCAAAAGCTATTCAAGGCAAAGTTGACAAGCTGATTGCTAAAAGAGATAGCGTTAAGAACAAAAGATTAAGAAGAAGATACAACAATCACATAAATAATATACTTGAAAGATAAGGGGATAGATAATCATGACAGAATTTAAAAAAGAAGATGAAATCATTTTAGTAGCAAGTCGCAACAAACTATTCAACTATGGCATTTTAGAGTTTCAAGGAGTTACATCTGACGAAAGTTTAGTAGATACAATCATGTATCACTTCGATATGTATTACAAATCTATGCGTAGAGGCAGTGTAGAGGAAGTAGATACACCTGTTAGCAAGAATGCAGAGCTAAACTTCGACTACAAACAGCCAATCCCATATATCGTAATTCGTAGAGGAGAAAATGAGTTCTTTGTTACTGAACGACTACAGGGAGGTGGAGAGTCTCGACTACATGGTAAGTTAGCTATGGGTGCAGGAGGTCATATGAATCCATTAAGCACATGCGAGACTGAGCCATTTACAAAGGTGTTAGAAGAGAATATTAAGCGTGAACTAGAAGAAGAGCTTGATATCAATCGTCAAGTAGAGATTAAACCAATTGGATTAATTAATGATGATTCTGATACTACTGGCAAGGTGCATATTGGAATCTTAGGCATTATTGACCTAGATGTTGAAGCTACGGTTGCTGTAAAAGAAGTAGAACAGTTAGCAGGACACTGGATGACGTTAGATGTTCTGAAATCAAAAGAGGTTTATGACCGTTTAGAAAACTGGGGTAAAATTGTAGTAGATATGCTGTAATTATATGAGAGTCGTGCTTAGGCACGGCTTTTCATTTCCTTATAAAATCTAGATAATTTGTTTGACTCTGTAAATTTACTGTGTTAATATATAAGTATCACATTAACACATAAGAAAAGGGGTTATGAAATGTTTAACTATATTGACAAAGTTCCTACTCCACAAGAAATTAAGAAGGCAATTAAAGAAGGCGAGAAGCCTGTAATGTTCTATCAATTCCCACTTGAAGAGATTAAAAAGAAAGACCTTCGCAACATCGAGAAGATACTTAGTTCGCTTACGCAAGTTGGCAAAGAGATGCAAGGACGTTTAGTTATTGGTTGTAAAGGATATGACCATGTAACAGATGAGTTGTTTGAAATCCAAGAAGTAAGAGAATTTGTTGAATACCTATTTAGAAAGCACCCATATCTACTATATTACATAAGCAAAGATTCGTCTGAATGGGTGGTATGTTCTTATGCAGATGAAGTACATACTACGAAGACAGGTCAGTTATATACTAGCGATGAACTATTCGAAAAGTTTGGACTAGATATGTCAAAAGTGCCTCTAATTCGCTCTCACGTTATCTTTAAGAATGGTAAGTTTGATAGAATGCTTGACGCAGTTATTAGACATAGTAAGATTAAGAAGGATGCAAAGGGCGGAAAGAGAATTGCAATCGAATATACTTTCCTATTGCAAATGGAGAACGCAGAAGATATCCTAAAGGGTCTTGGCATAGGTGTCGATGAAATACTCGATATCATGAAAGACGATGAGTAATATATATTGAACGTAAGGAAGGATTGACCTAAATGATATTGTGGGGATTTGAACAAGTAGATGGATGGCATTTTTCACAGAAGTGGAATTACTATCAGAGAACAGAGGGAAGAGCAGTCGCATACATACAACGTTACATTGGCTTCTATTGCCTTCAAGTGTACGAGCGTGGGTTGTTAGGGATTTGTGATATTGAGTACCGCACTGAGGATTTCCAAGAAGCTGTAGATAAAGCATTGGAGTTCCTTGATAAGTACAAGGACAAAGATAGTAATGAAATGGCTAAAGACTACTGGAGTCCCCACAATAAACAAGGTTACTGGCAGGTAGAGTATAAGGGGGATAGAAAGTAATGAATGAATTAAAGAAAATGGCAAAAGACTTAGTGTGGATTCAAGATAAGTTAAAAGAAGATAAACTTTATGAATGGGACAGGGATGAATTAGTACAGCAAGCTGATAAGATTCGCATGGATATTGTGCTAAAAGGATATAGCGTAGATTTATTCGTTCAATACATGGAAGAGTATCCAACTCTATCTGTAGATGAGTATATGAAATGGATTAAGAGCTAGGAGGCTTCTACAATGACTACAACGTTCTTCAAGAGAGAGTCAAGACCTGTTCATGGATTAAACGAAGATGAATTGAGAGAAGCACTCGTTATCTATGAAGAGAAGGTTACAGCAGAAATCATCGCAGAATTTGAAAGTGAGTACAATATTAGCTTAGGTGATTCTGAGAAAAAGGTAATTGATATATTTATTAGCAAGGCAATGACAAAAGGCATGGAGATTGTCGCCGATACAAGCTTAGTAACAGATTACTACAAGGAAGTTAAGAAGATTGAAACAGATGACCGCCTTGGCGTATTAGATAAATCAGATAATACATTTTATCCTTGTAATGTAGGAGAACATTGGACAACTCTTTCTAACATACTTGACGAGAAGTATGAGAATCTATATGAGCCTTTCATAGAGTTAATGCATATCAAAAAAGGTGAAAATGAGTACGAAGGTGTTACAAGAGACTATTTAGACAAGTTTATCATGGATACATTCCAGTTTCTTGGTCAGAATAGAGAACTGAGTGGCTACCTAGAAGAAGCCAAGACAGAATGGTAGGAAACATAATAAAATCGTTATTTTATTATTAATAGAGGTGATTGGCATGCATGGCAACTGGTGTATCATTTGTAGAGAATATGTTGATGAATGTACTTGTGAGGAGGATTAACAATGGGAATGCGTAAATGTAAATGGTGTCATGGTTGGTACAATCAGCAAGAGACAGAAGTTTATTGTTGGTCATGTAGGGAACAGGGAAATGATAAGAAGCTTATGGAATTGAAGCGCTTGAAAGAACTGGAGGCAAGGAAGTAATGCGTTTAAAGGATATGAATTTTAATATAGATTTAGGTGAAGGTGACTACTATAAAGTCTCTAATGGCAAGTTCACTTTTCGCCTAAGAGGAGAACAGCATACTATTGGCTCTAAGTTATATCCTATTACAGCCAAAGATAGAGCGCAAGGATTCGCTAATGGCGTAACAGAGAATGGTCATCATCTAGAAGTGGCTGAAATGATGGGTAGAAGTAATTGGGAATTTAAGAGTGGTTATTGCTACACGAACGCTGAAATCCTATGCAGAGTATTTAACGAAATGGGGATAGATGCTAAGTATTACTCAGGTTGGGTGTTTACAGGCTTATCAATGCCCATTCATCATGCGTGGGTTGTAGTTGATGGTAATGTATATGATATCTCTATCCATATGACATCACAATACCTAATGATGGAGCAGGCTGTCGAAGGCATAGACTTACGTAGTAAAGAGGCTGTAAAGGCTGTTAAAGAGGCGATGAGCAAGACTAAGCCTATCCAAGACCATTTTGTTTGGGGCAAAGTTCCTGACCACATGTTTTACGTAGGTAACGAAGATACTCCTGATTCAGCTAGAAAGAACTATGCGAAGGCTATTAAAGCTTCAAAAGACGTGTCTAATCATCCTTCATACAACCATATGAATAAGGGTGATATGTACGAAGCTAGTCCGTATCAAAAGGCTTTAAATGAAGTGTAATTAATCGTTGACACAGTGTAGTTAACCATGCTACACTTCTAATATAATTATTGAACAAAAGTATTGAAATAATAGGAGGATTTAATATGATTAAGATAGAAAGTTTTTCGATTACAAAGAAGGAATTAGAAGCGAGAAACAATGTTGTAAAGTATTATGAAGACAGATTTAAAGAAAGAGCGCAAGAGCAACTTCTTCAAGATTATTGCAAGGATAAGAATGGTTGGACAGATGCTTTTGTCAAAAAGTTTATTGGACGACTATCGTTAGGGGAATTTATCCAAGTGTTTATCTATGGCAATTATGAAGTAATTAAATCAAAAGAAGAGCAACTTGCAAATTACTATGAATCAGTAGGTAATGGAGTAGATGGTGTCGCAATCAAGCTCAATATTGAAAAGGTGCTAGATATCTTGCAAATCAAAATCAAGGGGATTAACGAATGAAGAAGCCAATGGAGTTAAACGAACTAGAAACAGTAATCTTAACACAATTACTATTAATGGATTTAATGGGCAAAGACCAACGTGAAGTCTTAGAGTCAGCAGGAATTGATAATATGAAGAAGGCTGTTGCAAAGATTCAAGGATTAGACTTTGAGGATGTTACATTTGAGGAACAGGAAAAGGTAACTGCATCGTTACTTACAAAACTGTATTCTCAATTAGGAATTATAGATTAAACAAAAGTATTGATATGGGAGGCAATCAAATTGAAATACATTGCTTGTTCAAATTCAGAATGTGACAAGAAGATTTATAAAGGGGAAGAGTGCTACAGAGAGAGTTATTATGGTGGAATTACTTGCTCTGACGCATGCATGAAGAAATGGATGGCAGAGCATTTTTCTCCAAGTGAACATACTTATGACCCAAATGAAGATGGATATACACCATCCTGTGCAAATTGTCATTTCTTCACAACGTCACCAATTCAATACCCTTGTGGCAAGTGCATGAAGACAGATGAAGTCGTTGGGATATTCGATACTTGTAAGTCTCATAAAGAGGCAGGAAAGTATGTGACCAACGATACAGTTGCGATTCACACTGGATATAACATTGTAGAAGTTTTACAAATGGCTATGGGTAATAAAGATAAATAGGAGGTAGCTTATGACTACAGTAAAAGGTACAGCTAAATTAAAGAGAATTATGTTCCCAAGAGGTGTCTATGAGACAAGTGGCGGATTTACAATTGCATCATTTGAGCCAGTTAACATCGAAGAAGGGGATATAGAGCTACATCATTCATTTGGCACGTTCTCTATCAAAGGTGAAATGCCACCATTAAAAGAGGGCGCTGAATATTACTTCATCGCAGAAGAAGGCGAGCGTCATCCTACATTTGGATTAGGATATGAATTAGCATTTATGCGACAAAACATCGATTTAGATGCGAGTAACAAGGACTCTGTGCGAAGATTCCTAGAGATTGTCTTAACACAGAAGCAAGCAGATGCTTTATGTGAGGCATTTGAGAATCCAATAGCAGTTATCGAAGAGAAAGATGTAAAGCGATTGTGTCAAGCGAATGGTATTGGATTAAAGACTGCTAAGCGCATTATAGACCTGTACGAGTCACAGAAGGACTATTCAGAAGCTTATATTGAGTTGGGTAAGTATGAGTTAACACCTAAGACAATTCGCAAAATCACTGATTATTATGGCTCTCCTGAGTTGGCTATTCAGAAGGTTAAAGAGAATCCATATCTATTAATGGAGATTGATGGCTTTGGGTTTAAGAAGTGCGACAAGATGTTCTTGCAATTAGGTGGGGATGTTCATGCCCACGTTCGTATCAAATCATTCTTAGTTCATGTATTGCAAGAGGAAGCAGGGAAAGGTCATACGTGGTCTCCACCAATCGAGTTATTAAGAGCAACATTTGAGTTTATTCCTAATGTAGACAAGTCTATTGTTGGTAAAATGCTTGTAGAAGATACAGATACCTTCTATATGACAGAAGATAAAAGTAAAATTTCACTTACTGGATTTCAAAGATTAGAAGACTTAGTCGCCAAGGAGTTGCACCGCATTCTAAAGGCAAAAAATGACTTCGATTACAAGGGATGGGAAGTAGCAGTTGATGCCATTGAAGAGTTGCAAGGATGGAAATTCACAGAGCAACAACGTAATGAGGCAATGGTAATGATGCTTGAGAACAATATATCAATTCTGCAAGGTTATGGTGGTACTGGTAAAACAACAACCCTAAAAGCAGTAGCTGATTTCCTTGAACAGAAAGGTTATTTATATGCTCAATGTGCGCTAAGCGGAAAGGCTTCTTCGAATCTAGCGTTGGTAACTGGGAAAGATGGCAGTACAATTCATAGACTTCTAGGATATTCTCCTGCAAATCTAGGGACAGGATTCTATTACCATGCAAACAATAAACTACCCTATGACATTGTCATTATCGATGAGATATCAATGGTTGATGCACGTTTATTTGGTCACTTACTGCTTGCTATTCGAAGTGGAGCTAAGATTATTATGCTAGGTGATAGTCAGCAGTTAGAGAGTATTGGTATCCCAGTCATGATGCCAATGATTGAAAGTGGAATTATCCCAACGATGACACTAACTCAGATTCACCGTCAGGCACAGAAATCTGCTGTCGTAACGGATTCTATCGCCATTCGTCAAGGTGTACAGGTTCTAGGTCGAGAAACAGGTCGTGTAGTGCATGGTGAATTACAGGATTTAGAGTATGACCTAATCGAAGATGACGACAAAATCTTCTTACATGTTATGCGTGAGTTCTATAAGTACAGCCAAACTGAGAGCATCTTGGACATTCAAATCCTTACTCAACAACGTGAGAAAGGGAAGGCATCTTGCCTATTGCTTAATAACGCTTGTCAGAAGATTTATAACCCACAAAACGAAAAGAAGGAAGAGCATTTCATTGGCAAGGTAAATAAGAAGGTTGTAGATGGGGTAGAGGTTGAAGAGAGAGAAGGATACTATCTGCGTGAAGGCGATAAGGTTATTAATATCAAGAACAACTATGATTCTGTTGATGAGTTTGGAGCATCATGTCCTGTATTCAATGGCAATATTGGTATCTTAGAGCGTTTTGATGTCGATGAAGAGGGCGACAAATTCATGCTAATTAACTTTGAGGGAATTGGAAACGTTCGAATCTATGAAGGTAATTATCGCTCTATCGAATTAGCATACTGTATTACAATCCATAAATCACAGGGTTCATCTAATAAGATTATTATCATTGCATTGCCATTCCATTTCACACTGAATTCACGCCAGTTATTCTATACAGCTATCACTCGTACTCGAAAGCATTGTGTAGTCATTGCTACGAAGAAGACTATTGTGAAGGCGATTCAGAAGGATGATGTGAGTAATAAACGCACTTATCTTGCAGAGTATCTTCAAAAGCTAGATAAAGAAGACAAGATTGCTTAATTTGAAATTTATTAAACAAAAGTATTGAAATGATAATCTACATGTGGTATAATTGTCCTTGTAGTGATGCTACATGTGTATAAATTATACCACTAAACAAAATTATTAAAATAAGAGGTGTTGTCATGTTAGTAGCTTATGCATCTATGACAGGCAATGTAGAAAGATTTGTCTATAAGTTAGACTTCCCACTATTCAATATATTAATAAGAAAAGGTACTACTGCCGTGTATGAGCCATTTGTACTCATAACATACACAACAGGATTTGGACAGATTCCTGAGGAAGTAGAGAGATTCCTTGAGACAAATCATCATAATCTAGTTGCTGTAGTAGGAAGTGGGAATAGAAACTGGGGGACAATGTTCTGCGGTGGCGCTGTCAAAGTATCAGAGAAGTACAACGTTCCACTACTTCATAAATTTGAACTTAGTGGTTTAGAAAGCGATGTGGATATCGTTACAGAAAAGATTGAGGAATTAGAAAGGATGAAGTAAGTTTGGCAAAATGGATTGAGCTTAACAACGAAGTAAAGATACAAGATGAAAATGGTCAATATCAATATAGTAAGGATAGAGAGGCTGTTTACTCATACTTTGTTGACCATGTAAATAAGAAGATGCAGTACTTCCATGATTTTGATGAGAAGCTAAAGTATCTATTAAAGCATGATTACTGGGATAGCAGTGTCATTAAGAAGTATAAGGATAGTGAAATTAAAGAGCTTCATAAGATTGTATATGGTCATAAATTCCGCTTCAAATCATTTATGAGCGCATTCAAATTCTATAACAACTATGCTCTTAAAACAAACGATGGAGCAAATTACCTAGAACGATATGAAGATAGAGTTATGGCAAATGCGTTATTCTTAGGTGATGGCGACTTTGAGAAAGCTAAAGCAATTGCAAAACAGCTAATCAAGCAAAACTATCAACCTGCAACGCCAACATTCTTAAATGCTATGAGAAGTAGAGCAGGGCGCTTAGTATCTTGCTTCCTATTACAAATGCCCGACAGCACAGAAGGTATCTTCTATATCAATGAAGCAGTTGCACAATTATCTCGCTTTGGTGGCGGTGTAGCAGTTAACTTATCTGTATTACGTGGCGCTGATGAGCCAATTAAAGGTATGGAAGGCGCATCTACATCAGTGGTAGGTATTGCTAAGATTCTAGAAGATATCGCTCGTAAATTCAATCAGCTTGGACAACGTGAAGGTGCTGTTGCAGTATATATCAACGCATTCCACTCAGATTCAAAAGCAATGTTGTCAACGAAGAAGATTAATGCAGATGAGAATGAGCGATTAAAGACTTTATCATTAGGATTAATTATCCCTAGCAAGCTTTACGAATTGGCTGAGAAAGATGAGCAATGGTTCTCATTCTATCCAAACTCAGTATTTAAAGCATATGGCGTTCATTTAGATGATATGCACATGGATGAAATGTACGATGAGTTACTAAATAATCCTGCTGTTCGCAAGAAACCGATGGGTTCTGCTCGTGCATTCTTCGAAGAAATTGGTAAAACACAATTGGAGAGTGGCTATCCTTATATCTTGAATCGTGACGTAGCAAACAAGGTTCATATGTTGAAAGATATTGGCGATATTAAAATGTCTAATCTTTGCGTAGAAATCTTGCAATTGCAGACTCATAGTCATGTAGAATCACATAAAGGGACAGATGAGTTTGGATACGATATCTCTTGTAATCTAGGTTCTTTAAACATTGCGAATGTAATGGAGAATAAAGAGGTAAAAGATGCAGTTAAGATTGCTATTGACGCTCTTACAACAGTTACTCGTAAAACATCTATTGATGAAGTACCATCTGTTAAGAAGGCAAACGATTCATTCCGAAGCGTTGGATTAGGTGTTATGAACCTTCATGGATACCTTGCTAAGAACTTCATTTCATATGAGAGTCGAGAAGCAAAAGACTTCGCTAACGTATTCTTTGCAATGATGCGATTCTACGCATTAGAGCGCTCTATGGAACTAGCGAAAGAGTACAGTCCATTTGACCACTTTGAGAAATCAGAGTACGCTAAAGGAACTGCGTTAACTCGTTATATCGAGAAGTCTCACGCTCCTAAGACAGATAAGGTTGCTAAGTTATTCGAAGGCATCTATATCCCAACTCAAGAGGACTGGGAACGCCTAAACGAGCAAATCATGGAGCATGGTATCTATTCAGCTTACTTGCTTGCGATTGCACCGACTGGCTCAATTTCATATGTTCAGAATGCTACGCCATCAGTAATGCCTATCACAGAGAAAATTGAGACTCGTAAGTATGGCGATTCTACAACGCATTACCCAATGCCATTCTTAAATGCTAGAACATGGTGGTTCTACAAAGAAGCATACCAAATGGATATGATGAAATTAATTGACCTTATGGCTGTTATTCAGTTACACGTTGACCAGTCAATCTCGACAACACTATTCGTTGATGACGAAACGACAGACGGTCAATTGGCACGACACTACATCTATGCCCACAAGAAAGGTCTTAAAACGCTTTACTACACAAGAACAAAGGTATCTTCTCAAGAAGACTGCTTATCTTGTACAGTTTAATCTAAAATATATTAAACAAAATTATTGAAATTACAACCCGATTATGTTAAAATTAATAGGAAGTTGAGAATTTTCTCTCCTTCCTATTAAACAAAATTATTAAAATAGGAGGCGAATTGAATTTGCTGAATAAGAAAAATCAACATTACGATGTATTAGGTCGTTTTCGAGTGAACACAGGTAGAGGCGAAATGGAATTCTGTAGAGTAAAGTTTATGGCTACGAAACATGAAGATGTCATTCCTGCAACAAAGGTGGAAACAGGGGATTTTGAAGATACTTCAATTGCAGTAAGACCGACTCCAGTAAAACCAATCTTAGTTGCAAAAACAACAGAAGAAGATAAGGCTAAAATTATAGAAGCTTTTGAGAAGACTAAGGGACAGCCTGTAACTATAATTGAGCCTAATTCTAAGATAGTCTCTCTGAAAACAGAAGATGTGTTAACTGAACAAGGGTTAACTGTACCAATTACTCCTAAAGGAATCAAAATCATTGCTACAAATCCAAAAGGGAACGAGTTTGTAGTAGACAGTCTCTTAGAATTAAATGAGTTTTGTTCTAAGAATAATCTAGATGTCGAAGGTGTTCAAGCTGTTATCGATGGCGCACAAAAGACACATAAAAAGTGGAGGTTCGCTAAAGCATGACAACAGATTTAAGAAAATTATCACCTGAGAAACGTAATGAACAGCTAAGTGAAAGCATAAACAAACGAATTCACAGAGCAGTAAACTGGAACAGAAAAACAGATGCTTTCACACTTACATTTTGGGAACAAAATATCAAGCAGATGTGGACTGATACAGAGTATGTTCCTTCAAAAGACAAACAAGTATGGGGTCGCTTAGAGCCTATCGTACAAGAAACATATAAAAAGGTATTGGGTGGTTTAACTTTACTTGATACGAAGCAGGGTAACTTAGGAATGCCTAGCATCTTAGCGCATGTTGATGATTTGCAACGTAAAGCTGTTTTATCATTTATGGCAATGATGGAGAATATCCACGCAAAATCATACTCAACAATCTTTACTACATTAATTAGTAATAGTGAAATCGATGAAGTATTTGACTGGGTAGAAGAGAATCAGTATCTACAATTCAAAGCTGATTTAATCTCTTATTACTATGAAAATATCACTGACAAAAAGAGCTTATATCTTGCTATGGTAGCCAGTGTATTCTTAGAAAGCTTCTTATTCTACAGTGGATTCTTCTTACCATTATATTTGAGTGGTCAAGGCAAGATGGTAGCTAGTGGTGAGATTATCACGAAAATCATCCAAGATGAAAGTATTCACGGCGTATATGTTGGATTGCTTGCACAGGAACTATACACTGAACTAAGCGAAGAGGAGCAGAAGGAAGTAGATTATGAAACAATCAAGCTTCTTGAAGAGTTAATGGAGAATGAGTTCCATTACACAGAAGAACTATATACTGCTCTAGCATTAGACCATGAAGTTAAGAACTTCTTAATCTACAATGCAAACAAAGCAATGATGAACTTAGGAAAAGCTCCACATTACGAAGATAAGAAGATTAATCCTATCGTTCTAAATGGCTTAAGCACTGACTCTAAAACACATGATTTCTTCTCTACAAAAGGCTCAGGCTACATTATCGCAAAACATCAGCCTTTAACAGATGAAGACTTTAACTTCCCAATCGACAATGAGTTCGATTAAGCAAAAGTATTAACATATCAAGGTGGGATGAGAGTGAAAAAGCGCATTATGATATTAGCATTATCCATCGCAGTCTTAGCAGGCTGTGAGGATATTCGCTATGAACAGACAACTGGCGATGCAAAGGTTATTGAGAAATGGGAGTACACAGAGACTATTAGCGGTGCTTGTTATCCATATGTGGTAGGTAATATATCTATGGTTACATGCGACCCTGACACAGAAGAGACTCATTACAACGTGAAAATTGAATTCGAGGGCATTAATGCAACGCTCGATAATAAAGCTTTATATGATTCAAATGCAACATCTATCCCAGTAGCACATGTCAAAGAGTTTGGCAAAGAGACTGGAGAATTCAAAAAAGAATACTTAAAACGAATAGGGGATTAAACAACGATGAAATTAATTAAATTTAAACAAGAAAACTGTACACCATGCAAAATGTTAGACACGTTCTTAAAGAACGAAGTAGAAGTTGAAGCAGATTTAATTGCTAATATTACAACTGGTCAATTAACAGATACAAAGACAGGCGAAGTGAAAGCTGATGAGGCATTTATGTTAGCAGGACAATTTGGAATCATGAAGACTCCTACACTTGTATTAGTGGATGATAACTTCAATGAGATTCAGAGCTTCCGTGGCGTTGGTCAAACTGGCGTTCGTGAAATTCTAACTAAGCGTGGCTTAATCTAATAAGCAGGGGAGAGCGATTCTCCCCTTTACATATTTAAAAGGGAGGTTATTTCATTGACAAAGCCATTAGTTGGTCAAAAGGTTTATCTAGAGCCATGTGGAAATCAAGCTAGATATGGAGTAAAAGGGATACGAGAGTATGAAGTCAAGAAGGTAGGGAGAAAGTATTTCTTCGTAGGTGTAATTGGCGATGATAGAGACTTTTCGTGGATTAAGTTCTATATAGAAGACTTAAGACAGGTTACAGATTACTCTCCTAATTGGACACTATACTTCTCAAGACAAGAGATACTTGATAGACAAGAGTACATCGCTCTAATGTCAGAAATATCAAGTTTATTCCGTTATGGCAGTAGCTATCATAACCGTGCAGATAAAATCACCCTTGAGCAATTAAGGAAGATTAAAGACGTTCTAAATTCATGACACTTTTTAAACAAAAGTATTGAAATAACACTAAGTTTAATGTATAATCAAATTATAAGTTAAACAACAGGAGGAAATGATATGTTAAACGAATCTAGTAAGGTAAAGTTATTCACACACAATGATATGGATGGCGAGGCATGTGAGATTTTAGGTCGATTGGCATTTGATAATATTGATGTAACAGTCGTTCGCAATCCTCAAGATGCAAGCAAGAAGGTTTCTGAGTTCGTCAATAGTGGAGCATTCACAAACTACGATAAGATTTTTATCACTGACATCTCTGTAGATGAGGCGACAGCAGAGTTAATCAACAACTTAGAATGGGAATTACATCGCTTCTCATTACTAGACCATCATGGTACTGCAGAGTTTTTAAACAAGTATAACTGGGCAGAAGTAAGCGTAGTAGGCGCTTTAGGAAAGAACTCAGGCACAAATATGTTCTATGAATTCCTTTCAATGCATGGATTCTTCCAACGTGAAACCTATCGAGATGCTCTTACTGTATTCGTTGAAAAGGTTCGCAGATATGATTCATGGGAGTGGAAAGAGATTTACAATGACCTTGAAGCATCTTCATTAAATCAACTATTTTGGTTACTAGGTCAAAGCAAATTCGTAAATACATTCGTCAAGCGATTCAAAAACTCAACTATCTTTACTATTCGTGAAGGCTCTTGGAGACAAATGTTCAGCGATGGAGATAAGGTTGTTATTCAGATTGACAACGATAAGAAAGATTCATATATTGACCGCAAAGAGAAGCAGATGATGGTTAAGAACCTCCTTGGCAACAAGATTGGTGTTGTATTCGCAGAGCAATACATCAGCGAGTTAGGCAACGTATTATCAGAGCGTCATCAAGACCTCAAATACATTGTAATGATTGATATGGGTAACAAACGTGTATCTTATCGCACAACTCATAATAATATCGACCTTGGCAAAGAAGTCGCTAAAGTGTACGGTGGCGGTGGTCACGCTAAAGCAAGTGGCTCATCATTTGGAGAACGAGTATTAAATCTTTCGTTCAATGTAATCTTCGGATTAGGATTAATTGGCAAGTTAACAAAAATTATTGACAAGATTAAGAAATAATGATAGAATGTAATGGAGGGCAGGAAGGCTTTTCTTTCTTCCTCCATTGAACAAAAGTATTGAAACAATGGTAGGAGGTGCATAAGACAAATAGAAGAGGAGAATTAAGATGGTAAAAGACTGGACAACATTAGAATTAGTAGAGTTTCTAAACTCGTACAATAGAGTATTTAAGACAAATAAACAAGAGGCGTTAAAGCATCAGTATTTATACGTTGAGGCATTTGCAGAGTTATCAATGAGAACGCCCTTAATGTCGCTTTTATACTAGGAGGATTCCATGATTAAGGTGTTAAAGGTTAGATGTTTACGTGACGTTGAGGCTCAGAAGAATGGGACGTTCACGTCCAACAATACTTACTGGGGAAGATTTTCAAGAGATGGTAGCACAATGTTGTTAAGCAATGAGAATCAATGGGTTAATGCTCTTGATGTAAGAATGACAACAGGGATACCAATTATCGTCCACTTCTCAGTAATAGAAACCAAATATTTAAAGAATAAGAAGGAGCTAAAGGCTCTAACAGGAGGATTATCATGAAGGTAAGTATAGATAAGGCGAGACCTAAAGATATGGTTATGAAAGGCGATATCTTAGTCTTTCAATCTAGATGTGGTAGAACAATGTATTATCTTGTTATTGAGGATATGCCTCGTAGCAAATATCTTCTATTAAACTTAGAAGGTAATAATCTCATGTCTTCGGTTGAAACAAGCAACGTATCTCATATTCTTAAAAAGGCTAAAGAGAAGTTTCGTAAACTTGATTTCGTTAAAGTTATTCCTGCGGAGACATTTGAATTAAAGTCAATATAGCAAGGAGGATTGCGATGTCAAATAAACAAGTAATCTTGTATTTCTTAGAGTTAAGTTGGTATCAAACACTGCTTTATGGGTTTCTAGTAACCTTAGATGGGATTAAACAAGGAGAGTTTGATTTATTTCAACCAGTAGGAATCCTATTTCTTTTACTAGCTACATTGATTGAGACAATGCTCGTAATGAAATTAGAAGAGAAGAAGAGTAAACGTAAAAACTAGGAGGTATTTTCATGGATAACATTAAAACTGATAAATTAATTGCTAAACACGTTATGGAGTTACATGATTTTAGCACAGAGGATTTTTCTCCATCTACTAATATGAACCACACTCTGTTAGTTATGAAACGATTAAAGATGCTTGGATTTAGTGTTCTGCTTCGAGACTGTGCGAATGAGGATTGCGGGTTAGTAAGAAATGAAGAAGCTACTCGTGATGATTATTACTGTAACGTTAGCATTGGCAGTGTATATAATGAGAAGCTTTGGTATAAAAGCATTGCAAAAACACCTCAGATGGCTGTCTGCCTATCTGCATTAAAAGCGATTGGAGTTATTAATAATGACTGAAAGAGTTGTAGTTGTTGTGTTCGTAGAAAATAGTAAGCAAATGGAAAGTTATTTTAAACTATTCAGACTTATGATGAAAGATAAGATACAAAAAGCACATCTAAGTAAAAACACATCGTTTATTGAAAGTGATAAATTTCACATCGGGTTTCATATATTAGGGATTCATTCTCGTGGGATGAGAGCGCATTACGTTATTAATATGGTTCAAAACAAGGATATGCATCATCAAATTGCGTTACCACTAACTCATGTTCATAGTTTTCTAAAAAACGACCCCGAGTGGGCAGAGTTATTCTAGTTAATAAAATCCATATTTTAATAAGAATCTAGGAGGCAACTAGATTGAGAATTTATGCTTTAATCCTAGCTAGAGATGTAGTTCTTATCACAGATAATGCTAAAGATTTGTTCGATAGAAATATTAAGAACGATGAGTACATTGGCAAAGAGTTTTATGCGTGGAGAAGAATAGATGTTTGGCAGGATGGTAAACAGATTAAAACAATTACAATAAGTGGGAATAAACTTGTGGAAATGCCTCAAAGCGCAGAAGAGGTATGGGAAGCAATGATTAATTAGGAGGCAATTATGACTAAATATCAAAAACATGACAGAATCAAATTTACAAAGGATACAAGTGTTCCATTAAGCCCATTTCATTCAATGATTATTCGTAAAGGCAAGGAATTTGAAGTTCTTGATGTAACATCGGACGATTACAAAATAATGAACATTAACGATAGTTCTACTATGATATTGTCTCGCTCTATAATTGAAGAATCAACCATTTCAATTCGACCTGCAGTAGCAAGCACAAAGCGATACTCAAAGGTCATTCTAAGTGGACTAACCTATGGCAGAGCTGTAGATATGGCAATTCATGAAGGCAAGAAAGTTACTCGTGCAATTTGGGATGGATACTGGTGCAAGCAAGATATTATGGGGCTACAAAACGAGAGTCTTCCTATGTGGCAAGGTGAATTTCTAGTAGCAGTATTAAAGAGTGGTGGATATGCAATCGCAACTCCATACCAAGAAGATATGCATGCTACTGACTGGATGGTAGTGGAGTAATGACACCATACGAACTAGAGCCATGGCGCAGATTCCAACTTGGAGAGATTGACTTTAGAGAATGTGTTGATGAGATTGCCAAGAGAATGGAAGAGAATATTGAGTCCTAAGCAAGTTATTGAAACTTTGCTAGAATTCGACCCAAAGCATATACCTTTGTATATCGAGATATGCGTACCAACAATCATCTTATTAGTAATTTTAAACTTGTTTAATTAAACAAAATTATTGAAATCGGAGGAATGAAAAGTGGAATACAACGAAAAGAAACGTCAGGAACGCAAGCGTGACCAAATATTAAGAGTGTTAAAAGAGAAGGGTTCTGCAGGCGTAACAAATGCAGAGCTATCAGCGACTGTCTCACTTCGTTATGGAGCGCATCTAGGCAGTCTGTATCAATTAGGATACAAGATTAACAAAGAGTCACTTGGAGAAGGCTTATTCCGCTACACATTAGTAGGTGAGCCATCAGAAGACTTTACTGGCAAGCAGAAGGCTATGGATGCTTTAAAGTCAGAATTAACTAAGCAAGGCAATTCCTTTATCATTCCTCAATTAGAAGAGATAATGAACACCATTGGTATCGCAGTTCGATACAAGGGTGGCACTCACAACGCATAGGGGGCTTTACATGGACATTGTAATCAAAGAACTACTACACAGGTTGCGACAAGCAGAACAAACGCTTGAGCATTACAGAAGGAAATCAGACCCTTCTCTGCGACAATACTTCCCTGTATTAGAAGAAGAGATTGTCCAATATAGTAAAGCCATCAAAATCATTCAAGAATCAGAGGTGAAATGAAGTTGAAACTAGAGGATTTAAATGAATGCTATAATGTAGCATCATTAGTAGACGCAAATTATGTAGCTGTTCGTGTTCGAATTGGCGCAGAATCAAATGGTGAAGAAGAGGTAATTATCAATTCACGAAAGAACTTTGCAAGTAAGAAAGCTTATTATAATCGTACTTACGATGAGAACTTACAACACAAAATATCAATCGTTCCAATCTGTATTACAGGGTTCGCTCATGGCGACTCATACGCAGAAATAGAAGACAAGCTAGGGCTAAAACCCTTTTCATTAGAACGTCAGATTAAACAAAATTATTAAAATGGAGGTATCGTCATGGATACAAATAAACAAGAGAAAAATCAAGAAGCAGTAGAACAAGAAACAGTAGTAGAGGAAGTAAATCCATTAAGCATTCGAGTTGTATTACTTGAGGGAAGCCCACTTGAATTCATGGTTAACAATATGGTTCAAGGACAGTTCCGAGAGTGGATTACACAGAATGTGGCTAATCAAGTTAATAACGATGGAATCTTCCTTGGAAACACATATATCCCTAACTCAAAAATCAAATACTTCGAAGAAGCTTAAGGGGTGATTTAAGTGATAAAAGTTGAGATGGAGAAAGAGGATTTATTCGCTATCATCGGTGTTTTAATCAAGGTTAAGGCATCTTATGGGGTTACTAATGAAAGATTCGAAGGGTTACTACAAAACCTATTAGTACAGGCTAGTGAATCTGTAACCGTAGAAGAAATGCAACAAATGTTGAAGGACTTAAACAAGTAATTTAGAAAGGATGGGTAAGTCATTGAGTAGATTTATAATCAACTATGATGAGTTACCCATTTCTGTAAACAACTATATCAAGCCATCTGCAAAGATTGTATATGGCAAAGCACTCATACACATGTACGAAACAAGGGAAAGTAAAGACTGGAAGAAGCGATTTGAAGCTTATTTAAAGCGAGAAGTAACGAAGCAGAAATGGGATAAAACTCAGACTGCAGAAGGTCATTGGTATCTAGATTGTGTATTTGTACAGTCTAGGACAAATCAAGATAACAACAACTATTACAAGTTGCTATGCGATGCTCTCACAGGTATTGTTATAGAAGATGATAAGAATGTACTAGTGAGAACTCAAAAGGTATTGTACGATGCCAAGAATCCAAGATTTTATGCTATTCTACGACCTGTTGAATACACTGGGATATTCAATACTGAAACAGATTATGCTCAGTTTTTTGAAGGAAACTGTGCAACATGTAAGAAAAACCATGAAAAATGCTCTATCTTAAGAAAGGCTAAAGAAGGTCGGATACAAGAAGAGATAAGTGGTAATAGTGGAAGTCATATATGTTCTAAGAAGAAGTCGTGAAATACGGCTTCTTTTTTACATATAATTTAACAGTTGATTACTGAGTTACTGTATTATATAATAAGAAGAGATATGAATATATGAGAATTATTAATGGTTTAGGAGAATTGCTAATGAATATCGAACGCCTTTTCCATGAAGAGATTCGAGACAAGAAGAGAATAGGTAGCAATATATTCTCAAGAGTATCCACACGTAAGGGTGGAGGAAATCAAGCGTTAAGAACACCTTCCTACTTTATGAAAGGAAGTAATAAATATAAGAAACTCAGTGGAGATGTGGAGGTTTACAACTTGAATGATATAATCAGCTATCAAGAGTTTTCAGATAAAGATAAGAGTCAACAGAAGATGTTTATGGAGACATGGAAGGCTAAGTATAAAGCTAAAGAGATACAGGACAAGATGGGGATATCTAAGAATGTCTACTATAAGATTATTGAAAATCTAGGTCTTCCAACAGAAACTAGAAGAGGAAGACATCCAAAAAATGCAAAGCCTGAGGACTTACATGTTATATTAAGTGATGAAGAAATGAGTAAGTATATGGATGACTTTATAGACTTTCCATTATTTAAGCAACTGCCTAAGCATCAGCAAATCCCTCTATTAGAAAGTTACTTAAAAGATTTCCCAGTGCAATCAGAACTAGCCAAAGTATGGGGCGCTGACTTAAAGTATGTCTACTATATTAGTAGCGTTGCTAGGAAACAAAAGCAAAAACAGGAACAAAAAGAGAACGAGAGCAATGTAGAAGTTGTTGGAGAGCATACAGAAAGAAAAGAAGAGGTCGCTATTCCTGCATCAGTAGAGCCAATAGTTGCAACTGCTGAGGAGTTAGATACTGTTGTGGACGAAACAGTTGTCGAGGATAAGCCTCAAGATATCGAATCAGAAGAGGACAATACAATAGAAGAAACTCTCGAATCACAGGAAGACAATATAATGGAAGAAACTCGTCAAAATGAAGAGAATGACAACTCTTTAACTATCGAAATCAAAGGTAATTACAGTACAAATGCTATCATGAAATCTATTCAATCTATACTGACAACGCTAGAGAGTGAAGAAGAGGTCGTTAATATCGATTTGAAGGTGAGAAAGAGATGATTCAAGAGCATAAATTCAATGCAGAATTAAGCATAGAAGTATATGAAGCTTGTAAAGATTCAATCGAAATTAAGGGATGTTACAATAATGTTTTCAACGTACTAAGGGATTGGGAATATGGTAATAAGTTTTACAGCAACAAGTGGAAGATTGCTTATGGATATGTAAGCATTCACGAAGTTGAAGGATTAATGGCGAGACATGCTTTTATATTAGATGAGAATAATGATGTAATAGACCCAACTATAGTGACGACAAGTACCTTTGATAAGAGTTATAAATACGAGTATGTATCATTTAAAGTATTTAATCAGCTAGGAGATTATACTAATACTATTAGCAACAACGATGGAATGCCTGCTTTATTCAACGTTTTTCGTAAAGAAGAGATGGAAGCGAGTCAATGGGGAATGAAGAGAGGAATAATGATGATAGGATAAGAGAGAATATATATTCTCTCTTATTTTTATGTATTTTTTTCAATGATGTACCTCATACCAACCTCAATCAAATCATTGTTCTTAGCACCAAGATAGATTGCTCTAGTTTTTAATTGCTTAAACAATACCTCGCTATAGGTAGTATTGACCTTAACTCTGTCACTTGGTTTTTGTCTTTTCTTATAATCACCTTTATTTGTGAAATTATCCAACACATATTGAATTCCATCTTCAAGCAGAAAGTTGTAAGATGTATCTTGCTCAACAGCAATCAACTTTACTTTATCTAACAATTCTGTACTTAGAGTAGTTGTATAATTCTTCCTGTCGGGATTTAAGATTCTGATTTCAGTTTTGTAAGCCAATGGGAAAGACCTCCTACATGTATAACTGTATAGCTATATTGTAATGCGATTGTAACAAAAATGCCAGTTTTTTCTTTATCGTCTCAAAATCCAAGAATACTCATCCCAAAGAGATATGAGTGTTAAATTGTATGCGAAATCAACACAATTATATTCATACATAATATGGTGTATTTATACATAACATCTCAATAACACAAGGATACTAGTCATTTTGAGAGATTTCTTTTATACAGTTATACATGTGCTTAGAATATATGTTATGTAAACTAGTAAATAAAACAAAAAAGAGCATACCCTTTGTCAGAGCATGCTATGAACACTTGAGATATTATTTATTCAGTTGGTATACAATATCCAAACCTTATGAACACTTTCAGTTGGAGCGTCCCCCAACGTATCGATACAAATGTAATTATACTATTTTTCGTATAGACTATCAATAGTCTCTATCATATTAAATTAATGTTACAAGTAGAGTAAATCCCTTGACTTAACTCTACTTAACCATTCTTGACCGAAAGGTAAAGTTTTGTTAAGATATTTATAATATCTTTCAAAGGAGATTTTAAAATGACTAATGTAACCTCTAAAAGAGTTAGAATGTTAAGAATTAAGAAAGGATTAAAACAGAAAGAATTAGGAGAACTATCAAATGTATCAGAAGCATTCATATCTATGATTGAATCAAATTCAAAACAACCGTCACGAGAAACAACTGCATTGCTCGCAGATGCTCTTGGTGTTTCATCTGACTACCTTCTTGGATTATCAAATACAGAAGATTTGTTACCATACTCTGATACAAGAAGAGAATTTGAGCCAGTAATAGAGATTGTTGAGCAATTAGATGAGGATAAGCGTATAATGGTCATAAAGATGATTCAATCCATGGTCAAGTCAATATAGTATTTCTTGCAACATTTAGAATAACTATGTTACAATTAGCATATAATAACAAAAGAACCCGATGCGCTAACATCGAGTTCAGTGTACAACTAATTACAGCATTGTGGTTAGTTTATCTAATTCAATTATTTGGAATCAGAAGAAGAACCATCAGCTTGGTCGGCATCGTGGTTCTTTTTCTTTTCCTGTTTTTCTAGGAATTTTACAGTGATGTATTGTGAAACACCTTTAGTTATCCCTTCGATAATCCAGTTTAAGAAATCCATTCGGCTCACCTCCCTTCTCTTAAATTGCAAGAAAAGGTAGATAATCCTCCCACGAATGCCAAAAAAGTTGTTACCTTAATTATACCATAATATACTAGAACGTACTATATATTCCCACATGCAATGAAATATAATTATATGATATAATATTGATAGATTCGTCATTTTTATCTAAGGCATCCTTTTGAGTCAAGGGTGTCTCTTTTTATTTGTTATTTTACTGAATATTCTGAAATATATTGATAAATTCCATAATCCAACCTTTTCCATTTTGTAATACTATATAATAGGAAGAAACACGATATATATGGATGAGGAGGATACTATGAACGTTCCAGTCAAAGGAAACGAGAAAATTACGCAGTTATTAAATGAATGGTATATTGAGATTCGCGCTAGACGAATTGGTCAAGCGCATAGATTAAAAGAAGAGATTGATAAGAAGATTGATAATATAGAGAAAGACCAGACTCTACTACTATATTATTCTCTTTTAGATTTTCGATTCCAGTACATTGTTGATAATTTAGGAGTCTCTGTTAACAGCTTTGATAAGGTTGAAGAATTTGAGATTCCAACTAATAACTTCTTAACTTATTACTATCACTTCTTTAAAGCAATACATGCTTCGGGTATTGGCAACTATACAATTGCGAAAGAACACTTTGACAAAGCAGAAGCTCTTCTTGAACTAGTCCCCGATGTGATTGAAAAAGCTGAGTTTTACTATAAGTTAGGTGCTTTTCATTATGATATTTATGAATCGCTTAACTCAGTTAAATATGTAACAAAAGCAAAAGAGATTTTTGAAGAGAATGAGAATTATGAACGAAATGTTGGATTCTGTGAGAACCTTTTAGGAATGGCATGTACCAATTTAAGAGAATGGATATTGTCAGAAGAGCATCTTGTGAAAGCTATGGATATTTTTCAAAAGCTCAAAGAAGAGAAATTCATTCTTATGGTTCGTCATAACCTAGGTCTTCTCTATGCAGGACAAAACATGTCTGAATTAGCTATTAGATACTTATCGGAAGTATCTGAGAAGAAGCCAAACCATTTCAAAGCAATATTCATCGAAGCGAAGGAATATTATAAATTGGGAGAACATGACACAGTAACGACATTGATTGCAAAAGGACATCAACTATGTATTAAACTAGGTAATGAAGAATATTGTCATCATTTTGAGATTTTAAATGCTCTTAATGGGAATGTTCTAGCCGAAGAGCTTGAAAGAATAGTCCTAGCAGGAGTTTCATATTTTGAAAAAGAAGAGCTACATGAATACATTCAAGAATATAAGGAACAATTAGCAGTTCGCTTTTATAAGGAAGGCAATGATTCAAAGGCGAGCAAATACTTCTATTTAAGTTCTCAAGCAAGAAAGAAATCTTTTGATAAGGGGGCATTAAAATGAAGAAAGTAATATCTAGTTTAATTGGGATTATTACTGTTTTAACATTGACGTTCGGTGTTCAATCACCTACAGAGGTACAGCGAGCTTCTGATATAGTTCAATACGCACATGGAGACCACGGCGGTTGATAATCTCTATCTCTTCCATTTCATAAAGAAAGATGCTAAAATAAATATATAAAAATTATCAGTGCTATTAACGCTGAAAGACTTTCAATAAAATTTATTTCTTTCCTTTGCTCATGTTAATCATTCCCATAACAAGCATGAGTAAAACAAACCCACTCTACTACCAATAGGGTGGGTTTTATTCGTCTCGTATCGGAATTTTTAGAGCCTCTCTTTTGTTACACTTACATATTTAACCAAATCAAAAAGTTCATTAGGGGTCAGGTTATTTCCATTACGAAAGCTATCTTTTATACCTAAATCCTCAAGCACTCTAGACTCATCTAAAGCCACATACACAAGTTCTGAGCATATCATATTATGAGGATTGTTCAATTTGTTTTCTCCAGTTAAATGAAACATCTTTCTAAGAACATACCAAATTAATTGCAAGTAATCATATCTTCTGCCAACGTATCTCATAGCACAGTTATATACCATTCTTCGTTGATGTGCTGTTAATCCTAAATCAACTACTTCAATAATATTATACTCACCCTTATCAAATGGAATAACAGTAACCTTTGAGCCTGCTGTAGCTTCGATTATATGAGTCTCTGAAACTGCGATTGCAACATGACTGAATGTCCCTCTGTCTACGAATCTAACTAATTTAGAGATAATTCCTTTTCCTTGAACGAATACAATGTCTCCTTGTCTCACGATTCTCACCGACTTTCTTCCTATTTATATATAGCAAAATAGAGAGACTATTAGCCTCTCTATCCCAATAGTGCTATTTGTTTCTTATTACTTAACGTGAACGTAAGCAGGACTTGCAGTGATGTAGAAGTATTTACAACGGTACATCTTAGAGCCTGCAACAGTTAACTCTTCAAGAATTGTAAACGCCTCTCCTTTTGGAACAGTTTTCTCTTTTGCATTCCAATCTGCAGAGCTGTAAACCCAAAGCTCTTCTGCGTCCACAACTACTAACTTACCTACATTACTAGTTTGTCTACGAGCGAAACGAGTGTAGCTAGGGTCTCCATATACCCATGAATTACCAACATTTAACCAACCATCTTGCTCTGCCCATACAACATAGCTCTCAGGAGAGTTAAGTTTACGAATGAATTCACCGCTTGTGCTTGGAGACTTACGTAGGTTAACGTTTGTACCAGTGATATAAACGATACCTAATCCTTCTGTTCCTGCATCGTCACCGCCACTTGGAGGTGCTACTGTACTACCACCACTTGAACCATTGCTACCTTGAACCATACTCTTGAATCCTTCAAATCCACCTGTACGATTTAAGATTGGTCGTGGACAATACTTACCTGACCAACGTTGGTGAGGAACTACATTTCCAATTCCAATGCCAATTTGTCCCATTAAGAACTTAACTAATTTAGCAACGTTTGCTAATGCTTTCTCAAAGTTTCCATCTGAGTTTTCACAAGTCTCGATACCGATTGATTGGCGGTTACCTGTTCCTGTATTACCATCCCCTGCATGCCAACCATTTTCATTAATTGGTAAATGTTGAACAATGCGATTGCTGTCTACTGTGAAGTGCCAAGACTTCCCATCTCCACCGTTAACTAAATAGTTAGCATGCGCTCTAGCATCTGCACCTTTTTCTGTATTTTCAGTTGTATGAACAGTAATATACTTAGGACTCATAGCGTTTTGAGGTCTGTTGTTATTACTTGCAGGGATAATCTTCGTTTCGAAAGGTACTCCACCGATATTTGATACACTAAATACTGTCATATAAATCTCCTTCTCTTGCTCTCTAGCAAGCTCTTATTTTTTTATGTGAAGAAGGACTCTCACCTTCTTCACGTTTCAATACTTTTGTTTAATACTATTTTTCATAAGTGATTTTCAGTCTTGGAGCATTTCCTCCATCCCAAGCACCACTAAATACACCATAGTAATCTCTGCTATATGAATCTGCAAAGATACTAATTCCTTTATAGTATCCATCACGGATACCTTCTCCTAGAGCAATTGGCATATCAATCCACATACCTTGACCTCTAGATGTAAATCTTTGATACTTCGCACCATACACAGAATGACCAAAGTAATCGGGTTCATTCGAATGATTGTGATAACCTATTACTGCTGTACCTCCTGCATAATACCACCAATGCTCGGCGTATAAGTAGAGTTCAACCTTCTTGATTCTAGCCCCTGCTAGTTTAGATTGGATATCTCCAAACCCACATAGCGAACGTTGAAGTCCCCATGGCTCTGCTTCACCATAGTAACCTTGTACAAGTTTGTCGGCACGATAGTCAGTACGTCTAGAGCCAGTTTGTCGATATGTTTGTGTCCAAGATGCCCAAAATGTCTCAGTGTATGTTTGAGACGATATGTTTGACCAACTAGAGCCATTCCACATATTAACTTTCGCATCATCCCAACTAGAACCATTCCATCTCTTGACCCTTGCATCGTACCACTCTGAACCGCTCCATCTTTTAATTCTACTCACTCTAACTCCTCCTTCCTACACTTGAATCCAAATATCACCATAGGAAGCATTAGATGGAGCATCTCCTCGAATATGGAGTCTTTTCCCTTGGATTTTGATTTGGTTATTGAATTCAATAGAAGATTCATTTCTATTTGCTGTAAAGAAGTATCTATCATGTTGCCAATCATACAATCCCATTTGCTTTGAATTGTTGTTCATGTAGAATCCCATACCAACATCACTATCATTCGCCTTAAAATGAACTCTTGTCTCCTTGTTCTTACTATTAAATTCAATTCCATAATCAGATGTGATAACCCCATCTCCTCGAACTCTCATATCTCCATAGAATTGAGAACGAAGAACTAGAGTACCAGTACTATCAACGAATACACGACCAATCTCACCGTTTCCACCTTCTGCGAATATAAGGTCTCCCGAATTCATAGAGCCTGCAGGCGCACGAAGGATAATATCATTACCGTTAGTCACGATAACATTCTTTTGGAAGTTAGGCTCTGCGTCAACTCTAGCAAATGAACTGGCATGGAATCCATCTAACTTATCAGCATCTAAGCCACTCGTATGACCACTATTTCCTGTATGCCAAATCGAATGCTCATTTGTCCCATCATAGAATTTAAGAGCATTTTTAATGCTAGTATGAATAACAGTTTGAGCATTTGTATCGCCGATAATAACAGCATTTGCTGTGCTAACTCGACCAATATTCAAGTCTGCGCCACCTGTAGTTTTCCCTGCGTATGATTGGTTGTTCGCCATCGATGTTTTTCCAGTTAAAGAACCGCCACTAAGCTTTAAATAAACGTTATCATGATTGTGGCTAGTCATCTTACCGTTTAGAGATGCAATGTCAGCCTCTGCCTTATTAATATCAGCTTCTGCTGTTTTTAATCGACCATCTATTGCAGTTACAGATGAGCTTAGAGAATTTAAGCTTGTTTGGATGGCATCAATTGAATCTTTAGTTGCTTTACCTAAAGCAATCCAAGTTCCTGCCGTTCCATTATAAATAGGTCGAACATACATAGTATTAGTTGTTCTATCAAAGAATGTTTGCTTTGAGATTAACCCAACACTCTCTACGCTTAGTAAATAGATGACTCCTGCTGACATTGTTACTGGAGCATCTGTGCAATCTTTAATTTGATATAACCCAGTATCCTTAACTGTGGCTAGGCTCACAGATTGTACAGGCTTACCCTTAAAGAGCATCTCTTCGATATCAGATGTTACTGCTCCATTGGCATCTAATACTTTTACTTGCTTCGTCTGCGTTTCATAATGAATGGTGTTGAATTTTGTACCATCATGATGATTCGCTCTTGCCTTTTGAATTACCAAGGCGCTTTCATCTCCTTCTTATTCTTACTCCCCCATTTCAAATTGTACAAATATTTCTTGTTGCAAATCCTCGTCCCATAATTGCTCTATTGAACTAACAATTCTATCTTCTACAGGGTCGTATATGTGGAACATATCTTGACTATTAGAAGAAGGTATAACACCCTGCACAATCTTTTGAGCGTTATGATTTGCGATGTCTTGTATAATTACAACATCATCTTTCCAAATATAGTTCAGTAGATTGTAAGGAACTATACATTCAGAATTATGCCCATCTATCTCTACGATACATCTTGCGGTTTCGATATTAATAGACTTTACTAATCCTGTAAAAGACTTTGTGAAATTTACATTCTTAAGTCTTTCTCCTGCAAGAATCTTAATAGTTTCTATCAGACTATTTTGGAGGTCTCTTTTCATCATGCTTTTGACTCTCCAATCTTAGATTGTACAAACTTTTTGTTGTTATCATTATATAAATCTTGTACAACTACGATATCTCCAACCTTAATTACACTTTGCAGATGCTCCATTAGCTTGCATTCTGTTTCGCTTCCATAAATCTCTACCATGCATGCGAAGCCATTTATTTGCCTTACTACACCTATATGTGACGATGTATAGCTTGTATTCTTTACAGCCTCATCAACCATAATTTGAATTGCCTCAATCAAACTTTCTTGAAGATTCTTCTCCAATCAAATCACCACCTAATCGATTAGCTCAACCCAAACTAATCCTTGCTGAGTCGTTGGTGGAGCAGTTTTACTTACGATTGTTCTATCAAATAAGAACCAAGAGGTTGCATCTGTAGGAGCAGTTCCTGCTGTCGTAGCTTTCTTGCAGTAGTATAGAAATCCACCATAATCTACTGCATCTCCTAATGCGTACGCAACTGTAGCAGAGTAAGACCCCTTGTAATAGGCGTTGAGTCCAGTATCACCCTTATCTCCTTTAGTAGAGATTTTCTGCCAGTTAGCTGTAGTTGTTGGCACAATACCCTTTGCATCTTTTGTACATAGATACAAATCGCCATTATAAGTTATCATATTTTGGAATTTGTATTGAGTAGATGCGCTGTATACGCCTTTATAAGTGAAGTCTTTTACATATGTCGCCCACTCTGTTTGCTTTGTGTCAATATATCCATCTACTTTTGTTAAGAAGAAGTTTTCCACATTGATTAACGCAGATGCAAACTTATTCCAAGTTTCGGGCGTAATAATGTAATCTCCTAATGCTGTTGATAAGTTGTTTAACTCTGCCTGTTCCGTTGCGTTTAGCGTAGGCTTTACCTTCAATTCTTGGTATCGCTTCGCAGACGCTACTAGACTAGGTGGCAAATCATAGAGTTCTACAAACGTATCAACTTTACTAGGGAATGAACTTAAATTCCGCAAAATAACCATCCTTTCTTTCAATAATTTTGCTTAATGCCATAATAGAGGAAACGAGTAACTCTCCTACTATTGTAGCATTAAGTTTTATTATTGTCAACAATTTATTTTAATAATTTTGTTTTAAGGTCTCATAAATTCAACATTGAAACCAACAGCAGAAACGCCTTTTACAGCCTTGCTATTATCAAACACATTTTCTGCATTTAATGACGTACTTCCGTTTTCATCAGAGCCACCTATTGAACCAGTATCTGTCTCATCAGCGCCCATATTAAGAACCATCTTTGTTTTCACATGGTTAAACGCATTCGCCGAGAATCCTGCTACAAACGCATCATAGCTAGTGAATACTGTATTGGCTACAATTGCATCTTGAAGTAGATTATTAGCGTTTGGAGCTTGTTTAATTGTCCACATAAAGTCTTTCATGCTCTTCCCTGCTTTGAAACTGTGGTTCAAATACTTCAATATCAAATACCCTGCAGAGTAATCATCACTTTCAGATTTGAATATTGCATTCTTCATCAACTCTGTTGCACGACTTATAATGCTCTTTATCTTTTCATCATTTGCTACTCCATTTACGGTAATTGAAATTTTAAAACGTTCATCTGCCCCATGGATTAATTCAGCGATACCTTCCTTGAACCATTCAGGAAGTGCAACGATTTTGTTCAATCCTAGAGAGTTATTCATGATAGCATGAACCATTTCGTGACCAAGGACACGGTCACTATACTCAGATTTTCCATTACCACTATCACCATTCTCACCTTTAACATTGTCAAAGTCAGCTAAGTCAATTGTTAGTGTTTGAGTGCTTTCTCCCATAAATCCTGTAACATATGCTGTAGTTCCATGTAAGCCTTGGTATTCGAACTTTACGATTAACTTAGAGCCATTTCCTTCTAGTCCAAGATATTCTTTTACTCTGCTCTCAGCCAACGATAGCCATCCTTTATTCATAATGCCATCGATAATAATATCTGCACTCTTTTGGAAATCACCAAGAGAACTACCAATATCATCAAATTGATTGTAATACACCTTATGACAGCTTAATCCCATTGTATCGCTAACGCCTAGTCCAATGCCGATAGAATCAACTACATATCTTTCTAGTTCTTTTGTGGCATGGTTTACAACTTCTATAATATTGTTTGCATCTAAGTAGTAGATTGGCAATGTATCAATATCAAGCTTCTCTTGGAATGTACTAGCCTTAAACAATTCATATCTAGCTTTTGCGTCACATTGTACATTATTCTTGAGAGAACCATCTTTGATTACAAGGGTTCTTTTCCCTATTGTTTTTTCATGGAAAGGAGAGTCTTCTGAGATTATTGTTGCTTCTGACTTAGGCGTTACCCCTGTTTTTTCATCAACTTCACCCATTGCAAGAACTCGATTCTTTACATTCTTATAAGTAAATGACTCTTTGAACGCTGTGATTAAGTCTGTTCCTTTGTCAAATACCCATGCAATAGGCTCTCCATCTTCTCGCTGAACCTTCATCTTTCTAAATACAAACGTTCCATCAACATCGTAATAGCATTCCCAGTCCATGTATAAATCTCTGAGCTTTGTTAAGACATCCAAGATATTTGTACCTACATCGAATTCCATTTTATATGGTATTTTCAAGTCAGTGAATTCTACTTGCAGATTAAACTCTCCCAGTGACTGCATAAGCGAGATGACTGCTGTATTTAAAGGAGTATCTGCCTCAAACACCATCTTGTTCTCTAATTGCTCTTGCTCCCAACGCATCATATTATCCTGTAATTCTATATCGATGGTACGAGAGTTACTAGTGATATCAATGGCAGGCTCTGTTATATAGAATGTTCCCAAACAGAAATGAGTCACAGTAGCCTCTGCTGACGCTAAGTTCTCTATTCCTGCATACACACGAATCTTATTCGTCATCCACAGTAAACTGTCTTTCCTTGGCAAGAATTCATCAAGAAGGATAAAGGACAGGCTTCCTGCCCTTTTAATCAAACTCCCTCCCGAAACACTTACCTCTCCACCAGTGGACAATCCTTGAATTGTCTCAATCGTGTTATTATCCTTGTCCAAGACCTCTACTGTAATATAGAGTTTACGAATGTCTTGCAGATGTAAATATGCATAGTTTGCAAGCTTAGATACATCTCTGACACCCATTACTATTTCGCCCTTGATATAATTATTGCTCACTCACTATCCCTCCAAAATCATCATAAACCATCTTAGACGCATGCTCAGCAGGGATAAGGTCATTCTTAATCATTCTACCAAAGTCGAGTTCCCCAATTTCTGTATAGTCGAATGATATTGTAGCTAGATTTCGTAATCCATCTTCCTGCTTATGCGCTACGATAACGTTTTGCGTAACAATTAGCATGATTATACCATTATCCATACGCAATACTTTTGCCCTACCGTTGTTTAATAAATCTACCCATTCCTGTCTATGAATCTGTTCTGCTATCTTATCGATACCATCTCCGTTAAGAGCAATTGTCTCTCTTGATAATGGAAGAGTAGTCAATGTACCGCTTCGGTATTTACTCTGACCAAAGACAACAATTGGGAACTGGCTGTTGATTGGCTGATTCAATGCAGATTCAGTGTTGTGCGTCATATCTCCTAGATTAATATCATATTCTAGTCTTCTATTTTCCTTCTTGTCAGTGACAAAGATTCCTTCATAGGATACTAGAATTGTATCTGATATCAACTTATCTCCTAATACCTCATTAGCTACTGGGACAACAGCATATTGATATAGTGAACCATTTTGAACATATCTATCAACATAGTCGTATACATTGAAGTCTTCGTTATATTCAAACTGTCCAATTACTTCCCATTTGTTTGTTCCATATACTGTGCGATATAGCTGAATGTGCGTAACATGGAATCCTTCTGCGCCAATACTTCCTGCGTCTAAGTCACCAGTAAACTTCGAATTCATAATCGTTGTAAATGTCCAAAACGTTGGTTTAGCTGTGTTATCAGGAATCGTTGTATCTAAGTTTATATATACCTCATCATATACACCTTCACGCATCTCCAACTCATCTAACATGTCGGTGCAGATTGGCGTATCCCACACACATCCTTCTTGATATCCAAAAAAGTTGTATCCAACAATCACATTATCACCCCTTTACAAAATTTGTACAGATACATCTATGCGATGCTCAATTACTCTTAGATACACCATGTAACTTGCGTCATTTGGTAATGTTAGAATATTAGAGCGATGTCTAGATGTAATATTATTCAATTCTTTAACTACAACAATTCTATCCGCATACTTCCAAAGTTGAATAGCAATCCCCTGATTCTCAATAGGACTGATTTCCATGAACTTCTTGTCGTTAGGGATATTCTTGCACCATACTTTCATTACAAAGTCAGATGCACGATTCATTTCTAATCCATGAAACATTAATGGTTTATCTTTAGGGATGATAATCCATTCATTATCAATGTAATCATAATTGTCAGAGTCATAATCATCGTCATCATTGTGAGTTCCATCGTACTTCACTATCTTGGCAGGCTTTGAGCGAATTTGATTACCAACAATTTGTTTCAAGTTTGCTTTAATTCGAACAAACCCTTCGTCCTCATCATTCTCTGTTAAGATAACACCATTGACAGCAGGAACAAGATACATAGGTATAAAGCGCTCACGGTGCGTATATACCATTCCATTCACAGTTTCGATAGAACATTCGATGAAGTATCCCTTGCTCTTCTCTAGGTCTTTAATAAGCTCTGATAGCTCTTCTCCAACTCCATGCTCTCTTACTGGGTAATGCTTGATTAGGTCTTCACTTTCGTCATATAAACTGAATCTATATGTCTTTACCTTTTCGCTATCCTTCTGTGAATACACGGCAACAAATGTTACGTCACGATTATACACATAACCTTGACCATCGATACTCACGATGTCTAGTACAGGAGTAGCAAATGTTCTGAACTTTATCTCATTTGAGTATGCAGAGTATGAACCATCTGCAAACTTAACTCGTAATTGCGCCTTATATTCCTTACCATTAGTTAATACATTAGGAGCAATTGGATGGGTTTTTTCAAACGAACTCCATTCAAAGCTATATGCAACTGCATTAGTCTTTACATCAGTTACAAGCAAGTGATTCTTTAATGCTTGTCTGTGACCTGTATAAGTGAAGTAGAAATTCGTTCCCTTCGTAGCATCCCAAGGTTGCACTGCTTGCAACATAGGTTTAACTTCTACCACAAAAACACCTCTTATTCGTTTCAATAATTTTGTTTAAGGGATAGCTATAAAAGCCATCCCTTAAATCTTATTCTAACCTATTTACAATCATTTGTAAATGATTACTTCTCCTTAGACTTTTGTAGAGCAATTTGAGGTAGGCTCATGATTGCATCCTTAATGCCATCAGCAGTCTTAATGTTAGGGAATTCAACTTTTTCAAGGCTGATACTAACAGACTTACTTTCTACACCTTTCGCCTGTGTAGGAGTCCCAAAGTTTGGAATTTTAGCAAGTAAAGCAGTTGCGAATACATCGCCTAGCTCCTTGCTAATTGATTTAAACGCAGTTACGATTTCATTACTTAAGCCTTCTTGTATCTTACCTACTGAAATGTTAGGAGGAATTACCCCACTGCCATTTAAGATGTCGTTACTTTCGTTGACATACTTACTGTAAGTTTCAATCAAGTCTTTCAAGTATTCTTCTGAAATCTTAGGGAAGTCACCAACAACAGAACTATAAGCATCACTTAAGTCGCCAATGGCGTTCTTGAAGTCTTCAATGTTTTTATAGTTCCCACTCTCTGCATCCTTAAGGATACTTTCGAGTTTAGACAGGTAATCTTCTCGCCCCTGCTCTTCTAGCTTTTGCAATTCTAATTGCTTTTGAGAAAGCTCATCTTTTACTTGAGATATTTGGTCTTCATCGGCTGTATATTTCCAGTCCCAAGTACCATCAGCATTCTGCTTCAACGTTTGAACTGTTTTCTCTTTATTAAGATTCTCCAGTTTTTGTTGAAGCTCTAGGACATCTAGCTGTTTATTTAGATAGTCCATTTCGAATTTACTTAGCTTCTCTTGCTTTTCTAGAAGTTGTAGCTTGCCTTTGTACGTTTCAGTCCCAAGGTCTTTCATACGTTTGTAAGCATCTTCAAGCGCAATTTCTCGCTCTAATCCATCCATCCACAATTCTTGATAATCTTTGAACTGCTTAAGTGTTTTACCATTAAACATGTTCTTTTGGATATTATCCATCGTTTTAGAGAATGAGTTAGACATGATATTTTTATTCATATCAAGTAGCTCTTTATTACTATCTTGTAGAGCCTTATTGTACTTATCAACCTCTTCATTGATGAGAGACCATTCGAAGCTTCCCTCTTCGTACATAGCTTGCTGTGCTTTAAGAGCCTCTAATGTCTTGCTGAGATTGTCATTTCTGTGTTTCTCAACGTCAAACATGTCTCCTAATAGTACGCCTCTTGCATCAAAGTTATCTCCACCAATGGCATCGAGAATCTCCATTGCATAGCCTAAATCATTTGAAAGCTTTTCGTAATCTTTCATCGCCTTTTCTAAGAGACTAAACTCAAATTCAAATCGCTGTTTTACAGAGTCTTTGATTTTGTTTTGCGACTCAATGATGCCTTTTTCATAATCATTAATTTGCTTCTTAATCTTCTCTTCTTGGTCGTCTGTAAGAGTAGAATCCTTTAATTGTTCTTTAAGGTTAGCGATTGCTAATTTAGCACTATTAATAGAAGCCTTAAAGTATTCTTCTTGAACTTTCAAATTATCAATGATATATCGATTCGTTAAGGCATCTTTATCTTGTTGACTGATAGCCTTCTTCATATCTCTTTGGAATTTAGCAGTTAGGTCATCCTGCTTTTTCAACACTGCGTCATAGCTGTCGTCAAGTTTCTTAACGAAGTCATACTTTTCATCCGTTAAGCCAATGCCAGATAGGTCGCCAAACTTAGATTGAATTGAGCTAACAGATGACTTGTTGCCACTTGAATACTCTGATTGCATTTTCAGCATTTGATTGTACATTGATGCTGTAATATCGAGCTGTGCGTTCGCTATACCAGTTACTCTGTCAACGTTCTTCTTGCCAAAGAACTCCATTGCTTGGTCAACTTCTGCTTCAAGGTCAATTCTTTCTTTTGCCAGTCTCTCATACTGATTGTCACGACTTAAATCCAACTTCGTAGACGTAGATGATTCAAGGTCTGATAGGCTAGTGCCACTCAATAAACCTTCTTTTAGATTGTCGATATTATTCTTCATTCTAGAAGTATTATCATCAATTGCATCGTTGAAAACACCTAAATCTTCTGCTACACGAGTAAATTGAAGCTCATTAATCGCCTCTTGATACTTTATGATGGCATCTGCTTGTTGGAGGATTTCTGAACCCATACTCTTAAGAGTACTTTCAAGCCTTTCCCCATTCTCCTTGTATTGGATACTAGCAGTTGATAGTTTATTGAATTCATTGATTAATTGAGACATATTCAGCTTAGATTTATTCATAGCCTTCTCTGTTTCAACTAATTCTTGTTCTCTATCATGACTTCCTATTAAATCAAGTCTCTTGCCATTTAATGAGTCTGAATTACTAACAGATTGTAGCAGTGCGTCAACTCTCTTAAGCGAGTCTTCGAATCTCTCCATCTCTTGAGTGATTTTAGCTTTCTCTACCTTATCTCCAATCTCGTCAATTTGGTCTCCCATAGAGCGCATTGTCTCTTGAATACTATCCATCTCATTATATAGAGACTTCCACTTATCAAGTAGCTTTTGAGCCTCTTCTGCGTCCTTCCCTCTTAGATTTGCTGAGTGTTCAAGATTATTAATCTTATTAGAGTTAGTATCAACGCTAAATCCAAATCCTGATAACTTATTTAAAGTCTCATTCATCTCATTATCTTTAGCACCATATAATGAGCTGTAGTTGTTTATCTGTTTCTTCAACAGCGCCTGCTGTTGTCCATACAGTTTAATCAACTGTTGTTGGTTGTCATTAGCTTTGTTCATAGCAGTCGTCAGTGCTTTCATTTGGCTATCTGTATCATCAATGCCATACGTTTCTCTGCTCCAGTATCTCCAAACATCACTGTTGACAGTTGCATTAGGGTTTGAATTTGATGATTCGTCATTAGATACTACTGCTCCATCTACTGCTACAGGCGACTTAATTAAGCTTCCTCCAATAGAAGATACATTAGAAGATGTTACTGCAGAAACAGACTTCGCCTCTTGTGGTTTTACAGGGATTGTTACCTCTTTTGTAGAGCTGAAACCTCCTGTAATCCACTTCCATAAATCACTAGCCGCTTTTTGTAGTCTGACAGTCCAAGTAATGTTTTTGTCATCTATTTTCTTATTTGCCTCTTCTCTAACGCCTTTCAACTCTGTTTTCAAACCTTGGTTGGTCGTGATAATTTTCCCAGTTGCTTGGTCAATCTCAGCCTTCATGCCAACCTCTTGAGAAGCTCCATCAATAGCAGTCTTTGTAGAAGCCTGCGTTGCCTGCATCTTTTCTTTCTCTTTGTTAATAACCTCAGATGCCTTTTGTCGCACTTGCTCATTCCCATTTACTTGGTCAACATGGAACTGTCTAAGAGCAGGGAATTGTTGCTGTAATGCTTGCCATTCACCTGCTTGGATTTGTGTAGAGCCTGCTAATTGCTTTTGTGCGCCGTCAGCTAGACCAATAGAATCTTGAAGTTTATTATAGTTCTCAATCATAGTGCCAAGTGCTAACTTGATAGATTCATGGTTCATACCTTTCAAACTACCACCATTGTTAATGAATGTAATTAACTTGTTCGTGTAACCTTCAATATTACTAGTAGCTTGACCGATAAGACCCTTTTGCTCATTGATAACACCCTGAGACTCTCGAATCTTACCATTGAATTCATCAACCTTACCTTGCGCTTGTTGAAGAAGATTGAATTCATCCATACTCAAGAAGCCACCTTGACTTGCTTTCTTGGCATTTAGGTCATCTACGACCTTTTGATACTCTTTCACCTTCTCAGTGTAATCCTTAATCCAACCTTGCTCTTCTGCTATTCTATCTCGTGCAGAATCAATTGATTCCATATCTTTCTTGAATCCTTCTTCTCCAAGCTTTGTCAGGTCAACTTGTTGAACTTCTAATAACTTCTCTTTTAACTGTGCAAGCTTACCTTCAATCTCAGCCGTGTCATTCATCTCGATTTTGATATCAATTCCCATATCCTCAGTCATTTTATTGAAATTTGATTGGAACTGTGTGAATTGCTCGCTATCTAGATACCCTTTATCACCTTTGCCTTTATTGTATTGGTCTTGCAAACCATTATATTTACCCATCTTTTCAGTTGCGCCACCATTAAGGATTGAATTATTAGCCTGTAATTTTTTACCATTATCTTCAATTGCTCTACTCAACTCTTTAGTAGATGTTACAGCACTCTTAATCATTTGACCCATTTTATCGAATACTGGCACTCCCATTAAGTCCAGTACAAGCAATGCATCTCCAACAATTGGAATAAACCCTGCTAAGCTCATCATAAGCTTACCTGTCTGCTTAAGTTTGCTATTTGCACGTTCTGCGCCTTGTTCAGCTTCATTAATTCGTTGAGCATTACTAGCTCTTCTTCTTGCGTCATCATCATCATCATTATTTTGACGATTTCGACTTCTGTTACGAGCGTTATTCGAACCTCTACGGCTAGTAGTGGTGGTAGTTCTTGTCGCTCCTGCAGTAGCATTTCCTCGTCTTCCATTACTCATGGAGTTTTTAAGGTCTCCCATCATTGCGATAGTTTCTCGACCTCTTGAAAGTACACTTCCAAAACCTGTTACCATTCCATCGAAGAATCGTTTATACAAGCTTGCCCCTGCATGAATCGCTACACCTGCAAAGATATATTTAAGAGCCTCTGTTAGCTTGCCGTTGCTCGCCAACTCTGTTAAAGCCTCTAATCCCTCAGTGATTGCGCCAATAGCCTTAGACACACCACCAGTGCTACCACCAAGCGTTGCCATTAACTTATCCCAAGCATTTTGTAATTCTGCTAATTTAAACTTAACAGAGTCGCCCTGCTTAGCAAACTCGATGAATGCAGAACCATCTTCTCCTAGGGTTTTTTGAAGGTCAGATTCTCCTGCAACCTTACCAACAACTTCCCATTTATCGATGATACCACCAAGGATTTCGGCATGCTCTTTACCTGCTAAGTAGAACTTTGCAGTATTCTTTTCAGCATCTGACAAGGTATTCCATTTCGTTGCAAGCTGACCAATAACATCTTGCATACTATTCATCTGACCGTTAGCGCCTTCAATATGGATGCCAATACCTTCGAACCAGTCAAACTTCTTATTTGTATCCTTAGTCAATCGACTAAAGATGTTACCAATATTCATACCGATTGTCTTGATACCAGTACCAATACGCTCTCCACCCTTACGTGTCGCTTCTTGTGCGGCGGTAATCATACCAGTTAAGTGACCAAAGTCTGCGCCCACGTCTTTCGCAGTTGTCGCAGAACGAACGTAAGCTTTACCTAAGTCATCCATCTCAATTGCGTTTTGGTTGGCAGTTTCGTTCATTGTATTAATAACGTCAACTGATTTTAATCCTTCTTTTTCAAATGCATTTAATGGAACAGACATGTACTTAACCATGTCATCAACATTAAGACTACCTACGAACGCACCGATTGTAGATACCTTAGCTAAATCTTGAGATTCTTTAAATGATTTACCTGCAGTTACCCATTTTTCAACAGCAAGTACATACTGGTCTGCTGTAACCCCTAAGGCAGAAGCTGTGTCATATGCGCTTTCTCCGAATTGTCTAAACTCTTCTTGAGTCGCATCTGCAACCTTCATAACTCCGACCATAGCTTCGTCAAGTCGTTTTACAGGTTCAAGGATAGCCATTGCTCCTTGTTGAGCATTTGCAAAGAATGAGTATGGGTCAATGATTTCAGCGCCATTTCCATATTCTTTATCCTTGTCACGAGCCTGTTGTCTAGCACGATTTAAGCGTAATTGTTCTTGTTGCGCTCTTTCGATTGCATCAATCTCACGTCTACGCTCTGCTGTAAGAGCATTAGAAGTTTCTAATTCTTGACGCATTACTGCAAGTTTTTCTCTCTCGCTATTTAACTCTTGTTCAATAACGCCTCTCTCACGAGTTCCTGCATATGATAGGTCACGTTGAAGCTGACCAATGTTACGAACAACAGCCTCATATTCTTTCATCTTCTGAGTAATCTTATCATTCTCAGCTTGAATTCTAGAAGCGTCTGCTACACGTTCACGTTCACGTTGATGAATTTGTTCTTGCAATCTCAACTGTCGTTGCATTTCATCCGTGATGTTTCCTTCAAATGTATGGAATAATTCAGTCTCACGTTGAAGATGTCTAGTAGCCTCAAGTTCATTTTCTAAGATTTGCAGTCTCGCTCTATCATTACTAGATACAGAGCCACCGTTATCCATTCTTTCTCGAATTTGCAAGATTTGCAGTTCTAGAGAGTGAACCTTTTTAAGATTCTCCTGCATATCACGAAGAGCGTTAGCTTCTTTCTGTGCGAGTTCTGCGTCCTTCTGCTTCGCTTCTGCTCTCTTAACCTCTAATTCAGATATGTTCTTAAGATTGTTTAATTCTGCCTTTTGAGCAGAACTCATCTTCTCTTCAAGATTATGAGTCTCTCTAAGTTTATTCTGAATTCTATCATAATACTGCAATTGCTCTTGCAGAGACTGTTTCTCTTGTGCCTTAGCACCAACCATCTTAAGAGCGATAGCATTTTTCTGTCTCTCTAATTGAACAACACGAGAGATTGCATCTGCAATTTCTTTCTCTGCTTGAGCGCTCTGTCTAGACAATTGAAGAACTTGCATCTCAGCCTGTTGAACACGTTGAAGATTTACAATTCGTGCGTCTTCACTAGCATTTACATTGTGCTTCGCTTGATATTCTTGCTTTACATTATTTAGAATTTCTTGTTGAATCTGCTTTTCTCTTTCGAGTACAGCATTCGAAGCTTGGTCAGCAGTCATTTGTTGCTTAGAAATCTGATGAATTCTCTTCATCAGGTCTTCTATTTCCTTTAAATCCTGCTGACGATTTTCAACTCTCTCAAAGTCAACCCTTCCATCAGGTCTTTCAGTCTTGGAAACCTTATTTCCATTAGCATCTTCACCACTTGTCTTGATTGTAGTAGCGTGACTGCCATCTTTCAACTGCTTGTAGACTTGTTGGATTTTATTGACCTTGGCAATTGTTTTATCCAATTCATCGTTATTGGATTTAGTTGCATTAGCCTGTCCCTTCATTGCATTCTCAGCGCTTTTAGCACCTGCAATAAGTTCCTTCATGGTTTTATCCATGTCTGCAACATTGAAGTCAATTTTAACTTCACGAACTTTCTTCAAATCAGAATCAAGTTCTTTTAAGCTAGTCTTAACTTTTTGGATTGACTTAATGGCGCTGTCAGCATCGATTTTTAAATGAAATGTTTCTTCCTTCAAAGCTTCACGAATTCTCTTCTTCATGCTTGCAAGCTTTTTCTCATCTACGCTCACATTGACCTTAGCGTCAAAGCCATTCTTGACGCTTTGCCATTTCTTAGCCAAGTCAGCCTTCATTTCTTCTACAGTTGGGAATTTAACCTGTACCTCAATCCCAATTTTATTATTACTCGCCACTTAAGTTAACACCACCTTGTTTCAATAATTTTGCTTAATCTTGGCTCTTATTCTTCTCTTTCATAGCCTTTAGCTTAGCACGAATCTCAGCTTTAGATTTAGGCTTAACATAATGCTTTTGAGTTGTCGATACATCGGAGTGGTTAAGGAATTCCTGAGCCAGTGTTAAATCCCCTGTATCCTCTACGATTAGATTTCCTTTTGTTTTACGCAGACAGTGAGGATGTAAATCTTGTAAGCCTAGAATGTGTCCAATCTTTCTTACACGCATATAAATAGAAGTCTGAGACATCTTCTTATATTCTCCGCCATGCTTTACGATAAACAGTGCATCAACCTCGCAGTTATCCATATTCTTACGCATCTCTAGCCATTCTTGAATCAATAACTTCGACTCTTCTTCGAAAGCAACCTCAACCATTTTCCCACGTTTCTCTCGAATATCTACGAACATCATCTCTTCTAAGTCCAATGATGATAAAGTTAATTTGGATATTGCTCCATTTCGGTTAGCTGAATCAACCATAATATGCCAAATCAATAAGTCTTGAATGTCATACTTTCTACCCTTTTCTTTCTTATAGTCCTCATGCAAGAAATTGGTAACAGTGTCAACTTGGTCTCTCGTTAAGAAGTAATGACTAATAAGCTTCTCATCGTTTGCGCCCTTCATTCTGTCTAACTTGCGGTCAAATGGGTGAACGTCAATGATTCCACGTTTTACCGCCCAAATGTAATACGTTGAAACTGCAGAAAGCTTTGTATTAATTACTTTCTTATTGTTCCCTAGCGTATCCTGACAAAATCCAATAAATCCTTCCATAATATCAACAGCATTCTCCATAAACTCATCATCATGAATGAAAATGTTCTCCCATTCTTCCTCAAGATATACAAGGAATTGATTGAAGTAGTTTTGATAGACTTTGTATGTTGTCTCTTTTACATCTTTGTTTTTAATAATGTTCGAGCGAAGATACTTATCATACGCCTTTAAACTCTTTTGGTTTATCTTTGCAATCTTATCTTTTGTAAAATATCGCTTATAAACCCTCTTTTGTTCTGCCACTAAATTCACCTCTTATGAATGTATTATCATAAGAAGCCTCCATTCCACGTTATGAAACCATTATAACGTTCCAACCTTCTCTGCGTAACGCCTCAGCTAGTTCCCTTGCCAAGCTACCATCGCTCAATTCAAAGTAAGAATCAGCCATGTAATGAGTTGGCTTCCAATCCCATAGACTGCCATTTGTACCATCCTCAATCCACTTTGGAATATAGTCAGATGTATCTTGAGTATAGTCAATGTTAGCATGCTGATTCCAATGACCTTCATCAGTCTCATTAGGCTGTATCTTGTCAGCATCCATGTAGACTTCGAATGTAGCATACTTAGTACCCATCTTTAACTCACCAATGGTTATACTATTCATCAGCTCCATTGTTCTATCGTAGGCAAACTCACTGCCTTCTTGTTTAAATGGATTATGATACACATTCTTGTCCACATATTTTTGAACGATTTCTAAAACGATTTTCATCAATTTATGTTCAATGCCTTCTCTGATGGAATCCTTTAGATGATGCTGTAGTTCAGATACAGAACTAAATAGTCTGCTCATTCTCTACCACTTTTAATTGAGCGCCAGTCATTTCAGTTACTTTCTCTTTAATCTCTTCTCGCAATCCATCATTCTCTTTCTCTTTTTCGATTGCTTTTTCTAGCTCGTCACTTACCTCAGTCACTTTATCTACTAGCTCAGCCATTTTACCATCACGCTTAGCATTCTCTACGATGATTGAAGGAATTGTATTTAATAACTCCATTTGAGCAAGTGTGCTATCAGTGTTCATTAATTCTGTTTTAACTCGTTGTGCATACAACTTATTTGCTTCTGCTACGATTTGGGCAACATATTGTTGTGCAATTAACAAGTGAATAGAAGGATTGTCAATAATTTTTCCTAATTCTTCATCCGAGATATCGCCAAAATCGATATTTGTAAGCATTGGGAATAAAGTCTTGATTACATCTGTTCCTTCAAATACTACCTTTCCACCATCCATGCCTAATCCATTATCACGTTGTAAATCAATGATATCTGCAATATCATCTACCGTTGGTTCATACACTTCAATATTTCCTTGAGGAGTGCGAATCAATTCTCTAATTTGGCGTTCTGCTACGCCTAAGCTTGTAATTTCAATACCCAAAATTTCCATCTCCTTATAGTTAGTTTCAATACTTTTGCTTAAGTATATTTACATCGTATCAAAAAAGGAGATAGAAGTCAAGCTTCTACCTCCAGTTTCAATACTTTTTTTTAATAAAATCACTCTTTTATTACTTTTAATCTTGAATGTCCTCATCTTCACTCTTGACGAATTTTCCGTCTTTCATCTTCGCACGAAGCCCAACCTTTTCATTAATCTGTTCCATACGGTCAACTAAGAACTGTGGAACTGGTACTCCTAGGTTTGCAAGGTTTTCTAAGATTGAACTTCCTTCAACATAGATATAGAACCAAACAGATGCTGTTCTCAAAATAGGATTCTCTTTGAAGAATACCATATCGAATAGGTTACATAATAATATTACGATTAAGTAACCTATTTTTGTTCCAATTCCTTTTCTTAATCTATGACTAGAAAACTGCTTCTTTACAAAGAAACCAATTATAACGCCAGTTACAAGGTCGATAAGAATGCAATACATTAATACTTGTAATGCTGTATCCCACCCTCCTAACAACCATGTAACCCCTGTCATAAGCGCTGTAAAGTAAATAGCGAACTCATTAGTGTATTTTGATACACCATCAACATGCTGAGCAAACAATTGTGTTTTCAATACATGTGACATCCCTTCATTATGAATTTATCATAATGATTACACTTCCATTCCCATCCCATTTCACATGCGAAAACCTAGTTATCGCTTTCTTTCTGTGCGTTCATGTGTTTTTCTTGCTCTAACATTGCTTTAAGCATAATATTTTCCATAGTTAACTTATAAATCGTTTCTTGGCATTGAGCAATGACAATCTCTGCATTAACTTGTGTTTGAACTTGATTATTTTCCAAAGACATACTAACCTCCTTTCAAAGTCGCTATATTCCATTATAGCGACTTTATATCTTTATTTCAATACTTTTGTTTAATAATTACCAAGTTACAGCAACAATTTCTGCATGAGTTTTAGCATCTATAATCTTTTTCTTTAACTCACTATACTTATATAGCTGAGCCTTTTTATGCATAAACGCTTCTCTATATACGTTATTCAACCATTCATCTCGTGAATGCACAATGTAATCAGCATCTTCAGTTAGCCAAGGAACTGTATCCGTTTCTTTATCAAAGAAGATTAACTCATGAGCTTGTCCTATGAAGTTAATTTGGTCATCGCCTTTCATTCTATACGTGTGTCCATTCGTAGATTTAAATCCTGTTACAATAACCTCGTCACACTTCTCTGATAGAATAGCACTCTTTAACTTCTTATGATAGTTTAAAATATATTCATCTGTAATACGTGAGAGAACTGCCCCTTCCTTTCTTGCCAGTGTTGTGATGAGTTGGTTCTTTTCTTCCATGGTCATTCTATCGTAACCAATGTCTACTAATTGTTTTTCAATTTGATAATCGAATAACACTATTAATCTTCTCCTTATCTATTGTTTAATTTTTCTTTCAAGTATCTAACTTGTTCAGATAGTTCTTGAATTGCCTTCCATGCGAGTGAAGACATCGCATAGTTATCAACGCCACGTCCGTCTTTACTTTGAATCTCTTTAGGTGCGTATTCAGCTATGACACCGACATGTGTATGAGGATTATCGCTCTCTTCAACATCAGATTTGTACTTGTATGTTACTATATTAGTCCCCATAACTACGTCTAATGCCGATTTTTCATAACTTTCAATATCTGTCTTCCAAATTAATGAAGAAGCTGTATTAAACGCTGAGGCATAGACAGGAACGAAGCCACTATCCCATTGGTTCTTAAATTCAAAGTAATTGCCTCCGCCCCAATATTTAAGAATACTTCGACCATTAAATTGAATAATAGGGCTATCTCCGCCTTGAATGTACGTAGCAATTCCCAAAGTACCATTATGGAGGAACTTATGTCCACCTACGTGCGAGTGATATTCATTTCCCGATTGTGTACCTTTGCCCATTGGAATAAGTATTCTAATACGGTTATCAGCATCTTTAATTGACCAAGTTGCCTCGGAAGACATGGTGCTAGGAGCGTTAATATTCCCATATCTATCAAATCTAATAGAGCTTGCCTCAGGGAAATTTAATGCAACACCACCGCTGTCCACTCCTTGGATATGCGCTCGTCCTTTTAGAATGATGTCATTTTGGTTTGATTCTAAGACAATCTTACCAACACCCCATATGCTAAATAAGTTCTGACTAGGGTCTGTATTAGGCGCAGTGTAAGTAATACTACCATATCCACTTTTCCCTATTTGACCAATAGACAGATTATCTTCTGAAAGTGACAACATAGAAGTTGAACTTTTTACCCTTACTAATCCTTCGTCAATCCATGTTTCAACAGTGCTGACTTTAGATTTAGATACGATAGAGCCACCACTCATATAAGAGAATGCATTAGTGCCATCTGAGCGAATGTATATACCAATCAATTGCCCAGTCTTAATCTTAGAAGCATCGATTTCTTGTGATTTAAGATTAGTGATGAATCCACTATGGGCGAATAAGCTATTTACATCGAGTTGCTGAGCTTTAATAGAACCATCTACAATCAGTTCACCAGTATAACGCTTACGAACCTCTAGGTCTCTAATGTAGTAGTAACCACTTCCTGCAGTTCCATCCTTTTCAAAGAATAGTTGGACACGAGAAATTGTCTTAGTATCATCGGGTGCAGTTGTAATCTGAAGATTCTTAATTACACGAGTGTCGGCTGTTGTAGGAAGAGCAGATATTACCCCTGCATTTGCCCATGTACCATCTGTGTAGTGATATCTCATAATTAAATTAAGACTTGTCAAACCTGCATCACGATACCCATTAAACGCAATGTAATACTCATCATTAACCTTGAATTCAACATAAGTATTATCCATCATTGTAAGTGAAGCATAAGCACCATTACCAATCTTGAAATATCTCTTATTGTTCAATAGAACTGTAGAATATCCATTAGGGTTCTTCTCTTCGTTAATCTGAGATAGGTTCGTAAAATCACCAATAGCAATCTGTTGAGCGAATATTGTATTCGTTGCAATCATCCCACCATTGATTAGCGTTGTCCCTGACTTCCAAGAATCTAATAGACTCTTAGCGCCATTCCAATTTGTAGCAGACGAAATCTGTGCATCAAGAATAAGTCCACTCAACTTGTTTGTGTTAAATTTTCCATCCGCATTGATATTAGAAGCTCTATCCCATATAGCCTTATTATTATTGATGGCGTTATTCGCTGTATTTGCTGTTCCTTGAGCGCCATCAGCCAATGACTTGGAAGTCTCATTAATCTTTTTGACCAATTGAGCTTTTTTATCATAGTAATCATCAAACTGCCCACGGAATGTAGCACCAGTAACTGCAGACGTTGTAGTCATATTTGTAAGTATACCGCCAGTACCATTAAGCACAGTATTTAAAGTATTATAAGCGTTAACGTAGTTTGTCTTCTCCGTTGTAATACCATATGTTGTAGCCAGTGCTTCATACTGAGGTTTCTCAGAAAGCATTACAGCCCACTCTTTCTTCAACTGAACCTTTTCTACTGGAGTAATCTTACTATCACTAGACATATCTGCAATAGCATTCTGAGCTGATTGAGCCTTAGAATCTGCGTTAGTTCCTATTGACCTAGACAACTCATTAATCTTTTTAATTAATTGCGCCAACTTATCATAGTAATCATCAAAGGTATTTCTAAAAGTCGCTCCATTGATATCGCTAGTTACAGTTGTATTAGCAATAATAGGAGTAACCGCTGTATTCAAAGCATTGTAAGCATTGACATAGTTCGTTTTCTCAGTAGTGATTCCATAGGTAGTAGCCAGTGCTTCATACTGTGGTTTCTCTGCTACTATTGTCGCCCATTCCTTTTTCAATTGAGTCTTTTCTACTGGAGTGGCTTTATTGTCATTTGACATATCAGCGATAGCATTTTTACTATTTTGAGAGACAGTGTCTAGGCTATCTATAATGACATCGTTAGGGTTAGGAGTCCAATCACCTAGTGTGCTACCATGCTGTATCATAGGCTTAGCAAAGTATCCTGTACCATTCTTTCTAACGTAGACAAATAGATTTATATATTTAATATTCTTATCGCCCGATATAGTGATAGTTTTACTAAATCTCTCCCATGAATTACTCTTAGATGGAGTAGCTGTAACTGCATAGGTCTGAGCAGTGATTCTCGCCTTATTCTTGTCGTAACACTTGATTTCGACAGTCATCCCTGCATCTAACTTTGTTAAATCTGGAGTATAACTGTAGACACTGAATGTTATCGGTCTATCAAGTGGGGCAGGATAAAGGTCAGTCTCTAATCCTCTCCACACATCTGTCGTATTGCCTGATTGAACAGATTTAATGATAGGAATTCCATCTAAATCTATAGTTGTGTCTAATGACACTCCAGTTGCAGGAGTACCCCAAAACTTCATTCCTTGCAAGAATCCACTATTAAGAATTATATTAGGAGATGCTCCACCAATAAGCTTTTCCATATCGCTAGTTGCAGGCATCCAGTCCATTGGTTTATTCCCTTTGTATAGAGCAACCCAATCTACAGTAGATAGTGTTGTGTTTTGTGGTGCATTATATAGACTTATCGTTCTAGCGTGACCCTCTTTCGGTGCATATGCTTTAAAAGTTACATACGTAACGCCTTTTGCATAAGTGTTTGTAGCCCACCACGAACCATCAGAGCCACCATTCATCCATACACCAAACTTTTGACCCGCAGGAACTGTACCCTTGACTACGAAGGTATACTCCTCCCCTGCAATTAAATCTTCTGACAATGTATACATATTGACAAGGTAGTTTGTAGTTGAAAAATCCCTATGAGAGTCCAGTATTAAGTTATTAATACCAAGTCTCAGTGTATCAATTTGACTCTTAGCATCAGTTCCTGCATTAACCTTACCTTGCATATTAGAGTCTAGGCTACTAAATGTGACTTGTCCTGTGATATCGACATGCTGTCCACCAATTTTAATTCCTTCTGTACTTGCGTTAATAGAGGCTTTTATATTTCCTTTTTTAACTACATTAATTGCAACCTCGTCAGATGTTTGTTTAATCTGAGTCCCTTGTGCAACTACAACATCATTTAAATTACTTAAGTCACCTTTAACGTTAGTAACATTCTGAGAAATACCATCTGTTGTGATTTTAATCTCAGCCTTGGCATTTGTGACAGCAGTACTTATTTTCCCATCAGCCTCTGTTTTTGTGTAAACATTCTTTGCTTCTGCTCTTAAGTTAATATCGCCTTTCATCTGCGTAATCGATGTCTCATGATTTGAAATAGTAGTCCCTTGTGTAGTTACTGTTTGTGTTAAGTTAGTAACATTCTGAGAAATCTTATCTGTCTCAATCTTGATTTCACCTTTAGCCTGCGTTATTGCAGTTGAGACTTTGCCATCAGCCTCAGCCTTTTTATAAACATCATTGGCATTGGCTTTTAAGCCAATTTCAGTTGCTTGTTGTACAATTGTACTTTCAGCGTTGGCTAATCTTGTCTCAGCACCTAAAGAGTCCTCAGGAGCAAGCATATAACCAGTAGCTTTTGTGCCAATTTGCATTTGAGGTTCTCGATAGAATACTTCACCATTTCTGAATAGCGCTATTCTTAGAGCTACCTTCGTAATACTAGCGTTGTTCGCTTTTACTGTATAAGTGAGTCTAACCCATTTTCCATCTGATAATGTAGAGATACCCATATTAGACAAAGCAACATCTGTGTATTGAACTCTAGTCCCTGCATCATCATAAAACTCTACAATGAAAGGATTCTTGACATCATAAGCGCTAAAGCTAGTTACCTTAAAGTCAACTGAAAATGATACAGAATCTCCATTTTTAACATTACCCTTATTGGAGATTAAGTTAATGATGCTATTTGTAGAAGCGCCAGTTCTGCTAACTTTTACAATTTTACTATTAGGCTTATCCGCCTCCGCAGGAAGGATTGTGAATGAAGTATTATTCCAACTCTCAAACCCTCTTGCAAATCCTGAGTTTAGAATTAGATTTCGAACTTCAAAATTTAAATCGTCAATACTTTTGTTTATATCTTCTTGCGTTACTTTAGTAGAGATTTGACCTGCTTGAACATTAAGTTGTGATTCTGCTGTTTGCAATCTACCGTTTGTCTTATCTAATTCAGTTTGCTTGGCTCTTAAGTTAATGGCTTCTGTATTAAGCTTAATTTGAGTCTCAGCATTACCCACTCGACCATTTAATCCATCAAAATCTGATTTAGTAGCCTTCAAGCTAATCTCGCTAGTTAATTGATTAATACTAGTTTGTTGCTCACCAACGATATTATTTAAAGCATCATAGTCTTTCTTTTCTACCTTTTGACTGATTTGATTTGAGTGTTGAATAATTGTGCTTTCAGCAGTCTCTAATCGACCTGTATACTTGTTAAAGTCTTCGGTTTTAACAAGCATAGTAATCTCATCCTTCATGAGATTAATAGAAGCTTCATTAGCAGTCACTTTATTTCCTAGACTAGTAACAACAGAGCCTTCTGCTTTTAATAGAATAGCTTCTGCATTTTGCTTGATTTGAGTTTCAGCTTCTACGAGTCTAGTATCATTCTTGTCACCTATACCAATTACACTAGTTAACTTATCAACTTGTTCAGATAGTTTGAGTCCAAGAGAAACTTGTTCTACTGCTCCACTATGTTCATAATGAAGAATTTCAACTGTGTTCCATCCTGCTCTAAACGTCATAGCAACAGTTAATCCAGTTGTTCTCGTTGTGCTTTCATACATTTTTGCACCATTCATATATATAACAGCGCCATCATCATTTGTTACAGTTAATCTAACTGTCTTGGCAACCTTCATATATACATTTGTAAAATAGTGACCGATGTAATAGTCACCTGTAAATGGCTTAATTACAGAGTTATCATCATAGTCTATAACTTCACTTGGTTGCTTTCCCTTGATATGACTGAAAGAAGGAATAGCCCCTGCAGAACCTACGTTGATATCATATTTTCTAGCAAGCCATCGATTTACCCCAACAGCACTATCAAATTCTGTCTTTCCAATCTTAGAACCCAATTCACCTTTTACATTGGTAATCTCTTGTTCTGTTGTAGTTACCCTTCCCTCAACGCCTTCAAACGCACTTAAATCAGTTTTGTCGTTAAGTTTCGCAGTGACCAGTTTGTACTCTTCGTTATACTTTTCGATATTAACTTTATCTAAAAGTTCGCCTTCTATCTTTTGATAGTTTGCATCATAGTCTTCTTTATTTACAAGCTTCTTAATTTGCTCATCAACGTATAGTGCTTCTGCCTTATTTAAAAGGTCATCTTGGACTTTTCCTAGCGTTTCCTGTACGTTGCCAGTAATAGTCACTAATTCGTTTTGCTGTCCTTCTAGACCATCAAAACGACTATTAAGGTCGTGTTCTAGTGCGCCACCGTTGGCTATCAGCTCATTAATTGCTGAAACGATATCTGTTTTCGAAGTTGTCAACAACTTCTCTAAGTCGCCAACTGATTTAACAGACGCATATTTCCACGTACCATTTTCTAAATACCGAATGTAACGTGCCACCAACATACTCCTCTCTTTATTTATATTGTTTATTATAGCAAAAAGAGGTATTTGTTTCAATACTTTTGCTTAATAAAACTTAACTTTTATTAGTTGAATATACAAAAATAAGGGGGCAAACTAACCTACAAATCTATAGTAAACTTGTAAACTAATTTGCCCCCTTATTTTAATACAAGAAGGTCTCTTTCGAGACCCTCTTAATCAGTGATTACTCACCGATGATTTTGTACTCAGCCATTGCTTTCTCTTTGTTAGGGAACAGGTCGAAAGTAATCTGTAAGTTAGTTGGTTCTTTTGTACTCATTGTGATAGTGAATTTTGATTGTGGACGAGCATTTGGGTACTCGATTTGCACAAATTCATCTTTCCCAGTTTCTTTCTCACGGATAAGTGCATCTGCAACTACACGGAAAGCTTTAGGGAATTTATCAGAAGAGATTACCATAGTTTTAGCTTGAGAGTCTAATACTAGGTAGTATACTGCATAAGCAGTTCCTTCTACTGCATCAGTAGCGAAAGTGATTTCACCTGCAGTAACTTTGAATTGACCACCAGTTGGAGCTTCACTTCCAGTTGCCTCTGTTAATGGCTCACCAATGTGTTCAATTTCATCTAATCCAACAGGAACAACTTGTACAGAACCTGCTGTTGGAACGCCTGCTAAAGTAACTTTCTTAGAAGCACCAACTTTAACAACTTCACGTTTAGCGATTTTTGATTCGCCAGTTTTAAACTCGCTTCCTGCAACTAAAGCAATCCACTTAAGGTCGAAGACTTCCATCTCAACAGCTAATGTACCCTGTTTATCGTAGTCCCATGCAATTGCACGAGTACCTTTTGAAGTAGCGTAAGTACGCTCTGCTTGCCATTCGTTTGTAGAAACGTTTGCGTAATCTGAGAATAATACTGGCGCACCAGTAGCTTTGTCAAATAATGTGATATTTGCACAGTCCTTAATTCCATATAATGCCATCGTGACATACACCTCTTATTGTTTATTTTTCAATACTTTTGTTTAAGTATTGAATTATATATAAAGGCTATTAGCCTCTATTTTCCGATTTTCATAGACTCAGTCCAGTGCTTGATAGCATCTTTCATATCAAACTTCTCACTGAGTTTGTAGCCCATGCTGATATTGAATGAATCCTTACCAATAACACTTGAATATGCGTTGTATAGTTGGTAATAAGTCATCTTATCAATTTGTTCTAATGGTATAAATGTTGTTCCACCAAATGCTGTATAGTTAACAATATCTTGGAGATAGAGAGCTGATTTCTCGGCAGTTCTTTTTCTACCTTTTTGCAACTTCTTCCAAATCTCTTTTTGCCTTTGCGTCATATTCTTTGGTGCTTTTTCCACTTTGATATCTTCACGATTTACAATCGACTGAATGATTTGTTTGATTCTATCAAACTCATCGTTGTCAATTATATAGGCGTTATTAACTATGATTTTCTTTCGATTTTCTAGAACGTTGATATCGTCAACCTTTAGAAAGTATCTCAATGAATCACTTAGCACATCAGTTGATTTTCTCCAACCAAATACTGCATCTAGAACTGTCTTACCTTCCTCTAATTCCAAGAAGAACAAGTCGAATATATGAAATCTCTCTGCTAACTCTTCTTCACCTTCCATACCATTGAACACTGTTTCAGTGGTAATAGTGAAAGGTAGGATTAGATTGTTAAATTCATCTTCGCCCATATCAACTATTTCATTTACTCGTGGCTGATGGGCAAAGATACCATTTTCCTTACTTACTTCAATTTGTCTACCCATTAATAGCTTTAGTCTATCTATCACATTCTCACCCTCTCTCAAACTTACTTGAAGTCTGTAACAGTGAAGGAGACTGCATAGCCACCAAATTTATTATTGTGTATCCAAAGTTCATTCAAGTAACGAAGCTTTAATTCACCCATTCCAATGCCCTTCGTTCCATCAAATAGCTTGCTAATCTCAGCAAGCATCAAATCTTGACGGACTCCATGGTCAGTTCTCATAATGTCTACATGAGTGAAGAAATAGAAGTAAATCTCTCCTGCTTGATAATCATCAAAGACTTGGAAGCCTTCTTGATATCGTCTAAATCCATTTACTCCCAATGTAAGAAATGTACCTTGTTCATCAATAGTATTAGGCACAAATCTGTATGGAAATACCCTCGTATGCATTAAAGAGAAGGTATCTTCCATTTCGATGTCAGGCTTATCCAAAGCATCTTCTGAATCATACTTCAAAAGTTTTGCTAATGTTTGAGAACTTAAACATCGATTTAAGATTTCCATCTTATATTCTCCAAGTTTTTCCATTGCGGATTTTCCACGTTTAATTTGCTTTGTCAACCATCTCACCCTCTCTTAATATGGACTTACAATTTTCACAGTTTTAGAGCCAATTGAACCACTAGCTGTTTTTCCAACGATAGTAATAATAGAACCAACCTTTTGGAAGTTAGATTCGATTCGAATCGATATATTTCTACTATCTTGTTCAACAACCTTGGCTACTGCCTCTGTGTCAGATACTGTCCATTCAACAATATCTTCACTCGCCACATACTTAACAAGAGAGCCTACCTTAGCTTTATCAGCACCAGTAATGACAACCTCTGTAGGATTCACAGGAGGTTCAGTCGGGTCAGGCTTTTTAGCAGGGTAATAATCAGCAATACCAAGTTCTGCGTTATCTCTATCTACTGCGAACATATCCTGTTCTAATAAATAGTTGATTAATCCTTTTCGAGACACAGGGTCTTTAAAGAACACTTGATATACTGCTCCACCAATGAAGATACGTTGACCAATTTTAATTGCTCTTGTCTCTGCATTATCCTGCATATACATCATCATCTTACCGTTTACAATCCAAGCATTTTGACCACTTGTGCTAACCCCTAGAGTATACAGCGTTTGGTTTTGAACGTAGGCATCATATCCATGTCCATTTCCACAAATCTTGTCTCCAATCATCCACTTGATAACATGATTGGCTTCTTTCACTTTTAACTGCTTATGAGTTGGTATTGTCTTATGCTCATCAGAGAATATCATCCAAATGTTACCTCTCAAATTTACATACGAACCAACTTGTGCATGGCTGTCATTTTTTACAATCATGTACTTATCATCAGATAGGTCCTTGTTGTTGTTTTGGTTTTGGTCTTGAAAGACAGCATATTGCTCAATTCCATCAACTAATATAGTCTCTCTTCCTACGTGACTATTGAACCATATCTCAAAGTCTCGTACAGCGCCCTTGAATACTCTGTCATAATTAGTGCCACCTTTGGCATTCATTCGTGTTCTGAATGTAGAAGAAAATGACAAGACTACCACCCCTCTAACGAGAAGTTATTATAGGTATAATTAACTACATATCTACGAATCTCATCTTCGATTTTGGCATCAAGCTTAGATAGTTCTCTAAGATAGTTAGTACCCTGTTGCGCCTTGAAATCTCTATCACCAATGGCTTTTCTCATCAAATCAGCGTTATTTAGTTTAGGAGAAAGCCAAGCCTTCTTCATACACATCGCTAATATGAATTCTTCTTGTGACGTTAAGTCTTCTTCAAATTCACCTAATCCAAGATTTTCAGTAATCTTGTTTAAGTCCTTTTTGCACTGAGGGAAGTAAAGACTTCTAGCTTGGTCTAGATAACCAAATAGTACCTCACTTAACTCTTCATCAGTTACAAGTCCCAGTTCATAGTCATCAACCATACCTAGAAACTTCTGATAAATAGAGGTAAAAGATGTTGCCATATGCAACACCTCCCCTTAAATGTAGATGTCTTCGTCAACTTCTGTTTCATTTGCATCAGCAAATAGCTCATCGTTAACGTAGCTTTCAATGATTCGCATTTTGTTGTAATCACCAAACTCTTTTAGCTTGAATAATATTACAGCCATTTCGATAACTCGTGTGCGTAACTTGCTATCAATCTTCTCCATCGTTTTCTGAAAAGCATTAATTGGTGCATTTAATATGAAGTCTTTAATATCAGTTACTTCTGCTAGTTCACCATTTTGCTTGTTTGCTAAGTCATAGTATTCCTCATACTTTCTGTCTAAGCCAAGATAGATTAGAACATCTTCAAGTGTAACTTCGTTATCTACAACATCTGTAATCAGTAACTGGAATCCTTCTAAAATCTTACGATTCGAATTCAGCATTGTTCTTAAATCACCAACAGTAATGTACTCTTCATCACCAATTTTCGCTAAATCGATGTTTTGAGACATACGAGGATTTTCATAGAAGAACTTGCTACCAACCACGTTGCTCACTACGATAACCTCAATGTTTCTATCAACATTTACTCTTCGTTTACGTTGAGGACGTTTAGGTTGCTCATTGCGTTCGTTACGCTCGTTGCGATTTCCACGGTCATTGCGGTTATTGCGATTATCATTGTTATTGTATCGACTATTATTATTTCGATTTCGATTGTAGTTATTGTTATTTCGTTGTTTCTCCATCGTACAACTCCACTCTCCCACATTTCAATAATTTTGTTTAATAATACAGCGAGGGGAGAGTTTCCCCTTCCCCACTCTGTATTATAGATTATACCAAAAGCTCTACAAAATTTCAATACTTTTGTTTAAAAAGATTAGCTAAGTTTGTAGATACCGTAGATTGCAGATTGCATTACACCTACGCCCATTTTCTTTTGGATTTGGTATTCCATTTGTTGGTCGTTACGCTCTCCTGCGTCAGCAGTTTCAATCATAGTAGCTTCGCCTTCTACTACAACTTTTACAAGCTTCTCGTTTGAAGGAACAACAAGTAGCATGTTGTCGTCAACGAAGAACTCGTCAGTACCGATTTTATGCGCTTGAGGAAGTAACATTAAGCTAGTTCCACCAACTTCACCAACGTAACCTACACGGTTAATTTGGTCTTTGATGCTGTCAGAGCCATTGATTGCTTTAGATACTTTACGAAGTGCTTTACGAGTACCCATAACAACAGCTTTTTTACCAGACTTAGCTTCTACATGCTCAATCATTTCGAATAACTCATCTTCGTTGTAAGTACCAGTTACACCGTAAGTGCTGTTTAAAGCGCTGTAAGAGTTAGCGATAGCTTTATAGATTTGAGTTCCTAAGTCATGAGCGAATGATAGAGATAAACGGTTAACCCATCCAGTGAAGTCTACCATTCCTGCTTGGAACTGCTCAAGTTCAGCATAGATTTTAGCACCGAAGTAATCAGTTTCAACTTCGAAGCGTCTGTTAAGGATTTTTTGACGGCGTAAGTCATTCGTTCCACCTGCGATACGAGCGATGCGGAATAATGAGTTATCTTCTACACGGAATGCAGGACGCTCTCCAATTGCTACGTTCTTAACTTCTGCTAAACTATCAAATTGGTTAGTGATTACTACTCCAAGAGTAACATCTAAAACCTCTTCAATAATTGAGAATACATCATATTTGTTTGCACGGAAATTCTTATAGTTAAATGTTCCTCCGCATGCTACGTTAATTGCGTTACGAATTGCGTCCTCGCCTTTAACTTCATTGAACATTACTGGTTTACCATTATATACGTCTAAAGCAAGACGTTGTAAGTCTGTCATTTGTGTTTTCACTAAAGTTCACCTTCCATAGTTAGAATGAATATTGCAGAGTGAGTTTCACACTCTGCAAATCATTTCAATAATTTTGTTTTATTTGTTTTTTTTAAAGATTAAGCAGAGATACGAATTACAGCCATTTTACCTGCAATTGCATCAATATCGATAGCGATGATTTCGCCATGGATTTTACCTACAGTTTCAGAACCATCAACGATGTCGAAACCAGTTGCAGATGGGTTAACTTTCGCACCCACTACAGGAGTCCCAGTTACTCCGTCAAATGTAATTGAAACTGTATTACCAGTACGAACTACATAACCACGTCCAACTTTTCCTGCTTTTAGCTTGTAGTCCAATTCGTTTTCACGGTCTCCATATACTAAACCGTTTGAAACATGAAGAACTAACTCTTTTTCTTGGTCTCCACTTGGAGTAGCCATGCGAGCCTCTCCATCTGCTTGTAAAGCACCTAATGCTACCCATTGACCATTTACAAGGTCAGTTGTAGCAACGATTGATTCGATGTGTTGGTCTTTGCCAATTTTGTCTAAGATAACGTATGCCATCAGTAAATACACCCTTTCGGTTAATTAATTATTTTGAGAAATATATAGAAGCTGAACCATATGGGTTCGCATCCACAGCGTTAATTACGCCAACTCGTGCTTGAGTTGAATCTTCTTGCGTATTCGCAGAGAAGTGATTTTTCTTAAGAAGAACGAAACCAATTTCTTTTTCCATTTCTTCCATAGAGAAGTTTGAAAGATTTGCTTTGATAGTATCAAAGTCTTCTTTTGCTAGAGTAGCAGAGTACTGAGAAAGTTTTTGTTCTTTTTCAGCTAACTCAACGCCTGCTTTAAACTCTCGTAACTCTTTAGCTTCTTGCTCTAATGCTTCGAAGTTGTTGCGAGTAGAGTCAACTACAGACTTTTCACTTTGAGTTAAGAACATTGGGAATAACTCTTCAAATTCTCCTAGTGACACAGCATTCTCATGCTTCACATAGTTGATTTTATAGAATTTCCCTTCATCTTCACTCTCAATGATTGCGTGATTATCATACACTTTTGAAACCCACGTCCATGAATCTTTGAATGAATCATGATTTCTTAAAGCTTGATAGATTCCACTGCGAATGTCATCGTGAGATAACTCGAACATTACAGAGAATTTCTTAGGTTTTTTCTTATCCTTTTCATCCTCTTCATCTTCATTCTTAGCAGGGTCTTCTTTAGGGTCTTCCTTAGAAGTGTCAGTTTTAGAAGCGTCAGCAGTCTTTGCATCCTTGTCATCTTCTTCTTTTTTCTTATCCTTCTTAGCAAATTCTGTATTATCTTCGCCAGTCGCAGGAGTTACATCTTCTACAACAGGGTTTTCGATAACAGGATTTTCTTCTGTGAACGCTGTGTTTTCAGGGTTCTCAGTGCTTTGAGTTTGAGTAATATTGTCTTTCACTATATCGTCTCCTTTCACTGTGATGTTAGAGAAGTATGCGTTAAATTCTGTTAGCATCTCGCCTAACTCTTGTTTTATAGTATTAACAGAGAATTTCTCGATTGTACTAGATACCATAGCAGGGGTAACATGTTCACCTAGGATGCAAGCACCCTCAAACTTGGCTTCTGTGAATACAAAAACGCCATTATCATTAATATATCCTTTTACGCTAGAGTTCTGTAATTCCATCGATTGCCATTTAAAGCCACCGTCTCGGTCAAAAATCTCTTCAACCTCAGGGAATTTTCGCCATACTATTCCATCGCAAACAAGATATTCACGTTCAACCCCATCGCTTCCATATCTAGTTTCAAAGCGAGCATTGTTTTCTGTAGGAATCACGCCGTAGGCACGTCCCAAATACTTAAGCTTTAATTTCTTGTCTTCAATTACTAAAGATTCTTCATGACCTTTAAAGTCAGCTTGATTATCTTCATCTACTGCAATATATCCAAGAATTGGAACATTAGCCAGTGAAGGAATCATCGCCTCAAGGACTTCTTTAGAGAATATCGAATTGTTTCGATTCTCTCCTGTATGAGCAATCCAAATTTTTACTTTCATAAATCTGTCATCCAACACATTCATTACTTGCTCAAATTCTATAGGTAGACTGTGTTTATCCAACCTATTTCACCTCCCTTCACTACTGAGAATCTTTAATTCGAACTGTAGTGTCAGTAGGGTTTTCAGCTTCGGGTCTTCCTACTTCCCCATCTTTTCCTTCTTGGGGATTTCCACTCAACGTATTAGAAGTTTGTTTTGCAATCATGTAATCGTCAATAGAAAGAACACGTTGTTCGAAGATAAGCATATTAGCTACTTCAATCGGAGTCATGCCTGTATGGGCAAGATACTCTAATCGAGAGCCACCGAATGTCAACTGGTCTTTCGCTGTTTTAATCGCTTCATCTTTACCAAACCAAGAAGTTGCAAGGAATTTAACAATCCAAGAAGTTCCTTTTTTACTAGCCTTCTTCAATTCATAGTTATAGTAGTTTGCAAACATAGGTAGCAAAAAGCTATATAAGTATTGAGCATCTACTTGAATAGAACGCTCTAACGCCTGTGAACTTGCTCCATCGCCTGCGAAAAGCATCTTTGATACACCTGCATCATCGTACAAGTTCTCAATTGTCTTTTCTAATAAAGAGAATTTACCATCTTTACCAGTTCCATTTAACGTAATCCCCTTTGTTTCAAATGGGTTTGTAATTGCTACGCTACCCTCAGGAAGATTTCGTTTTAATGCGTTATGATATTCCATAACAACTGGAAGCTCCATTAAAGGTCTTCCTTTATCGTCAGTCTCAATCTTAGAGTGAACGATTTTTGTATTGTCAAGATTTGCAGTTGTCTCCATTGAGTCTTTCGCATTCTCAATCTTGATAACATCAATTAATGCACTCGCCAATGGTGGGACAGATAATCCTCCTTGGGTCATTGCATCCACATCTAATGTAAACGCCACACCCTTGTCAGATAATTGATACCATTTCCCCTCTACAAGCTTTTCTGTTTGACCATTTTTCAAGCTTGTATAAGCATTCTGAATCTCTTTTGGATACAGTAGCATTGTCGCTTCTGTTAATTTACTAATATCCATTTGATATCGATACACGTTTTCATCCATGAAGGAGATTCTACATAAGTTAAGTGGGAACTCCATATAAGCGACACTCTTGGAATCTTCTAACTTATATAAGAAGATAGCACCGTTAACCAAAATCTTTTCTGTAAACATTGGTAAGTTGAACTTAATATTCAAACGATGTAAGAATATCGCAGTTTGAGCAAATGCTAATTGCATTTCCTTTGGGTCTTCTGCAAAACTTAATGGGTCTTCCATGACTGGATACAGTACATGGTCGAAAGTCATCATAGCGCTCATATAGCGAATAATGCCTTTATACATACCATTAATCTGCTTCATTCCTTTAGATAGTCCTGCAATGGCTGTTGAGTTCTTCGCAGGGTCTTGAAGCATTTGTTTTAACCTAGCCTCACTAATCCCTTTTGAAGCACTACTGTTTGTCCCATTGACACTAGCAGAAGTTGAAGCGAATCGTTCATATGAGAAATTCTGATTACCATTGTTATTTCGACTTCGATGACGATTCTTCTTTTTAGTAGTTGTTTTATTCGTTGTCACTGTTCTGTCTCACCACCTTAGAATAAGCAATAGTTGAGCATTTCGTTATTCTTCATGTTCGCACGAAGAATATCTTGCTCTAGTAAAGTAGCAACATAGTTACCATATCCAATAGATGAATATCTATCTTTTGTAGTAGTTCCTACTTCTTCTATCTTGATATATCCACTTTGAATTCTATAAACTAAGTTTACTAACTCGTTTTGCAGTGCCGTTGCTTGTACGAAAGGTTTTAATAGATAAACCTTCTCTTCCTCAGTTTTCTTAAGGTAGCCTTGGCTCTCAATTAAGTCATCTTTAGCTTCAATATCGTTCATTAATAAGCGAATTTTCTTTTTCTCGAATGCGCTTCTTAATCCTGTTGCAACCTTATGGTTCAACTCTGCGTTACCTTTGATAGAGTAGATGATTGGGATTGCATTTTTATCAATCTTTCGTTCATCCATCATCTCATCATTAATAACTGTCCATGCCTCATATTCAACGTCTCTAGCTTTGTCGTAGAGTATTTTTGTGCATGAATCAAACACCGAAATACCATTACCATTGGTATCCATAGCGACATAGTCGCCTTCAAAATCATAGTATAGTTGTTTCAGTCTAATAGCTTGCAGTTCAGCGTTTCCACCCTGCAAGGACTCCATATAAACAACATCTCTTCTATACTCTGCGCCATCGGGTAATAAACGAATAAGAGTAAATGCTGTTGTATCGTTTTTAACAGCTTTACTAGAACCCATTAAGGCGATATCCATGGAAACTATGCGTAGTTCCCCTGCTTGCTTAGGCATATTGCTAAGCTTCTTTCTTCTATCCTTGTTTTCTACGAATTCTCTGTTCGTAGGAGGATAGAATGCTTTTGGAAGTGTTCTACACTTCTGAACATCATCTAATTTAAAGTAGGCATTTTCGTTTTCACCAACGAATAAAGCCTCATATTCCATGTCCCAAGACATTTGGTCAAAGTCTTCTTCTGTTCTCTGTTGCTCGACACGTTTTCGAGATAGTAGATTATGAAACACAGAGAGTTGCCATGGGAGTACTGCGACAAAATAGTCTTTTCCTGCTACCATGCTATTTAAGTAAGACTTGAAAGAGTCCCATATCCAATGATTTTTATACCAAGCTGAGGAAATATAAATCTCTTTATTTTCCTCTGATAGATGCTTATATTTTGGGTTTGATAGATATGGTGGAGTTCTATTAACGTTAAGGAATGGACGAAGGATTGTATCAATCGTTTCTTTCGTGATTAGTCGGAACTCATCAACTATCAGAATATTCGCACGATAACCTCGGGCTGAGTCCCCTGACGTTACGGCTGTAATTTTAGAGCCATTCCTAAAGACAACGTAGCATTCATTTGCACTTGTCTTAAATTCTTTAATCTCTCGTTCAACGTTCTTTGAGTTGTTTTTGAGAGCGAATATTTTCTCAGTGATTATTAATCTGGCTTGTCCTTTCGTTCCACTTGATAGAACGATATTACTAGATGGAAAGAGTATAGCTCTAATAACGCAGTAGACTGCGATAATGTAAGATTTCCCTTGTCCTCGTGCGGCGATATACATGAAAAATGAATATTTATTCATAGCCCACAGCAGTAAAATCTGATAAAGGAACAAGTTAACACCTAAATACTCTTTTGCAAATCGATGTGGATTATCTCTATAGAAGGCTGTCCATTTCTTGAACCCTTCTCTTGTCTTATTTGGGTTAGGATGAGAACTCTTTCTTTTGACAGCCATTATTCTTCGCCATCCATCTTCACGATATCTTCATCTTTAATCTTTCCAAAGACACGCTTCATCTGTGTAATGAACCAACGTTCAACATAATCTTTGATGTACTTAGGCTCGAATTCTCCAGTTGTTTCAGTAACTGGCTCTGTCTCTTCAATTTTCTTAACCCATTCACCCCAAGATGCTAATCCACCATCTTCACTAGCTGACTTAACTTGAACTGGCTTGACGTTGGCATCCTGCATCTGCGTAGAGAGTGTTTTCATCATCTTCTCATACTTTGCATGGTCTCCATCATCTGAGGCTTTCTCAGCCATCCATTGTGTTCTAGCCATATTCTTAAACAATCGCTCTTGGATTGTTGTTTCAGCCTTGTCTCCTCCTAGATTACGAAACTCTTCTTCTAGGAAGATATAATCATCGACTTCGAGGTTTCTACCCCATCTACGAATGATATCATTTGTGATTTCAAAGTCATCGTAGTCGATTTCTGCCAACTCAGCTCGGTTGGTCTTTGCTGTGATATCATCACTATCTTTGAATCGTAGGTCTCTATTTTGTTTAAGAGATAGATTCTTAAAATATGTGCCAATCGTTTCTGTCTTGGCATCGTTTGCTTGCTTCCAAAAATCCTTTAAGTAAGGAATATCCATGGTTCTAAGGAAGTCCATCAATGTATCCATATCGTTTAAATTAACGTTTCCTTGAACACACTTCTTACAAAAGCCAAATTGTTCATTAATTAAAGGGTTTCTGTGCGAGTAGAAACTAGACAATGCCCAGTCTTTACCACAATGCAAACAGGTTTTTTTATTTGACATCCTGTTACACCACCTTAATTAACAGTAATAAGGGAGAACATCGTCTCCCTTGCAGTTGTTAATTATCAAATTCAGTTATTAAATCTTCAAATCTTGAACTTTCATCAAACTCTATGAGCTTGTCGTATTCACCTTGATTAACAAAGTGTTCTTTGATTTCTTGTGGCAAGTAGCTAGGTAAGAACAATAAGTTTGTTTCATCATGCTTAAGACATCCATTTTCTAAACGAATATCTTCCACAAATAATCGTGTATCTCCAACGACACAAGATGATATGATGTGATATTCACCATCATGGCGAATACTTGCATAATCATAGCGAGCAACATCAGTTAGCTTGATTAACTCAAGCATGTCTCGTGTATTGAGTACAATTGTTATATCTTGTTCATCGTGAATATGAAAGTGACCTTCGACAACGTGACTCAATTCATGAATCGCCTGTTTCATAGTTAGTTCACCTTTTTCATAACAGCAATAGCTTTTACAATATCGCTTTGCATGCTAATATAGCGCTCTAAGTCTGAAATTTGCTTTACATGGAGTTCACCTTTACCAAAGATTTCTTCAATTTTAGATTGTATCTTTAAGAAATTTTCTCGTAATTGTTGTTCCATTTTTATTTCCCTCTCTCTCATTCACGAAAGCAAGTTCTACAGTGTACTAGGCTATGCGGAGTTTAAAACTCCACTAGCGACAAAAGGAGCGTGAGAATAACGAATCTCAACATAAATAACACTAACACACAACAAAGGAGTGGTTGTGGTAATCCACACACCCTAGTACACTGTAGCAATCCTGTCATAGCTTGGCTTATACTGCCAAGTTTGGTCATCCTTGACCTGTCATTAATGGCTTCACTGAGCCAATCTTCATTTACATATTTAATTGTCGGTGCGCCTTGATGGAATTCAACCAACTAAAGCACATATTTGATAGGGTGAGCAGGATTCGAACCTGCGACTCATTGTAATACACTAAAAATGAATACTCACTAGTATTTCTTCATATTAATGTCGATTACGAGTTAATAACTAGGACAGCTTATCCATGGCATTATTAACACAATGACCTCATGTGCAATCACCCCATAATGGTGGGAAAGGAGGGATTCGAACCCCCAGTGTCTCTTACGTCACAGATTTACAGTCTGCTTGCTTCGCCAATTTGCATACTCGCCCATGTGGTGGGTTCATTATTTATTTAACGTGGCGCAAACCCTACGCCAATACATCATCACGAATTTTTCCGTTGCTCGGCAACTGGCTGACTCCCGAAGTTCAGCAAGAATATGGTCGGCTAAAATAACACAACAATATGAGGCAACAAACAAGGGGAACGCCCCTCGTGGCATACAGGAGTACCCATCTCTCCCACGCTCTGTGTCATACTATTATTTCTTCACTACTTCGAATCAGTAGTGCCTCCACAGCGAGGCTTATCTAGTTACCTTTCGATAAGGTAGGTAAAAGGGGCATAAGGGAGTCGAACCCTTGTCTCATGGTTGGAAGCCACGAATAATGACCACTATACTAATACCCCAAGATAGCGCAGAGTGCAGGAATCGAACCTGCGACTAATAGTCTGTTATTGAGCGCTCCTAATAGCTTTACCACTAAGCTAACTCTGCATAAAGAGGCGAGCGTTATTCAACATTCCCCTCAGACATGTCATTTCAAAAATGTGCAATTAAGCACTGGCTACATTGGCATAAGCCTATGTGCCTGAGATAAGGAGAGAACAGGGTTCGAACCTGCGCCACTAATAATAGTGCTAACTGTTTAGCAAACAGTCCCCTTGACCACTTGGGTATCTCTCCATGATTCATATCTTCAATGCTCACTAGAAAGAAACTCCTCTTAAAGTCGCTCTAGAAACGCATCAGTAGAGGTAAACACTTTCTATCTAGCATTCAAGATATGAAGAATTGGTAGTAGATGGTGGGGAATTGACCCCACGGTCTTTGCTTTACTGGCAATCTCCAATTTCCAGTTCATCTACATGTTATGGCAGAGGGTGTGGGGTTCGAACCCACGCAGGCTTTTACACCTCTGCTAGTTTTCAAGACTAGTCTCTTCACCACTTGAGTAACCCTCTAAAATGCCTTGGAAGCCAAGGCTAATATATTATTCTTCGATAAATTGCTTGATTTTGTTTTTAAACACTTCTGCTTGACTAGCTTTCTTAGAAGCTTCATTTAATTCATCCATCATCTTTTGGATTTGCTCTTCTTTCTTCTGAGCAAGTTCATTAAATTTCTGCTCTGCTAATTCTGCCTCTTCAATTGCAGTTGCAAATTGTAACTGTGCTGAATCAATCCACTTTTGAGCCTTTGCAATTTCTTTTGCGTGACTTCGAGCAAATCGACCAAATACGACCATTAATAGTTTCTTTAACATAATTCTCTCTTCCCCACTCTCTCTCAACAATGTTATTGGCGGTGCTAACGAGACTTGAACTCGTGACCTCTTGCGTGACAGGCAAGCATTCTAACCAACTGAACTATAGCACCATATAAAAGGCTCAGAATGCACTCTGAGCCAAGGAGGTAGGAGGGTCTTTCATAAAAATGTAGTAAATACAGTTAATTGGTGGGTCTCAAACAACCCATAATATGGAGTTCTGTAGGTGGGAGTCGAACCCACATGACAAATACTTGACCCTTTCTATTCCTTTTGGAATTACTCGAACCTTTCAATGTCGCTGACCTTCACAGAACATAATGGCGTTCCAAGTAGGACTTGAACCTACGACCTTTCGCTTAACAGGCGACTGCTCTAACCAACTGAGCTACAGGAACAGGAGGTGCAGATAGTAACCACTCTATCTGCATTTACAATACCCATGATATTTGTTTCACGAACCATAAAATAAACCAAAGTTAGGAGGAGGTTGCTGTCAGAGTTGAACTGACATTATACCCATGCAACCATAAAAGCGAGCCAAACGATATGTTTGCATCTGACTCGCTTGATAGTGACCTTACGTCTTATATTTCGATTTTATGTCTTACAGCTTGCGAAGACCTTTTGCTAATGTAGCAGTAGCTTTGCGATGTGCAGGAACTACGATTTCTTCACCAGTTTGAGGATTACGTGCTGTACGCTCTGCAACTTCTTTAGTGCCAAAAGAAACGAATCCTTTTAACGCTACGCCATCACCTGCTTTTAATGCGCCAGTTACTACTGTTTCGAATGAAGCCATGAATGCTTTTACTGTTGCTTGTGGTACTTCAACACCGTGTGTCTCTTTAAGTTCTGCTTGAATTCCTTTTACTACTTCTTGAGTTAACATAATATTTGTATACTCCCTTTCTCTCTCTCACATTTAATAAAATGTTTGTTTTATTGTTTTTGTTTTAGTAGTTCGAAGGTGGGAGTCGAACCCACTCTACCACCTTGCGATGATAAGCATATCCCTTACTTCTCTTCGAACATAATAGAAAGAAGACCAAATCTCTCGACTTGGTCTAATTGTTAGGTTGGGAAGGAGGCATTCAATTATGATTGAATAGATTGTGAGTATTAATGTTAATTGAAATGGGGTTTCAATAATTTTGTTTAATACCCTTACAATATATATACGATTAACTCTCCCAATAGTTGCACCTTTTTATTAATTTTTTTTAAGAAAGTTTTTACTATAGCTCTAAATCCCTGTTTTTCTCTACGTAATGCTTAGATATCTTTTTACCAATTCTCTTAAGCATGCGAGTCATATTATACTGTTTCATGTTCAATTCCTTAACAATATACTCTCTAGAGTGACCTTGTTTAAATAGGTTGATAACAGTTAATTCCTCTTCTTCTAGAGTATCGATGTCAGCAAGCACCTTATCTAATTCTTCTATTAAAACACCAACATCAGATGTCGGTTCTGCCTTCTCGTAGAATTGAACCAATGTTCTAGCAACTCTCTCGTCATCTAATTCAATAGAGTTTGTTACGCTTCTGCCTTGACCGCCACCGCTAGTTCCTTTGAATCTGATTGGTTTTTTAATAGCTTCCTTTATTAATACTTGGTTATCAGATAAGTCACTAATCCATTTATTCATGTAGTTGTCTACGTTTCTATGGATTCGTTTTAGAGTCGCTCTATCATTCTCATCTAAATCCATTTCAAGCATCTTCTCAATCTTAGTTGATACTTTCTTTCTATAGAAGTCTTGCTTCATAATATCTATTCCATCTTGTAACTGAGCAATCTCTTTAATATCTTTAATATCTTTTGCATAAAGCTTCTGACTATCGTCTGCTCTGTAGTTCGTGTCATCAGGAGAATAGAACATATCAATTACCTCTACGCCATCTTCTAACCCTGATTCCAGTGTAGTGAAGTTGACGTTTTGAGATTCCTTGTAATCCTTGAACTCTCTTTGAGAACGCCAAAATCTATAAACGACCTTACGATTTGACTCAATGTCTTTTGCATTTAATAGGTAAGTACCAAGTAGCTCTAATGTCTTACACACCGCATCCTGTTCTGCCATCCATCCTTTTTGTGTTGGACTTGCATCGTAGTATTCAGCGAAGTATGTCGTCAGAAATTCATGAAGATTTCCATCTTCATCATTCAGCACACCTACAACTAATTCTAGTCTATCTTTATACTGCGTAATAGAGGCATCATATTTCTGAAAATCGCTTAATTTCTTATCTCCAATTGAACTGTTAAAGTATTTCACCTGTCATTCTCCTTATTGTGTTGTTTTTTGTTGTGTTATGAACTAATTATAACATAATTACATTTCATTTCAATACTTTTGTTTAATAGAAGGGAATTGAAGGTTGCAACCCCCTATGCCCCATTCTCTATTTTGTTTTCTCTTCTATATATTCCTTACGGTTTAACTCTCTTCTTCTTTTTAGGTCACGAGCCTGTCCTTCTAATTCATAGATTTCTCTTCTGATATTATCTGACTCTTCCTCGTCTCCATCTTCTTCTACTGCAGTTACAGCCATCAGTCTTTCTTTGGCATTGGCAATTAATTCAGCGATGTTTTCCTCTTCTACCTTAAACATGCTACTGAACTTTCTATTCCATGTTTCTTTTGCATCTAGGAATTTGATAAGCATATTCTCTTCATCTTCGCTTAGCTTGAACATACCTTTCTCTTTAAGCGTTGGGAACATTCCATTAATATCATCTACTTCTATTTCAAGTGAATCATGGAAGTCGCTCTCTGCTTTTCGAGATTCAAACACTTTGTTGTATGCAACTTGTGTAGGTGTGTTAAGGTAGTCTAGTAAATCATCAGCCATCTTTTTACTTGGTGCATTTCTATCGCTAATACAGTTCATATAGAAGTTGTAGTTAATTCCATAAGCATCACATAATTCTTTCTTAGAAATACGCTCTGCTACACGCTTGATTTCAGCTTTTCTTAAAATCTCTCTTAACTGTTTCTTCATTGTCATAGTCATGGTTTAATATTCCTCCGTCTTGTTCTTCTGCAATTAGTATATCACTGTGTTACCAATTAAGTCAAATTGTTTTTAAGAATCGTTTGAGCCTGTGATTGCAAATCCATCTACATAATCACGGTTTTCCCATCTTCCATAAACGTTCTTCGTCTTATCTTTCGCTAGTCTAAACATCGTATAGTAAATCAATTCATTTTCCATAAGCGTTTTGATGTACTTTGTAATTGTTTTCTTATTAATACCAGTCTCCCTTTCTATCTCATCTATATTGGGCAGAGTGTATTTATCACTACTATCCATGTCATATAGACGAGATATAATATTGAAGTAAACTGTGTAAATCTTCATTTTGTTTTTATCATCCATCTTTAGAAACTTATATAAGTCCTCATAGTACATCTTCATAAAATGACCTTTTTCTTCAATCTCTTTAAAGAAGTACGTTTTAGACATTTTAATTTCTTCAACTTCAACTGTACAATTGAAGTCCTCATACGCTACGAATATCTTTTCATCCACAAGCTTCTGCAGTGATTCTCTTATGGTCGTCTTGTTTTTCGTGTTGATTGTGAATCCAAGCATACTTAGAAGTATCTCCACACTTACTATTGATATACTTCCAAGCCTTTGCTGTTGAACGCCCTTAATCATTGCATAGGTAAAATGGTCACGGCTTTCAAAGCAACTGTCGTTCATGAACTCATGATAAATTCTAACAAACTTTCTCTTCCTATTTACTTTATTTACTTCCTTATCATCTTCCTTCAACATTAAACACCTCCCGTCTTCGACATCGAGAATAAGTGACCGCCTCCACACGGGGCGTTACATCTCTATATCTAGTCCTTAAATTTTATTTCTAGTCCCCAACTCTTTTTCTAGTCTGTCACCCATTTCGAGACGATTATTGTCTCGTTTTGAACGCTGACTTTCCAAATTGAGACGATTATCGTCTCGTTTTGGACACTAGTTAGAATTTCGAGACGATAATCGTCTCGTTTTTCTCCTGTAACGGATTTAATATCAATAATTTTGTTTAATAACGAGACCAAATTGAGACGATTATCGTCTCGTTTTTAA
>NZ_JBQAHO010000007.1:0-150017 GCF_051916915.1 Bacillus cereus group sp. MYBK139-1 | reverse complement strand
ATAAGAGCAAGCTCTTAATCCATTCGCTCGACTTGCATGTATTAGGCACGCCGCCAGCGTTCATCCTGAGCCAGGATCAAACTCTCCAATAAAGTTAGTTTGTCTAGCATCTAAAATAAAAATTGACGTTTCACGTTGTTTGTTTCGTTTAGTTTTCAAAGTTCAACATCGCGTTTCAGCGACTTTTATAATATATCACAGTATATCATTTTCGTCAACAAGTTTTTTTCGATAACTTGTATCTCTCATTTGCTGACTCTGCCTATTATATAGACTTTCTCTTCCCTATGCAAGTATTATTATAAAAAAATAAAGAGAGGAGATATCTCCCCTCTTATTCTTCTGAAGAAACCTCTTCGCTCGTTTCTTCCTCATCATCTTTTTGTGCTTTTGCTACTGTCGCTACCTCTTGCTCATCCTCTAATCGAATTAGACGAACACCTTGTGTATTACGTCCCATTTGAGAGATTTGATCAACCGGCATACGAATAATAACACCCGCTGCTGTAATTAACATGATATCTTCTTCACCTGTCACAGATTTAACAGCTACTAATTTACCGTTTTTATCTGTAATATTACAAGTCTTCAGACCTTTACCACCACGGCTTTGTAGACGGTATTCATCAATTGGCGTACGTTTTCCATAACCATTTTTCGTTACAATTAAAACATTTACATCCTCTTCGACAATTTCCATACCTACAACTTGATCTTCTTCACCTAATGTAATTGCTTTTACACCAGCCGCATTGCGTCCCATAGAACGCACATCTTGCTCGTTAAAACGAATTAGCATACCATTACTTGTTCCTACAATAATATCCTTATCACCAGATGTTAAACGTACAGATATTACTTCATCCTCTTCACGAAGAGAGATTGCAATCAAACCATTTGTACGTATATTCGCAAATGATGAAAGTGGCGTTCTCTTAGAGATACCTTGTTTTGTTGTGAAGAATAAGAACTCATCGTCACCAAATTCGCGAATTGGAATAATCGCGTTAATCCATTCACCCTTATCTACACCTAATAGGTTAATAATAGGTATACCTTTCGCTGTACGACTATACTCTGGGATTTCATATCCTTTCGTACGGTATACTTTCCCCTTATTAGTGAAGAATAGAATATGATCATGCGTAGAAGTAGTTAATAAATGCTCTACGAAATCATCATCATTTGTTCCCATTCCTTGCACACCACGTCCGCCACGGTTCTGTGTTTTGTACGTAGAAGCTGGTAACCTCTTAATATAACCATTATGAGTTAACGTAATAGCGATGTTTTGTTCTGGAATCAAGTCTTCATCTTCAATAGACTCCATACCACCAATTGTAATTTCCGTGCGTCTCTTATCATTGAAGCGCTCTTTTACTTCCGTTAATTCTTCACGAATAATCTCAAGAACCTTTTCTTCATCCGCTAAGATCGCTTTTAATTCAGCGATTAACTTCATTAAATCTTGATATTCTTGTTCAATTTTTTCGCGTTCTAATCCTGTTAAACGTTGTAAACGCATATCTAAAATAGCTTGCGCTTGTTTTTCACTTAAGCCGAAACGCTCCATTAAACCTTGCTTTGCAATTTCCGCTGTTTTCGAACTACGAATTAATGTAATAACTTCATCCAGGTGGTCTAAGGCAATTCGTAACCCTTCTAAAATATGAGCACGCGCTTCTGCTTTTTCTAGTTCATAAGCAGTACGTCTACGAATTACTACTTTTTGATGTTCCAAGTAATGATATAAATTTTGTTTTAAGTTCAGTACTTGTGGCTCTCCATTTACAAGAGACAGCATGTTAATACCAAAGCTTGTTTGAAGTGCCGTATGTTTATATAAGTTATTTAATAATACATTAGCATTGGCATCACGACGTACTTCCATAACAATACGCATACCATTTCGATCTGATTCATCACGTAAATCTGTAATACCTTCAATTTTCTTATCGCGAACTAATTCTGCAATTTTTTCAATTAATCGCGCCTTATTCACTTGATAAGGTAGTTCCGTTACGATAATAGATTGTTTGCCATTTGACTTCTCTTCAATTTCAACTTTAGCACGAAGTATAATAGAACCGCGTCCTGTTTCATACGCTCTACGAATACCACTTCTTCCTAAAATTAAACCTGCCGTCGGGAAATCTGGTCCTGGAATGCACTCCATTAATTCTGCAATAGTAATATCAGGATTATGACTTAATGCCAATACTCCATCAATTACTTCGCCAAGTTGATGCGGCGGAATATTCGTTGCCATACCAACTGCAATACCTGTCGTACCATTTACTAGTAAGTTAGGAAAACGCGCTGGTAATACAATCGGCTCTCTTTCAGAACCATCATAGTTATCTTGATAATCAATCGTATTTTTTGAAATATCACGAATTAATTCCATAGAAATCTTAGACATTCTTGCTTCTGTATAACGCATCGCTGCTGCTGAATCTCCATCGACAGATCCAAAGTTACCATGCCCATCAACAAGCATATAACGTTGACTGAAATCTTGCGCCATACGTACCATCGTTTCATAAACAGCTGAATCACCATGAGGGTGATACTTACCGATTACTTCACCAACAATACGTGCTGATTTCTTATACGCTTTATCAGCCGTAATTCCTAAATCATTCATCGCATATAGAACCCTACGATGCACAGGTTTTAATCCATCACGAACATCTGGTAATGCACGAGATACGATAACACTCATTGCGTAATCTAAAAATGAGGTACGCATTTCATGGCTAATATTAATTTCTCGAATTCGTGCTTGTTGTTGATTGTCTGACATCAACGAGCACCTCCTCTTACATTTCCGTTACACATACATTGATTTATATGTAGAAGACAGGAATACTCAGATTCCTGTCATTACTCATTTAAATATCAAGGTTTTTCACGTATTTTGCATTTTCTTGGATAAAGTTACGGCGGGGCTCTACTTTATCCCCCATTAAAATTTCAAATGTTTCATCTGCTTCAATTGCATCTTGAAGGGAAACTTGAAGTAATGAACGTACTTCTGGGTCCATTGTCGTTTCCCAAAGCTGAGTTGGGTTCATTTCTCCTAAACCTTTGTAACGTTGGATACCAGGTTTCGGTTGAGCTGGTAATTCAGCTAAAATCTTTTCAAGCTCTTTCTCATTATAAGCATATTGAATTTTTTTACCTTGTTGTACTTTAAACAACGGTGGCTGTGCAATATAGATATAACCATGTTCAATAATTTGACGCATATAACGATAGAAGAACGTTAATAATAGGGTACGAATATGCGCACCATCTACGTCGGCATCTGTCATAATAATAACTTTATGATAACGAGCTTTTTCAATATCAAAATCTCCGCCAATGTTCGTACCAATTGCAGTAATAATTGTACGCACTTCATCGTTAGATAAAATTTTATCTAATCTTGCTTTTTCAACGTTAATAATTTTACCTTTTAGCGGTAAAATCGCTTGGAAGTGACGGTCACGACCTTGCTTTGCTGATCCTCCGGCAGAGTCACCCTCTACAATGTAAATTTCACTAATTGCTGGATCTTTCGAAGAACAATCTGCTAATTTACCAGGTAAACTTGAAACTTCTAATGCGCTCTTGCGACGTGTCAATTCACGCGCTTTTTTCGCTGCAACACGTGCACGTGCTGCCATTGTACCTTTTTCTACGATTTTTCGTGCAACATTCGGGTTTTCTAGTAAGAACTTTTCAAATGCCTCTGAAAACACAGACTCTGTAATCGTTCTCGCTTCACTATTCCCAAGTTTCGTCTTCGTTTGTCCTTCAAATTGTGGGTTTGGATGTTTAATTGATACAATTGCAGTTAAACCTTCACGAACATCCTCACCCGTTAAGTTACTGTCTGCATCTTTTAAAATACTATTTTTACGTCCATAATCGTTAATCACGCGAGTTAAAGCTGTTTTAAACCCAACTTCATGTGTTCCACCTTCATACGTATGAATGTTATTCGTAAATGAGTAAATATTATTTGTATATCCTTCGTTATACTGTAAGGAAACCTCAACTTGAATACCATCTTTTGATCCTTCTACATATACAGGTTCTTCATGGATTGGTTGTTTTGAGCGATTCAAATGCTCAACGTATGATTTAATTCCACCTTCATAATGGAATTCTTTCTTTTGCTTATGTTCACGTTTATCTTCAATCGTCAATTTAATATTACGATTTAAAAATGCTAATTCACGCATACGAGTTGCTAGCGTATCAAATTCGTATACTGTTGTTTCCTGAAAAATTTCTGGATCTGGTTTAAATCGAGTTATCGTTCCTGTTTGATCTGTGTCACCAATGACTTTTAAATCCGCAACCGGAATACCTCTTTCGTATTTTTGATAATGGATTTTACCTTCACGATGTACAAACACCTCTAGTTCTGTTGATAGGGCATTTACTACAGATGCCCCAACACCATGCAGACCACCAGAAACTTTATAACCGCCGCCGCCAAACTTACCACCGGCATGAAGAACGGTCATAATAACTTCTACAGCAGGACGTCCCATTTTTTCTTGTATACCAACTGGAATACCACGTCCATTATCCGTTACACGAATACTATTATCTTCTTCGATACTAACGTTAATTTCATCACAGTACCCTGCAAGTGCCTCATCAATACTATTATCGACGATTTCCCATACAAGATGGTGAAGTCCTTTTCCGCTTGTAGATCCAATATACATACCAGGGCGTTTTCGAACTGCTTCTAGTCCTTCAAGTACCTGTATTTGACTTTCATCATATGAATTTTCTTGCATTTGCTTTTGTTCCATTGACACAAAGATCACCTACTTTTCCATTTAAACAGGGATTATGCCCTATCTATTTCACAATCTACCGTGCCGTTCGTTACATGAATTGTTTTCGCTTCTTTTAATGTTTCGTGTTCAATTCCGTCGACACTCGTCGTTGTCACAAATGTTTGCACTTTTCCTTGAATTGTATTTAACAGATGCGATTGACGATAATCATCTAATTCTGATAATACATCATCCAATAGAAGAATCGGATATTCCTTAACTTCTGAGTAAATCAATTCAATTTCAGCTAATTTTAGGGACAGTGCGGTCGTTCGTTGTTGTCCTTGCGAACCAAAGACTTGAACATTTTTACTATTAACGAAGAATTGTAAATCATCACGATGAGGACCAATTAAAGTCGTACCACGGAAAATTTCACGTTGTTTCACGGATTGAAAACTTTCATAGTATACTTCTTTTATTTTCGACAAATCCATTGATTCTGATACATCTACGCTCGGTTTATAGACAATTTCTAATTCTTCTAGCCCACGGCTTATACCACGATGAATTGGAGCTGCCCATTCTTGTAGTAAATGCAAAAATTCAAAGCGTTTTTGCAAAATTTTTGTACCATGCTCAATAAGTTGAAGTGTAAATACATCCAACATCGTTTCCTCATTCTTACTATTCCCTTGCATCTTTTTCAGCAAGTGATTTCGTTGTGTGAGCACCTTTTGATATTGACTCAATTCATACAAATAGACCGGAGCTATTTGGCCTAATTCCATATCTAAAAAGCGTCTTCTTACTTGAGGGCTTCCTTTTACAAGATTTAAATCTTCTGGGGCAAACATGACAACATTCATCACGCCAATATATTGACTCAATTTTTGTTGTTCAAGTTGATTTAATTTTGCCTTTTTACCTTTTTTCGAGATATTTAATTCCAAAGACAAAGAACTATTTCTCTTTTGTAGCTTTCCTTTAATTTGACCGAAATCTTCATCCCAACGGATAAGCTCGCGATCATTAGAAGTTCTATGAGATTTCGCCATCGCTAAAACATAAATAGCTTCCATCAAATTCGTTTTCCCTTGCGCATTCTCGCCGATAATTACATTTACCTTATCTTCAAAGGAAAGCTCTAAATTTTCATAATTGCGATAGTTTTTTAATTGTATTTCTGAAATAAACAAGGGGCTCCCCCTTTATGACTGAACTTGGAAACTTCCGCTTCCTGGAATTTCAATAATATCGTTCGCATATAGTTTGCGACCTCTTCTATTTTCAAGTTCTTGATTCACGTACACTTCATATTCTTGTAAAAACCATTTTACAGCGCCACCTGTATCAATTACATCGGCTAACTTTAAAAATTGTCCTAGTGTAATATACTCTGTTGAAATTTTAATACGTTTCATAAAATCGCCCACTTTCTGAAAGTGTTCATTCTTTCATTGTACTAAATAAACTAGCATTAGGAAAGTAATACCCAAAAATCAAATAAGGGCTACTAGCATCTGAAAACTAGCAACCCTTATTTCTTACTTAGTAAGTACGAACCGGTAAAATTAATTGAATAATGGATTCATCATTTACTGTACGAATTAAGAATGGTCTCATTGCTCCAGTAAAGCTAATCTTAATTTCAGTACTATCTAATGCTTTTAGTGCATCCATCATATATTTTGCACTAAAAGATATTTTTAACTCTTCCCCATCTACTTTTTCACATTGAACTTCTTCTACTACTTTTCCGATTTCTGGTGAATTCGAAGAAATTTCTAGCATTGCCTGCTCTAAAGTTGATAATTTCACAACATTATTACGACCATCTCTTGCTAACAGAGATGCACGATCAATTGCTTGTAAAAATTCTTTTGTATTTACAAAAATATCTGTTTTACTCTCCGCTGGAATTAAGCGAGTTGTATCAGGATAATTTCCTTCTAACAATCTTGAGAAGAATAATAAATGTTTTGTACGGAATAATACTTGATACTCCGTAATAACGATATCTACCATTTCTTCAGACTCATCTAGAATTTTGCTTAATTCATTTAAGCTTTTCCCCGGAATAACAACATTTGCTTGGAATTCATCTGCAATGCCTTCAATTTTTGCTTTTCGAAGAGCTAACCTGTGACTATCTGTAGCAATGCAAGTTAGTTCGCTGTTATATACCTTCCAGTTTACACCTGTCAAGATCGGTCTTGTTTCAGAAGTGGAAACTGCAAATACAGTTTGTCTGATCATATGTTTAAGTAAATCCGTCGGAATCTTAAAAACATGATGTTCTTCAATTTGTGGTAACAACGGATATTCTGCAGAATCTAAACCATTTAAATTAAACTCTGATTTCCCAGAAGTTATTTTTGTCATTAAATGATTTTCTACAGAAATTTCTACAGTTTCTTTAGGTAATTTTTTTACAATTTCACTAAAATATTTCGCCTGTAAAACAATACTTCCTGATTGTTTCACTTCTACGATTTCTTTTCCATCCTCTTCAACTGGGATAAAAGATTCAATCGAAATATCAGCATCGCTTCCTGTTAACGTAACGCCTTCTTCCGTAGCTACAACTTTAATTCCTGTAAGGATTGGAATTGTTGTACGAGAAGAAACAGCCTTCATTACATCTTGTACACTTCTTACAAGATAGTCTTTTTGTATTGTAAAACGCATAAAGAAAAACCTCCGGTAAGTATAAGATTTTATTTAATTAATAAAGATAAAAAATAGTAGTAATAGTAATAGGGCTTGTGGATATGTGGATAACTCCGTTGAGAGATGTAAAAACAGTCTATCTACATGTGGATAGACTGTGCGTAAAACAAGGAAAGTTATTCACACTATTCAGCTACTACTTTAAAATATCGTTAATTTCTTCAACTTGCTTTTGTAATTGCGTGTCCGTCTTAAGTAGCTTAGAAATTTTTTCATGAGCATGGATAACGGTTGTATGATCGCGTCCACCGAATTCTTCACCTATTTTAGGTAAGGAGGAGTCTGTCAGTTCACGTGATAAATACATTGCAATTTGGCGAGGGAAGGCAACTGATTTCGTTCGCTTTTTCGCCTTGAAATCTTCCAATTTTACTTGATAAACATCTCCGACAGCTTTTTGAATATCATAAATGGAGATAATTTTTGGTTTAGAATTTGGAATAATATCTTTAAGTGCTTCAGCTGCTAAATCAGCATTAATATCTTTATTAATTAAAGATGAATAAGCTACAACTCGGATGAGTGCACCTTCTAGTTCACGAATATTTGAATCGATTTGATTTGCAATATAAAGCATGACCTCATTTGGTATATCAAGTCCTTCAGCCTTTGCCTTTTTGCGCAAAATTGCAATTCGTGTTTCTAAATCTGGTGGCGTAATATCCGTAATGAGTCCCCATTCAAAGCGAGAACGAAGACGATCTTCTAAAGTTGGAATTTCTTTTGGTGGCCGATCACTGGAAATTACAATTTGTTTACTTTCTTCGTGTAATGCATTGAATGTATGGAAAAACTCTTCTTGAGTTTGTTCTTTTCCCGCTAAAAATTGAATATCATCTATCAATAAAACATCCACATTGCGGTATTTATTACGAAAATCGACTGCTTTATTATCACGAATAGAATTAATAAATTCATTTGTAAATTTTTCTGATGATAAATATACAACTTTGGCATTTGGGTTATGTTCAATTACATAATGGCCAATTGCATGCATTAAATGGGTCTTTCCAAGTCCAACTCCCCCATAAATAAAGAGGGGATTATATGCTTTAGCTGGCGCTTCGGCTACGGCCAATGAAGCAGCGTGAGCAAAACGGTTACCAGAGCCAATAACAAACGTATCAAACGTATATTTTGGATTTAGCATACTCTGTGGTAAATGATTAGAATCATCTTGTGCTGAATTCGGTTTAGAAGGAGGAAGATCGATCTCCTCTTCAGCTTGACTTTGGGGAATAATAAAGCGAATAGCTAGTTTTGCCCCTGTTAAATCATAAAGTGTTTCCGAAATTAGCTCTGAATAATGAGATTCTAGCCAATCGCGGGCGAATTCATTTGGAGCCGTAATTGTTAATACATCTTTTTTTAAATTATGTGCGGTCGTTGATTTTAACCATGTTTCATAACTTGGTTTACTGACCTTTTTTTCTAGTTCTTTTAAGGCGCTGTTCCATAAATCAGAGATGTTTTCCAAAGGTGTCCCTCCTTTACTAAGATGGTAAAAGAATAAGGTTGCGCAACAAATGTACAACCTAAATAAATATAAAATGTATATTTATACGAAACGTATTTTAAAACCTAAAAACGTCGTTTGTATATGAGATAGGGTTTTCGACAAAAAAAGCGAATGTGGATAATCATTTACCCACATGTGATTAAAACTGTCCACATGTTATACACAAATTGTGGATAAGATAAAGATGTGGAAAACTTATTCAAAGTGAAAACACAACTATAATATCAAAAAAAAGTAGCTATAGCAATGAAATTAAGAAAGTTATCCACAAAATCAATACCTTGTGGAATAAACTTGTCCACAACACGATATACTGTGTAAAAGTACGAAAAGAGTTTGTGGATATAAAAAACAAGAAAAAATATTTATCCACAAGGAAATATAGCGTCTGTGAAAAAGTATGTGAATAGGTTCAAAATGAATATTTGATGAAAATTTCTAGAACCATTGACATTTTCCTAGTTGATTAACTATAATTTATAAGACTGTCTTTAACAGATATTCCTCAGGGAGGTGTCATATAATGAAAAGAACTTACCAACCAAATAAACGTAAGCGCAGCAAAGTACATGGTTTCCGCAGCCGTATGAGCACAGCGAACGGACGTAAAGTGCTAGCAGCTCGTCGTCGTAAAGGAAGAAAAGTATTATCTGCGTAGACCACTGATCGTTCAGTGGTCTTTTTTTCTAATAATAGTGAATTTCCGCTGATGAACTACAGGAGTGTCAATTGATATGAAGAAAAAACATCGTATAAAAAAGAATGATGAATTCCAGACGGTTTTTCAAAAAGGAAAATCGAATGCGAATCGTCAATTTGTTGTCTATCAACTAGATAAAGAAGAGCAGCCAAACTTTCGTATTGGCCTTTCTGTCAGCAAGAAAATAGGAAATGCAGTAGTGCGTAACCGAATTAAACGTATGATTCGCCAGTCGATCACAGAATTAAAAGATGAGATAGATTCTGGAAAAGATTTTGTTATAATAGCAAGGAAGCCTTGTGCAGAGATGACATATGAAGAAGTAAAGAAAAGCTTAATTCATGTCTTTAAACGCTCTGGTATGAAAAGAATAAAAAAGTAGCGTAAGGAAATGAATTACACTATATACATACCGATACAAGGAGGAGTAGGCTTTGAAAAAGAAATTAGGTTTACTAGCCATGGTTGTTGTATTAATGGCGATTACTGCTGGCTGTAGTGAAGTAAATCAGCCAATTACACCAAAAAGCACTGGAATTTGGAATGAATACTTCGTATACCCGCTTTCTCAGTTAATTACGTATTTTGCCAACTTATTTGGTAGTAATTATGGTTTAGCAATCGTTGTTACGACTCTTATTATTCGTTTTGCATTATTACCATTAATGATTAAACAAACGAAGAGTACGAAAGCAATGCAAGCGTTACAACCAGAAATGGTGAAGTTAAAAGAGAAATATAGCTCTAAAGATCAAGCAACGCAGCAAAAACTACAACAAGAAATGATGCAGTTATATCAAAAAAATGGTGTAAATCCATTAGCAGGATGTTTACCAATCTTTGTTCAGATGCCTATTTTATTCGCGTTTTACCATGCGATTATGAGAACATCAGAAATTAGTAAGCATACATTCTTATGGTTCGACTTAGGACAGGCAGATCCGTACTATATCTTACCGGTTGTTGCGGCAATTACGACATTTATTCAGCAAAAACTTGCAATGGCAGGAACTGCTGGTCAAAATCCGCAAATGGCAATGATGATTTGGTTAATGCCAATCATGATTTTAATCTTTGCAATTAACTTCCCAGCTGCATTATCGCTTTACTGGGTTGTTGGTAATATCTTTGGTATCGCTCAAATGTACTTGATCAAAGGGCCGGAAATTAAGGCTAGTAAGGCAGGAGGATCAAGCAAGTGAGTATAATTACTGCTAAAGGACAAACAGTCGAGCTGGCAGTACAGGATGCTTTAAGACAACTAAATGTTTCAAAAGACCGAGTAGATATAAATATTATCGATGAGGGTAAGAGAGGGTTCTTAGGTTTATTTGGGAACCGACCTGCAGTAGTAGAAGTTGTATTGAAGAAAGATCCAATTCAAGAATGTGAAGAGTATTTAAAAAATGTTATTCACGATATGGGTGTGGAAGCTGAGATTAGTAAAATTGTAAAAGGACGCGAAGTTGAATTTACAATTCATGGCAAAAATGTAGGTGTTTTGATTGGAAAAAGAGGGAACACCTTAAATTCTTTACAGTATTTAACAAAACTTGTGGCGAATCGTAATACAAAGCAGTACATTGGTATCACATTAGATGCTGAAAATTATCGTAGTAAAAGAAAAGCTACGTTAGAAGCACTTTCTTATCGATTAGCAAAACAAGTAGTAAGTACGAAAAAAAGAGTTGTATTGGAGCCTATGCCATCTTTTGAACGAAAGATTATCCACCAAGCATTATCTAATCATCAAAATATCATTACAACTTCTGAAGGAAAAGAACCACATCGACATGTTGTAATATCTTCCAAGTGACCGGTTACTCAATTGAGTGCCGGTTTTTTTGAGGGGAAAATAGGTGTGGATAACTAAAAAACACTAAACTTATCCACTGTGAATAAGTTTAGTGTTTTTTACATGAGGACATAATAAAATGAGTTATTATTCTTTTGTAGATAGGTTCGTTATGGTATTCTAATAATTTAGTGAAGAAAATAATCATGTTGAAATAGAGATAAATAAGCAAGTGAGGTGAAAGGACATGGAATTTGATACAATTGCCGCGATTTCCACAGCGCTTGGAGAGGGTGCAATTGCCATTGTTCGAGTAAGTGGGGATGATGCGATTGAAAAAGTTAATCGTATTTTTAAAGGGAAGGATTTAACAGAGGTTCCTTCTCACACAATTCATTATGGTCATATTGTTGATTTAGATACAAATCAGGTTATTGAAGAAGTAATGGTGTCTATTATGCGTGCACCAAGGACTTTTACACGTGAAAATATAGTAGAAATTAACTGTCATGGTGGACTTGTTTCAGTAAATAAAGTATTGCAGCTTATTTTAGCGCAAGGAGTACGATTAGCGGAACCTGGTGAATTTACAAAACGTGCTTTTTTAAATGGCCGTATTGATTTATCACAAGCAGAAGCTGTTATGGACTTAATCCGTGCAAAAACAGATCGTGCAATGAACGTAGCGATTAATCAAATGGAAGGACGATTATCTAAATTAATCGGTCGTCTGCGTCAGGATATATTAGAAACGTTAGCTCATGTTGAGGTAAACATAGATTACCCGGAATATGATGACGTGGAAGAAATGACACATAATATTTTAATTGAGAAAGCTACACATGTTCGTGCTGAAATTGCAAAAATATTAGAAACATCGAAGCAAGGAAAGATTTTACGTGAAGGTATTGCTACTGCAATCATCGGTAGACCTAATGTTGGGAAATCATCGCTATTAAATAGTCTCGTTCAGGAGAAAAAGGCAATTGTAACTGATATTGCAGGAACAACTCGTGATGTTATTGAAGAGTACGTTAATGTGCGTGGTGTACCACTTAAACTTATAGATACAGCTGGAATTCGTGAAACAGAAGATGTTGTTGAACGAATTGGTGTAGAGCGTTCAAAAGAAATGATGAGTCAAGCTGATTTAGTGCTAGTTGTCGTTAATTATAGCGAAGCTTTAACAAATGAGGATGAAGATCTATTCCGTGCCGTACAAGGAAAAGATTTCATTGTTATTGTAAATAAGACAGATTTACCGCAAGCAATCGATATGGAACGTGTTATAGAATTGGCAGCGGGGAATCGTGTTATTACAACGTCGTTAATTGAGGAACAAGGAATAGATGAGCTTGAAACGGCAATCGCTGATTTATTCTTTGAAGGAACAATTGATTCTGCAGATGTAACATATGTTTCTAATGCGAGACATATTGGATTATTAACACAAGCAGGAAAAACAATTGGAGATGCAATTGAGGCGATAGAAAATGGTGTTCCAATTGATATGGTGCAAATTGATTTAACAAGAACGTGGGAAATACTTGGTGAAATTACTGGTGACACTGTTCATGAAAGCCTAATTGACCAGTTGTTCTCTCAATTTTGTTTAGGAAAATAATATAGTGATGTTTCAGAAAGATAGAGATTATTAGGAGGAATAAACAATGGGATACAATGCCGGTTCATACGATGTCATAGTAATCGGTGCAGGTCATGCAGGATGTGAAGCTGGTCTTGCGGCAGCACGAATGGGCTCCAAAACATTAATGTTAACAATTAACTTAGATATGGTAGCGTTTATGCCATGTAACCCTTCTGTTGGTGGACCAGCAAAAGGGATTGTTGTTCGTGAAATTGATGCATTAGGCGGAGAAATGGGACGCAACATTGATAAAACGCATATTCAAATGCGTATGTTAAATACAGGTAAAGGACCAGCTGTACGTGCACTTCGAGCACAAGCAGATAAGTTCTCTTACCAGCATGAATTAAAGAAAACAATTGAAGAAACACCAAACTTAACGTTGTTCCAGGGAATGGTAGAGCGTTTAATCGTTGAAGACGGCGAATGTAAAGGGGTAATTACGCAAGCAGGTGCTGAATATACAGCAAAGACAGTCGTAATTACGACTGGGACGTTTTTACGTGGTGAGATTATTATGGGAGATTTAAAATATTCGAGTGGTCCAAATAATCAACAACCATCTATTACTTTATCGGAACATTTAGAGGAGCTTGGATTTGATCTTGTTAGATTTAAAACAGGTACACCTCCGCGCGTAAATAGTAATACGATCGATTACAGTAAAACAGAAATTCAGCCAGGTGATGATAAACCACGAGCGTTCTCTTTTGAAACGACAAAGTTTATTATGGATCAAATTCCATGTTGGTTAACGTATACAAGTACGGAAACACATCGTTTAATAGATGAAAACCTACATCGCTCAGCTATGTATTCTGGTATGATTAAGGGAACAGGTCCTAGATACTGTCCTTCAATTGAAGACAAGGTAGTAAGGTTTAATGATAAGCCACGTCATCAAATTTTCTTAGAGCCAGAAGGACGTAACACACAAGAAGTGTACGTACAAGGTTTATCCACAAGCTTACCAGAAGACGTACAACGTGATATGCTTAGAACAATTCCTGGTCTAGAAAATGTTGAAATGATGCGTACAGGTTATGCAATTGAATATGATGCAATTGTGCCAACGCAACTATGGCCGACACTTGAAACGAAAAAAATTAAAAATTTATATACAGCAGGACAAATTAACGGAACTTCTGGTTACGAAGAGGCGGCAGGACAAGGGCTTATGGCCGGAATTAATGCGGCATGTCGTTCTTTAGGTAAGAAAGAAGTTATTTTAGGTCGTGAGGATGCTTATATTGGTGTCTTAATTGATGATCTTGTAACGAAAGGGACGAATGAACCATATCGTTTATTAACATCTCGTGCAGAGTATCGTCTATTATTACGCCATGATAATGCGGATCTTCGTTTAACTGAAATTGGTCGTGAAATTGGATTAATTAAAGAAGAACGCTATGAGCGATTTACAAATAAAAAATTACAAATTGAACAGGAAAAGGAACGTTTAAGTAGCATTATTATTAAACCACGTCCTGAAGTTCAAGAATTAATTCGCAATATTGGTGGAAGTGAATTGAAAGATGGAATACGTGCAAGTGACTTATTACGTCGTCCAGAGATGACATATGAGCATATCCATCTTTTAGTACCAAGTGAAGTAGAATTAAGCGATGAAGTTACAGAACAAGTTGAAATTCAGATTAAGTACGAAGGATATATCGAAAAATCTTTACAGCAAGTAGAGCGTATGAAGAAGATGGAAAGCAAAAAAATTCCTGTCGATATTGATTATGATGCGATTTCTAGCCTTGCGTCAGAAGCTAGACAGAAATTGAAAGATGTTCGTCCACTTTCAGTGGGGCAGGCTTCACGTATATCGGGCGTAAATCCAGCAGACATTTCCATTTTACTTGTGTATATTGAACAAGGAAAAATTGCGCGAGTATCGAACCAATAAATAGTAAGGAGATATTGTTAGATGAACATAGAACAATTTCAATCTATGCTAGAAGAGAAGGGTATCACCCTCTCTTCTAGACAGTTAGAGCAGTTCGAAATCTACTTCGAAACATTAGTAGAGTGGAATGAAAAAATGAACTTAACGGCTATTACGGAAAAAGAGGAAGTATATTTAAAACACTTTTTTGATTCCATTACAGCTGCTTTTTATTACGATTTTTCAAAACCATTCTCAATTTGTGATGTTGGCGCAGGAGCTGGATTCCCAAGTATTCCTTTAAAAATCTGTTTCCCGCATTTAAAAGTGACGATTGTAGACTCATTGCAAAAACGTATTAATTTCTTAAATCATTTAGCACAAAAGTTGGAATTGAGTGACGTCGCGTTTTGTCATGATCGTGCTGAGACATTTGGAAAAAAAGAAGGTGTACGTGAAGCGTACGACATTGTAATGGCACGTGCAGTCGCGCGTCTTTCAGTATTAAGTGAGCTATGTTTACCACTTGTAAAAGTTGGGGGAACATTCATTGCAATGAAAGGTGCTGCAGCAAACGAAGAAATTGAAAATGGCAAGTATGCTTTAGAGGTGCTAGGCGGGGATTTAAAAGAAATGTCTACGTTCCAATTACCGTTTGAAGAAAGTGAACGTAATATTTTATTAATCGAGAAAAAGCGCAAGACACCAAAGAAATATCCACGCAAACCGGGAACACCCAATAAATTACCTATTGAAAAATAAATCTTATTAGACGTAAGATTAAATTATATAAATGAAAACGTAAATGTTTCATAGGAAACATTTTATGGAGAATAGTCAATAGGCCTAAAGGTGGTGGAATATGTATGAAAAATACGTTTTCTCGTTTATTTGGCTTTGGAGATAAAGAGAGCGAATTCGAATTACAAGACGAAAGCCATGAAGAAATAGATAAAAAGGTATATGAAGAAATACAAGAAATTCCGATAGTAAATATTACCCCTAACCGTTATCAACCACGAACAGTTTTTGATGATGCGCGTATTGAGGAACTAGCATTAACGATTCGTACACACGGACTTATTCAGCCAATTGTTGTGAGGCAATATGAGGATGATAAGTACGAGATTATTGCTGGAGAAAGGCGTTTCCGTGCAGCAACAAAGTTAGGGTGGGAAAAAGTTCCTGCAATTATAAAAAACTTAAATGATACAGAAACAGCTTCTGTGGCTTTAATTGAAAACTTGCAACGTGAGGAACTAACAGCAATCGAGGAAGCTGTGGCATATCAAAAGCTAATTGAGTTACATAATTTAACGCAAGAAGCATTGGCACAAAGACTCGGAAAAGGACAATCCACAATCGCAAATAAGTTGCGATTGTTAAAGTTGCCTGAAGAAATAAAAAATGCGTTATTAGAAAAAAGTATTACAGAACGCCATGCCCGTGCGCTCATCCCTTTAAAGAATGAGGAATTACAACTAAAGGTTTTACAGGAAATTGTGGAGAAACAACTGAATGTAAAGCAAACAGAGGAACGAATTGCGAAATTACTAGAGGAAGCAAAACCGAAGCGTAAGGCAAAGCAAAAAGCAGTAAGTCGAGATACAAGAATTGCCATGAATACAATTAGGCAGTCATTACAAATGGTTGCTGACAGTGGTTTAAATGTTAATTCTGAGGAAGAAGAGTTTGACGAGTACTATCAAATTACAATTCAAATTCCGAAGAAAAAATAATAATGGCGTGTTAGAGACCTGATCCTATTGGATAGGTCTCTTTTACTATATTTTCTTGTTAGATGAAGAAGGAGTTTAGAAATAAATTTTGAAGTTTAATAAGGACGTAAAAGAAAAACTTTTATTTCATGTTACAATAAACGTAATTGTTACTAGAATAAGATAGAAAGGTTGAAAGTAGGTGACATCATGGGAAAAATCATTGCTATAGCCAATCAAAAGGGTGGCGTTGGAAAAACAACAACATCTGTTAATTTAGGGGCTGGATTGGCACAAGTAGGTAAAAAGGTCCTTCTTGTAGATATTGATGCTCAAGGAAATGCAACGACGGGTGTGGGAATTGAAAAATCCGAATTAGATCAATGTATTTACAATGTTCTTGTGGAAGATGCAGATGTTCAAGGGGTTATACAGAAAACCGCAACTGAAAACTTAGATGTTCTACCCGCTACAATTCAATTAGCAGGTGCTGAAATTGAATTGGTACCGACTATTTCCCGGGAAGTACGTTTGCAAAGGGCATTACAGCCAGTTCGTGATGAATATGATTATATTATTATCGACTGTCCCCCGTCCTTAGGGTTATTAACGATTAATGCATTAACTGCAGCAGATTCTGTTATTATTCCTGTTCAATGCGAATATTACGCACTAGAAGGGTTAAGTCAGCTATTAAATACAGTTCGACTGGTGCAAAAGCACTTAAATAAAAACCTAGCAATTCAAGGCGTATTGCTAACAATGTTAGATGCCCGTACAAATTTAGGGATTCAAGTTATAGATGAAGTGAAAAAATACTTTAGAGATAAAGTATACCGTTCAATTATCCCTCGTAATGTTCGTTTGAGTGAAGCACCAAGTCATGGGAAACCAATTATGCAGTATGACGCTAAATCAAGAGGGGCAGAAGTATATATAGATTTAGCAGAGGAAGTGATTGCAGGTGGCTAAAGGATTAGGAAGAGGAATCAATGTGTTTTTTCCTGATTTAGATGTGAAAGAAGAAGAGACAATTCAGGAGATTACGATAACTGAATTAAGGCCGAATCCATATCAACCACGTAAACACTTTAATAAAGAGGCGATTCAGGAATTATCGGCCTCTATTAAAGAGCACGGCATATTACAACCGTTAATTGCTAGAAAGAGTATTAAAGGATATGAAATTGTTGCAGGTGAAAGAAGATATCGTGCTGCTAAAGAGGCGGGACTCGAAAAAGTACCTGCCGTTGTAAGACAATTAAATGAGCAGCAAATGATGGAGTTTGCATTGCTTGAAAACTTACAACGAGAAGATTTAAATCCAATGGAAGAAGCAATGGCATATCAAATGTTAATGAATGAGCTAAATGTGACGCAAGAACAATTAGCAAAACGTCTTGGTAAGAGTAGACCTTACATTGCAAACTATACGCGGTTATTGAGCCTCCCTTCTTTTGTTCAAGATATGATTGCAAATGGTCAACTTTCAATGGCTCATGGGAGAACCTTGCTTACGATAAAAGATGAAGAACAATTGAAAGCTTTATTGAAACGAATTGAAAAAGAAGGATTAAATGTTCGTCAATTAGAGAAAATTGTTCAGGAGATCAATCAACGCGTTTCACGTGAAACAAAACAAGTGAAAAAAGAAAGAAATATATTTTTCGTAGAACGCGAAACATTCTTAAGAGAAAAGTTTGGCACAGATGTAAAAATTAAAGAAACAAAAAAAGAAAAAGGTAAAATCGAAATTGAATTTTTCAATAAAGAAGATTTAAATCGTATTTTAGAATTATTAGCGCAGAAAAACTAAAAAGCAAACCATCTTATTATTTATAGATGGTTTGCTTTTTTTAATACAGATAATTTTTGGTCTGTTTCTTTTATGCTTTGTGCAATTACATCAGCCATTTTCATAACTAAACTTAATCTTGTATTTTGCAGGACGAAAAATTCCATAAAACCATTTAGATTTACGATGCCATGAATATGTAAATCACCAACTGCCGGTAATTTCTTATTCATCGCAGCTCCAGGTTTACTAGGTCCCATTCCGGTAGTGATGGAACCAATACTTTGAGACTTTCCTAAACAGGCATCAACTGCAATTATAAATGAAGTAGGACTATCTTTCTGTATATTCTGAATTTTTTCCTCTAAGTTTAGCGCATGTACTGGATCATCTAGTGTACCGAACACTTGGAAGTTTGTAATTTCTACTTGTTCTAGTTTCGTACCGACTAACGGACCGAGTGCATCTCCTGTGGAACGATCTGTTCCGATACAAACGAGAATAATTGGTATATGAGTCTTAATAGGGATATGGGAAAGTAAGAAGTTACTAATTATCTCGGAGGCTTCTAAATCTTGGTGCATAACATTTTGAGTTTCTTTTTCGAAAAAAGGTAAGCGAAAACTTCCAATATTCATGAAGCACCCATCCTTTTAATAAATTTTCAAAATATGTTATATGGTGAGTAAAATGGAAAACTATAAGTGCGTACTTGCTGTAAAATTTAAGTGAGAACGGAAATAATAGTACTAGTATATATATATTCGTTCCATTTTATACCTGTATGTAGGTTAACAAATGGAATTAAAGTCATAAAATTTTTTCAGCAATTAGGAGACTTCTGATACAATAAGAAGGATAACTAAAAAGAAATTTTGGCTGGAGAGGTAGAGGTACATGGATTTATTAACGAAGTGGTTTAATGCTACGAAACAGTATTTACTAGATGCTGATCGTTGGGCTCATATTGGAATTGCGACATTAAAAATATGTATCATTTTAACAATTGGTGCAATTGTAGTACGAATTGCAAGAGCGGTTGTACGGAATGCGTTTCGTATGGGAAGTCGTTCGCCAATTCAAATTTCAGAACGTCGTACAGTTACAGTAGCGAAGTTACTTGAAAATATTGTGGCATACGTTGTTATGTTTATTATGTTAATTGCGATTTTGGGTGTGTTTAATATTAATGCATCAGGTTTATTAGCCGGTGCAGGGGTAATTGGTTTGGCAGTCGGATTTGGTGCTCAAAGTTTAGTAAAAGATGTTATTACAGGGTTATTTATCTTGCTAGAAGATCAATTTTCAGTCGGTGACTATGTAAAAATTGGTCAGTTTGAAGGGGTCGTTTTAGAAATTGGACTTCGTACAACAAAAGTAAAAAGCTGGACAGGTGAAATTCATACTTTACCAAACGGAAGTATCATTCAAGTTACGAACTATTCAGTTAGTAATAGTGTAGCATTTGTTGATGTATCTATTTCGTATGAGGCTGACATAGCGAAAGCAGAGCAAGTCATAGAAGACTTATTACAAGAATTACCTGCAAAGTACGAAAAAATGGTAACAACACCTCAATTGTTAGGTGTACAAACATTAGCTGCCTCAGAAGTTATATTACGTGTTATTGCTGAAGTAGAGCCAATGCAACATGCAGTTATTGCAAGAGCACTTCGTAAAGAAATTAAAAATCGTCTAGATTTACATGGTATTGAAATTCCATATCCACGTATGGTTTTATATAATCGTGAAGAATTAGTGAGTGAAAAAGCAATTTAGTATGGAGAGGGGTTTGGAGAATGGAGCAAAAGCAGTATAACTTGTACGATGTTGTGGAAATGAAGAAAGCCCACCCATGTGGGGAGAATCGTTGGAAGATTATTCGTATGGGAATGGATATCCGCATTAAGTGCGAGGGATGTGACCATTCAGTAATGATTCCTCGAAGAGAGTTTGATCGTAAGGTGAAAAAAATACTTGTGAAGCACGAAGAATAGAGAGAAAGTAACAGTTGCAGTGGGTAGCTGTTACTTTTTTTCGTTTGGAGGAAACTTGTCATTTTTTTCGTTACTATCTATAATGATGAAAGATTGAGACATAGGAGTGAAAAATATGGGATTAACGGCTGGGATTGTTGGATTACCTAACGTAGGGAAGTCCACTTTATTTAATGCAATTACACAAGCAGGAGCAGAATCTGCAAACTATCCATTCTGTACAATTGATCCAAACGTAGGAATTGTAGAAGTACCAGATGAGCGTTTAAATAAATTAACGGAATTAGTAGAACCGAAAAAAACTGTTCCGACTGTATTTGAGTTTACTGATATTGCAGGTATCGTAAAAGGTGCTAGTAAAGGTGAAGGTTTAGGAAATAAATTCTTATCTCACATTCGCCAAGTAGATGCAATTTGCCAAGTTGTTCGTTGTTTTGAAGACGAAAATATTACGCACGTTTCAGGGAAAGTAGATCCAATTGATGATATTGAAACAATCAACCTAGAACTAATCTTAGCCGATTTAGAATCAGTTGATAAACGTATCGAACGTGTTGCGAAATTAGCAAGACAAAAGGATAAAGAAGCAGTATATGAACATGAAATTTTAGTACGTTTAAAAGAAGCTTTCGAAGAGGGAAAACCAGCTCGCACGGTTGAATTTACAGAAGAGCAAATGAAGATTGTGAAAGGTCTTCATTTATTGACAACGAAAGAAATGCTATACGTAGCAAACGTAAGCGAGGACGATGTTATCGATCCTTCTGAAAATAAATACGTACAAATGGTAAAAGAATTTGCTGCAAATGAAAATTCTCAAGTAATCGTTGTATGTGCAAAGATCGAATCAGAAATCGCTGAGTTAGACGAAGAAGAGAAAAAGGTCTTCCTTGAAGAACTAGGCATTGAAGAATCTGGTTTAGATCAATTAATTCGTGCTGCATATGATTTATTAGGACTTGCTACTTACTTCACAGCTGGTGTACAAGAAGTACGTGCATGGACATTCAAACAAGGTATGAAAGCACCACAATGTGCTGGTGTAATTCATACAGACTTTGAGCGTGGATTTATTCGTGCAGAAACAGTTTCTTACGAAGACTTAATGACAAACGGTTCTATGACAGCTGCAAAAGAAGCTGGTAAAGTTCGTTTAGAAGGAAAAGAGTATATCGTAAAAGACGGAGATGTTATGCACTTCCGTTTCAACGTTTAATTTAATATTTCCTAGGAAAAATAAAGATATAAGCTTGGCAAATATATTATATGTTTGCCAAGTTTTTTATGTATGGGTGAGTTGATTCATCTAACTTACTATGATATAATCTAAACTCGTGAGTAATTACTATAAATTAATTGCTCCTTGCCCATTATGGGCCGTTTAGACCAAAAGGAGGTGAAAGTGTAATGAGAAAGTACGAAATTATGTACATCATTCGTCCTGGCGTTGAAGAAGAAGCTCAAAAAGCTTTAGTTGAACGTTTCGCAGGTGTTTTAACAAACAATGGTGCAGAAATCATTAACACGAAAGAGTGGGGTAAGCGTCGTTTAGCTTACGAAATCAACGACTTACGTGAAGGTTTCTACATGATCTTAAACGTGAAATCTAACGCAGAAGCGATTAACGAATTCGACCGTTTAGCTAAGATCAACGAAGACATCCTTCGTCATATCGTTGTTAAAGAAGAAGAAAAATAATTGATATATAAGGGAGAGTGGTTCGATTGATGAATCGTGTTATCCTCGTTGGTCGTTTAACTAAGGACCCTGACTTACGTTACACGCCCAATGGTGTTGCAGTAGCTACTTTTACGTTAGCTGTAAATCGCGCATTTGCCAATCAACAAGGTGAGCGTGAAGCTGACTTTATTAATTGTGTAATATGGCGTAAACAAGCAGAAAACGTAGCAAATTATTTGAAAAAAGGTAGCTTAGCAGGCGTAGACGGACGTCTTCAAACTCGTAATTACGAGGGACAAGATGGTAAACGTGTATACGTAACAGAAGTTCTTGCGGAAAGCGTGCAATTTTTAGAGCCGCGTAATGGCGGTGGGGAGCAACGCGGTTCATTTAATCAGCAACCATCAGGAGCTGGTTTCGGTAACCAAGGCTCTAACCCATTTGGTCAATCTAGTAATTCAGGTAACCAAGGTAACTCTGGATTTACGAAGAATGACGATCCATTTTCAAATGTAGGTCAACCGATCGACATTTCCGACGACGATTTACCGTTCTAATACAGTAAATTTGTTAGTTTTAACAAAGAATGGAGGGAAATAGACATGGCAGGACGCAAAGGTGGACGTGCGAAACGTCGTAAGGTGTGTTTCTTCACAGCTAACGGCATCACTCGCATCGATTATAAAGATGTTGATTTATTAAAACGTTTCGTTTCTGAGCGTGGTAAAATTTTACCTCGTCGTGTAACAGGAACAAGCGCAAAATACCAACGCAAACTTACAGTTGCAATTAAACGTGCTCGTCAAATGGCACTTTTACCATATGTTGGTGAATAATAGCGTATGAAATGCACAGTAGAGTCGGACTCTACTGTGCATTTTGCTATGCTTTTCTTTTTTTGAAAGAGAGGTTAGATGATGAAAAACACAAAATTTATTACTGAGGGTGCAGCGTTGTTAGCAATATATGCAATGTTGTTGCTTATATCTATGTATGTTCCGATTTTAGGCACAGTTGTAACGTTTGCGTTGCCGTTGCCATTTATATTGCTAACGATAAGATATAAAATATCTAATGCTTTTGTAATTTTTACGGCAGCGCTTTTTATTACTGTTATTGTTAGTCAACCGATGAACTTGGTAAAGACAACTATGTTTGGATTAATAGGTATCGTTTTAGGACATATGTATAAAAAACAAAAGAAGCCAGTAGAAATTTTGATGGCGGGGACGCTTGCTTACTTAATTGGTATTATGCTCATTTATGTTGTGAGTATAAAGTTTTTTAACATAGATTTAATGAAGCAAATGCAAAATATGTTTAATGAAAGTATGGCGCAAAGCGAAAAGATAGTTACTGCTGCAGGTATGCCGATTAGTAAAGAGCAAAAAGAGCTATTTGCACAATTTAATGATGTGTTACAAACGTTATTCCCAAGTTTAATTGTCATGGTCTCAGTATGTTTTTCTTGGATTACAGTTATGATATCAGGTAGTGTTTTGAGAAAGTTAAAACACGATGTCATACCTTGGCCTAAATTTAAGGATATACAATTACCGAAGAGTATTGTTTGGTATTACGTTATATTTATTTTGCTATCAACTTTTATAAAAGTAGAACCGACATCATATTTACATATGGTATTTTCTAATCTATATGTCATATTTGCTTTATTACTAGTGCTACAAGGCCTGACGTTTATCACTTTTTTAGCGCATAGCAAAGGTTTTACGAAAGGGGTTCCTATTATTAGTTTTATCGCCTGCATGTTTATCCCGATGCTGTTTCCTCTTGTGACAATCTTAGGTATAATTGATTTAGGGATTTCATTGCGTTCTAAAATAGGAGGATAAAATAATATTCCTTATACTATTTTAATCTGTATTACTAACTGGAAGGTGAGTTAGTTTTACTTTATAGGAGTTGTATACATGCCTGAATTTTATAAGAAACAGTGGTTTTTATATCCTGTTTACGTATTGGCATTTTTTGTGTTTGTGCTCATTTCAATTCTCTGTTATTTTCATTTACTAATGGGGATAGTCTCCTTCTTTATTTTTTGTATCGTCCTTTTTGTTGTTGTACGATTTGAACTTACTTTCCAAAAGAATTTTGAAAAACATACGACAGATATGATTACAAGGGTAAAGAAAGTGAGTAATGAGGCATTTAACCAGATGCCGATTGGTATTTTGTTATACAATAAGGATTATGGGATTGATTGGGCAAATCCTTATTTATCTTCATGTCTGGGGCAGCATGCATTAGCTGGATGGCACCTTTATGATGTATCAGAAACGTTACTTCTTTTTATTAAGGGAGAAACGTCTGATGATATAGTCTCTTTAAATAATCGAAAGTTTCGTGTCTTTGTAAGGAAAGAAGAAAAGTTAATTTATTTCTTTGATGTAACAGAACAAACAGAGATTGAAAAGATGTACGAGGATCAACGTACTGTTTTAGCTGTCATTTATTTAGATAATTATGATGAAGTTACACAAGGGTTAGATGATCAATTACGTACGAATATAACAAGTCTTGTAACATCAAGACTAAATGAGTGGGCCGTTAAGTATGGGGCATATTTAAAACGTGCATCTTCAGAAAGATTCTTCGTTGTGTTAAATGAAAGTATTTTAGCGCAGATGGAGAAAGGGAAATTTAGCATTTTAGATCAAGTGCGTGAAGAAACATCCAAAAGGAATATACCACTTACATTAAGTGTAGGTGTTGGATCAGGTGATTTACCTTTATCCGAGCTTGGGGCGATGGCTCAATCAGGTTTAGACCTTGCGCTTGGGCGTGGTGGAGATCAAGTAGCTATTAAACAAGCGACAGGTAAAGTTAAGTTTTATGGTGGTAAGACAAATCCGGTGGAAAAACGTACTCGTGTACGTGCCAGAGTGATTTCGCATGCATTAAAGGATTTAGTATTAGAAAGTAGCAATGTCATTATAATGGGGCATAGGGCTCCTGATATGGACGCGATTGGTGCTGCGATTGGTATTTTAAAGGTAGCGCAATTAAATGAGCGCAAAGGATATATTGTGCTCGATGAAAATGATTCTGATAAGGGAATTAAGCGTTTAATGGATAAAGTGAAACAAAATGAAGAGTTATGGTCTCACTTTATTACACCAGAACAAGCAATGGAATTTGCAAATGATGATTCCTTACTTGTTGTTGTTGATACGCATAAACCTTCAATGGTGATGGAAGAAAAGCTATTACGCAAAATTGAAAATGTAGTTGTTATTGACCATCATCGCCGAGGAGAAGATTTTATTGAAGATCCATTGCTTGTTTACATGGAGCCATACGCTTCTTCCACGGCGGAACTTGTTACGGAATTACTTGAATACCAACCGAAAAATTTAAAAATGACAATGTTAGAAGCAACAGCATTATTAGCAGGTATTATTGTTGATACGAAAAGCTTTACATTCCGGACAGGTGCTCGTACGTTTGATGCGGCTTCTTATTTACGCTCACACGGTGCAGATACTGTACTTGTACAAGAGCTTTTAAAAGAAGATATGGATCAGTATTTACGGGTTGCAAAAGCTATTAAAAATGCGTACATTTATACAAATGGAATTGCGATTGCAAAAGTTGATAGCGATGATTACTACGATCAAGTGCTTATTGCGCAATCAGCGGACACATTATTAACAATGACAGGAATTATTGCATCATTTGTTATTGCAAAACGTGGCGAGAATTTCATTGGAATTAGCGGCAGGTCTTTAGGTGAAGTGAATGTGCAGTTAATTATGGAAAACTTAGGTGGTGGCGGGCATTTAACGAATGCAGCCACACAAATGAAAAATGTTACAGTAGATGAAGCTGAGGAGAAGCTTCGATTTGTTATTGATGACTATTTACAGGGAGGCACACAATCATGAAAGTAATTTTTCTAAAAGACGTAAAAGGTAAAGGGAAAAAAGGGGAAGTAAAAAACGTACCAGATGGTTATGCAAATAACTTCTTACTAAAACAAGGATTAGCTGCTGAAGCGACGAATAGCAGTATGAAAACTTTAGAAGCTCAAAAGCGCAAAGAAGAAAAAGATGCAGCAGCAGAGCTTGAAAATGCAAAACAATTAAAAGAAACGTTAGAGAAATTAACTGTAGAATTAAAGGCTAAATCTGGAGAAGGCGGTCGTCTATTCGGTTCAATCACAAGTAAACAAATCGTAGATGCAATGCAAAAATCTCACAATATTAAACTTGATAAGCGTAAATTTGAAATGGATGATGCAATTCGTGCATTAGGCTATACAAACGTTACTGTGAAATTGCATCCGCAAGTAACAGCAACAGTAAAAGTTCATGTTAGTGAACAATAAAACTAAGTTAAGCAAGGAGGATTGCGTATGAGTGATGTAATGGCTGATCGTACCCCTCCACATAATATAGAGGCTGAGCAGGCAGTCTTAGGTGCTATATTGATTGATCAGGATGCATTAACTTCAGCATCGGAACTGTTGGTACCTGACTCATTTTATCGAACAAAACATCAAAAGATTTTTGAAGTCATGCTTGGGTTATCTGATAAGGGAGAACCAATCGACTTAGTAATGATGACGTCAGCAATGGCTGATCAAGGATTACTAGAAGAAGTTGGTGGGGTTTCTTACTTAGCAGAATTAGCAGAAGTTGTTCCGACTGCTGCTAACGTAGAGTATTATGCAAGAATCATCGCTGAAAAAGCACTGTTACGTCGTTTAATTCGAACGGCGACTCATATTGTGTCTGATGGATATGAGAGAGAAGATGATGTGGATGGTCTTTTAAATGAGGCTGAGAAAAAAATATTAGAAGTATCTCATCAGACGAATGCGAAAGCATTCCAAAATATTAAAGACGTTCTTGTAGATGCTTACGATAAAATCGAACTTTTGCATAATCAAAAAGGTGAAGTGACCGGGATACCGACTGGATTTACTGAATTAGATAAGATGACGGCAGGGTTCCAGCGAAATGATTTAATCATCGTGGCGGCACGTCCATCGGTAGGTAAAACGGCATTTTCATTAAATATCGCACAAAACGTAGCGACGAAAACGGATGAAAATGTAGCGATTTTTAGTCTAGAGATGGGTGCTGATCAGCTTGTTATGCGTATGCTTTGTGCAGAAGGGAATATTGATGCACAAAGACTTCGTACCGGATCGTTAACTTCTGATGATTGGGCGAAATTAACGATGGCAATGGGTAGCCTTTCTAATGCTGGTATTTATATTGATGATACGCCGGGGATTAAAGTAAATGAGATTCGAGCAAAATGTCGTAGATTAAAACAAGAACAGGGTCTTGGTATGATCTTGATTGACTACTTACAGCTTATTCAAGGAAGTGGGAAATCAGGAGAGAACCGTCAGCAGGAAGTATCTGAGATTTCTCGTACACTAAAAGGGATTGCGCGTGAATTACAAGTTCCTGTTATTGCCTTGTCACAGTTATCTCGTGGTGTAGAATCTCGTCAAGATAAACGTCCGATGATGTCTGATATTCGTGAATCGGGAAGTATCGAGCAGGATGCCGATATCGTAGCCTTCCTATATCGTGAAGATTACTATGACCGAGAAACGGAAAATAAAAATACGATTGAAATTATTATTGCAAAGCAGCGTAATGGTCCAGTAGGCTCAGTAGAGCTCGCATTCGTTAAAGAGTTCAATAAGTTCGTTAACTTAGAACGTCGCTTCGAAGATGGACATGCGCCGCCGGCATAACGATAGTATAAAAAAGAAACGCATTTCTTATAATAAGATGTGTTTCTTTTTTTTTATAGAAAAGATAAGGCTTTCATAGTGTGAAAATATAATTCTTACGAACGAAAAAGTTTTTTGGTAAAAAAATGTTCGCTTTTTGGTTGACTTCTTTTTCGGTTTTGGTACAATTATATTGTTTGAATAGATCGTTTGAAAATTGCGGAGGTGCTTTAATAATGTCTTCAGTAGTAGTTGTAGGAACACAATGGGGCGACGAAGGAAAAGGTAAAATCACTGATTTTCTTTCTGAGCATGCGGAAGTAGTTGCAAGATATCAAGGTGGAAATAACGCAGGACATACAATTGTTTTTGGCGGGGTTAAATATAAATTACACTTAATTCCATCTGGTATTTTCTATAAAGAGAAAATTTGTGTAATCGGAAACGGCTTAGTAGTAGATCCGAAAGCATTACTTGAAGAGTTAAAATACTTACACGATCGTGGTGTAAGTACTGATAATTTACGCGTAAGTAACCGTGCGCACGTTATTTTGCCTTATCACTTAAAACAAGATGAGTTAGAAGAAGCAAGTAAAGGTGATAACAAAATCGGTACAACGAAAAAAGGTATCGGTCCTGCATATATGGACAAAGCTGCTCGTATTGGTATTCGTATGGCTGATCTTTTAGACCGTGAAGCATTTAAAGAGAAGCTTGAGCGCAATTTAGCACAAAAAAATCGTTTATTTGAAAAAATGTACGATACAGAAGGTTTCAGTGTAGAAGAAATCTTCGAAGAGTACTTCGAGTACGGACAACAAATCGCACAATATGTGTGTGATACGTCTGTTGTATTAAATGATGCATTAGATAATAATCACCGTGTATTATTTGAAGGTGCACAAGGTGTTATGCTTGATATCGACCATGGTACGTATCCGTTCGTTACATCTTCTAACCCAATTGCTGGTGGTGTAACAGTTGGAACTGGAGTTGGTCCTGCAAAAGTTACTCGCGTTGTAGGTGTATGTAAAGCATATACAAGCCGCGTAGGTGATGGTCCGTTCCCTACTGAGCTTCATGACGAAATTGGTCATCAAATTCGTGAAGTTGGTCGTGAGTATGGAACGACAACTGGTCGTCCACGCCGCGTAGGTTGGTTTGATAGCGTTGTTGTAAGACATGCGCGTCGTGTTAGTGGTTTAACAGATTTATCATTAAACTCTATCGACGTTCTAACTGGTATTCCAACTCTTAAAATTTGTGTTGCTTACAAATACAATGGCGAAGTTATCGATGAAGTTCCAGCAAACTTAAACATTTTAGCGAAATGTGAGCCTGTATACGAAGAGCTTCCAGGTTGGACAGAAGATATTACTGGTGTAAGATCATTAGACGAGCTTCCTGAGAATGCAAGAAAATACGTAGAACGTGTTTCTGAGTTAACAGGAATTCAATTATCTATGTTCTCAGTTGGACCAGATCGTAACCAAACGAATATCGTGCGTAACGTATACGAAGCTTAATTGATATTTTTAAGAAAAAACTCATGTCCGCATGAGTTTTTTCTTATTTTTTATAAAAAAATAAAAAAAGGTATTGCAAAAAATAAATAAAACATGTTATGATACATCTTGTCGTCACGAAAATATGACGTTGGTGAGTATGAGCCATTAGCTCAGTTGGTAGAGCATCTGACTTTTAATCAGAGGGTCGAAGGTTCGAGTCCTTCATGGCTCACCATTTTATTTTTCGTGGCCCGTTGGTCAAGTGGTTAAGACACCGCCCTTTCACGGCGGTAACACGGGTTCGAATCCCGTACGGGTCATGTTTTTTTATGTTCATTTTTGGTCCCGTGGTGTAGTGGTTAACATGCCTGCCTGTCACGCAGGAGATCGCCGGTTCGACCCCGGTCGGGACCGCCACTTTTGTTTATACCACCATTAGTGGTTTTATATATAGTTTTGGCTCGGTAGCTCAGTCGGTAGAGCAGAGGACTGAAAATCCTCGTGTCGGCGGTTCGATTCCGTCCCGAGCCACTCTCAGGATATTAAGTGGGCCCACTTAATATCCTTTTTATTTGTGTAATTTTACAAAATTGAGTAGTTATTTTAAAATAGAATGAGGAGCCTCTAGCAGTTGAAGCTAGAGGTTTTTCTATAGATCGTATAGGATTCCGTGTAAAAGTGGATCATACATGAGTCTGTGAGAATAGAGGAGAAAGTACTTAAGCAAAAGATGCGGTCATATAGGGACATACTATGTAGACATCAATGTGTTTAGGGATATTGACCATATTTTTACCCCGCTATTTAATGGGCAGTAAGGCCTCCACCTTAAAATTCAGCGAAAGCAAAGAAGTTAGGTGGAGGGAGGGCTGCCCGTAAAAGCCCAATTGGTGAGGGCTGATTAAAGTTTCACTTTATAAGGAGGAAATAAACGATGATGGGAAAGAAAATTTTAGTAGTTGATGATGAAAAGCCGATTGCAGATATTTTGAAGTTCAACCTAGAAAAAGAAGGTTTTGAAATTGTAATGGCGCATGATGGTGATGAAGCAATTGAAAAAGCAACTGAAGAACAACCAGATATGGTTTTATTAGATATTATGCTACCAGGTAAGGATGGCTTAGAGGTTTGCCGTGAAATACGTAAAAGCTCAGAAATGCCGATTATTATGCTTACAGCGAAGGACTCTGAAATCGATAAAGTATTAGGACTTGAGCTTGGGGCAGATGATTATGTAACGAAGCCATTTAGTACGAGGGAATTACTCGCTCGCGTGAAGGCGAATTTACGTCGCCATCAGCAAGGTGGTGCGGCAGAAAAAGAAGAAAATACGGAAATGGTTATTGGACCAATTGTTATCAATCCAAATGCGTATAGTGTAACGAAACGTGAGGAAAATATTGAGCTTACACACCGTGAATTTGAGCTATTACATTATTTAGCAAAACATTTAGGACAAGTTATGACACGTGAACATCTATTGCAAACAGTTTGGGGTTATGACTATTTTGGAGATGTACGTACAGTGGATGTAACAGTACGTCGTCTACGTGAAAAAATTGAAGATAATCCAAGTCATCCTACATTAATTGTCACTAGACGTGGAGTAGGGTATTACTTGCGTGACCCAGAGCAGGAATAGTATATGAAGAAAGTCGGTTTTTTTCAATCTATTCATTTAAAATTTGTACTCATATATATGCTATTAATATTGATAGCTATGCAAGTTATTGGGGTATATTTCGTAAGAGAGTTAGAAAAGAGTCTTGTACAAGGTTTTAGAGATTCTTTAACGCAACAAACGAACTTATTATCGTATAACTTGAAACAAGAGTTTAAAAAAAGTTATACAAAAGCAGAGACAGAATCAACAGGTGAAACGATTAAAACTTCCATTCGAAAATTTGCCTCTGATCGAAAGAAGGATATTCAAGAGGTAAGTGTATTTGATGCGAATAGAAAGCTGCTCGCTATTTCAGATGAGTCAAAGCAAAACAAGGTAAATAGAACGTCAACTGATATAGCTGTTCAGCGGGTATTGGTACAAAAAAAACCAGAAGTGAAAATTGAGAAGGATGGTCGTACAGGTCACCGTGTACAAGTTATGATTACTCCTATTATGGATGATAACAACAAAGATGCACTTGGTGCTATTTACGTTGTTGCATCCATGGAAGATGTTTATAAGCAGATGAAGGATATTAATCAAATCTTTGCGACCGGAACCGTTATTGCATTACTCGTAACAGCTGTACTTGGAATTTTGTTAGCTCAAACGATTACGAGACCAATCTCTGATATGCGAAGACAAGCAATTGAAATGGCAAAAGGAAACTATTCAAGAAAAGTAAAAGTGCACAGCCATGATGAAATTGGACAATTAGCATTATCTTTCAATAATTTATCAAAAAAATTACAACAAGCTCGTTCTTCAACAGAAAGTGAAAGACGTAAATTGTCATCCGTATTATCACATATGACAGATGGAGTAATTGCTACTGACCGAAAAGGGGACATTATTTTATTAAATGATCCTGCGGAAAAGATGCTAAATGTTTCGCGTGAAACGGCGCTCGATCAATCTGTTTTAGAAGTATTGGGAATACAAGAAGAATTTACGCTCGATCATTTATACGAAGAGCCGGATTCTGTTTTATTAGATTTTAGTACAAGAAATGAGCCATATATTTTACGCGCTAGTTTCTCTGTTATTCAAAAAGAGACAGGGAAAGCAAATGGTTTAATTGCCGTATTATATGATGTGACTGAGCAGGAGCGTATAGAAAGAGAACGCCGCGAGTTTGTAGCAAACGTCTCTCATGAATTAAGAACGCCATTAACGACAATGCGCAGTTACTTAGAGGCACTTACAGACGGTGCGTGGCAAGATCCGAATATTGCACCACAATTTTTAACAGTTACACAAGAAGAAACCGAAAGAATGATTAGACTTGTAAATGCGTTATTGCAACTATCTAAACTCGATAGTACAGAACATCGTTTAATGAAAGAGTGGGTCGACTTTACTGACTTCTTTAATAACATTATTGATCGTTTTGAAATGTCTAAAGAGCAAAACGTAAGCTTCAAACGATCTTTCTCTAAAAAATCTCGATTTATTGATATGGATACGGATAAAATTACGCAAGTATTGTATAACATTATTTCGAATGCATTAAAGTATTCGCCAGAAGGTGGAACAGTAACATATCGTTTACGTGATCGCGGAGAATTATTAGAGATTAGTGTAAGTGACCAAGGAATGGGTATTCCGAAAGAAAACGTTGATAAAATCTTTGAACGTTTTTATCGCGTAGATAAAGCACGTTCAAGACAAATGGGCGGTACAGGACTTGGATTAGCGATTGCGAAAGAAATGATTGAGGCACATGGTGGCTCGATTTGGGCAAAGAGTGAGGAAGGAAAAGGGACAACGATTTATTTCACATTGCCTATGGCAGCAGATGAAGAGGACGAATGGGAATGAGTATGGAGAATGTTAAAACGATAGTTTTAATTAATTTAGTTGTAATTAGTCTATTTCTTACTTTTAACTTATGGACGTATGTGCCAGATTCCACATCTATGCAAAACGCAAAATTTGTACAGGGGAATGAGGGAAATACTCAAACTAAAATCGCTGATGTTGTCCGCCCTACTTCTATCATTGTGCATAAAGATAAAAATCATTACGGGAGCAAAAGAGAGGGAGATATAGAATCAATCTATAGAACTTTGGAAGCAGGGGAATTACATGAGTTCAAAGAGATATCGATTGCTAAGGCTGACTTCCTTTCTTATGTTCATGGTGAAGGGAAAATTGAACTTATTTTCCCTACCAACATCCCATTTGATGCAGTTAAATCTATGTTTAGTATGAAAGAAAAAAGTATAGCTAAGCCTAAACACTTTAATCGAATTATTCTTGATCCTTCTAGAAGTAGGGATCAAGAAATTAAAATTAATTTTGTTTCTGATGGTGATAATTCTAGAATATATGAAGCAAAATTAAGTGGTGTGTATTTAAAAGATATTGTAAATGCACAAAATCAATTTATAGTATCAGCGAAACCTTATTTTGACTATCAAATTAATGATATGAAAAAGTTATTTTTACCAGATGGAACGACAGAATTAAGTAATATAACATATATTTCATCTAATTTAGCGGTTGATACATTTAAGAATGCTCTTTTTAGTGACCCACGTTATTTAAGCCCTATTATCGAGAGATCGAAAGAAATATTTACAGATGGTATTAGGTCTATGGAGATTGAAAACGATCAGCATATGCTAAAGTATAAAAATTCTTCTGTTTTAAGTGAGAAAAAGCCAGATAATTTAATGCTTTTACAAAAAAGTTTTGATTTTGTAAATGGTCACAGTGGGAGTTTGGATTCATATCGTTTGGACTATATGAATAAAGGACAGACAGTATTCCGCTTACAGGAAGATGGATATCCCGTATTCAATACAGATGGATTAGCTGAATTGAGACAAGTATGGGGATCAGAAGAAGTAATGGAATATGAAAGACCGTTGCTTTCTTTAAATACGAAAGGTATAGAACAGAAGGTTACTCTTCCGTCAGGTCATGTTGTAATAGCATCCTTAGAAAATAATGCCGCGGTAGATAAAAGATCTATTAAAGATATTGGGATTGGATACAAATTATCACTAGATGGGCAAGTAGCGCGACTACAGCCAATTTGGTATGTAAAGTTTGTTGAAGATGAAGCTGGCAAACAAAAAATATATGAGTGGAATGAGGGAGGACTAAATGGATTGGGATCGGATTAAAACCATATTTATTGTGACCTTTTTTGTTTTGGACCTCTTTCTCATTTTTCAATTCATTCAAAAGCAAGATAGTAATCAATTGGAGCTTATTGCAGAAACAAAGATAGATCAAGAATTAAAAGCAAACAAAATTACTATGGGTAATTTTCCTAAAGAACCGAAAAAAGAGTCATTTATTAGGGCTGAAAACAAGACATTTAAAGAAGAAGACGTACAGTCTTTAAAAAATCAAACGGCGCATATACAAAATATGTACAAGATAGAAAGTAAGCTAAAAGAGCCCTTTTTAAATACAAAATCTTTATCCAAAGATAAGTATAATGATTTTTTGAAGAACTATGTATTAGATGGACAAAAGTATGAGTTTGGGGCGATGAAAGACTCTAAAATTTACTTCTTCCAAAAATATAAAGATAAGCCTATTTTCTATAACGATCAGGCAATGATTGTTGTGGAATTAAATGAAAAAAATGAACTTGTGTCGTACACGCAGACGATGCTAACAGGTTTAAAAGAAATGGGCGAAAGTGAAAAAACGAAACAGCAAGAAATTATTACTGCCCAAACCGCTTTAGAAAATCTGTATTTAAAAAATAAAATTCATGGGAATACACATGTAAAAGAAGCGCAAATTGGTTATGCCAACCTTACCGCATCTACTTCTAATAACCAAGTACTTGCTCCAACGTGGAACTTAAAGACGGAGCAGAAGCAGGACTTCTTTGTAAATGCAATTGAAGGACAAGTTATGGAATTAGGGGAAAAGGAAAATCAAGTGGTTGATGAACATACTGGAGTGAGAAAGAATGGGATTGCATTTTAGCGTACTTGCAAGTGGAAGTACAGGGAATATGCTATATGTAGGAACAGATGAAAAGAAGTTACTTGTCGATGCAGGTTTAAGTGGTAAAGCAACTGAGGCTTTATTTAAACAGGCAGAATTAAATATAAACGATGTATCGGGTATTCTTGTAACACATGAACATAGTGATCATATTAAAGGATTAGGTGTATTGGCACGTAAATATGATTTACCTGTTTATGCAAATGAGAAAACATGGAATGCAATGGAACACTTAATAGGAAATATCCCAACTGAGCAAAAGTTTATTTTCTCAGTTGGGGATGTAAAAACATTCGGTGATATTGAGGTCGAGTCATTTGGAGTTTCACATGACGCGGCAGAGCCGATGTTCTATGCTTTTCATAACAATAATAGAAAGTTAGCTCTTATTACAGATACAGGATACGTGAGTGACCGTATGAAAGGTGTTATTAAGGGGGCTAATGCTTTCGTGTTTGAAAGCAATCATGACGTGGAAATGCTTCGTATGGGACGCTATCCATGGAGTATTAAGCGACGTATTTTAAGTGACGTAGGGCACGTTTGTAATGAAGATGCTGCATTGGCTATGGCGGATGTAATTACAGATGAGACAAAGCATATTTATTTAGCCCATTTAAGTTTAGATAATAACATGAAAGAACTGGCGCGAATGTCAGTATCGCAAGTATTAGAGGAAAAGGGATTTGGAGTGGGAGAAGCTTTTGAAATCCACGATACAGATCCAAAAATGCCTACAAAAATTCAATACGTATAATTCTCCATTTTAGTAAACAATAAAGGTGAATATAGTTGTTTTCAGGAAGATGGGTGAACAAATATGTCCTTTATTGATGGAGAAAATTATCGTATGAAACGTGCAAGGAAAAAGAAGCATAAAGGTATTGTTATTTCTAGCATAGCAGGAACAATTGTAGGAGCTTCGTTATTTGCATTTGGAGCTCCTTTATTTTCAAATGATACGGACGCGTTTCCGCAGGCTGAAGCAAGTGGAAGTAATATGGCGGAAGCTCAAGGCATTAAACAGATTAGTTTTGTGGATGCTGTTGATCGTGCGTCTGAAGCTGTTGTTGGAGTTATTAATATTCAACGAGATAATTTTTCAGAGGCAGATTCAGAAGCAGGTACGGGATCAGGTGTAATTTATAAGAAGACAGATGGTCAAGCTTATATTGTAACGAATAATCATGTTGTTGCTGGAGCAAATCGTATTGAAGTAAGTTTAAGTGACGGTAAGAAGGTTCCAGGAAAGGTATTAGGAACCGATGTAGTCACAGATTTGGCTGTACTAGAGATAGATGCAAAGCATGTGAAAAAAGTAATTGAGATTGGCGATTCTAATACTGTTCGTAGAGGAGAACCAGTCATTGCGATTGGAAACCCACTCGGGCTCCAATTTTCTGGAACTGTCACACAAGGTATTATTTCAGCTAATGAGCGTATTGTCCCTGTAGATTTAGATCAAGATGGACATTATGATTGGCAAGTAGAAGTGTTGCAAACAGACGCAGCAATTAATCCGGGTAATAGTGGTGGTGCGCTTGTAAATGCAGCGGGTCAATTAATTGGTATTAACTCAATGAAAATTGCGGCAAAAGAAGTAGAAGGAATTGGGCTAGCTATTCCTGTTACTAGAGCTGTTCCAATTATGAATGAATTAGAGAAGTACGGAAAAGTAAGAAGACCGTATGTTGGAATTGAACTGAGATCATTAAATGAAATTCCAAACTACTATTGGTCAAAAACATTGCATTTACCAGGCAATGTAACAGAGGGAGTTTGCATTTTAGATGTGAAAAGTCCTTCGCCAGGTACAGATGCTGGTTTGCGAGAACACGATGTGATTGTAGCAGTAGATGGGAAACCAGTTCGCGATATTATCGGATTCCGTACGGCCTTATATGATAAAAAAATTAATGATAAAATGACTCTTACGTTTTATCGTGGTACAAAACGAGCAACAACAACGGTTAAACTAGGCATTCAAAAGTATTAAAAACAGGAGGGCCTACCTCCTGTTTTCTATTGTAGAAAAGTGAGGTGAAGAATATGAACTTACCTTGTTGTTTAGAACATGTTGAATTAGCTTTAGATATTATTGTGGATGAGTGTGAAGTTCCGCCGGTTATTAACAATGTGGATAACTCAGAAAAAGAGAAAAAAACATGTGAATTTTGTCAAAATGAGGCGACATATGTTGTATCGAACACAGATTCTCACACAATATGTGGGTAACAATTGTGGATATGTGGATAAGTTATGTGGATAACATGTTTGTAAGGTGGGGAATACGTGTGAATATCTCGATTATTTCAATTGGGAAATTAAAAGAAAAATATTTAAAACAAGGTATAGCAGAATACTTAAAACGATTATCTGCATACGCAAAAGTAGAAGTAATTGAATTGCCAGATGAAAAGGCACCAGAAAATTTAAGTGAAGCAGAAATGTTAATTGTAAAAGAAAAAGAAGGAATACGTATACTGGATAAAATTTCTGATGATACGCATGTCATTGCGTTAGCGATAGAAGGAAAACAAAAATCATCAGAAGAATTTGCAGTAAGCTTAGATCGTCTTGCTACATATGGGAAGAGTAAAGTTGCATTCGTAATTGGTGGATCACTTGGATTAAGTTCAGAAGTAATGAAGCGTTCAAACGAATCACTTTCTTTTTCAAAGATGACATTACCGCACCAATTAATGCGATTAGTATTGCTTGAGCAAGTGTATAGGGCATTTCGTATTAATCGTGGTGAACCGTATCATAAATAGTAATAGTACATTCAAACGGCTACATATGTGGCCGTTTTCTATATTTCCTAAAATAAGTATGTTTCTATTTCTAAAAAAGTATGCTGTAATATGAAGAGGAAAAAGTATAAGTAGTCATAGAAGTGAGGAGTTAAAGGTGAAGAAGTTTAAGAAATTTTACTTGGAGATTACGAGTGTATGTAATCTTGCGTGCAGCTTTTGTCCGCCGACGGAAAGACAGAAGCAATTCATTTCTGTGGAGGATTTTGCAAAAAGGTTAGACCAAATTAAACCACACACAGACTACATTTATTTGCACGTGAAGGGTGAGCCGTTGCTGCATCCAAAAATAGATCAATTGTTAGATTTAAGCCATGAAAAAGGGTTTAAAGTTAATATTACAACGAACGGAACGTTAATTAATAAGAGAAGGCATAGATTGTTAAATAAGCCTGCTTTAAGACAAATGAATTTTTCACTGCATAGTTTTGATGGGCACCCAGGTTCACAAGACAAAGAGGGGTATGTAAGAAGTATACTTTCCTTCATTAGAGAGGCGACAAGTCAATCAGATTTAATTGTTTCACTAAGATTATGGAATTTAACGCAGGATAATAAAACGAATGCTGAAATTCAGAAGAATAGAGAGTTATTATCCATCATTGAAAATGAGTTTGATCTATCTTATCAAATTGAAGAGAAGCTTACACCAGGAAAAGGTATAAAAATTGCGGAACGTGTCTTTATTAATCAAGACTATGAATTCCAGTGGCCAGCATTGCATGAAGAAGAGGATGATGGAAAAGGATTCTGTCACGGGCTTCGAAATCAAGCTGGTATTTTAGCGAACGGAACGGTTATTCCTTGTTGTTTAGATGGTGAGGGAATCATTAATCTTGGGAATATTAATAATGACTCATTTTCTAACATTATAGAAGGTGAAAGAGCGACAAACATTGTTGATGGATTTTCTAGAAGAGTTGCAGTTGAAGAGTTATGTAGAAAATGTGGATACCGTAAAAGATTTGGAAAGTAAATATGAAATAAGCCCTCATAAAGCGAGGGCTTATTTTTTATTCTTGATAAGAGCGCTCTAATTCATCAATTAGGGAACCAACGTAAGAAACAGCTCTGCGGATTGCATCTGGTTTTGACATATCAACTCCGGCATGTTTCATTAATTCAAGTGGTTTCATCGTACCACCAGCGCGAAGTACATCTAACCAGCGATCAACGGCAGGTTGTCCTTCTTCTTTAATCATTTGAGCTACTGCAGTAGATGCAGTGAGGCCTGCGGAATACGTGTAAGAATATAAGCCCATATAATAATGAGGTTGACGCATCCAAGTTAAGCCAGCACCTTCATCAATTTTTACGGAATCTCCCCAGAATGTTGAAAGGACATTTGTTTTTATTTCAGTTAAAGTTGTAGCTGTAAGTGCTCCACCTTCTTCTGCTAGGCTGTATACTCTTCTTTGATATTCTCCCTCAAGTAAGTGAGTAACAAAGTTGTGATAATATGTGCCAAGTAGTTGCAGGATTACCCATCTGCGCATTCTCTTATCGTCATTCGTCGCTAATAAATGCTGGGCTAATAGTAATTCATTCATTGTAGATGGTGCTTCAACGAAGTACATAGATGGACGTACATTCATAATACGTTGGTTTTTATTTGCTAAATAAAAATGACCAGCGTGCCCAAATTCATGAGCTAATGTGAAGCAGCCACGCATCGTATTTTGCCATGTAATTAAAATGTATGGATGAGAACCGTATGGACTTGAACAAAATGCTCCAGTTGATTTGCCTACGTTATCTGCAAGGTCGACCCATCTTTCTTTGAATCCTTTTTCGATAATGGCACTATATTCATCGCCAAGTACTTGTAAAGATTCTTGAATGAGTTTTCCTGCTTCTTCGTAAGTAATTGCTGGATTAAATTCGGGATCTAAAGGTGCATGTAAGTCGCAGAACAGCATTTGATCGAGTCCTAATACTTTCTTTTTTAAATCTGCAAAACGGCGCATATGAGGCGCCAATTCTTTATAAATAATATCGAGTTGATTGTTATACATTTCAAGTGGAACTTTTTGAGGTTCTAAAAGCATATGAGTAACAGATTCAAATTTGCGTAAACGAGAGAGTGTTACTTGTTTTTTGACCTCGGTAGCATATGTTGTTGCCACGGTATTTTTATATCGCTTCAAAGTGGACACAAATGATGAGTATGCCTTTCTGCGTATGTCTACGCTTGGAGAAAACTCATATTTACTTTCAAATAATGCAAATGAGACAGGAAGTTCATTTCCTTGTTCGTCTTGTATGGAGTTAAAATCCATATCAGCTAATTTAGTCATACCGTAAATTTTGTATGGAGAACTATGTACTTCGCCAAGTGCAGCAAGTGCTTCTTCAGTTTCAGGAGAGAGCGTGTGCTGCCTTTTTTGTAATATGTCTAGTAATGATTTACGGAAAGGTTCAAGTTTTGTTTCTTCAGTTAAATATTTTTCAATTGTTCCTGCTTCTAATGAGAGAATTTCATTATGAATAAAGGATAGCGCCGTATGTACTTTCGTCCATAAAGCGGAAATTTTGGAAGCGTTCGCTTGAACAACTGGATTTGTACGGTCGGTAGATTCTTTTAAATTTGCGTAGGAGTATAATTTTGTTAACTTCATTAAAAGCTCTTCTTCTAAAAGTAGGCAATGTAATAAGGTCGTGGGACTAGTGTGTAATTGACCTTTAAACATATCAAGTTTTTTTATATCATCTGTTAATACATGTAATGCAGTTTCCCACTCTTTATCAGATTCGTATAAATCAGAGAGGTCCCATGTTAATTCAGTAGGAACTTCTGCACGAATATGGCGTTTTTCAATGGTTTTTTTCATTTGTTATATCCCCTTTATTATAAGTATTTAAAAACATAATACTAGAAAATTCAGTAAAATGAAAATATTTTACATTTCTATATATGAAAAAGAAGGACAAGCATAAAACTGCTTGTCCTTCGAGTTAAATTTAAAAATTAATATACTTTATCACCGTTGAAAATAGAGTTTTTCACGACTACATAATCTACAGTACGAATGGAGTCTAATTTTGTTCCACCAGCGTAAGAGATAGAAGATTGAAGATCTTGTTCCATTTCGATTAAAGTGTCTTCTAAAGAACCTTTATGCTCAACGAACATTTTCTTACCTTCAACGTTTTTCTTCTCACCTTTTTGGAATTCAGAAGCTGAACCGAAGTACTCTTTATAAAGTTTGCCGTCTTTTTCGATTGTTTCCCCTGGAGACTCTTCATGACCAGCGAATAGAGAACCGATCATAACCATAGTCGCCCCAAATCGAATAGATTTAGCTACGTCACCATGTGTACGAATACCACCGTCAGCGATAATTGGTTTACTTGCAGCTTTTGCACACCAGCGAAGTGCAGCTAGCTGCCAACCACCAGTTCCAAAGCCTGTTTTAATTTTAGTAATACAAACTTTACCAGGTCCAATACCAACTTTTGTTGCGTCAGCACCAGCGTTTTCTAATTCTCTTACCGCTTCTGGAGTTCCAACGTTTCCAGCGATAACGAAGCTTTCTGGTAAATGCTTTTTAATATGTTGAATCATGTTGATTACAGCATTAGAATGTCCATGCGCGATATCAATCGTGATGTATTCAGGTGTAAGGTGTTCAGCAGCTAACTGTTGTACGAATTCATACTCGTCCGCTTTTACACCAACGCTAATAGAAGCGATTAATCCACGTGATTGCATATCTCTAATGAATGAGATTCGGTTCTCTGGTTGGAAACGATGCATGATATAGAAGTAATTATTTTCAGCTAAATAAGTTGCAATTCTTTCATCAATAATCGTTTGCATATTTGCAGGTACGACAGGTAATTTAAATTTATGTTTACCTAAAGTGACAGTTGTATCACATTCAGAGCGGCTGTTCACAATACATTTTGCAGGAATTAATTGAATATCTTCATAGTCGAATACGTTTTCCATCATTTACACCCCTAAAATACGAATATTTTATTTTTATTAATCAAAAATGTTCGTCCATATGATAATTTACATTGTTTTCATTAAAAAGTCAAAGGATTTCTTAACGTTTTTTTTAAAAGTAGATTTTATATCTAAAAAACAACGTTAAAAACGAATTTAAAATGTTTTTTTGTTTGTATTGTTCGTTTATAAAAAAAGGTTGAAAAATTAAGATAATTATACAAGGGTGTATGTATTCTTTTTATTTTTTTGGAGTGGATGTAGGATTCTATGAAAAGGTTAATGCTAACAATACGAGCAAAAGATGTTATCAAGTAGTTGAACAATATATGAAATGATAAGGTTTATTTCTATATAAAAAGATGAATCTGGCATAATCCATCTTTTTATGTGAGGTTTCAAGTATAATAAGTAGGGCGATAGTAACGTATACAAAAGATAAAAAAGAAAATAATACAGAATAAAATGAGGTTAATATATGAGTAAAAAAGGGTTTTTTGAGTATAAATTAAGTAAAGAAATTGTAAGGGCACTTACTGGGTTAGGGTATGATCATCCAACAGAAGTACAAGGTGAGGTTATTCCAGTCGCATTACAAAAGAAGGATCTTGTTGTGAAGTCCCAGACGGGAAGTGGAAAAACAGCTTCATTTGGTATTCCACTTTGTGAAATGGTGAAGTGGGAAGAGAATAAACCACAAGCATTAGTTTTAACACCAACGAGAGAGCTTGCGGTACAGGTGAAAGAAGATATTACAAATATAGGGCGATTCAAAAGAATTAAAGCCGCCGCAATTTATGGTAAGTCCCCATTTGCACGTCAAAAATTAGAGTTAAAGCAAAAGACGCATATTGTAGTAGGGACTCCAGGGCGTGTATTGGATCATATTGAAAAAGGGACCCTTTCTTTAGAGCGATTAAAATATTTAGTGATTGATGAAGCAGATGAAATGCTAAACATGGGCTTTATCGATCAAGTAGAGGCAATTATTGATGAATTACCTACAAATAGAATGACAATGTTATTTTCAGCAACTTTACCGGAAGATGTTGAAAGATTATCACGTACATATATGAATGCACCAACTCATATTGAAATTAAAGCGGCTGGGATTACGACGGATAAAATTGAACATACTCTTTTTGAGGCGATAGAAGACGAGAAGCTTTCACTACTTAAAGATGTAACAACGATTGAGAATCCTGATAGCTGTATTATTTTCTGCCGTACACAAGAAAATGTAGATCATGTATATAGACAATTAAAACGAGCTAACTATCCTTGTGACAAAATACATGGTGGTATGGTACAAGAAGATCGTTTTGAAGTCATGGATGATTTTAGAAAAGGAAAATTCCGTTATTTAGTAGCAACAGACGTAGCTGCGAGAGGAATTGATATTGATAATATTACACATGTTATTAATTATGATATTCCACTTGAAAAAGAAAGCTATGTACATCGTACTGGAAGAACGGGACGAGCTGGAAATAGTGGAAAAGCTATTACATTTATAACACCATATGAAAATAGATTTTTAGAAGAGATTGAGGAGTATATTGGCTTTGAAATTCCAAAGGCAATTGGACCTTCAAAAGAAGAAGTTATGAAAGGGAAAGCTGCATTTGAAGAAAAGATACATGCTAAACCAATTATAAAGAAAGATAAAAATGCAGACATCAACAAAGGCATTATGAAGCTGTACTTTAATGGCGGGAAGAAAAAGAAAATTAGGGCGGTAGATTTCGTCGGTACAATTGCTAAAATTAAAGGTGTTACAGCAGAAGATATAGGCATTATTACGATACAAGATAATGTTTCTTACGTTGAAATATTAAATGGAAAAGGACCACTTGTCTTGAAAGTCATGAAGACTACAACGATTAAAGGGAAACAACTAAAAGTTCATGAAGCAATTAAGTAAATAAAAACTATCCACTTTAATAGGTGGATAGTTTTTTATTTATGATTCTTTTAAATCATCCACTAGTTGCTCCGCTAAACGTCTATACATATTACTCATAGTCACGAAGGATGTTAGTAGTAGAAATTTTTCTAGCTTTGTGTCTTCTAAGGAAGAAATCTCATTTACTTCTGTAACACGGTTATTTACGTCTTGTTTAAAGCTTTCGACATTGCTTTCAGTAAGAGCAAGATAATTTTTGTATAACGTATTTAATTCGAATGAATCATCATTTAATAAGGAGTCATTTATAGTTTCTAATGAACTTTTTATGTCGTTAATGGAAAGAGCACCTTTTAATTGATAAATTAGGCTAATTAAAATCATATGCTCTTTTGAATACTTTTTATTTTTGATAGGGATGAATAGTTTCCCTTTTGCGTAATTATTAATCATCGTTTTTGTTAATACTTTTTCATCATCAGTTCTCGTTGTATCTGCATAAGTATTCTCAAATAGTTGGACAACTTGATCTACATATAAGTCAACATTTGGAATATCCTCAAGTTTAATATTTTTTTCTAAATGCAATGTCTCAAGTAATTCATTTATATTTTCCACGTAGAATCCCTCACTTTTATAACTTAGTGGAACTTAATGTCTAATACATCCTTAAATATGGTATTACGAAACAAATAAATTGTAAATGTTGACCTTAAAAAGAAATATGTATATAATTACATGTAGTTATTAAAACTACATGTAATTATATGAGGGGTGTTATTATGAATGCTTATGTAAGGGAACCAGTTAATGCATTTACTCACTTAGGTGGAGCGATATTATCATTTATTGCCTTATTAGCTATGCTTGTGAAAGTTTCTATCAAGATGCCATCATTTGCTGCAATTACAGCTGTTATTTTGTTTGGGATTGGAATGATGGTCCTTTATACGGCATCAGCTGTATATCATAGTGTTGTGGCCAATGAACGTGTTATTTACTTCTTTAGGAAGTTAGATCATTCTATGATTTTTATATTAATTGCAGGTACATATGCACCCTTTTGCTTAATTACATTAAATTCAGCAAGTGGTTTGCTATTATTTTGTTTAGTCTATGCAACTGCGATTTGTGGCATTGTGTTTAAAATGTTTTGGTTTAATTGTCCAAGATGGTTATCGACAGCAATTTATATTACGATGGGTTGGTTAATTGTTTTATTCTTTGCACCGTTAGCTAAGAATTTAAGTACAGGAGGCATTGTTTTCTTAGTACTTGGGGGCATTTTTTATACAATTGGTGGATTTATTTATGGAACAAAGCCAAAATGGCTAGAGTTTAAATATATGGGACATCATGAAATTTTTCACGTTTTTGTATTATTAGGTAGTCTTGCACATTTTCTAAGTGTATATTGTTACGTAATTTAATAAGAAAAACGCCACATGACAAAAATCATGTGGCATTTTTCTTATTACTTGATTGAAATCGTATATGTTATAAAATTATTATGGGATAAAATGTAAGTTTATGTGTTCGCATATTAAACATAGGATAAGAAATATGTGATATACTTTGAGAAGTTTATAATGAATGAAATATGGAGGACTATAATTATGGCAATACTTGTAACAGGTGGAGCAGGGTATATTGGTAGTCATACATGTGTAGAATTACTAAATAGCGGTTACGAAATTATAGTAGTTGATAATCTTTCGAATAGCTCGGTAGAATCTATAAATCGAGTGAAAGAAATAACAGGAAAACAATTTAAGTTTTATAAAGAAGATGTTTTAAATCAAGAAGCACTTGACGCAATTTTTGAAGAAAATGCAATCGAAGCAGTTATTCACTTTGCAGGATTTAAAGCTGTAGGGGAATCAGTAGCAATTCCATTAACATATTATCATAACAACATTACGAGCACTTTAGTGCTATGTGAAGTAATGCAGAAACATAATGTAAAGAAGATGATTTTTAGTTCATCCGCAACTGTATATGGTATCCCGGAAACGTCACCGATTACAGAGGAGTTTCCATTAAGTGCAACAAATCCATATGGTCAAACGAAATTAATGATTGAGCAAATTATGCGTGATGTAGCATTTGCAGATAGAGAATGGAGTATCGCGTTACTTCGCTATTTCAACCCATTTGGTGCACATGAAAGTGGACGTATTGGAGAGGATCCAAATGGAATTCCAAATAACTTAATGCCATATGTCACACAAGTGGCAGTAGGTAAGCTAAAAGAATTAAGTGTATTTGGAAATGACTACCCAACGAAAGATGGAACAGGCATCCGTGACTACATACATGTTGTAGACTTAGCAAAAGGTCACGTAAAAGCGCTAGAGAAAGTACTGAATACAACAGGAGTAGATGCTTATAATCTGGGCACAGGTACAGGGTATAGTGTACTTGAGATGGTTGAAGCATTTGAAAGGGTTTCAGGAAAAAAAGTTCCTTATAAAATTACAGAGCGTCGTCCTGGTGATGTGGCAATATGTTTTGCAGATGCATCAAAGGCAAAACGTGAACTAGGATGGGAAGCAAAACGTGGATTAGAAGAAATGTGTGCAGATTCTTGGAGATGGCAATCAAATAATAAAAATGGCTATTTGGAAGTTTAATATGTAGATACAAAAAATGCCCTTTGCATGAGCAAAGGGCATTTTTTGTATTTATTTCCCATTAAGTTTATTAGCTAATTTGGTAAAAAAGGTCCGCTGTTTTATGGGAATATTTGACTGGCAAAATGTATAATAATCAATATCTTTAATGTAAGTAAAGAGTCTAGAAATAGCATATAGGAATGTAATAGAAGATCCAACTGCGAAACTAATGCCGTAACCATTGAATCCAAATGGAAGCAGGATAAGGCTTAATAATAAGTTTGCAAAAAAGAAAATAGCTGATGTTCGAAATGCCCCTTTACGATCCTCAAAGTATAGGAGTAGTAATGTAATAACGAGTACCATTCCATTTGCATAAGCACCAACTATAGTTAGTTGCAGAATAGAGTAATTAAGTGTTGTCTTTCCAGATTGCGAACTAAACATCCATATTATAAAAATAATAAGTAAGGAAAAAATACCTTGATTACGAAGTATACGTTCCATTTCCTGCTTTAAGACAAAGTTCATGGAATCTTTCAATTGTAAAAGCGTATGTAATGTTCCGCCATTGTTTACCGAACCGAAGAACTTTTTATATCTTTCATAAAACCTGGTTTCAATGGATACTACAAAGAAAATATAGGTTGGGATAATACTTAAATACGCCCAGAAAACAGAAGTATCATAAATTTGATGATAAATAAATGTGTCTTCAATATTTCCCCGACCGTCTCCAAACCAAATAACAAAATTACATACCCAAATACCCACATTGTAAAAGAGGCTTGACCAAAATAATTCTGGATATTTATCTAAATAAGACAGAAAGGTAAATTGTTCAGTAGCATCACTATTTGGAAACATTCGTACAATAACGATACTTAACCATACTAGTGTAATGAAAGTGCCGAGTGTAAAAGAAATTAAAAGCAATAGGGCAGATCCATGTTCTAACCCAAGTGTAGGGTGCCAGTAAGCTACTAGGATAATTCCTAATAGGGAAAAAATGGATCCGATTAAAAATGCCAGTGCAATTGATTGATAATCTTTAGCTGCTGTTAAATAAATGGACTGAATCCAGATGATATTTAAAGCTAAAAATAAAAATAGCATCACGATTTTATAATATAAAGCTAACGGTGTGAAAAATGCAAACAAAAGCCATAACATAATAGCTAAAAAAAGTGTGATCTTCGTCATTCCTAAAAATGAAGAAAATACTTTATCAGCTTTTTGTTCGTATAAAAGGTCAGCTACATATCTAGTTACAATGAGCTGCAATGCTCCGTAAATAATTTGAGAAAAAATAAAGCAATATGAAATTGAAATAGTGAAAAGGCGCTGTTCTTCAATTGAAATAGAATGAAATAAACTCAAAATGAATCGAATAGTTGTTACTGCTAAAATAACGACTAACCAAGGACCAGCTGTAACAAATAACGAAAATCCATAAGCTTTTACCCTTGAAGAATAGTAGTCTTCCTGAAATAATTTTTGTAATCGAAATCCTATACCTGCCATGTTTTCGCCCCCCTTTCTAAATAAAGCTTACGATAACTATCAACAACACCTGATAATTGATAATATGCTTCAATACGATTACGCCCATTGTTTCCGAATTGTTGAATGGATTCAGGATGGCGATAATACCATTCTAAGTGGGTGGCAACTTGTTCAGGAGATACAGGTGGTACAACAAAGCCACATTGGCCGTAAGGATCTTCATCTTGTCCATAAATTAACTCCTTACAAGAACCAACGTCTGTAACAACCCATGGTAATCCCGATGCCATTCCTTCTAACATAGCTAGTGGTTGTCCTTCAGATATGCTAGTTAATACGAGAATATCCGTTTGTTTTAAGTAATCTTTAATGTTTACTCTGCCAGTCATTATTACATGTTCTTTTAATCCAAGTTGCTGAATTAAATCACGACATTCTTGGGCATACTCTGGTTCTTCTGTATCAGGACCTAATAAGTAGAAGATAAAAGGAATATCTTTTTCTAATAATAATTTAGCTGCATAAATCATTGTTTTTACGTCTTTAATTGGCACAACTCGTATAATAGCAGAAATAATGAGTTTATCTGAATTATGTTTTGGCTTACGTAGCCCTTTATAGTCAGATAAAGTAACACCATTTGGAACAATTTTTAGTTTATGGGCCGGGGCTCCTAGTTCTTTTTGATATGCACTATTCCGTCCGAATAACGTAATCACATCAGCAGCTTGTTCATATGCTTGGTGAGATAAATGATGGAAGAAAGAAACCCATCTTTTTTTGTATTCGATTGGTATCCAAGTTGATTGGAGTATTTCCTCTTCACGTTCCCGAGAATAAATACCATGCTCTGTTAGAATAAATGGTATGTCAGATTTGGCACTAATTGCAGCTCCAAGAAGCCCACCATAGCCTGTAGATACAGAATGGATAAGATCTAATTCAGGGAAATCAATTTGTAAAATTTGAATGATTGGTGTGAACATAGATCTCCACATCCAAAAGTAATTTAAGAAAGAACCACTACTTTCTTCATATAAATAGCTTTCTTTCACTATTTCATAAAATTCACGACTTTCGAAGAAGGAATGTAGTGTTCCTAGCTTTTGCTTGTTCCCTAATATTTGTAATGCCTCTGTGTTGTTAGCTTGGAATGTAAACCATTTTTGAAGTGTTTGTACTTCATCAGTCGTTAAATTGGTTTTTATATGTTTTGAGTCACTTTCTGATTGTAAGGGAATCATAATGATATCTTTTACATTGTTAGGAATTTCATATTGATATTCCTCTTCTGTTTTTATTTGCGGTACGATCGCAAATATGGTGAATTCATGTTCTTTAAATTGTTGGATGATCATTTGTACCCAACTTGCTACTCCGCCACTGACAAAAGGATAACTTCCTTCAACGACTAAACCTATTCTCATCTGCTATACCCCTTTAATTGGAATTGTAGCGTTAGCTTGTTTTAATATAACGCTATAAATTTGTGAATCTAGCTTTGTAACTGTGCCGTATGGGAATGAACCGGTTTTCAATTTTTTCCCTTCTTCCACACGTATAATCGTTGCAGTGTGGTTTGGTAATCCTTTATATGCAATATGAACAGCATCATCTTCATAAGAAACAGCTAAATCACCAGTTTGATAAATTTTCATAGAAGCAGTTGCTTCGCTTTGTGTCATACTTTTTATATAAGGATATCTTTCTCGTATTTCTTTAATTGTCGTTTTATAAGCTTTAAATAATTCTTCCCACGTTAAATTACCCGAACGTTTTTCATCAAGGATATCATCTGGATGGACGAAATGTGAGATAACCCCTAAATTTGCGGTAACATCAGCTAAAATAAATTGTTCTTCATCTGGGATAGCGTAGCCACTCGTAATACGCGGGAAGTGATAAATATTTTTGTTGTGCTCGTCTGGTCCAAATTCTTGAATTAAACTGCCGTTACTTTTACTTCCCACATATAGAGAAGCAACTGTTTCCATAGTTGGAACCGCGTCGTTTAATGCACTTAATCCAGTTGTATTTATAATATTGGATGGTGGTACATAGGTTTTTAGTTTTTCGTTTGGAAAGAAGTTATACACGAGTTTTTGTAAAGCATCTAAGGATCTCTCCATGTCCTCTTTTGAATTCCATGGAACATATTCAAGTGCTTTATCTACTGGGTCTGGTGGTAATAATAAAGGTTGATGGTTATAGCCATGAATACCGATTTCTCCACCGTGACTTAATAATTCTCTCCCAAATAATAAATAGGTATTTCTATTTTTACCTGTGAAATTTTCAAAAGGTGGCGTTACTTTATTTTGGTATGTCCCAATTGCAACCCCTGTATATTTAATATCAAGTTCTTCAGAGATATCCTTCATATTTTTCCACCAATGTTTTTTATAAAATTCTTCAACAGAAATTTTTTCTGTTGTTAAGTTTTTTAGTTCTCCACTTGGAATTGGAGATGGGAAGTCATCGATATACATAATCTCCGCTCCAAGTTGTACTGTAACGAAAGTCGGGAAAATAGTACCCAGTGATTGAACGAACATACCTCTACCTAATTTATCGTTCAATGCTGTTGTGTTCCAATATAAGACTTTTCCTTCACCGTAGTCATTGGTCCAAAGGATGGGAGTATCTTCTGCAGTAATCCAAGTATTAGTTGTATTCTCATCTAGCGTAATATTCATTGAGCTATGAGTGAACAATGGAGAAGAACTTGAGAGATCAGGATAACCAGGGAATAAAACTTCTTCAAAGGTTAATCCTTTCACATCTTTGAAGCCTTCTTTTTTTGTAATACCAAATAATGTGTTCCAAGAAGGATCTGAATCAAGTCGGTTTGCGATAATAATCCTTCCACCCATTTGTACAAAATTTTGAATATCAGCTTGTGGAAGTTGCGCCATTATTTCACCTGTAATAATAATTCCTGTATAGGGAGAGGGAGTAAGTCCCTTAATTTCATTAGCTGTAATATCTTTATAGTGTAGGTGTGCGTAATCCATTGCCTTTTTCGTATTAAATTCGACTTGTTGCCCTAATGTATTATCCGTTTTTAAAACGTATAATTGCATTTTTTGTCCATTTTGGGCTGCATCTTTTGCTTTGAGTGTTTTAACAGTATTTGTTTCTTTAGTTTTAGGAACAGAAAACTTTTGATAGAAATTTTCTGTTCGATATATAAGGATAGATATAATTAAGAGAAATAAAATGATACTAACAATTCCGATATATATATTAATCCCCTTTTTCAATGTGTGCGCCTCCAAACTGCCTTACAAATAATTGATATTTACGCGGTAGTATATGAACTCTTTTTGCAGCTGCTAGATTATTGATTAAGTTATAGAGCTCGTCCCATAACTTTTGCTCATAATATATTTCAAGTAACCCAACATAACCGTAATATGATTCAGGATAGAAATGAATAAGATTTAAAAATTGTTCTTCAGACTTTGCATATTGTTTTGTATGTAGAAACAGATTTCCAAGGTGGAAAGGATAAAGAGGTTCGGTAGGGAATAGTTCTACACTTTGTGTAATAAAATTCATAAATTCGGCGATTATTTTTTCCTTTTGCTGATTAGAAAGAAGACCACTGTCTATATATCTTAAATAGTTAGAAACCAACTCTTTTGCAATTTCCTTTTGTGGATTTTGTAGAAATTGCTTATTTAAGTATTCGATCTGTTTTTCGTACCGTTCATTTAGTAAATTAATAGTAGTTGCTGCGTAATGTACAGTTTCAGGATCTTTATGGTGAATGGCTTCTTTCAATAAGCCTCCTTCATTGGAAATAGGGGAGGAGCTTAACTGTACAATGAGTTGTTTATGTAATTCAGGCTTATCTAGTTCTAATCCAGAAGAAAATGAAATTAGGTCCATATCTTGTTTTGCTGATGCCAAAATATCTTCATAATGATCAACTTGAAAGGAAACATACTCAGAGTATTGCTGTAACCACTCGGTTTTGGAGCGTCTTATATTCAGTAATAACATGATTGCTGATACAATAAGTCCGACAAGCGGGAAAAGGAGAGAGATAATCAAGCAAAACTCAATAATTCCTTTCTTATCTTCAGTAATCAAACCTTTCGTAAATCGAAATAAAAGAAAAACCAAAATAGCATAAATAAAGTAAAGAAGGAGTAAAATCATTAGCATACCACTCCTTTAGAAGAAAGAGCGTTTTGTATACGAGTTTTGACTGGTAATAAAAACTTTTCTTCAGTGCCAGGTAATAGAATCATAACTTTTTGTTTGGTTGTGCTATAACCGAATATATCGATATCACGCAAATGATCTTTTAAAATAGAATTTATTATTTCTAAGGAATCTTGTGGAACAGTAAATTCAAAATAGGAATATGGATAAGATAATGTTTCGTAACGTTTCTTTTCTATTTTTAGTAAATGTTCAAATTCATCTTCATAATAAATGCTCGTTTTAGGGAATGTACGATCCTCTTGACTTGATAGCCAAAGATTAGAAGCGTTTTGTAAACGATCACCCATCCAGCGTAAATACCATGTGAAAAGTTCGAATTGCTCAGAAGTTACTTTTGAAAATTCAATTTCGTCTAATATAATGACGTATTGTACATCATCTTGGAATAGGACGGGACCAACTAAAAGTGGAGCGTCTTGAAAATCCTCTTCTGTACGGAAAAAAGGTCGATTATGCGCTAGAGCATTTTTGATGACTAGCGAAGCATTTTTAACAAAAATGGATTGAGGTAAGGTGTTTTTACCAGTTTCTGCTCTTAATTTAATACGAAGTGATTGTTTATTGTTATCAACGTGGTAGATACCAATTTTTTTTGCTCCGAAATACATTTTTAATACATTTATTCCCTCATCGAGTACAATTTCAGGATGTGTATGATTTAAAGCTTTAAACATATGATACATTTTAGATAAGTGATTATTTGATTCAAGTACACGAGAACGTAGTGTAATACGTGTTTCATCCAATTGTTTCACAACATATTTTAATTCTTTATTTTCGGCTTTTAGCTCATTATTTATCATATGTACATCTTCATACCGTTCTTTTTGTGCAGTACTCATTAGTCCACAACATAAACTAATAACAAGTAAGAAAATCCAATTAATCCAGTAATCTAATGAATAAAAGTACAGTAATATATCATCTTCTTTATATATACCGCTTACAAAAATATAAATCATTGCTTCTAGAAAGGTGAAAAGGGCGATAGATATGCCATACCGGCTAGAAATAATTAATGTAATAAATAAGAGTAAGAAGTATTCATACGTTGGTGTTAGAAAATCAGTTAGTATTGAGAGAAAAAATAGAGCAATAAAGAGAATCGTAGGTTCAATCATTTTTTGTAATAAATTAGATTGTCTATAGTGCATAAAAAATCCCTTCTTTCGTTTGCGAATTTAATTTTGAGGAATAGTACACTGAAATAAAATACATAATTTAAAAGAATTATTTTAAAATATATAATATACGAAGCCCAAATCATTTTATCAACAGAGATGTAGTAAATTCAAGTGAAATAAATTCTAATTTTTGTTAATGTATTGTATTTATTGGAATTTATATTAAATATCGAGCTTGAAAAAATGTAAAATGTTATTGTATTACTATACTTGTATTAATATTTAAAACGATAAAAAATTACAGTTTTATAGGGGGGGAATATTATTATGGAGTGGAAACGTTCCATATGCTTTTTAGCTATATTTTCTTTTATTTTTTCCTCAAGTACATCCGCCCAAGCAAATGTCGTGGAACCAGTTTTAAAAGATGTGCGAAGTTATAAAATTTATTATGGTGAAGCAAATGAGCAAGTAATTGAGGGACTTTCAAAGTATGACATGGTCATTATAGAGCCATATGCATTTACGAAAGAGCAAGTTCAGCAATTAAAAAAATCCGGAACAGTAGTCCTTGGGTATGTTAGTGTTTTAGAATTAGAATCGTGGCATAAATCGCAAGTAGTTGAATCAGACTATTATTATCGAGACGGTAAGAAAATGAAGATTGAGCAGTGGGATACATATATTATGAATTTAGCTGATGAACATTACCGGCGGATTGTTGTAAATAAAGTGAAACAGCAAGTTATTGGAAAAGGAATAGACGGTGTGTTTTTAGATACCGCTGGTGATATTGATGACTATTTTTATGATCAGCCAGTTACACAAGGGAAATTTCGCGAAGCATATGTAAATTTATTAAAAGAAATAAAAGGTGTTGATTCCGATTTGCTTCTTATACAGAATTGGGGATTTGACACAATCAAAAATACATCCTTGAATTTTATACATGGTGTATTGTGGGAGGACTTCAATAAACAAGCTATTACGAAAGATGAATGGAGTCAAAATTGGATGCGCTATTTTAAACAACAAAGTAATAAGATTGTAACGTTTACCGTTACTCCAAATACCGTATCTAAAAAATATAGTTCTATAAATGGGTTTATTCCTACAATTAATCCGAATGATATTTATGATAAATAGCAATTATTAGGGATGAGAAACTATCAATATTCACTATGAAAGTTTAGGTCAGTATACGATTATCTTATAAAGATGAATGTATTACTGACTAGCTCATTTTATAATATTCCATGTTAGAAATTAGTAGAGTAAGATAGAAAAAATGCATTATCCTATTAATTTTTATAGAAATGAAAAACGTAATGTTTAAAATAACATCAATACTTGTGTCATGGTTAGAGTACGTTTATAATCAAGGAATCTTATTAATGTTCTGATAGGGTTATTTATGATTGAAAGCGTTTTAAATTTGGTGTTCTTCAAGGTAGGAAGTCTGACTTATTTAAATTAAAAATTATGTATGTAGTTTTAAATAGGAAGAAAAATAATAAAGAATCACTTTATATTGTGGGGAGGTTAAAAGTGTGAAAGGGAAAGACTTTCACACGAATACATATGGGTTACGTAGGATTATTACTTTCGGGTGCAGCTTTATTTTTAAATAGTCTTGTTATATTAGGAAAAGCAGAGATGAAAAGTGCAGGTGTTTTTAATTTATTTGTGGGTGCACTACAAATTATTATTCCGTTCTATTTAATCATGATTTCTGATCAAAGCAATTGGACGGTATATTCATATGCAGCTACTTTCTTATTCGGATTAACCTATTTATATGTAGGTGTTACTTTTATAAAAGGGATGGATAGTAGCGGTCTAGGTTGGTTTTGTATTTGGGTAGCAATTATTGCTTTATTCTATATGGTTGTTTCATTTGTTCAATTCCACGATGTTGTGAATGCGCTAACGTGGTTTATGTGGGCATTACTTTGGTATTTATTCTTTGTATTAAATACACAAAAAAAGAACATCAATCAATATCTTGGAAGGATTGCCTTCGTACAATCATGGGTAACATTGACGTTACCTTCACTCTTTTATTTTATGGGAGTATGGGGAGAGGGGTTCGTATATGAATTATGGGTTTATGTATCTGTAATTTCTATTTTATACTTCTGTTATTGTATTTATAAATATCGAGTACGTTAATATATTTTTTGGAGAAAAGCATGGAATCGTTAAACGAGTTCCATGCTTTTTATATGTTAGCATTTATAATAGAGAGGTAGTATTTTACAATTTATCGAAATGGGGATGATAAAGTTGAAAAAAGTATTGGTGCTAGGGGGAACTAGATTTTTTGGTAAACATTTAGTAGAAGCACTTTTGCAAGATGGGCACGATGTAACGATTGCGACGAGAGGAATTACGGAAGATTCTTTTGGAAGTAGAGTAAAAAGACTTATTGTAGATAGAGAAGATGAAAAACAACTAGCAGAGCGTCTAGCAGATAAAAGTTATGATATTGTATACGATAATTTATGCTATAGCTCGAATGCAGCGAAGATAATATGTGAAGTGTTACGAGGGAAAACGAAGAAATACGTTATGACATCTTCAATGGCTGTCTATGAACCAGCACTAAGTTTATCAGAAGAGGACTTCAATCCGTACGAGTATGAAATTGCGTATGGAGATAGGAATGACTTCAATTATGGTGAAGGAAAGAGATTAGCCGAAGCAGTTGTATTTCAACAAGCAACATTTCCAGTTGTTGCAGTTCGTTTTCCAGTTGTTATTGGAGAAAATGATTATACGAAAAGGTTACAATTTTACGTTGAACATATTGTGAGAGAAGAACCTGTCGCAGTGAATCATCTAGATGGAAAATTGTCGTTTATACATGAGGAAGAAGCCGGGGGATTTTTAGCTTGGTGCGGGATGAAAGACATAGAAGGGCCAATTAATGCTTGTAGCAACGGGGTAGTTTCTACTCGGGAAATTATTCATTTTATAGAAGAAAATACGGGGATAAAATCACGCATTCAAGAAGTAGGAGATCATGTAGCACCTTATAATGAAGTGACTAATTGTACATTACATAATGGAAAAGCTAATGAATTAGGATTCCCGTTCCGAGGGTTGAAAATAGAAATAGAACAAGTATTACGTTATTACATACATGCAATGAAATAATCATAAATCCCCCGGTGGCAATCCGGGGGATTCTGGAGGATTTCGACAATACTAATTCTACATTACCAAACTTACCTTATACGCACGACTAATGTGTTTGTGACTGAATTGCTTGTAAATACTTTTCATTTACCTGGTCCCAGTTCACTGTATGCCACCAATTGGTAACAAATTCTGGACGCCGATTTTGATACTTTAAATAATAGGCGTGTTCCCATACATCGATGACGAGTAATGGAGTCTTCCCTTCTTGCAGAGGTGTGTCTTGATTAGGTGTACTCATAACAGTAAGTTCTTCACCATCAAGGACAAGCCACCCATAGCCACTTCCAAAACGGCTAATTGCTGCTTTAGACAGTTGATCTTTTAAGTTGTCAAAGGTATTGAAATAATAATCAATTACTTTTGCAACGTCTCCATTAGGCTCGCCGCCACCCCGTGGGCTCATTACTTCCCAAAACAGACTATGACAATAATGTCCACCACCGTTATTTCTGACAGCTGTAACAATTTCCTTTGGTAAAGTTTCTAAATTACATAGTAACTCTTCTAAAGATTTATTATGTAATTCCGTATAGTTTTCTAAAGCAGCATTCAAGTTATTTACGTATGTCGCATGGTGTTTTCCGTGATGAATAGAAAGTGTGTCGCTATCGATATATGGCTCTAGTTCATCATAGTCATATGAAAGCTTTGGCAATTGAAATGAAGACATAATATTACCTCCTTTCTTTTTAAAAGTTGGTCTAGGTAAAAATAATTTACCTGAGTCAAAAATACACCTATTTTTTATGTAAGTCAATAGTAATCTCTTTAATTTTCTGAAAAATATTACAATAAAAGTAACAATTCGACTTTCGTTTGTGACTCTTATTCTTTTTGCTTATACTGTAAAGTAGAACGTTTTGTTGGAATAGAAGGAGATCGTTTATGAGTAAAACGAAACAATTAATAGAGGAAGCGAGTCAATTTATTACGATTTGCTATAAAGAACTTAATAAAGAACAATTCATAGAAGAACGTATGAAGGAAATTCAAGTTGAAATAGAAAAGACGGGGACGTATGAACATACATTTGAAGAACTTGTCCATGGATCGCGAATGGCATGGCGCAATAGTAATCGATGTATCGGAAGACTATTTTGGAGTAAGATGCACATATTAGATGCACGTGAAGTAAATGACGAGGAAGGTGTATATAATGCATTAATTCATCATATTAAATATGCAACGAACGACGGAAAAGTGAAACCGACCATTACGATTTTTAAGCAATATCAAGGTGAAGAGAATAATATACGAATTTATAATCATCAATTAATTCGATATGCAGGATATAAAACAGAAATGGGAGTGATTGGTGACTCTCATTCCGCTGTGTTTACAGATTTTTGTCAAGAACTTGGCTGGCAAGGAGAAGGTACGAATTTCGATGTATTGCCACTTGTGTTTTCTATAGATGGAAAAGCGCCTATATATAAAGAAATTCCGAAAGAAGAAGTAAAAGAGGTACCAATTGAACACCCAGAATACCCAATTTCGTTACTTGGAGCAAAATGGTACGGGGTTCCAATGATTTCAGATATGCGCTTAGAAATTGGCGGTATTTCCTATACAGCAGCTCCGTTTAATGGATGGTATATGGGAACAGAGATTGGGGCACGTAACTTAGCGGATCATGATCGCTATAATTTACTTCCAGCAGTTGCGGAAATGATGGATTTGGATACATCGAGAAACGGTACGTTATGGAAAGATAAGGCACTAATTGAGTTGAATATTGCTGTATTATATTCCTTCAAAAAACAAGGAGTTAGTATTGTAGATCATCATACAGCTGCACAACAATTTCAACAATTTGAGAAGCAAGAAGCATCATGTGGACGGGTTGTCACTGGCAATTGGGTGTGGCTCATTCCGCCGTTATCTCCAGCTACCACTCATATTTATCATAAACCGTATTCGAATGAAATTTTGAAGCCGAATTTTTTTCATAAATAGTTTGTAGTATAGGGCATTTTCTGTAAAAATATAAATTTTTTTAATTACTGTTACGTAGCAAATGGAAGCCTTTACCCTCGGTTATTTTTGGAAGGAGCTTTTTGAACCAAGGAGTTCCTTATGTTATAATCAAATTTCTGTTTCGAAGACCTTATAGAAATATAAGGTCTTTTATTTTGCTTTTTTATGTAAGAGGAATAGAAATTTTCTTTTAAATAAGGGATTTAGCATATTTTTAGGGACAACATAAGTGTGTAGGAAATAGATAAATTATTATACTTATATAATCATTGTGTTTTGGGTGTAAACAATAAAACATAATAAAGTTGTTTTTTTAGATTGCTGAGGAGGGAGGAAGTGTAAATGAGGATGAAGAGTCGAAAAACGGATTGGCCTGTATTTCTTATTAGTGGTGGTTCGCTTTTATTATTTGTAATTGCGGTTTTCTTAAATAAAAATTATGTAGAGGGAGTCATTAATAGCAGTTTTGCAGCTTCAATTAAATATTTTGGTGCCTTCTGGCAAGTTTTATTAATTGGTACATTTATTGTTGCAATGTGTATGGCATTCTCGAAATATGGAAGAGTTAAACTTGGGGGATTAGAAAAACCTGAGATTAGTACGGCAAAGTGGCTTGCTATTATTATGTCGACATTACTTGCCGGAGGTGGCGTTTTTTGGGCAGCTGCAGAGCCAATGTACCACTTGATGACGGTGCCGCCGATACATGAAGGTATATCTGCTGGAACGAAAGAAGCAGTAATGCCTGCTTTAGCACAAAGTTATATGCATTGGGGTTTCTTGGCTTGGACGATTTTAGGTACAATCAGTGCGGTAGTTATGATGTATGGGCATTATCATAAAGGTATGCCGTTAAAACCTCGAACGCTTTTATATCCTATTTTTGGTGAGAAATTGCGAAAGAGTTTGCTTGGAACAATGATTGATGCATTTGCCATTATTGCAGTAGCTGCAGGGACGATTGGGCCGATCGGATTTTTAGGCTTACAAGCAAGTTATGGCCTACAAGCATTGTTTAATATTCCTGATGTTTTTACTACTCAATTAGCAATTATTATTTGTGTAGTTGCGGTTTCTACTATATCTGCAGTAACAGGAATTAATAAAGGGATTCAAATTATAAGCGATTTAAATGTTAAATTAGCGATTTTATTAATGGTATTTGTATTATTATGTGGACCAGGTGGATTTATTATTGATTCGTTTGTATCTTCGTTTGGATTTTATATAAATGAATTTATTCCAATGAGCACATACCGCGGTGATACAGGTTGGTTAGGATCGTGGACAATCTTTTTCTGGGGATGGTTTATTGGATATGGACCGATGATGGCAATTTTAGTGAGCCGTATTTCAAGAGGAAGAACGATTCGAGAAATCATTGTTGCAATTGGAATTATTGCACCTATTATTACAACATTTTGGTTTACAATTCTGGGAGGATCAGGTGTGTTTTATGAGTTAATGAAGCCTGGTTCTATTTCAAGCGCATTAAGTGAATCGGGTATGCCAGCTGCTATGATTGCAATTACAGAGCAACTGCCACTCTCTCATATTATTGGGCCGGCATTTCTTTTATTAACAATTTTATTTGTAGTGACAACAGGAGATTCAATGGCTTATTCGATTTCGATGGCAGTGACTGGAGATGGAGATCCTAGAATTAGCTTACGAATTTTTTGGTCGCTTATTATGGGAGCAGTTGCTGCAATTCTGTTATACATGGGTGAGGGAAGTATTAACGCCTTGCAATCATTCATCGTAGTAACAGCTGTCCCGGTATCCATTCTGTTACTCCCAATGCTATGGCTAGCGCCTAAAGTTGCAGGGGAACTAGCATTAAAACAAGGCATTGTAAAAGAAGAAGATAAAACTAGCTTCTTGTTCCAAAAAGCTAGTAGATCAAAATAAATAATTGTATTCATATAAAAAGAGGAAGCATTTCAAATGAAATGCTTCCTCTTTTTTATTTATTTATTTAACTAAGATCATACTCTGTACATTTTCAATCTATTCTAATACTTTATCTTTCGTCTCTGGGACACATAGTAGCATTGTAATTAAACCGATTGGATAGATAATGAAGATAAGAGATAATGCGCCCATTAAATTACCACCTGCAGCAAGTAATCCGATAATAACAGGTCCAAAGCCAGCTAAACCACGTCCTGTACCGAAAATAAAGTTTTCTGCTGTAGAGCGAGCTTCAGCAGGATAGTTTTCAGCTAAAATTGCTCCGAATCCTCCCATCATGCCATTTGCGAAGAATCCAAGCAATGCGCTGCCCCATAACAATAATGTTGGATTTGTGAATAAGAAGAAGTAAATGAGACAGTATATAGTACCACCGACATAATAGATTGTAAAAGTTTTACGGCGACCAATTTTATCAGCTAGAATTCCAAAAATTGCAATTCCAATTAACATACCGATCGTAGAGATGAACATCCAACCACTAGCTTTTGCTAATGTATAGTTATATTTATTCGCTAAAATAGTTGGCATCCATGTAAAGATACCATAATATCCGAAGTTCTGGATGAATGACATAATAATAAGGCCAATAGTTGTTACTGTTACTTTTTTATTTGCAAATAGCTTTCGAAGTGGGAACTTTTTCATTTGTTTTAGTTGTTCAGCCTCAGTAGTTGTTAAACTGCCTTCAACCTCTTTTTGTAACAATTCTTTTTTGTATCTTTGTTTTTGTTCCCATATTTTCGGTTCACTTAAACTTTTTCGTACATAAACAGCTAATAAAGCGGGAATAAGTCCAAATAGGAAAACAGCTCTCCATCCAAAATGTGGGACGATAAATGCTGGAAGGAGTGAAGCTACTAGTACGCCAAATTGCCATCCAAGTGCAACAACAGATGTCGCCTTAGCACGCATTTCTTTAGACCATGTTTCAGTTACGATGGCCATTCCAATCCCGAATTCACCACCAACTCCCATCCCCACTAAAAAGCGAAGAATTAATAATTGCCAATAATCTGTTGCGAAATAAATAAGTGCTGTTGCGAGTGAAAATAGTAAGATTGTGAAGGCCATCGTACGGATACGCCCAAATAAATCAGCAATAAATCCAAATAAATAAGACCCAATTAGCATTCCTATTGTGGTAGCTAAAGTTAAGTTTCCACCTTCAACAGGGCTTAAATGAAATTCTTTTAAAATGTAGACGAGTACGAAAGATAAGAGCAACATATCTAAGCCTTCTGCTGCATATCCTAACGCAGACCCAAATAATGTTTTATATCTTTTCTCTTTCGTTTCCTCTGTTGTTGATTGTACATCAGTAGTGACGTTCATCATTACTCCCCCTTATTTTCTTCTACAGTCGCTATGGAAGAATAACAAAAGGCCTTCTCACCTGATATGATGAGAAGGCCAAAAAAAGCATACGTATTTCTAAAATAGGCCATACGTATAGTATATTCCGACTTCCTTCTCAACCTCACGGGGTTGGGTTAAAGGACTGTATTATATTACTTTATTTTTAGCACTCTTCTATTAGATTGTCAAATAGAGCGGGAATTGTTATGTGTAAAATATTACAAAAGATATTTCATTCTTCTTGACGCCCACTTCATTATTTTCCGATAATAAAACTAACTCATATAAAAAGGAATGAATCACAGATGCTAAATTTAGTACTTATGATGATTGAACGTGTCGGGCTTATTGTTATTTTAGGGTTTTTACTTTCTCATATTAAAACGTTCAGGCGCCTTCTTCATAAGCAAGATGGGTATGTAGATAAGCTTAAGCTTATTTGTATTTTTTCGGTGTTTACAATTGTAAGCAATTACACAGGAATTGAAATAGCAGGAAATACGATTATGAATGAAAATTGGCTACAGGGTGTTTCTTCATCGAGCACAATCGCGAATACACGTATTATGGGTGTTGGAATTAGTGGATTGCTTGGTGGCCCTATCGTCGGAATTGGAGTAGGATCAATTGCTGGTATTCACCGTTATATGCTTGGCGGGACGACTGCACTAAGCTGTGCAATCTCTTCAATTTTAGCGGGGGTTATAACAGGTTATATTGGATACATTTTTAAAAAGTATAATCGTACAATTACGCCTAAATTTTCAGCGGTTTTAAGTGTGTTTATCGTTTCTTTAGAAATGATTATGATCTTATTAATTGTAGAAGATGGAATGAGTATTGTGAAAACAATTGCGATACCAATGATCCTTGTAAATAGTTTTGGAAGTTTTATTTTACTTTCTATGATACAAGCTATATTGCGTCAGGAAGAGAACGCAAAGGCACTTCAGACTCATAAGGTATTACGTATTGCAGATAAAACGTTACCGTATTTTCGCCAAGGCTTAACAGAAGAATCATGTAAGCATGTGGCACAAATTATTCACCGTTTTACAGGAACAGATGCGGTATCCTTAACAGATACAGAGAAAATATTAGCTCATGTTGGATTAGCATCAGATCACCATATTCCTTCACATAGTTTAATAACTGGTTTGTCGAAAGAAGTGTTACAAACAGGGAAAATAATGAAAGCAAAATCACGTGAGGTCATTAATTGTCAACATGAAGGATGCCCTTTGCAAGCGGCGATTGTTATTCCGCTAACTTCACATGGAAATACGATAGGGACATTAAAACTGTATTTCAAAAATCCTAACCAGTTAAGTCGTGTGGAAGAGGAATTAGCAGAAGGATTAGCAAAAATATTCTCTACACAACTTGAATTAGGGGAAGCCGAGTTGCAAAGTAAATTATTGCAAGATGCGGAAATAAAGGCATTACAAGCACAAATTAACCCGCACTTTTTATTTAATGCGATTAATACAGTATCAGCTTTATGCCGAACAGATGTAGAGAAGGCAAGGAAGTTATTGTTACAACTTAGCGTGTATTTCCGTTGTAATTTGCAAGGCGCACGTCAGTTATTGATTCCACTAGAACAAGAATTAAACCATGTACAGGCATACCTATCGCTAGAACAAGCAAGGTTCCCAAATAAGTATGAAGTAAAGATGTATATTGAGGATGAGCTAAAGACAACTTTAGTACCACCATTTGTTCTTCAACTATTGGTTGAAAATGCGTTGCGACACGCTTTCCCGAAGAAGCAACCAGTATGTGAAGTGGAAGTGCATGTTTTTGAAAAAGAGGGTATGGTTCATTTTGAAGTAAAAGATAATGGGCAAGGAATTGAGGAAGAACGTTTAGAACAATTAGGAAAGATGGTAGTTTCGTCCAAGAAAGGGACTGGAACAGCTTTATATAATATTAATGAACGTCTTATTGGGTTATTTGGAAAAGAAACGATGCTTCATATCGAAAGTGAATTAAATGAGGGGACAGAGATTACTTTTGTTATTCCAAAAAAAGTAGGGGAGGAAGAGCAGATTGTTAAAAGTACTAGTAGTTGATGATGAAATGTTAGCACGCGATGAACTAAAGTATTTATTAGAAAGAACGAAGGAAGTTGAGATAATTGGTGAGGCTGATTGTGTAGAGGATGCATTAGAAGAGCTAATGAAAAACAAACCAGATATTGTTTTCCTAGACATTCAGTTATCTGATGATAACGGATTTGAAATTGCGAATATATTAAAGAAGATGAAAAATCCACCTGCCATTGTATTTGCGACTGCCTATGATCAATACGCGTTGCAAGCATTTGAAGTAGATGCGTTAGACTATATTTTAAAGCCATTTGATGAAGAACGTATTGTACAAACATTAAAGAAGTATAAAAAACAAAAGCAGTCGCAAATAGAAACGAAGCAAGAAATAAAAGGGGCAGATGTAACGGCAGAGATGCATAAATTAGCATTACCAATTGAAGAATCAATCGTACTTGTAAATATTGAAGATATTATATATGTAGGGCTTGTGGATGGAAAAGTGACAGTAAAAACAATGAGGGACACATATATAACACACGATACACTTGTGATTTTGGAAAAGAAGTTGCCGCAAGCAAGTTTTATGCGTGTACATCGTAGCTTTATTGCAAATATTAATCATATTACTGAAATCCAGCCGTGGTTCAATTCTACTTATAATTTAATTATGAAAGAAGGATCAAAAGTACCTGTTAGTCGTACATATGCAAAAGAACTCAAGAAGCTGCTTCGCATTTAAGAAGCAGCTTTTGTATTTCAGCCTTTTATATGTGTAACTGATTCTGTATATTTGACGTTCTGTTATGTAAACGCTTACTAAGGCGAGTATATCCTATACAATAAAGGTACCAAATCGAAAGAGGTGGCCAAAATGAGTACGAAAAAAGTATATAGTTTCTTATCACAAGCATTCATATTCTCAGCTATTATGTTAGTTTCTAATATTATTGCAACACATTTACCAATTCCGATGCCTTCATCGGTAATCGGGTTAGTCATTTTATTTAGTCTATTATGTTTAAAGGTTATTAAATTGGAACAAGTTGAATCACTTGGAACAGCTTTAACAGGTATTATCGGATTCCTTTTCGTCCCATCAGGTATTTCGGTTATTAATTCTCTTGGTGTAATGGGACAATATTTTGTACAAATTTTAACTGTAATTGTTGTCGCGACAGTTATTTTACTCGCTGTAACAGGATTATTTGCACAATTTATTTTAGGAAAAGATGAAAAAGAAACAGAAGATACAAAAGAATTGAAAGTAGTAAATAAAGGACGCAAGCACGGAAAAGTTGCGTAACTATTTTTGGTATATATTGTTAGGAGGGAATGAACATGGCAAGCACAATGACTCCATATTTCGGAATCGTCGTTTCATTAATCGCATACGGAATCGGAACATTATTATTCAAGCATTCAAAAGGGTTCTTCTTATTCACACCATTATTCGTAGCGATGGTATTAGGGATTGTCTTTTTAAAAGTAGGTAACTTTACTTTCGAAGAATATAATACTGGTGGAAAAATGATTAGCTTTTTCTTAGAGCCAGCAACAATTGCGTTTGCAATTCCATTATATAAACAAGTGGATAAGTTGAAAAAATATTGGTGGCAAATTTTATCAGCTATCGTGGTTGGATCTATTTGTTCAGTAATTGTCGTGTTCATTGTTGCAAAAGCAATTGGCCTAGATACAGCAGTAATGAATTCAATGTTACCACAAGCGGCAACAACAGCAATTGCGTTACCAATCTCTGAAAGTATTGGTGGTATACCAGCAATTACATCGTTTGCAGTAATCTTTAACGCAGTTATCGTATACGCATTAGGAGCGTTATTCTTAAAAACATTTAGAGTGAAACATCCAATTGCAAAAGGTTTAGCACTGGGAACAGCAGGTCATGCATTAGGAGTGGCAGTAGGAATTGAAATGGGTGAAGTAGAGGCAGCTATGGCAAGTATTGCTGTAACAGTAGTTGGAGTTGTAACGGTAGTTGTCATACCGATGTTCATGCCATTCATTGGATAGTAAAACTTACTTAAAAAATGAGAAAAGCAAGCTATTTGTAGGACAGATTTCTACTGATAGCTTGCTTTTTATGTTACAGTAGTGGTAAGACCTATTTTGAAAAAATGTAAGTTTCCTTAAATCTTCATTAATACTGTGTAGAATACGTTTTGAATTAGGTCATTGTATTGTAAAATAAGAAGTAAGCTACTATAGATCTGCTAAGGTAGACGTATAATGAGCTTATAAAAATCTTAATATGAATGAATAATTAAAAGTAGAAAAGAGAGAAAAATCTACTTATTAACGTTTTACTTTATAGGACAGGAGAGAGTACTCGTCGATTATGCAAATAAAAAACCTGTTTCAAAGCAAAGGATTTCAGAGGTTACTCGTATTAGTAATACTTGCTCTCGTATTATATGGGCTGCAAAGTATGTTGAATTTAATATTAATTACGTTTATTCTTACGTATTTAATGGATCGATTCCAAAAGTTTATTTCTCGCAAATTAGACCACTTTATGCCCATTAATCGAAAGCTCATTATAGCATTTCTATATGTTATGTTAATTGGCGGAATTGCTATTACGCTATTTAAATATTTACCAGTATTAACGATACAAATTTCACAATTGATTTATCAATTTAACGTATTTTTAAGAAACCCACCGGACAGTGAATTAATTAAGTATGCAGTTAATGCTGTTAATCATATGGAACTTTCGAAGTATGTAGGACAAGGTGTTGACATTTTGTATAAATCGATTACGAATGTTGGGAAATTTGGCCTTCAAGTGTTACTTTCTTTAATTTTAAGTTTATTTTTCTTATTGGAGAAAGCTCGTATCGTTGCTTTTACTGCAAAATTTAAAGAGAGCAGACTTGCAATTTTCTATACTGAAATCGAGTACTTCGGTAAGAAATTTGCACGTTCATTCGGAAAAGTAATTGAGGCACAATTTTTAATTGCAGTTGTTAACTGCGTTTTATCCGTTATTGCATTATGGATATTAGGATTCCCACAATTATTAGGTTTAGCGTTAATGATCTTCTTACTTGGTTTAATTCCAGTAGCTGGGGTTATCATTTCGTTATTCCCGCTTTGTATGATTGCTTACAATATCGGCGGTATTATGTACGTTGTTTATATTTTAGTTATCGTAACAGTCATTCATGCGCTTGAAAGTTACGTGTTAAATCCGAAGTTTATGTCGCAAAAAACAAACTTACCAATTTTCTATACGTTTATGGTATTAATCTTCTCGGAACACTTCTTAGGTGTATGGGGATTAATTATCGGTATTCCAATCTTCATTTTCTTATTAGATGTCTTAGATGTGACAAGTGATGAAATGGAGAAGGACGCTGGAAAAAAATAAAGTGAAGAGAAAAAAGCATCGATATTCGATGCTTTTTCTTTTATAACATGATGTTTCTTATGCCATACTGTAAGAAGAAGATAGAATAGGGGTGAAATAATGGCTGTAAATGAAAAGGTAGAATTAGCTACATTTGCTGGAGGGTGCTTCTGGTGTATGGTTTCGCCATTTGAAGAGATGGAAGGCATTATAAAGGTTGTTTCTGGCTATACAGGTGGTCATAAAGAGAATCCAACATATAAAGAAGTATGTTCAGAAACGACGGGACATTATGAGGCAGTACAAATTACATTTGATGCAAATAAAATGCCGTATGAGGAGTTATTAAATATATATTGGAGACAAATTGATCCGACTGATGTAGGTGGGCAATTCCACGATCGCGGACAGTCTTACGAAACAGTGATTTTTTATCATAATGAAGAACAACATAAAAAAGCAGAGGCTTCAAAAGCAGAGCTTGCAAGGAGTGGGCGCTTTTCAAAGCCGATTGCGACAAAAATATTGCCAGCTGCTACGTTTTATCCCGCAGAGGAATATCACCAAGGATATCATAAAAAAAATGAATTCCGCTACGAGTTATACCGTAAAGGCTCAGGGCGAGATGCGTTTATTAAGCAGCATTGGCCAAAGGATAATGCTCATTTAAAGGAAAAACTGAATGAGATGCAATTTTATGTAACACAGGAAAATGGTACAGAACCACCATTTCGAAATGAGTATTGGAATCATAAAGAAGAAGGTCTTTATGTAGATATCGTTTCAGGTGAACCTTTGTTTACTTCTCTAGATAAATTTGATAGTGGATGTGGATGGCCTAGTTTTACGAAGCCAGTTATATCAGCTAGTGTGAAGGAAAAAATGGATGTGAGTCATAATATGACGCGTACAGAAGTGAGAAGTAAGGAAGGAGATTCACATCTCGGGCACGTATTTCCAGATGGTCCAGGACCGAATGGACTTCGCTATTGTATAAATTCAGCAGCTCTTCGATTTATTCCAAAAGAGGAATTAGAAAAAGAAGGCTATGGTGATTTCCTAATCTTGTTTGGAAATAAAAAATAACCTCGCAGTTAGCGAGGTTATTTTTTGGTTATTTTACTTTTTTCTTTTTAAATTTGCTTAATACTTCATAAACGATTGGAACAATAAGAAGTGTTAATAATGTTGAACTTGTTAATCCACCAATTACTGTTACACCAAGTCCTTTAGAAATTAAGCCGCTACCTTCAAATCCTAATGCGAGCGGGATAAGAGCACCGATTGTTGCAATTGCAGTCATTAAAATCGGGCGAAGGCGTGTTGCACCAGCTTCTAATAAAGCTTCACGTGTTGATAGACCTTCATTTTCTTTATGAATAACGCGGTCGATAAGCACGATTGCGTTTGTTACAACGATACCGATTAACATAAGGGCACCGATCATTGCAGAGACACTTAACGTTTCACCAGAGATTAATAAGGCAACAAGAGCTCCAATGATTGTAAATGGTAGCGAGAATAAAATTGCGAATGGTGCAAGAGCACCGCCAAATGTAACGACAAGAACGAAGTATACAATAGCAATCGCAGCTAACATCGCTAAGCCAAGTTGTTTGAATGATTCTTCAATATCTTTTGTAACGCCTCCCATAGAAACATCTACGCCAGAAGGAAGATCCATTTTATCTACTTCTTTTTGAACCGCGGCGGATGCTTTTGAAACGTCATCAGATGTTAGTTTTGCACTTACTTCCGCATAAACACGGCCATCGCGGTGTTTCACTGTATTCGAAGTTTCTCCTTCTTTTACAGTCATCACATCTTTTACAGCCACTTCATTACCAAGTGGCGTTGTAATTTTACGATTTGTTAAGTCATCGATTGTTTCATAATTTTGTTTTTCAGCTTCTACATATACATTGATATCTTTACCGTCTTTTTTAATTGTTGTCAGAACAGGGCGATCATGTTGATTAGAAAGTCCCATTCCAATTTGTGCAGCCGTTAGACCCATTTTACTTAACTTTTCCTGATCTGCGACTAAAGTGTATTCTGCGTATGTTTTTGCAATACTAGAGTCTATATCTTTTAAGTCTTTGTTTTTCTTCATTATGTTTTGAATATCTTTTACGACAGGCTTAATGTCTTCCGAGCTATCTCCGTAAACGTATAACTTGATTTCGTTACTACCGCCACTTGCCCCGAAGTCTTGGTTTTTCCATTCGCCTTTCCCAGACATCTTCTGTAAATCTTTAACGACTTGTTCTTTCTCTTTTTCGAAGTTTTTCGTGTCGTTATCATATTGTACGAAGAACATTGCTTGATTTGATTGACCAGGACTCATTGGGTTTTCGCCACCTAATGAGAATTGAATTGTTTTGACGTCTTTATTATCTTGGAAGTGCTTCTCAGCTTTCGTTGCAATTTTTTCAACGTCTTCTAACGTTTGACCTGGTTCAGGGTTGTATGTTGCAATGATCATTTTTTCTTCTTCAGATGGTAAGAAACTTACACCAATGATTGGCACAAGTGCAAGACTACCAACTAATAGAAGGATAGCGATACTTGATGTAATAATTTTGTGATTTAAAGCCCATGCAAGTATGCGTTTATAAATATTTGCTAATTTACTTGGTTTTTCTTCATGATGTACTTCTTTTTCCCTCATACTCTCTTTCTTAAATAAAGAGTGAGCTAGCATCGGTACGATTGTAACTGCTACTAGCAACGATGCTAATAAAGCGAAGACGATAGTTAAGGCGAATGGTAAGAACATTTCACCAATCATACCTTTTACTAGTCCAAGCGGTAAAAATACAGCAATTGTTACAATGGTAGAAGACATAATCGGAATAAACATTTCTTTCGTAGCTTCACGAATTAAATCTTTCCCGCGTAGTTTCTCTCCTGATAACGACATACGTCGGTAAATATTTTCAATAACAACAATGGAGTCATCCACAACGCGCCCGATAGCGACTGTCATTGCTCCGAGCGTCATAATGTTAAGTGTAATATCCATTTGTTTTATGACTAATACAGCAATTAATAAAGAAAGTGGTATGGAAACGACAGAGATTAATGTTGTTCGGATATTTCGTAGGAACAGCATAATAATAACAATCGCAAAAATAGCACCAAAAATGGCTTTGCTCAGCATTGTTTCTACTGATTTCTCAATAGGTGCACCTTGGTCGAATGTTGAAATAATCTCTAGGTCTTTATATTTTTTCTCAAGTTCTGTTACTTTATCTTTCACTGCATTTACAACATCAACTGTGTTGGCGTCAGCAGCTTTGACAATTTGAATTCCAATTGCTTCTTTTCCATTTGTTCGAGAAATAGATTCTGCTTTTCCGACTTCCTTAATATCAGCAATTTCGTCTAATGTAACTGTCGGAATCCCGTTCATAGCAGCTGGATTCATTTGTGGCATTTGTGCACCAGCTCCAGCAGTTTGACTACCTTGACCGCTTGCTGATGAAGGAACAGCAGGGATTTTTAATTCTTTTAATGCTTTCATTGTTGTAATATTTCCATCTACAACAACTGACTTTTCTGTATCTTTAAATGTATATAAACCAAGTGGTAAAGATACGTCCGATCCCTTAATTACATTTTTTACAGTATCTTCACTTAAACCTAATTCTTTCATCTTATCTTTTTTGAAGACAAGTTGTACTTCATCTACTTGTTGACCTGAAATTTGAACAGATGCGACCCCATCAAGTCCTTTTAATCCTGGAACAACATTTTTTTCTACATTTTCAGTTAAGGTAGCTAAAGATTCATTTTTACTTGCTACGCTTAATGAAATAACAGGGAAGGCATTGAAGTTTACACGTGAAACTTTCGGATCTTTTACGCCCTCTGGCAGTTTCACATTTGTGAGAGCTTCTTTTATTTCTGTTTCAGCTTTTTCCATGTTTTTATCAAAATCATATTCTACCTGAATAGAAGATGCATTTTGAAAAGATGATGAACTAACAACGTTTACACCACTTAAATTTTGCAGTTGCTCTTCCATCGGTTTTGAAATTTTATCAGCTACTTCTTCTGGTGTAGCACCAGGATAAACCGTGGTTACTGTTACAACAGGTGTTGTAATATCAGGAATTGTTTCCAGCTTCATATTCAGCCCAGAATAAATACCTGCAATGGTAACGATAATGGTTAGTAGCCAAACTGCGAACTTATTTTTTAACGAAAAATTAATAATTTTGTTCATGTTTGCGCTCCCTTTGTATTATATTGACCAACTGGTCAGTCTAATACATAATATAACTGACTAATTGGTCAGCCGTCAATGAAAAGGGATGGTATAATACATTCATAATAAGATGCGAGATTAAATTTAGGAGAGACATGATATGAAAGACAAAGAGCGTTTAATTATAGAGATGGCTATGAAGTTATTTGCGACTAAGGGTGTAAATGCGACATCGGTGCAGGAAATTGTGACAGCTTGTGGCATATCTAAGGGAGCCTTTTATTTATACTTTAAATCAAAAGAGGAACTTTTATTAGCGACACTTCGATATTACTATGACAAGATTCAAAACAAAATGATGGAAATTGAAAAAGAGTCGTTATTGCCACGTGAAAAATTTGCAAAACAATTGCATTGCCAGTTTAATGATATACAAAAGCATAAAGAATTTATTATTATGCATGCAAGGGAAAACGCGATTCCTTTTAATAAAGAAGTCGAAGAATTTATGATGCGGATGAAGTTAGAGTCTCACGCATTTTATCGGAATAGTTTACTGTCTATTTATGGTGATAAGGTTATGCCATATTTATTAGATTTAGTCATTATGGTAGAAGGCATATGCCGTGGATATTTAGAACTAATTATTTTACAAGCGCCAGAAATAGACTTATCTTACGTCTCTGCTTTTATTTTGAAAAGAGTGGATCATTTAGTAGATGGATTGGTAGAATCTTCAGAAGAACCTGTGTTACATGAAGAAAAGCTTGGAGAATTTCTTTGTAAATCAGAGCTTATTAAGGAGCAGGTTAAGGAACATTTTTTAAAAGAAATTATTGTGTTTAAACGTACTTTAGCGGATCAATTAGAAGATGAGGAATTGCTTGTTACATTAGATGTTTTGGAGGCAGAAATGAGGATGCAAAATCCAAGAATTCCGGTTATCCAAGGGATGTTGTTTAATTTAGAGGCATATCCAACTTTAAAAGAATTTCGTTTGAGGCTTATGGGCTATTACAATATAAAAAGGTAACAATGATAGTTTTCATTGTTACCTTTTTATTATGCATTCACTTTTTCTTTTTGCAGTGCTGTCTCTTCTTCATCAATGTTAATTGTTTCTTTTACGATATAAATCGGACGGTTTTTACTTTCGTCATAAATACGAGCAATATACTGGCCAACGATTCCAAGACCAAGTAATTGAATACCACTAAAGAATGTAATAGCAACCATAATGGACGCCCAACCTGTTTGCGTGCCATGTCCAAAGACTTTCACAGTAATTGTATATAGTAAGACAATTATAGAAATAAGAACTGATAATAAACCTAAAGACATAACGATGCGTAATGGCTTTGTCGAAAATGCAATAATGCCGTCAGATGCAAATTTAATCATTTTCTTTAATGGATATTTTGTTTCACCAGCAAAGCGCTCATCACGTTCATATTCAACATATGTTTGGCGGAAGCCAACCCAAGACATCATACCGCGGATGAAGCGATTTCGCTCAGTCATTTGATTGAAAACATCAGCTATTTTACGGTCGATGATTCGGAAATCACCAGTATCTTTTGGGATATCGATATCAGACATGTAGTTTAAGAATTTATAGAAATACTTAGCTGTTAAAAGTTTGAACCAAGTTTCACCTTTACGTTGCTTACGTTTTGCATAAACAACTTCATATCCTTCTTCCCATTTTGCAATAAGTTCAGGAATAACTTCAGGTGGATCTTGTAAGTCTGCATCTATAATTACAATAGCATCACCTTTTGCGGCAGCAATACCAGCTGTAACAGCTACTTGGTGACCAAAGTTACGTGCGAAATTAACAATTTTTGTACGGTAATCATTTGCTGCAATCTCAGATAAGATTTCCATTGTGCGATCTGTACTACCGTCGTTTACAAAGACAAATTCGTAATTAATGTTATTTTGAAGCATAACGGACTTTAAACGGTTATAACATTCTTGTGCTACTTCTTCCTCGAAGTACATAGGAACTACAACCGAAATTAATTTTTGCATGTTGCATCCTCCGTATTTTTAATAAGTTGTTCAAATTTAATTAGTCACCTTTTTAGTTTGGTTGAATGTCCAAATTTTATTAAGTACAAAATTTATAACCATTCCGAAACCAATTGCGAAGATCTGTGCAATTAATGCATTAAAGGTAAGTTTATTTACTAATATAAATAAACATAATGTATTAAAAGCATATACAATTAAATTTACAGTTAGAAATTTAAAGAACATTGACGAGCCTTTATTATTAGGTTTAAACACCCAATTTTTATTCCAATAGTAGCTATTGGCAACACCAATTGAATAGGCAATGGTATTCGCAATAAGGTAGTTCATACCGAATTTTAATAATATCCAAAAGCTAATAATTGTAATGAGTGTATTAAAGATCCCTACTAAGCCAAACTTTAAGAGTTTTTCCATAATAATATCCTCATGTTTATAATAATATATAAGTAAAACAAAAAATATAGAAGTGTTATTCATATACAACAAATAAAAATTATACCATATTTTCAAGTTTTAAATGAAATTAATCATAAAAAAATTGCCCTCAAAATGTAAATTATAAGTAAAATTGAGGGCAATTATAAATATTTTGAAAGGTATTTTCTTATTTTCTTTTTATGAGAATTTCTTTTTCGATATTAGACTATAAAAAATATATATTCCGTAGCCTTGAATTATTGTAAAGCTAGGGATAATGAAGTATCGGTACCTTGTTTGGTATTCGATTAAGAAATGAATAGCTACATAACCGATTATTAGTAATAAAAATAGAGTGTAATGTGTTTTATTTTGTTTAGTTAGGATGAGATAAAGGAGTGATAATGTGCTAAATATCATAGCCGCAGTATACATATACTTTTCATATTTTGTAAGATCCTCTTTTAATGACACCATATCCTTATCTGTCTTTTCCAATGTTACTAGGCTCCATAATGGTGCGGAGTCATAATCTGCCCACATGAGTACAAATTTATCCCCAAATAAAGATAAAACCTTCTGTGGATCAGATAGTCGCTCTTGAATTAGCTTTTTTTGGGCCGCAGTTCGTTCTTCGCCAAGTTTAAGGGACATAATATATTCCGCATCTGTACCAGAATAGCTACCTTTTGTTTCATGATTAAATCCTACTGTGAATTTCCAAAGCGGATCGCGATTAGAGAGAGGGTATTGTGTGATTCCGGAATATATAAATGAATAACTTACAATTTGATGTAAAAGGAAAAATACAATCAAAATGCCACCAAGTTTTTTTACAGAAATAAAAATTTCTTTTCTTGATTTTCCTAATATACCTTGTAAAAAGACATATATAGTTATTGCAATTAAGATTATAGCACCAAGTGGACGCATGATGTCTCCTAAAGCTAGGATAGCCCCTATAAAAATCCACGTATACTTATTGCTTAGGCCTTTTGTAATTAATAAATAGAAGCCTAGATAAAATAAAAATACAGCAAGGTGTTGATTTGTTAGTACAGAACTCAATACAATACTCGGGATATAAAATGCATATAGTAATCCAGCTATTCGTCCAGACCACTCATTAAATATATAAGAAGTTATTTTATAAATTAGTAATGTTGTTCCTGTACAATAGATTATATTTAAAAATTTTAAGAGAAACGTCCCTTCACCAAATAACTTAATAATAAAGGCTTGGTACATTGTAAATCCAAGTTGGTAAACCCATGAAGTATAATAAGTATTTTGTGCGAAACTAAAGTCTCCTTTAGCAGCTTGTATAGCGCTATGGTACATCATTGCAAAGTCTGTTTCTACAGGGGTTTGAATATTGAGTACCCAAATTAATCGAATAGAAAAAGCCAAAATGATTAGTGAGATAGAAAATGCCAATTTTGACATATATTTATTAGAAATATAGCCAAAAAGTAAAAATACAAGACCTATTAGAATAAGGACTGGTACTAAAACTAAGAGGCTAGTATCATCATGTTCTTTAATCACTGCTACCGAATGCCATGTGATAGCACCAGAAATGATTAGACATAGTACTAATAAAATTTTCACAAAAAACGTATTAAGTTTGAGAGAGAATGTACTTTCCATTATATTTGAAAACTCCTTATCAAAATTTATTACTGATTCAACTTAACTGCCCTTTGTACGTTAAGTTACAGTATAAAGGGCAGGTTAGATAATTAAGAGTTTTGTTGTGCCCATTCTTCTATGTTCCAAACCTTTGTAATCCAATCTTCATAAAAGTCCGGTTCGTGACATACAAGAAGGATTGTTCCTTTATATGCTTTCATAGCCTTCTTAAGTTCTGCTTTTGCTGTAACATCAAGATGGTTTGTCGGCTCATCAAATAGTAGCCAGTTACTTTCTTCACCCATTAGTTTACATAAACGAACTTTTGCTTGTTCTCCACCACTTAATTGACTTAACGGGCGAGAAATATGTTCATTTTTTAATCCGCATTTTGCTAACATCGCACGAATTTGATGCTGGTCTAAGCCAGGGAATGTATTCCATACATCATCAATTGGTGTTATATTGTCAGCTTTAACCTCTTGCTCAAAGTATGCAGGCTCTAAGAAGTCCCCAAGACTCGTTTTACCGCTTAAAGGTTTAATTTTACCTAAGATTGTTTTTAGTAACGTTGATTTACCAACACCATTACATCCAACGATAGCAATTTTTTCACCGCGTTCAATTGTCATTGATAGCTTTGGTAGTAGCGGATGTGTATATCCAATTTCTACATGTTCACCTTCAAAGACGAAGCGACTACTTGCACGACTTTCTTTAAATGAGAATTCAGGTTTAATTGCTGTTTCCGGGCGATCAATAAGTTCCATGCGATCAAGTTGTTTTTGACGACTCTTTGCACGACCTGTTGTTGAATAACGGGCTTTGTTCTTTGCAATGAAATCTTCTTGCTTTTTGATAAACTCGCGCTGCTTTTCATAAGCGTTTATATGTTGATTTTTATTGATCTCTGCTAGTTCTAGGAATTTTTCATATGTCGCTGTATAGCGTGTCATTTTTGTGAATTCCAGATGGAAAATAACATCAACACATTTGTTCATAAATTCCGTATCATGAGAAATTAATAAGAATGCATGTGGGTATTCTTTTAAATAATTTGTTAACCAATGAATATGTTCAACGTCTAAATAGTTAGTAGGCTCATCAAGTAATAACACTTCTGGTTGTTCAAGTAATAGCTTTGCAAGCAATACTTTTGTACGTTGTCCACCGCTTAGTGCTGAAACATCACGATCTAAACCAATTGCATCAATTCCAAGACCACGTGCAGCCTCTTCAATTTTCATATCTAGTAAATAGAAACCACCTGCTTCAAGTGCATCTTGTATTTCTGCCATTTGCTCAAGAAGTTCTTCTAGCTCTTCTGGTGTAGCAGTTCCCATTTTTTCTGTAACTTCATTTAAAGCTTTTTCCTTTTCGAATAACGGTAAAAATGCATCCGCCAGTACGTCACGAATTGTACGTCCAGGCGTTAAAACAGTATGCTGATCTAAGTAGCCGTAATGTGTGCCCGGTGTCCATTCTACACGACCTTGGTCATGAATAAGTTGACCAGTAATAATATTCATAAATGTTGATTTACCAACGCCGTTTGCACCAACTAATCCAACGTGTTCACCTGCTAGTAATCGCATAGATACATCTTTAAATAATGTACGATCGCCAAATGTATGTCCTAATTTTTCAACTGTTAATAAGCTCATAGTATCCTCCGTCCAACTTGAAATAGTACCTTGAATCATGATACTAAATTCTTTCATATAATGCCATCATTTCAAAATGTATATATTTTCAAAACAAGCTAATGTACGAATGTTTATTGCTCATTTCCCAGACTTTTATGGTCCAAATGCAGAAAACACACTTGTCCATCATACATTAAAAGGAATACTTGCAAATAAAATGTCTAGCTTTGTTGAAGATAAAAAGATTGCCCGTGAATATATTTTTACACCAGCTGGTGCAAAAGCAATAGTTGAATTAGCTTCACATGACGAGGCCTATGGACAAAATTGGAACATATCAGGTTATGGTGCCATTACAGGTGAGGAATTGATTTAACACATACGGGAATTAACGGGATATACCAAACGAATAATAACTGTAAAAAGAGGAATGATCCAGTTCATTGGTCTGTTTGATAAGCAGATGAAAGAATTTGTGGAAATACTATATTTGACGGTAAAACCAGTTGTATTAAGTGGAGAGAAGTACGAGAAATATATTGGGGTTGTACCTAGAAATTCTTATTATGAAGGGGAATTGTATATAAGTAAAAAAACAAGCTTCTATTTACAATTTAGAAGCTTGCCTTGTTATTGTTTATCTACCTAGCTTTTTATTTACAACCCCTAAAATTAATCTACGTATTTGTGGATCAATTGCAAGGCCAATAATGCCATACAATATACCAGTAAGTACTAAAGCTACTAGTGGTGGTAAGCTAATTAGTATGGTGCGGTATATTGCATAACTAATTATAAATGCTAGTGTATTGAATATTATTCCTTTGAATAGCAATGAAAATCCTTTACGAACGAATAATGAAAATCCGATTAATAATGTAATCTCAGTAAGGATAGCAGCTACAGCAGCTCCCATCATTCCAAATTGGCTACCTAATATGATGTAACTTATGATAGCGACAGCTAATCCAATTGCCATAGTTGTTGCACGTTTCCATTGTTGACCAGCTGTTGTTAAATTATCAGCAAGCGGATAGTTGATAGATTGTAAAATGACCATAAAGGCTAAAATTGCAAGGGCATCACCAGCTGGTGCATATTTTTCACCTAATAGAGTTACAATCCAAAAACTTGGATCGGCAATAAACGGGATAGAAATTCCCATCCCTAAGAAAGACATAAGCTTTAATTCGAATTGAGATAGCTTTCTATGTTCATCAATATTATTTTCGTTTCCAAAAGCAAACAATTTTGGATAAAAGGCTGCTGCAATTACACCAGGTATTTGGTAAAGTACAGCAGGTATTTTATAGGCGGCCCCAAAGAATCCAACTTGTGCTTTCGTTGAAACTTTTTCTAAGATAATAGGACCTAACTGCGGTAAAAGCATAATGATAACGCCATTGACTGTGAAAATAAGTAATTGATCTAAAATGCCTTTATTCCAACCCTTATGAATTGTTGTATAGCGGATTGTCATTATAAAGGCAATGACTCCTGTTACAAGGCTAGATATTCCGTACATAGCAGCAACCATCATAAGTGACCATTTAAATGACATCCCTAGCAGAAGAGCGGCTGCGGCCGTCACACCTTGTAGTACAGAAATAATCGCCGTGAATTGCATACGCTCTGTTACTTGGAAATAGGCCATCCCGACCCCTTGTAAAGTAGCTCCAAACATAGTTGGTAGTACGACCCAATATACCATGGCACGTAAGTAAGCATCAGTGTAGAAGAACTGAGCGAAAATGGCGAAGAGCACAGAAATTACGATAGCTAATACTAAACGAATTCGTAAATAACTGCTTATTAATACGCTAATGTTAGCGTTGCTTCTTGTTCCTTCACGCATAAACGTATGTGTCAAACCTGCATCCGTAAAATAGCAAATGACAGCGGAAACTGCTAATGCAACTGTAAACATCCCGTACTCATCTGGTGAAACATATCTTGCAAAGAGAATTGTTGCAATAGCCAGTACAAAACGAACAGTAATGTTTCCTACAAAGAGGTAGGATGCATTTTTTAGAATTTTATTTGTTTTCATGAGAAAAGACCTTTCTATTCTTTAGGACCCGGTTAGCTTGTCCTATTTGTAATTTTGATTTGTTCACAGAAAGAGAGTATCGTTATATTTTCAGTTTAAGAAAACAGAAATTTAATTCGTACAAACCAAAGCATTGCATATAGTTTTTTACTACGCTTTCCATTCTTTGAATAGATTTTACGGCAATATTTCTTTATATCTTTTTTGATTAATTGAACTTGTGATTTATCTAATTGAGAGTTTTCTTTAATATATATACAAGAGTTATTGATGACTGTATAAGGAAATAAATAAGTCTCAAGAATCTCAATAAGTGACTGAGGGTCTTTTGTAATGAAATCTTGAGATTTATTATGTATCCAGTCTTTCATACGATTGAATACTTCCAGCTCTTTTGCCGTTTTTAATTCATAATCTTTATATTTAGAAGAAAGATTTCCTTCTGATAAGATTCTGTAATATGTTAAGTATTCATCGACATAACATACATTTGTCACACTCATAAGTTTAAATAAAAACTCCAAGTCTTCGCCCCAACTACATCCTGGTGTAAAACGAATGTTATGATCTATTACGATAGATCTTTTGAAAATCCAAGTACTTGTTTGAGCAACAACTTGATGCGTTAGGAATGCTTTTGTCATATCACCTTTAATAAAGTTTGTTGTATGTTCAACCTTCTCGCCTGTTTCTTCGTAGAAATTCATATAACCACAATAGCACGCGTCCATTTCGTTTTTATGCATACTTTCGACTTGCTTCTCAATTTTAGTTGGATGCCATAAGTCATCGCTATCAAGGAAAGCGACATATTCTCCGCTAGCATTTTCCATACCTGTATTACGGGCTACTGAAACGCCTTGGTTTTTTTGATGAACGTATTTTACTTGCCCTGGGTATTTTTCAGCAAGATTTTTTACGATAGAAGGTGACTGATCTTTACTCCCATCATCTACAATTACAATTTCGATGTTTTTATATGTTTGATCTAATATTGATTGCATCGTTTCTTCAATATATTTTTCCGTGTTATACAGAGGTATGACAACAGAAACAAGTTGTTTTTGTTCCATCATAGAATTTTTATCTCCTCAAGTTTTTTATGTCTTGCACCATATATACAAGCCTTTTGAAAGGAAGAAGATTACAAGAACATCTGTATAATTTTAACGCATATAAACTTTGTAAATCAACTTTCTATTAAAAAGGTGGTGGCTTATGGTTAATTCTCGTATTTCAAACGGCTTTAATATGTTTATTGCATATAAATTCTTATTTATACTATTTTTACTTAGTTAGTAAGTAGGATATATTTATCGTAACGATTGTGAAGGGGAATAAATGATTATTGAGAATAAAAAACCTCTTAATTTTTGAAATAAATTAAGAGGTTTTTTTATATTGGCTTTGAACTATTAGGTTAGTCTTTGTCTGGCTCAGTCGCATGTAATTTTTGCTTTAGTAACGCATAATCTTGCGTTAATGTTACAAGTTGATGATGTTGTTTAGAAATTTTTCTTGTTAGGTCAAAAATTAAGATGAAACAGAATAATAATCCAAATAAAAATAAAATGGAAGGGGGATATTCTACTTTTAATAGTTTTCCAATCCAGTTTATAATTTTATCGGTAGAACTTAAAATAGCCATTGCAATACAAACAAAAATCCACAAAACAGCATATTTCGTTTCTAAAGTTCCGCGACGAATAGAATTAATAATTAATAATAATAATAATAAAATAAAGATGAATGAAAAGGTAATTATAGGCATTTATTATCAACCTTTCACGATTTTTTGCATCAATATAGCAAGGCTTACCTTAATCATGTAATATGCAGATTTAAAAGGTGTGATAGAAGATTGTCCACCTTGTCGCTCTTGCATATTTACAGATATTTCATTAATGCGAAGTTTTTTCTTTTTTAAATGAATAAGAACTTCTGGTTCTGGATAATCTTTTGGATAATTGTGTGCAAAAATTGTAATTACTTCTCGATTGATAGCACGATATCCAGAAGTTGGATCCATAAATGTTTGTTTTGTTAGTACTTTCAATAGGGCAGTAAAATAAAAAATACCGATTCTTCTGGAAATACTACCTTTATATGCTGTTTTTTCTGTAAAACGTGACCCTAGTACCATATCGCATTCATCTTCAGCGATAGGCTTTATAATTTTATATAAATCATCTGGGTTATGTTGTCCATCAGCATCGAACTGAATCGCAATATCATATCCATTCTCATATGCGTATTTATATCCAGTTTGTACAGCTGAGCCAATACCTAGATTATAGGGTAAATTCACAAGGTGAACAGGAAATTCTTTTACGATTTGAGCTGTTTTATCGTGTGATCCATCATTAATAACGCAAATGCTTAATCCAGTAAAATGCTGTTTTAGTTTTAATAATCTTGTTAATGTATCTGCAATTGCTTCTTCCTCGTTATACGCTGGAATAATAATTAACGTTTTTGGTATTGAAATTGGTACTTCAATAGTCATTACCGCACCATCCCTTATATACTTAATCATATTATGGTTATTTTTAAACGAACTTTATTTAATATACCATTAACAGTATAACAAAATAAAGGAAAAGCTGGTGCATGATTTAAGAGAACAGATTGAGAATAAAAGGATAAGAGAGAATATTTTGTATAAAAAATACATGCAAGGAAGAAAGAACCTATGCATGTATATGGAAGAGTATCGTATTAAATATTCCAAGGTTTATTTAAAGTTAAAACCTCAGCCATTTCTTTACTTTTTAAACGTCCTTTTTTTCTATTTTCCGCGCGTTCTGAACCGGTTGTGTGTAACCAATGTTCTTCCTCAGTTTCAGGAAGTACTTGTGGTACGGACGAAGGTTTTCCATCTTTTATTGCCACAAATGTAATGAAGCAAGTGGCGGCAATTCTACGCTCGCCTGCTAATAAATTTTCAGCGATTACTTTTACGAAAACTTCCATTGAAGATTTCCCTGTATAACATACAAATGCTTCATAACAAACAGAATCAGCTTGGTGAATTGGAGTTAAAAAATCAACTGAATCAATAGATGCTGTTACGCAATGTTTACGACTATGTCTTGCAGCCGCAATTGAAGCAATACTATCAATTTCTGCTAATAATTTCCCTCCAAACAGTGTTTGGTGATTATTTAAATCGTTAGGAAAAACACGTGTTGTTTTAATTGCTTTTGATTCTCGCATGAATTTCTTTTCCATATATTCAGCCCCTATAGTCTGTTTTCAATCAGAATAATATGTGTAAGTGGATTACTCATATTAGATATTTAATAAAGTAAAGCGTATTCCAAAAGAGGATTATTTAAACTTCTGTATTTGTATTCATGTAACTGAAAGAAAATTTATTTTATCTAAAATGTAGTGTAAAAGAGGATTCGCTTACATTGCAAGTAAAAAGTAATGACTATGTATTTGTCATAGAAATTCCCTATCAGCCGTGTACCCATTCATGATAGAATCGTTTTGTTATGAATGGAAATAGAGGTGCAATGGACATATGAATCATATACAAACAAATTTTTCATCTTTCTTCAATAAAATTACGATTGGTGCGATGCTCGCATTTTTTGTTTATAGTTGTTGGACAGCATTTGAGACAAGTAAGCAATTTTTTGGAGGAAGTACAACAAGTGTAACAATCATATTGGCAATTTTCGTCATACTCATTTTGTTAGTGGCATCAATTCTACAATATCGTTTTACAGACAAACAATTTCTTATTTTTCTTATAAGTATATCTATAGTTGTGAGGCTTAGTATGCTGTTATTTGTAGACACTCCAATAATTGGTGATATGAAAGTGATGTATGAGTCTGCAAAGGAGATTGCAATTGGTAATAATATAGGGACTGTAACTCATTTGCCGTTTATTATATATGAGTCAGTAATTATTCGTATATTTGGTGATACATTATTTGCTTTACAACTATTTAATGTGTTATTTTGCGCAGGAACTGCATTTTTTATTTATCGTATTGCGGCAATGGTTTTTGGAGAAGAATGCGGTCGTATTGCTTCCACATTTTATGCTCTGTATATTCCAAATATATTCATGAGTTCCGTATTAACTCCTGAGTCACTTGCAATATTTTTATTTTATTTTGCTTGCTACATACTTTTATATAAAGGATTAGATCATCCTTATATGTGGGTGTTTTCAGCGGTTTTATTTGCATGTAGTAATATGATTTTCCCAATGGGATTATTTATTCCTATTTTTATCACGATATATGTATTATTAATTGAAGTGTTTCAATCAGCAACGAAACAAAAAGTGTTACTAAAGACGATAGGGATACTTATTCTGTTTTATAGTGCTCATTTTAGTGTGAATTATGGAATTAAGACAATGGGACTGTCACAATATACGATTACGAATGAGACGTATGTTCAATCTATCTTAATTGGAAAAACGCAACGTGAGGAAAAAGTATCGAAAAATCAAAGTGTAACAGAGCATATTGATCAAAAGTTAAAAGAGATTGAGGGAGAAAGATTTAAACTTTTAGAACCGGTGATAAATCAGTTTTCAGATGAGGGAATAAATTCTATTCTTTTTAAATGTGAAAAACTGATATATATAGCGGTAACATTGTTTATGACTATCGCTCTATTACACTTCCTTATTAAGAAACAACAAAACGAGGGATATATGTTGTTCTTATTGTTAATTAGCGGATACGTATTGTTAAAGCTCTTCCAAGTCGATATGGCATATTATAATCTTATTGTGCCAGCATTGTTTATTTTGCAAAGCTTTGGTGTTTATATGAGTTATGTATATTGTCAAAAAATATTCTTTAGAAAATAAAAAGAATCCAATTTGGATTCTTTTTTTGGATGGAAGATGAATACTAAGAGCTAGTAGAGATAAAGAATCTCTACTGACATAATCGCTCTATCGGTTCAGTTCTAGTTGTAAACTATCAGCTGTTAGAGCCATTTTTGAGGAATCGTCTTGAATTCCTTTCATTACTTGTGAAATGGTTTCTAACTCATTTTCAATTTTTTTATTCTGTTCTTTTGAGTTAGACATGTCTTTTACGATTTCTTGGAAGTATTGATCCGTTGCAGACATACTATCAGTTCCTTCAGATACGAGAGAGCTAATTTGTTTCACGGAAGAAGAGACACGAACAATCTGTTCATTTGTTTTTTCAACGAGCTTTGTAACGTTAAATATAGATTCTTTCGTTTGCTCTGATAACTTTCTAATTTCTCCAGCTACAACAGAAAAGCCTTTGCCAAATTCCCCAGCGCGCGCAGATTCAATTGCAGCGTTTAGTGCGAGTAAATTTGTTTGCTCGGCAATTGATTTTACAATATCTATAATTTCGTTAATTTTGTTAGAAATATCGAGAAGTTCATGTGTATCTGTAATAATCGTTTCCATGTTCGTTTGAATGTATTCCATTCGTTTATTTTGCTCATTTAATTGTTCTTTACCTTTATTTGCTTTTTCTTCTGATGTTGTAGCTAATGACGTACCTGTTTTAGCGATTTCTACAATCGTTTCAGATTTAGCGGTTAACTGCTGAATAGAAGCGCTTGTTTTTTCAGATACAGATGCTAGTTCTGTTGCAATATGCGTAATGGTCATAGCTGTTATTTCTTTTTCTTTTTCAAGTTCTTTTTGCATTCTTTCATATTCAGATTCATAAGACGCAATAACGAGTTCTTGTTCAAGAGTAAGTAATTTATTTATTACGTTTATAGAATAAGAAAAATCGTCAATTGTTGTAATTTTCGTTTTTAAAATCTTCATGATAGAGCGGAATAATTCTTGATAAGCGGCAGTATACCATTTTCTATGTAACCCAATTTGTACATGTCTTTTTGCAATTCTAACACGTTGTTCAATAAAGTCTTCATGCATATCTCCGCTAAATAATTCTTTTATATGTGTTTTTAAAGTTTGCTTTAGTTTTGGAATAGAGCTATAACGTTCGATAATCGTAATTAAATTAGGCTGTTGTGTAATATTGGAATAGAATTTTTCAGTAATCCAATCAATTTCTTCATAAATAAAAGGTTGTAGTACCTTTACGATTTGTAAATCTTCTTTTGAAATATGTAGCATATCCATTTGAATTTTCAGTTCAGAATTAGTAGGAACGTTAAAAGTGATTTGTTGATTCTTACTTAATTCAAGTATACTTACGTTTGTTGTATTGTTATGTTTTTTAAAAACCCCAAGCATCGTTCTTCCCCCTGTTTGTAAAGCGTTTTCATTTTTTGGTTCTAATATAATTATATATATTTATATGCAATTACTCTATATTAGTGTGTAGAATAGTATATAAATTAAGAGAATTCCATATAGAATTCTCTTAATGACCTTTATTAATTTTAGCATGTGTTTTAAAGAAAACTGGGAAATGTACATTATATATGACAGTGACAACACGAATAATGAATGTTACTAATAAACAAACATAGAAAGCCAATACGTGTGCCCCCATTGCATATGTGATTAGGAAACTAATTGCCCCTAAAATAGAAGCGATGGCGTAAATTTCTTTTCGGAATACGTAGGGGATATCTTGAGCGCAAATGTCACGCAAAATACCGCCTCCAATACCTGTAATGACTCCCATTGAAACAACTAAAAATGAGGCGTCAACATGATGTGACATTGCCGCATTTGCACCAATAGCTGTAAAAACGCCTAAGCCAACAGCATCAGAAAGCATAATAACAACTTGAAGTTTATTGATACGCTCAAAAAACATACAAGTAAATAATGCTGATAATACGCTTACGAAAAAGTAAATGGGTTTAACAAATGCGACGGGAGGCAGGTTACCGATCATAATATCACGAATAATACCGCCGCCGAGCGCAGTAGCTACAGCTAAACAAAGGACACCGAATAAATCTAAATCTTTTTTTAAACCAACTAATGTACCAGAAATGGCAGCGGCGATAATGCCAAGAAACGTAAATATATCGATTAATAACATGGCCTTAATCCCTTCCTCTTAAAGATGTTCCAGAGAAAAAATATACACTAAAGTATTGGAAATAACAATTACTTTTCGCTACATGTAGAAAAACGGATAAAATACATAAAGAAAGCGTTTGAAAATGTTTGAAAAATAGCTATAAAGTAATTTGAAGAAGATATGAAAAGATTAATTTTACATTTTTTTGGTGTTACCTAGTTGGTAAAATGTTACAATGTTAGGTATGTTGTTTACATCTGTATAAAATGATAAAAAAATATGTATATACTGACAAAAATAAGGGGATGGTTGTTAGATAGCTTTTGTAAAAATAGGGAGTATAGCGAAAGGACAGTAATTTCTATTACTGATTAATACTTGTCCTGGCTAGTTTTAGCTGGAAAAATAGTTCTCGATTTGAATATGAGTTATGTTATAATTGCTAGGTGTGTTTGAATGATAAAAAATTATGATTAAAAGATAATGTTAAGATTTTGTATGGAGGTCTTGGAATGTTAGCAAATCAAGCTAGGGTTAGATTTGAGCGGTTTTTGCTCTTTTTTATTATTTTACAGCCTGTTTTAGATTTATTAACGTCTCTTAGCATCACTTTATTAAAGTCAAGTGCTACCGTTGGAATTTTAGTAAGATTCCTTATTATGGCTGTTGGTGGTATTTACATTTTAATTCAGGCAAAAGAGAAGGAAAATAGAAAGTTTTTAATTTATCTTATATTATTAGCCGGAGTTTTAGGGGTAGGATTTATTAATAACAAACTAGTTAAGGATCCTATTGTACTTGGTGAAGAAGTTAAATTCGTTGCGAAAGCATTATATATATATATCATGCTGGGGTCATATATTTTAGCTTTAAAATCATTGAAAAAGAAAGTTAATATTAGTGATAAGGTTCGAAATAGTATTGTATATTCTACATTAATCATTAACGCAATTATGGTTATTTCTATTTCAACATCTACTGACTTTGGTAGTTATGAATGGATGAAGGTAGGTTCTCGAGGTTGGTTCTATGCAGGGAATGAACTAGGTTCAATCTTAGCTATTATTTTCCCTATTGTGGTACTATATTCTATTCAAAAGACAAAGAGCTGGAAACACGTTTTATATTGGATTCCATCGCTTTTAATGATTTACTCATTAATTCAGGTCGGTACGAAAGTAGGAATGGGCTCAATTGGTGCTACGTTAGCGGCAGCAATCGGGATCATTGTACTACAATTATTATTTGATAGAAAAAATCCGAACAAAAAATCCCTTGCGCTTAATGCAGTAATTGCTATTGTCCTATTAGCTGGTGTAGTTGGAACGTTTAAACAAACGCCATTAGCACAAAATATGGGCATTCACAATAACTATTTATCAGAGCAAAATGTGGCACAGCAAGGTCAAAAAGAAAAAGAAATTAAAGAGAAGCTGAAAAAAGAGCAAGAACTTAAAGCAAAAGAAGAAACTCATCATAAAGGTGAAAAGCCAGAAGAAAAGGCAAAGATAGAAGAGGAAGTTAAGAAAGAGCTTGAGAAAGAGCAAAAGAAAGAAAATCAAGAAAATCTTATTTTCAGCGGACGTCAAGTATATGAAGAAAGACATAAGCAGTTCTTTAAAGAAGCGCCAACGTCACAAAAGTTATTAGGAATGGGTTATGCAGGTAATTTTAAATATAATGAACAAAAGCAGCCAGATCCAAAGCTAATTGAAATGGACTTTCATGATTGGTTTTATGACTTTGGGATTATTGGTTTTGCATTACTAATGATTCCATTTATTTATTACGGCTTAAGAATCCTATTAGTATTTATTACAAGGTTTAAAGAGATATTTAATATAAAATATGGAATGATTGCAGCAAGCTTATTGTTAGCATTAGGTATTGCTTATATTGCAGGACATATTTTAACAGCACCAGGAGTTGGGATCTACTTTGTAGTGGTGTTAGCTTATCTAATTGTAGACTTAGAAATTGAATGATTAAAATAAAAGCTAACTTTTGTTAGCTTTTATTTTTTAGTACAGTAAAATAAAGATAGATGGAAATGTGGCGAGGATTTAAAGGAGGAAAAAATATGAGGATATTGCATATGAATGCAGGAGCAGAAGATGGGGGAGGGAAAACACATATTATTTCACTTCTCGATCAGTTTCCAACTGGTGAAGTAGAATTAGCGGTATTTGAAGATGGAATTGTTGCGAAAGAAGCAAGAGAGTTAGGGATAAAAGTCCATGTGTTTTCACAAAAATCCCGCTATGATTTATCTATTTTAAAGAATATAAGCGAATTCATTAATAATGAAAAATTTGATATAGTTCATACGCATGGTCCTAGGGCTAATTTCTATGTTTCTTTAATGAAAAAGAGAATAACGGCAAAATGGGTAACGACTATTCATAGTGATCCATTTGAAGACTTTACTAAACAAGGCTTAAAAGGTTGGGTTTTTACGAAATTAAATTTGAAATCCTTAAAAAATGTAGATTTATTTTTTGTTGTAACAAATAGATTAAAGAAAAGTTTAGCTGCTTTAGGTATTTCTAATGAAAAGATGCATGTTATTTATAATGGAATTGAATACGATAAGGAAAAAGCAGAAGGTTATAATAAAAAAGAAATGTTCAATATTGATGAAGATGTATTTACGGCAATCCAAGTAGCACGATTGCATCCTGTGAAAGGACATGAAGTTCTATTTGATGCGTTACAACGAACAAAATTAGAGAAAATTAAAGTATTGTTAGTTGGCGATGGCCCGTTAGAAGAAAATCTAAAGTCATTGGCTACTGAAAAAGGGATTAATAATAAAGTTGAGTTTTTAGGGCATCGTCAAGATGTAAAACAATTATTTGCGTCGTCACATGTGAATTTATTAACCTCCCATAGTGAAGGGTTCCCACTAGTTTTATTAGAAGCGGCAAATCAACGCGTACCATCAATTGTGACTAGGGCTGGAGAAATTGAACCATTAATTGTAGATGAAACGTACGGATGGATTGTGCCAACAGATGATGGAAGGGCATTAGCATTAGCTTTAGAAGAAGCGTATGATAAGTGGAAAACTGGAGAATTAGCAGCAATGGGGAAACATATTTATGAGCATGCTATTATGAACTTCTCACTTCAAAAACTATATGAAGATACAAAGGAAACATATAAGCAATTAATAGCGAAAAACTTGTAATGATAGAGAGGATAGTTAACTATGGCAGTACAAACAGTTGATATTCTAGGCGTTCCTTTTTCTACAATGACAATGGATGAAACGGTCCAATATTTAAAAGAACAACTAGAAGTGGAGCGAACACATACTTTTCAGGTAGTAACAGCAAATCCTGAAATTGTTATGTGTGCAAAAAAGGATGAAGCATTCCATCAAACATTATTAAATGCAGATTTAATTACACCTGATGGTATTGGAGTCGTAAAAGCAAGTGGTATGTTAGGTACACCTGTAAAGGAACGTGTAGCAGGTTTTGATTTAATGTGTAATTTACTTGCGGCGTTATCAGAAGACAGTAAACCAGTATCAGTTTTCTTATTAGGTGCAAAACCACATGTTGTACAAGCTGCAGCAGATCATTTAACGAAGACGTATTCAGCTGTATCTATTGTGGGTATACAAGATGGGTATTTTAAACAAGAAGAAGAAGAGAATATTGTTTCTCGTATTCAAAAGGCAAAACCAGACTTATTGCTTGTTGCACTTGGTTTCCCGAGACAAGAGAACTTTATCCAAACGAATAAGCATCGTTTAGAAACGAAAATGGCTGTTGGAGTAGGCGGAAGTTTAGATGTATGGGCTGGAGAGGTAAAACGTGCACCAAAATGGATTCAAGCGATTCATTTAGAGTGGTTTTATAGATTGTGTAGCAATCCAACGCGTTGGCGTCGTCAGTTAGTATTAGCGGAATTTTTAAAAGAAGTCATGCGTTCAAAAAAGTAGCGTTCTATCGCTACTTTTTTATTTGTCCATTTTTAATAAAGTGAGTTTTTATTCATCTACTACCGATTGCGGGCACTCACTAATCGGGTGTTTAATGGTCATGTTTTTTTAATCTATCCGCCTTTGCTTCAGCTGAATTTTGAGGTGAGGGGTTTTACTGCCCTCAAATAGTCGGATAAGTATTTTACTTTTTGGGAATGATGAAGGAGAATTTTTTACACGAAAGTATTTTACTTATACAATTCACACATGTAAAATGATGTGTAAAGACAGCTGTGTAAGGAGGACTTCTTGTGGGCAAGGTGAAAGAAATTTCGAAGCGAAAGCTACTTGGTATAGCGGGGCTTGGATGGTTATTTGATGCAATGGATGTTGGAATGCTTTCATTTGTAATGGTAGCGCTGCAAAAAGATTGGGGATTAAGTACCCAAGAAATGGGCTGGATAGGCAGCATTAATTCAATTGGTATGGCGGTCGGGGCGCTCGTTTTTGGAATACTATCAGATAAAATAGGGCGGAAATCAGTCTTTATTATTACATTATTATTATTTTCTATCGGTAGTGGTTTAACGGCTTTAACGACGACACTTGCTATGTTCCTTGTTTTACGATTTCTAATTGGTATGGGGCTTGGTGGAGAACTTCCAGTTGCTTCTACATTAGTATCGGAGAGTGTTGAAGCACATGAACGTGGCAAAATAGTTGTGCTATTAGAAAGTTTTTGGGCAGGTGGATGGCTAATCGCAGCTCTTATCTCGTATTTTGTTATACCGAAATATGGTTGGGAAGTTGCGATGATATTGAGTGCGGTTCCAGCGCTATATGCTTTATATTTAAGATGGAATTTACCGGATTCTCCAAGATTCCAAAAGGTTGAAAAAAGGCCATCCGTTATCGAAAATATAAAGTCAGTTTGGTCTGGGGAATATCGTAAGGCAACAATTATGTTATGGATTTTATGGTTTTCTGTTGTCTTCTCCTATTATGGCATGTTCCTTTGGTTACCTAGTGTAATGGTATTAAAAGGATTTAGTTTAATAAAAAGTTTCCAATACGTACTTATTATGACGTTAGCTCAATTGCCAGGTTATTTCACAGCTGCTTGGTTTATTGAACGTCTTGGTCGTAAGTTTGTTTTGGTTACGTATTTAATTGGTACAGCTTGCAGTGCTTACTTATTTGGAGTGGCAGAGTCATTAACGGTATTAATCGTAGCAGGCATGTTACTATCATTCTTTAATTTAGGTGCTTGGGGTGCATTATATGCCTATACACCTGAACAATACCCAACGGTTATTCGTGGTACAGGTGCAGGGATGGCGGCAGCATTCGGTCGTATTGGTGGTATTCTTGGACCGCTATTAGTAGGATATTTAGTTGCTTCACAGGCTTCGCTATCACTAATATTTACGATTTTCTGTGGATCAATTTTAATAGGCGTATTTGCTGTAATTATACTTGGGCAAGAAACGAAACAACGAGAATTAGTATAAGGTAAAACTTTAATCGGTAAGTGATCTCATAATTGGCCCGTACCAATTATGTTTTAGAGTAGTAAAACTAAGAGCTCATGTTTTCTCATTCAGTGGGTTTTACTGCCTACAAATAACGGAATAAAAGGGCAGAGGGAACCATGATGGTTCCCTTTTTTCTGTTTTTTTAGATAAATAATGGTATAGTAAGAAAAAGGGAATGTTCCTTATAAAAGCGAATGTATACAACAGGACATACGGACAAAAGAATTAGGTGGTTGAAGAAATGAAAATTTTACTGATCATGGAAGATGCAGAAGAGCGAAGAAGTTTAGCTGAAAAATTTACTGAAAATATAAGGAATGTAGAATGTTTTGAAGCAAATACAGGAACAGAATCCTTATTTATGATGAAGAAGCATACACCAGATTTTGTTTTTTTAAATTCAAAATTACTAGATGGAACGGGTTTTGAATATGCGAGTTTATTACGGGAAGTAAATTGTTATACGAAATTTATTTTTATGGGTGAAGATATAGAAGAGTCCATTACAGCATTTCGTTTTCAAGCAGTTTATTATTTACTACGCCCATTTCGCGAGGAAGATTTGCAATTCCTTTTATATAGAATGGCTAAAGAGCAAGGTGAGAAAGCAAAGAGCTATTTGCGTAAACTACCGATAGAAGGTCAAGAGGGGATTCGGTATATTTTCCCTGAAGATATTGTATATGTAAGCAAAAATAAGGAAAACAAAACAGTTTCAATTTATACAACAAATAATCAGTATATTTCAACATATACACTCCAGGAGCTAGAAAATAAGCTAAATGCATATGATTTTTTACGTGTGCATAAAAGTTATTTAATTAATATGTCATATGTACAAGAGTTAAAGCCTTACTATAATGGAACATATAATCTGTATTTAGATAAATATGATGAGCAACCGATTCCAGTAAGTCGTAATTATGTGAAACGACTTCGAAATAAAATTGAATTATAGCAGATAATGCGAATTTTTTAACATGATAAACTAAAAATCCTTCATGATAGGGAGGATTCAAATTAAATATTCAGAAAATTTAGTACAATCCCACTAAGAAATAGTATTGGGGGGATTGTATGTGAGAACATTGAAGTCAATTTTACTTTGGGGAGTTATTGCAGCAGTAGGAGCCGGTGCTTTTGGTGTAATAGCTTTATCACAAGGTGAAACTATTAATGCTGTATGGCTCTTAGTAGCAGCGGTATGTGTGTATGCAGTTGCTTATCGCTTTTATAGTAGATTTATAGCGAGAAAGGTATTCGGTTTAGATAATAATCGGCAAACGCCAGCTCATACATTAAATGATGGAAAAGATTATGTTCCGACAAATAAATGGGTATTATTTGGGCATCATTTTGCAGCAATCGCTGGGGCTGGGCCTTTAGTAGGACCGATTTTGGCGGCACAAATGGGATATTTGCCAGGGACAATATGGATTATTGTAGGGGTAGTTGTCGCTGGAGCTGTGCAAGATTTTGTCATTTTATTTGCTTCGATGAGACGTAATGGTAAATCTCTAGGTGAAATGATTAAAGATGAGATTGGTCCTGTTACAGGACTTATTGCAATGATTGGTATTTTAGGCATTATGATTATTTTATTAGCAGTATTAGCATTAGTAGTAGTAAAGGCGCTTGTCGGAAGCCCTTGGGGAATGTTTACGATAGCAGCAACGATTCCTATTGCTATTTTAATGGGAGTATATATGCGCTACATTAGGCCCGGACGAGTTGGTGAAGGTTCAGTAATCGGAATTATCCTACTTATACTGTCTCTTATTGGAGGGCAGTATGTAGCGGAAAATCCAGCGCTTGCAAGTATGTTCACGTTTAGCGGAGAAACAATTGCTATTATGCTTATTGTTTATGGATTTATCGCATCGGCATTACCAGTTTGGATGCTTTTAGCACCACGTGATTATTTAAGTACATTTTTAAAAGTCGGAACAATTGTAGGATTAGCAATTGGTATTTTAATTGTAGCACCAGATTTACAAATGCCAGCAGTTTCGAAATTTATTGATGGAACTGGTCCTGTGTTCTCTGGAAACTTATTCCCGTTCTTATTTATTACTATTGCTTGTGGTGCAGTGTCTGGATTCCATGCTCTTGTTTCATCAGGTACGACGCCGAAGATGATTGAGCAAGAGGGACACGCACAGCCAATCGGTTATGGAGCAATGTTAATGGAGTCGTTTGTAGCGGCCATGGCGATGATTGCAGCTTGTGTATTAACACCGGGAACGTATTTTGCAATTAATAGTCCTGCAGCACTTATCGGTACAGATGTCTCGCAGGCAGCTCAAGTTATTTCCTCATGGGGATTTGCTATTACACCAAACGAACTAAAAGATCTCGCTGTAAACGTTGGAGAGCAAACGATTTTATCACGTACAGGTGGTGCGCCAACGTTAGCGATAGGTATGGCATATATTTTCTCACAAGTAATAGGTGGAACGGCCATGATGGCATTTTGGTATCATTTTGCGATTCTCTTTGAAGCGCTATTCATTTTAACAACAATTGATGCTGGAACGCGTGTCGGCCGATTTATGATTCAAGATATTTTAGGGCATGTATATAAGCCATTTGGGAAAACGGATTCTACATTAGCGAATGTAATAGCTACAACGTTATGTGTATTAGGATGGGGTTATTTCTTATATCAAGGGGTAGTTGATCCGCTTGGTGGAATTAATACATTATGGCCACTTTTCGGTATTGCAAATCAAATGTTAGCAGGTATTGCATTATTACTTGGAACGACAATTTTATTCAAAATGGGAAAAAAGGCATATGTTTGGGTGACGCTTATTCCAACTGTCGGATTGCTTATTGTAACGATGACAGCGGGTTATCAAAAGCTATTTCATGAAAACCCTAAAATAGGATTTCTATCCCATGCAAAGGTGTTTCAAGGAGCATTAGATGAAGGGAAAGTGTTAGCGCCAGCTAAAAATGTGGCCCAAATGAAGCAAATTATTTTCAATGATTATATTGATGCGGCACTTTGTGGGATTTTTATGATTGTTGTAATCGCTGTATTAATTTCTGCAATTCGAATTTGGATTCAAGTATTAAGAAATAAGCCGATGCCACTAAAAGAGGCACCATATATCCCTAGAGATGAAAGTGAGTCGAGGAACTATGCTTAAAAGACTACGGCAAGTATGGGGACAAAGGAAACACTTTATTAGCTTACTTGTTGGGGTACCAAGCTATGAAACATATGTAGAGCATATGAAAAAGCATCATCCAGAAGAAGAAGTTGTATGTCAAAAACAATTTTTTGCAGAAGCGCAAGAAGCAAGATTTAATGCAAAGGGCGGAAAAATCTCGCGCTGTTGTTAGTGAAAAGGACGAATTTTCGTCCTTTTTATTTTTTGCTGTTTCACGTGGAACAGCAAAAAATAAATAAAAAGCTTTGGGAATTATAGGTATTTCGTATACAATAAAATAAGGAAAGGGATAGATAGAAAAGTAGGGAGATTATTTTATGTTAAGGGACTTATTTGTAAACACAACCATTATTCTTTCCTTTATTTTTATTGGAGGTCAGCTTTTAAGAGATAAACCGTTAGAAGAAGGGTTCTCTTTTTGGCAGAAATGTGTAGTAGGTATTCTTACTGGAATATTAGGTATATTACTAATGTATTTCGGTGTTCATGTTGGTACCATCCTATTGGATTTACGCTACTTAGCTGTTATTCTAGCCGTTATAATTGGTGGCCCAATAGCGAGTACTATAGCTGTTAGTATGATTTTAGTAACTAGGTTAGTATTTATGGATTATTCATTAGCTTCTCAAGTAGCTTTTTATACAATTATTGCGATAGGGATAGGTAGTATCTTTATTTCGCGTCTAAACCTTTCTCTAGGAGAAAAATGGGTATGGCTACATACATATATTTTATCTATTCTAATTCCCTCACTATATATATGGCTAATTAAAGATATTTACATAGTGGGATTATATTTGGTTTCTAGTGTTATTACAGGCTACATAACATTCATAAGCACAAATTATGTATTACAATCCAATGAGTTATTTCAAAAGATGAAGCAATATGCAACGATAGATGCATTGACAGGTTTAGGAAATGTAAGGCAGTTTGATTTAGAAATGAATCATCATATTGGTAATAAGCGTATGAAAAATGATTCACTTTGTTTACTACTTATAGATATTGATCACTTTAAGTGTGTAAATGATACGTATGGGCATCCTGCAGGAGATGAAGTGTTAAAACAAATAGGTTGTATTTTAAGGGAAGTTTCACCGTTCCCAAATTTGTCCTTTCGAAAAGGTGGAGAAGAGTTCGCGCTTTTGATACCAAAGAAGGGATTAGCTTACGGAATGCATACGGGGGAAAAGGTTCGCACAGCTGTTGAAAACCATTCATTCCAATTGTTAAATGGAGCAAAAATAAAAATTACAGTTTCAGTAGGCGTTTCAGTATATGAAGAATCACCAGAGCAATTTATTCAAGCTGCTGATGATGCATTATATTACTCCAAAAGAAATGGTAGAAATCAGGTTAGTTCTGCATCTTAAAGATAAGATGACCAGAAGAGCTTATAAATAAAAACACCCACAGAGAGGGAAAATACACACTCTGTGGGTGTTTTTATTTATAGGTTAGACAAGCTCTTTTGATACAACGAATTTACGATATGCACCGTGATGTGTTGGGCCTACGTATTCGTTGATCTTGAATGAATAACGGATAGCAGCTGTGATAAATTCTTTAGCAGTTTTTACTGCTTCTTTCACAGGTTTTCCTTTTGCAAGTTCTGCTGTAATTGCCGCAGAATATGTGCAACCTGCGCCGTGTGTATTTGTCGTATCAATTTTTTCTGATTCTAGAATGTCGAATGTCTCTCCATCATATAGGACGTCGATTGCAGTTTCGGTACCAAGCTTGCTACCGCCTTTAATTAGGACATATTTCGCACCTAAAGCATGGATTTTTTTCGCTGCTTCTTTCATGTCTTCAAGAGAATTAATCTTTACGCCACTTAATTGGTAAGCTTCAAATAAGTTTGGTGTGACAACTAATGCCTTTGGAACAAGAACGTCACGTAAGCAATCATTCGTTTCAGGATGTAATGCTTCATCAGCACCTTTACATACCATAACAGGGTCAACTACTACATTTTTGAAATTATGTTTTTCGATTGTTTCTGCAACCATTTCGATAATTTCTACTGATCCAAGCATACCTGTTTTTAAAGCATCTACGCCAACGCCCTCAATTGTCGTTTCTAATTGTGGTTTTAATGTAGAAGCTGGGATTGGGAATACGTTATGTGCCCAACCGTTATGTGGATCCATCGTTACGATTGTCGTAAGAGATGTCATTCCGTACACACCAAGTTCTTGGAATGTTTTTAAATCTGCTTGTATACCAGCACCGCCACTTGTGTCAGAACCAGCGATAGTAAGTGCTTTATTTAATGTCATTATGAAAAGCCCCCTCAGGTGATATAATGAAAACTATGTTTTCACCATTATATCAATGTTACGAATAAGTACAAAGTGAAAAGTAGATGATTTATGTTAGGAACTATGTAAAATCTTGTATGTAGGAGACGAATTATGTTTCAAGAGAATCGTACAAATGAATTAGTTATATTAAAAGAGATTGCAGAAACACTAAATACATCAAATGATACATATCATGTATTGCAAGCAGTACTAGAAAAATTGCTGAGTGTAACAGGTTTAACGACAGGATGGATATTTCTTGCGGATGAAAATGGTAGGTATACAAAATTAATTGATTATCAATTACCGGAGGCACTTACATATGAAAACAAACGTCCGATGTGTGAAGGGGAATGTTGGTGTTTACGTGGCTTTGTGGATGGAAAATTAGAACGAGCTGTTAATATTATTGAATGTAAAAGAATTAATAATGCAATTGAATATAATTGGGGAGATACAGAAGGAATTCTTCATCATGCTACGGTTCCTTTAAAGGCTGGAGGAGAAAAATTTGGTTTGTTAAATGTGGCAAGCCCAGGTAAAACACATTTTTCAGAAGAAGAATTAGTATTGCTTCAATCAGTTGCCTTCCAAATTGGAACGGCTTTAAAACGAGCAAAGTTATATGAAAATGAAAAGCGAAGAGCACATTATTATGTGAAATTAGAACGGTTCATTCAAGTTTTAAGAACGATTCATCAATTTAATATATTGCCTGAAAAAGTTGTAGATCAATTAGGTGAAGTGTTTCAGTGGAATCAAGTCGCATTCTTTATTAGGGAAGAGAAAGAATTATCCTTGCGGGCATCTTATTGCCAGGAAGAATTGCAAGAGGATATAAAAAAAGCAGCGAAAGAAGCATTAGAAAAAGGTGAACCTATTTTATTAAATCATCAAATCAGTCATAAGGTAGCCTCTAATAGGACGGTTATTGCTACACCAATACAGATTCAAACTCACATATTTGGTGTTTTATGTGTTAGTTCAAATAATGGTGAATTTGATGTGAATACGATAGATGTACTTCAAGCAATTACAAATCATATTTCCTTCGTGATAGAAAATTTAAGATTAAATGAGCAACGGCGTGAACTTGTACGAATGGAAGAAAGAAATCGGTTAGCAAGGGACTTACATGATTCCGTCTCACAAAAGCTATTTTCGTTAACCTTTATGACAAAAGGCGCTGAGGCAGTTTTAAAAGGTCAAAATGAAAAAGTGGATCGATCTTTGCATGATATGCGTGAACTAGCGCAAGGAGCTTTAAAAGAAATGAGGACGTTAATTTGGCAACTACGTCCAGCGGGTTTAGAGAAAGGATTATTACCAGCTTTAAAGCAATATGGTGAAAGTTTGGGATTGAAAATTCGGGAACAAGTTACAGGTGTCCGTGATTTACCACGTGTAGTAGAGGAAGCGCTATGGAGAATTGGACAAGAAGCTTTAAATAATGTAAGTAAGCATGCGAATGTTAGAGAAGCGACGATTTATTTCAAAGTGACGGAGAAGAATGTATCATTAGAAATAGTAGATCAAGGAAACGGCTTTGTAGAAAAGGATATAAAAGAGAAGAAATCACTTGGCATGACTACGATGCGCGAAAGAGTAGAATTAATCGGTGGAACAATTAAAGTTGTAAGTGATAAAAAAAGAACAAGTGTAAAAGTAAACGTACCATTATGATGTGAAAATGAGGGAAGTTTGTGAAAATAAAAGTATTGTTAGTGGATGATCATACAGTCGTTTTAAAAGGATTAGCATTTTTCTTAAGTACACAGGAAGATATAGAGTTAGTTGGAGAAGCAAGTAATGGGAAAGAGGCACTAATAAAAGTAAGGGAGACGAATCCTGATGTTGTACTAATGGATTTATATATGCCTGAAATGGATGGTGTTGAGGCGACAGCATGTATTAAAAAAGAATATCCTGATGTGAAAGTAATTGTATTAACTAGCTTTTCTGATCAGGCGCATGTGTTACCAGCGTTAAGGGCTGGAGCAAGCGGGTATATTTTAAAAGATGTAGAACCGGATCAGCTTGTTGAGGCTATTCGAAGTGCATATAAAGGTAATATTCAATTACATCCTGATATAGCAAATGCTCTTCTCTCTCAAACATTACCTGTAGAGGAAAAGGAAGAAGAGCCTTCTATTCAAGTGGATGTGCTAACAGCGAGAGAAAATGAAGTATTGCAGCTATTAGCGAAAGGGATGAGTAATAAAGAAATCGCTTCTGTTTTAGTTATTACAGAAAAAACGGTAAAAGCTCATGTAAGTAGTATTTTGAGTAAGTTGAATTTATCTGATCGTACGCAAGCGGCATTATATGCAGTGAAAAATGGAATTGTATAAGACGAAAGTCGTAAGACCTAGTTCGCCTTTAGAAGGTGGACTTTTTTTATGGAAAAATACGTCTATGTGAGGACGAAATTGTCTTGATATAAAGATAAAATATGTTTGTAAGCAACAAAACAACAATTACAAGGGATACCTTTTTAAAAGCATATAACAACATAAGAGTGAGTAGTAGGAGGAAAAACAATGGCAACAGTTTTATTTGTAAAGGCAAACAACCGCCCAGCGGAACAAGCAGTTAGTGTAAAATTATACGAGGCATTTTTAGCGAACTATAAAGAAGCACATCCAAATGATACAGTAGTAGAACTTGATTTATATAAAGAAGAATTACCATATGTAGGCGTAGATATGATTAATGGTACATTCAAAGCAGGTAAAGGATTTGATTTAACTGAAGAGGAAGCAAAAGCAGTAGCAGTTGCTGATAAGTATTTAAATCAATTCCTAGAAGCTGATAAAGTCGTTTTCGGTTTCCCATTATGGAACTTAACGATTCCAGCAGTATTACACACATATATTGACTATTTAAACCGAGCTGGTAAAACATTTAAATATACGCCAGAAGGCCCAGTTGGTTTAATTGGGGATAAGAAGATTGCATTATTAAATGCGCGTGGCGGCGTATATTCTGAAGGTCCAGCAGCTGAAGTAGAAATGGCTGTTAAATATGTAGCAAGCATGATGGGCTTCTTCGGTGCAACAAACATGGAAACAGTAGTTATTGAAGGACATAATCAATTCCCAGATAAAGCAGAAGAAATCATTGCAGCCGGTCTTGAAGAAGCAGCTAAAGTAGCAAGTAAATTTTAATTGAAAATAGAATCGTCACTCAAAAAAAGTAGCATTAACAGATAAAAGTTAATGCTACTTTTTTATATTTGAATTTCGTTAGCTAGTTTTTCTAACTGAATTCGATCTTGTATGTAATAGGTTCTTCCATCTTTCCTTAAGTAATTTTGTTGGCAAAACTGGTTCAATACATATAAAAGATGACGGTAGCTAACATTTAAGTATTCCGAAACCTCGGTATGTTTTTCTGTATAACTGTTATTTTGTTCTGTTAATAGAATAAACGCCGCTAATCGATTTTCGAACGGATAACTATTATTTTTAGCATAACTTTCTGTTCGGGTAATTGTTTTCTCACCGATAAATTTGCATAGTTTCTGTAGAAAGGTAGCATCTTGTAACAAAAGATGCTGACAATCTTTAAGAGGAAGCGCTAAGCATATACAATTTTCAATTACTTCCACCGTTTTCGTAACAGATTCTACGCCAATTAATCCTAATTCCCCAATGAATGAAGGTGCTTGAATAAAGTTAATTAAGGAGACTTTTCCGTTTTTGTGACTCATATATATTTTTGCTTTCCCAGAAATTAAGTAATAAAGATAAGGAACATCGACCCCTTCATTACATATCTTTTCTCTTTTCTGAAAGGAATGTAGTTCAGCATACGGTAAGATATCAAAAGAAAAAAGAGTATGGAAATTGTAAGTTTGTATGTAATGAGAGATTTCTTCGCTATTTTTGCTGACTTTCATGTTTTCACCTCATGTTTAGTATGAGATATCTCCTATTATTTTTTCAAGAAAGAATGATACGATTTATGTAAATTTGTTTTTGTAGAAAAGAGAGTGTGAAGGGCTTATGAAAAAATATAAAACATTATTATTCGATGTAGATGATACATTGTTAGATTTTCAAAAGGCGGAAAAAGCGGCATTACGTATGCTTTTTGAAGAGAAAGGGATGTCTCTAACTAGCGAGATTGAAGCGCAATATAAAAAAATTAATAAAAGTCTTTGGACTGCTTTTGAAGAAGGTGAAATAAATCGTGATGAAGTTGTAAATACACGATTTTCAATTTTGTTTAAAGAATACGGGGAAGAAGTAGATGGGATATTATTCGAAAATAATTATCGCAGTTACTTAGAAGAAGGAAATCAGCTCATGGAAGGTGCGTTACAATTTATAAATCAAATTCAAAGTGAGTACGATTTATATATAGTGACAAACGGTATTTCTAAGACGCAAGATAAACGATTACGTAATGCAGGATTACATGCCTTGTTTCAAGATATTTTCGTTTCTGAAGATACAGGTTATCAAAAGCCGATGAAGGAGTATTTTGATTATGTTTTTGAAAGGATTCCTAACTTTGCTCCTGAAGAAGGGCTCATTATTGGGGATTCGTTAAGCGCTGATATGAAAGGTGGATATGTAGCGGGAATTGATACTTGTTGGTTTAATCCAGAAAAGAAATTTAATAATAGCGGGATTGTGCCAACATATGAAGTGCAAAATTTTGAAGAGTTATACGCGTTATTGAAGCAACATGTGTAATGAGAATAGGCAGTGGAACTTTTGTCCCTACTGCCTATTTTTATTCGTTTATAGTTTCGTTATTTTTAGGAAGTGGAAATGCATTACCAATTGCTGCTGCCCCAAGCATCGGTAATAGTAAATTGAGCGGGAAAAACATGAGTAATAGTAATGTTATAGCAATTGGTTTTCTTAGTGCATAGCTTGAAATTGCTGTCGTGACGATGGCGACCGAAGTGATTGGGTCTATTGGGGCAATGGACGCTATAGCATATCCGATACTTGACCCAGAAAATATAATTGGGAAAATATGTCCACCGCGCCAGCCTGTATTTAAACAAACAGCAGTAATACATAATTTTAAAACCCCTGAAAGAAGTAGTACCCAGAAGGATAAATGGCTCCATTCAACGACTAAATCTTTTAATTGATGTTCTCCGGAGAATAATGTGTATGGGAGAAAAGTTCCTGCAATCCCTAATAAAATGCCACCGATAATTCCAAGCGATAGTTTGTATTCTTTTAAGGGATGGATTAATTTCTCTAATGTGAACTCTAATTTGAAATAAAAGAATCCAACTATAGCACCAATACTAGCAAGTGGAAGAAATGCAATCCATTCATTAAGAGAAAGAGAACCTTCTCCGAAATTAACGATAAAGGATCCACGATTATCAAATTTACTAAGTAATAAATAAACGGAAAAACCAGCGAAAGTGGTAGCCAAATATACAATTGCTTTTTTTCCTTTAGAGAATTCGTTAATTTGCTCTCCCTCATTTTCACTTGGAGCTAAATAACCGAATAATGGCGCGTTAAAAATTACACTTAAAGTAGCACCAATCCCAACTTCTGTTAGTTCATTCATTCCCTTTAAGGCGAATGTAAAGCGATCCCCGACCCATGTACAAAGCCCACCGATAATGCCAACAAGTGCTGCTTCAGGACCTAAGCTAGCTCCAAATATTAAAACGATAATCGCAGTTAAAGTGGATTTATGTACGAAACGGTATTCAATTCTACCTGTTTTTTTATATTCACTCATTACTTCCGGCATAAGGCGTGGATATGTACCGAAGTATTTTTGAGTTAAACCAACAAGAATACCACCGATAGTTGTTACACAAATGGTGTAATACGGGGGAGAAGAGAAGATAGTAGGTAAGTATCCCCAAATAAAGTGAATGCCGATATTTATTGTAACTAAAAATAACCAGACTGTTGCGCCGACTATAGAGCCTAATAGAATGCCGTATAGGGCGAGTATATAGTGCATGTCTTTCTGGTTTGTCATGTTATACCTCCGTTATATAAGTTTTAATGTCAAAAGGATTAAATATGCTACTGTGAAATGAAATGAAATGAAATGAATATGTATAGTATCTTTTTGAGAGGGTGGCTTATTCAATATATTGAGGTCTCGTGAGAATCTGAAATGTATACAGTTAAACTACTTATTTAATTCTATATATTAATTGAGGGTTTTAAAAGGTCTTTTTCAAATGAATATGGAATATATTTCTTTTGTTATGTACATTAAATTCTTCGTAGTTAATTTAGAACATTCAGAAAAACTGATTGACATTAGGAAATTATTGCTATAAAATCAACGGTAATTGCATAGTCTTATCAAGAAAAGGTGGAGGGACAGGCCCGATGAAACCTTGGCAACAGCCGTATAACGGAATTGTGCCAAATCCTGCAGGTAATAACCCTGAGAGATAAGAAAGAGCCTTTAGAGCGTGTTTTCAAACTGCTCCTTTCTTGTTTTCAGGAAAGGAGCAGTTTTTTATTTTGTATAAAAGAAAGGAGAATAAGAGATGGGAGAATCATGGGGGAAAGGAACAATTTGTGTGCAAGGTGGCTATACGCCAAAGAATGGTGAACCGCGTGTTTTACCGCTTTATCAAAGTACAACGTATAAATACGATACTTCGGATGATTTAGCAGCCTTATTTAATTTAGAGGCAGAAGGATATATATATACGCGTATTGGAAATCCTACTTTAGCTGCATTTGAGCAAAAGCTAGCAGATTTAGAGGGTGGCGTAGGAGCTGTTGCAACGGCTTCTGGGCAGGCTGCTATTATGCTTGCTGTTTTAAATATTTGTAGTAGCGGAGACCACTTGCTTTGTTCTTCCACAGTGTATGGCGGAACATTTAATTTATTTGGAGTGAGTTTGCGTAAGCTTGGTATTGATGTTACATTCTTTAATCCGAATTTAACTGCTGATGAAATTGTGGCCCTTGCTAATGATAAGACGAAACTCGTTTATGCAGAATCGCTAGGAAATCCGGCGATGAATGTTTTAAATTTCAAAGAATTTTCAGATGCAGCGAAAGAATTGGAAGTACCTTTTATCGTGGATAATACATTAGCAACTCCTTATTTATGCCAAGCATTTGAACATGGAGCAAATATTATCGTTCATTCTACGACGAAATATATTGATGGTCATGCAAGTTCGTTAGGTGGCATTGTTATTGACGGAGGGAACTTCGATTGGACAAACGGGAAATATCCTGAACTAGTTGAACCGGATCCGAGTTATCACGGCGTAAGTTACGTTCAAAATTTTGGTGCAGCAGCTTATATTGTGAAGGCACGTGTTCAATTATTAAGAGACTACGGAAACTGTATGAGCCCATTTAATGCGTATATTAGCAATATCGGCTTAGAAACATTGCATTTACGAATGGAGCGTCATAGTGAAAATGCTCTTGCAGTTGCTAAGTGGCTTGCTGATCATGAACGTATTGAATGGGTGAATTATCCGGGATTAAATAGTAATGAAAATTACTCGTTAGCACAAAAGTATTTGAAAAAAGGTGCTAGTGGTGTTTTAACATTCGGCATTAAGGGAGGATTAGAAGCAGCAAAAGAATTTATCGCAAATGTAAAACTAGCAACTCTCGTAACGCACGTGGCTGATGCGCGAACTTGCGTTATACATCCCGCAAGTACAACACATAGACAATTAAGTGTTGAAGATCAGCGCTTAGCTGGCGTCACATCAGATTTAATTCGTTTATCAGTTGGTATAGAAGATGTTTCGGATATTATTGCAGATTTAGAAGCAGCGCTAGTCGGAGGCAAACAACATGCCGATCATAATTGATAAAGATTTGCCAGCTCGCAAAGTGTTGCAGGAGGAAAATATTTTTGTAATGACAAAAGAGCGAGCAGAAGCACAAGATATCCGTGCATTGAAAATTGCTATATTAAACTTAATGCCTACAAAGCAAGAAACAGAAGCGCAATTACTTCGTTTAATTGGCAATACACCGTTGCAATTAGATGTACATTTACTTCATATGGAATCACACCTGTCCCGTAATGTCGCACAGGAACATTTAACGAGTTTCTATAAAACATTCCGTGATATTGAGAATGAGAAATTTGATGGACTCATTATTACAGGAGCACCAGTTGAAACCCTTTCTTTTGAAGAGGTAGATTATTGGGAAGAGCTTAAACGTATTATGGAGTATTCAAAAACGAATGTAACATCTACGCTTCATATTTGCTGGGGGGCACAGGCTGGTTTGTATCATCATTATGGTGTTCAAAAGTATCCTCTTAAGGAAAAAATGTTTGGTGTATTTGAACATGAAGTTCGTGAGCAACATGTGAAATTGTTACAAGGGTTTGATGAGTTATTTTTTGCCCCGCATTCTCGTCATACGGAAGTACGAGAGAGTGACATTAGAGAAGTGAAGGAGTTAACGTTATTAGCCAACTCTGAGGAAGCGGGCGTCCATCTTGTTATTGGGCAAGAAGGAAGACAAGTGTTTGCGCTCGGTCATAGTGAATATAGTTGTGATACGTTAAAGCAAGAATACGAACGAGATCGTGACAAAGGGTTAAATATTGATGTGCCAAAAAACTATTTTAAGCATGATAATCCAAATGAGAAGCCGCTTGTAAGGTGGAGAAGCCATGGAAATCTATTATTCTCTAATTGGCTAAATTATTACGTGTATCAAGAAACCCCTTATGTATTATAAAAAAAGATTGTGTAACACGTGGCAACGTTTTCTTTGTAATGTTTAACTTATATTTTTCCGAATGTTCTAAAAATATTGTTTTTCAGATTTTTTACTCATATAATTTCATCTAAACACAATTTTTGAGGGGTGGACAGTATTATGAAAGAAATTCAAGTTGGCTTATTAGGTCTTGGGACAGTTGGTAGCGGTGTAGTTCGTATCATTACAGATCACCAAGAGCGACTTATACACCAAGTAGGTTGTCCTGTAAAAGTAACGAAAGTGCTAGTACAAAATATTGAAAAAGAGAGAGAAGTAGAGGTACCTTCTACTCTATTAACGCAAAATGCAAATGAAATTTTAGATAATCCAAATATTGATGTTGTCATCGAAGTGATGGGTGGCATTGATGACGCAAAATCATATATTTTACAAGCTTTACAAAGCGGGAAGCATGTTGTGACTGCCAATAAAGATTTAATGGCGTTACATGGAGCGGAACTGTTAGCGGTAGCAAAAGATAATAAAGCAGATTTGTTTTATGAAGCAAGTGTAGCCGGAGGGATTCCGATTTTACGAAGTATCGTAGAGGGACTTTCTTCAGATCTTATTACGAAAGTAATGGGAATTGTAAATGGAACGACAAATTTTATTTTGACGAAAATGTCAGATGAAGGGAGAGCATATAACGACGTGTTAAAAGAGGCTCAGCAACTTGGATTTGCAGAAGCAGATCCAACATCAGATGTAGAAGGTTTAGATGCAGCAAGAAAAATGACGATTTTGGCTACCCTTGGTTTCTCTACAAATGTAGAGCTTGGAGATGTGAAGGTAAAAGGCATTACTTCTATTACAGAAGAAGATATTGAATACAGTAAGAGTTTAGGATACACGATTAAATTAATCGGTCTTGCGAAGCGAGATGGTGAGAAATTAGAGGTTACAGTTGAACCGACATTACTCCCAAATACACATCCTCTTGCGGCCGTGCAAAACGAATATAACGCTGTATATGTGTATGGTGAAGCAGTTGGAGAAACGATGTTTTATGGACCAGGTGCAGGAAGTTTACCGACAGCAACAGCTGTTGTTTCCGATTTAGTAGCTGTAATGCAAAATATTAGATTAGGGGTAACAGGAAATAGTGCTGTAGTCCCGCAATATCAAAAAGTATTAAAAGAGCCAGACGAAATTGTTGTGAAGAAATTTTTAAGACTTCATGTGAAAGATGAAATTGGTGTATTTGCAAAAATTACTTCGTTATTCTCTGAGCGTGGCGTTAGCTTTGAAAAAATTATTCAAATGCCACTTGAAGAGAAAGGAAAAGCTGAAATTGTAATTGTAACGCATCGAGCTTCTCTTGCTGATTATGATTATATTCTACATACGTTGCAAGGGTATGAAGAAATAGATTGTTTGAAAGCAAACTATCGAATTGAAGGGGATGCGAAGTAGCATCTCGTATCATAAAACAGAAAGAGCCTATTAAGCAGCTTGCTTAATAGGCTCTTTTCTATTTAAAATCTTCGTACCAACTTGAATAAATGCTTGTATAATCCAGCCTGTTGTAAAGGATAAAATGATTGTTCCAAAATAGATAGGTCCATCTAATAAGAAGCTTAATGTTAAAAATAAGAATGCTAACGAAATTTCCGTTCTTCTAAATGTCCATTTCTTTTTCTCAGCAACTGTTAAAACGAAAGCTTCTTGAGGTGCTGCACAAAGATTTGTAGAGACGTAAAGGCCAATTCCAGCTCCAACGAATAGATTTCCGCAAATAAGTGTTATATATTTTGGAAGAGAACGGATAGCGTCCATAATAGTTGTAATGGAACCAATCCAATCAACAAAAAGAGAAATAAGAACCATTGTTACAATTGTACCGATCGTAATTTGTTTTTTATTCCAAAAGAGTACGATAAGGGTAAAAGCAAAGTTAATCATGAAAATCCAAAAACCGATACTTATCCCGAAATTTTGATATAGTGCAATAAAGAAGGAATCATAAGGGCTAAGTCCAAAGGAAGTAATTGTCGTCATCATATTAATGCCGATGGCGAGAATAAGTAGACCGCTAATGAAAAATATATGTTCTAATTTGAGTCGAAACATAGTTGTATATCCTTTCAAAAAGTATTTGCTAGGAAAGGATATATTGTGGAAAGCTTACCAGGTCAAGGGAGAATTTTTGTGAGAAGGGGAAAATGAGATGACGAATATAAGAAAGATTGCTGAACTTGCTGGGGTATCTGTTTCAACTGTTTCACGTGTACTAAATAATCATCCATATGTGAATGAACAGAAGCGAAAAGAAATTTTAGCAATTATAGAAGAATTAAACTATACGCAAAATGTGAATGCAATTCATTTAGTGAAAGGGAAAACGAATGTCATTGGCGTTTTATTACCGCATGTAAATGACCAATATTATAGTGCTATTATTGAGGGAATATCAAAGGAAACAGCAAAGAATAATTATAATATGATGCTTTGTCAGACGAATTATAGTGAGGAAAGAGAATTAGAAATTTTGAATATGTTAAAAATGAAAAAGCTTGATGGGGTTATTATATGTTCGCGGGCAAATAGTAAGGAAAAGCTCGAAGAATATACGAAATTTGGTCCTATTGTTATGTGTGAAGAAATAGACTCGAACTACATTTCGAGTGTGCATATTGATTATTATAAAGTGTTTTCGCGCGGGATGAAGAGCTTAATAGATGCGGGGCATACAAGTATTGGGTATTGCATTGGAAGAAGTAACAGTATTAATAGCCAAAGGAGAAAACAAGCATATGAAGATTCGCTTCAACAGATTGCTGTAACACCAATAGAGGCCTGGAAGTTTAAAGGCTGTTTTACGGTGGAAGATGGGCGTAATGTAATTAGGGAATGGGCCTCTATGTCAGTAAAACCAACTGCGTTTCTTGTATCTTGCAACCATATTGCAGCGGGAATGGTAACAGAAGCGAAAAAACAAGGAATTCGTATTCCAGAAGATATTACGATTATCGGTTGTGATGATCAAGATGTGGCACATATTTTAGGCATTACAACGATTTCGTATTGTAGTAAAAATGTTGGCGCAACGGCATTTAAATTATTATATGAAAAGATTAATGATAAGCAAATCGATATAAAGCACGTAGAGTTATTGCCACAATTAGTACATAGGGAAACAACATAATAGATAAGGTTTGAAAATCGCTTTTCAAAATTGCGTTTGGTATAATTATGGACAATCTATGAGGGCTAAAAGGGGTTTTGATATGAGATCAAAAGTAGTTAAAGTAATTCTACTCATTACAATTGCATCTTTCTGTTTATTTGCATATGGCTTTGTTTCAGGTGTAAATGATGTATTAAATCCGAAAGCTTCAAATTTAATTAAAAAGACCGATGTAGTGACAAAGGAGAAAAAGAAAACGGGAACGTTACAAATCGTTAGTTTAGGTGATTCATTAACACGTGGTGTTGGTGATAAAGAAGGAATTGGCTATATTGGACGGATGAAAGAAGATTTACAAAAAGATTATAAGCAAAAGGTCGCCTTAACGAACTTAGCTGTTAGTGGTGCGAAAATGCCTGACTTATTAAAACAAATTGAGAGTAGTGGCGCTCAATATTCAATTAAACAAGCAGATGTAATCGTTTTAACGATTGGAGGAAATGATTTATTTCCAGGCTGGGAATCGCTTGGAAAGATAGATTTAGAAACGTATCGTCCTGATACGGAAACATTCCAAAATGAAGCGAAGAAAATTATAGAAGAAATTCGTAAGTTAAATACAGATAGCCCAATTTTTTGGCTAGGTTTATATAATCCTTTTGAAGATGTAGAAGATTTAAAGGGGTCTTCAAACATTGTTGTAGACTGGAATGCATCTTTAGAAAAATTGGCGGTAAATAATAAAAATGTGTATATTACACCGACATTTGATTTATTCCAAAACCGTGGGAAAGATTTATTATACTCCGATCATTTCCATCCGAATGAAATAGGGTATACATATATGGCGGACCGATTAGTTCAAAATGTTGTAAGTAGATTAAAACTAGAACAAGGAGGGGTAAAATGACGACGATACTTTCCGTACGAGACGTGAAGAAGGTAATTGGAAAGAAGACTCTTGTAGAGAATATTTCCTTTGATGTAACGCAAGGAGAAGTGTTCGGCTTCCTAGGACCAAATGGTGCTGGAAAGACGACTACCATTCGAATGTTAGTCGGATTAATTAAGGCGACAGAAGGTACAATTTCTATAGGTGGTTATTCGATTAAGGAAAATTTCAGAGAAGCGATGCGTCAAATTGGGAGTATCGTTGAAAACCCAGAGTTGTATACATATTTAACTGGATGGGAAAATTTAAAGCAATTTGCCCGTATGTTAGGTGGTATATCAGATGAACGTATTATGGAAATTGCTCAAATGGTTCATTTGGATGAAAGAATTCACGATAAGGTAAAAACATACTCACTCGGTATGAAACAGCGTCTTGGTATTGCGCAAGCGCTTCTTGGAAATCCTAAATTGCTCATATTAGATGAGCCGACAAACGGTTTAGATCCAGCTGGAATTAGAGAGCTTAGAGAATTTATACATAAGCTTGTGAAAGAAGAAAATATGAGCGTATTTATTTCCAGTCATTTGCTAAGTGAAGTGCAAATGATATGTGATCGCGTTGCTATTATTCATAAAGGAAAGATGATAACAGTTGCCAAGGTTGAAGAGTTAATTAAAACAGCAAGTGACCGCGTAGAATGGATTGTTACGCCGATTGGGAAAGCAAAAGATATGCTAGAAGATGCTGAGGAAGTAAGAGAAGTGAGTATAGAAGGTGATCGATTACTATGCCGTATGAATATCGCATCTATAAGTAATTGGAATAAACATTTTGTAGAAAACGGGATAGATGTACATAGCGTTAAAGAACTTGTATTTACGCTAGAAGATTTATTTATTGAACTCACAAGGGGTGAGCAGCATGCGTGAATTTGCGAATCTAGTTTTAAATGAATCAGAAAAAATTTACCGCAAGAAACGTATTTTTGTTGTCATGCTTATTTTAGCAATCTTGATCCCACTTTTTGTGTACGCGCAGTATCGTGAAATAGAGACGACACAGAAAAGGCTCGGTACAACTGATTGGAAGGTTTCATTACAACAGCAAATTGTTGATTCTCAGAACCGGTTGAACAATTCTAGGTTGCCAGAAGAATGGCGTGATTGGTTAAAGGTAAGAGTTGAGCAGCAACAATATTATTTAGATCATGATATTAATCCGATGGCACCGGGTGCACCGACTTTTGTCAGAGCATTTATTGAACAAGGGATTACGTTATTTATTCCGCTTCTCGTAATGATTGTCGCCATTGATATCGTTTCAGGAGAACGAAGTGATGGGACGATGAAGATGTTACTTACGCGGCCGATTCGGCGCTGGAAAATACTCCTTAGTAAATACGTAACGATGTTATTTTTCATTTCGCTCATACTGTTTCTTGTAGGTTTGTTTGCTTACATACTATCAGGGCTTATATTTGGGTACTCGGGATGGAATTTACCTGTTTTAACAGGATTCGTTATTGATAAGGAAACGTTAAATACGAATTTTGTACATCTTATTCCGCAGTGGCAATACATCCTAATGGCGTATGGACTAGCCTGGTTTGTTGCTATCGTTGTCGGAACTATATCATTTATGGTCTCTGTTTTAATTCGTAATACACCAGCTGGTATGGGCGTTATGCTAGCTGCATTAATTGCAGGCGGTATTTTAAGCTCGTTCGCAACATCTTGGGAAGGCGCGAAATATATTTTTAGTGTGAATTTATCATTAACGGATTATTTATCAGGAAAACTACCTGCATTACAAGGTTTATCGATGGAGTTTTCTTTAATGAATTTAACGGTTTGGGCAGTTGTTTCCCTTATTATTTCGTTTGTAGTATTTACAAAACAGGATATGGTGAATTAATTAGACGGGAAGTGAAAGCATGGAAAATGTTTTAAAAAATGATTGGGGGCCATTATTGGCACCAGAATTTGAGAAAGAATATTATCGTAAGCTAGCTGATTTTTTGAAAGAAGAGTACAGTACACATGTTGTTTACCCAAAGATAGAAGATATTTTTAACGCTCTAGAGTATACAAGTTATGAAAATACAAAGGTCGTTATTTTAGGACAAGATCCATATCATGGACCGAATCAAGCGCATGGTTTAAGCTTTTCTGTACAACCTGGTGTTAAAACACCACCATCATTGTTAAATATGTATAAAGAACTTCGAGATGAATATGGTTATGAAATCCCGAATAACGGTTATTTAGTAAAATGGGCGGAACAAGGAGTATTACTACTAAATACCGTATTAACAGTTCGTCAAGGCGAAGCAAATTCTCATAAGGGAAAAGGATGGGAGCATTTCACAGATCGTGTGATTGAACTGTTGAACGAACGTGAAAAGCCAGTTATTTTCATATTGTGGGGGCGCCATGCGCAGGCAAAGAAGAAGTTAATTACGAATCCGAATCATCATATTATCGAATCTGTACATCCAAGCCCATTATCGGCAAGACGTGGTTTCTTTGGTAGTAAGCCATATTCTAAAGTAAATACGATTTTAGCTAAGATGGGCGAAAGAGTAATTGATTGGGAAATTCCAAATTTGTAAATAAAAAAGGTAGTTAACAGTCGTTAACTACCTTTTCATTATTGTTGCTCGTTTTTTAATTTTGCATCTAGTACAAATGTACCAAATGGGATAACCGATGAAACGAATGCCCCAAGTGCCCATAAAATTGATTTACGGTGTACGATTGTTACTTGAATTACTGCGAAGATAAATAAAATAAATAAAACACCGTGAGCCATGCCTGTAATTTTAACAGCTGTTGCAAATCCTGCGAAATATTTTAATGGCATTGCTACAAATAATAGTAGTAGGAAAGAAATCCCCTCAATAAGTCCAATTGCTCTTAATCGTCCGATTGGTGTAGATAACATGTAAAATGGCCTCCCTTAACATATGCTTGTTTATAGTAAATTTGTATTCTTTTTCAAAATAAAATAGTCTATTTTGTTTCATTATATACAAAAAGAAAGTTTACACTACGAGAATAGTGCAAAGTTCAAAATATAGTCACAAAAGCATGGTAATTTAAATAAAAACCTATTTGAAGTGTTTGACTTCAAATAGGTTTTATGAGTGGAAATATTAAACAAGTGCTTCTTTTTTTAGTACGAACTTCTCTACAACCTTTGCTACACCATCGTTCATATTTGTATCTGTTACATAGTTTGCAATTTTTTTAATATCATCAGGTGCATTGCCCATTGCAACACCAAGACCAGCGAATTCGATCATTGCTTGGTCATTATAGCTATCGCCCATTGCGATAACTTCTTCGCGCTTAATGCCAAGTTTTTGAATCAGTTGGTTTAAGCTCGTTCCTTTTGTAACACCAGCTTCAGTAAATTCTAAGAAGAATGGTTTAGAACGCATAACGCTTAATTGTCCTTCTAGTTGTTTTTGTAGTTTTGATTCTACTTCAACAAGGCGTTCAGCCTCTTTATTCATTAATACTTTTACTACTGGCTCTTTAACAGCAGCCTTAAAGTCATCTACAACAACAATTGGCATACCAGTAATATCGCCCTCAATTTCAGTATAAGGATTATTTTCTTCTGTTACGATATCATCGCCAATATAAGTATGAATCCATACATCTTCAGTTTTACTAATTTCAAATAGGTTGTGAACGATTTCAGGAGATAGCGTACTACTAAAGATTTCTTCGTTTGTTTTACAGTTAATAATTTTTGCGCCATTAAAAGATAGAATGAAACTGCCGTATTCTTCTAAACGAAGTTCTTTCGCTACATTGCGCATACCAAATGTTGGACGTCCGGAAGCAAGTACAACTTTTACACCTTGTTCTTGTGCAGTCATTAGAGCTTCTTTCGTGCGAGGTGAAATAGTATGGTCGTCACGTAATAAAGTATCATCTAAATCTAAAACAATCATTTTATAAGTCATATTGAAAAGTCCCTTCTTTATTTAAATCAAATATATGTTCATGGAGATGCAAGGAATAATAGTAAGACATCGAACCTCTTTGAAAAGAAGTAGATTCATTTTTATGAGTGTTTTTCTCATCATATTAATTAATAATCAGTGGGGGATGAAGAAAACCCCACTGATTAAAGTTTCACTTTATCGTAACAACTCTAAAGGTAGAGTGCAATAATGGAAGTTTTCCAATTTACGATACTTGTTTTGCTGTAGAACGAGAAAAGAGTATTTCTAGCAAGATTGCCATTACAGCTCCAAGAACGAGACCATTACTTAGGAACGAAGCTAGAAATGGTGGAAGCGTGGAATATGCTCCTGCTGGAACGAACATAACCCCAATTCCTGTGAAGATTGAAAGACCCGCTACTTTAAATAATCGTTCTTTATCCTGTACCGTTTCGTATTCCCGAAAGGCAAGACCGATCATGCTTGCAAATACAGGATAAATGGCAGCATAACCAACTGCAACTGGGATTGCCGCAAAGAATGAAGTGACCTTTGGGAATATACTAACGACAATAATAAAGCTTGACCCTAATATAAATGGGAGGCGTTTATAAATATTAGTCGTTGCAATAAAACCTGCTGATCCAGAAATAGCGACAGGTCCGATAGCCGAAAACAGGCCGCCTAGTAATTGATTGATTCCTGTTATAATACCGGCCTGTTTAAAACGATCTGATGCAGCATTTTCTTCGTATTTAGAGACAACCTTTTGTACAACGCGAATACTTGCTAACATATTTGTTAGGAGTAAGAGTGTAACGAAAATGACCGTAATTACCATGTTCCATTCAACACGAGGCATTCCGAAAACAAATAAGGATGGAAAACGGATTATGTCTGTCACTGGTGTTATTGGATTAGATAATCCAAAGCATGCGAATAATATCCAGCCGCAAACGATACTGAAAAGAACAGAATATTGTCCGATAATAGGTAGCTTCATGATGAAAAAGGATAGTAAAATAACAATGAGTGAAAGAATAAATACGTTAGGTTGTACTTCTGTATGTTTTCCATCAAGACCGAACATTCCTTTTAAGAAGGAACCACTAAGTTGTGCAACAAGAAGAAATAAGTACGTTCCAATGACTGTTGGTGTAAAATAGCGAACGAGTTTATCAATAAGTCCAAAAACGCTAAGAATAATACAAATGATACCGCTTAATAAGAAAGCATATTGAAGAACTTTAAGTGTCTCATTGTTTGATCCAAATAATACGACACCTAAACTTGCGTAAAGGGAGAAAATTCCCCACCAAAGGCCAGCAGGACCTTCTTGAATAGGAAGTTTATGCCCAAATATAGCTTGCAGTAGACCGGCAAAGCCAAGAACAAATAATGTTCTTTGTACGAATGCAATAGCTTCAGCGCCATCAAGGCCATAACTAGTTGCGACGCTAATTGGTACAATAAGACTCCCAGCTAAAATAAATAGTGCCCATTGTAAGGCGGAAAGAAATGTTTTCATTATATCAACCTCTTTCATAGATTCCGTATCTAGTATATATGTATTTCATTTCCACTGGCAAAGATGTAGATAGAGAAAAGAGTTGAAACACGATATGAATGCACGTAAGCAATTATGGATAGCAGTTATATGTATGACTTTTGTCGTAATGCTAGGAACATTAGGATTTATGACAATTGAAGAGATTAGTTTGTTTCAAGCATTTTGGATGACGATGATTACTGTATTGACGGTTGGATACGGAGATGCGGTACCTATAACGCAGGCAGGGAAAGTATTTGCACTTCTTATTATTCCTGTTGGAGTCGGTATTGTTACGTATGCAATTGGTGTAGTGGCAGCTATGATTATTGAAGGGAACCTATTTCATGCAGTACGGAGGAAGAAGATGGATAAACAAATAGCACAGTTACAAAATCATATTATCGTATGTGGTTGCGGTAGAGTAGGGCTTCAAGTTGTACATGAATTGCAAGAAAAGAAAATTCCATTTGTCGTCGTGGATAAGGATGAAAGCGTATTAGAGAAGGAAAAACTTTTATATGTACATGGAGATGCAACAGAAGACCAAGTGTTACATCATGCTGGGATTTCAAAGGCAGCTGGTTTAGTTGCTATCGTAGCAAATGACGCTGAAAATGTATTTATTACGTTAACGGCAAGAGGATTAAACGATGCAATTAAAATTGTGGCAAGAGCAGAAAAACCAGAAACTGAAGACAAATTAAAGAGGGCTGGTGCAAATAAGGTTATTAATCCATCTAGTATGGCAGGGATTCATATTGCAAAAGGTATTGCGAATCCGTTAACAGTTCATTATATTGATACAGTACTGTATGGCGTGGAGCAGTCATTTGTAATTGAAGAAATTGCAGTCGGCGAAGGCTCTATTTTAGCTAGTAAATCGTTACTAGAGAGTGATGTAAGAAATCAATTTGATGTAACAATTTTAGCGATTTTGAGAAATGGGAATGTTATACATAATCCAACGGGGCAGGAAAAACTGCAAGAACATGATATGATAATAGTATTTGGTTCAGTAGAGAAGCTGGGACAATTTGAGAAAGAAATACAAAGTAAGAGGTGACGAGGAATGCAAATATCGAGTGATAAAATTTTAAATAAAATGGCGAATGAAATTGCAAAGGCAAAAAGTAGTGAAGGACAAAAATCAAAAGAACATGTATTAGTTGTGCGTGCTTTATGTGATTTATTATTAGATGAGCCAGTTGAATCTTCTACGTATAGAGAGCCACAAATTCAATCACAAATAATTGGATCACAACCAATCACGATGCAACCAATTGCACCGGTTTCTGATGAGCCAGTATATATAAAAGAAAGTGATGCAAACGGTAATTCTTTATTTGATTTTTAGAGGATAAATCGTTTGGCTTATATGAAAAAATTGCTTATGATAAAAGTAAAAAAGGGGAATTAAGATGAAAATTTTCTTTTTACTAGGTTGTATTGCAGCGGGGCTATCTGTTGCGTTAGGGGCTTTCGGAGCACACGGTTTAGAAAATAAAGTTTCTGCAAAAATGTTAGAAGTCTGGAAAACAGGTGTTACATATCAAATGTTTCATGCAGGCGGACTATTTGTAGTTGCTTTATTGATGGATAAAATTCAATCATCACTTTTAACTACTGCTGGCTGGCTTATGGTAGCCGGAATTATTATGTTTTCAGGTAGTTTGTATGCATTAAGTACGACAGGTATTAAGTTCTTTGGCCCAATTACACCTCTTGGTGGTGTGGCGTTTATTGTGGCATGGATCTTAGTCGGAACTGCAGTTGTAAAGGGATTATAAAAAACAAAAGCTGGCATATGCCAGCTTTTTTATGGTCTTGGAGCATAAGTTGCTTGTTGACCAGGCAAATACGTAATTCTTTCTGGGAATTCTACATAATCTAAGTAAATCATTAGTAGTAAATAACGTTTCCCTGACTCTGGCTCACTAATTACAATATGATCACGACCAGCTGCTTCGATAATACCTGTATAGGATTGTGTACCGAGTGAACTACCACGCTCATAAGTCATTACAACTGTGGCTTGCTTGCCCTTGTTCAAGCGAAGAATATTTTCAATATATGACTGTTCTAGAGGTAACATACCTTGAGAAACAGCATATTGAGCTTGCGCAGCTTGTTGTTGCATTGCTTGCTGTTGTTGCTGTTGCTGTGGGGTCATTTGTTGCGGTTGTACGTAAGTTCCAGATGGTTGATAGAAACCTGTTCCGTAATACGGATTTTGTTGCTGTGCCATTCAAAAATCCCTCCTTGTTTTCATTCCTTAATATATGCTAGGGCAATCCCCAGCATTTGGCTGGAAGAAGCAGTGCTTTTTGAAGCGACCAGAGTTTTGCTGGTTATACCAAGTTGGTGGACATGCACCTTCAGGCCTAAAAAACCATAAGGCAAAATTTGCAGGCCAAAAACGTTGTCCTTGAATCGTTCGCCTTGCTAATGCGATATCTTGTTCCCTTGCACGTTGATAAAAATAACCTTTTTGGGTTGCCTCAAAACCACCAGGATTTTGATACACCATTTGACGTAAATTACGAATATTTTTAAAGTCTAAACAATTCCCGCGGACACGATTTACTCCAACGTTTCCTACCATTAACATCCCCTGTTGTCCTTCTCCTTCAGCTTCAGCACGCATCAATCTAGCTAATAACTTAACATCTTCTTCGTTATGCGCGATAACGCCCATTATGTGTCACCTCTCTTTTTGGAATACCTTTTTGAAAGAGGTTTATCTCTAGATGAAGTGTGTAACAATTACTAGTTCATACGTATGAGGAAAAAGGGTCAGATATGACAACCAAACGAAGTTTTACATTGGGAGTGGAAAATAAAAAAAAGCTAGCGTGAGCCAGCTTTTTTATTAAAAAACTTTAGACCATAAGTTTGAGAAGAAATCACCGATAGAGCGCATTGTTAACACAAACCAATTTGCTTTTTCAACTTCTTCTGTCGTTTTTGCAGTAACTTTCATACTTTTACTACCGTCTAAGAAACCATATTTATCAGTTGATTCTAAAGTAATCGAACCTACTTTGGCCCCTTTCTTAATAGGAGCAACTAAATGACCATCTTCAGCAAGTGATTTATCTGCTTCAGTTCCAACTTTATAAGGGTCTTTGCTACCTTTTTTTGCAATTACGGTTATTTCTTTTTCCGGTGCAACAGTTACTTGATTTTCTTTCCCTTGTACTACAGAGAGTGTATTGTTTTTATCGATCTTTAGTTTTTGTTTTTCGAAGTTATTAAACCCGTATTCGATTAACTCACGAGATTCTGTGAAGCGCTCGTCCATTGATTTTGTTTTAATAATAACCGAAATAAGACGTACATCACCACGTTTAGCAGTAATAGTAAATCCGTATCCAGCCGTATCAGAACTTCCGGTTTTTAAACCATCAGTACCTTCATAAGCGAAAGCAGCTCCTGGTAACATCCAGTTCCAGTTTTCCATACGAATTGGTTTCGGATGATTATCTGGGAAGTTTCTAAATCTTTGTTTTGTATCCTCTAGCATTTCTGGATACTTTGTAATCATTGCTTTTGAAAGTATACCCATATCGCGAGCTGACATAGAGTTTTCTGCATTTGGATCAGTACCCTCAGGATGTTTTCCTTTTAAGTCAGCGTTATTTAAACCAGTAGCGTTTACAAATTTATATTTCTTTAACCCTAGTTTTTTTGCATGTTCATTTGCAAGATTTAAGAAGTTTTTCTCACTTCCTGCAAGAAGTTCTGCTAAGGCAATACTAGATCCGTTTGCAGAGAAGATAACGATAGAATGATATAGTTCTCTTACAGTATATTGACGTCCTTTTTCAAACGGCACGTTAGAGAATTCATTATTACGTGAAACTTCATAAGCGTAATCGGAAATGTTTACCTTTGTATCCCAAGTGATTTTTCCTTCTTTAATTGCTTCTAACACGGCATAAACAACAATTAATTTTGACATACTAGCGATAGCTAGTAATTCATCTGGATTTTGTTCATGCAGTATTTTTCCTGTATCTGCATCAAATAGAAGTGCAGCAGCTGCCTCAATGTGTATTTTTTCTTCCGCATGGGATGTTGTTACTCCTAAGGAAGAAATTGACAATAGAAACACTAGTAAAATAGACAAGATTTTCTTCATATACATTATCACCTTCGCATCGTTATTAGCATATAGCTCGTACCATTTTAGCATAAATTTGGATATAGAAAGGTTACAATTTTGTAAGGTATTTAAAAGGAATTTGTCGATTTTTGTTCAAATTTACGGAAAAAAGAACTTTTTTGAGGAGAAATATAGAGGGGAATAAAAAAAGGAACGAATTTCGTTCCTTTTTCACGATTTATATGTGTAAAAATTTCTCTACCTTTTCGTCTGGTAAAATGTTTCCGACGAAAAATGTTCCGAATTCACCATAACGAGCACTTACTTCATCGAAGCGCATTTCATATATAAGCTTTTTAAATTGAAGAACATCGTCAGCGAATAATGTTACGCCCCACTCAAAATCGTCGAATCCAACAGATCCTGAAATAACTTGGCGTACTTTACCTGCGTACTGGCGACCAATTTTACTATGACTGTACATCATTTTCTTACGTTCCTCCATCGGAAGCATGTACCAGTTGTCATCACCTTGGCGACGCTTGTCCATTGGATAGAAGCAAATGTGATTTGCTTTCGGTAACTCAGGATATAAGCGAGCTAAGATTTGTGGATTTTGGTATGGATCTTCATCAGCTGGAAGGTAGTTGCTTAGTTCAACAACAGATACGTAAGAGTATGCAGGAACCATATATTCAGCTAAAGTTGTTTTATTCAATTCTGTCTCAATTTCATTTAACTCTTCCATTGTTGGACGTAAAATCATAAGCATAATATCAGCTTTTTGGCCAACAACTGTATACATTGCGTGACTGCCCTTTTTTGCAGTAGCTACGTCGTTCCATTTTTCAACGACATTTAAAAATTCAGACACAGCTTGTCCGCGTTCGTCGCTAGATAATGTTTTCCATGCAGCCCAATCAATAGAACGTAAATCATGTAAACAATACCAGCCATCTAACGTTGTTGTTGCTTCACTCATTCTATTCACCTCAGTTAATGATAGTTTTACACGTTAACTATAGCATATATAGTTTTAAAATCATCTATATAAAACCTTGGCGCATAAAATTGTCACATTTAAGTGTTTAAGCGAGGTAAATCTAACGGCTGAATTTTATGAAAATATAATCATTTTTATTTTATCTATTTTTTGGGAGCTATAAGTTTAAAATATAGAGGAAAAGAAGTATTCTTAAAGATAGAGTTTTTTAACATATGTAGGAGGGTTTATTCGTGAGCAACTTATTTACAACAGTAAAAGAAAAAGTTCAAGGAAAAGGCATTTCTATCGTACTTCCTGAAGGAACTGATGAAAGAATTTTAGGCGCTGCAGAGCGTTTAGCAAAAGAAGAGTTAGTAAAACCAATCTTAGTTGGTAATAAAGAAGAAATTAGCGCAAAAGCTGCTAGCATGAATTTAACATTAGCAGGCGTTGATATTTACGACCCAGCTACATACGAAGAAATGGATGCAATGGTAGCATCTTTCGTTGAACGCCGTAAAGGTAAAGCAACTGAAGAAGACGCTCGCAAAATCCTTAAAGACGAAAACTACTTCGGTACAATGCTTGTATACATGGGCAAAGCACACGGTTTAGTAAGTGGTGCGGCTCATTCTACAGCTGATACAGTTCGTCCAGCACTTCAAATCATTAAAACAAAACCAGGCGTTACAAAAACTTCTGGCGTATTCATCATGGTACGTGAAGAAGAGAAATATGTATTCGCTGATTGCGCAATTAACATTGCACCAAATAGCCAAGATTTAGCTGAAATTGGTATCGAAAGTGCGAAAACTGCTGAACTATTCGGCATTGATCCACGCGTTGCTATGTTAAGCTTCTCTACAAAAGGTTCTGCGAAATCTCCAGAAACAGAAAAAGTTGTAGAAGCAACTCGCATTGCAAAAGAAATGGCTCCAGAATTAACTTTAGATGGAGAATTCCAATTCGATGCTGCATTCGTACCATCTGTAGCTGAGAAAAAAGCTCCAGGTTCTACAATTAAAGGTGATGCTAACGTATTCGTATTCCCAAGCTTAGAAGCTGGTAATATTGGCTACAAAATCGCTCAACGTTTAGGTAACTTCGAAGCAGTAGGACCAATCTTACAAGGTTTAAACATGCCTGTAAACGACCTATCTCGTGGATGTAACGAAGAAGAAGTGTACAAGTTAGCTTTAATTACAGCAGCTCAAGCACTTTAATTCTATAACGAATTGAAATAAAGACCGTCGCTAAAATAGCGACGGTCTTTATTTTTCTAAGCCAAGTGCTTTATTGTTACGATCAATAATACGTTGTAAATTCGTCTCATATAAAGGTATTTCATCTATTGTTAATTGAGATGGTGTTAACTTTGGAGCGAATTGTTGCAGTGTTTTTAAAAGGCGCATCATTAAATCTTGCACTGTAATGGTTTCGCCAAGTAATTCTGAAAGTGAAGCCATCGTGTTCGGTACAATTTCAGGGTACGTAAAGCGTGTTTCTTCTCCTTGAATGGCTAGGTTGTAGAAATCACGAACGAGTGCGGCACGTTCAGAGCCACTTCCTGTAGCACAGAGATAAATTTGGACAGCGACACCACCGCGAATACGGCGCTGTGAAATACCAGCAAATTTTTGATCGCGAATACTTAAATCGTAGCTACCAGGGCAGTAAGAACCAACGATTTCTTTTGCCTCAATTGTAACATCGTAATCTTTTAACATTTCCTGAATTAAATGCCACATTGTATCGTATCCAAGATCAATATCGATACCTTTTTCGGTCTCTTGGAATAAAAGTGATACGTTTAACACACCTTCATCAAGTACGACTGCCAGTCCGCCAGAATTACGAACGATAACATTGAAGTTGTTTTCTTTTAAAAAGGTAATACCTTGTTCCAAGTGTGGTAGGCGTGAATCTTGAATGCCAAGAACAATTGTATTGTGATGAACCCAAGAGCGCATTGTTGCAGCTGATTGGCTATTTCCTATACTTGTGCATAATGTGTCGTCCATTGCGAATGACTGCAATGCATGGAATGTTGGTCCCAAACTAGACTGATCTACAATACGCCACTCTGGCTGAGATAAAATGGAACGGGAATTGCTCATATAACTAACCCCTTATCTTTAAAATGACAATCTCTATTATAGCAAAAAATGAAGAATGGAGTTTCCTCACATATAAAGGGAAAGTTTAAAGGTGAAATAATAAAAAGGATGCATTACATGCATCCTTTTTACTCTGCAATTTTTTCTAAATTACCGTTTCGATCCATTCGGAAAGATGTTTGAGAACGTTCTTCGTCGTCCATGACTGCTAACTTACGAGCGCGGTTCATAATGTTCATAAGTGTTTCGTAATCTTCTTGTACAGTATGAGATTGTTTTTCTAATTTTTCCAGTTTCTTTTCTAGTTCTTCATTTCGAAGGATTTGTGATTTAATTTCTTGTTTCAATCTCGTATTCTCGTTTTCAAGAGCTGTCACTTTTATATTTGAAGATCCGACTGTTTGTAAAAAATAAATAACATCTTGCATTGTCATAGAGCCCTTTGCAGCAGGAACGGTAGTTTCTTGATATGGAGTAGCTTCTTTATATTGTACAATTGATTCCTCTTGTACGAACTCTTCATAATTAGTTATCGAATCTGAAGCTGGTGGTGTATAAAGTAAACGTTTTTTCGCTTGTTCACCACTTGCAGCACGCATTTTATCTTTACGATGTTTTTTTGCTAGTTGAAGAGCTTGTTCATAGCTATAGCGAACAACAGCATTCCAACGGAAACCACAGGCAGCCGATGTACGATTTAATCTGTCTCCTACTTCTTCAAATGCATTTAATTGGGTACTTCCTTCTCGAACGTGACGAAGTACAGTTTCAGCAAGTAATAAATCATCCTCATCTGTCCAAGCATCTTGTCTTACTTTCATAGATTCAACTCCCTTTCTTTTTATGAACTTCCTATTTTTATAATGGGCAAAAAAGTGAGCTTTTATACAAAGCTTTTAAAAATATGGTAGATTTCGATGAAAGGTATAAAGTGAAACTTTAATCAGTGGGGAGGTTCTTCATCCCCCGCCTAACTTCTTTGCTTTCGCTGAATTTTGAGGTGGGGATCTTACTGCCCATTAAAGCGGGATAAATTTTGCCAAGAATGACGGAAGGTGCTGTAGGAGAACATATAAGTATGTAGCATTATATGAGGAAAGAGCGTCGAAAGGAAACTTGCAACGAGCTTCAAAGAACGGTAAAATACCATTTAGTGTTTATTTTTAAATGTACTTGAGAAAAGTTTAAAATAGAGGAAGTGTTATATAATGGGAAACGAATTTCGTGTGTGTGATGATTGTCAGGCAACGAACGTTAAAACGTTGATTCCAAAGCTAAAAAAAGTAGATTCATGTGCAACGATTGAAGTTGGATGTCAGTCTTACTGTGGCCCTGGCCGTAAAAAATCATTCGCATTTGTAAATAATCGTCCAGTTGCAGCGCCAACAGAAGACGAATTAATTGTAAAAATTGAGGCAAAGTTAAATAAGTAAGGAAAAGAAGAGTGAACAGATTACTCTTCTTTTTTTATGCCCATAAGAGGAAGAATCTATTCTGAGAAAGCTTAACTGGTGATTAATGACAGATAGGCATTATCTATTTATTAAGGTCTCGACCTATATGAAATTGTATTTCAAAATAATGGTTGACAGTCTTTTGAAGCGATAGGTAGAATAGAAGGTGTCTGATTCTGAGAATCATTATCAGAAAAAGGCCGATTCATTTAATTTTTTTTATTGCTATTTGAGAATAAATTTCATTTCATTAAATTAAACATATGTTGTTGGTTAGGATGGTTGAGGGATGGAAGCGAGCGCAAGGAGTATAGAACAGCAAGATGTGAATGTTAAAGAGATTAAGAGCAGGCCGCTCATTGCTTCTATTATTTTAGTAGCAGGTACAATTTTGTTAGCTTTAAGCATGGCATTGTCTATTTCGTTTGGTGCTGCAGATATTAGTTTAAAGACTGTATGGCAAGCTGTATTTCAGTTTGACGGTTCTATTACGCATCATAATGTAATTCAAGAACTTCGCATGCCTAGAGCAATAGGGGGCGTAGTTGCAGGTGCCTTTTTAGCGGTATCAGGAGCAATTATGCAAGGTATGACGCGAAATCCACTTGCATCACCGTCGTTAATGGGGATTACAGATGGGGCTGTATTTGGAATTGCAATTATGTATGCATTCTTCCCTAATTCACCTTATTTAATGTTCGTTATCGCATCTTTTATTGGTGCTGCGTTTGGAGCGAGCATTGTATATGGAATTGGATCTTCTTCACCAGGTGGATTAACACCTGTGAAATTAGCTTTAGCAGGTGCAGCAATTAGTGCTTTATTAGGGGCCATTTCATCTGGAATTGCGCTATATTTCAATCTTGCCCAAGAGGTGAGTATGTGGAATGCAGGCGGAGTTGCTGGCGTGAAATGGGAAAGTATTAATATGTTAGTACCGATTGGTCTAGTTTGTCTCTTCATTGCAATTATGATGTCGAGGTATATTACAATTTTAAGCTTCGGTGAAGAAATTGCGATTGGACTTGGTCAAAATACGACATTAATTAAATTTATCGGGACAGTACTTGTTCTTGTGTTAACAGGTTCGGCAGTTTCTATGGCAGGATCGGTTGGATTTGTTGGTCTTGTCATCCCACATATGACTCGTTTCCTTGTAGGCTCAGACTATAGATGGGTTATTCCATGTTCTGCGGTCTTAGGCGGGCTGTTAATTGAATGTGCAGATATGTTATCTCGCGTTATTAATCCGCCGTTTGAAACGCCAATTGGAGCAATTACAGCGCTAATTGGGGTTCCATTCTTCCTCTACTTAGCACGTAACGAAGGGAGAGGAAAAATGTGAGGACAAGTGTCTTAACAAAAAAGAACGTTTCTGTTTTAACAATTTTAGTAGGATTAATCGTTACTGTATTTTTAGTGAGTTTAAATACAGGGACATTTAAAATACCCCCAATGGACGTATTAAAGTCATTGGTTGGACTCGGGGCTGAAGATCAGTCTGTTATTTTATTTGAATTCCGTATGCCACGTATGGTCATTGCTATACTAGTTGGATCTGCTTTAGCTATGTCAGGTGCAATTTTGCAAGGGTTATCACGAAATCCACTTGCTGATCCAGGTATTATCGGTATTAACGCTGGAGCGGGATTAACAGTTGTTATCTTTGTCTACTTTTTCTTCGGGAAGGTAGGAACTGGTACATTTTTATCTGTATTCATTCTTCCGTTCTTCGCACTAGTTGGAGCGATATTAGCAGCTGTTATTATTTATTTATTAGCATGGAAAGACGGCGTTTCATCAACGAGATTAATACTTGTCGGTATCGCTGTTGCAGCTGGGTTTGGTGCTGCTAGTTTAATTTTTTCTATGAAGATGACATCTAACGATTTCCGTTTTGCTACGATTTGGTTAGCAGGAAGTCTATGGGGCACAGATTGGAAGTTTGTACTAAGTGTACTTCCATGGATGGTTATTTTCTTGCCACTTGCTATTAGTAAGGCTCACATATTAAACGTAATGAACCTAGGCGACTCCACAGCAGTTGGCCTTGGTGTAAATGTAGAAAAAGAAAGACGTAAATTATTATTTATTGCAGTTTGTTTAGCTGGTGCATCTGTTGCTGTTGCCGGAGGAATTGGTTTTATCGGTTTAATGGCTCCGCATTTAGCGAGGCGCCTTGTTGGTGGTAAACATCAAATTATGCTGCCTACCGCTGCACTAATAGGGACGTTTTTACTTTTATTCGCAGACGTAATTTCAAGAAGTGTGTTAACAACTTCAGAAATACCGGTCGGTCTTGTTATTTCTGTAATTGGTGCACCGTATTTCATATACCTACTTATGAGGACAAAATAAAGGGAGGCTTTTTGTATGGCAACTTTAGCAGTTGATGCGGTATCTGTTGGCTATAATGAAGGGTTAATTATTGATGGATTAACAGTTGAAATTCCGGAAGGGAAAATTACAACAATTATTGGACCAAATGGTTGTGGGAAGTCCACATTATTAAAAACGGCTTCTCGTATTTTGAAGGCGAAAAAAGGTACTGTTTATCTTGACGGAAAAGCAATCGAGAAACAACCAACGAAAGAAATCGCAAAGAAAATGGCAATTTTACCACAGACTGCAGAAGTGCCAACGGGCCTTACTGTATTTGAACTCGTTTCATATGGGCGCTTTCCTCATCAAAAAGGATTTGGAACGTTGAAAGAAGAGGATTATCGCTACATTCATTGGGCACTTGAAGTGACGGGAATGACAGAATTCGCAAATCGTCCAGCAGAGGCGTTATCAGGTGGGCAACGCCAACGCGTATGGATTGCGATGGCTCTTGCACAAGGGACGGAATTACTTGTATTAGATGAACCGACAACGTACTTAGATATGGCTCATCAATTAGAAGTATTAAACTTATTGAAAAAGTTAAACGAAGAAGAAGGTAGAACGATTGTTATGGTTATCCATGACTTAAACCATGCTTCTCGTTTCTCAGATCATATGATTGCATTAAAAGCTGGTAAGTTAATGAAACAAGGAACGCCAGACGAAGTAATGACGAGTGAAACACTTCGCAGTGTATTTGAGATTGAAGCTCAAATCGTTCCATGTCCAGTAAACTGTAAACCAATTTGTTTAACATATGATTTAGCGATGATTAGTAATCAATTGCGTAAAAAGGCATAAGTAGAATCCCCCTCGTAAAGAGGGGGGCTTCTAATGGACGTTGAGCTTCTTATTAGTAAATAGGAAGTTGAACACCCGTTAGAACGGGGCATAAACAACAATTAATAAATATATATTGATTAATTGTTAACCTTGTTTCTTATAGTTCACTGTAACTTATAAGAGAAATACAGCTAGAAGGAGTGGAAACATGAAGAATTTTAAAATGGCGTTATTAGCAATGGTACTAGTCGTTACTTCTGTACTATTTGCAGCTTGTTCTAACAAAGAAGAGAAAAAAGCAGATGCGAAAGATGCGAAGACTGAAGAGCGCACTGTACAACATGCAAAAGGGGAAATTAAAATCCCTGCAAATCCAAAGAAAATTGCTGACCTTAGTGGTTCAACAGAAGAATTATTAATTTTTGGTATGAAACCAATTATTACTGCTAATACATCTCAAGAAAAAATTGATGCACATATTGCAAATAAATTAAAAGACGTTAAACCAGTTGGCTCTGCTTGGGGCGATAAAATTAATATCGAAGCAGTAGCTGCTGCAAAACCAGACTTAATTCTTGTAAACGATCGTCAAGAAAAGATTTATGATCAATTATCTAAAATTGCACCAACAGTTATGTTAAAAACTCCATTAGACCAATGGCGTCCAAAATTCGAAGAAGTAGGCCAAATCTTCGGTAAAGAAAAAGAAACAAAAGAATGGTTCAAACAGTATGATGAAAAAGCAAGCAAATTACATGATAAAATCGTTGCGAAAACTGGCGATGCTAAATTCATGAAAATGGCTGCATATCCAAATGCTTTCCGTGTATACGGTGATTACGGTTACGGTAGTGTAATCTTTAAAGATTTAAAATTACCAGCGGTTAAAGGTACACCAACTGATAAAGCGTTAGTACAAGTACAAAAAGAAGCTTTAATTGATTACAACCCAGATTACTTATTCGTATTTACGACTGGTGACGGTTCTCAGCGTCTAAAAGAATTCCAAGAAGAATCAATTTGGAAAAATATGAACGCTGTTAAAAATAACCACGTATTTACGATTAAAAACGAAGACTTAAACAAAGGTTACTTCCCGCTAGGTAAAGAAATGATCTTAGATGAAGTTGCTGAGTTCGTTTTAGGGAAATAATGTGTAAAAAAATCACTTTTACTCCGGTAAAAGTGGTTTTTTCTTTATATAAGGGCAATTAATATAGTCTTTCATTTCTTTCTGTTTCCTATTTCGTTTATAATATATAGTAAGAATGCAGTAAAGAAAGGGGGATGTCGGAAGGTGGTATATTTAAACGACAAACTCAGCGAAACAAAAGTGTTTAAAGACCCGGTACATAAATATGTGCACGTGCGCGATCGTGTTATTTGGGATTTAATCGGAACGAAAGAATTTCAACGCTTACGCCGTATTAAGCAGCTTGGAACGACATTTTTTACATTTCACGGTGCAGAGCATAGTCGCTTTACTCATTCGTTAGGTGTATATGAAATTATTCGTCGTATGATTGATGATGTGTTTGATGGCAGACCGAATTGGAATGCTGAAGATAGATTGTTATGTTTATGTGCGGCATTACTTCATGATGTCGGTCACGGTCCATTTTCTCATTCGTTTGAAAAAGTATTTTCATTAGACCATGAGAAATTTACGCAAAAGATTATCGTTGGAGATACGGAAATTAATCGCGTATTAAGTCGTGTGGATAAAGATTTCCCACAAAAGGTAGCCGATGTAATTGCGAAAACATCTACTAATAAATTAGCGATTAGCATGATTTCTAGTCAAATTGATGCAGATCGCATGGACTATTTATTAAGGGATGCGTACTTTACTGGCGTAAAATATGGGAACTTTGATATGGAACGTATACTGCGTGTTATGCGTCCGTACGGGAATCAAGTAGTCATTAAGAATAGTGGTATGCATGCTGTTGAGCATTATATTATGAGTCGTTATCAAATGTATTGGCAAGTATATTTCCATCCGGTAACGCGCAGTGCTGAAGTTATTTTAACGAAGATTTTACACCGTGCAAAATCATTGCATGAGAAGTATTATACATTTAAAAATCACCCTGTTCATTTCTATTCTTTATTTGAAGAAGAAGTGACAGTAGAGGATTATTTAAAGTTAGATGAGAACGTTATGTATTATTACTTCCAAGTATGGCAGGACGAAGAAGATCCAATTTTAAGCGATCTATGCCGTCGTTTTATGAATCGAAACCTATTTAAATATGTAGAGTTTACAGATAAGCACGGTTTAGATAATTGGATGGAATTAAGTAGTTTATTCAAAAAGATTGGACTTGATCCAGAATATTATTTAGTAGTTGATTCAACATCAGACTTACCGTATGACTTTTATCGTGCTGGTGAAGAAGAAGAACGTCTGCCAATCTTACTTCTTATGCCAAATGGAGAGCTTAGAGAGCTCTCACGTGAATCGGATATTGTTGAGGCGATTACTGGTAAGAAGAGAAGGGATCAAAAGCTATTCTACCCGCATGATTTAATCTATGAAGATGGAAGAAAAGGAAAATATAAAGAGAGAATTATTGAGTTGTTAGAAGGAAAGAAATAAGAAGCAGCTAAGCGCTGCTTCTTATGAAAAAACTTGAAATTATTTGTCGCTTAAGCGTTTTCCGCCAACTGCATAATGGTTTTTAGACATTTCTTCGATGAAAACAACGATGTTTTCTTCAGGAGCACCAGTTGTTTCGCTTACTGCTGCTGTTACTTTCTCAGCAAGAGCTTTCTTTTGTTCCTCTGTGCGTCCTTCTAACATTTTCACTGTTACGTATGGCATATATAATCGCTCCTTTTATGTAAGTTACACTCTTATTATAGCGGATTATGTGGAAGAACAATCGAAAAAACAAATAATTTCTTTTTTTGACATATGGAAGAGGAGATGAAACATGGATCAGTTATTTAGATACCCGTTGCACCAAATTCCTTTGGTAGCAATGGCCATTATTATTGCGTTATCAGTGCATGAATTTGCGCATGCATATGTAGCATATAAATTTGGAGACGATACAGCAAAGAGACAAGGGCGCTTAACTTTATCACCGATGGCACATTTAGATCCTATCGGGATGATTGCTGTATTAATTCTTGGTTTCGGTTGGGCGAGACCAGTTCCTGTTAACCCATATAACTTTAAAAGACCTCGTCTTGCAGGGATATTAGTTTCAATTGCAGGACCGATTAGTAACTTAATTTTAAGCGCAATCGGTTTAATTATTTGGTATAGCTTATTAACATTTGGTGTATTAGACTCAATTCCATTTGCAGTAGCAGATACGCTAGCTCAATTTTTCCAGATTTTTATTATGTTGAATATTGTTTTACTTGTCTTTAACTTATTACCAATCCCGCCACTTGATGGATATCGCGTAGTGGAGGATTTAGCACCAACAAATATTCGTGCGAAAATGACACAGTATGAAAAATACGGGGCAATTGCTTTATTAATTCTAGTTATTACACCGCTTAGCAATTACACAATCCAACCTATTTTTAGTGTTGTTATTCCATATGTATTTGCATTTTTAAACAGTATTATTGCGCCTATCTTTGGCCTTTTATAATCATTAAGTGAGGAGGACTTTACATATGACAGAGAAAAAGAAAAAAATCGGTTTTAATATCGTGAAAAATGATTCAACGGATGGACATGGTGGTTTTGGCGTTGGGGCATTAAGCCTAGAAAACATTTCACCCGTATTTGTCGATGTACTAGAGAAAACAGCATTTGTTGATATTGGTGCGATGCATGCACGTAGTACAGTAGAAAAAGGTATTAAGTTTTTAACAAATAAAGATGAAGTTCCAAACGGAAAACCATACTGGCTTGTGTGGGTAACGATTGAAAGAACAGCAACAGGTGCGTATTATGCAGGTGTAACAGCTTGTGAAATGACAGTTGACCGTGAAATTCGCCGCGGATATAAGTCACTTCCAGAGCACGTAAACAAAATGGATAAATCATTGAAGCGTCACATTATGGTTGACCATATGGACGAATCATCTAAAAAAGTACTTGGTACATTCTTGAAAGAACATAATGAAGCGATTTGGAACGAATCTAGCGAAGAATTGCGCCGTGCATTATTAAGTGAATAAAAGAAAAGGATGTCTCACTAGTCGATTGTTGACTAGTGAGACATCCTTTTTATTTTGGCTTGTTGTATGAAAATATATCAACGATTCGACAAGGAGGCTATTCCACGTTCAGTGAAATAGCCGGATATTCTACCAAGGAAGGTATTTTTTCCACCAACTTGTTTTTTTCTTTTCTTCAGTTGTCTTTTCAAATTCCTCTTTATCATCAACGTGATCCATACAATATTCAGTTGGTTCTGTACCTTTTGCAAAATACATCTTCACTGAAATTGGGCAATTTTTTGTAGCAATTTTCCCGTTTTCAGGGTTAATATCGACTGCAACGACGTCACTTGGTTGTTTAAACTCTTTTTTAGGTTGTCCATCTAAGCCTTTCTCCATCGTATCGGTCCATATTCTTTTTGCATAGCCTTGTTCTGCTACGTTTGAAATTGATTTAGGTTGATCATATCCAACCCATACGCCAGTTACGAGTTGCGGGGTAAACCCAATCATCCAACTATCTGTTTCAGTAGAGCCAGATTTTCCAGCATATGTTCTTGATAGTTTAGATAACATTGATTGACCAGTTACAGCAGCGTAACTGCTTAGTTTTTTATTAAACATGCCTGTCATCATTTCTTCCATCACAAATGCTTTGCTCTTATCAAGAACTTGTTTACTCTCCAAATGAGCATCGTATAAAATATTTCCTTCATGATCCATAATGCGGCGAATGAAAATAGGTTTTACTTCTTTTCCCCCGTTTGCGAACATGCTATAAGCGTTAACCATTTCAATTGGTTTTACAGGAGATGTACCGAGCGCGAGGGAAGGGACGTCTTTTAATGCACTCTTAATGCCGAATTGCTTCGCCGTTTTTGTAAGAATGTCTTCGCCTAAAAATAAATTGGTTTTCACGGCATAGACGTTATCAGAGACCGCAAGAGCTTGCGCCATTGTTACAAAATCGTCTGCATAATAGTCTTTATAGTTTTTCGGTTTATACTTTGAAACACCGTCACCTAAAGTGAACACAGTGTATTCACTTTTTAAGCGCGTAGCAGGGGTGAATCCTCGTTCTAATGCCGCATAATATAGAAATGGCTTAAATGTAGATCCGGGCTGGCGAGCGGCCTGTGTAGCCCTGTTAAATTGACTTGTATTATAATCAGTTCCACCAACAAGGGCAGCTACTTCCCCTGTTTTTGGATTCATAGAGACGAGCGCAGTTTGTATGTTTGTCGTGTCAGGTATGTGGTTTTTTACAGCTTGCTCTGCAACCGATTGTAATTTCGGGTCTAGCGTTGTATAAATACGCAAGCCGCCTTTTTGTAAGGCTTGCTCATCTAATCCGATATCACGAAGAAGAGAAGCTTGTACAGCATCTTGGAAATAAGGCGCGACCTCTGCGACTTTTTTCGTATCTAATGAAGCGAAAGTTAGTGATTCTTTCTTTGCTGAAGCTGCTTGTTTCTTCGTAATATAACCTTGTTCTACCATTTCATCTAATATAAGAGATTGTCGTTCTTTCGCACGATCTTCTTTTAAAAAGGGAGAGTAGACACTAGGTCCTTTTGGTATACCTGCAAGCATACTAGCTTCCGCTAATGTTAATTCTTTTGCTGTTTTATCAAAATATAGACGGGACGCAGCTTCGATTCCATAAGCACCATGCCCGTAATAAATTGTATTTAAATATCCTTCTAAAATATGATTTTTATTATAATTCACTTCAAGACGGATTGTGTACATTGCTTCTAATAGTTTACGTTTCCACGTTTTATCATGATCTAAGTATAGGTTACGGGCATACTGTTGTGTAATCGTACTAGCGCCTTGGACTTTTGCCATCGCTTTTAAATCAGCAACAATGGCACCAGCGATACGCTTCATATCAAAGCCATGATGTTTGTAGAATCTTTGATCTTCGATAGAAAGTGTTGCCTCTTTTACATAAGGAGAAATTTCATTGAGAGATACATTGTATCGTTTTTGCATCTCATTACTTTGTCCTATAACAGTGTCATCATTAGCATAAAAGACACTTGTTTGCGGGACAGCGACAGGAGGAGGTCCCATAATTTTTGCAACTATAATAATAACAAAAAAGGAAAAAACGAAAAAAAGAACAGAAGAAAACATTACGGTGAAGAAAAGACGTTTATATTTTTTAAGTTTCGGATTCATAGTTTGATCCATCTTTTTCAGCCCCTCATTCATACAAACATTATTGTATTAGTATTGAGGGTTTTCGATTATTTTAAACAATGAAATTTCGAAAATAAAGAGCTCCTTCAATTAAGAAAGGAGCTCAAATGCACGTGCTGGCCAATCGGTAATAATGACATCTACGCCATAATCAATCATAGTTTGTAAATCTTTGTATTCGTTAATTGTATAAGGACGGAAAACATACCCTTGTTTTTGCGTGAGTTGAACAAATTCCTTTGTTAGTAGCTCAAAGTTTGGATGTAAACCAGTTGCTTCTCTAGTTTGTGCTTCAGCGATAGGATCAGCAAGTGGTGTGTCATATAAAATTGCTCTTGGGATTTCAGGAGCTATTTCTGCTAATAATGAAACAGAGTCGTGATTAAATGAAGAGAATACAATTTGATTAGAAAGATGATATTCTCGAACGAGAGCAACAACTTTTTCTTCAATGTTTGGATAGTGAATCACGTCTGTTTTTAATTCAATATTGAGTTGTAAGCTTGTTGTAGATAACCAAATAAATACTTCTCGTAACGTTGGGATTTTTGCTTCATGGAAAGAAGGATCTTTATGGCTGCCGGCATCTAAAGCTTGTAACTCTTCTACCGTTTTTTCAGAAACAAGACCCATGCCATTTGTTGTACGATCGACTGTTTCATCGTGAATCACGACAAGTTCACCATCTTTTGATAGGTGGACATCAAGTTCAATTCCGTGGGCGCCAATGCGTTCAGCTTCTTGGAAGGCAATCATCGTATTTTCTGGATGTGTTCCTTTTACGCCGCGATGAGCGAAAATAAGTGGTTTACTCATGTGAAATTCTCCTTATCGTTTCTTTTCTTTCATTATGAAACTGCTTTTGAAAAAATACAATTTAATATGACAAACATTTACAAAAGTCTAACAGTTGCACAAAAGTTAACGTTAACGTAAAATGTAATAATCGAGTGAAGGGAGGAATAAACATGTATAAGATTGATGAAGTCACAAAGCAAGTTGGTTTAACAAAACGTACACTTCGTTATTATGAGGAAATTGGTTTAATTCATCCCCCAGAACGTAGTGAGGGGAACATTCGCCTGTATACAGACGAAGATATCGCTAGAATTAAAAGAATTGTGGAAGCGAAAGAAGTGTTAGGGATTACGCTTCAAGAAATGCAACATTTTTTATCGTTAAAAGAAAGAATGGAGCAAAGAAGAAATAGTGAGAATCCCCGTGATCGTGAAGTGATTCAAGAAATTAAAGAGATGCTTGAAAAACAAGTGCAAACGCTAGACGAGAAAATGGAGCAAATGCAGCGTGTAAAGGGAGAACTTGAAGACAGCTTACATCGTGCAGTGACATTTTTAGAGAATACAAAAGGAGAGTAATCAAAATGGAGAGCAAACAAAAACTAGGGAGATTGATTACAGTGTTGGCTACTTTCCTTGCCTTTTCAGGTATAGGGGTAGTCGACCCAATTTTGCCGATTATTGCTGAAAAGATTGGTGCATCGCATTGGCAAGTAGAGATGTTATTTACAGCGTATATTTTGACGATGGCAATTATGATGTTACCAGCTGGAATATTTGCATCGAGATTTGGTGATAAACGGATGATGACAATCGGTCTTGCAATCGTGACTGTATTTGCGTTTATATGCGGTATATCGCAAACGATTGCTCAGTTATCTCTTTTCCGCGCTGGATGGGGATTAGGGAATGCGATGTTCTTCGCAACGGCGATGACTTTATTGATTGCATTAAGCAAAGAAGTTCATGAAGCAGTAGGGTTATATGAAGCAGCTATCGGTTTAGGAATGGCAGGTGGACCATTATTAGGCGGGATATTAGGTGGACATTCTTGGCGTTACCCATTTTTTGCGACGAGTATTTTAATTTTCTTAGCATTTATTTTAGTTTTCTTTTTTGTGAAAGAACCAGAGCGAAAAGTGAAGCGTAAAGCGGCAGGCGTGGGAGAATTACTTAACCTGGTGAAGTATAAACCGTTTATGCAAGGCGCCATTTCAGGAATGTTATACTACTACGGATTTTTCGTTGTATTAGCATATTCACCACTTATTATGCATTTATCTGCTATTCAATTAGGATTTGTATTTTGTGGGTGGGGACTCGCGTTAGCTTACGGTTCTGCAATTTTAGCACATAAGTTAGAAGGGAAATATGAGCCGAAAACATTGTTAAAAGGCAGTTTACTCGTATTTGCGCTGTTCTTAATTGCACTATTCTTCGTGAAAATTATGTGGTTACAAATTGTATTAATTGTTCTATCAGGATTAGCATCAGGATTAAATAATGCATTATTTACAAGTTATGTAATGGATATTTCACCTTATGAAAGATCTGTTACATCTGGTGTTTATAACTTCGTTCGTTGGTTAGGTGGCGCAATTGCTCCAATCTTATCAGGAATCATCGGCCACACTGTTTCACCGCAAAGTCCATTTTTAGTAGGTGGGATTGTTGTATTAGTTGGTTGTGTAATGATTCTAATTCCGATTCGAAAACCGGTAGAAGTAGAGACAAAAGCCCTTTCTTAAGAAAGGGTTTTCTTTATATGCATATGTTAGAACCCTCTGACTAAAATATATTTTCGGTATTTTTGTACTTTTAACTATACTTTTTGGATGTTTTGTTTTATTTTTGTTAGGGGACATTAATGATGTCCCTATTATAAATTTGCATTGAAAGGCGTGATTGTACGATGGAACTATGGTTCACTGAAAAACAAACAAAACATTTTGGGATTACGGCGCGTATTAACCGCACATTACATACGGAGCAAACAGAATTCCAAAAACTTGATATGGTTGAAACGGAAGAGTTCGGAAACATGCTTATTTTAGATGGCATGGTTATGACAACAGAAAAAGATGAGTTCGTTTATCATGAAATGGTAGCGCACGTACCTTTATTTACACATCCAAACCCTGAAAACGTATTAGTTGTAGGTGGCGGCGATGGCGGTGTTATTCGTGAAGTGTTAAAACACCCAAGCGTAAAGAAAGCAACTCTTGTTGAAATCGATGGAAAAGTAATTGAGTACTCTAAACAGTACTTACCATCAATTGCAGGCGCGTTAGATAATGAGCGTGTAGAAGTAAAAGTAGGAGACGGTTTCCTACATATCGCAGAAAGCGAAAATGAATATGACGTAATTATGGTAGATTCTACTGAGCCAGTAGGACCAGCAGTAAACTTATTTACAAAAGGTTTCTACGCTGGAATTTCAAAAGCGTTAAAAGAAGATGGTATTTTCGTTGCACAAACGGACAACCCTTGGTTCACACCAGAACTAATTACAACTGTGTTTAAAGACGTAAAAGAGATTTTCCCAATTACTCGTTTATACACAGCGAACATTCCAACTTACCCAAGTGGTCTTTGGACGTTCACAATCGGATCTAAAAAACATGATCCATTAGAAGTAAGTGAAGAGCGTTTCCACGAAATCGAAACGAAGTACTACACAAAAGAATTACACAATGCAGCATTCGCATTACCGAAATTTGTTGGCGATTTAATTAAGTAAGAGAATCGTACGGAACAAATAAAGTGTAAGTAGCTCATTTAAGGTGTTTGTCCAGAAGACTTGAACATGCTAGCTATTTACACTTCTGTAAAGAAAATTGTCTTCTTTTTATGAAACAGAAGACCCGGTAAATCGAGAAAGAGGAGCAACTCGCTCCAAATTTGAGAAATAATGAAAGGTTGGGATACCTTAAGTTCCACATAAGGAGGAAAAGAATATGCGTTTTGATGAAGCTTATTCAGGTAAAGTATTTATTAAAAGTCATCCAAGTTTTGAAGAGTCAAAAGTAGTTATTTATGGGATGCCTATGGATTGGACAGTAAGTTACCGTCCAGGATCTCGTTTTGGCCCTGCACGTATTCGTGAAGTATCAATCGGTCTTGAAGAATATAGTCCGTATTTAGATCGTGAACTAGAAGAGGTAAAATATTTTGATGCGGGTGATATCCCATTACCATTCGGAAACGCACAACGCAGCTTAGACATGATTGAAGAATATGTATCAAAACTTTTAGATGCCGATAAGTTTCCACTAGGTCTCGGCGGTGAGCACTTAGTGTCTTGGCCAATTTTTAAGGCAATGGCAAAAAAATATCCGGATTTAGCAATCATCCATATGGATGCTCATACTGATTTACGTGAATCGTATGAAGGGGAGCCTTTATCCCACTCTACACCAATTCGTAAAGTGTGTGATTTAATTGGTCCGGAAAACGTATATTCTTTCGGAATTCGTTCTGGAATGAAGGAAGAATTTGAATGGGCGAAAGAAGTAGGTATGAACTTATATAAATTTGACGTATTAGAACCGTTAAAAGAAGTATTACCGAAACTTGCAGGACGCCCAGTCTATGTCACAATCGACATTGATGTATTAGACCCAGCTCACGCTCCAGGAACAGGAACGTTAGAAGCTGGTGGTATCACATCTAAAGAATTATTAGATTCCATCGTAGCAATTGCAAATTCAAATATAAATGTAGTTGGAGCGGACTTAGTAGAAGTAGCTCCTGTCTACGACCATAGTGATCAAACACCAGTCGCAGCAAGCAAATTCGTGCGGGAAATGCTGCTCGGTTGGGTGAAATAAAAGCGGAATCCGCTGTAGCTGGATAAAATAAGAGCCCTCTATATGATTAGGGGCTCTTATTTTGTCGTTATGTGTCGGTAAGTCGATATGTCTTGTCGAATCGTCGATATAATGAAAAAATCGTTGATATATTTTGAGTTATGATCGATATATTTGAAAAATCGTCTATATAATTTCATTTACCATTACGTAACATTAAAAAGAGCTATTCCCAAACAACGGGAATAGCTCTTTTTCTTATGCAACCTTCTCTTCTGAAGTAATGCCGCGAATGTCATCAGCAGAGCGAATTGGATATTTACGGAACACTATTGATCCGATGTATCCAACAATCGTGGTAACGATTCCACATAATATAGCAGCAATTGTTACTTTTACAACGTCATTAAATCCGAATAAAACAAGAAGTCCTGGTATTGGTGATGCTGTTCCTGGTGCATTATTAACGAGCTGGAACAGAGATGTAATAATACCAGCAAGTGCACCGCCAACGAAGTTTGTCGCATAAATTGGAATCGGATTTGCTGAAACAACATCGGCTTGTGTTAAAGGCTCGATTGCTACAGCAATTGTGTCTTTCTTTGAACAAATCTTTAGTCGTTTAAAGAAAATAAAGTTCATTGGGGCTGAGGCTGCTACGGCAAGACTACCAATTGCCATTGGTAAACCTGTTAATCCAAGCATTGCAGTGAGTGCCATAGAACTCAGTGGAGAGGTAGAAATAACTGTTATTAATCCACCAAGCATAATACCCATGATAATAGGGCTTTCTGTAGTTGCAACTGAAATCATAGAACCGATTTTACCAAGTGTTGCGTTAACGAGCGGATCCATAAGCATTGCCATTCCGCGTGAGATTGGTGCAGCGATAAATAAAATTGCTAAAAACTCTACACCAGCCGGTAATTTCTTTTCGAGAAATTTCACGACAAAAGCACAAACGTATCCAGCGAAAAATCCTGGTAAAATACCGAATCCACTAGTAGCGATACCGATTAAAACAGCATATACGGGGGAAACACCGATTGCTAATGCGACTAAAATCGCTGCTGCGACACCGCTCATACTACCGGAAGCTTCTCCTACTGATTGTAAAAAGTCATTATGAAACATTTCTCCACCTATATAACGATGAAATGCTTCAATAAGAAAACTTGCGATTGCTGCATTAGCTAAAGCACCCATTGCTTTCATGCCGTAAGGAGCACGGTAACTGAAAAGTGTAAATAGACAAAGTACAACAAGTAATAGTGCTAAACCTTGCAAGATAGCCATTTGAAAACTGTCTCCTTTGATTTTTGTAATAAAAATTCGTATCATTCAATAATAATATAAAAGTGTATGAAACGGAAAAATTTTTTCTTGGGAACTTGCTGTAAGAAAAAATCCCTTACAATAATGTAAGGAAAGTGTAAGACTTTTAGATAGAGTATAGTATGCCATTTTTCGTATAATACAAGTATAGATATATGACTAGGGAAAAAGAAGTGCAAACAGGAGGTTCATGTATGAAATTGGTAATTAAAGTTTTAGCTGTATTCGCCATTATTCTAGGTGGAACAGCGTATTATTTGAACACAAAAACAGAAGGTGTACATGCTTTTGTAGACAACTTCTTTTCAAATAAAGAAATACAAGATTATTATGCGGTAGTAGATAAAGGTGAGAAAAAAGACGGAGAATACTTGTATACTTTTAAAGGGTATACAGAAGACGGAAAGTTACAGGTTATTAAAAGAATGATGAACCGTGAATTACATACGGGTGCTTTTATAAAAATTTATGCAAAAGGTATGCAAGGAAAAGGATGGGCTGAAATCCCGAAAGAATCAATTCCGCAAAAAGCGTTGGAAAAAATAGAAAAACGATAAAAGGAGCGACTCATTCGCTCCTTTTTTAGTGCGTTAAAATAGTAATAGATGTTTTTTCTTTGTTAGAAATGATTTTTACACGTCCGCCAATTGGAAAAGTGAAAATCGGGGTTGTATGACCGAAACTTGCGTTTGCAATGATAGGGATATGTGCAAGCTCAGGCTTTGAAGCAATCATTTCTTGCATGTCGTCTATCGTACATTCTGCACCTTTTTGCATCTTTCCTATAACGATGCCTTTTACATGTTCAAAATCTTGCTGCTGCATAAGAGAATGTAAATATCGATCAAAAGTTTTAAGAGTAGCTCTCCCAGTTAAACTATCCTCTTCAAGAAATAAAATTTTATCCTTTAAGTTTGGCATATATGGTGTACCTTGTAGCAAGTTTAAGGTGCTCATATTACCACCAATAATCTCTCCAGTTGCTTCGCCCTCGTGAATCGAAACATATCCTTCATTCTTAATAAATTCTCGATTTTCCTGATCAATGTACCAAGAATCATCACTCCATGTTTCAGATGGTAGGACTTCAATAGGTTCAGTAGAAGTTAAGCATTGTAAAAAGTAATCGTTCGTATACTCGAGACCTTTCTCCATTCCAAATGAAGAGAAATGGGGTCCTGAATATGTAACGAGTCCTGTTTTAGTGTAAATTGCATTATTTAAAGCAGTAATATCTGAATAGCCACAGAAAAATTTCGGATTTTCTCGAATTAAATTATAATCGAGGTGTTTCAATAAACCGTTAGAGTTGTATCCGCCAAGTGTCGTCAAAATGGCTTTTACATTCGGGTCTCTAAATGCTTCGTGAAGGTCTTGAACGCGTGAAGAAATAGAAGAAGAAGCAAAGCGATCTAGCTCTTCAGCGTGTTTTGAGAACGTAACTTGAAAGCCCATATTGTTAAATTTTTTTATAGCAAGCTTCCTGTTTTCAGTTGAGACAATACTTAAACTACAAGATGGTGAAATCACTCTAATTTCATCACCTTTTTTTAATTTTGTGGGGAGCACTTCATTCACCTCTTTAAATGAAAGAATATTTAGATTTAAAAAATATTTTATCATATGAAATAAAGTGAAAGTGAATTATTTTTTGAAATGGAGTTTTCCTGATTTTTCAGCAGACAGACAGAGGTTTTTTTTGATATGATAGGAAAAGTGATTTATTATAAGTAGTATTTAATATCTATAACATTTGAAAGGTGTGCAAGACGTGGAGAAACAACTTGCAGGCTTGCCGGTACACGTTCATTTCGTAACAGAAATCCGTGAAGGGGCGAGGAAGGAAACCGTTGCTTTTGAAGCAAATGGTCAATACTATGTAAAAGGTCAAGGTACATACGTAACATTCCAAGAGCCGAACGAACAAGGCGAAGTGAAAACAATTATTAAAATTCAAGATGAACAAGTTCTCATTATGCGTTCAGGTGCTGTTTCAATGCGTCAAACGCATGTGAAAGGTGAATGGACAACTGGTACGTACACGAGTGAACTTGGTACGTTTGCATTGCAAACAAAGACTGATAACGTTCTTTTTAAATGGTCGGATGAAAAGAAAAAAGGACAACTCTTCTTAACGTACGCATTGCTTCTAAGTGAACAAGAAGCTGGCAGATATACAATTACGATTAATTTGAAGGAGGCAAAATAATGAATTCTTTAGAACAAGTAAAAGGATTAATTAAAGAAGAAATTCAAGCTGCTGTATTGAAGGCAGAATTAGCGACAGAAGAACAGATTCCAAACGTTGTATTAGAATCTCCAAAAGATAAGACAAATGGTGACTTCTCTACAAATATGGCAATGCAACTTGCACGCGTTGCAAAGAAAGCACCTCGTATGATCGCAGAAGAATTAGTTGCAAACTTCGATAAAGCAAAAGCTTCTATTGAAAAGATTGAAATCGCAGGTCCTGGTTTCATTAACTTCTACATGGATAATAGCTACTTAACAGACTTAATCCCAACTATCGTTAATGCTGGTGAAGCTTACGGTGAAACGAATACTGGTAAAGGTGAAAAAGTGCAAGTTGAGTTCGTATCTGCGAATCCAACAGGTGACCTTCACTTAGGGCATGCACGTGGTGCAGCAGTAGGTGACACGTTATGTAACTTATTAGCAAAAGCAGGATACGATGTATCTCGTGAGTACTACATTAATGATGCTGGTAACCAAATCCATAATTTAGCTCTTTCTGTTGAAGCTCGTTACATGCAAGCTTTAGGCTTAGAGAAAGAAATGCCAGAAGACGGATACCATGGTGCGGACATCATTGCAATCGGTAAACGTTTAGCTGAAGAGTTTGGCGATCGTTATGCGAAAGCTGATGAAAAAGAAAGTTATGAATTCTACCGTGAATACGGTTTAAAATATGAGTTAGCAAAACTTCAAAAAGACTTAGAAAGTTTCCGTGTTAAATTTGATGTATGGTTCTCAGAAACATCATTATATAAAAATGGAAAAATCGATCAAGCTCTTGCTGTATTAAAAGAGCGCGATGAGATTTTTGAAGAAGATGGTGCAACTTGGTTCCGCTCAATGACTTACGGTGATGATAAAAACCGTGTATTAATTAAAAATGACGGTTCTTACACGTACTTAACGCCAGATATCGCGTATCACCGTGATAAATTAGAGCGTGGTTTCGATAAGTTAATCAACATTTGGGGTGCTGACCACCACGGTTACATTCCACGTATGAAAGCTGCTATTCAAGCGCTAGGTTACGATAAAGAAACACTTGAAGTAGAAATCATCCAAATGGTACAACTATACCAAAACGGTGAAAAAATGAAAATGAGTAAACGTACAGGTAAAGCAGTTACACTTCGTGAGCTTATGGAAGAAGTAGGCGTGGACGCAATGCGTTACTTCTTCGCAATGCGTAGCGGTGATTCTCATTTAGACTTCGATATGGACTTAGCTGTATCAAAATCTAATGAAAACCCAGTATACTACGCACAATATGCTCATGCTCGCGTATGCAGTATCCTTCGTCAAGGTGAAGAATTAGGATTAGCTACAGGCGGAGACGTGAACTACAAACTTGTTACTTCTGAGAAAGAAGTGGAGTTACTGAAAAAACTTGGTGAATTCCCAGCAGTAGTTGCGGATGCAGCACAAAAACGTCTACCACACCGTATTACAAACTATGCATTTGAATTAGCAGCAGCATTACACAGCTTCTACAATGCAGAAAAAGTATTAAACCAAGATAACTTAGAATTAAGTAAAGCTCGCTACGAGTTAATGAAAGCAGTACGCACTACACTTCAAAACGCATTAGCAATCGTAGGAGTATCTGCACCAGAAAAAATGTAATGAAGAAAAGCGGAAGCGGCTCGTTCAGAATAGGAGGGGGATGGAGCTCCTGACAGAGAGGCGTACTTTGCCTCGGAGGAAGGCGCGAAGCCACCGAGTATTCTAGCCGCTGAAGCTGGACAATAGAGAAAAGCGGAGCCAATTTTTCGCTTTCAGTAAAAGGCAATCACAAGATGTTGTGATTGCCTTTTTGTATGGAGATAATAAAAAAATAAAATTTTATCAAACAAAAGAGGAGTTTGCATCGTCGTATATAAGTGATAGGGGGATAAATATAGCCAAACTTGTTACAATCCACCTATAAAACAATATAAGCCAAAAGAATTTGCTGAAATAAGTACTATACTTGTAAGAACTTTGCAGAGATAGGATAACGAGGGTATGTGGTCTGCTTATCGAAACCCTAAAGGAGGAAGGTATTATACAGATAAACATTATAAAGGCTATATGGAAATTCCAGAAGAAAATACCGGAGGATAAAGATTTATGAAAAGAGCATATCTAATAGAAATCCATCCGACAAAAGAACAAATAACCCAAATAAACCAGACGATTGGTGTATGTAGGTATGTTTACAATCTGTATATCTCTAAAAACAAAGAGTTGTATGAAGCCGAAGGAAAGTTTCTAGGTGGGTATGACTTTTCTAAATGGTTGAACAATGTCTATACAAAAGAATGTGATCAGTGGATAAAAGAAGTATCCAGTAAGGCTGTAAAACAAGCGATTATGAACGGGGATAAAGCTTTTAAGCGATTTTTTAAGGGGTTATCCAAATTTCCACGATATAAAAAAAGAAGAGGCAAGATGTGAAGTGCTATTTTCCAAAAAACAACAAAACAGATTGGACAATAGAAAGGCATAGAATAAAAATCCCTACAATTGGTTGGGTAAGGTTAAAAGAATATGGGTATATCCCTAAAAATGTAACTGTAAAAAGTGGCACAGTATATCAAAGAGCAGAAAGATATTTTATATCTGTACTTTGCGAATTGGAAGAAACGGCAACGAAGCCAACACTTAATTCAACAGGTTTAGGGATTGATTTAGGAGTGAAGGATTTCGCTACACGTAGCGATGGTATCGTTCACGAAAATATCAACAAAACAGTAAAAGTAAAAAATATAGAAAAACGGTTAAAACGTGAACAACGCTCTTTAGTGCGTAAATTTGAAAATATAAAAAAGAGAGGTGGAAAATCTGTTACAAATAAAAGAGCGAATATAGACAAAAATGTGCTTAGAGTGCAAAAGCTGCACGCTCAATTAGCGAATATTCGACTAGAGTATGTAAAGTCTATTGTAACGAATGTGGTGAAAACCAAGCCAACGTTTATTACAGTGGAAGATTTGAATGTGAAAGGTATGCTGAAGAATAAACATCTATCTAAAACAATTGCCAAGCAGTCTTTTTATGCTTTTAAAAAGTGGCTTTTGACGAAATGTGAGGAATATGGAATTGAATTACGTCAAGTAGACCGGTTTTATCCATCGTCAAAATTGTGCTCATGTTGTGGTCAAAAGAAAGTAGATTTAAAACTATCTGATCGAGTATATGAATGTGACTGTGGAAATGTAATAGATAGAGATTTGAACGCATCAATCAATCTTTTACAAGCAAAAAAATATACAATACTAACGTGATTGTATATATGTACGGTGGGCTACATCGGAATTTATGCCTGTGGAGTGTTACAGCAAACTGTAGTAGCGAGTAATTGGCGAGACAGGACACGTAGAAGCAGGAATACTCTAAGAATATACATTTGTCTATATTTTTAGTAGCAGGTTTATGATGGAAGAAAAGGTAGAAGAATTGATTGATATATATAAGCGGCAAATATATTCCTTATGCTATAAGTTAGCGAAGACAAAAGAAGACGCGGAGGATATTTTTCAAGAGACGTGGATAAAGGTTTTTTCATCGCGGCACCAACTTTCTTACGTGGAGAATTATAAAAAGTGGATTACTACAATTTGTGTTCGTACGTTTTATGATTTTTATCGTAAGAAAAAAAGGTGGAAAGATCGAATATTGGATTTGTTTCATAAAGAAGATGGTGGAGAAATAGACTTCTCGGATGAAGTGAATATATCAGAAGAATTTATTCAAAAAGTGGAAGCGGAAATGATACGGGAAGTTATACAGTTATTGAATGAAAAGTATAAAACTGTGCTCGTACTCTACTATTATGAACAATATTCTTATAAGGAAATGAGTGAAATATTAAATATACCGATTGGTACAGTGAAATACCGCCTTAATTATGCGAAAAAGCAAATGCGAGAACATTTGGAGGGGTTCGTTTATGAAGGAAGATAAGTTTAATCAAAAGATAAAAAGTAGTTTAGCGAGAGAGATGATTCCTAGCGAAGAGCTGATAAATCATACGAAACAGAGCGTGCGAAATGCTCGAAAATTAGAGAAGAGGTGGATGATTGGTATTCATGCCATTTGGATTGTTTTATTAACAGTTGTTATAGAACAATTTGTCACTCATTTGGATCATAAAATTCCTATGTTGATAGCAATTGTGATTATGATGCACGTATACATTCCGATATATGTTGTCATACAGTCATTTTTAAAGAAGGAGTATAAATTACATGATAGAGTTCGATAATCCGTTTGTAATATTTGAAGTAGCTGGAGTGATAATGCTTTTAGCTTTTATAGCACTTTTAATATGTGTTGCATCATGGGTATATACAGATGCTAAAGCACATCAAATGAGTAAAGGGTGGAGTGTTTTAGCAGTTATATTACCATTCTTTATTGGATTTTTATTATATATGGTGAGAAGAAGTAAAAAGAAAGTTGAAGGAGAATATAGGATGAATTTTGTTAAAAAGCAGAAGGTAACATTAGTTGCGATATTGGGAAGTACAATGTTTGTATTACTTAGTGGCTTTACTTTTGCACAGACGTTAGATGATGCGTGGAGAGCAGGAGATATATATTTAGAAAATGAGAAGCAAGGAGAGACAAGTTACGAGGCAAAATTTTCATCATGGGATATTGCTGGGAAAGATATTGAACTTGAGTATGCGAAAGATACAGAAGTAACATTTTTTTATGAGACGGATGCAAAACGTGGGAATTTGTGCTTTAGCTTGTATGAAAGGCAAGGAGAAGGTATAAGAGAGTTAAAAGAGATCTGTGAATCGAAAAAAGGTACTTTTAAATTGACGTTGAAAGCAAATGAAAAGTATGTATTGAACATAAGTGGATTAAAAGTAAAAGATGGTTTTGTAAAAGTGAATTGGGAAACAAAATAAAGGACCATGAGAAAGGCCCTTTATTTTATCGGATTGTATAGGTAACCGAAAAGCTAACAGGACTATAGTAAACGTAAGGTGCATGAAATTGAACATACATATTTCCATCTGTTTTTGCAGTGAAAATTCGTCCGTATCCATCAGAATAACGTCCAATAAGATTATGATTTGAGTCATAAACACTGTAACTAGGAGTTTTGCTGTTAGGTTGAATTGTTAGCTCTTGTCCCTTTTGAAGGAAAATAGGTTCTTGCTCAGAACTACCTCCAGTTTGCAAAGAATAAAATTTCGTAAAGCTCTGTTCTTGAGTCGCGGCAGCAACCTTCGTTTCAGCAATAAAAGCGGTAGCACCAGTAATTCCTGCTAAAGTTAACGCACCGGCTAAAATCATTTTTTTCATAGTAGAAAAACCTCCTTATTAGTTGTAATCATTTTTGTTACAGTTAATATTGTATACGATAATGGGTAGGAAAAAATATGCTTTTATGCATATGTATTTTTTCTCAATAAAGACCACTGATAAAAATCAGTGGTCTTTTAAATGATTAAGCAGCTTTCTGTTCGGTTTGAGTAACAGGTTTTTGAAGAGTGTTATAAACACCAGTTCCGATAACTTCTAATGCCATTTTCATACGTTCAGGTGAAATATTCTCCAATACGTTATCTTGAGGTGTATGGTATACCTTCTCAATATGATAGATTAATGGATTCCAACTATCGACACCCATCCAGATGAATAGGGCGGCCGGAATACCAACTTCAGCAAATGGTACGTGATCACTAGAGCCAAATTTCCCTTGAAGAACGAGTTCATTATTTAATTGTTTACCTGCTTGTAAGGCTGCGTCTGTTACAAGGTTTGGAGAACCGTTGGGCGTCATAGCATATAAATTCTTCGCCTTATCGTAATTTGTTGCAACCATGTCTGCGTTAAAGACACCTAAAATCCGGTCACGTTCTTTTTGGGATAGACTATTAACGTAATGATCAGAGCCAAGTAAGCCAGTCTCTTCAGAACCGAAAGCAATAAAACGAATTTCTTTATCAGTTTCTACATTTTGAAAAGCGCGTGCTAACTCTAATACTAACCCTGTACCAGAAGCATTGTCATTTGCTCCAGGTGCTCCAACGACACTATCATAGTGTGAACTTACAACGACAGCTTTTTCATTACCTGTACTATTTTTTGGTTTCTTTTTAGCAATGACGTTTAATGATGTTAAATTAGATTCATGTCTTGCTTTTAGGGAAAGGATTGTTGTCCCTTTTTTAGCGATTTCTTCTTTAAATGCATTTCCTTGTGCATAAGCAAGACCAAAGACAGGGATAGACTGTTTTTTCGTTAGGCGGGGATTGAAAGTTTGTCCGTAGTTTCCACGTCCACCAATTAAGCTGTATAAAAGAACACCTTTTGCTCCTTTGCTAACAGCATTTTCAACTTGTTTATTATAGTCTGCAACTGTTGTTCCTCTTTCGAATAGAACGATTTTTCCGTTTACTTCATTTGGGATATCCTCTAATTTTGTCCCACCTTGAACAAAGATAAGAGGGGCTGTAACAGCCTCTGTAGAAATTAGTGCGTTAGGGGCGGCACCAGCTTGCCAATTACGCTTTGTGGATAATGGTGATTCAATAAATCCAACGTATTGATCCGGCACTTGGAATGGTTGATATTCTACTTCATAGCCCATTGATTTAAGCTTCATACCAACGTAGCGGGAGGCCCATTCCTCTGATTTTGTTCCACCGGGGCGAGGACCAATTGTTTCGGATAAGAAACGGATGTGTTCGATAGCACGGCTTGCATCAACTTGTTTTGTGATAGATGAAGTCTGTGTGATTTCTGGCGTGGAATCAGCTTTGGCTTGTCCAATCGGGGCTAAGCTAACAGCGAGTGATACAGCAAGCAAAGAGCTTACTATTTTTTGTTTCAAAGATTTTTTCATTTCTTCCTCTCCTATTCTTCTATTCTCTCTGACTGACAAAAGAAGACGGATAACGACTTCATTTTACCTTTACCTTTATGGTTTTTCAATATTCTGACATTGAGAAATAAAAAAATACTATATGCATATTTGCATATTTTTGACGGAGATATGTATGCTATCATTTTAAATGAAGGTTTGCTTTCTGCTTGGAAAGCTCCTACATTGCATGAATCTAGTGTACCCAAACTTTAGATTATGTAGAGAAAAGAATCCACTGTAGGGTTTCTTTTCTCGTGTTTGAATCATGTGATGATAAATATGTTTCCGCATTTCATAATTATCATCAGTGATATATGTAAGGCATCCATATGAAAATACGAGGCTGTTCAAAGGTTTTCCGTACTTTTGGACAGCCTCACCCCGTTAAAAGGACGATACTCTATGTATCGTCCTTTTTTGTATAAAAAAACACCCAATCAAATGTTCACTTGATTGGGTGTGAAAAACTATTAATAATATTTTTTGCGTTTTGTAGCTAAAATACTTAACAAACCAGCTAGTAGAAGTAGGATACCTACTGTTTGAGTAGAATCTTTTTTGTGACCTGTATTTGGAAGTTCTTTACCTGTATTTCGGTCATCTTGCTGTTTGTTTTTATGTGTTTCAGGATTTCCTTTTTCTAGTTCCTCGGAAGTACCTTTACCATGTGTTTCAGGATTTCCTTTTTCTAGTTCTTCGGAAGTACCTTTACCGTGTGTTTCAGGATTTCCTTTTTCTAGTTCTTCAGAAGTTTCTTTTCCTGTTTCCTCTTCTTTATTAGGAGGAGCAACTGGTTTATCCTCTCCACCTGATGAAGAATCGATTTTTTTATTTGAAACTGTAATTTGTAGTGGTGTAGCTTGAGCTTTTTCAATTGTAAAGCTTATTGGTGATGCATCTAATTGATAGCCTGTAGGAGCCTTTGTTTCCACCAATTGATAATTACCAGGTTTCAAATCATTTACGATTAATTTACCATGCCCATCTGTTTTTAAGCCTTCTCGAACTACTTTTCCATCTTGATCTAAAATATTGAAAATGGCACCCTCAAGTGTTCCATTGTGATCCATATCAACTTTAGTTAATTCTATTGAACCTGTTGTTAAACTATTTAAAGCAGTCACAGAAGTAACTTGAGATTGTCCTTTCGTAATAGTGAAAGGAATTGGCTTAGCGTTTAAATCGTATCCAGTAGGAGCTTTCGTTTCAATAAACTGATAGTCACCCGGACGTAAATCAGAAACAGAAATTTTTCCATCTTTATTAGTAGTTAAATCAGAACGAACATCATTGCCGTTCATATCAACGATTTTAAATACTGCGCCTTCAAGAGTAGCCCCGTCGATATCGTCGACTTTCGTTAATTCCACAGCGCCCTTTGTTAAGCT
>NZ_JBQAHO010000006.1:0-211432 GCF_051916915.1 Bacillus cereus group sp. MYBK139-1 | reverse complement strand
TGATGGCAGAGAGGTCACACCCGTTCCCATACCGAACACGGAAGTTAAGCTCTCTAGCGCCGATGGTAGTTGGGACCTTGTCCCTGTGAGAGTAGGACGTTGCCAGGCAATATTATTCCGCAGTAGCTCAGCGGTAGAGCTATCGGCTGTTAACCGATCGGTCGTAGGTTCGATTCCTACCTGCGGAGCCATTGGAGAGCTGTCCGAGTTGGCCGAAGGAGCACGATTGGAAATCGTGTATACGTCACAAGCGTATCAAGGGTTCGAATCCCTTGCTCTCCGCCATAGGATTTATAATATTTGGCCCGTTGGTCAAGTGGTTAAGACACCGCCCTTTCACGGCGGTAACACGGGTTCGAATCCCGTACGGGTCACCACTTTGGAGGATTAGCTCAGCTGGGAGAGCACCTGCCTTACAAGCAGGGGGTCGGCGGTTCGATCCCGTCATCCTCCACCATATAAATTATATGAATAGTATTATCGCGGGGTGGAGCAGCACGGTAGCTCGTCGGGCTCATAACCCGAAGGTCGCAGGTTCAAATCCTGTCCCCGCAACCAAATGGTCCCGTGGTGTAGTGGTTAACATGCCTGCCTGTCACGCAGGAGATCGCCGGTTCGACCCCGGTCGGGACCGCCATTTTAATAAGGCTCGGTAGCTCAGTCGGTAGAGCAGAGGACTGAAAATCCTCGTGTCGGCGGTTCGATTCCGTCCCGAGCCACCATTTATCTTAATCATATACGCCGGCTTAGCTCAATTGGTAGAGCAACTGACTTGTAATCAGTAGGTTGGGGGTTCAAGTCCTCTAGCCGGCACCATGTAAGTTTCGGAGGGGTAGCGAAGTGGCTAAACGCGGCGGACTGTAAATCCGCTCCTTCGGGTTCGGCAGTTCGAATCTGCCCCCCTCCACCATTTACATAGGGGCATAGTTTAAAGGTAGAACTGAGGTCTCCAAAACCTCCAGTGTGGGTTCGATTCCTACTGCCCCTGCCAAATATATTTACACAACATGGCGGTTGTGGCGAAGTGGTTAACGCACCGGATTGTGGCTCCGGCATTCGTGGGTTCGATTCCCATCAGTCGCCCCATTTTTATTTTAAAAATTATAAATAATCTAATGGATACTTACATATAATTAAGTAAGAATTCGATGGGCTATAGCCAAGCGGTAAGGCAACGGACTTTGACTCCGTCATGCGCTGGTTCGAATCCAGCTAGCCCAGCCATTTTTGCGGAAGTAGTTCAGTGGTAGAATACAACCTTGCCAAGGTTGGGGTCGCGGGTTCGAATCCCGTCTTCCGCTCCAGTAAAATTTTATATGGCGGCATAGCCAAGTGGTAAGGCAGAGGTCTGCAAAACCTTTATCACCGGTTCAAATCCGGTTGCCGCCTTTTCTTTTGTGCCGATGTGGCGGAATTGGCAGACGCGCACGACTCAAAATCGTGTTCCTTCGGGAGTGTCGGTTCGACCCCGACCATCGGTATCACGAACGGCGTAATAAAAAGACTCTACACCAAATGTGTAGAGTCTTTTTATATTTTCATCACACTACAAAATAAGCATAAATAGTGTGTTGGTGAAATGGTAGAATTTTTTTTGCTAAATTATGTTATGTGATTCTAAAATTCGTGATAAATGTAGCAATTCATGTATAATATAACTTGTCGAAAGAACAAAATGATAGTGATTTATATTATGTCTGTAATATGAATCAAAAATGAACTTTTTATATTTCTTTTAAAAATGTGTTGAACACACATGATATTTCATATTAATATTTTTATGTAGATTTAAAACCGGAAAGAGAGTGGAAAGTATGGGTCGTAAATGGAATAATATTAAAGATAAAAAAGCATCAAAAGATGCAAATACTAGCCGTATATACGCGAAATTTGGACGTGAAATTTATGTGGCGGCAAAACAAGGCGAGCCAGATCCGGAATCAAACCAAGCGCTTAGAGTCGTATTAGAACGTGCGAAAACATACAATGTTCCAAGAACAATTATCGATCGTGCAGTTGAAAAAGCAAAAGGTGGTTCAGAAGAAAATTATGACGAGCTTCGTTATGAAGGATTCGGACCAAATGGATCTATGGTAATTGTAGATACACTTACGAACAACGTAAACCGTACTGCAGCAGATGTACGAGCTGCATTTAGCAAAAACAGTGGTAACATGGGTGTAAACGGTTCTGTAGCTTATATGTTTGATGCGACAGCTGTTATCGGCCTTGAAGGGAAAACATCAGATGAGGTTCTTGAAATTTTAATGGAAGCAGATGTAGATGCACGTGACATTCTTGAAGAAGAAGATGCTGTTATCGTGTATGCTGAACCTGATCAATTCCATGCAGTACAATCTGCACTTAAAGATGCTGGTGTTGAAGAATTCACAGTTGCAGAATTAACAATGCTTGCACAAAATGATGTAGAACTTCCTGAAGATGCTCAAGTACAATTTGAAAAAATGGTTGATGCATTAGAAGATTTAGAAGATGTACAACAAGTTTACCACAACGTAGACTTAGGAGAATAATACGATAGAAGTCCCTGTTCGTTTAACGAATAGGGGCTTTTTTATGAATATAATTAAGGTGAGGAATTAGTAAAGGTATTTTGGTGTAGACAGGGAATATGCTTATAGGGATATATGAAATATTCATTATTTCTAGGAGGCGTAATATGGAACATAAAACACCAAAGCATATCATTGCTGTAGCAGGTTATTTAACAAATAAAAAAGATGAAGTGTTACTAGCTAAAGTACATTGGCGATCGGATACGTGGGAGTTGCCTGGAGGACAGGTGGAAGAAGGAGAAGCGCTTGATCAAGCAGTTTGTAGGGAAATAAAGGAGGAAACAGGATTAACGGTGAAGCCTATCGGTATTACAGGAGTTTATTACAATGCTTCCATGAACATTCTAGCTGTTGTTTTTAAAGTGGCATATGTGAGCGGTGAAATAAAAATTCAACCTGAAGAAATACAAGAGGCTAAATTTGTGGCTTTAAACGAAGAGAACATAAATGAGTATATAACGCGTCCTCATATGAAACCCAGAACGCTTGATGCGATGAGAGCAACACATTTTATTCCGTATGAAACGTGGGAAGTGCAGCCGTATAACTTAATAGGAAGATTGTAAAGAAAAGAGTAGTTGATTTGAGACACAATCAAATCACTACTCTTTTTTGTATATTGTTTAAGAAAAAGGTCAAAATAATAATAGCGTTAGTATTGATTTAAAGAACGTTTGTTCTGTATAATGTATGATATATTATGTACATTTAGATTACTAGATACTCAAAATTATATATATTTGTAGATGATATAATGAAAATAGGGTGCTTTAATAGAGAAAGTATAATAGCCTTAAGAGTTAATCTGCTATTGATTTAGCATAATCTATATTCAATATTTCAGATGAATAGTAGATAAAAAAGGACTGTGATACAATACTTTTTTATCCCGCTATTTGTCGGCTAGCCAGATTGTTGTGGTCTGATTAAAGTTTCAATTTATACCTTACAATGATGTAAGGTATGTGTAAGAGAAATCGATGGGATATTTTTTTACAACAAGGTATTCTTAAAGTAAGAATTATACGCTGTGTGGAAAAGAGGTGTTTAAGATGAAAGAACGAGTATTATCTAGGGTGAACTATCATCAAAAAGTTGCATTAAATCCAATGACTAAGTTTTTTTATAAAGCCATTATTTTATTATTATTGTTAAGTTTCGCGTTATTATTCATTGGAAATGTAATGATCGAGAAAAGTGATATTAGTAAATTACATGTACCGGCTAAGTTAGAGGTGCCAGAATCATTAACACATGCATTTATTGCGACAGAAGATAAAAGGTTTTATCATCATAACGGTTTAGATTATATAGCGATTATCAGAGCGTCTGTTGAGAATATAAAAGCTGGTGGTGTTGTGCAAGGCGGTAGTACAATTACACAACAGTTATCAAAAAATGCTTTTTTAACGAATGAACGTACATTTTCTCGCAAGTGGAAAGAAATTTTTTATACAAAAAAAATTGAACGTACATTTACAAAGGATGAAATTTTAAAATTATATGTAAGTAATATTTATTACGGAGAAGGAGCATGGGGAATTGAAAAAGCAGCAAACCTATACTTCGGTAAAAAGGTGAGCCAATTAACATTGGCTGAAAGTGCAATGATGGCTGCTGTAGTAAAGGCACCTGCTTATTACTCACCGGCACAAAATTATGATAAGGCCGTAGAGAGACGAAATGTCGTTTTGAGATTGATGGAGAAAGAAGGCTATATCAATCATGATGAGTATGTGCAAGCAGTTAGTGAGAAGTTAGTCATTCGTCATGATATAAAAACAGAGCAGTCAATGTTAAATAGTGCTCGTGAAAAAGCAGTAAGCTAAAGGAAGTTCCTACATAGGAGCTTCTTTTTTTGAATAAATTGTGACAAATTGTGACACAATATCGTCACAATTATTGTGTTTTTGTAATTTATGTGAGCGTGTTCATTGCGTGACGTATATAAGTGTTGATATTATGTGTATTGTGTACAATGCTGTATACAGAATATGAAATTAAAGAGGAATGTATATGAAATCATCGAACAAACTCATGGCTCTTGGTATAGTTTTTTCCATTGCAGTATTGATTGTGATCGGAACGATTGCGTATAGCATCATAAATGACAAAAAAGATAAAGGGAATGAGATGTTTGCTTATTCCACACAACAATCTTTAGGGAAAGATGATGCTCCGGTTAAGGTAGTTGAATTTGGAGACTTCAAATGTCCTGCTTGTCGTACTTGGGATGTAACAGTATTGCCACGATTAAAAGAAGAGTATATTGATAAAGGTAAAGTGCAGTTATACTTTATTAATTTTCCGTTTATTGGGAAAGACTCTGATTTAGGTGCAGCAGCTGGTGAAGCAATTTATAAACAAGATAAAGATTCATTCTGGACTTTCTATGATGAGATTTATCAAAGTCAAAAGAAAGATACGGAAGAATGGATTACAGAAGAATTACTTCTTAACATTGTGAAAGAGAAGCTTCCGAAAGTTGATGTAGATCAATTTAAGAAAGATTTACACAGTAAAGAAATAAAAGAAAAAGTACGTAAAGATTCAGATCGTGCTCAAAAATTAAAAGTTCAAGGTGCTCCTTCAGTATATATAAACGGAAATCTTGCAAACCCTGATTTCGATAGTATGAAGAAGGCGATTGATAAAGAATTGAAAAAGTGATGAGCTACTCATCACTTTTTCGACTTTTTTCGATAAAATTCTTGCTTCCGCTTTTTTTACATGCTATACTACTTTACATAAGTTATTCTAATATCTTATATGTATTTCATATTTGCGGGTGTAGTTTAGTGGTAAAACAAGAGCCTTCCAAGCTCTGGTCGAGAGTTCGATTCTCTTCACCCGCTCCAAATTTTATTAAATGTTTTTCTATAAATTGTGATCAACGCAGTGTTTCGTTTCCGAGATAAACGAGGCATTGCGTTTTTTAATGTTTGGAAAACATTATTTTATGCGAAAATAGAAGTAAAGAATAGTATTCCAAAAGTGAATTGCTAACCAATAGATTGTTACATAAAGGATGGATTCATCTGAGGAGGCGATTAGGAATGGATTTTGAACAATTAAAGCAAGATGTCATTGCGTATAGTAAAACGATTGGTATAGATAAAATAGGCTTTGCTAGTGCTTCACCATTTGAAGAATTAAAGCAGCGGTTAATCCAGCAGCAACAATTAAATTATCAATCTGGATTTGAAGAGCCTGATATAGAAAAGAGAACGAACCCACAGCTTCTATTACCTGGTGCAAAATCAATTATTGCGATTGCATTAGCGTATCCTTCAAAATTAAAAAATGCACCATTAAGTAAGCGTGGAGAACGCCGTGGGATTTTTTGTCGTGCTTCTTGGGGACAAGATTATCATTTAGTTTTACGAGATCGTTTGCAGAAATTAGAAGCATATTTAATCGAAAAACTTCCCGATATAGAAGTTAAGTCAATGGTTGATACGGGTGAATTAAGTGATCGAGCTGTTTCAGAGCGTGCTGGTATTGGATGGAGCGGTAAGAACTGCTCTATTATTACACCTGAATTTGGTTCGTATGTATATTTAGGAGAAATGATTACAAACGTTCCATTCCCACCAGATCAGCCGATAGAAGATCAATGCGGGAACTGTACAAAGTGTATTGATATTTGTCCTACAGGTGCTTTAATACAAGGAGGACAGTTAGATTCGAAGAAGTGCATAGCATTTTTAACACAGACGAAAGGATTTCTACCGGAAGAGTATCGCGACAAAATAGGTAATCGTATTTATGGATGTGATACGTGTCAGACAGTTTGTCCGAAAAATAAAGGAATGGATTTTCATAATCACCCTGAGATGGAACCAAATCCTGAGTTAGTTAAGCCGTTATTAACACCACTTTTAACAATTAGCAATCGTGATTTTAAAGAGAAATATGGAATTATGTCTGGTTCATGGAGAGGTAAAAAACCGTTGCAACGAAATGCAATTTTGGCACTTGCGCATTTTAAAGAGGCATCAGCAATTCCAGATTTAATTGATGTTATGAAAGACGATCCAAGACCAGTACTTCGCGGAACAGCAGCGTGGGCGCTTGGGAAAATTGGTGGAGACGGCGTGGGCGAAGCTATTGAAAAAGCGATGCAACGTGAGAAAGACGAAGAGGTTCTTCATGAAATGAATCGCGGACTTGAATTGTTAGCGCAGAAAAAAGAGTAGATAATATCTCCCTTTTTCATATTGTAATATGGGAGGGAGACGAAATGGTTGTAAAAATAAATATTGAAAAGCAAGTCCAACACTTTTTAGCATATATAACAGAGAAACGAACAAATGTAGATGGTATTGCTGAAGATTTATTACAAATAGCAAAGAGAAAGAAACAATTATTTCAAAAGCGTAATGCAGAGATAGTAAAAGCAACTGCGGACGTTTCTTTTATGAGGCAATTAAATAATAGCAATCATCAAGAAATTGATTATCAAATACATTTTAAATATTTAATTAAGCATAAAGAATTATTTTATATTGAAGAGGAACAATTAAAACGAAGAGTTTGTTTAAATAGTAGCCGGATAATAGGTGATTATGCTATTGAAGTGCCAGAGGTAGTTAGAATGAGTGAGCCATTAGAAAGGGAAGTTACAAAAGAGAAGTATGGCTCCTATCAGTATAACCGTTTAGAGGCAGTTAAATATGCAGAACGTTGGTGGGATGATCGAAACCCTGTATATCGTAATTTCCCTGATAACTGTACGAATTTTATTTCTCAATGTCTTCATACTGGAGAAGTACCAATGAATGGATATCCTAATATTCGCAAAGGATGGTGGCAAAGGGAGAATCAGTGGAGTTGGAGCTGGGCTGTTGCACACTCTTTTTATTGGTATTTGTCAGGTGCTACATCAGGACTTCGAGCTGAAGCTGTAGAAAGGCCAGAGGATCTTATTCTTGGTGATGTCATCGCTTATGATTTCGAGGATGATGGTAGGTGGAATCATACGACGATTGTAGTAGCAAAAGACGCAGATGGTATGCCGCTTGTAAATGCACATTCAGCGAATAGCCGTCGGCGTTATTGGAACTATGAAGATTCTAGTAAATATACACCACAAATGAAATATAAATTCTTTCATATTATTAATGGGTAGAGATTTTTCGCTCAAGTGGTATAATACGTAGTAGACAAAAAACAGAGGTGAATATCGCGTGGGAGTACATGTTGTTTTATATCAACCAGAAATTCCAGCAAATACAGGAAATATTGCTCGTACTTGTGCAGCAACTGGAACAGAATTACATTTGATTAGACCGCTTGGATTTTCAACGGATGATAAAATGCTAAAGCGTGCAGGATTAGATTATTGGCAGCACGTGAAAATTACGTATTATGATTCAATTGAAGAGTTTTATGAGAAAAATAAAGACGGTGAGTTCTTCTATTTAACAAAGTATGGCGAGAAAGCTCATACAGCGTTTGATTATAGTAAACGTGAGAAGGATTACTACTTTGTATTTGGAAGAGAAACGAACGGCTTACCAGCTAATGTAATCGAAGAAAATTTCGATCATTGTTTACGTATTCCAATGACTGATAAAGTGCGTTCATTAAATTTATCAAATACAGCAGCTATTTTAATTTATGAAGCGTTCCGTCAACAAAATTATCCAGGATTAGATTTAGAAATTGTTTATTAAAAGTCGCCATATGGCGGCTTTTTTTTTTAAAATAAAAATAAATATGGAATCATACATTTAAAAAAGGGTACATAGTCATATAGAATGGTGATATATGAATAAAAATAGATCAGACAGGTTGAGATAAATATGAAGGAACAATATCGTAATCAAAATACCTTTTTAAGTATGATAGATATGGATTTAATAAGAAGAGGATTATTACATGCTATTCAAGATTTAGTATTTATTGTGAAAGTTATGGATGATGAAAGCTTTACATATATTTATGTAAATAAGATAGGTATGGATTATGCAAAGCTAAGCGAAGAATGTTATGGAAAAACGTTTTCTGAAGTATTGCCGAAAGATACGGCGGAAATATTGCAAGTGCAATATGCAAAAGTAGCGAGCGAAGCAAAAGCACATACCTTTTGTGATGTAGTTAGTTTACCAACTGGTAATTTACATTATGAATCTTCACTTAATCCTGTATTTGATGAAGAAGGAGTATGTCAGTTTATTATTTGTATTACGAGGGATATTACAGCTCAAATTGAGGAGAAGATTGAAATAGAGGAAAAACAAATGTTATTTAAGTCATTACTAGAATATAATAATGACTCCATTATATCTATAGATTCTATAGGTAGAATTACATACGCGAATCCAGCAACGTATGAAATATTTGGATATCGATATGAAGAATTAAATAATAAATTTATCTTTGAATTTATTAATAAAGAATATGAAAAAGATTTTCAAATTATATTTAAAGGATCCATGCAAGGAAAAGCAAAGCAAATTGTTTCAAAGAAATATGTTCATAAAGAAGGGTACGAGCTCTATATTTCTCTGAGAACTATTCCGATTATTGTGAACGGTGAAATTGTTGGGGTTTATATTGTTACGAGGGATGTTACAAGGCAAGTATTAAACGAGATGAGAACGGAATATTTAGCTTATTATGACCAGTTAACAGGATTAATGAATAGAATTTCATGTGCAAATAAGTTAAATGATTTTTTAAATGAGAAGATAGATTTTGCGTTTATCTTTATAGATTTAGATGAATTTCACCTTATTAATGATACTTTTGGTCATAAAGAAGGAGATAAAGTATTACAAAAAGTGACAGAATGTTTAAGCAGTATCCAAATAAGCGGTATGCACTTATTTAGAGAACACGATGATCAATTTGTTATGTTAATAGAAAATATAACGAAAGAACGTGTAGAGGGAGTTGCAAAAAACATACTGAAAAGGATTAGTGAACATTTTGTAATCGAAGAAGAGGACGTATATTTAAGTGCGTCAATCGGAATTGTAATGGCTCCAACAGATGGAGAAGATGAAAAAATATTATTCCAAAGAGTTGATGCTGCTTTGGAAAAAGCGAAAGAAAAAGGAAAAGGGCATTATTATTTTTATTGCAGTGGGTTAGATTGTGAGCGTGAACAAAGATTTATAATAGAAAACCAATTACATCGTGCTATAGAAAAAAATGAATTCTTCTTATATTATCAGCCGCAAATTAATATTGAAACGAAAAAAATAGCTAGTATGGAGGCTTTAATAAGGTGGGAGAATAAAGAATTAGGATTTGTCTCTCCAAATCAATTTATTCCGCTAGCAGAAAGAACAGGGTTTATTATTAAGCTTGATGAATGGGTAGTAAATGAAGTGTGTCGGCAAATACGTGAATGGTTAAATAAAGGATATGAAGTTGTCCCAATTGCAGTTAATATTTCAGCCAGGCATTTTCGCTCTATTACATTAATAGAGATGATTACACGAGCTTTACATAAGTACAATGTACCAGCTCATTTATTAGCGATAGAGGTTACAGAAGGAGCCCTTATACATAAAGATATATCGAAAAGAGTATTGCTACAATTAAAAGAACAAAATTTAAAGATTCATTTAGATGATTTTGGTACAGGATATTCATCTTTAAGTTATTTAAAAACGTATCCAATTGATACTTTGAAAATTGATCGTTCTTTTATGGAAGGTATACATGTAGATGAACGCGATACGAATATTACGGCTGCAATTATTCATTTGGCTCATACTTTGGAATTGAATGTAATTGCAGAAGGGGTAGAAAAAGCGGAACAAATACAATTTTTGAAGGAAAAGAATGTGAAGTTCGTACAAGGTTATTATTATAGCCGCCCTTTATCAAAATATGATGTGGAAAATGTGTATTATAAAGTGGAACTTTAATCAGTGGGGGGGTTCTTCATCCCCCACTGATTATCAGCCCTCACCAATCGGACTTGAATGAGAGCAGCCCGACCCCCATCTAATTTCTTTGCTTTCGCTGAATTTTGAGGCAGGGGTCTTACTGCCCGCTAAAGCGGGATAAATAATTGATAAAAAAAAGTGATGTGCTAAGAAGCACATCACTTTTTATGTGTACCGGGTTTATCATTGTAACCAGATGTAAAAATAGCTGTAAGAAATGTGAGTGATACACCTAAAATTAATAATAATTTCATACTAATATCCCTCCTATTTTTCAGTTTACGAATCTGAAATATGAATCGAAATGTATGTAATGTTCTTGGAAGAAAAGAATTTATTTAAAATGAATAGAGGTGTAAAAACTTTAATACCTATATTATACAGAATTTTCTTTGAATTTTGGAGAGAATTTTATAGCACTACTGTATATTTCATTTTGATTTAAAGAATGTTTAAGGACATCCTAGCATACCTTTTATAATAATCCGATTGAACAAGGAGATGGGGGAGGAGCTATAATGGATATTCTAAAAAAAATTGAACAGCATCGAGAAGCAGAAGAACGCTTACAATGGGAAGGTACGTTTGCGGAGTATTTGGAGCTTGTGAAGGAAAGACCATGGGTGGCTCAAACAGCACACTCTCGCATTTACAATATGATAAAAGATGCTGGAATTGAAGAAGTTGATGGTAGAAGAAAGTATAACTTCTTTAGTAATCAGCTATTTGGGTTAGAGGATGCTTTAGAACGTCTTGTAGAGGAATATTTTCATCCGTCTGCAAAACGATTAGATGTTAGAAAACGTATTTTATTATTAATGGGTCCTGTTAGTGGAGGGAAATCAACATTAGTTACGATGTTGAAACGAGGATTAGAAACATATTCACGAACAGATCGAGGAGCAATTTTTGCAATTAAAGGATGCCCAATGCATGAGGATCCACTTCATTTAATTCCGCATCATTTACGAGATGATTTCTTTGATGAGTATGGGGTTAGAATTGAAGGTAATTTATCACCACTCAACGTTATGCGTCTAGAACAAGAATATGGTTCGAGAATTGAGGATGTAGTTGTAGAGCGTATTTTCTTCTCGGAAGATCGCCGTACAGGGATTGGTACATTTAGCCCGTCTGATCCTAAATCACAAGATATTGCCGATTTAACAGGTAGCCTGGACTTTTCTACAATCGCAGAATATGGTTCAGAATCAGATCCACGAGCGTATCGCTTCGATGGGGAATTAAATAAGGCAAACCGTGGGATGATGGAATTCCAAGAGATGTTAAAATGCGACGAGAAGTTTTTATGGCATTTATTATCGCTTACGCAAGAAGGGAATTTCAAAGCGGGAAGATTTGCGCTTATTTCAGCAGATGAATTAATTGTAGCGCATACGAATGAAACGGAGTATCGCTCTTTCATAGCAAATAAGAAAAATGAAGCATTACACTCAAGAATTATTGTAATGCCAGTTCCATATAATTTACGAGTGAGTGAAGAAGAACATATTTATGAAAAAATGATTCGTGAAAGTGATGTGTCCAATGTTCACATTGCGCCACACACACTTCGCGTTGCAGCAATGTTTACAATTTTAACTCGTTTAAAAGATCCGAAGCGTCCGGATATTGATTTAATTAAAAAGATGCGTTTATATGATGGAGAAACAGTAGAAGGTTATAATGCGATTGATGTAGAAGAGCTGCAACGTGAATATCAAGATGAGGGCATGAGCGGTATTGATCCTCGTTATGTGATTAACCGAATTTCTTCTACAATTATTCGAAAAGAGGTACCATCTATTAACGCATTAGATGTACTTAGATCGCTAAAAGACGGGTTGGATCAGCATCCGTCAATTAGTAATGAAGATCGAGAGCGTTATATGAATTTCATCTCATTAGCAAGAAAAGAATATGATGAAATTGCGAAGAAAGAAGTACAAAAAGCATTTGTGTATTCATATGAAGAATCAGCGAAGACACTTATGGATAATTACTTAGATAACGTTGAAGCATATTGCAATAAATCAAAATTACGTGACCCATTAACAGGTGAAGAAATGAGTCCAGATGAAAAGCTAATGCGTTCAATTGAGGAGCAAATTGGAATTTCAGAAAATGCAAAGAAAGCATTCCGTGAAGAAATTTTAATTCGCATTTCTGCTTATGCGCGTAAAGGAAAACGCTTTGATTATAACTCACATGAGCGCCTTCGCGAAGCGATTCAGAAAAAACTATTTGCTGATTTAAAAGATATAGTGAAAATTACAACATCAACGAAAACACCAGACGAAAATCAGCTTAAGAAAATTAATGATGTTGTTGCACGCTTAATTGATGAGCACGGCTATAATTCTTCATCTGCGAATGAATTATTACGCTATGTAGGTAGCCTGCTAAACCGATAGTTTGATAACAAAACGCTGTCTCTTGTATTTTGCGGGACAGCGTTTTATTATCCATTCATATGTGTAAAGTGTCATACCTTGTCCAAATATAATAAATTAAGATGCAATTTCATGAATTTATTGTCAATTATTTTTACAATATGCATATGATAGAGTAACCAACCATTCATACGAAAAAAGCCAACACAATACAATATGTTGCAAAGTGTAAATGTGTGCAACTATGCATTGTGTTTCTTTCTTATCAAAGGCTGAATGATTCTTTTCTAGTATGTGAGTGGCAAAATTTTGTTTAGGATGCTCGGAGTATTATATGAATAACGTTATATATGTTTATGGGATGATTTTTGATGGGCAGTTACCTTTCATTCTAGCTGGCACAGTATAAAACAAAATTTCTAGCTTGCTGTTCATATAGGAAGACAATTACAGTAAGGAGGGAAAGAAATGGGTGAAGAAAACCAACCAAATTATACGATTTCACAGGAAAACTGGTCCCTCCATCGCAAAGGATATGACGACCAACAACGCCATCAAGAGAAAGTACAAGAGGCAATTAAGAATAATTTACCCGATCTTGTAACAGAAGAAAGCATTGTTATGTCTAATGGTAAGGATGTTGTAAAAATACCGATTCGTTCTTTAGATGAATATAAGATTAGGTACAATTATGATAAAAACAAACACGTTGGGCAAGGAAATGGTGACAGCAAAGTTGGTGATGTCGTTGCGAGAGATGGATCAGGTGGTCAAAAGCAAAAAGGACCAGGAAAAGGGCAAGGAGCAGGGGATGCGGCTGGAGAAGATTATTATGAAGCTGAAGTCTCTATTTTAGAATTAGAGCAAGCATTTTTCAAAGAGTTAGAGCTGCCTAATTTAAAGAGAAAAGAAATGGATGAAAACCGAATTGAGCATGTTGAATTTAATGACATTAGAAAAACAGGATTATGGGGCAACATTGATAAGAAAAGAACGATGATATCCGCATATAAACGAAATGCGATGCGTGGTAAAGCATCTTTTCATCCGATTCACCAAGAAGACTTAAAGTTTCGTACTTGGAATGAAGTGTTAAAGCCAGATTCAAAAGCTGTTGTATTAGCGATGATGGATACGAGTGGATCGATGGGAATATGGGAGAAATATATGGCGCGGAGCTTCTTTTTCTGGATGACGAGATTTCTACGTACAAAGTATGAAACAGTAGATATTGAATTTATTGCCCATCATACGGAGGCAAAAGTAGTTCCAGAGGAAGAGTTTTTCTCAAAAGGAGAAAGTGGCGGAACAATTTGTTCTTCTGTATACAAAAAAGCACTCGAGCTAATTGATAATAAATACTCACCAGACCGCTATAATATTTATCCATTCCATTTTTCAGACGGTGATAATTTAACATCAGATAATGCTAGATGTGTAAAACTTGTTGAAGAATTAATGAAGAAGTGTAATATGTTTGGGTATGGGGAAGTGAATCAGTACAACCGCCATAGTACTCTCATGTCGGCCTATAAAAATATTAAAGACGAGAATTTCAGATATTATATTTTAAAGCAAAAAGCAGATGTATTCCATGCGATGAAGAGCTTTTTTAGAGAAGAATCAGGAGAGAAAATGGCATAACCCCTTTTTAAGGGGTTATTTTTTTGTAAACTTTTTATTTTTTTAGTTGACAATGATAATGAAAATCATTATCATTTATTCGAGAAATGATTACATTTTGAATTATATATTTTGGAGGAGATGTAAAGTTGAAGAAAAACAGAAGAAAGCGTATAAATGCAATGGTTATAGCGGCGGCGTTATCACTTCCATTCGCTGTGTATTCAACACCTGCTTTAGCAGCAGCGGCAATTGAGGCAAATAAGGCTGGACATGTTTTAGAAGATGGTACATATGATGCTGTTATTAAAGCTTATAAAGATAAAACGAATGAAGAGTCAATGGCAGCTGTTTACATAAAGGATCCAAAATTAACGATTGAGAATGGCAAGAAAATTGTAACGGCAACGTTAAGTGATAGTGATTTCTTTCAATACTTGAAAACAGAGGGTATTCATACTCCTGGTGTGTTTCATGATGTGAAAGTAATATCAGAAGATAAAAAGAAAAATGGAACGAAAGTGATTCAATTTGAAGTTGGAGAATTAGGAAAAAGATATAACATGCAAATGCATATTTATATTCCGACAATGTTTTATGACAATAAGTATCAAGTACAGTTTGAAGTAAATACATTAAATTTAGAAAATAATGTTCCTGAAGAACAAAAGGGAAATAAAGAGGATAAATCAGAAAAACAAGATGAAAATGCAAATGTAATATTAGATAAACAATTACAAAGGCATATTAATAAATATAACTTAGGTAGAGAAAATTTAAATGATCCAATAACTAAAGAAGATTTATTACAAGTGAAATCTTTAATCGTAGTTGAGGCAAAAAGTAAAGGAATAAAAGATATAAGTGGCTTAGAATATATGACGAACTTAGAAAGCTTAACGTTGGAAGAAGTTAAGTTAGAAAATATACAATTTATCTCGAAGTTGAGACAACTGAAGTCAGTCAGTATAACTTATAGCGAACTCGAAGATATTGGGCCTTTGGCTGAATTAGAGCATATTGAGACTTTACTTTTAAGAAATAATAAAATTTCTGATTTAAATCCTTTGAGTAAAATGAAAAATGTAAAAATATTAGATGTAAATAGTAATCATATAAAAGATATTACACCATTATTTACAGTGAAATCTTTAAGGACTTTGACTGTAGCAAATAATCAAATTAGTAATGATAATCTTGCTGGGATTGAGCAATTGAAAAATGTAAAGAAATTATCTTTAAGTAACAATGGACTTACTAATATTGAACATATTACATCAATGAAAAAATTAGTAGAGTTAGATCTTGCTAAAAATGAATTAGAAAACATCGAACCTTTATCCAGATTGTCTACTGTACAATCACTTAATTTAGAAGAAAACTTTATTTCAGATATAACGCCACTTAGTTACTTAACAGGTTTATATGATTTAAAGTTAGGTTCAAATGAAATTCGTGATGTTAGACCTGTTCAAGAGCTAGGAAAAAGAATGTATATCGATATTCAAAGACAAAAAATCTTTTTAGATGATGTAGAAAAAAATAAGGAAGTTAAAATACCTATCTATAATTTACAAGGAGAGCCACTTAATACGATTCGATTGAAGAGTGAAGATGGAATAGTTAATAATGGTTCTGTTAAATGGGGTACGGCTGGAGAAAAAATATATGAATTTATGTTGGATATAAAGCCAGAAGAGAATCGTATTAAGTTTAATGGAACAGTAATTCAAAATGTTGTTGAAAGATTAGATGACATAAAGGAATCAATAAAAGAGGATAATGAACAACAGGAAAATGTAATTCTCGATAAAACTTTACAACAACATATTAATAAAGAGAATTTGGGTAGAAAGAACCTAAATGCTCCTATAACAAAAGAAGATTTATTACAGATTAAAAAATTAGAGATACTTAAAGAAAAAGGAAAAGAGATAAAAGATATAACAGGTTTACAGTACATGACTAACTTAGAAGACCTCACTTTAGAAGGAGTAGGCTTGAAAAATATTGAGTTCATCTCAAACTTGAAACAATTAAACGCTGTAAATATATCTCATAATCAAATTGAAGATACAACACCGTTATCGACACTGAAAAATTTACAGTGGCTAAATCTTTCAGATAATCGTATTAAAGATGTATCGGTTCTGGGCTCAATGTTAGACTTACTTAGTTTAAAATTGGCTGGAAATGAAATTCGTGATGTAAGGCCGTTAATACAATTAGGTCAGTGGGGAACAATTGATGTTAGAAGGCAAAAGGTCATTTTAGATGATGCAGAAATAAATAAGGAAGTGAAAATACCTGTATATGATTTAGAAGGAGAGCGAATTGAAAAGATTACGCTAAAGAGTGCAGGTGGAACGCTTACTGATGAGGCAATTATTTGGAGTACGCTAGGGGAAAAAATATATGAATTTGATTTAGATGCAGATCATTATGAGACTGGCATATTATATAGTGGCATTGTCATGCAGAATATAGTAGAAAAATTAATACCGAAAGAAGAAGAAAAAGAGCCAACAAAAGAAGTTGAAGAGGTAAAAGAAGAAGAAAAAGAGCCAACAAAAGAAGTTGAAGAGGTAAAAGAAGAAGAAAAAGAACCAACAAAAGAAGTTGAAGAGTTAAAAGAAGAAGAAAAAGAGCCGACAAAAGAAGTTGAAGAGGTAAAAGAAGAAGAAAAAGAGCCAACAAAAGAAGTTGAAGGATCGAAAGAAGAAGTAAAAGAGGTTGAAGAAGAGAAAGAGGAAGAAAAAGAGCCAACAAAAGAAGTTGAAGGATCGAAAGAAGAAGTAAAAGAGGTTGAAGAAGAGAAAGAGGAAGTAAAAGAACCAACAAAAGAAGTTGAAGGATTGAAAGAAGAAATAAAAGAAGTTGAAGAAGAGAAAGAGGAAGAAAAAGAGCCAACAAAAGAAGTTGAAGGATCGAAAGAAGAAGTAAAAGAGTCAACAAAAGAAGTTGAAGAAGAGAAAGAGGAAGTGAACGAGCCAACAACAGGAGTTGAAGGATCGAAAGCGGAGGTAAAAGAAACAGGAAAAGAAATTGAAGGTTCAAAAGACGCAGTAAATCAATCCACAGTAGTCCAAGAACAAAACGTGAATAATCAAGTCGTGAAAGAAAATAAACCAGTTGTTAATAAACAGGAAGAAAGTAAGAAGTCATTAGGAGCAACAGGTGGACAAGCGAATACATCAATGTTACTTTCAGGCGTAGCATTCGTTCTTTCAGCACTGAGTATGATTGTATTTAGAAAGAGATTATTTAAGAAGTAAAAAAACGTTTTATCTTATTATATTGTAAAACAATTATACAAGTTTTTGAGAAGACATTATCAGGGCGATTTCATTTTGAAATAGGCTTATGATAATGTCTTTTTTTAGAAGGATATAAATGGGGAAAGTGTAAATGTATTAGAGAAGGAGGAGAGGTTATGCATGTTAGTTCTATTTTAAAAATTGAAGGGGTGGCAGCATTTATTGCGAATATGAATAAAGATGCTACTCATCATGTTGGCTATTGTGGAGATGAGAAAGAGGAGTTGTTACAGACAATTATTCATGATTTTTCGGATATAGGATGGGAACAATCTTTTGTTGCTACTTATGAGAATAATAACTTAATAGGTGTATTAGGATTTGATGTGGATGAAGTAAAGAAATGTGCAGAAATTTGGGGACCGTTTATTCTTTCAGCGAATTGGGAAGAAGTTGCTGTACATATGTGGAAGGAACTTATAGAAAAGGTGCCTTTTCATATTGAGAAGTTTTATGGTTTTTATCATGTGGAAAATAATAATTGTGCCCGCTTAATGAAGGATTTACAGGCTAAAGAACAAGATCGACATAGTATTTTCAGTTTAAGTCATAATACTGTGGAAGAACGTAGTATATGTAATGTAGAAGAAGCTTTACCACAAGTATTTGAGCAGTTTATCTCTTTACACAATCATGTTTTTCCTAATACATATTATGAAGGAAATGAAATTATTGAACGTTTAAGTGATACGAATAAATTATTTGTAAGTATGAAGAATGATAAGTTAGAAGGTTACGTATATGTTGAAGTAAATCCGGAGTTTCAAGAAGCGAATATCGAATTTATTGCAACCGCTGAAAATAGTAGAAGAAAAGGTGTCGGAGAGCGGTTATTACAAGCTGCAATTCAATATATTTTCTCCTTCCAAGGGATGAGAGAGATAGAATTATGTTTGAATACGAATAATGATTGTGCGATGAGGTTGTACAAGAAAGTAGGTTTTGAGGAGAAAGCATGTTTACAACACTATATAATAGAGTAAAAACCCATTCGTATGAAGATTATAATTCATACGAATGGGTTTTATTTAATTTACTTTGCCGCCCTCAGTAATAACAGATTCAGGACTAATTTGAGGACCGAATTCTTCTTTTAGATGTTTGTCATATAATGTATGTAGGAAGTTTTCTTTTCCTAGTTTTTCAAGTTCTTTATTTATCCAATCATGTACTTCTTTATTGCCTTTCTTCACTGCTATAGCAATTAAGTCATCTCCACCTAATTTGTCTTTTAATAAGTGGAATCCAGGATTTTTATTTGCCCAAGATAGAAGGACAAGATTATCTTGAGCATATGCATCAGCACGGCCATCTTTTAGTGCTTGTAAAGCTTCTGTATTTTTATCAAATTTAATTAACTCTACGTTTTTCATATTCTTTGTTAAATAAATATCTGCAGTTGTACCCTTTGTTACAATTACTTTTTTCCCTTCTAAATCTTTTACTGATTGAATAGGACTACCATCTTTAACAAGCACTTGCACAGCTACTTTTAAATGTGGATTTGTAAAATCAACTACCTTTTTTCGCTCATCTGTTGCAGTCATATTTGCTAACACGAAATCTACTTTATCAGATTGTAAATATGGAATGCGGCTTGCTGCTTCAACGGGAACAAATTTTACTTTTGATTCATCACCTAATAAGTCTTTCGCAAACCGTTTTGCCATATCAATTTCAAATCCAACATTTTTCCCATCTTTGTCAACGTAACCGAACGGTGGTTTATCTGTAAAAACAGCAACTACTAGTTCACCGCGCTCTTTTATTTCTTCAATTTTTCCACTTGGTTTTGCCGAGGTCTTTTCTGTTTTCTTTTCATTTGAACCACATGCAACGACTAAAATAGAAAGCAGTCCGATAATAATAAATGTTAAAAACTTTTTCATATAATATCTCTCCCTTTCACCGTTTCAATATAGAAAAATTGATTTAAGAAATGTTGTGCACGTTCTGTTTGTGGGGATGTGAAAAAAGTAGTTGGATCTCCTGTTTCACAAACTTCTCCTTCATCCATGAAAATAATTCGATCAGCAACAGCTTTTGCAAAGCCCATTTCATGAGTGACAATTAACATTGTCATACCTTGTTTAGCTAAGTTCATAATGACTTCTAATACTTCTTTGACCATTTCAGGATCTAATGCAGCTGTTACTTCATCAAATAAAATTACTTCAGGATTCATACAGAGGGTGCGAACAATTGCAATACGCTGTTGTTGCCCGCCAGATAACTCTCTTGGATAGGCATCTTTTTTCTCTAGTAAACCTACTTTTAGTAATAATTGTTCTGCTTGCTTCAATGCTTCATTTTTATTTCGTTTTTGTACTTTTAGAGGACCGAGTAAAATATTTTCTAGAACAGTCATGTGAGGAAATAAATGATAACTTTGAAAGACCATTCCGATTTTTTGACGAAGTTTTTGCCAGTTCCCATCGTTTTTTGGAAGGGGGGCGTTATGAAAAAGCATTTTCCCACTTTGGATATCCTCAAGACCATTTAAGCATCTCAATAATGTGCTTTTTCCGCAGCCACTTGGTCCTAAAATAACGATGACTTCTCCGGAAGATACTTGTAAGCTTACGTCTCTTAAAACAGGGTTATCACCGTATGACTTATAGATGTTTTGTAATTGCAACAATGGTGCAGTCATATTTCTTCTCCTCTCAAATTATTGAATTGTCTATATCCATCTTGTTTCTAGTTTTCTTGACCAAATAGATAATGGATAGCAAAGTAAGAAATAAAAAATAAATAAGCAACCGTATATAAGAAATGCTTCCCCTGTTCGTTCTACAATTTGTTGTCCAGCCTTTATGACTTCAGTTACACCAATTAAAACAGTTAAAGATGTCGTTTGAATAATACGAATGAAGATGTTTATTGTAGCGGGAATCATTCGCCGTATTGCTTGAGGAATGAGTACATATTGATATAATTGTTTCTTATTCATTCCGATAGATTTTCCAGCTTCTACTTGTCCCTTTGGTAAGGACTGAAGGGCACCTCTTACAATTTCGCCTATTTCTGTAATTCCCCATAATGATAGAGCTGTAATAGCAGCTACTGTACTAGAAACATCTATCCCTAGAGCGATTGGAAGACCGAAAAAGAAAAGAAATAACCAAACAAGGATTGGGATAGAACGAAATAATTCAATATAAGTTCTTGAACTGAACCTCAAAATAGTAATCTTTGATGTACGAATGATTCCAAATAGAATGCCGCCAATTGTACTAATGATGATTGTAAAACATGCAATTAATAATGTTTGTTCTAGTCCCTTTAGCAATTGCGGAAGCGATTCTATTAGTAGATTAATGCCCGAATTGCCCATAACGATTTCTCCTTTCTAACCAAGATAGTAGAAATGATAGTGGTACAAAAAGAAAGATATAGGAAGCTGTTAACATAATGAGCATCTCAGATGTTTTGTAATAAATTGAAATCAAATTCGTTGTTGTATACAACAATTCAGGAACAGCGATCGCAGAAACGATAGATGTTTCTTTTAATAGAAAGATAAAATTTGCAAATAAGGCTGGTGCAGAAATAGTTGCAGCTTGTGGTAAAACTACAAATCTAAATAGTTGCCATTTATTTAATCCAATGGCATATCCTGATTCCACTTGGCTTTTGGATATTGAATCAAGACCAGATCGAATGACCTCTGTCATATATCCACCACCTAAAAAACACATTGCAAGTAATGCGATTGAAAAATTAGATAATTTAATACCTAATGATGGTAAACCGAAATATAAGAAAAATAATTGAATGAGTAAAGGTGTATTTCGAGCTATTTCCACATAAGCGCGAACAACTTTATGTATAATACGAATTCGAAAGAACAGAATTAAACCATTTATACTCGCAATAAATAATGAAATGATAATGGCGAAACATGCGATTTTTAAAGTTAATAGTGCACTATCTACAAATAGTGGAATTTGCTCCTTCATAAAATCAATGTCTATCTCCACATGGACAACCTCCCTTCATTTAGATATCAAGAAAAAAAGATTAATAGTTAGTAAATAAATGTAAAAAGATTCAATTTATTTCCTTTATAATAACATATAATTCCTATAAAACAAGTGGGTTTTATTTGTTTTGGAAAAATAAATGAAATGAATGTAGAAAACACCTCTTCTAAAAGAAGAGGTGCCAATCGTTACATAACCTTTTTTATTTTTTTCGGAACTTCTTTCGTTTGCAAATTAACGTCTTCTTTTCGTAGCTCTTTAAAGAGTGAAGTAATCATAAGGACGACTACGATAGAAAATGGTAGTGCTGCGATGATCGCTGCAATTTGCAGTGCGTTTAATCCTCCAGCTTGTAATAAAATAGCTGCGATGATCGCGATTGTTAATCCCCATATAAGTTTTAAACTATTTTTTGGTGATAAGCTTCCGTTACTCGTTTGCATAGAAACGACAAATGTTGCCGAGTCAGCAGAAGTAACGAAAAATGTGGCTACTAAAATTAACCCGATAATTGTTAAAAATGTAGAGAACGGTAGATGTGAAATAACAGCAAATAATCCAATCTCTGTACCATTTTTTGCGATTTCATCAGCTATGCCAAGCGATTGGAACATTTCCATATGGATAGCGGTACCGCCAAATACTGCAAACCAAAATGTGCAGATAAGAGTTGGGACTAATACAACTCCAAAAATAAATTCTTTTATTGTGCGTCCTTTAGAGATACGGGCGATGAATGTACCGACGAATGGAGACCAAGAGATCCACCATCCCCAATAGAAAATAGTCCAGTTTTCTATCCAAGAAGAAGATTTTTCATTAAATGCTCCTAAATTTAATCCCATACTAGGTAAAGCTCCAATATAAGAACCGAGTGTAGATGTGAAATATTTCATAATAAATACAGTTGGTCCTAAAAGTAAAAAGGAGACGAGTAATATACCTGCAAGAGAGAAATTTAAGTTACTCAAATATTTAATCCCACGATCTAAGCCTGTTTGTGCACTTGTTAAATATAAAACAGCGAAGATGGCGATAAGTATGAGCTGTGTAAGTAAAGTGTTATGAATAGAAGGGAATAAATAGCTTAATCCTCCGGCGATTTGTTGAGCACCAATCCCAACAGATGGCACAATACCGAATACAGTGGCTAAAACAGCTAAAATATCAACTGTTTTTCCGATAGGAGAATTTTTCGATCGATTAAATAATGGAGTAACTGTAGCCCCAATTGTGCTACCTTTTTGTTTGCGGAATGTGAAATATGCAATTGTTAAAGCAACCATTGCGTATAGTGACCATGGAAAGAGACCCCAGTGGAAAAATGAATATTGCATAGCGAGCTTGGCGCTTTCCTCTGTACCTGCTTTTCCTGTTAGTGGATCTGTAAAATGTGAAATCGGTTCAGCGATTCCATAAAAGAGGAGTCCAATTCCCATTCCTGCCCCAAATAACATGGATAGCCAAGATGGATAACTATACTTTGGTTTTTCACCATCTTTACCAAGACGAATAGAACCGTACTTAGAAAATGCTAAATAAGCGGCTAAAATAATCATTGTGGTCATAAGTAGAGAGTAAAACCATCCAAATTTATTAAGGATAAATGAATTTAAGGAAGATGTAACGCTTTGTAAATCATAGCCTTGTATCCAACTTGCCGGAGTAATTCCCCATATGATGAATAATGTTGTTAGCAAGATGGAGATATAAAATACACTGTTTTCTTTTTTTATCATAGAATCCCACCCTTGTTTAATAAAGTTAACAATTATATTAATCATAACAATTAAAGAAATAATTGTCAAAAAATTCTCTTTTTATTACGTGAAAGGATTCGGATTATTTTCGGGAGAAAAAAGGGAATTTGTTCACGATATGTACAAAATGTAAGAAGAAATAATATGAAATATTGCATTTTATATTGTTGTATATAGATTTTATGTTAAATTCGTGAATGGAATATTTGAATAGGGGGCAAGGATATGAACAAGAAATCAAAAATTAATAAAGTAATGCTTAGCATTAGTACAATGGCTCTATCGCTGGGGGCAATTCAAACTCATGCATCAGCAGAAGAAAAGGTGCCATATAATGTATTGCATTCGAAACCAGTTGGAATTGAAAAACCAGTAGATGAGATTGGACACGTTTCTAAAGCGGAGGAAACATTATCGTTTGAAGAACGGTTAAAAGTAGGAGACTTTTCACAGCGACCAGCATCTATTCCGAACAAAGCGGCAGTAAAGCAAGTTAAAGAAAGCTATTCAATGGCTGATTTAAACAAAATGAATGATCAAGAGTTAGTTGAAACGTTAGGCAGTATTAAGTGGCACCAAATTACAGACTTATTCCAGTTTAATGAAGATGCAAAAGCTTTTTATAAAGATAAAGGGAAAATGCAAGTCGTTATAGATGAATTAGCTCATCGAGGTAGTACGTTTACGAGAGATGATTCAAAAGGAATTCAAACATTTACGGAAGTGTTACGTTCAGCTTTTTATTTGGCATTTTATAATAATGAATTAAGTGAATTAAATGAAAGAAGCTTCCAGGACAAATGTTTACCTGCTTTAAAAGCAATCGCAAAAAATCCAAACTTTAAGCTTGGTACAGATGAACAAGATACAGTCGTATCTGCATACGGAAAATTGATTAGTAACGCTTCAAGTGATGTTGAGACGGTTCAATACGCAGCTAATATTTTAAAACAGTATAATGATAATCTTCATACGTATGTAGACGATCGTATGAAAGGACAAGCTGTATACGATATTATGCAAGGGATTGACTATGATATACAGTCTTACTTAATTGAGGCTCGTAAAGAGGCGAATGAAACGATGTGGTATGGAAAAGTAGATGGGTTTATTAATGAAATAAATCGTATTGCTCTTCTAAATGAAGTAACACCAGAAAATAAGTGGCTCGTTAATAATGGAATTTACTTTGCTAGTCGTTTAGGGAAGTTTCATAGCAATCCAAATAAAGGATTAGAAGTTGTGACACAGGCAATGCATATGTATCCACGTTTAAGTGAACCGTATTTTGTCGCAGTAGAACAAATTACAACAAATTATAACGGAAAAGATTATAGCGGGAATACAGTGGATTTAGAGAAAATACGTAAAGAAGGAAAAGAGCAGTACTTACCAAAAACGTATACATTTGATGATGGATCTATCGTATTCAAAACAGGAGATAAAGTATCGGAAGAAAAAATTAAGAGACTATACTGGGCTGCAAAGGAAGTAAAAGCGCAGTATCATCGTGTAATTGGAAATGATAAAGCGTTAGAGCCAGGTAATGCAGATGATGTATTAACGATCGTAATTTATAACAGTCCAGAAGAGTACCAATTAAATAGACAACTGTATGGATATGAAACGAACAACGGTGGAATTTATATTGAAGAAACAGGAACATTCTTTACATATGAACGCACGCCAGAACAAAGTATTTATAGTTTAGAAGAATTATTCCGCCATGAGTTTACCCATTATCTTCAAGGGAGATATGAAGTGCCAGGTTTATTCGGAAGAGGAGATATGTATCAAAATGAAAGGTTAACTTGGTTCCAAGAAGGAAATGCAGAGTTTTTCGCAGGGTCTACTCGAACAAATAATGTAGTACCGAGAAAGAGCATCATTAGTGGATTATCATCTGATCCTGCAAGCCGTTATACAGCAGAGCGTACATTATTTGCTAAATATGGTTCTTGGGATTTCTATAATTACTCGTTCGCATTGCAATCTTATTTATATACACATCAATTTGAAACGTTTGATAAAATTCAAGATTTAATTCGAGCGAATGACGTGAAAAATTATGATGCTTATCGTGAGAATTTAAGTAAAGACTTAAAACTAAATAAAGAGTATCAAGAGTATATGCAGCAACTAATCGATAATCAAGATAAATATAATGTACCGGAAGTAGCAGATGATTATTTAGCTGAACATGCACCAAAATCGTTAACAGCAGTAGAGAAAGAAATTAGTGATACGTTACCGATGAAAGATGCAAAAATGACAAAACATAGCTCTCAATTCTTTAATACATTTACATTAGAAGGTACGTATACAGGTAGTGTAACAAAAGGTGAGTCAGAAGATTGGAACGCAATGAGTAAGAATGTAAATGAAGCTTTAGAACAACTGGCACAAAAAGAATGGAGTGGCTACAAAACTGTTACAGCATACTTCGTCAATTACCGTGTAAATAGCTCAAATCAATTTGAATATGATGTAGTTTTCCACGGTATAGCAAAAGATGACGGAGAAAATAAAGCTCCAACGGTTCATATAAATGGTCCTTATAATGGACGTGTAAAAGAAGGCATTCAATTTAAAAGTGATGGATCAAAAGATGAAGATGGAAAGATCGTTTCTTATTTATGGGACTTTGGAGATGGAAGCACAAGTGCAGAAGTAAATCCAGTGCATGTATATGAAAGAGAAGGTTCATATAAAGTAGCGTTAAGAGTAAAAGATGATAAAGGGAAAGAGAGCAGAAGTGAAACAACGGTTACGGTTAAAGATGGAAGTTTAACAGAATTAGAACCAAATAATCGTCCAGAGGAAGCAAATCACATTGGGCTAAACAATACTATAAAAGGTAGTCTTATCGGCGGAGATCACACTGATGTTTATACATTTAATGTAGCATCAGCGAAAGATATCGATATTTCCGTTTTAAATGAGTATGGAATCGGGATGACATGGGTACTTCACCATGAATCAGATATGCAAAATTATGCTGCTTACGGTCAAGCAAATGGAAATCATATAGAGGCAAAAATGAATGCAAAACCAGGTAAGTACTACTTGTATGTATATAAATATGATAATGGCGATGGAACTTACGAATTATCATTAAAATAAGTACTTTTCCAATGTATGTTTAACTTTACTTTTTGTGGAAAATAGTATATTATATAGATATATAATATATCGGTTATTTACTAGGAGGAGCCTGTCACAATAGGCTTCTCCTGTTCTTTTTTAGGGGGCCTGTCTTACAGGCTTTTCTTTAAAAAGTAAATAACTGAAAATTAAGAACGATAATCTTTGAAAGAGGTGGGGCATACACATAACAAAAAAGGGATTGTTTAAGAGAGGGGGATAAGGAATGGTTTTGTTTGGTTATCCACTTGAAACAATTTATTTATACGGATTTATTATTGCTACTATACTCACTGTGATTTATATCTTTTTTGGGGATATATTTGAATCCATATTTAGTTTTGGAGGCGGATCAGTATCCGTTGTTACTTTATTACTTAGTTTTTTCGCCATGCTATGTGGACTTAGTTATATAGGAGAATATTTATTTTCCTTTAATAGTATTCTTATTTTCGTGGCTGCATTTGCTATATCCTTTATGGGTGTATTCATAATGAAAATATTAATTTTAAAGCCGATTGCAGAAGCAGAACAAAATACTGTGCAACGTATGGATGAATTCATTGGTTGCAAGGGAGAAGTCATTACGACAATTCCTACAGAAGGATTAGGTGAAGTATTAATCTCCTCCCAATTTGGAAGTAATGCAATTCCAGCTAAAACAATTGGGAAAAAAGATATTTCACAAGGAACTGAAGTTATTATTGAGGGAGTCCAAGATGGTGTTTTGCTTGTACAAAACATCGCTTATTCTTTAAAAAAACCAAAATTATAAGGGGGAATTTCCATGACGATTCCATTAATTATTGGTGGAGTTTTACTTGCAATTTTAATTCTACTCATTTTAGTATTCATTACGAAGTATCGAACAGTTGGACCAGATGAAGCGTTAATTGTTACAGGGAATTGGCTTGGTGGTGGGAAAAATGTAGTTACCACTGATGATGGAAAGAAGATTAAGATTATTCGCGGTGGCGGTACATTCGTAGTTCCAATTATGCAAAGAGCAGAACCTTTAAGCTTACTAAATTACAAGTTAGAAGTGGGTACACGCGATACGTATACGAAGCAAGGTGTTCCAGTTACAGTAAATGGTGTTTCTATTATTAAAGTAGGTTCTACAATTGAAGAAGTATCGACAGCAGCTGAGCAATATTTAGGAAAAGAAACAGAAGAGTTAAAAGTAGAAGCAAAAGAGGTTTTAGAAGGTCATTTACGCGCGATTTTATCCTCTATGACAGTAGAAGATGCGTATAGTAATAGAGAGCAATTTGCTCAAAAGGTGCATGAAGTAGCTTCTACAGATTTAAAGAAAATGGGTCTTCGCATCGTTTCCTTTACCATTAAAGAAATCATGGATAAGAACGGTTACTTAGATGCACTTGGTCAGCCGCAAATTGCGACGGTTAAGCGTGATGCAACAATTGCAAATGCAGAGCGTGAAAAAGAAGCTCGTATTGAAAAAGCTCGTGCTGAGAAAGAAGCGAAAGAGGCTGAATACCAACGTGATGCGCAAATCGCTGAAGCTGAAAAACATAAAGAATTAAAAGTACAATCTTATAAGAGAGAGCAAGAACAAGCTCGTGCAGACGCCGATCTTTCTTATGAATTACAACAAGCGAAAGCGCAACAAGGTGTTACAGAAGAGCAAATGCGCGTTAAAATCATTGAGCGTGAGAAACAAATTGAATTAGAAGAAAAAGAGATTGCGCGTCGTGAAAAGCAATACGATGCAGAAGTAAAGAAAAAAGCAGATGCAGATCGCTATGCTGTTGAGCAATCAGCGGAAGCAGAAAAAGTAAAACAAATTAAAAAGGCAGATGCGGATCAATATAAGATTGAAGCTGAAGCGAGAGCACGTGCGGAAGAAGTACGTGTGGAAGGTTTAGCGAAGGCAGAAATTGAAAAAGCACAAGGTCAAGCTAAAGCGGAAGTACAAAAAGCACAAGGTACGGCAGAAGCCGATGTTATTAGGTTAAAAGGTTTAGCAGAAGCCGAAGCGAAGCAAAAAATTGCAGAGGCATTTGAGTTATATGGCCAAGCGGCAATTATGGATATGGTACTTAAAATGCTTCCAAGTTATGCGAAGGAAGTTGCTAGTCCACTTAGCAACATTGATAAAATTACAGTTGTCGATACAGGCGGCGGTGGTAAAAATAGCGGCGCCGGAAAAGTTGCAGGTTATGCGACTGATTTAATGGCAACGATGCAAGAAACATTAAAAGCTTCTTCTGGCATTGATTTAAAAGAGTTATTAGAAGGATTTGCTGGAAAAGGAGCGGTTCAACAATTATCAAATGATAAACCTGTTGTATCTGTAGTAGAAGGTGAAAAAAAGGAAGTAGAAAAAGATAAAGAATAGTAAAGTGGATGGAACCTCTAGTAAGTGAGATACTAGAGGTTCTTCTGTGAATGATAATATTTCGAATAATGTACATTTTTATATATTGTTTTAATTATTTAATTTATATAGAATGAAAAAGGTATGTATTAATTCTTTAATAGAAAAAGAGATAAAGAGTTGATACTTTTTAATCGTATAATTTATATAAAGAAATTAAATGTAAGGTAATTACATTTAAAACGGTATGGAGGGGTAGAAATATGTTTCAAAGGAAATTAAGGAGAAGTAGTTTAAAAGCAAAGTTACTAGTATCATTTGTTATTATTTTAGTTCTTCCAAGTATTGTAATTGGTTGGACGTCTTATCAGCAAGCGAAGACAAACTTTAATGAAACAATTTTACAATCAGCGGAAGATAACGTAAAGATTTTAAATAATGTTATTAACAAAGAGATAGACAGTAAAAAGGTAGACGCAGTATATTTTACAAAGTTATTTAACGGAGTAAGTTACGGGACTGATCAGCTCCAAAATGTGCAAAATAAATTAGAAGAATATAATAAATTACATCCAGAAATAGAAGCAATTTATACGGGATCTAGTACGGGACAATTTATTCAATCACCGTCTATTCAAATGCCAGATGGATACAATCCTACCGAAAGAGATTGGTATAAAGAAGCAGCGAAAAAAAGCGGAGAAGTGGTTATCACAGCCCCATATAAGTCAAGTACAACAGGGAATATTGTTATTACAATAGCAAAACAAAATGAGGATAAGAGCGGTGTTCTCGGTATTGATTTAATTATTAATGACATTGTAAATACTTCAAAAATGGTCAATATCGGCAAAAAAGGATATGTAGCAATCTTCGACCAATCTAAACATGTAATAGCACATCCGACGATAAAACCAGGTGACAAAATAGAAGAAAAACTTGAGAAGGAATTGTACAAACAGGAAACAGGTGAATTTAAATTCAAACTCGATGGTGATGATCGCAATATTACCTTTATAACAAATAAGCAGACTGGATGGAAAATAGCAGGAATTATGCCTTCAAAAGAAATTATTGAAGCAGCTAATCCTATTTTCTATAAAACGCTAACTGTTATTGGTATTTCATTAATAATCGGCGGTGTTTTAATTTACTTCATAATTGCTTCTATTATTAACCCGTTAAAACAACTTGTTATATCATCGAAAAAGATTAGTGAAGGCGATTTAACAGAAACAATTACAGTTCATTCTAAAGATGAAATTGGACAGTTAGGAGAAAGTTTTAACGAGATGGCGACATCATTACATCAGGTTATTTCCAATATAAATACTTCAGCAAGTCATGTAGCGGCATCTTCAGAAGAATTAACAGCTAGTATGAAGCAGACAAGTGAAGCAACGGAACAAATTACACAAGCAATAGAGCAAGTGTCGAGCGGGGCTGAAATACAAACGAAAGAAGTTGAAGAAGGCGCAACATTATTAGAGGAAGTTACAGAAGGAATTCAGCGTGTTGCAGATAGTTCTTCATTAGTATCCACAGCATCTATGTATACGAAGAAAAAGGCTGAAGATGGTGGAAAGTTAGTTGAAAAAACTGTGAATCAAATGCAATTAATCCATGAGTCTGTTTCACAATCAGATAAAGTTATTGTTTTGTTAGATGATAAATCAAAACAAATTGGAGCAATTCTTGAGGTGATTCAACATATTGCAGAGCAGACAAATTTATTAGCGTTAAATGCGGCAATTGAGGCTGCAAGAGCTGGAGAGCAAGGAAGAGGATTTGCAATTGTAGCAGATGAAGTACGAAAATTAGCTGAGCAATCAGGACAGTCTTCTACGGAAATTGGAAAACTAGTGAAAGAGATCCAATTTGATATAAAAGAAACGGTAAGTTCTATGAAGCAAGTTGGGACAGAAGTACAATCAGGGCTTGTAGTTGCAAATGAAACGAAGCAAAGCTTTGCTGAAATATTGAAATCTACGGATGATACAGTTGTACAAATTGATAACATGGTAGATGTAGCGAAGCAAATGACGGTAGATGCAAGACAAGTAAGTGCATCTATTAATGAAATTGCAGCTACGATTGAAGAAAATGCAGCAAGCGTTCAAAATATTGCTGGTTCATCTGAAGAACAATTAGCTTCAGTAGATGAAATAAATGCAGCAGCAGTCCATTTATCACAAATGGCAGAAGAGTTACAAGAGATGATTGGTAAGTTTAAAGTGTAATAACGAATGTTAAGAAACGAGGTAATAATTTTACTTCGTTTCTTTTTTTATGAAGAGAAAAAGAAAGAAATATAGAGTAACCATGTTATGATTAAGTATAATTAAAGAGACTGTATATTCTTTAAATTCTATCTTTAATCATGTTAGGGGAATGGTTTTGAAATTAAAAAAATTAAAACTACAACCGAGAATTACATTAACTATTAGTACACTAATTTTAGTTGTACTTCTGTTAACGAGTTATTTATTTTATTACATATTATCTGAAACGGTAGAAGAACAAATTGGGAAACGGGCTTTGCATGTTGCGAAAACAGTTGCTGCTATACCAGAAATAAAGGAAGCTTTTCAAAAAGAAAATCCAGCTTCTATCATTCAGCCGATTGCAGAAAAAATTCGAATTGATACAGATGCTGATTTTATTGTAGTTGGAAATAAAGAGGGGATTCGATATGCACACCCTAAGCGAGATAAAATAGGAGAAGCAATGGTTGGTGGAGATAACGAAGGGGTTCTATTAGAAGGGAAATCTTATGTTTCGAGAGCAACTGGATCATTAGGCCCTTCATTACGCGGAAAAGTTCCAATCCGTAATCAGGAAAATGAAATTATTGGCGTGGTGTCTGTTGGATTTTCAATGGACGATATTCATGGTGCAGTAGAAGTGTATGGAAAGCGTGTATTTTGGATTACAATAGCAGGTCTTTTAATTGGGATAATTGGTTCTATATATTTAGCAGGCAGTATAAAAAGAATGATGTTTGGCATGGAGCCAGAAGAAATTTCATCTTTATATGAAGAGCATAGTACAGTGATTCAATCTGTACGTGAAGGGATTATTGTTATTGATCAAAATGGGATGATTAGATTAGTCAATCAAGCAGCTTATGACATTCTTTCATTAGATGAACAACGAAATATTATTGGAGAATTTATTTTAGATGTAATTCCTAATTCAACGATACTAGATGTACTTCAAACTGGGGAAGAACAATTTGATCGCCAATTAAATATAAAAGGGCAGGCTGTTATTGCGAACCGTCTACCTATTAAAGTAAAGAATAAAGTAACTGGTGTTGTATCGAGCTTACGTTTGAAATCTGAAATGGATCAGTTAACAGCAGAATTATCTCAGACGAAGCAATATACAGAGGCATTACGAGCGCAAACGCATGAATATAATAACTTATTGTATACGCTCTCAGGACTTATCCAGTTAGAATCATATGAAGATGCTTTAGAGCTTATTCATAAGGAAACGGCGGTCTATCAAGATTTTGTTCAATTTATTATGAAGCGAATTCAAAATCCGTGGTTAGGTGGGATTTTAATTGGATTCTATAATAGAGCAAGAGAGTTGAAGATTGATTTTATGCTAGATAGAGAGAGTAGTTTAGACAAATTAAGCCCGCACATTGAGAGTAATTATGTCGTTTCTATTTTAGGAAATTTAATTACGAATGCATTTGAAGCGATTGAAAGAAATGAAGAACATAATAAGAAAGTAAGAATGTTTGTAACTGATATCGGAGAAGAAATAGTAATTGAAGTGGAAGACTCAGGACAAGGGATTCATGATGAGGTCATTACTAGCATATTCTATAAAGGCTTCTCGACGAAAGAAGGCGAGAAGCGAGGGTATGGATTAGCAAAAGTGAAAGAGTTAGTAGAAGATTTAAATGGAAGTATCGCAATCGAAAAAGGGGATTTAGGTGGTGCATTGTTTATTATTGCATTACCGAAAGAGAGAGGCGAATTGTAATGGGTGAGGAGATTGAAGTATTGATTGTAGAAGATGATATTCGAATTGCGGACATTCATCGTCGTTTTACTGAAAAAATTGAGGGGTTTAAAGTCATTGGAACAGCAACGACTGGAGAACAAGCGAAAGAATGGCTAGATCTCGTGAAGCCACAGCTCGTTTTATTAGACGTGTACCTACCTGATATGCAAGGAACGGAACTTGTCACATATATTAGACATAATTTACATGATACAGATATTATTATGATTACAGCTGCATCGGAAACAGATGTAGTGAGGCACGCCCTGCGAGGCGGAGTAACAGATTATATCGTAAAACCACTTATGTTTGATCGATTTAAGACAAGTTTGGAAAATTATCAAAAAAAGCTTGTACAGCTAAAGAAAAATAATCAGTTATCTATAGAACAAATTGAACATTTATGGTCTCAAAGAGGCGTAAAGGGAAATGAAATAGAATATGCCCCGAAAGGGATAGATCCCTTAACTTTAGCAAAAATAAAAAAACATATGTTAACAGTGAATGAAGAAGGTATTACTGCGGAAGTGCTAAGCTCAATGGTCGGAGTAAGCAGGTCAACAGCGAGGCGTTATTTAGAATATTTAATATCAGGAAAGAAAGTTCATGCGGAGCTTATATATGGGAGTGTAGGGAGACCAGAAAGAAGATATTTTCTTGTTTCTTCATAATAAAAAACAGTAGCGGATAATATGTCCGCTACTGTTTTTTATTTTATATTGGAATAATCCCAATTAAAATTCCAGTAATCAACATGACCATTGTCGTTCCAACTGCCCACAATAAAGTAAAACGTTGATGTTCACCAAAATCAACTTTTGCCATCCCAACTAATAAATAAGTGGATGCGACAAGAGGGCTTAATAAGTGAACAGGTTGCCCGAGTAAGGAAGCGCGTCCCATTTCAGCTGCACTAATTCCGTAAGTGGCAGCAGCTTTCGTTAAAATAGGTAGTACACCGAAATAAAATGCATCATTGGACATGAAAAATGTGAATGGCATGCTAAGAAGGGCTGTAATAATTGGTAGTTGTGGTCCAAGAGCGTCTGGTATAAGAGTTACTACACTTTTAGCCATTGCATCTACCATTTTTGTTCCTGATAAAATCCCGGTGAAAATCCCAGCGGCAAATACGAGAGAAACAACCGCTAATACGTTTCCTGCGTGAGAAGCAATACGCTCTTTCTGTTGCTCTAAGTTCGGATAGTTAATCATAACAGCAATAGCGAAAGCGATTGTAAATAAAACAGGTAACGGCATAATTTCTAGTATGAGACAGACAAGTAAGGTAGCAGTTAATAAAAAGTTAATCCATAGAAGTTTAGGGCGCTTATGAACAGCAGCTTCTACTGTTGCAGCTTGCTCATCCATCGTTTGCATTTGTTTTAAATATTGTACATCCATAATTCCTAAACGCTTTCTTTCTTTTTTCCCAAGATAGTAAGCAACGAAAACTACCCAAAGTGCACCAGCAATCATTCCTGGTATAAGTGGTGTAAAGAGCTCTGATGCGTCTAGTCCGAGTGCACTCATAACACGAGCTGTTGGTCCACCCCACGGTGTAAGATTTGTCACTCCTGCACCTAACATAACAACTCCAGCTAATATAAGTGGATTCATTCCAAGGCGTTTATATAGTGGATACATTGCGGAAACAGTAATCATATACGTTGTCGTTCCATCCCCATCTAATGAAACGATAATAGTAAGAATTGCTGTGCCAACAACAATTTTTAAAGGATCTCCTTTCACAAATTTCAAAATCCTACTAATGACAGGATCGAATAAACCGCTATCAATCATAATTCCAAAATATAAAATGGCAAACATAAGCATAATACCAGTAGGTGCTAGTTTTTGAATTCCTTCTAACATCATAGGTCCCATGTTTGCATAAAAGCCTCCAATTAATGCGAACGTAATTGGAATTAATATTAATGCTACTAGTGCTGACATACGTTTCGTCATAATTAAAAACATAAAGACAAATACCATCGTAAATCCAAGTAGTGCTAACATGTAATCTCCCCCTCAAAATGATTACGCTTTCAAAATAAAATAAAAATTCAGAAAAAGGTTTTTTTATTTATCATAAAAGTATCTATTTGAATGGTAAATAATTTGAAAAATAACATCATTAGAAGCATAATTTTTATTTTGTTCATTTTGTTCACGGGAGTTAATTTGAATTTTTAAAAAGTGAGCTGCTCTCCATAAGAATGGTAGAATAAGATGAAAATATTGAAGTGTGAAATAGGGAGTAGATTTTATATGAAAACAAGAATGGAAGAGATTTGTAGTTCTTATGAAGGAAAAGTAGAAGAGATTTTTGTTAATGAATCTTCTTACGTATATGAGTGGGAAAAATTAATGATGATCCGAAAAAATAACGGTGAACTTGAAAAGGTTGCAGTCGGCATCAGTGGAAATATAAGATTAGTAAATGTAGTTGTTGGGCAGCAAATTTATACAGGTACATTATTAGTTAGGTTGGAAGATGATTTATTAATTACAGGTTGTGAATGATGAGAGGTGTGTAGAGAGGACTACACATCTTTTTTGTTCCATATATTACAAAAGACACATCGTTTTTTCACAAATCGCACACAAGTTTTTGATATGCTCCTTGTAGAAGATACGGTTAGGGAGGAAATATAATGAGAACAAAGTATGTGATGCTTGCTATATGCTTATTCTTTGTCTTTACAATTGTAGGATGTGGTAAGAAACAAGCAGAGGCTGTGGCAATTGATGAGAAACATGATAAGTGTGATATTTGCCAAATTGGGGTAATGGATAATCAATTTGCAACAGAAATCATTTTAGAAAATGGAAAAGCATTAAAGTTTGATGATATCGGTTGTATGTATAAATGGATGGAGATTAATCCAGGTGAAAAGACGAAAGAAAAATTTGTTCGAGATTATGATTCGAAAGATTGGGTTTCGTTAGAAGACGCTACTTATGTATATGATAAAACAATTACAACACCAATGGCTTATAATGTCATTTCATTTAAAAATAAAAAAGATGCAGAGAGCTTTGTATCTAACTATAAGGGGAAAATTCTTTCGTATAAAGAGCTAGCAGAGCATAAATGGGAAATGAATAAAGAAATGATGGGGAACCCGAAAAAGGGAAATCACGGTGCGCATCATTAATACTAGAAAAAGACAACTATATAGTTGTCTTTTTCTAGTATTATTCAGGTGCAAATATAGAAAAGGTGTAAAATTTTTAGAAGAACGGTTACAATGGAATATAGTAACCTAAAGCAATCATTTATCCCGCTTTAATGGGCAGTAAGACCCCCACCTCAAAATGCAGCGAAAGCAAAGAAGTTAGGTGGGGGGCGGGCTGCCCATAAAAGCCCGATTGGTTCAACTAATAATCAGTGTGGGATGAAGAAAACCCCCACTGATTAAAGTTTCACTTTATGTACTTTTTAGAAATGTATACAAATGCGGTAAAATCGTGCTAAACTAATTGCTTCGCTAATATAAGTTTAGATAATCCGATTAAAGAAGGAATATAAAGGGCTTATGGATAAATGTACTCAAGAAGAGTTATTGTATGTGATGGAGGAATGGTTAAGAAAACATTATCTTTCATAGGAGCTGTAGTTGTGAGAAAACAAAAAATTTTATTATGTATGTTATTAGGACTTTTAATGACGGTAGTGGCTTGCGATAAGCAAGAAGAGCCAGAATCGAAACCGGTTCATGTGAAAAACGAAAAGAAAAAAGAGAAGCATAAAGAACAGGAAGAATCTAAAGAAGAAAAAAGTATAAATTTAATGGACAAACAGTTGCTACTTTCTGCAACTCTTGGAGACACAGAAACAGCTATGAAATTGATCCAAGATGGAGCGAATATAAATGTAGAAGGTGACAACGGAGAAACACCTGTCCTTGCAGCAACGTACCAAAATCATGTAGAGACAGTGAAAGCATTAATTGGTGTAGGTGCTAATATTGAAATTAAAGATGAGAAACAAAGCAATCCACTTCTTTATGCAAGTAGAGAAGGCTATACGGATATTGTAAAAGTATTAATTAATGCAGGAGTTAATACGAAAGAAACGACTAAGTCAGGTGGAACAGCACTTATTTCTGCATCTGAGCGTGGCCATGTAGAGGTCGTAAAAGAATTGTTAGAGCATACAGATATTGATGTGAATTATAAAAATGCTCGTGGTGGAACAGCTTTAGTAGAAGCTATTGTATTAGGAAATGGTAGTGAAAATCACAAGAAAGTAATTCAAATGCTTATTGACCACGGGGCAGATGTAAATATGGCCAATAAGGAAAATATTACGCCACTGCAATATGCTGAAAAAAGAGGTTTTAAAGATATTGCAAATATGTTGAGGGCAGCTGGAGCGAATGAAGTAGTACAGCCACAACAACCAGTAGAATAAAAAACGAAAAATAATCCCATTTAGATAGACAGAATGAAGAAATCAGTTAGCATGATGGATTCAGTAATGTGTATGTAAATGGGATTTTTATTTTGAGCATGAAAAATAGATTGTAAATGTTATATGAAGTAACTAAGGAGGATATAAATGAGGCTCTCAGAACTTGATTTAATAGCAATTCAAGTAGAGGTTTTATTTGTTCATAATCAAGTAGGGAAAATGAAATATGTAAATGAACAAGGAAATCCGAAAGCACCACGCTTTTTTCTTGGCAGAACTCGTGAAGGGAGTATAACGAGATATCATTGTGATCTGGATGATGAAACGGTAGGTAACATTGAGAAATTAATTCGAGAACCTTCAAATCATATAGAGATAGCACAGATTATCCATGTATTAAATGAAGAAAGAACAGTAAAAAATATTTGGATGGGCCCTGCTTTCATGTTCTCTAATAATTTACATAAGCCAACTAGAACAATACAGATAACAGAGAAGAATAAAGAGCTTTTGCGAGGAAATTTTCCTAATCTAATAGAACAGATGGAGTGGAGGCAACCTTACTTTGCAATTGTAAAAAATGAAAAGGTAGTTTCTATATGTTGCAGTGCTAGGAGTACACCTGTAGCTGCTGAGGCGAGTGTGGAAACTTTAGCGGAGTTTCAAGGGAATGGATATGGTACTGATGTTGTTACAGCCTGGGCGATATCAATACAAGAAGAAAACCGCATTCCACTTTATAGTACTTCTTGGGATAACTTTGCTTCACAAGCAGTTGCAAAAAAACTAAAACTAATTAATTATGGAATGAATTTGCATATCACTTAAATTTTAAAAATAGTTGTTTGCGGTTGGGATTCATCCATATATTTAGATTATTGTTAAAAATATGGTGAATATTAACATTCGATTAACACCTAATTAACAATTTATCAAAACTGACTTAATAAATACGTAATATAGTAAAGGTAACAAAATAACTAGGGTAGAGAACATTTGAGAACACCCGCTTACATATAACGTGCCACTTTCTTAGGTGTGCTCTATTCCCTAGAGTTCAAATAAGGAGAAAGGTGTTCTATGTAAGTAGGTGTTTTTAGTTTGGATAAAAACAGAAAAGTTAGGTGGAATGAATGTTTAAAGAACCTTATATTGCGATGATAAAGGATTGGAAAGGATACAACACATACAAAAAATTACCGAAAACAGTTTTTCTTATGACGGGTTCAATGCTGGAATTACCAGAGCGTGTATATGAATTACAGAAACATGGACATGATGTCTTTCTTCATTGTGATTTTATACAAGGTTTAAATACGAATACAGAGGAAGCACTTTTGTATATTCAAGACGTTATCGGAGCACAAGGCATTATTTCAACAAAAGGATCGACAATTCGAAATGCCAATAAAATTGGATTAAAAACGATCCAACGTATTTTTATTGTCGATACTTTATCTCTTACAAAATCAATTGAAAATTGTAAAACGACTAAACCGAATGCAGTAGAGATTATGCCTGGTATTATGCCTTCCATTATTAAGCAGTTAGCAGAGGAAATAGAATTTCCTATCATTGCAGGCGGATTGATTCAAACGCGAGAAGATGCAGAAGTTGCCATTCGTGCAGGAGCGAGTGCGATTTCGACGAGTCACTATGAAGTATGGATACAAGAAGAAAAAAGGAGTGCAATCTTGTGATTGAATTGAAAAATGTTTCAAAGGTATATAAAAATGCAGAAGAGACAGCGGTTAAGGGTGTATCGGTTCACATTAAGAAGGGCGAGTTTTTTGTTTTAGTTGGGCCTTCAGGATGTGGGAAAAGCACATTATTACGAATGATCGCTGGCCTAGAAGAAATTTCTTCGGGGGATTTAATTATTAATGAACGTGTTGCAAATGATTTAGAGCCGAAAGATCGTAATCTATCAATGGTATTTCAAAATTACGCACTATACCCACACTTATCTGTAGAAGAAAATATTTTATTTGGACTTAAGGTAAGGAAAGTACAAAAAGAAGAGCGGCAAAAGAGATTAATGGAAGCTATTGAAATGGTAGGGCTGAAAGAGTATGTGAAAATGAAACCAGGTCAATTATCAGGTGGACAAAGACAGCGTGTTGCGCTTGCTAGAGCAATCGTGAGCCAAGCACCGATTTGTTTAATGGATGAACCACTTTCGAATTTAGACGCGAAATTACGTGCGCAAATGAGAATTGAAATTAGAGAAATTCAGCAGCGTTTAGGAATTACAATGATTTACGTTACTCATGATCAAATAGAGGCGATGACTATGGGGGACCGTATCATGGTTTTAAATAAAGGAAGTATACAGCAAGTTGGAACACCGCTTGACATCTATAACGAACCAGCAAATGAATTTGTTGCAAGTTTTATAGGGTCTCCTTCGATGAATATAAATGATGGAGAAGTAGACAAAGAAAAAGGTGTATTACATATAGGGCAATTGCAAATTCCGTTATCTATTGGACAGTTAAAGCAATTACCAGAAGGAATAATTCGCATAGGCATGCGTCCTGAGCATATTGCCCTGTCTGAGGAAGGACAAGAAGTTACGCTACAATCTGTAGAAGTATTAGGCAACGAATCTATATTAAACTTCGCAATAAATGGAACAACTTGGAGTGCAAAAGTCATTGGACAGCTACTCCTGAACAAAGGTGACAAAGTAAAATTATTATTCTCACAAGATAAGTTATGCTTCTTTCATCAAAATACGAATGAACGATTAAAAGTGGTAGCTGAAGAAGAGTTGAAAGTGGTGGCGAAATAATGATTGAAGTAGGCAAGTTACCAGCCCAAGCAAAGGTGGCAAAAAAGAAGAGTTTATGGAGTAGAACGAAAGATTTAAGAATAGGATTATTATTTTTAGCGCCATCTATTTTATTGTTCTCGATTTTTCTTTTTTATCCATTATTTAGGACGATTTACTATAGCTTTTATTTAACAGATATACACGGAGAAGCTAATCTTTTCGTTGGCTTAGAAAATTATCAATACTTATTTTCTGATCCTGCTTTCTACAAAAGCATAAAGTCAACTTTATTATTTGTTGTATATACAGTGCCTACGAGTATTATACTCGCTTTATTTCTTGCATTGATTGCAAATGGAAAAGTAAGAGGTATTGGGGTATTCCGTGTGTTATTTTCTTCCACTATGGGAATATCAGTAGCTGCTAGTGCGGTGATTTGGCTATTTTTATTTCATCCAAGTGTCGGATTATTTAATAATATATTAGCCTCTATGAATCTACCTGCAATCGCATGGTTAACGAGTCCAGATTGGGCATTGTTCTCTGTATCAGTTACAACGGTTTGGGTGAATACAGGATTTGCATTTTTAGTTATATTAGGTGGTTTACAAAACATTGATACGTCTTTATATGAAAGTGCATCTATAGATGGTGCTAGCTATTTATATAAGCTTCGTCGTGTTACATTACCGATGCTATCACCAACTTTATTCTTTATCGTGACAGTAACGTTAATTAGTGCGTTCCAAAGCTTCGGACAAATTGATATTTTAACGCATGGTGGACCAAATGATGCAACGAATTTAATTGTATATTCGATTTATAAAGAGGCATTTGTGAATCATCAATTTGGAACAGCAAGTGCACAAGCGATGGTATTATTTATTTTCATTTTCATTGCTACATTACTTCAATTCAAGTTTGCTGAGAGAAAGGTGCATTATAAATGATCGTTAAACAGTGGAAACAAAATTTCCTATTATACATGCTACTCATTATTAGTGCAGTAATGGTGTTTTTTCCTGTACTCTATGCATTTTTAATAAGCTTTATGACACCAGACGATATTCAAATGAGAAGGTTATTTCCGACTCAATTTACTTTTGATAATTTTATTAATATTTTTCAAAAAGTACCGCTTTTTACATACTTATATAACAGTTTAGTTGTATCGACAGTTGTTATGATTGGACAACTTATCGTATCAAGCTTAGCAGCGTATGCTTTCGTCTTTCTTCAGTTTAAAGGAAGAAATCTTATTTTCTTCCTGTTTATTTCAACGATGCTTATTCCGTGGGAAGCGACGATGGTACCTAACTTTTTAACGATTCAAAACTTTGGTTGGATCAATAGCTTCGCTGGAATGACAGTGCCGTTTTTTGCAACAGCTTTCGGTATTTTCTTACTACGTCAACACTTTATGACGCTTCCGAATGAACTGAAAGAAGCTGCTTTTATTGAAGGGATTGGAAATGTAAAGTTTTTATTTAGCGTTGTAATTCCGTATTGTAAAACGAGTTTTATTACGCTTGGAGTATATAGTTTTTTAACAACATGGAATATGTATTTATGGCCACTTTTAGTGACCACTGATGAAAAGGTAAGAACAGTCCAAATTGGTGTGAAGCAGCTTCAGTCTCAAGAAGTTGCAACTGATTGGGGAAGCGTAATGGCCGGTGTTACGGTTATCGTAATTCCGACATTGATTCTACTATTTTTAGGGCAAAAGCAATTACAACAAGGATTAACAAAAGGTGCAATTAAATAACTAAGAGAAGGTGAGATTAAAATGAGTCTAGTTAAAAAAGGTGCTGCTCTATTAATGATAGCAACAATGGCATTATCTAGTGCAGCTTGTTCAAATAGTAAAACAGAAGGAAAACCTGAAGCACAGGCAAAAGTAGCACCAGTTGAAAAAAATGGTGATAAAACTGTAATTCGTTTTTGGCATGCGATGGGTGGAAAAACACAAGGCGTGCTAGATGGGCTTGTTGCAGACTATAATAAGTCGCAAAATAAATACGAGATAAAGGCGGAGTTCCAAGGGACATATGAAGAGTCTTTAACGAAATTTAGAACGATGTCTGCAACGAAAGAAGCGCCAGCTCTTGTTCAATCGAGTGAAATTACAACGAAATATATGATTGATAGCAAAAAAATCACACCAATTGATAGCTGGATAAAAAAAGATAAGTACGATACTTCAAAATTGGAAAAAGCAATTACAAATTATTATTCAGTTGATGGAAAAATGTATTCTATGCCATTTAATTCATCTACACCAGTATTAATTTATAATAAAGATGCTTTCGCAAAGGCGGGCTTAGATCCAGAGAAAGCTCCAAAAACATATGCGGAATTACAAGAAGCAGCGAAAAAGTTAACGATTAAAGAAGGCGGAAATGTAAAACAATATGGATTCTCCATGCTTAACTACGGTTGGTTCTTTGAAGAATTGTTAGCGACACAAGGCGCTTTATATGTAGATAATGAAAATGGTCGTAAAGAAGCTGCAAAGAAAGCTGTATTTAACGGTAAAGAAGGACAGAAAGTATTTGGGATGCTAGATGAGTTAAATAAAGCTGGTGCACTAGGAAAATATGGAGCAAGTTGGGATGATATTCGTGCGGCGTTCCAGTCTGGACAAGTTGCTATGTATTTAGATTCTTCAGCAGGTGTTCGTGATTTAATTGATGCATCTAAGTTTAATGTAGGCGTTTCATATATTCCATACCCAGAAGATTCAAAACAAAATGGTGTTATTATTGGTGGAGCATCATTATGGATGACGAATATGGTTTCAGAAGAAACACAACAAGGTGCTTGGGACTTTATGAAATATTTAACGAAGCCAGACGTACAAGCAAAATGGCATACTGCAACAGGCTACTTCTCTATTAATCCAGATGCATATAATGAACCATTAGTAAAAGAGCAATATGAAAAATATCCACAGTTAAAAGTAACAGTAGATCAATTGCAAGCGACGAAACAATCTCCATCAACACAAGGTGCTTTAATTAGTGTATTCCCAGAATCACGAGATGCAGTTGTAAAAGCATTAGAAGCAATGTATGACGGAAAGAATAGTAAAGAAGCGTTAGATGAAGCTGCAAAAGCTACAGATAGAGCAATTAGTATTTCAGCTCGTACGAGTCAAAAATAAGAGAAAGCCGTATCCGAAAAAGGATACGGCTTTTTTTAGGAGATAAGGGATCAAAAAAATGAAGAAGTCTTATCTCCTTTATATGAGTAAAGGGTCTAGAATGAATCTTGTCCTTTTCATTATTTGTTTAACTCCATTGCAACTTGTTTGCCATTTACGAAAACCTCTGCCACGGCTACCATAACTTCCATCACTTTTTTCATATCTCATCTCTCCTTGTTTTTTGTTTCATTTCTTACTTTTAGTATAAGGAAATATAGCAATCGCAACTATCGAATTGGATGACAAGAGACTTACATTGTTGTAAGGATAATCGTTGTATCTGTAATAAATACGGTTTTAAATTACAATTCTGAAGTTTCTGTCGTTTTGAACTATAATTAGAAAGAGGGGTGATAATATGAAAAGAATTCTTGTTATTAGTGATATTCATGGAGAAATAGAAAAGTTCGAACAGTTACTGGAAGAAGCTCAATACGATGCAAAACAGGATCAATTAATTTTACTGGGAGATTATGTGGATCGTGGTCCAAATGCGCGTGCAGTAATTGAAAAAGTAAAAGAGTTAAAAGAAGATGGAGCCTTCGTTCTAAAGGGCAATCATGAAGATATGATGATTAAGGCGTTAACGACTGATGAGGAACGTTCATGGAACCATTGGGTAAAAAGGAATGGTGGAGACAAGACGTTATACAGCTATGGATTTGTAGAAGAAGATATTGTGGTTAATGAGGAGAATTTCCAAAAAAAGATTTTACAATCTCGTGTATTAGATGAACATGTAAAGTTTATTCAGGAATTAGATCATTACATTGAAACAGAAAAGTATATATTTGTACATGCTGGTGTTGAGCCATTGAAACGAGTTTCTGAATGTGAACCATATACGTTAATGTGGATTCGTAATGAGTTTCATAGTGGGTATAGTGGTGAAAAGGTTGTTGTATTTGGTCATACGGAAACAAAAACGCTTCACGGTAGTGAGAATTGTGGCGTATATTTTGGGAGCAATCGTATTATAGGAATTGATGGCGGTGCTGTATATGGCGGCCAGCTAAATTGTTTAGAATTGCCGAGCAAAAGGGTATATGTAGTAAAAAATTGAAAGAGATAAGGGAAATCTTATTTCTTTCAATTTTTTATTAAGGTAAATTTAAGGAAGAGTCTTTATAATTAATCTTTAAAATTCTGTATCAAGAAAAAGTGTAGAAAGAACGAATTAAAAATGAAGTTACAAAATATGATTATATTCTTTTGTTAGGAAAAGCAGGAATGTGATTATAAATAGAATCGAATGATATGGTGGAAGGTGAGAATATGCGCTTACTCGTAGTAGAAGATAATGCTTCTTTATTAGAATCTATTGTCCAAATATTACACGACGAATTTGAAGTAGATACAGCATTGAATGGAGAAGATGGATTATTTCTAGCATTACAAAATATATATGACGCTATTTTACTTGATGTGATGATGCCAGAAATGGACGGTTTTGAAGTAATTCAAAAAATACGTGATGAAAAGATTGAAACACCAGTCCTGTTTTTAACAGCGAGAGATTCTTTAGAAGATCGCGTAAAAGGGTTGGATTTTGGTGGAGATGACTATATCGTTAAGCCATTTCAAGCTCCAGAGTTAAAAGCGAGAATTCGTGCTTTATTAAGGCGAAGCGGTAGTTTAACAACAAAGCAGACTATTCGCTATAAAGGGATTGAACTGTTTGGAAAAGATAAAGATGTTCAAGTAGATGGACAAAGTATGAAGTTAACATTAAAACAATATGAGCTTCTAGAGTACCTCGTTCAAAATAGCGGAAAGATTTTAATGCGTGAACAAATTTTTGATCGTGTTTGGGGATTTGATTCAGATACGACAGTGGCAATTGTAGAAGTGTATGTACATCATTTACGTAAAAAATTAGAGCCATTCGGTTATCAGAAAGATATTCAAACCGTTCGAGGTATTGGATATATATTAAAAGAACAATGAAAAAGGGAAGTATGTTTCAGAAGACGCGTATTCGATTGACTATATTGAATTCATTAGTATTTATCATTTTGATAGGCGTATTAGGTAGTATCATTTATTCTTACACATATAAGCGTATTTATAGTGGAGTAAATGAATCGATAGAAAAAGCCGTTCAACATAGAAAGAATGCAGATGATAAAAAACTACCTAAAAAAATTAGGGGATATCCTCCAATTGGGGATCCAAGGATAATGGAGTTAACTTGGATGGGAAACACGGTGGAGATAGATATTGAAAACGGCAAACGTCGTTTTATCTTTGAAGACAATTTGGAAAAGTTTTCTCCAAAGAAATTAGGAACTTTGCAAGATATAGAAGTACAAGGGCAATATTTTAGAATATTTGCATTTCAGAAAGATGCAAAAATAGTTCAAATTGCAAGGGATATAACAGCTGAAAAAGAAATGTTACATACTTTATTTTTAATTCTTGTGATAGGTTGTAGCGTAGGAAGTTTATGTGCAATAGGAATTGGCTTTTTCTTAGCTGGCAGGGCACTTGTACCCATTCAAAATTCATGGGAAAAACAGCAGCAATTCGTTTCTGATGCATCACATGAACTAAGGACACCCCTTGCAGTTATTCAATCAAAAACAGATGTTTTATTCCAGTCACCATCCGCTACGATAGAAGAAAAAGCGATGGATATTTCTACAATTTCAAAAGAATGTAGGCGGTTATCAAAACTCGTTAGTAATTTATTATTGCTAGCACGTTCTGATTCTAATCAAATTGAGATGGATAAGAAAACATTTGAACTCGATAAATTGTTAGAAGAAATAGTAGCTCCATATAAGGAGATTGCTTCTTATCAAGAAAAAGAAATGATATTAAAAGTAGAACGTGGCGTATCTTTTATGGGTGATAGAGAGCGGATTCATCAAATGATGGTCATATTGTTAGATAATGCGATGAAGTATACGAATGAAGGTGGTCATATTCAAATCGATTGTACGCAAATGAACAGTTCAATTCGTATACGAGTGAAAGATGATGGGATAGGAGTGAAAGATGAGGATATCCCAAAACTATTTAATCGTTTTTATCAAGGGGATAAAGCGAGAAGTGCGTCAGAAGGAGCGGGATTAGGCCTTTCAATCGCGAACTGGATTGTAGAAAAGCATTATGGGAAAATATTAGTAGAGAGCAGATGGGGAGAGGGTACTTGTTTTGAAGTGATTCTTCCGAAAAACCAAAGAATATAAGTGAGAAGACGATCTTGTTTTTACAAGGTCGTCTTTTTTTAAGGGAAAGTTAAGAAACTATTTTTAACATGTATTATATACGGAAAGTTCGCCCTATAAAGAAGCGATTATAAAAAGGTATTTGAGTAGATTACATCGATCATAATATAGTATTAAAATTTTATGGGAATGATGGAAAAGAAAGTGTAAGAGGGAGGAATTAATTTTGAAAAAGAAAATGATGATGGTATTCACTATTGGAGTAATGAGTTTAAGTATATTAGGGGGTGCCTCTCCTTCTGAAACATCAAAAGGAAAGACAGATTACAAGCAGCGCAGCAAAGAACAATTAAACAATGGAAAGATACATGCTGTGCATACAGAAGAAAAGGCGGAGAATTTAGGGATTGAAACGGCAGGGAAAGAACAAATTACGCTAGAAAAAGAAATCCATGAGACGGAAGTAGGAAGAGAAGCAGAACAGTTAGGAATTTCGATTGAAGGAAAAGATGTTGGAACTCTTTCAGAAGAAATCTATGAAACAAAAGTGAAGCAAGAAGCGTTAAAACTAGGCATATCAATAGAAAATACATCAATTGTAAATTTGATTACTCAAATTAATACGATTAAAATTAGCAATGAGGCGGATAAATTAGGTATTTCAACAAATGGAAAAGAAATAGAGGAAATTGCGGAAGAAATCTATGGAACGAAAGTAAGAGAGGAAGCAGGGAAGTTAGGGATTTCACAAAAAGGAAAAGAGATAGAAGAGTTAGCACAAGAAGTGTACGAACAAAAAGTGCAAGAAGAGGCAAAAAAATATCATATTGATTTGTATGGGAAAGATATATATCAAGTATTAAGTGAAATTAATGAACAAAAGGTGTTACAAATGGCAGATGAACTTAATATGGATAAAACGAATATGAACACTCAAGAACTAGCAGAAAAAATAAAAAAAGATCAGCCTGAAAAAGGAAAAGAACTAAATTTTGTACCGGTAATTCGCACGGATGCGGACGCGTTTTATTCGTATTTAACGAACTAAGAAGGGTAACTAACTGTTACGATTTATTTAACCAATTATAACGAAAGTTAATTAAATATATCAGTAAGCCCTGCTAGTCAAGTGATTGGCTAGTAGTGAGGGTTAACTGCGGGCAATCCCTAAAGCTGATTGAACTACAACGTGGCTAGAAATGGCGAGCGTGAATGTTGCGAAAGCAGAAAAAATCAATTAGATGGTGCAAGGTTAAATCCTAAACACTAGAACAATGGGTCTTCCGCCTCGAATCATCTAAGTCAAAAGGGATAAGATGAACGTTCAACGACTATCTCGTATAACTGACGAGAGTACACCACAAGCCTATGGTGGTGGAAAAATCCTCTATCTCTAAAGAGATAAACATATAGTCTGCGCTCATGTGAAAACAGGAGAAGTTCATAAGAGAACTGGCTAAGGAATTGCGCCCTTAGTTGAACGAGATACATTTAATTAAATCTATCAAACCTCATTGAACATACCGAACGTACGTGCTATGATAGGTTCAATGAGGTAAGAATAATAATGAAATTTTTACGAGTTAGTCAAGTATCAGAATTAACAGGTTTGCATCCGAGTAGTCTCAGGAGAATGCTGGTGGAACACGCTACGATTCAGAAGAACAAATCTTTCATTAAAGGAGTTACATTCTGATGATATTGGCGAAGAAAGTTAGACTGATTCCAACGCCTGAACAAGAACAAGTGCTGAGAAACCATGCTGGAGCTGCAAGATTCGCTTATAACTATTGTAAAAGAATGAGTGATAGATATTATAAGCTATTTGGAAAATCTGTTTCACAGTTAGCTTTACAGAAACGATTTACAAAGATCAAGAAGCGAAAGAATTATGAGTGGTTAAAAGAAATCAATGCACAAGTGCCCAAACAGGCTTCAAAAGATTTTGATACGGCGAGAAAAAATTCGTTCAAAAAGTACAAAAATGGGTATCACACTTCTTATAAATCCAAAAAAGATTTGATTCAAGGATTTTATGCCAATTATGAAAGACTGATTATAGGAAAGAGAGTAGTTCATATTCAGTCTATTGGAGAAGTGAAAACAAGCCAACAACTACCAAGAAATAAAAAACCATCCAATCCAAGAGTTACCTTTGATGGTCGTCACTGGTGGATTAGTGTAGGATTCCAAGAAGACTTTGAATCACAAGAACTAACGAATGAATCGATTGGTGTGGATGTTGGTTTAAAAGAACTTTTTGTAGCTTCTAATGGTATGAAAGAACGAAATATAAACAAAGATGCCAAGGTTAAAAAACTTTTGAGAAGGAAAAAGTCAGCACAAAGAGATATGTCTAGGAGATTTAAAAAAGGTGTGAAAATTCAATCTGCTGGATATGAAAAAGCAAAAATCGAGCACCTGCGGTTATCTAGGAAAATTATGAATATCCGAAATAACCATATCCATCAAGCAACAGCTAAATTGGTGAAAACCAAACCAATGAGAATTGTTGTGGAAGACTTATCTATCTCAAACCTGTTAAAAAACAAAAAACTATCGAAGGCACTTTCCTTTCAAAAATTAAACTTCTTCTTTCAATGTTTATCATACAAGTGCGAGAAGTACGGCATTGCGTATGTAAAAGCTGATAAATGTTTCGCCTCAAGCAAGATTTGCTCATGTTGCGGAGTAAAATACGACCATTCAGTTCAACCAGAAGGACAGTGGAGTTTAAAAATACGTGAGTGGTGTTGTGCTTCATGCAATAGCCATCACGATAGGGATGTAAATGCTGCGATAAATTTATCAAGATGGGTAAAATAAATGCTTGATAATAGGAGGTAACGATACTGCCTCGTGTGGAGTGTTATACCCCTCGTCCCTTTGGGGCTGCGAGAACACGATGAAGCACTAACTTGTGTAAATTTGATTGAATTGTATAGATTTAGTTAAGTTTATCGTATCGGTGTGAGAGTGATACGGAAATGGAAGTGGTATTTATGTATGGCCTTACTCGGTATAGCAGTATGGAACGTATATACAAATGGAATTACAAAGTATGTGGAGAAGTTAACATTCTTCAATATACAAAGTGGAAAAGAAGCGAAGATTAGTAATAATGGTGAAAAGGTCATCTTATCAAATGTACCTTTCATTCAGCAATTACCAGAGTTAGATAGAGGCTGTGAAGTAACGAGCTTAGCGATGATGCTACAATACGCAGGTATTACAGTGGATAAGATGAAATTAGCAAACGAAATAAAGAAAGTTGATTTTATGAACGATGGTATACGTGGGAACCCGAATGAAGGATTTGTAGGGAATATTTATACCTTTTCTGAATCTGGATATGGTGTATATCATGGACCATTATTTCAATTAGCGAAACAGTATTTACCTAATAAAGCTGTGGACTTAACGGGGAAGAGTATAGAAGAACTTTATAAGAGTGTAAAATCAGGACAACCGGTAGTCATGATTACGAATGCAACATTTGCGCCGTTAGATGAAGATGAATTTACTACATGGGACACAAATAGTGGGGATGTTTCTATTACGTATAATGAACATTGTGTAGTGCTTATTGGATATGATAAGAAATTTGTATATATTCGAGATCCTCTAAGTGATAGTTTAGATGTAAAAGTACCGAGAGAAAGTTTTGAAAAGGCATGGGTACAAATGGGGAGTCAGGCGATTAGTTATGTGAAAAGCTCTAAATGAATTAGTAAGGAATTATAAGAGGAGTTTTGTTGGTTTTTTTGTTAAGAAATAAGAGAACTTTAGCCTATTATATAAGCTAAAGTTCTTTTGTTTTTTATGATTAAATATTTAGAAGTAGTGAATATGTAAAAATGCATAATTGACGAAAATATTATATGTTATCATTATATATTGTTTTATATATGTTACTTGTATAAAATTACACAAGTATCCACATTCCATAAAGGAGGCTTATTATGCAAAAAATATTTAACTGGGTTAAATGTATGAGCATCAAGAAAAAATTAATCATTTCATTTTTTCTTATTTTAACTATACCAGGACTTATTATCGGTGGTGTTTCATATCAAACCGCCAAAACAAATTTTGAACAACAAATCACAGGTAAAGCAAAGGAAAACATTTCGATTTTAAATACTGTTATTTCTCAAAATATAGAAGAGAAATTTGTTGATGCAGCATACTTTGCAGACATCTTAACAGAGGATACATATCCAAACGGACAAGAAGAAATAGTAAGAACGAAGTTAGCGCAATATATAAAACTTCATCCAGAAGTAGAAGGTATTTATATTGGAACGCAGACAGGAAAGTTTATAAGAGAACCATTTATCAAAATGGATGATGGGTATAATCCAACAGATAGATCTTGGTATAAAGAAGCACATGAAAATAAAGGGAAAGTAATTGTTACTGCACCATATCAATCAGCATCTACAAAAAATATGGTAGTGACAATTGCAAAAGAAGTAAAAGATGGTAAAGGTGTTATAGGAATTAACTTAAATCTAGATAACATCTTGAAAATTTCCAAAATGATTAACATTGGTGAAAAAGGTTATGCAGTTATTTTAGATCAAAATAAGCAAATTGTTAGTCATCCATCTAGAAAACCAGGTGCAAAAGTTACTGATCCTTGGATTAAACCAATTTATGAAGAAAAACAAGGAAATGTCTCTTATACAGAACAAGATGATAAAAAGCATTTAATCTTTGCAACAAATGAGAAAACGGGTTGGAAAGTAGTTGGAGTTATGTTTGATGAAGAAATTAACCAGGCTGCGAATCCAGTGTTTTATAAGACTTTTATTGTTATTGCTATCGCTATTGTATTTGGTAGTGTATTAATTTATTTCATTACAAAGTCTATTACAAGACCATTAAGAAAAATAGCTGACTCGGCACATAAAATTAGTAAGGGAGATTTAACAGAGAAAATTACAATCCATTCCAAGGATGACATAGGGAAATTGGGGAATTCCTTTAATGAAATGTCTGCCTCTTTACAAGATGTGATTACTCAAATTAGTTTTTCAGCAGAGCATGTCGCTGCATCGGCTGAGGAGTTAACAGCGAGCGTACAGCAAGCAAATGATGCGACAGATCAAATTACAATTGCAATGGAACAAGTATCAGGTGGGGCTGAATCACAAAGTCAAGGTGTTGAAGAAGGTGCGGCTACATTACAACAAGTAAATACAGCAATTCAAGATGTAACTGGAAGTGCAGAATCAATTTCTGTATCCTCATTGCATGCGAGAGAAAGAGCTGAAGAAGGGGAAGAATTAGTTGAACAAACAGCAAAACAAATGCAGTCTATTTCTAGGTCGGTATCCGAGTCAGATGCCATTATTAAACTTCTTGATGAGAAATCTAAGCAGGTAGGGGCTATTTCTGAAGCAATTCAAAATATCGCTACTCAAACGAATCTTTTAGCTTTAAATGCGGCTATTGAAGCAGCAAGAGCAGGTGAACAGGGCCGAGGATTTGCTATTGTAGCAGATGAAGTTAGAAAATTAGCGGAGCAGTCCGGAGAATCATCTGGAGAGATTGCAAATTTAATTGCAGAAATTAAGGCTGATATTGAACATACTGTTAAGGCGATGGATAATGTGAATGGGGAAGTCCAACAAGGCCTTGATGTTGTAACAAAAACAAAAGTAAGTTTTACGGAAATTTTAAGTTCTACTACACATATTGTTTCTCAAGTGAATCAAATGGTAGAAACAACGAAGAGAATTGCTGGAGATGCAAATGAAGTGACAAATGCTATTGATGAAATTGCAGCTGCTGCAGAAGAAAATACAGCTAGTATGCAAAGTGTTGCAGCTTCAACAGAAGAACAGGTTAATTCCATGGAAGAAATTAGTTCAGCTTCGCAAAATTTAGCTGAGATGGCCGAAGAACTACAAGCGATGACTAGTAAATTTAAAGTATAATAACAGCAGATAAGTAAGGTGAAAATAATATCACCTTACTTATTTTTCTATTCAGCAATTAGGGGAGTCATTAACGGGATGAAAAAAAGAAAAAGACTATGGAATTTATGGAAAACGATTACATTGTTAGTTTGTACAGTTGTAATTTTTTCTTTACTTGTGACAGATATATTAATTAGTCATAATGTAGAACGGACAACGGAGGATAGCCAAGCAGAGAAAGCAAAAACAATTGCACACATTGTGGCGAATGATTCGATTGTAATCGACGGTTTGACTGGGAAAGCAGATATTACTGCAATCCAAACGTATACAAATAGAATATTAAAAAACACAGGTGTTCAATTTATTGTAGTTATGGACATGAATGGAATAAGAAAATCACATCCAAATCCTCAAAAAATAGGTCATCATTTTATTGGGGGAGATGAAGGGCCTGCATTGAAAGGAAAGGAACATGTATCGCTGGCAGAAGGAACTTTAGGTATTTCAATGCGAGTGTTTGTACCTGTATTTTCTGAAACAGGTGAACAGCTTGGAGCGGTAGCCGTTGGTATTTCAGCAGATAATGTAAAAGAGAGAGTTAAGGAAAGCAGACATATCATTTATATTGGTGTCGGAGTTGGAATACTAGTCGGAATTATAGGAGCAATATTGCTAGCTAGACATATAAAGAAAAGTTTATTCGGTCTTGAACCTCACAGGATAGCGAAAATTCTCGAAGAAAGAAATACGATGTTACAATCTGTAAAAGAAGGTATTATTGCTGTAGATAAAGAGGCCAATGTAACTTTAATAAATAATGAGGCAAAACGATTGTTTAAGAAAAGTGGTCTTGAAGAAGATTTTATTGGTAAAGATGTTGAGTTGTATATGCCTAATTCACGTATAAAAGAAGTATTACAAACGGGAGAAGTACAATTAAACGAAGAACAAAATATTTATGGAATTACGATTGTGACGAATCGTGTTCCTTTATATGTAAAAGGAGAAATAGTTGGTGCGATTGCAACATTTCGTGATAAAACAGAGATTAGAAAGTTAGCAGAAGAATTAACTGGTATTAGACTATATGCAGAAGCCTTACGGGCACAATCGCATGAATTTATGAATAAAATGCATGTCGTATTAGGGCTTACACACATGAAGCAGTATGAAGAATTACAGAAGTATATAAGCGGTATGGTATCAGAGCATCAATATGAAATTGGTGGGGTTATGGAAAGAATAAAAAGTCCAGTATTTGCTGGTTTTTTACTCGGGAAACTTAGCTATGCTAGAGAGAAAAATATAAAATTAATTATAAGTGAAGATTCTTACATGCCGGAAATAGATGATGAAAGTATTATTCATGAACTAATTACGATTGTCGGAAATTTAATTGATAATGCATTAGAGGCAGTGACGAATTGTGAAAAGAAGCAAGTTGAACTTGAGATACAATATGGGGATACATTAATCATTACAGTACAAGATACGGGGAAAGGTATACAAGAAGAAGAAATAGGGGCATTATTTACGAAAGGTTATTCCACAAAGGGAGATAACCGTGGTTATGGTTTGTATCTTGTAAAAGAAAGTATACAGCGAATAAATGGGGAAATTCATATGCATTCATTAGTAGGAAAGGGAACAACGATAACAATTGAAATACCTAAAGGTAGGGATGAGAGGCAAATATGATTAAAGTTTTAATTGTAGAAGATGACCCGATGGTAGCAATGTTAAATACGCATTATTTAGAGCAAGTAGGAGGGTTTGAACTTGTTCAAGCAGTTAATTCGGTAAAATCGGCGATAGAAGTATTAGAGGAATCACGAGTAGATTTAGTATTACTTGATATTTTTATGCCTGAAGAGACTGGATTTGAGCTTTTAATGTATATTCGGAACCAAGAAAAAGAAATCGATATTATGATGATTTCAGCTGTACATGATATGGGGAGTATTAAAAAAGCATTACAATATGGCGTAGTAGATTATTTAATTAAGCCATTTACATTTGAACGATTTAAAGAGGCATTAACTATATATCGAGAAAAACTTACTTTCATGAAAGAACAACAAAAAATTAGTCAATCGGAATTAGATTCGTTAATTTTGCAAAAAGAAAAAAGAGAGCCTACTGTCACTAAAGAGCTTCCAAAAGGATTAACGAAGCAAACGATGCAATTAATTTGGCAGAAGATCGAGTCGCTAAATGGACAAGCGTTTACAACAGAGGAAATGGCGCAATTAGTTGGTGTTTCAAGGGTTTCTATACGAAAGTATGTAATGTTTTTAACTGAAATTGGAGTGTTAGAAAACGAAATGGTGTATCAACATGTAGGGAGACCGGTGAGTAAATTAAGATGTATTGACCAAAATAAAATAGAGTTTTACGTATAAGCGACTTATTATAAGTCGCTTATACTTTTTTTAATTACAAAATCAATTACAAAACTTACAAAAACTATTTTTACTATTGAAAGCGTTTTAATATTGTTATTAAGAAAACAAGGGGGTGCCATATGGGAATTCAAAAGGATGTGGAAGCGGTATCATTTTCTGGAGGAAATGAAGTACAAAGAGAATCTTTCGCTTCTAAAATTATGAATGTGAAAATCGGTGTTATACCTTTACCGTTATATGTAGTATTGGCTGCTATTATTTATGGGGCATCTGTATATAATAAATTGCCAGCAGATATGATTGGTGGATTTGCAGTTATTATGATCATGGGTATTTTCTTAGGAGACATTGGGATGAGAATTCCAATTTTAAAAAATATCGGTGGTCCAGCAATACTTTCGTTATTTATTCCATCATTACTTGTATTTTTTAACTGGATGAATCCAGCTTCAATGGAAGCTGCGACTATGTTAATGAAAAAATCGAACTTTTTATATTTATATATTTCTTGTTTAGTAGTCGGAAGTATTTTAGGAATGAATCGTAAAGTATTAGTGCAAGGTTTCGTTCGTATGTTTATACCTTTAGTGGTAGGGACGTTAGCTTCTGTAGCAGTAGGATTATTGGTTGGTTCACTATTTGGATTTGAAATGAAGCAAACATTCTTCTTTATCATCGTACCAATTGTGAGTGGTGGTATCGGGGAAGGGATTTTACCATTGTCGCTAGCTTATAGTGATATTTTAAATGAATCATCAGCAACATTTGTATCACAGCTTATTCCAGCGGCTATTATTGGAAATATGTTTGCTATTGTGAGTGCAGGGTATATGAAGCGTTTAGGTGAGAAGAAACCGGAGCTTAGTGGTAACGGTGTATTAGTAAAAACAGATAATCAAGCCGAGTTATTAAAAGAACAAAATACAGAGAAGCCAATTGACTTCTCATTAATGGGAGCAGGTTTATTAATTGCATGTACATTCTTCATCTTCGGAGGATTTGCTTCTAAGTTCATCGGTATTCCTGGGGCAATCATTATGATCTTCTCAGCAGCACTTGTGAAATACTTTAAATTAATGCCAGCAAAAATGGAGCAAGGAGCATTCCATCTATATAAATTCATTTCGAAGAATTTAACCTGGCCTTTAATGGTTGGACTAGGATTACTATATATTCCGCTAAAAGACGTAGCAGCAGTTCTTTCAGTAGGATATGTTGTCGTGTGCGCATCAGTTGTTCTTACAATGGTAGCATCAGGTTTTCTTGTAGGGAAAGTGATGAAAATGTATCCAGTTGAATCAGCGATTGTAACTGGATGTCATAGTGGTTTAGGTGGAACTGGAGATGTTGCTATTTTATCAGCTTCAAATCGAATGGAATTAATGCCATTCGCGCAAATTTCGACTCGTTTAGGCGGGGCAGCAATGGTTGTAACAGCGACAATTTTATTAAAAATGTTTTCATGATCAAACAAGCTAGCTATATTCATATAGCTAGCTTGTCAAATTAAGGGGAGATTATAAGTATGTTAGAAAATCAAATTAATGAAAGATCATTGTTATTGCATAAAGAATTAGTAGGGAAAATTGAAATTACAAGTAAGGTAGAAGTAAATTCAGCGGATGATTTAAGTCTGACATATACACCAGGTGTAGCGGAGTCTTGCAAAGCAATTGCAGCAGATGAAGAAACAGTGTATGACTATACAGCACGTGGTAATATGGTGGCAGTTATCTCAGATGGAACAGCGGTACTCGGTTTAGGGAATATTGGCCCGAAAGCAGCTATGCCTGTTATGGAAGGGAAGAGTATTTTATTTAAAAAATTTGCGAATGTAGATGCTTTCCCGTTATGTTTAGGTACGACTGATGTGGATGAAATCGTTACCCTTGTAAAAAATTTAGAGCCTACATTTGCAGGGATCAATTTAGAAGATATTGCAGCACCACGTTGTTTTGAAATTGAAAAACGATTAAAAGAAGAAACGAATATTCCTGTATTTCATGATGATCAACATGGAACAGCTATTGTCGTTTTAGCAGCTGTTATTAATGCATTAAAGGTTGTTAGCAAACAAATGGATAATGTAAAAATCGTTATTAACGGTGCGGGTTCGGCAGGAATTGCAATTGGGAAACTATTATTAAAAGCTGGTGCAAAGCACATTACGTTAGTTAGCTTAGAAGGTATTGTTTGTGAAGGTGAAACATGGATGAACGCAGCGCAAATTGAAGTTTCAAAACAGACAAATCGAGAACATGTGCGTGGAACGTTAAAAGAAGCAATTCATCAGGCTGATATTTTTATTGGCGTATCTGCTCCTAACGTATTAACGAAAGAACTTGTACAGACGATGAATGAGAAAGCAATTGTGTTTGCAATGGCGAATCCAATTCCAGAAATCTTCCCTGAGGATGCATTAGCGGCTGGGGCAGCTGTAGTAGGAACTGGGCGCTCGGATTATGCGAATCAAGTAAATAATGTATTGGCGTTTCCCGGAATATTCCGCGGTGCGTTAGATGTGCGCGCGACTGATATTACAGAAGAAATGAAATTAGCGGCAGCATATGGGATCGCTAACATCATTACGGACGAAGAACGTAATGCGAATTATGTAATCCCGAATCCGTTAGATAAAAGAGTTGTTCCAAGTGTTGCGGAAGCTGTAGCGAAAGCAGCCATTGATTCAGGCGTGGCACAAATTACGAAAATACCAAGTTATTAATAGCTAAAAGCAGTGCCTAAAGAGGCACTGCTTTTTTGAGATAAGAAATCAAAATAATGAAGAAGTGTAACATTATTTATTTATGTTTCCTCATTATTTATTTAATTCCATTGCAACTTGTTTACCATTTACTAAAACCTCAGTTACTGCTACGATCACTTCTATCATTTTTTTCATCTCTCATCTCTCCTCGTGTCATTTCTTACTTTAAGTATAAGAGAAGAGAGAGACTTCAACTATCGAAGTATATGACGTGGAAATTACATGGTTGTAAGAAACTAATTTAGTTCTGTCACTTTACTCAGCAGTAATTACAAACTGATCATAATATTTTTCATTCACATATATATTTAATACCCATAATCCAGATGAAGGTAGTGACATAGTGAGAGGAAGTTCGCTTGTAGTAGAATCAATTGTATTTGAAGTAGTCCAAGTTGGTTTGGAAGTTTCTTGTTGAAAGAGTACGGGTGTTGGAGTTACTGATCCTTGCTTTAGTGCAATAATAGATAATTCTCCAGTTGGCATTTCAGGATCTAAAAAGTACCACATCATTTCGCTTTTTTCATTTGCGATAATAGGGCTATCAGCCATTGCGATTTTGTCTTCGATACCTCTTAAAGGTATTTTTTCTTGTATGAAGGAGGGTGTTTCTTCCCAATTTACATCTTTTAAAACGCTAAGGTGAAAGAAGGAAGGTGCATTAACTTGAGTGGATGACGTTGCGATAGCTTCTTTTTTAGGTAATTCTGAATCAGGTTGCAATTGCGAGCATCCAGTGATGAGAAAGAAGAACAGTAGCATAGTTCCGATTTTTTTCATGGTGCCACACTCCTAATTTTGATTGTTAGTGTAATTGTATTTGCCAGAAAGCGGGACAATTCCTTTAAAGTATAAAAAGAGGTCGTAAGTTTTGTACGACCTCTTTTGACATTTTCTATATTTGTTCAGGTGTAAAGGCTGGCTCATTCTCTTTTTGCGGCATCGTTAAGAAAATAACAGAAAGAACGATACATACGCCGCCTAATAATTGATATGCTCCAAAAGATTCATTCAGCCAAGCGATTGAAACGATGGCAGCTACAAGTGGTTCAATACTAGATAAAATGCTTGTTTCTGTTGCTGCTAAATATTTCAGACTACCGATATAAAGAAGAAAAGAAAGAGTTCCACTTATGATGATAAGAATAAGCATTGAAAAAGTTTTTGTTGTAAAAGTTTGCGAAAGCTCATGCCATCCAAACGAGCGATTACAAATAAGCAGGGCAATGCCGCCAATTAACATCCCCCAGCCAATTACTACAGTTGTTCCGCATTCTTTAATAAGGGAAGCTGGATGGAGGGTATAAAATGCAAATCCAATTGCTGTTAATAGACCAAAAATAATGGCTTCTTTCGATAAAACAATATTTTCAATTGAACCGTTTGTAATAATAAAGTATGTCCCTGTTAGCGCAGTTACAATTGCGAGTAGTTGCATAGAAGCAGGGAATTTTCGTTGTTCAAATGCGACATAAATGGTAATAAGAACAGGACCTAGAAATTGAAATAATGTCGCTGTGACCGCATTACTAATATGAACCGTCTCGATAAAGGCGTATTGCGCACCAAGCATGCCGAGAATAGAGAAAATAATAAGTTGTATAGAATGTCTAGGGTGTTTCCAAATTTGAAAAATGTTTTGTTTCTTTATCAGTAAAAAAGATAAAATAAATATTCCCGCAAGCAGCAATCGAATTGTTAAAAAATCAATTGAGGATACATTAGTATGCTGAAATAGCCACTGAATCATTGGGCCAGATAACCCCCATAATGTAGCTCCTGTAATAATCATAATGAGTCCGATACGTCTACCATTGTTCATTATCATGTTTCTCCTCTCCAGTATTTGATTTTTTTTGTGTGACATGATAAAAGGAATTATATATAACTTCTGGTACTGTAAAAAGTATCAGATTTCAGTTTTATTAAGGGGTCAGATATTATGTTAGAATTAACACCTAATTTAAATGTGAATAGTAAAAGAGCATTGTACGTGCAATTGTATGAGTATATAAAAAAAGAGATTAAAGATGGAACGATTCCGGCTTTTACAAAATTACCTGCAAAAAGAAAGCTGGCGAGTTATTTACAAGTGAGTAAGAATACAGTAGAAGCGGCTTATGAGCAATTACTTGCAGAAGGTTATATTGAGTCGGCATCAAGAAAAGGTTATTTTGTATGTAAAGTTGAACAAATGATTGATGTAGAAGGAAGCGAAGCGAAAGTAGAAGAAGTACCGTTTCGAGAGGAGAACTATACATTTGATTTCACCCAAACAGGGGTTGATACGAATACTTTTCCTTTCACTATGTACCGCAAGCTTATAAATGATGTATGGCAGCCGCATAATAATGATTTGCTTTTTCTTGGACACCCTCAAGGAGAATTAAGCTTACGAGAGGAAATTGCGAACTATTTGTATGAATCTAGAGGTGTGCGTTGTTCAGCTAGTCAAATTGTATTAGGAGCGGGAACACAAATATTAGTGAAACTATTGTTTCAATTGTTAAAGGGAAGCAATTATGCAGTTGAAAACCCAGGTTATCATAGGAAAATGGTCGTTTTTGAACAGGGAGAAGAGAAGGTTCAAATGTTGTCTTTAGATAGGGACGGCATTTGTATGGCAGATTTAGAAAATAGCGATGCAAATGTTGTATTTGTAACTCCCTCTCATCAATTCCCATATGGAATGATTATGCCTATTACGAGAAGGACGCAGCTTTTACAATGGGCGAAGAAAGCGAAAGACAGGTATATTATTGAAGATGATTACGATAGTGAATTTCGCTATTCAGGAAGGCCAATTCCGGCACTACAAGGATTAGATACAGAGGGGAAAGTTATTTATATGGGGACGCTATCAAAAGCTTTATTGCCCTCGTTACGGATGAGCTATATAGTATTACCGAAGAATTTAATTATAAAGTATCAAAAAGAATATTTGTTTTATACACAAAGCGTTTCAAGAATGGATCAAGAAGTGATTAGAAAGTTTTTAAATGAAGGCTATTGGGAAAAACATATTCATAAAATGCGTGTCGTCTACCGAAAAAAGAGGGATCGACTTGTCTTTGAAATAGAAAAGTATTTCTCTAATCGTGTTGAAGTGATAGGAGAAGATTCAGGATTGCACATTTTATTACAAGTGCATAATGGAATGCGAGAAGAGGAACTCATTCAAGAAGCTGCAAAATATAGTATTAAAGTATATCCTGTTTCTACGTACTATAAAGACGGTACTGCACCTGAAAATGTCGTTTTACTTGGGTTTGCGATCTTATCAGAAGAAGAAATTGCAAAAGCGATTCAACTATTAAATACAGCGTGGTTTAGAAAAAAAGTAAAAAAACATCCTCATACATGAGAGGATGTTTTTTATTATTTATTTATTTATTTATTTATTTATTTATTTTCGTCTAAGAATAAGACCATATGCTCTTCGTCCCAATATTGTCCGTTATATTTTAATGAACGTTCTTGCACACCGAATGTTTTAAATCCTAATGATTCATAAAGTTTTTTTGCTCCATCGTTGCCAACAACAACATCAAGCATAACTTGTTCTACTTCTAAAGATTTAGCAAGTTCAAGACATTCTTTAATAAGTGCTTTTCCTGCTCCAAGTCCGCGTGCTTTTGGAGACACATATACAGAACCGATTTTAGCTTTATGTTCTTGTTTTACATATGGTTTCGTTTCCAGTGTTGCAACCCCGATTAATTTTCCATCTTTGAATGCACCTAGCGTATAGTTTTCATCTTGTGCTAATTTTTGTGCTTTATATTCAATCGCACACTCTTTATTAATAATATCTTCATAAGAAGAGCTAAAAGCTTCAGGGTTTTGCTTTAATCCTTCTACACGAAGTTCTAAGTAAATTTCCGCTTCGTCTTTTGTTAATACATGGATATCCAATTATATCACCCTCCAAATCTTTGACAAATGTATCTTTATTTTATATTGAAATAAGAATAATTTCAAAAGCTTAGCTTATATGAGCTGATTTTATGAACAAAATAACACCAGTAGTGTTTACTACTACTGGTGTTTTCACACACATATATTATTCAAAAGGTAGCTCAATTATAAAGGTTGTTCCTACGCCTAATTTGCTTGTTACTAGAATGGAACCGTTATGCAATTCCACAATTTCTTTCGCAACAGCTAGCCCGATACCTTTTCCTCCAGTAGCTCTCGTTCTAGATTTATCAACACGATAAAAACGATCGAAAATATGCGGAATATCTTCCTCAGGAATACCTTCACCTTCATCTTGTACACTTATTGTAAAAGAATTTGTTTCTGTGAGTACGCGTATTGTAATAGTGGTGTTTTCTAGCGAATGTTGATAAGCATTGTGTAATAAATTTAACATAACTTGTTCCATACGTCTTTCGTCTATGCAAACTTCTAAATCGTCTTTGCAATATACATGGAGTTGCATTTGTTTGTTAGTTAATGTTGTTTTTGTCTTTTCAACCATTCGTTCTAAAAATGGTTGAAGGGTCACTTTTTGTTTTTTTATAACAAATTGGTGTTGTTCTAATTGTACAAGCATAAATAAATCTTGAACGAGATCAGTTACACTATCTGTTTCATCCTCAATGATTTGTAAGTATTCTTCTCGCTCTTCTTTCGTTAAAGTGTCTCTCTTTGCTACTTTCGCATAACCTTTCATATAGGTCAATGGAGTTAATAGTTCATGGGCGACACTAGCAAGAAATTCATTGCGTTCTTTTTTCATATAAGTCAGTTCACTGGACAAATCTTCAATCGTTTTTGCTAAGCTTCCAAGTTCATCATTCCGTTTAATACCTAATTGAATTGGCTTATTTAATTTTGGCATTTTTTCTGTTGCCCGCTTCATTTTTATAAGCGGTTCTGTAATAACACGAGAAAAAACAAAGACAGAAATAGTTGTTAAAATAACCGTCAATATACTAATAATAAGGAATTGATTCATGAGTTTAAGTAACATTCTTTCTAAGAAAGATGTTTTTAATAACATATATAAATTACCTTGAAATCCTTGAATTTCAATTGGACTTACTGTTGAGATGAATTTTGATTTTTTCCAATTTCTTTCAATGATTAATCCGTCTTTTGGAATAGGTTCTGTTTTACAAGTAAGCTGTTTTTGCATTTCCTTTGTTACGGGTTCTGAGTTAGAGATAATTTTCCCGTCATTGTCAGTGATAATGATAGTTATATCCGAGTTAGCAATTAACTCGGATTCAATTAATCCTTCAGCCGCATGTTCGATAGTGAACTCCTGATACCCATAACGTTTTGGACGTTCAGTGTATTGTTGGTGTTTAGTACGTTCATTCCACTCTGCACGTTTTTTTAGCATTTTACTATAGCGATTCCCTTTCTCTAAAAGAGCAAGTGTTTCTTCCTCAATCCGCATTGTTGAAATGCTTTTGTAAAAAGATACGAAAGCAATTGTTTCAATACATAAAGCTAATATTAAAAAGTATGTACCAATTTTAAGTGAAAGTTTACTCATTTTCTCACCATACCTTATTTCATATAAAGGGTCAGTGATATACTATTGTCCACTGACCGAAGTAATTATTCACTTTTCCATTTATATCCGACCTTATAAACAGTTTCTAAGTAATTTTCAACTGGAAATCCTTTTTTACGCAATTTATCACGGATATTGCGAATATGTGAATCGATTGTTCTATATTCAATGTCTGTTTCATAACCCCAAATTTTTTCGATTAAATCATCTCGGCTATAAGCACGGTTTGTATTTTGTAAAAATAGTCCAAGTAACGAAAATTCGATAGGAGTCAGTGAGATTTTTTCATCATACACTGTGACAGTATGTTTCGTTTTATCCCACTCAATACCATTGAAGCTAACAAATCCATCTTTCTTTGTACGGCGTAATATAGCCTCAATTCGTGCAACTAATACATGCTCATCAAATGGTTTTGTAATATAGTCATCTGCACCGATAGTAAGGCCTTTCACCATATCGTAATTTTGATTACGAGCTGTTAGCATAATAATGGGAACGTTGGAAATTTGACGGATTTGATAGCAAGTATCCCATCCATCCATATTCGGCATCATTACATCTAACAAAACAATATCGAAGTCTTTTTGTTCTATTAACTTTAGTGCTTCAAGGCCAGAGGTAGCTTTCATACAAAAATAGCCACGAGGACTTAAGAACAGATCTAATAATCGTAACATACGTTCTTCATCGTCTACTAATAAAATTTTTACCATAATCTTGTGCACCCCAAACTGTTCATTCTACTTGTATAGTTTACATGAAAATGATAAAAAACTCTTTTTATGTGATTGAGTGGAAGAGTGATTTCTCGCTCAGAGTAATTGACATAAAAAATGCACTAGTTTTGCACAACTATTTTTTATAATAGAAAACGTAGCGACACAAAATACCCTATGTTGCGACATAACGTCATGTCATTTTATTTATAAAATGACAATTCCATTCTATTGTGTATGTGAGATAGAGAGGGTTTTCGTATTCACCTCGCATCGGATAAGAAAAATTTCCTATCTCACACTTTTTTTAAAAGGAGATCATACACATGAATCCAAAAGAAGAAATTTCAAAAAAAGAAAAGCAAGATCGTAATACGGTTGTCATGTGCGTTGCCGTATCTATGGCTATTATTATAAGTTGTGTAAATAAAATTTTGGGGATTTTATAATATAAAAAAAGCTTATTGCTTCTTAAGAAGTAATAAGCTTTTTTCGTTGTTAGGGGGAGTATTTTTATCCGACTTTAATGGGTAGTAAGACCCCACCTCAAAATTCAGCGAAAGCAAAGAAGTTAGGTGGGGGCTGATAATCAGTGGGGGATGAAGAAAATCCCCACTGAGTAAAGTGTCACTTTATATAATAAACCAAGGTAAAATTGCTAATCCAGAAGTTACAATTGCTGTAGTAAATATTAAAACCATAGCTCGTTTGTTTTGTTTCATGTCACATTCTCCTCTACATATCAAGTACATGCGATCAGCGTGGGATGTAGTTCCCCACTGAGTAAAGTGTCACTTTATATTTTTAGTATAATGAATGGAAAGGTTTGGTACGATCGATAAAGGTGACATGAAGATTACATTGTTGTAATGAAAAAAGCATCTTTCTTAATAAAAAGATGCTTTTGGAAAAAATAACTATTTAGTAAAGTTTCACTTTATATTGAAGTATTAATCATTTAAGAATAGAACCATATGTTCCTCGTCCCAATATTGACCGTTATGTTTTAATGAACGCTCTTGTACGCCGTAAGTTTGGAAACCTAATGATTCATATAATTTTTTTGCTGCATCGTTACCAACTACAACATCAAGCATAAGTTGTTCTACATGTAATTTATCGGCATTCTCGATAATTGCTTTAATGAGAGCCCGTCCTGCTCCAAGGCCACGTGCTTTAGGGGAAACAAAAACGGAACCGATTTTTGCTTTATGTTCTTGTTTAATGAAAGGCTTTGTTTCTAAAGTAGCAATGCCGATTAAATCATTATCTTTGAAGACCCCTAGAGTATACTTATCCGGATTGCTTAATCGTTTTGCCATAGCAGCTACAGGATCCTCATGTTTCAGAACATCTTCATAAGAAGAGCTAAAAGCTTCCGGGTTCTTCGTTAAACCTTCCATACAAACTTTTAAATATATTTCTGCGTCCTCTGTCGTTAATAAGCGAATTTCCATCGTTGTAACCTCCTTGGTCGATTTTAAATCAAATAAATCCATTACATATATAAGAATGTGTATGCGTTTTGTTAGCAGTCTCTTTTAATTTGTAAAAGAATGAAAAGATATATGCTACAATATTTTGTTTTTAATTATGTAATGAAATTGTATATTAACTTTATTAACTATTCAAGTGTTTAATATATTACATTTTCATAACTAAAATAACTCCTCGATTGAGGAGTTATTTTAGTTATTCGATCGATAACCATCAATTCGATGTGGATGTGTGTAAATATTACAAGATTCATTTCTAATAAATCCTACGACAGTAATGCCTAAATCGTGAGCGAGTTGCAATGCTAATTTTGTTGGTGCGGATTTAGATAGAACAATTTCACATCCGATTTTTGAAACTTTGAGTAAAATCTCGGATGAAATGCGCCCGCTAAATGCAATGATTTTTCCTTTAACAGATATATCATTGCGTAAACAATGTCCATATATTTTATCTAATGCATTATGTCTTCCAATATCCATTCTTGATAGGAGGATATTGTTTCGATCACATAGTGCGGTATTGTGAACACCGCCGGTTTGACGAAAGGTAGTGGAAGATTGTTGTAAAGTATTCATTAAGTAAAAGCATTCTTCAGGAGTAATTTTTACATGTATATCATGTAAATCTTTTGCTTTCGCTGCGTCGTTAACGAAAATAAAACCTTGTCTACCTTTTCCACAGCAGGAAGTGATGTATCGTTTATTATATAAATTTTGATAGAGCGGATTTATTTTTGATGATGTTACATGGACAATTCCGTTATCTTTTTGCACCCATAGTTCTTCAACATCTTTATAAGAAGAAATAATCCCCTCAGAAATTAAAAAACCAATGACCATGTCTTCAATATAGGTTGGTGTGCATACGACTGTTACATATTCTTTACCATTCAATTTAATTGTAATAGGAGATTCTGTAACAATCTCATCCAGTTGTTTTGAAAATGTACCAGATTGATAGCGTACAATTGTATACGTTTCTTGCGTAGGCTCCATATTAAATTCCCCTTTTTTATGTATTTCTCTCCCATATTTATCATAAAACAATGGAAAAAATAAAAACACCTATTAGGAAGAAGATCACAGATTATTTTGGTTATTATTGTATATGTACGATATAATAGAACTGTAGAATAGTGATATTTTCAAGCTTTCGTAGTTATACCTTATAACATCTAGAATCGACTTCATAAGAAAAGTATTTGCGCAGAGCGTTTCAAAAATATGTACAGTAACCCACTTATGAAAACGGATTCACAAGTGGGTTGTACAGTTGGTTGTAAGGAGAGGGGAAACTATGGCAGAACAGACAGTCCGTGTAACCGTGGATGGTAAAGAATTTTCAGCATCAGGTGAAAAGACAATACTACAATTATTTAATGAGAGTAATTTGGAACATCCTCAAATTTGTCATGTACCAGAAGTAGATCCAATTCAAACTTGTGATACGTGTATTGTAGAAGTAGATGGGAAGTTAATGCGTGCTTGTTCAACGAAATTAGAGAACGGTATGCATATTGAAAGACAGTCACAGCGTGCAAAAGAAGCACAGACTGAGGCGATGGACCGAATATTAGAGAATCATTTATTGTATTGTACCGTGTGTGATAACAATAATGGTAATTGTAAAGTCCATAACACCGTACATATGATGGGAATTGAAGAACAGAAATATCCGTATGAGCCGAAAGTAAGTGCTTGTGAAGTGGATATGTCACATCCGTTTTATCGGTATGATCCAAATCAATGTATTGCTTGTGGACAGTGTGTAGAAGTATGTCAAAACCTACAGGTTAATGAAACTATATCGATAGACTGGAGCTTAGATCGTCCGCGTGTTATATGGGATAATGGTGTAAGTATAAATGATTCATCTTGTGTAAGTTGTGGGCAGTGTGTAACAGTATGTCCATGTAATGCGTTAATGGAAAAATCAATGTTAGGTGAAGCTGGATTTATGACAGGATTAAAACCAGACGTGTTAGATCCGATGATTGATTTTGTAAAGGATGTAGAACCTGGATATAGTAGTATTTTAGCGGTTTCAGAAGTAGAGGCTGCGATGCGTAAGACGAAAGTGAATAAAACAAAAACAGTTTGTACATTTTGTGGTGTCGGTTGTTCATTCGAAGTATGGACGAAAGATCGCCATATATTAAAAGTGCAACCTGTTTCAGATGCACCGGTTAATGGTATTTCCACATGTGTAAAAGGTAAATTTGGATGGGACTTTGTAAATAGTGAAGATCGAATTACGAAGCCATTAATTCGCCAAGGAGATATGTTTGTTGAAGCTTCATGGGAAGAAGCGTTAGAAGTTGTTGCTTCTAACATGCAGCATATTAAATCTGAATACGGCAGCGATGCATTTGGATTCATTTCTTCATCGAAAGTAACGAATGAAGAAAATTACCTTATGCAAAAACTAGCTCGACAAATATATGGAACGAATAATGTAGACAATTGTTCTCGTTATTGTCAATCTCCAGCAACAGATGGTTTATTTAAAACTGTCGGTATGGGCGGCGATGCAGGAACAGTGAAAGATATAGCTGAAGCAGGCCTTGTCATTATCGTTGGTGCGAATCCAACAGAAGGACACCCTGTACTTGCGACGCGTGTAAAACGTGCTCATAAATTACACGAGCAAAAACTGATTGTAGCAGACCTTCGTAAACATGAAATGGCAGAGCGTGCGGATTTATTTATTCATCCGCGCCAAGGTACGGATTACGTATGGCTTGCTGGTATTACGAAATATATTATTGATCAAGATTGGCATGATAAAAAGTTCATAGCTGAAAATGTGAAGAACTTTGATGAATATAGCATAATGTTAGAAAAGTATACGCTTGATTATACAGAAGAAATTACGGGGATTTCGAAAGAAAACCTGAAAGAAATGGCTCGTATGGTATATGAAGCAGATGGAACTTGTATACTTTGGGGAATGGGGGTAACGCAAAATACAGGAGGAAGTACAACATCTGCTGCTATTTCAAATTTACTGCTTGTTACGGGGAACTATCGTCGTCCTGGTGCAGGCGCATATCCATTACGAGGTCATAATAATGTACAAGGTGCCTGTGATATGGCGACATTACCAAACTGGCTTCCAGGTTATCAAGCAGTATCGGATGATACGCTTCGTGCTAAGTTTGAAAAAGCATATGGCACAACGATTCCGAAAGCACCAGGATTAAATAATATTGCAATGTTACTTGCGGCAGAAGAAGGAAAACTACGTGGTATGTATGTCATGGGAGAAGAAATGGCTTTAGTCGATTCTAATGCGAACCATGTGCAACATATTTTAGCGAATTTAGACTTCCTCGTTGTTCAAGATATGTTCTTATCAAAAACAGCTCGTTTTGCTGATGTTATTTTACCAGCGGCACCAAGCTTAGAAAAAGAAGGAACGTTTACGAATACAGAGCGACGTATTCAAAGATTATATGAAGTATTAAAACCACTGGGTGATTCAAAACCAGATTGGTGGATTTTACAAAAAGTTGCTCGTGCACTCGGCGGGGATTGGAATTACGAAAGTCCAAGTGAAATTATGGACGAAATTGCATCGCTTGCACCGTTATACTCTCAAGCAACGTACGATCGTCTAGAAGGATGGAATAGTTTATGTTGGGGTAGCCATGATGGTAGTGATACACCGCTATTATATGTAGACGGATTTAACTTCCCAGATAAACTAGCTCGTTTATCATTAGATGAATGGGTACCACCAGTTGTAGCGCCAGATGAGTATGATTTACTTTTAAATAATGGACGTATGCTAGAACATTTCCATGAAGGGAATATGACGAATAAGTCGGCTGGTATTTTATCTAAAGTATCTGAAGTGTTCGTTGAAATTTCACCTGAACTTGCTATAGAACGCAATGTGAAAGATGGTGGTCTTGTAGAATTAGCATCACCATTTGGCAAAATTAAAGTACAAGCGCTTATTACTGATCGTGTAACGGGGAAAGAGCTATACTTACCGATGCATGCAACGATAAATGAAGAAGCGATCAATATTTTAACTGGGACGGCAACAGACCTTTATACGTGTACACCGGCGTACAAACAAACGATGGTGAAAATGCGTGTATTACGTGAAAAAGGAAATCGTCCGTTACCATCTTCAAACCCGCGAGATAAAAAGCGTAATCCGCAAAATGGTGTTGAAATCGAGCAAAAATGGCAAAGAAAACAATACGTATCACTCGTGGACTAGGGGGCGGAGATAGTGGCGAAAGAAATTACTTTAATTAAAAAGAAAGTTGTAACAGAGGAAGAACAGAAACAGCAAGTAGCAGATGAACTTCTAAATGAGCTATCTAATAATCGTGAAGCAGTAGAAGAAACGATGCAGCTGTTAGCGCAGTTGCAGAAGGCTGGAATATTAGATGCGGCGATTAGTTTACTTGCTGCGAAGGAAGATGTTTCAAAAATCGCTGTGGAGCAATTAAATCGTGAACCAGTTAAAAATGCACTTAACAATATGATGGGTGCGGGGGAAGCACTATCCTCAGTTGACCCAGAAGTAACGAAGCAAATTACATCGAGCTTAGTCACTGGATTGCAATTTGCAACAGATGAATTAAATAGTGGTAAAAAAACAAAAGTGATGGATTTCTTTAAAGTATTAAAAGATCCAGATATCAATAGAGCCATTACATTCGGTTTTAGTTTTTTGAAAGCATTTGGGCAAGGGTTAGAGAAAAAATAGAGTAAGTGAAAAAGTGATGGGAAGTAGCCATCACTTTTTTCATTGTATGTATAAGAGTGTTCATGTTAAGCGGAATATATTATTATTAAAGGGATGGGTTAGAAATGGAAATGTGGAATCCATCTCAAATATCGTTTTAGAATGTGGAGGAATATATGCAACACCGTAAAAGACTATCTATACCAGGAGTAATGAGACATTCCTTTCAAACTGTTAGATTTGCTTTTTGGAATGTGTTAACATTCCAACTTGCTTATAAATTATTAGCAGCGATTGTGTTTATCCCACTTTTCGGTATTATTTTCAATAAGTTGTTGTACTTTGGTGGGTATGCAAACGCAACAAATGATGAGTTATTAGCATTTTTGAAAACACCATACGGGATTTTAGCGATTGTAATTTTATCTATATTGGCATTGTTTCTGATCTTTACAGAGTTTGCAGTACTTATTATCATTTCGTACTTCGCTCATAAAAGGCAAAAGGTGAGATTACGTCCGATTTTATATAAAACAGTAACGTATTTACCTTCTCTGTTTACATATTGCTTACCTGGATTTGTTTTATATGCGGTTGTACTATTACCACTATTAAGTATGGGATATAAATCTGCATTGATTCCTGAAATTCAAATTCCTAATTTTATTACAGGTGAACTATTTAAGACAACAATGGGGCAAGTTGGATATTATACTTTCTTTGCTGTAGTTGCCTATTTGAACCTTCGTTGGATTTTTGTTTTACCTATTATTGTTTTAGAGGAGAAGCCGTTCCGTACGGCAGCACGCAAAAGCGCAAACTTAGTAAAAGAAAGCTTCTTTAAAGTGTTGTTCTTTTTAGTAGGTTTTTTCATATCTGTAGGAATTGTTTTTCTTTTATGTGTAGGAATTTATTTACTTTGTCTGTGGGGAGTATATGAATTTACAAACCCAGAAGGGACATTTGCACTACTAGCAGAGTCAACTATTTCAGTTTTCCTAACAAGTACATTGTATCTATTTAGCTTTATTATGACGCCGTTCTATATTATGGCGTTAACAAGATTGTATTTACAAAAGGTTCCAGTCGAAGATGTTTTATTAGAAGAAGGATTAGATTATTCAAAGACGAAGGCAGATAAATGTTTCTTCCAAAAACATCGTTGGAAATTTATTGGTGTATATATTGTAGGAATTATTACGGCGGGAATGGTTGTTGCTTTCATTGTGACCTTTATTACAAACACATATAAAGAACCGATTATTATGGCTCATCGCGGTTATATTTCAAAAGGTGTAGAAAATACGAAAGAAGCTGTGCAGGGAGCTATTGATGCGAAAGCAGACTACGCTGAAATTGATGTACTACAAACGAAAGACGGTGAACTAGCAGTTATACATGATTTGAAGTTGAAACGTCTTGCTAATGCTAATGTTCATGTTTCGGATTTAACGATGGACGAGTTAAGGCAGCTTACCCTTAGTCAAGATGGGTTTTCAGGACAAATCAGTACACTTGATGAAATCATTAAGCTGGCTAAGGGTAAAATCAAACTTAACATTGAAGTGAAGCTTCATGGTGGTGAAAAAGATTTTGTAAATAAAGTATTAAAAACGATTAAAGATAATGAATTTGAGAAGCAATGTGTTATTCAAACGTTACATTACCCACTTATAAAAGAGTTTAAGCGTGCAAATTCAGATATAAAAGTCGGATATATACTGTATGCAAGTAGAGCCAACTTAAAGAATGTGAAAGCTGATTTTTATGTAGCAGAAGAATACATGTTAAATAAGAAATTAGTAAAAGAAGCAAGGAAGTTAAACAAACCAATTTACGTATGGACAGTAAATGATATGGAAAGTTTAAAGGGATATTATAAATTGAACGTAGATGGTATCATTACCGATTATCCTGAAGATGCACGTGAAACAATTAAGATGTTAAAAGAGCAAGAAGAGGAAGAAAGTGATCTGTTTGATAAAATTACTGAAACAACAGATGATTTATTTTCCAAGTTATTTATAAGTTATCCAGCTGCTAGCTAAATGCTAGCAGCTGTTTTTTTTGGAAAGAATATATCCCTAAAGTATTGTTTAAACTCATAGATGTATATGTATACGGCATCATTGGTGTTTCTTACATTGTTACATTATTGTCGAATAATAAATGATTGCTGTTTATTTTAAAGGAGTATAATAAAAATAGATTGATAGATAACGAGATGGAACAAAGAGACTAATAGAATCAATGTTCCATATATTTACACTATTCTAAATATATAAACTTTAAAAATATAGTATGTTAGCGTTTTCATAACTTTTAAGTTATGCTAGAATAAGGACATAAGTTATTAATTATTACAAAAAGAAAAAAGACTTTCTTTTTTCTGTTAATTATAAGGGGGCATTTCATTATGCGTATTGGGGTACCAGCAGAAATTAAAAACAACGAAAACCGTGTGGCAATGACACCAGCAGGTGTTGTACATTTAATTCGTAACAATCACGAAGTATTCATTCAAAAGGGTGCAGGTTTAGGATCTGGTTTCACAGATGCTCAGTATGTTGAAGCAGGAGCAAAAATTGTTGATACAGCTGAAGAAGCTTGGAACATGGAAATGGTTATGAAAGTTAAGGAACCAATTGAAAGCGAATACAAACACTTCAGCGAAGGTTTAATCTTATTCACATACTTACACTTAGCTCCAGAACCAGAATTAACAAAAGCATTAATCGAAAAGAAAGTTGTTTCTATTGCATATGAAACAGTACAATTAGAAAACCGTTCTCTACCATTACTTGCACCTATGAGTGAAGTAGCTGGTCGTATGGCTGCACAAATTGGTGCACAATTCCTTGAGAAGAACAAAGGCGGTAAAGGTATCTTACTTGCAGGTGTTCCAGGGGTTAAACGTGGTAAAGTAACAATCATCGGTGGTGGACAAGCTGGTACAAATGCTGCTAAAATTGCAGTTGGACTAGGTGCGGATGTAACAATCATCGACTTAAGTGCAGAACGTCTTCGTCAATTAGATGACATTTTCGGAAACCAAGTAAAAACTTTAATGTCTAATCCGTACAATATTGCAGAAGCTGTAAAAGAGTCTGATCTTGTAATTGGTGCAGTATTAATCCCAGGTGCAAAAGCGCCAAAACTTGTAACAGAAGAAATGATTAAATCAATGGAACCAGGTTCTGTTGTTGTAGATATCGCGATTGACCAAGGTGGTATTTTCGAAACAACTGACCGTATTACAACTCATGATAACCCAACTTACGAAAAACACGGCGTTGTTCATTATGCAGTTGCAAACATGCCAGGTGCGGTTCCACGTACATCAACTCTTGCATTAACAAACGTAACAGTACCATACGCAGTACAAATTGCTAACAAAGGCTACAAAGAAGCTTGCTTAGGCAACTCTGCATTACTAAAAGGTATTAACACATTAGATGGCTATGTAACATTCGAAGCAGTTGCAGAAGCTCACGGTGTAGAGTACAAAGGTGCTAAAGAATTATTAGAAGCAGAAACAGTATCTTGCTAATAGAAGCATTATACAAAACAAAATCGAACAATATATAAACCAACATGATAAGAGCTAAGAGTGAATATCTCTTAGCTCTTCTTGGCAAAAGGGGGCATACATCGTGGCCAACCTATTTAAAAAGAAATCCGTTACGCAATTGTTAGGGGAAAGTAAAAGTAAAACTTTAACGAAAACGCTAGGGGCATTTGACCTAACAATGCTAGGGATTGGTGCGATAATTGGTACAGGAGTACTAGTATTAACAGGATTAGTAGCAGCAAGAGATGCTGGTCCAGCAGTTATCTTTTCATTCATGATTGCAGCGATTGTTTGTGGATTTGCAGCATTATGTTATGCAGAAGTTGCATCTACACTTCCGGTTTCAGGTAGTGTGTACACATATTCATATGCGACAATTGGTGAGTTTATTGCCCATCTAATGGGATGGACATTACTATCTGTATATGTCGTAACAACTGCTGCAGTAGCAGGTGGATGGACAGGTTATTTTAATAACTTAGTGAGTGGATTCGGATTAGAAATTCCAACAGAGTTGTTAAAGATTCCATCACAAGGTGGGATCGTGAATTTACCAGCAGTAGTCATTACATTAGTTTTAACTTGGTTACTATCAAGAGGTACGAAAGAAAGTAAGCGTGTGAATAACATAATGGTATTAATTAAAATTGGTATTGTTATTTTATTCATTGCAGTTGGTGCGTTCTACGTACAACCAGAAAACTGGACACCATTTGCACCATACGGTATTAGCGGAATCTTTGCCGGCGGAGCAGCAGTATTCTTTGCTTTCTTAGGATTTGATGCATTAGCAACTTCTGCTGAAGAAGTAAAAAATCCACAACGTGATTTACCGATTGGTATTATTGCTTCGTTAGTTATTTGTACAATTATTTATGTTGTAGTATGTCTCGTTATGACAGGTATGGTTTCTTATAAAGAATTAGATGTACCAGAAGCTATGGCATATGTGTTAGAAGTTGTAGGACAAGATAAAGTAGCGGGTGTAATCGCAGTTGGAGCTGTAATTGGTATTATGGCTGTAATCTTTGCTTACATTTATGCAACGACACGTGTATTCTTCGCGATGAGCCGTGATGGTTTATTACCAAAATCATTTGCGAAAATTAATAAAAAGACAGAAGCACCAGTATTTTCAACTTGGTTAACAGGTATTGGTAGTGCTTTAATTGCTGGATTTATCGATTTAAAAGAATTGTCGAATTTAGCGAATATTGGAGCATTGTTAACATTTGCGATGGTAGGTGTGTCAGTTATTATTCTTCGTAAAACACATCCGAACTTAAAACGTGGCTTTATGGTACCACTTGTACCAACGCTACCGCTTATTTCAATCGCATGTTGTCTATTCTTAATGTTTAACCTACCATTAACAACATGGATCTACTTCGGTATTTGGTTAGCAATTGGAGTAGTTGTATACTTTGTTTATTCGAAAAAACATAGTCATTTAAAAGACGATGGAAGTTCGCAGGATAATTTAGAACAAGCTAATTAAAAGCTTAGTTAAAAGGGATATAAGTATAGTAAGCCTTGTGCGTCTAGGGAACGCGCAAGGCTTTTTCTTTTGTGCAAAGTGTATATTCTTTTTTGTATGAGAATGTAATGGATGCGGAAAATATGTGTAGATCTTTTTTAAATGTGAACGAAATGTTCAAAAAAATGTATGAGATTTCATTGACACATATGAATGGACGCTCATATAATAAAGGTATAAGATATATGAATGATTGTTCATATGTTCAAATAAAGAGGTGAGCTATAATGGCTGGAAATAAAGTAGAAACACCACAAGAGACATGTTCTCAAACGATAATTCATGAAGAAGTTGTTGATCAAGTAAAACAAACAATTCCAACGGATGAAAGTTTAAGTAAAGTAGCAGAATTATTTAAAGTATTAGGCGATCGTACACGTACGAGAATATTACATGCGTTATTTGAAGCTGAAATGTGTGTTTGTGATTTAGCGTATTTATTAGGAATGACACAATCATCTATTTCACATCAGCTTCGTGTGTTAAAGCAAGCGAAACTTGTAAAGAATCGTAAAGAAGGAAAGGTCGTTTATTATTCGTTAGCTGACCAACACGTAATTCATATCTTCGAGCAAGCGTTTGAACACGTAAACGAGGAAGAATAAATAGAACGCGAGGAGGGAGAACGATGGCTGAAGCATTAGTGAAAAAGAAACTGATGTTAGAAGGTTTAGATTGTGCGAACTGTGCAATGAAAATTGAAAAAGGTGTTGGAAATATAGAAGGAGTAAATTCTTGCTCTGTAAATTTCGCGACAAAAACAATGGTTTTAGAAACAGCGCAAAATAAAGAAAGCGAAGTTGTTACAGAAGCAAAACAACTCGTTACAAAATTAGAACCGCACATTAAAGTGCAAGAAGAAAAAAACACAAAAATGGCAAAAGAAGTGTTTATATTAGAAGGTTTAGATTGCGCAAATTGTGCGATGAAGATTGAAAATAAAGTGAAAGAAATGCCGACCATTTCAGCAGCAACTGTTGATTTCGTATCAAAGAAATTACGAGTTGAAGTAGCGAATAAAAGGGAACTAGAAGCGACTGTAGCTAATATAACAAATGTCGTTCAAAAGTTAGAACCAGATGTGAAAGTTGTTCGTGAAGAAAAGGGTGGTCATGACCATGGACATAGTCATGATCATGGTGAAGCAAATGTGAAAAAGATGGTAGGACGATTAGTGGTCGGCGGAATTTTGACAGCAATTGCTGCATTAGCTGGCTTACCACAAATGATCACAATTCCGTTATTCGTCCTTGCGTATGTATTAATCGGTGGAGATATCGTTTGGAGAGCAGTAAGAAACATAACTCGTGGTCAAGTGTTTGATGAGAACTTCTTAATGGCAATTGCAACACTAGGAGCTTTCGCAATTCAACAATACCCAGAAGCGGTTGCAGTAATGTTATTCTATCAAGTAGGAGAACTATTCCAAAGTATTGCGGTAAACCGTTCTCGAAAATCAATTACTTCATTAATGGATATTCGTCCTGATTACGCTAATGTAAAGGTTGGAAATGAAACGAAACAAGTATCACCAGAAGATGTACAAATCGGCGATTATATTATCGTGAAACCTGGTGAGAAAGTACCGTTAGACGGAAAAGTAGTTGAAGGAACATCAATGGTAGATACTTCAGCATTGACTGGTGAATCTGTACCACGTGAAGTTGAAGTTGGAAATGATGTATTAAGTGGTTTTGTGAACCAAAATGGTGTATTAACAATTGAAGTTACAAAAGAATTTGGTGAATCAACTGTATCAAAAATTTTAGATTTAGTTCAAAATGCAAGCAGTAAAAAAGCGCCAACAGAAAACTTTATTACGAAGTTCGCGCGTTACTACACTCCAGTTGTAGTAATTACAGCAGCGATCATGGCGTTTATTCCACCACTTATTCTAGAAGGAGCTACATTCTCTGATTGGATTTATAGAGCTTTAGTGTTCTTAGTAATCTCTTGTCCATGTGCGTTAGTTGTATCTATTCCTCTTGGATTCTTTGGAGGTATCGGTGGCGCATCTAAAAGTGGTGTGTTAGTAAAAGGAAGTAACTATTTAGAAGCTTTAAATGATGTGAAATATATTGTTTTTGATAAAACAGGCACATTAACAAAAGGTGTCTTTAAAGTTACAAAAATGGAACCAAGCGAAGGCATTACAAATGAAGAATTATTAGAGTATGCAGCATTTGCTGAAGTGTATTCTAACCATCCAATTGCACAATCGATTCGAAATGCATATGGAAAATCAGTTGATGAAAAAATAATCGATGATTATAACGAAATTTCTGGTCACGGTACAGTCGTAAAAGTACAAGGAAAAGAAATTTTTGCAGGTAATGCTAAATTAATGAGAAAAGAGAACATTACATTTAAGCAACCAGAAACAGTAGGTACATTAGTTCACGTTGCTGTAGATGGAAAATATGCAGGTTATATTGTTATCTCTGATGAGGTAAAAGAAGATTCAAAACAAGCAATTCAAAGGTTAAAAGAACTAGGTATTAAGAAGACAGTCATGTTAACTGGTGATGCAAAACCAGTTGGTGAAGCTGTTGGTAAAGAATTAGGTTTAGATGAAGTTCACGCAGAACTATTACCGCAACAAAAAGTAGAAGAGATTGAAAAAATTGATGCAGCGAAGCATGGAAAAGAAAAAGTTGCTTTCGTTGGTGATGGTATTAATGATACACCGGTATTAGCAAGAGCCGATGTTGGTATTGCAATGGGTGGTTTAGGATCAGATGCAGCAATTGAAGCAGCAGATATTGTTATTATGACTGATGAGCCTTCAAAAATTGCAACAGCTGTAAACATTGCAAAACGTACACGACGCATTGTGTGGCAAAATATTATCTTTGCATTAGGGGTAAAAGGATTAGTTTTACTACTTGGTGCTTTCGGTATTGCAACAATGTGGGAAGCGGTTTTCTCAGATGTTGGTGTGACACTACTGGCAGTGTTAAATGCAATGCGTGTACTAAGAGTGAAAGATTTATAAAAAAGAGGACGCAACCTGCGTCCTCTTTTTTAGGTTATTCTGTTGAAATTGACTCAATAAAATAATAACAAATATTATTTTTAAAATAAATAACGTAATATTAAAATTTACAAATAAAAAATATTCGTCTTGTTATTTTAATATATTTTTTACAAAGATATATAGCATTGAAAAAAACAGAGAAGGGCAGCTTCTCTGTTTTATTTTTGTATATTTTTTTCAACTTGTTCTCGAACAGTTTGAATGTAATTCATTTTATGATCCCAGCATTCTTGACTTAAATCGACAGGGTATTCTTCAGGATTTAAAGTTCGCATATATTCTTCCCAAAATAGTGCGAGACTTTGTTCATTATATTTTTGAATATCTAATATGCCTGGTAGTTCATATGTTCTTTCACCGTTAACGAAAATGTCTTTATGCAGTTCGCGTGCTTCAAAGTTGGTTACAAATTTACTTATATACGTGTGAACAGGATGAAACATTTTTAGGCGCTCTTCTTTTCCTGGTTCTTCACAATCTAATGCAATATAATCGCCTTCAGCATGATCGTTCACTCGATTGATAATGCGATAAATTCGTTTCAGTCCTGGAGTAGTAATTTTTTCAGGGTTAGATGAAATTTTAATTGTATCATTTAATTTTCCATCAGTATCTTCAATCGCAACGAGTTTATAAACAGCTCCTAAAGCTGGTTGCTCAAAGGAGGTAATCAATTTTGTTCCAACGCCCCATACATCAATTTTTGCTCCTTGAGATTTTAAGTGCATAATTGTGTATTCATCTAAATCGCTAGAAGCAATAATTTTTGTATGTGTAAAGCCAGCTTCATCTAGTAGTTTTCTTGCCTTTTTAGATAAATAAGCCATATCACCACTATCAAGGCGAATTCCGTAAAAATCGATGCGATCCCCGAACTCTTTCGCCACGCGAATTGCATTTGGAACACCAGATTTTAATGTGTCATATGTATCAACGAGAAAGACGCATTTTTTATGAGTTTCAGCGTATTTCTTAAACGCAACATATTCATCACGGTATGCTTGAACGAAAGAGTGTGCATGTGTGCCGGCTACAGGTATTCCGAAGCGTTTCCCAGCCCGTACGTTACTCGTAGATGAGAAACCACCGATAAAGGCAGCACGTGTACCCCAAAGGGCTGCATCGAACTCGTGGGCACGTCTTGTGCCGAATTCTAAAAGTTCATCGTTATTTGCAGCGTGCTTCATACGAGCTGCTTTCGTTGCAATTAATGTTTGGTAATTCACAATGTTTAACAGGGCGGTTTCAATAATTTGTGCTTCGCCGAGTGGTGCATCGACACGTAATAAAGGCTCGTTATTAAAGACAACTTCACCTTCTTGCATACTTCGAATCGTCCCAGTGAATTTCATATTTTGTAAATACTGAAGAAATTCTTCTTCAAATTGTAATTCTGCTAAATAAGCGATATCGCTTTCGGTAAAGCTGAAGTTTTCTATGTACTCTACAATTTTTTCAAGACCAGCAAAAACAGCATAACCATTCTCGAATGGAAGTTTTCGAAAGTATAAATCAAACACCGAGCGGCGGTTATGAATACCATCTTTCCAATATGTATAAGCCATATTAATTTGATATAAATCTGTATGTAAGGCATAGCTATCGTCTTTATAATAAGTCATCGCGAAAACACCTCCATAATTTGGTTATAGTATACCAATTTTTCACGGCTCGTAGCAAAGAATGGATATGAAAGTATAGTCAAGTGGGAAAAAAATGAAATATTGCATATTTTTTAGAAAATTAACATTTATCAATTTATATTTCTCAAGATTTTATGTATTATTAAAGTAATGGGGGTAAATGAGAATGGAGGAGGACAATGCAACAAACATTAGAAAAGATAGGCAAACAAGTCTTTTATAAGCGGCTACAGCAAAAAATGACACAAGAAGAATTATGTCAGGGCATTTGTTCTGTCTCATACTTAAGTAAAATCGAAAATGGAAAGATCGAAGCATCAGAAGAGATTCTACAATTGCTCTGCGCAAGATTAGAAATTGCCGTGACGGATTTGAGAGATGTAGAAGAAGATGTGAAGGGGAAGCTGGATGAATGGTTAAATGCATTAGTTCATTTGGACAAGCCACAAGTAGAGCGCATATATGAAGAATTACAAGGTGAAATGAAGCATGTTTTGGATTTTGAAATTATAAATTATTATAAGTTACTTTATACGCGGTATTTAATTATGAAGAGAGATTTTCCTGCTGTCAAAGAAGAATTAGAGAGCTTAAAGAAGATGTACAAAAAGTATTCACCATTCCAAAAATTATTATATACGTATAGCAAAGGCTTGTATTATTTTTTACAACATAGATATAAGAGGGCATTGGAGTATTTGACTCGAACAGAAGTAATGGCAAAGGAACAAGGTTATCATGAAAATGGAATATATTTCAACTTAGCTCTTGTTTATAATGAATTGGAAGTTGAACATATGACTTTACATTTTGCTAATGTAGCAATGGAAGGATTTAAGAATGAATATAAATTCCGTTATGTGATAAATTGCCAGTTACTTATTGCATTGAGTTATATACAAAAAAAACAATATAATGAAGCACTAGCTATTTATAATAATATTTTGAGAGAAGCAAATTCTTTTGCCGATAAAGAAAGTATAATAGCTATTGCTTTAAATAATTTAGGCTTCTTGTACTATAACTTAAAAGATTATGCGAAAGCTAAAGATTATTATTTGCAATGTCTAAAGTACAAAAAGGAAGAGGATTTAAATTATATTGATGCAGTATATGAGATCGCTTTGCAGTGCATTGAATTAAAAGAATTTGAAGAAGCAAAAGATTGGATTGATAAAGGGATAGATGTCGCGAAGAGGGATGAAAAGTATAAAAGTATGCTATATATACTTTTAATACTTAAGCATAAATATTTTGAAACTAAAGATGTTTATAAAAAGTTTTTAGAGGTTGAGGCAATCCCGTTCTTTAGAAGTGAAGAGAATAAAAAAGAATTAAAAATGGTGTATTTAGAACTAGCGGGATACCATGAAGAATTATTAGAGTATAGGGAAAGTAATAATTACTATAAACTAGCAATTAATTTATTAGAAGAAAAGGGAGGAAAATAGTATGAAAAAGAAAATAATTATTGGTGCTTTGGCTTTGATAGCTGTATTGGTAGTATTGGAACCACAATATGCTTGGACATCGGATATCTATGGTCAAGGAGAAAAAGTAGTTGAATTGGTAAATTCTTAATAAAAAACCCCTTTCCAACCGGAAAGGGGTTTTTCAATATTTGTTCCTCAAAATTCTACAAAACTTGAGAAAATAATTATTTGAATTTTTAGTATATTAATAGTGAAAACATAATGCTAATATGAAACTACTCTTTTTCAAAAAATAATTTATTAGGGGGAAGGTTCATGAAAAAGAAAAGTTTAGCATTAGTGTTAGCGACAGGAATGGCAGTTACTACGTTTGGAGGGACAGGCTCTGCGTTTGCGGATTCTAAAAATGTGCTCTCTACGAAGAAGTACAATGAGACAGTACAGTCACCAGAGTTTATTTCTGGTGATCTAACTGAAGCAACTGGTAAGAAAGCAGAATCTGTTGTGTTTGATTACTTAAACGCGGCAAAAGGCGATTACAAGTTAGGGGAAAAGAGTGCGCAAGATTCTTTCAAAGTGAAACAAGTGAAGAAAGATGCTGTAACTGATTCAACGGTAGTACGTTTGCAACAAGTATACGAAGGAGTACCTGTATGGGGTTCTACTCAAGTAGCTCATGTGAGTAAAGATGGCTCTTTAAAAGTATTGTCTGGAACAGTTGCGGCTGATTTAGACAAAAAAGACAAGCTGAAAAATAAAAATAAGATTGAAGGCGCAAAAGCAATTGAAATTGCGCAAAAAGATTTAGGGATTACACCTAAATATGAGGTAGAACCAAAAGCGGACTTATATGTATATCAAAACGGTGAAGATACAACATACGCATATGTTGTGAATTTAAACTTCTTAGATCCAAGTCCAGGAAACTACTACTATTTCATTGAGGCAGAAAGCGGTAAAGTATTAAATAAGTTTAATACAATCGATCATGTGACAAATGATGATAAGTCACCAGTTAAACAAGAGGCTCCTAAGCAAGATGCAAAAGCAGTTGTAAAGCCTGTAACAGGAACAAATAAAGTAGGAACTGGTAAAGGGGTATTAGGAGATACGAAGTCGCTTAATACAACATTATCTGGATCTTCTTACTATTTACAAGATAATACGCGCGGAGCAACGATTTTCACATATGATGCGAAAAACCGCTCAACATTACCAGGAACATTATGGGCAGATGCAGATAATGTTTTCAATGCAGCGTATGATGCAGCAGCAGTAGATGCTCATTACTATGCAGGTAAAACATATGATTACTATAAAGCTACATTTAATAGAAATTCTATTAATGATGCAGGAGCACCGTTAAAATCAACAGTTCATTACGGAAGTAATTATAATAATGCATTCTGGAACGGATCACAAATGGTATATGGAGATGGTGATGGTGTAACGTTCACTTCATTATCTGGTGGAATTGATGTAATTGGTCACGAATTAACGCATGCAGTTACGGAAAATAGTTCTAATTTAATTTATCAAAATGAATCAGGAGCTTTAAATGAAGCAATTTCTGATATCTTTGGTACTTTAGTAGAATTCTATGATAACCGTAACCCAGATTGGGAGATTGGTGAAGATATTTACACACCTGGTAAAGCGGGAGATGCGCTTCGTTCTATGAGTGACCCTACGAAGTATGGTGATCCAGATCATTATTCTAAGCGTTACACAGGTTCAAGTGATAACGGTGGGGTTCATACAAACAGTGGTATTATTAATAAACAAGCTTATTTATTAGCAAATGGTGGAACACATTACGGTGTAACTGTGACTGGTATCGGTAAAGATAAGCTAGGTGCAATTTACTACCGTGCAAACACACAATATTACACGCAATCTACTACATTTAGCCAAGCTCGTGCTGGTGCAGTACAAGCTGCAGCTGACTTATATGGTGCGAATTCTGCAGAAGTAGCAGCAGTTAAGCAATCATTTAGTGCTGTTGGTATCAACTAAGGCTTTAGAGGATAGCTATTAATAAAATACCTCAAAAATAAAGAAGGAGCATAGGCTCCTTCTTTATTTTTTTCTCCATTTTTTCCACAAATAATACAACCCAATGCAACCTGCGATTGTTACAATCCACTTCGCTTCATTTGTGCCATTCATGACATGGTATGCAGAATATACCTCGATTAACAATGCCGGTATTTTACCTATTGTACTGGCAATACTGAAGGATAGTAATGACATTTTGCCTAGAGCTGCAAATAAAGTCACGATACTAGACGGAATGAAAGGAATGAGGCGGAACGATAGGACGAGTAGAAAGGCCTCTCTACCTTCTACATAAAGTAGGCGTTCTACCTTTGGATACTTATTTACTTTGCTGTGAGTGAATTTCTGAAGACCTATACGATAAATATAAAACGAGATAATAGCCCCTAATGCCTCACCAGCGATCGAAATAATAGTTCCATTTGTTACACCAAAGAGCTGTATGTTAATAGCGGTCAAAAAAATACTAGGGATAACGCCTAAAAGACTAATGACTATGTTGATTAAGATGCTAAGTGGAATTGCGATTGAATAATAGTCTGTTAAGAAGTTTTGAATTGTTTCAGCCATTGTTTAAAATCCTTTATCTTTTTTTGCATTACACCATATTTCCATTGTATAGGCAAGTGCAAATTTACATAATGTAGAAAACGTTGATAAAACACCATTCATATACCTTATATAGGTATTGGGTATATGTAATAAGGGGTATATTTATATAACTTAAAAAACACCAAATAAACCCTTTATTTAAAGGGTTTATTTGGTGTTTTTTATAGGTGTTTAAACTTGGGAAATAATTATAAAAACATAGGGGTATATTTATAAAAGGTCAAAAATAGCGATTTTATGAAAAATAGATGAGGAATTTGAAAAATGTATATGTTTTTTCGGTGTGAAATTGACTTTTAGTGAAGTTACGATAATAATCATGAAAGAGGTGATATGATGAAACGAATAAGTAGTCTTTTCTTGAGTAGTTTATTGGCATTAATACTGATCTTAAGTGGATGTGCAGGAAAAGAACAAAAAACAGAGAAACAAACAGGGAATCAATCGACATCAGTAGAAAAAATTAGTGATAATATTTTAGACGAAATGGAAGGGCCACCTAAAAATGGTCACACGATTGAAAGACATGTAGGCAAATCAGAAGAAGATTTGAAGAATCGCTTGAAGACAGATAAAGTATCAGCAGCAAGTACATACTATGACAAGGAAACGGCAACGAAAGCTGTAAAAGATAGTTTGAAGCAGCATGATAAGGAAATTCAAGATTGGTTAAAAAATTCTAAAGAGGCTCGTCTCGTATTAAATACAACACATTCATTCCCGGTTGGAAAAACGGTAATAAAGAAAAATATGAATGTAAAAGACAAGTTAGTCAAAACTGTTACTGTTTTAGCGAGAGATAAGTCAGGAGATTTAGGATATAAGATCATTACTTCTTATCCATCTGATAAATAAGAAGGGGGAGTAAATATGTATACGACATTACAATATTTTTTCAAATCGTATTGTACGTTAAGTATCCATGAGGATGAAGTAGTAGGCGTGATGGAAGAGTTTATAGAGCAAGAGGACGAAGAAATTGTTTTGAAATTACGCGATGAATTATTATATATGAAGAAAAAGGATGCTTGGGAAGAGGCGTGCGTATTAGCTGCGAAGCAAGGAAATCGTATGTGGTCGTTAGAAGAAACGAAAGACCATCTTGCAACCTTTTTAGTATTATTGCAAAAGAAAAAGGCGTGACTTATTCACGCCTTTTTCTTTTTGAAATTTGTTCGTTTAATAGTGTCTTATTCTTTTGGAGCGCTTTTATATACGCTTTTTGAAATTTGCCCATTAGATATTACTTCACCGTTTTGTGTAACTTTTTTATATGTAACTGCTGTTATTTTATCATTAGTTCTACTAATTACTTGAGAAGAAACTTCAACATTTTTACCAGTATTTGTGCCGAAAATACGTGTAGTAATACTACCTCCATTTGAAAATGCTTGAATATAAATATGATTGCCTGTATTGTTTTTAAATTTTAAATCTGGACCATAATCTGCTACTGCTGCATCTTGCCCAAGTGGTAAATAATTTACGGGCATAGAATGATTACTTCGAGAAACAATTCCTAAATCTGCTCTTAAAGCTGCGCTATATAAAGTACTACTAACTTGGCAAACGCCTCCACCTGCACTTTGTATAACTTTCCCTTGTGAATATACAGCTGCGGATTTATAACCATGAGCAGCATCCGTTACGCCAACGCGGCCATTAAAACTAAATGTTTCATCAGGTGCGACAATCACTCCACTTAAAGTATTAGCTGACTTATTTACGTTAAAGGATTGATTCCCATTACGACCAGCCATTGGAGTTGAATATTCAGCAATTACTTCTTTAATCCCCATTTTCTGTATATCTTCTGTAGAACGTTCAGGCTTTAATAGTGTAACGGGTAATGTAACGTCAGATGTGCCAGAAGTAATGGCTTGCTGCGTTAAATCAGTTAACTTTTCTTTATCGATTTTTTCTCCATTTTGGCTCTGGCTAATATTTACTGTAGTGCCTTCAATACTTAATTCAGCATTAACGGGATTTTTTAATGTTTCATTATATTTATCCTTCATAAAGTTTTTATAAGCAGTTGTATTTAATTGAGGTGTTAATTTATAGTCACGTTTTACTTCACCGTTCTCAGCTTGTTTCCGCATTTTGTAACGATTTATTGCGTTGCCTTCTTGTTCTTTAAAGATTTTGTCGATAATATCTTTTTCTTTATAATTTATCCCTAAATCTTTCCATGTGTAAGTTTGTTTATCGTTTTGGAATATGTACGTAAGTGATTTTTGATCTAATTCAGTGATTTTTTGATTAATAATAGCTTGAATATCTTTTTTATTTTTTCCATCGAGAGAAATACCTTCAAATGAAGTATTGGGTAATGCAGTAGTATCTAATTGATTATTTAGTTTGGATACATATTGATATCCGCCAACACCGCCAACACAAAGTAATATGCCTCCAGCAATTGCAGAACCGATCAGTATTTTACTTAGCTTCATTTATTTCCCCCCAGAAATTTTTGTATAAATATATGTATTACATTTTTTGTATAAAAATGATGAAAATAACATTATGTACGTACTAGTATACTATTATTTTCACTATGTGTGTAATGTTTTTATAAAAAATGTTACACTGTTGTAATAATTGTCTCTTTTTGTCACAATATGTACGAAAAATATGTTGAAAATTATAATAAAAAGGCTGTCTAGAAAGTTCTAGCAGCCTTTTTATTATAATTTTTTATGTTCATTTTTATTCGTAACACCGAGATGTTCTTGTAGTTTTGTCGAAATCGTATTGACGCTTTTTTCCTTTGGAACGTAATAATAAATACCACCTATATATTTATCAGTACCTTCTACTTGCATTTTGTCCATTTTTAAATTGGAATCCATTGAATTTTTTGCAATTGTCATCATATCATCAAAAGTTAAATTTGTTTTTAAGTCTTTATCGACAGCGTCTAATAGACCACCGATCTTATTAATGGAATTAAGTGATAGTGCTTTTTGAGCGATAGCTTCTAAAACAAGCTGTTGTCGTTGACCGCGCATATAATCACTATCGATATGACGAGTTCTTGCTAGTGCCAGTGCTTCCTCTCCATTTAAATGTTGACGTCCCTTTTTAAGGTGAACTGCATCTGCTTCATCTTTACTATTTTGTTCTGTGAACTCCACTGGAACATCTACAGTAATCCCACCAAGGGAATCAACAATTTTGATAAAGGATTTAAAGTTGAATTTTACATAGTAGTCAACTGGAACATCTAAAAAGTTCTCTACCGTATCAATCGTGCTATCTACACCACCGAATACGTGCGCATGTGTAATTTTATCGTATTTATCACGTGATTTAATGTATACACGTGAATCACGTGGAATACTGACAAGCTTAACAGATTTATCGTTTTTATTAATTGTGGCAAGTAATAGTGCATCTGTACGAGTTGCTTTTCCGTAATTTTTGTCCCTGATTTCACTTTCATCAACCCCCATAATGAGTACAGAAATGTTATCAGTCATAGGTTTAACGGCTTTTTCACGTTTGCTGGATTTATCCCCACGGCCCAGTTCAGAATAGGCATTACTTAACACAGACTTTGCTTTACTGTATATATGGAAGGAATAGCCCCCAGCTCCAAGTGCTACAACCAGTAATGGAATAAGCAGGAACCAAAGTAGGCGTTTTTTCTTTGAGCGTCCTTTTTTGGCTCGAGTATCTTTGTTCATATCGGATTTCATCATTTTTTCTCCTTTAAAACTATCAAAGTATATACATCTAGAAGCGCATTCAAACACATAAAAAATATTGTACGCTAAATAAAAGCGATTGTACATGTATAAAAAATAGATGTCTTGATTATTTATAAAGACATCTATTCGTTATTGTATACAAAAGATAGGGAGAAGAAAATGATAAAATTTTACCTAATTACAACATAATGCTTACGATAATTGCAGATAAAATGCTAACGAGAGTTGCTCCGTATAGTAATTTAAGGCCAAATCTGGCAACGACGTTTCCTTGTTCTTCGTTTAATCCTTTTACCGCACCTGAAATAATGCCGATAGAAGAAAAGTTGGCAAAAGAGACGAGGAAGACAGAAATAATACCAACTGTACGAGGAGAAAGGCTATTAGAAATTTTACTAAGATCCATCATGGCTACAAATTCATTCGTTACAAGCTTCGTTGCCATAATGCTACCAGCTGTGACAATTTCAGTACTTGGTACACCGATAAGAAACGCAATTGGTGCAAAGACGTAGCCGATTAATTGCTGGAAAGTAATGCCGAATATAATGAGGAATAGATCATTAATGCAGCTAATTAATGCGACGAATCCGATAAGCATAGCACCGACAACGATAGCTACTCGAAAGCCATCTAGAATGTACTCTCCAAGCATTTCAAAAAAGCTTTGCTTTTCGCCTTTTATTTCTAAAATATCTTCGTCATCCCTCACGTCATAAGGGTTAATGATAAGTACGATAATAAAGCCGCTAAATAAATTGAGAACGAGTGCGGTTACTACATATTTAGGTTCGATCATTGTCATATAGGCACCTACGATAGACATAGATACAGTTGACATGGCAGATGCACAAAGTGTATAAAGACGGTGTTTTGGAATTTGAGCTAATTGTTTTTTGACCGTAATAAAAACTTCTGATTGGCCGACAATGGCAGATGCGATAGCATTGTAAGACTCTAATTTCCCAAGACCATTTATTTTGCTAAGGAAGTAACCGATCCAACGAATGAAAAATGGCAGTATTTTGAAATGTTGCAATATACCAATTAAGACGGAAATGAAGACAATTGGTAATAAGACAGTAAGGAAAAATGGCATTTCACCTTTATTGGCAAGGCCGCCAAATACGAAGTTTATACCATCAGCAGCATACTCGAGTAGCTTTGTAAACAGACTAGAAATGACCCGAATAAGTATGAGGCCAAATTCTGTATTTAATAATAAATAGGTTAAAATTAACTGTATAATAAGCATGATGAAAATAGGTTTCAATTTAATATGTTTCTTATTGTTACTAGCAATATAAGCAAGGAAAAAAACAACGATAAGTCCCACGAAAAAAGTAATGAATTTCATAGTAAGCCCCCTAATAGAGATATTCTGCTATATATGTTTTTCATTTCAAGGGAGAATATGCATCTTTGGTAAAGAAAGGAATAGAGAGAGTATGAATATATGTAGAGTACACCACGTTGCAATTATTTGTTCAAATTATGATGTATCAAAAGATTTTTATACTAGGATATTAGGTTTTAAAGAGGTAAATGAGGTATATAGAAAGGAACGAGATTCTTATAAGTTAGATTTATGTGTAGGGGGAGAGTATCAAATTGAATTATTTTCATTCCCAAGTCCACCTGAGCGCCCGAGTTTTCCAGAAGCGTCTGGACTTAGACATTTAGCATTTGCTGTTACAAATATAGAAGAGGCTGTAAAACATTTAAACGAATGTGGTGTTGAGACTGAGTCGATACGTATTGATGAAATAACCGGAAAGAAATTTGTTTTTTTCCAAGATCCGGATGGTCTACCTTTAGAATTGTATGAGGTTTGAAATTGGTGAATTTTATATAGGGTTGCTTTTGAGTAAATGAAGAAACTAAAGTGAAACTTCTTTTTTAAAGGAGGTGTCACTTTAGCTAAGAAAGCTAAAGGATATATGTGGATATTTTAAAATTACTGATGGTAGTCATTCTTATTGCATTAACAGGTTTTTTTGTAGCTGTTGAGTTTGCAATTATTAAGGTGCGTAGCAGTCGTATTGACCAACTCGTTAGTGAGAAACGACGAGGAGCATTGGCAGCAAAAAAAGTAACTTCAAATTTAGATGAATATTTATCAGCATGTCAGTTAGGTATTACAATTACCGCTTTAGGACTTGGGTGGTTAGGCGAGCCGACTATAAAACATTTACTTGAGCCGTTGTTTTTAAAACTACACCTATCTTCTGCAATTGCAAGTACCGTTTCATTTATTATTGCTTTTGCAGTTATTACGTTTTTACATGTTGTTATTGGTGAACTTGCTCCTAAGACGTTCGCCATACAAAGAGCAGAGCAAGTTAGCTTATTATTATCGAAGCCACTTATTTACTTTTACAGAGTAATGTATCCGTTTATTTGGGCTTTAAATGGTTCTGCAAGGCTTGTAACAGGACTATTCGGGTTACATCCAGCTTCTGAGCATGAAGTTGCTCATTCGGAAGAAGAATTACGATTAATCTTATCTGAGAGTTATGAGAGCGGGGAGATTAATCAAAGGGAATTTAAATATGTAAATAATATTTTTGAATTTGATAATAGAGTAGCAAAGGAAATTATGGTGCCTCGTACGGAAGTTGTAGGTTTATATGAGGACGAACCATTTGAAACACATATTAAAATAATCGCACAAGAAAAATATACGAGGTATCCTGTATTTGGTGAAGATAAAGATGAAATCATTGGAATGGTTAATGTAAAGGATTTATTTATTCGTTATATGGATGGTAATCGGGACGAGGAGTGCTCGATTATGCCATATACAAGGCCGGTTATTGAAGTGTTAGAAAATATTCCAATTCATGATTTACTATTACAAATGCAAAGAAAACACATTCCATTAGCTGTGTTGTATGATGAATATGGTGGTACAGCGGGGATTGTTACATTAGAAGATATTTTAGAAGAAATTGTTGGAGAAATTCGAGATGAATACGATGAAGATGAACACCCGCCTATAGAACATATAAGTGAAGGCTGTAAAATTGTAGAGGGGAAAGTGCTTATTAGTGAAGTAAATGATTTATTTGGCATACACTTAATCGCTGATGATGTAGATACAATTGGTGGCTGGATTATGGTACAAAAGCAAATCGTTGCTGAAGGAGATATTATTGAAAAACACGGCTTTTCTTTTAAAGTTCTGGAAAAAGATATGCATCAAATTAAACGAGTGGAAATAAAGAAGGGAGAAGAATGATTTTCTATAAAAGGTATATATAGAAAATTAAATGTTTGCGCTTTCAAAAAAGGTGCTATATAGTGAAGGTGGACACTGAAAAATTCTTCTGAATGATACTCGTATTTTTAGAGGGCGAATTTTTTAAATAGGGATTTAGAATGAAAAGTATAGGTGATGAAAATGATAGCAACGAAGGATATACGTATAGAAAAAGATTTTTTAGGTGAAAAGGAAGTACCAAGTAGAGCTTATTACGGTGTACAAACATTACGTGCGGTAGAAAACTTCCCGATTACAGGGTATCGCATTCATCCGTCACTCATTACGGCAATGGCAATTGTGAAAAAAGCGGCGGCACTTGCAAATATCGATACTGGTTACTTAGCGAAAGACATTGGACACGAAATTGCAGAGGCAGCACAAGAAATTGTTGATGGGAAATTTCATGATCAATTTATTGTAGATCCAATTCAGGGCGGTGCTGGAACTTCTATTAATATGAATACGAATGAAGTAATCGCTAATCGAGCGTTAGAACGTATGGGATATGAAAAAGGCGAGTATGCAAAAATTAGCCCAAATACCCATGTAAACATGGCTCAGTCAACGAATGATGCGTTTCCAACGGGGATTCATATTGCAACTCTTATGATGTTAGAAGAACTTCTTATTACAATGGAAGAACTTCATGCTGCTTTTTGTGCAAAAGCAAAAGAGTTCGATCACGTCATTAAAATGGGACGTACACATTTACAAGATGCTGTTCCGATTCGTCTTGGACAAGAATTTGAAGCGTATAGCCGAGTGCTTGCGCGTGATATAAAAAGAATTAAACAATCTCGCCAACATTTATATGAAGTGAATATGGGGGCGACAGCTGTTGGTACGGGATTAAATGCAAACCCTACCTACATTGAGCAAGTGGTTAAACACTTACGAACATTTAGCGGATTCCCACTTGTTGGTGCAGAGCATTTAGTTGATGCAACGCAAAATACAGATGCATACACAGAAGTATCTGCAGCATTAAAAGTATGTATGATGAATATGTCTAAAATTGCGAACGACCTTCGGATTATGGCATCTGGTCCACGTGTTGGATTGGCGGAAATTCAATTACCAGCTCGTCAACCAGGTTCATCTATTATGCCGGGTAAAGTAAATCCTGTTATGGCAGAAGTAATTAATCAAGTCGCTTTCCAAGTAATTGGTAACGATCATACAATTTGCTTAGCGTCAGAAGCAGGACAACTGGAGCTCAACGTAATGGAGCCTGTGCTTGTATTTAATTTAATTCAATCTATTAGTATTATGAATAACGGATTCCGTGTATTCCGTGAATATTGTATTAAAGGAATTACAGCAAATGAAGAACTGCTGAAACAATATGTTGAGAAAAGTGTTGGAATTATTACAGCAGTTAACCCTCATATTGGTTATGAAGCAGCATCACGTATTGCACGTGAAGCAATTGAAACAGGAAAATCTGTTCGGGAGTTATGTTTAGAACATGGTGTACTGACAGAAGAAGAATTGGATATTATTTTAGATCCATTCGAAATGACGCATCCTGAAATTGCTGGTGCTTCTTTACTAAAGAATAAGAAGATGTAATGTGAAAAAACACCTCCATTGAATTTACATACGTAGTATGCAAATTCAGGAGGTGTTTTTATATTACTATTCAAATTTACTTCATGTTGAGAGGGGGGGGATTATATAAGACGAACAGCAATATAACAAGAAAAAACGTCTTATAAAAAGATGTTTTTTGAATTGAAAAAAGGAAAAAGTCCCGTTACAAATCGAGACTTTTTCCTTTTTTTAAAAGATATTAAATACAGCGTTTAATTGAAGTAAGCTAATGATAGCTAAGAAGATTAAACTGTATTTCATTGCTGTTTTAAATAGGGCAGATTCTTTACCAACTAGTCCAACTGCTGCACAAGCAACTGCTACAGATTGTGGTGAAACCATTTTTGCCATTGTACCACCTACTACGTTTAATGCAACAAGAGTAGAAGGAACGATGTTTAATTGATCTGCAGTTACTGCTTGAAGCGGTGCGAATAATGAACCACTTGATACTACTGAACCTGTAATGAATACGCCAATCCATCCTAAGATTGGAGAAAGAACTGGGAATGCATTACCAGTAGAAGAGAATGCAAGTCCAAGTGTAGATGACATACCAGAGTAGTTTTCCACGTAAGCTAAAGCGATAACACTACAGATTGTATACACTGGAGCTTTTAGTTCTTTTATTGTTTCAACCATTAATTCTTTAACCATTTTACCTTTTACGCGGTACACGATAAGTGAAACGATAATTGCTAATACGATTGCAGTAGTTGTAGATGAGAATACATCAAATTTGAAAACCGCTGCGAAAGGTGTATCAGCTTTTGTAATTGGTGTAGTTTTCATAACAGCGTTATGAAGACCAGGGAATTGAATGTTAAATACTAGGTTTGCTAGTGCGCCATCCGGAGCAAATAAAGCTTTAATTGGTTTTAAATTAAAGATTGTTACAAATGCAGTTAAGAATACGAATGGAGACCAAGCATATAAAATTTGATTGAATGTATGAGATTCTTTTTCTTCTTGTTTTTCTTCTTTAGCAGAAGATTTTGGCTGCCAAACACGTAAGAATAATGCAAGAGAGATCATACTTACAACGGCTGCGAAAATATTAGTAAGTTCTGCACCTAAGAAGTAAGTTACAACGAACTGAGTAATTGCGAAAGAAATACCACTTACAAGAATACCTTGCCAAGTTTCTTTAATACCTTTAATTCCATCGACCATTGAAACAAGTAAGAAAGGTAATACAATACTAATGAATGGTAGAATAAGAACAGTTTGACGACCGATAGTTAATGCATCTAATTCAGTTAATTGTGCTGGTACTGTAACTGGGATACCCATAGCACCCATAGCACCACCAGCGATGTTTGCTACTAAACAAATACCTGCTGCTTTTAATGGATTAAAGCCCATACCTACAAGTAGTGCAGCTGTAATAGCAACTGGAACCCCTAGACCAGCTGCGCCTTCTAAGAAAGCACCGAAAGAATAAGCGATTAATAATACTTGTAAACGTTGATCATTTGTAATGCTTGAAATACTATCACGAATGATGTTGAATTGCTCTGTTTTAACAGTTAATTTGTAAAGGAAAATTGCTGCGATAACGATAGTACAAATTGGGTAAAATCCGGATAAAATACCGAATCCGGCAGATGCTACAGCTACTGTTGCTGGCATTTTATAAACGAATATAGCAAGAATAATAGCGACAATCACACTGTAAAGCCCAGCGATATAACTTTTCATTTTCAGTCCCATTAAACAAATGATGAAGCAAAAAATTGGAAGTGCTGCGATTAGAGCAGATAACCAAATATTGTTTAATGGGTCATAAATTTGTGTCCAAGTACTCATAATAATGACAACTCCTATCTATTTTATGTGAAGAAATTCACATTATTTGTGAAACTATTCACAATCAACTTACATGCTTAGTATATTCTCCTTCAACACTATTGTCAACGTAAAAAAGTATAATTATTCCATAATAGTGTTAAAAGAAATGCTTTGTTCATAAAGTAGACAAAAAGCCCACTCAAATCTATTTGAGTGGGCGAGATAAATGATTTGCATATTCTTTTCTTATAGTTGTTTATACATTATTGATCCTACAGCTCTATAGTAGAGACCGTTTTTGTATCGAATATAGAGCTGCAGAATGTATCGCTTGTCCCATTTGATCAAGTTAGGAGTGGGACAGGAAATGTATTTAATAGGAAGTATTCCATCATAGTTCAAGCTAGTGAATATGAATTAAAAAGTAATAAGTTAATATTTAATGTTACGGTAGCTCTTTTTACTGAAAATTCCTTTTAGCGTAACAAAGAGGTTAAATATAACCCAAATACGTTACGATAGGTTATCAATTATAGACGGTATTTTACAATATCATTACTGTACGTTGCAATGAGGTGAAAATATAACAAAAAGCCTGATAAAACAACGTTTGCAAGCAAAGTATTTGCAGCCCGTTGTTTTGCTTTTTCGTTATATCATATAGTATAATATTCAAAATCAGCAAGGAATTTTTCCTGAGTTTTTTGCTGGTTAAGGTGGAAAAAATTTTCAGCTTTATAGGTTGATAAAGTTATGTCGTAACAGGAAATATAAGAACAGATATATAAATAAATAAAAAGAAAATAAAAACGAAAATGAGGGGAACTTTATGAGCCAAAATCAATTCGAATGTCGTATTTCAGAAGAAGATGTACAAATGTTAAGAGCGTTAGCGCATCCGTTGCGTCTACGCCTAGTAATGGAACTAATGCAACGTGGAACATGTAACGTAACACAATTACAGGAAGTGTTAGAAATTCCGCAATCAACAGTTTCGCAACATTTAACGAAATTAAAACAAAATAAAGTAGTACGCTTTGAACGACGAGGACTGGAAGTGTATTATCAAATTCATAATGATAAAGTAAGTGAAGTAGTAAAAACATTACTTTCTTAAAATTTGAATATTATGGAAAAAGACGTATGGGATCTACGTCTTTTTTTTGTTAGAAGGATGATATGAGAAAGAATGTTAATATGTAAGGAAAAAAGGCTAACCATTAAAATGTTGCTATATGGAATATATTCTAAAAGGAAAAGAAAAGATAGAAAGGAGTGTAATAAGTAAAAGGAGGGATAGTAGAATGGATGTAAAACGTGTGAAACAAATTTTATCTTCTTCAAGTAGAATCGACGTTACATATGAAGGTGTACCAGTATGGATTGAGAGCTGTGACGAGCAGAGTGGGGTTGCTCAAGTGTATGATGTATCTAATCCTGGAGAAAGCGTCCACGTGAACGTGACGGCTTTAGAGGAGAAGTAATAGAAAAGACGCTTCTAAATGTTTAGAAGCGTCTTTTTATTTCTTATTCCATCATATGTGCAATTTTCTTAGAGAACATAAGAAGTACTAATCCGAGTACGATTACGATAATACCGATACTTGCGAATACTTCTAAATATCCTAAAGATTGAGTGAAAGCAGCTAATTGTCCTGCTAATAAGTTTGCGAAGCCAGTACCAGCTAACCATACACCCATTAATAATGATGCTAATTTAACAGGAGCGATTGCACTTACCATAGATAATCCGATTGGTGATAAGAATAATTCACCAATTGTATGGAACATGTAAGTGAATACGATGAATAGTAAGTTTGCTTTCATTGTAATGTTACCTTCGTCGCTACCAGTTTTTAATACAGCTAAAGTTAGAACTAAATATCCAATCCCTAGTAAAATCATACCAAATGCCATTTTTGTTGGGATTTTCAAATCACCATTTTTTGTTTTCGAAAGTTTAATCCATAATGCAGAAACAGGTAATGCTAGTAAGATAATGAATAGTGGGTTTACAGATTGGAACCAAGGTGTTGGAATTGTAAATCCACCAATTGTACGATCCACAAACTTATCTGTGTAAAGTGTTAAAGAACTACCTGCTTGCTCAAATCCTGCCCAGAAGAATACTACGAAACAAGTTAAAATTAAAATTGCAGCAGTACGTTTTTTCTCTTGTGTTGTTAAAGGTTTTTTCTCGATTGCTTTTGCATTATTTTCTTTAGATTTTTTCCCTACAACAGTTGTTCCGATAGACCCTAAGTAACGAGGTGCTAAGAAATTAAAGGCAAGCTGTCCAATAATCATACCGATACAAGCTGTTAAGAAACCGTATCTATAGTCTGCGAAGTAACCGCAAATGAATGGAGCGATAAGAGCACCTAAGTTAATTCCCATGTAGAAGATAGTGAAGGCACTATCACGACGAGAATCGTTTTCGCTATATAATTGACCTAATAAAGTCGAAATATTTGGTTTGAAGAATCCGTTACCAATAACTAATAATCCTAATCCTAAAAATAGTCCAGTTTTTGTATTCATTGAGAATAGTACAAAGTTACCAATTGCCATGATGATACCACCAATAGTAATGGCATGGCGCTTCGTAATGAAATGGTCAGTTAACCAACCACCGATAATCGGTGTGAAGTATACTAACATTGTGAAAATACCGTAAATTTGAACTGCAACTGCTTTATCAAATCCTAAACCGCCGCTTACTAAGCTCGTTGTTAAATAAAGAACTAATAAGCCACGCATTCCGTAATAACTGAATCTTTCCCATGCTTCTGTAAAGAACAACAAGTATAACCCTGGTGGATGTTTTTTTGGTGATTGTTGCTCTCCAGCTTTGTCTAATTTTAAAGCTGCATCCATTTTTGTTTCCCCCTAATCCTGTATAACGGATATTTATGTAATCATTTTAATTTACAAAATATTTAGAAGTCAATAGAATTATATGGAAATAGAAAGAAAATTTCTAAAAAAGTTCTATTTCACTTCGACCGTTACTGTATTTTGCCCTGAAAACGAGATGATAAGCGTTTTCAAATGTAATAATTGAATTCTAAAAGAAAATAAAATAGTGATTAATCAGAAAATTTAGATTAAAATATTTATTCTGATATAGAGAAAATATATTCTATTTACTTTTATAATATAACATATTGGGAATAAAAATACAAAATGAAATAATGTGACATTTAAGTGAATTGAAAAATAACCAGCTCCATAGAGGGGGAGCTGGCTAAGGAAAGATTATTTAACAAAGCGTTTTTCGATATCATCTAGTAGTAGGTTAGCAGCCATTACACCACCAGCTGTATTCCAAATCACATCATCAACTTTGTATGCTTTACCATTTTTTACTGCATTTAAGTTTTTAAATAGCGGATCATTGATATATTCCTTTTCTAATTCAGAGCCTTTTTTCTCGTTTCCTTTATCGAATGTGAAGTAGAATAATACATCGCCATCCATTGCAGAAATACGTTCTTTAGATACGTTACGCTCTGCGAAGTCATCTTTATTTTGATCACCAGGACGTTTAAATCCAAGTTCTTTTAAAATAACACCAGAGAATGTATCACCATGATAAATACGAACATCACCAGGCATGAAGCGAACCATAGAGATTTCTTGATTTACTTTATCACCTAGTTTGGCTTTTAAATCTTTCATACTTTTATCGTAATCAGCTAAAACCTTTTGGCCTTCTTTTTCTTTATTTAATGCTTTCGCATAAAACTTGAAGTTATCTTTCCATTCACCACGTAATGTTTCAGAGAACACAGTAGGTGCAATTGCTTTTAGTTGCTCGTACACTTTTTCGTGACGCATTTTGTTACCTATAATTAAGTCTGGTTGTAAAGAAGCGATTGTTTCTACGTTCACTTGTCCTTCATTACCAACAACTTTTACATCTTTCATTTTATCTTTAATATGTGGATACCATGGATCACCAGTCCAAGATTTTACAGCCCCAACTGGTTTCACACCCAGCTCAAGTAAAGCTTCAGTTCCTTCGTTTGTTAAAATAACTACACGTTTTGGATTAGCAGGAACTTCTGTTTTCCCCATTGCATGTTCAACTGTAATCATTTCTTTTTTTGTATCTTCTTTTGTTTCTTCTTTCGTATTTGATTTTCCACAAGCACTTAAAAGTAGTGAAAAGGCTAATAAAAATACAAATACTGTAAACGATTTCTTTCGCATGAAATTCATTATGTACCCCCTACATAGTGAGAATTTTTTTCAATAGCAAGCATGATAATAATACTTCATGGCCTCGTTGTCAATGAAAATAATTCTCATTTCCGTTGACAATGAGAATTAAGTTGAAATACACTTACAACGTATCATTATACATTGAAGGGGAAACGCTGCATGTTATTAAAAACAAATCAAGCAAAATGGATTGGATTATTTGTTGGGATCATTGCAGTCATTACTTGTATTTGGGGAAGTATTATTTTTGGATATACAAATACGAGTTGGAAATTAGCGTTAGATGCTTTTTTCCATTTTAATGGTTCCAATGAACATATTATTATTCAAAATGTGCGTCTACCAAGGGCATTAATTGCAGCAAGTGTTGGTGCTAGTTTAGCCATTGCAGGTTGTCTTATGCAAACTTTAACGAAGAATCCACTTGCTTCTCCAGATTTTATTGGATTAAATTCAGGTGCTGCTTTCTTCATCGTTGTAGCAATTGTTATTTTTTCCGTGACGTCATTATCAGCCTTCACGTGGATTGCCTTTTTAGGGGCAGCAGTTGCAGCTGTACTTGTATTTGCTTCTAGTTCTTTAGGAAAAGAGGGGACAACACCTCTTAAGTTAACATTAGCAGGGGTCGCAATTAGTGCGTTATTTTCATCATTAACACAAGGATTACTTGTTTTAAATGAAAAGGCGCTTGAAGAAGTATTATTTTGGCTTGCCGGATCTGTGCAAGGAAGAAAGTTAGAAATTTTACAATCTGTATTCCCGTATTTATTAATAGGCTGGATTGCATCTATTATGATGGCAGGGAAAGTAAATACATTGATGATGGGGGAAGACGTTGCAAAGGGACTTGGGCAACGAACGATTTTAATGAAATCATTCGTGTTACTTATTATTGTCCTGTTGTCTGGTGGTTCAGTTGCCGTTGCTGGTCCAATTGGATTTATTGGAATCATTACCCCGCACTTTTCCAGATTTCTTGTTGGAGTAGATCATAGATGGAGAGTGCCGTATAGCGGCTTGTTAGGTGCAATACTATTAATCTTAGCTGATATCGCAGCAAGATATGTCATTATGCCACAAGAAGTACCGGTAGGAGTTATGACAGCATTTATTGGTGCGCCGTTCTTTATTTATATTGCACGTAAGAGAGGGCTTAGCAAATGAAGAAGTATATTCCGTTTCGTATAGGAAAAGGCGGGCTCTCGTTTTTAATGTATAAACGAGCTTGTCTCGTCTTATTCAGTTTACTAGTTGTTTTAATAGGATTATTTTTTGCGAGTGCAGGTATGGGAGACATGAAAATTGCTCCTTATGATGTATGGCAAGCGATCACTGGAAATGGCGATGCGATGTCAAATATGGTTGTAAATAAGTTTCGTATGCCGCGTATTTTAATTGCTATTCTTGTAGGGATCGCACTTGCGATCGCAGGATGTATTTTACAAGGCCTTGTCCGAAATCCACTTGCTTCTCCGGATATTATCGGGATTACAGGTGGTGCAAGTGTTGCAGTTGTATTGTTTTTAGCTATATTTAGTGATAAAAATAATGCGCTAACTGTAAGCATTCATTATATGCCGCTAGCAGCCTTTGTTGGGGCAACAATTGTAGCGCTTTTTGTATATTTATTTGCATGGAGAAATGACGGGTTATCGCCGATTAGTCTTGTTTTAATTGGTGTTGGGTTTTGGGCATTAACGAAAGCGGCAACGACTTTGTTTATGTTATTAGCGCCAATTTATCAAGCAAGTCAAGCGAATGTATGGATTACGGGTACTGTTTACGGTTCTTCATGGCAAAATGTCATGGTACTTGCGCCGTGGGTTCTCATTTTAACGGTAATATCATTTATAGCTGCTAGACATTTAAATGCGCAAGAGCTAGGGGATGATATTGCGGTAGGACTTGGTGTTCCTTTAACGAAGTCACGCGTATTCATGTTATTACTTAGTACAGCTTTAATTGGTGGAGCAGTTGCCTTTGCTGGAGGAATTGGATTTGTTGGTTTAATGGCACCTCATATTTCACGAAGACTAGTTGGTTCTTTATATGGTGCATTACTCCCAGTTGCGGCGATCGTTGGTGCAATTTTAGTACTTGCTGCAGATTTAATTGGGCGTACAGTTTTCACCCCACTTGAAATTCCAGCAGGGGTATTTACATCAGCAATTGGTGCACCTTATTTTATTTATTTACTTTATAAAAGTCGGAATTCATAAAGGGAGATGAATATGCAAAAAGCATTGGAGACGAAACGTTTGACGTTGTCTTATGGTGAAACAATTATTATTGATGAGTTGAATTTAGAAATTCCAAAAGGCGAAATTACAATCTTCATTGGTTCTAACGGTTGCGGGAAATCAACTTTATTACGTTCACTAGCTAGATTATTAAAGCCAACAACTGGTGACATTTTGTTAGATAATCAAGCGATTCAAAGTATGCAAACGAAGCAAATTGCCCGTCAAATGGCAATTTTACCGCAAGGACCGCAAGCGCCAGAAGGTCTTACAGTATTGCAACTTGTAAAACAAGGGCGTTATCCATATCAAACATGGCTGAAACAGTGGTCAGAAAAAGACGAAGAAATGGTACAGAAGGCACTTGCAGCAACAGGGATGACAGAATTTGCTGAGCGTGATGTGCATGCTCTTTCAGGTGGACAACGACAACGCGCTTGGATTGCAATGACGCTTGCACAAGATACAGATATTATTTTATTGGATGAGCCTACTACCTATTTAGATATGACTCACCAAATTGAAGTGCTAGATTTATTATTCGAATTAAATGAAACAGAACAAAGAACAATTGTTATGGTACTACACGATTTAAATTTAGCCTGCCGTTATGCAGACAATATTGTAGCCATTCAAGATAAACAAATATATGCACAAGGTAAGCCAGAAGAAGTAGTAGATGAGAAGCTAGTACGTGATGTATTCCGAATGGAATGTCAAATCAGTACGGATCCATTATTTGGGACGCCACTTTGTATCCCACATGGAAAAGGAAGACGTGTGCGTAAAGAGGTTGCTCAGACAATGAGATAATGAAAAGACGATGAGAGGGTCATCGTCTTTTTTATTTTCGGCAAGAGAATAAGAGGAAGAGGGGGATACGTAAACGCCGTTCATATTCTTCCGAGTTTTGAAAATAAGTTTGATCTGGTGTAGCTTCTTTTAAATTTGTAATTGTAAATCCAGCTTGTTGTAATAGTGTAAAATATTCTTCCGTTGTACGATGGTATTTAATAACTTCTTGGTCAATCCATGGTTCAACCCGTTTGCCTAGTTTAAAGTAATCATCGACGAGCCAACTCGTTCTTTTGCCGCTCGTTTGCAAGCTTTCAAATGAAGAGGTAATAATAGGGTGTTGAACGCTAAAAGTAAAGGTTCCATTTGTCTTTAAAGTTTCGTACACATTTTGAAAAATGATAGTAAGATGTTCGATATAATGTAAGGCGAGTCTAGATGTTACTAAATCAAAAGTAGAAGGAGGGTATGTGTAGTCTTTGAGGTTTAAAAAATGAACGGCGCCATTTTTGTTTTCTAGTTGTTTTTTAGCTTTTTCATACATAAGTTCGGAGCCTTCAATACCAGTGTAAGAGTGGCAGCCTTTTTCTAATAACTCCTCACCGAACTTAGCATCACCGCAGCCTAAATCGAGAATTCGCTTTCCTTTAACATCACTAATGAGTTGAAAGAAGGCTGGTTTTTCAAGTGACTCATTTGGGCTATTTTCTCGATATCTTCGCTTCATATATTGTTCAAAAAATGCTTCGTTATTATATACATCTGATTCAGTAAATGCCATGATTGAAGACTCCTTAAATATTTTTTTTATTCTACCAAATATGAAAAGTAAATGATAGATTTCTTGTAATGAATCATATATAATCTAGAATTGTAAGCGGTTACTTTAAACTATTTTTCTATAATAAATTCTGAAAACGTGTTAAGCTAGTAGAGGGATTATTAGAACTATTAAGACAATAATTCGCTTACATGAACGATGGGAGGCTTCACGATGTCTAGTAAAACACTTGCAAAATTTTTAGAAGAAAATTTAGAGGATTTAAAATCAAAGGGGCTTTATAACGTAATTGATCCGCTTGAGAGTTCAAATGGACCGATCATTACAATTGGCGGAAAAGAATATATTAACTTATCTTCAAACAACTATCTTGGATTAGCAACAGATAGCCGTTTGCAAGAAGCAGCAATTGGTGCAATTCATAAGTACGGCGTTGGAGCAGGAGCGGTTCGTACAATTAACGGTACTTTAGATTTGCATATTAAATTAGAAGAAACAATTGCAAAGTTTAAACATACAGAAGCAGCAATCGCTTACCAATCAGGATTTAACTGTAATATGGCAGCGATTTCAGCTGTTATGGATAAAAATGATGCGATTCTTTCAGACGAATTAAACCATGCTTCTATTATCGATGGTAGTCGTCTATCAAAAGCAAAAATTATCGTTTATAAACATTCTGATATGGAAGATTTACGCCAAAAAGCAATCGCGGCGAAAGAATCAGGTCTTTACAATAAATTAATGGTCATTACAGACGGTGTCTTCTCAATGGATGGAGATGTTGCAAAACTACCAGAAATCGTTGAAATTGCAGAAGAGTTAGATTTAATGACATATGTAGATGATGCACACGGTTCAGGTGTACTTGGAAAAGGTGCAGGAACTGTAAAACACTTCGGTCTATCTGATAAAGTTGATTTCCAAATTGGTACATTATCAAAAGCAATTGGGGTAATTGGTGGATATGTAGCAGGGAAACAAAACTTAATTGACTGGTTAAAAGTTCGTTCACGTCCATTCTTATTCTCTACAGCATTAACACCAGCTGATGCAGCTGCATGTATGCGATCCATTGAAATTTTAATGGAAAGCACAGAGTTACATGATCGCCTGTGGGAAAATGGTAGCTATTTAAAACAAGGGTTAAAAGAACTTGGCTTTAACATCGGAGAAAGTGAAACGCCAATTACACCTTGCATTATTGGTGACGAAGTATTAACACAAGAATTTAGTAAACGTTTAAATGAAGAGGGCGTATATGCAAAATCTATCGTGTTCCCAACTGTAGCTAAAGGAACAGGACGTGTTCGTAATATGCCAACAGCAGCTCATACGAAAGAAATGTTAGATGAGGCAATTCGTAAGTATGAAAAAGTAGGGAAAGAAATGGGCATCATTTAAGTAAAGACATCTTTTGAATAGCTTGCAAATGAGGAGTGGGGAAAATGAAAAAAATTCTAGTAACCGGTTCTTTAGGGCAAATTGGTTCTGAACTAGTAATGAAACTTCGTGATGTATACGGCGCATCAAATGTTATTGCAACAGATATTCGTGAAACAGATAGTGAAGTAGTAACATCTGGTCCATTTGAAACGTTAGATGTAACAGATGGACAAAAACTACATGATATCGCAAAGCGTAATGAAGTAGATACAATTATTCATTTAGCAGCTTTACTTTCAGCAACAGCAGAAAAAAATCCATTATTTGCATGGAATTTAAATATGGGCGGACTTGTAAATGCATTAGAAGCAGCTCGTGAATTAAACTGTAAATTCTTCACGCCAAGTTCTATCGGTGCATTTGGTCCATCAACACCGAAAGATAATACGCCACAAGATACAATTCAGCGTCCTACTACGATGTATGGGGTAAACAAAGTAGCAGGAGAATTACTATGTGATTATTATCATCAAAAATTTGGCGTTGATACGCGCGGTGTACGTTTCCCAGGTTTAATTTCTTATGTAGCTCCTCCAGGAGGCGGAACAACTGATTATGCAGTTGAAATTTATTATGAGGCGATTAAAAAAGGCACATACACCTCATATATTGCAGAAGGAACATACATGGATATGATGTACATGCCAGATGCTTTACAAGCGATTATTTCATTAATGGAAGCTGATCCAAGTAAGTTAGTGCATAGAAATGCATTTAATATTACAGCAATGAGCTTTGAGCCAGAGCAAATCGCAGCATCAATTCGTAAACACATCCCGGCGTTTACGATGGATTACGCTGTAGATCCTGCTCGTCAAACAATCGCTGATAGCTGGCCAAACTCTATTGATGCAACAGCAGCAATGAAAGAGTGGGGCTTTAAAGCAGAATACGATTTAGACAAAATGACAACGGACATGTTGGCTAAATTAAAAAAAAAGCTCACAGCTGAGTTAGTGATGAATTAATAGGAAGGGTCGATTCTTAGGAATCGACTCTTTTAATTGAAGGAGAAAAGGAACATGCAAAGAGTTGACGTCGTATATGCACTAATACATGACGAAGAAACGGATAAAGTATTAATGGTACATAATGTAGAACAAAACGTTTGGTCATTGCCAGGCGGGGCTGTTGAAAAGGGTGAAACGTTAGAGGAAGCTTTAGTAAGGGAAGTAAAAGAAGAGACAGGTTTAACAGCTACGGTAGGTGGGCTTGTTGCGATCAATGAAAAATTTTTTGAAGAATCCGGGAATCATGCACTATTATTTACATTCCGAGCGAATGTAGTAACAGGTGAACTTATGGCAGAAGATGAAGAAGAAATTTCTGCAATAGAGTGGGTGGACAGAGCAATTGCAAATGAACGATTCCCATTCTACGATGGTGGATTCGAGGCATTATCAGAAGTAGCCATTCCATACAAGTTTCAGCCAGAAACAAAGTGATTGAAAGAAAAAACAGGAGCGCAAAGCTCCTGTTTTTCTATTCAATCGTCTTCAGTAATAACTTTTTCAATAGTGGTTTAATCTTCAGACGTAAATCTTCAGCGTGATTTGCAACTAAGAAGTGATGGTTATAAATGTTCTTCATTAATTGATAAGTTGCTTCTTTCGCTTCGCCTTCTTCGATGAAAATACCAATTACTTCCATACCGCTTTTGCGAGCAAGTTTGACAGCTTCGTGCGTATCTAAAATACCGTCTTGTTGATAGTCTAGAGCAGAAGGTTCACCGTCTGTGAAGACAAGTAAGAATTTATGCTTTTCGGGTCTTTTTGCAAGCTTTTCTGAAACGATACGAATAATATATCCGTCGCGATTATCTTCTTCTTCGCGAAGCTGCATAATTTCGGGACCAACGTTTGGTAATGTTGAGTTTTTATACGTTACAACTTCATGGATAACGTTCGGTTTATCTTCAGGTTTAGCACTAGAAGCATCTTCCCAAAATCCGCTAATAGCATGCGGGATTTTTAACGATTTCAACGCTTCATGGAATAGGACCACACTCTTTTTCGTTTCTTCCATTTTGTTATACATAGAACCAGAGCAGTCCACTAGTAGTTGGAATGCAACGTCGAGCTCTTGTGATTCTTGCCCTTTTTTATAAAACATGCGAGGCTGCTTTTCAGTATAAATACGAAGGAATTTCTTACGAAGTCTTCCGTAATATTTATCACTATTTGCGTTTGTTTTATTTTCAATCGTTTTTTCGATAATTTTCTTTAATTCTTTTACATCTTTATTAACGACTGATTTAATAGCTTGGTAATCCTTTTTCTCGTCAGGATTTGGTTTACGTGCTTCTTTAAATGTATGAGAAGCGCCAGTGTTATACTTACCGTATGCACCATCATTTTGACTAGAAGCGTGAGAAGCTCTTGCTTCCTCTGTATCAGCACCATCAAAGTTGGATTGTGTACTTTTTTGAGAAGTACCTTGTACAGAGCCAAGCGCTTGGTCACCATCTTCTGATTCGCGAGCAGTATCACCCATCATATTTGTTTTTGTTCCGCTTTCTAATTCAAAGCGTAAAAAGTTCTCGTTTTCGTTATTTTTATTTTCACGATGCCATGTGGAGAAACTTTCATCCATTTTGTTTTTATTTTCATCATCATCTATGAGTTGTGTATCATCATTTGCTAAATCTTCGACGCGACAGTTCCTTTCGTCTGCAATAACAGATAAGTAGAGCGGAGCATGTCCGAAATAATTGTTTAGCATATCACTTTCAAGAAGTCCTTCTAAACGATAGCGGATTTTCTCAACGATATACATAATATCTTCCGTATTACGAGCTTGGAATGTTTCATGCAGAATAGCTTCAATTTGCTCGAAATATTCATTATTAAACATTTCATATTTATCGCTCGTTAATGAAAGATAGCATAGACAAAATAGACGATCACCGTGATAGTTACGAACGCGATTGATTTCATTTTGTGAGCTAAAGTAATTGCGATACATTTCTTTTCTTCTTTTAAAAACATGCTTTGTGCCAGGGCGTAAGTTTTTTACGATTTCCTCAACACGTAAATCTTCTAATAGAACAAATAATTGTGTTAAAAACTTTTTTAAGGGTGATTCTTGTAATTCAATCGCATAAGAACGAATTAAAGTCATGTCCGAGTAATGTTTATTACCAAGTGCTTTTAAAAACACTTCGCTTTTTAATCCGATTACTGTATCCTCTTCTTTTCGATCATCCCAAAAGTGACTAATGACAACCTTTTTTTCAATTTCGTCGTAGTATGCTTTATAGCCATACTCAAGGTAGGCATCATCTTCTTTGAGAAGGGCATACATTAAGTTTTCCATTTGTAGAAACAGCGACGCATCAATTTTTTTGTCACTAAAAATTTGTCTCATGAATTATCCCTCAAAGAAATAACTTTCTGCTAATTCACGGACAGTCATTTGTTCTGTTTCATCGTTTAATTTTGCGATAATACTACGTTCAATTGCGCGCATAACAGGAATATATACACCTAAATCACATGCATCGATAATGCCACGAATACTTGCGGCTTCTTCACTTACGCGGCCATCACGAGCTAAAGGCATAAGATCGCTTGCAAAAGCAACGAACTTTTCAATTGTTGCAACATCTTTTAATTTTGATTCTGCTAATAATAATTCTTTTAATGTATCACCTTGGATGTAAGGAACTTCAATAATAACGAAACGGTTTTTTAACGCTTCGTTTAGTTCACTTGTTCCAACGTAACCTTCATTAATTGCTGCGATTACACGATACTCATCATCACCGTATACAACTTCTTGTGTAAACGGGTTTGTAATCATTTTACGGTAATCTAATGCACCGTGAAGAAGTGGTAACGTTTCAGGTTTTGCCATATTGATTTCATCAATATATAGGAAATGACCGTTCTTCATTGCTTTCATAAGAGGACCGTTAACGAATGTAACTTCAGATGCGCCATCTTTCGTTTGTAGTGTGTTGTATCCTAAAATACCTTCTACATCTAGGTCGACAGAACAGTTAATGCTATGCATTGGTTTTTGGAATAAAGAAGAAAGAGTTTCAGCTAGTACTGTTTTACCACTACCAGTTGGCCCTTTTAATAGAATGTTTTTGCCAAGAAGAAGTGCTGTAATGGCATCTTCGATAATGCTATTATCAGATGCTTTATATATTTTTGTACCGATTAAATGTGCATTTTCACCAGCTTCTTGCTTATTCTTTTCGTGAATTGTAGAAAGCTGCTGTTTTAAATCAGCATGTATATGAAATTGTTCTAACATGTATTTCCCACCTAACATTATTTTCATAAAGTAATACATCTTATGATAACTTGTTTTAATATGGTATGCAAAGAAAAGGAGAGGGGACAAATATAAAAGAAAAAGCAATCAATAGTACATTGATTGCTTATAGTAAAGGAGAAATGAGCCTCATAAAAGACTCTAATATTCGTTTTTTGATACTTCTTTTTTGGAAAGCGTTCCATTTAATTTCAGTGGAATGCTTAAAGTCTTCTTCAAAATCACGTTTAATATCATGAACAGTTTCTGATTCATACAGTACGCTAATAATTTCGTAATTCAATTCAAAGCTTCGTACATCCATATTTGCTGTTCCGATTGTTGCAATTTTGTCATCAACAAGTACAATTTTTGCATGCATAAAGCCATCTTTATAACTATAGATGGAGGCACCAGCTTTTAAAAGTGGAGTGAAGTAGGACTGGGATGCTTGATCACTAATAATACTATCACTTTTACCAGGATATAAAATGCGTACATCTATGCCAGATATTGCACTTAAACGTAATAATGTTAAAGTTTCTTGATCTGGAATAAAATATGGTGTAGCAATCCAAATAGATTTTTTTGCAGAGCCCATAATAGCTAATAACGTATTACGAATGCTCTTATCATCTGAGCTTGGTCCGCTTGCTACAATTTGCACAGCACCTTCTGCACTTGAAATTTCTTTTCCTGGGAAGTATTGTCTATTCATAAATTGATCCCAGGAATAGGTTTTCAAACCACTAGATGCATAGAGCCAGTCCTCTAGAAAAATTGCTTGTAATTTATATAACGCTTTTCCTTCGATTTTTAAATGACTATCACGCCAAACGGGAAACTTTTTTGAACGGCCAAGATATTCATCACCGACGTTAAGTCCTCCAGTAAAACCAATTTCCCCATCGACAATGACGATTTTACGGTGGTTACGATAATTAACTGTTTCAAGTAACCAAGCTGAAAAAATAGGGTCAAATTCAACAATTTCAATCCCAGCTTCTTTCATAGGTTTTAAAAATCGTCTTCTTAACGTATTACTTCCTAATCCATCATAAAGGAAGCGTACAATAACACCAGCTTTTGCTTTGTTTATTAAAGCATCTCGGACTTTTGTACCAATCTCATCAGATTTATAAATATAGTATTGAATATGTATGTGATGTTTTGCTTGCTCGATAGCTTGCAAAATTTCTGAAAATGTTTGATCTCCGTTTGTTAAAAGTTTTGTAGTTGTTCTATCTGCGGCAGGCCCGCCTCCAAATTTTTGTACAACCTCTGTTAAATGGGCAGAGCGTTCACTTAATGGGACTTTGAGTGATAACTCTAGTCGTCTTCCTTCTAATATTTCACGGAATAATTTTCTCTGTTCTTCTGAACGATGGAGATGCTTTTTTCTTCTCCAACGACTACGCCCGAAAATAGAGTATAAAAGTACACCTACAACGGGAAGAAGTGCTAATACTAAAAACCACGCTAAGGTACTTTGAGGAGACCTATTTTCGATAAAAATAACGAATGAAATTCCTACAATTGTGATGGACCAGAGAACGCCGACAAATGTATATAACGAAATATACGATGTATTTAATAGGAAAAGAACGATAGATACAATTGTAAATATTAATAGTAATTGGACAATAGGTTTCTTCATTTCTATATAATTCCTCTAATCTTTCTTCAATATAGACTTCCTAAATAGCAGATGTAATGTGACATTTTTATTATAAAGTGTTTTTTGTTTTTTACAAAATGTAGGTATTTCCCCATACTTTCCGCATTTGTCCTACATACAGTGTATTGTTACGTTTTTTAAGAGAAAAGGAGGGTGAATAAAATGTATAGTCGTCCAATTGGAGGATTTGGTCACGGTGGTTTTGGACATTCACCATTTTTGGGGGGAGGTTTCTTCCCAGGTTTTGTAGCAGGTGCTTTACTCAGCCCTGGGTTTGGTTATGGCGGATATGGTTATCCGTATTACTCGGATTATTCTTATTATACAGGTTACCAACAAGATCCATATTATTCATACAATACCTATTAAGATGAGAACATGAAAAAGGAGAGGAAAAACATGAATTATATAGAAAATAACGGATTGTATTATCGTCATAATCATGGAGGTCACCATCATAATGGGGGACATCACCACCATGGAGGGCACAATCATCATGATTACCACCATCATCATCACGGAGGTGGATGGGGCTGGGGTGGAGGCTCATGGGGCGGTGGATTTTTCCCTGGAAGTTTTGCTGGAGGTGTGTTAGGTGGGCTTACAGCAGGTGCATTAACGGGTGCAGCAGGTGGAGGATACTATCCAGCACCGTACCCAGTAACTTATCCAGCGCCATATCCAGTTCCATATCCAACACCATATCCGGGGTATCAACAAACGCCATATCCGTATTAAATAAAAAAAGAGGCTATCCTCTTTTTTTGTTTAATACGGTATGTATTTATAAAATACTTCCAAAATTAAGGTGAAAATATGTTAATATTTTGTTATTATAATTCAAAAAACATATATAATAATTTTAATTTATCACGCATTAACGGGCAGTAAGACCCCTACCTCAAAATTCAGCGGAAGCAAAGAAGTTAGGCGGAGATCCCCCACTGATTAAAGTTTCACTATATATATATGTTCCTGAAGAGTTGTATAGAGTTAGCTATAAGAAACTACTACGTATAATTGAAACGGTATTATATTGCTTTTTATTACAAATAATATTATGTTATTTTAATCGGCATATTTCAAAACATGATGTATGTAAAGGGCGATTATTAGGAAATGAAATATCTCTATTTCTATGAAAAGAAACAAGTTGTGTTTTAGTCAGATAGGAAGCAAGGAGAGATGCGCATGCTAGAACAAAGAGGTCATGCATTATATGAATCTTCATTGCGAGATTTAAAGTTAGCATTAGATGAGTCTTCAATTGTTGCGATTACAGACCGAAAGGGTCTTATTACATATGTAAATGATAAGTTTTGTGAAATCTCCAAATATACACGAGAAGAGTTAATAGGGAAAGATCATCGTATTTTAAATTCAGGACATCACCCGAAAACATTTTTTCAAATGTTATGGAAGCGTATTTTGAGTGGAAAAGTATGGAGAGGTGAGATTCGAAATCAAGCAAAAGATGGTACATATTATTGGGTTAAAACAACAATTGTTCCATTTTTAAATGAAAAAGGAGAGCCATATCAATTTATTGCGATCCGAAATGATATTAGTAGTAGGAAAGAAGCAGAACAGAGGTTACGGTTAAGCGAAAGTCGTTATAGGGAGCTTGCGTATCATGATGCTTTAACGAGTTTACCGAACCGTTTACAATTAATAACGACTGTTAACGAATTAATTGCAGATAAAAGAGAGTTTGGTATGATTTATTTTGATTTGGATCGTTTTAAATTAGTAAACGATACGCTAGGTCATATGATAGGAGATTTACTTTTAAGCGAAGTTGCTTCACGGTTGCATTATGTGCTAGGAGAGAAAGATGTTCTGGCTAGGCTGGGTGGCGACGAATTTGTGTTGTTAACAAAAAATCATACACAAGATGAGATGAGGCAGCTAGCGACATCTGTGCTGTCATGCTTTCAGGCGCCATTTATACTTGAAGGTCATGAAGTATACATTTCAGCTAGTCTAGGACTGTGCTCATATCCGCAAGATGGACAAGATGTAGAAACTCTATTGAAGAATTCAGATTTAGCTATGTATAGTGCGAAAGAACAGGGAAGAAATGCAGCGTGCTTCTTTACAGATGAGTTACGTGCGAAAATAAATCGTAGAATGAAAATTGAATTTGCTTTGCAAAAGGCAATTCGTGATGAAGAGTTAGATGTGGCACTGCAGCCTATTATTGATTTGAAAACGAAGAAATATACTGGTATTGAAGCTTTAGCGCGTTGTTCGACAGAAGAAGGACCTATTTCACCAGGCGAATTTATCCCAGTGGCTGAAGAATCTGGACTTATTATAAAATTAGGAGACTGGGTATTAGAAAAGTCATGTCGCTTGTTTAAAACATTGCCAGAGTACGAAGAAGGACTAAAGTTATCTGTGAATTTATCCATACAACAATTAATGCAAAAGCGTTTTATTTTATCTGTACGTAGCATTTTAAGGAGAACTGGATTTCCACCGAATCGTTTAATTTTAGAAATAACGGAAAGCATTGCTGTTCGTCATTTTGATTATATTATTGCTACATTACAAGAATTAAGAAATATGGGTATTTTAATTGCTTTAGATGATTTTGGAACGGGTTATTCTTCCTTATATTATTTAAAACAACTACCGCTAGATATAGTAAAAATTGATCGTAATTTTATTCGTGAATTTCATTATGATCATGCACAACCAGAGCGAACGATTGTAAAATCTGTTATTGAAATTGCCCATAGCTTACATTTAGCAGTAGTTGCTGAAGGGGTAGAGACAGTAGAGCAAGAAAGTTTATTACAATCTATGGGTTGTGATTATGTGCAAGGATTTTATTATGCGAAACCTTTATCTGTAGGAGAGTTAAAAGAAAAGTTAACTACAGATTTCATATAAAAAAGAGAAGCGTAGCTTCTCTTTTTTAATTCATTTTTTGTGAGTTTTTCATTAGTATTGGATAGAGAATAAGACCTAATACGAACAATCCGATTCCTAAGAAGAACGTTTTTAAATCAGCAGTTCCCGTTTTGATAACCCAAATAGAATATATGAATGCTAATGTAGTAATGATGCCGTCCTTTATTCGAGAGCCAGGCATTATATCATACGTTTCTCCTGTAATAACTAATTTGAATTGGTACAGCGTAGAAACAAGGTATGGAATTAAATAAGCTAATGTTGCTACAACGATAGCGAAATTATAAGCTTCTGATACGGTACCAGAAATCGTTGAGAATAAGAAAATTTGCGTCATTACATTTGTAATCAATAATGATTTTGAAGGGCTACCTTTTTTATTTGTTTTCGCGAAAAACTTAGGGAAAAGTCCATTTTTTGCTGCCTGGTAAGGTACCTCTGAACTAACAACGATCCACCCAACTGTAGATCCAAATAAAGATACAAGTGCAAGTAAAGCCATTATATATGCACCTTTATTGCCAATTGCTAAATTTAATGCGTCTACTAATGGCTTTTGAGACTCTTTTAAAGCATCTTGCGGGAGAGCGCCCATTGTAAGTAGAGTAATTGACATGTAAATAAGAAGAGCGATAATTAATCCAAAAATGGTAGCTTTTTTTACATCGCGCTGAGATTTTGCACGATTAGAAAGCATGACCGCCGATTCAATACCGATGAACGCCCAAAGTGTTGCAATAGCAGCTGAATTGATTTGTCCACCTAAAGAAATGGATTGTCCTGCTTCATTCATAAATGTTTGCCCATCTCCGAAATTAGAGGCATTGAAAATGAATAATGTGATTACAATAAACATTGTAAATCCGATAATTTTTGCAATAGTAGCAAGAAGATTCATATTTCCAGCACGATCAATATTTTGAGAAAGAATATATTGAATTCCCCATAACATAAGGCTACATACGAGGAACGTTAATCCTTTTCCAAGTTCTAGTGAAAATCCGTTCGTTGAAAAGAGAATTTGCTTACTTTGTAAAACTGGAAAGAATGTTGATAAATATCCAGCAAAGGAAATAATAACAGATGCTGTTGCAGCCCAGTTCGCAGCCCAATATCCCCATGCCATACTATATCCTGCAACTTTACCCGCTTTTTTTGAAGGAAACATCGCTTGAGCATAGCTTTGTGGCCCCGCTTTTAATTCTGGTTTTCGGATTGCTAAATTTCCAAATACGAGTGCAATCATAAATACGCCAAGTCCTGTAATACTCCATGCAAATGTAGAACCCATTGGACCTGATACTTGTGCTAAATTTGCTGGGAGCATAAATACGCCACCACCAACCATATTTCCGATAACAAAAGCTGTTAAAATCCATAATCCCCATTTTTTCGTTTCCATTTTTGTTAACTCCTTTGTAGTAAGTTTTGCTTAAACATCATTTTTTACTAGCTTTTTGGCAATAAAAAAAGAGCCATGTAGATAAAAAATACCTACATGGCTCTTCGCCTAACGTAGGTACAACGGGAATAACCCTTGTACCTACGCGTAATTTTTCCGCTAGGTTTCAAGGGTTACGTATGATGATGATGTTTTTGTGCAAATGTAACTACAATTGTTGTATAAGTAAGCATAGTTCTTTGCTCCCTTTCTCCTCTGATTTTGAAGTTAGTATACTACATGTTTTTTTGAATGAAAAGAAAAATATAAAAATTTTTATAAAAATACGTTTTAAAGATTAAATATTTACCTGTATTTTTCCTATACTGGAAAATAAGTGAGAGATTGGCAGAAGAGAGTAGCATGGTATAATACATATAGAATTAGAAGGTGACAAGGGGCTATTGTAGATGATGAGCAAGTATGAACAAATTTATACAGAAATCAGTAAGTCTATTGATAATAAACAATTAAAAGAGGGATGCAAAATCCCATCAGAAACTGAATTAATGAAGCAATATGAAGCGAGCCGAGGTACAGTAAGAAAAGCTGTAGATTTATTACAAGAGCGTGGATATGTTCAAAAAATACATGGAAAAGGTGTCTTTGTTTTAAAGCGAAAAAACATTGAATTCAACTTTGGTGGCATTGTAAGCTTCCAAGAAGAAAATGAACGTTTAGGACGCCATTGTATTACAGAAGTCGTGGAAATGGAGAAAGTAAAAGCGACAAAAGAGGTTGCAAAGCTATTAAATGTGAAAGAGAAAACAGAAATAGATCATATTAAACGCGTACGGAATATTGATGGAGAAAAAGTAATTTTAGATATTAATCATTTTGTATCGGAATATATCCCTGGATTAACGGGTGAAATTGCAGCGCAGTCCATTTATAAATACATTGAGAAAGAACTAGGTCTTCATATTAGTTATTCGCAGAGAGTAATTGAAGTACAGCCATGTACAGAGGACGATAGAAAGTATTTAGATTTAAATGGAACAGACTATGTTGTTGTCGTGAAAAACTTTACGCATTTTTATGATGGAAGTCAGTTCGAATATACAGAATCCCGCCACCGCTTAGATATTTTTCATTTTTCAGATGTGGCGCGGAGAAAATAAGGAGATGGAACGTAATAACGTTTCATCTCTTTTTTTATAAAAAAATGACAAACTCGTATATACGAGTGTTGACTAACTTATATATACGAGTTAATATGTAATTGTAAACGGTATCAAAAAAAGAAAAGAGGGACGGGAATATGGGGAAAGACTATCGTAAAACAGCAGAGGAAGTGTTGCAGTATATTGGTGGGAAAGACAATATTGAACAAGCTGCACACTGTGTAACGAGACTCCGTATCGCTTTAAAAGATGAAAGTAAAATAGATAACGATAAATTACAATCTGTTTCATTAGTGAAGGGAGCGTTCCATAACGCTGGGGTATTTCAAATTGTAATCGGTCCAGGAGATGTTGATCGAGTATATGCTGAATTGATAACGCTTGCAGGTATGAAGGAAGCGACAGTAGCTGACGTAAAAGATTCTGGAAATCAAAAGTTAAATCCAGCTCAAAAGTTTGTAAAAGTATTTTCAGATGTATTTATGCCGATATTACCAGCAATCGTAACAGCTGGTTTACTAATGGGAATTAACAACCTATTAGGGGCGAAGGACTTATTTTTTGAAGGTAAAAATTTATTAGATGTGTATCCAAACTTAAGTGGGCTTTGGGATTTAATTAATATGATGGCGAATACAGCTTTCGTATTCTTACCAGCACTTGTCGGTTGGTCAGCAACGAAGCGTTTTGGTGGTAGTCCGATATTAGGAATTGTTATGGGATTAATGCTTGTGCATCCAGCATTATTAAACGCGTGGGATTACGGAAAAGCAGCAACTGGTTTAGATGGACAAAAGATTGAGTACTTCGATATTTTAGGATTATTTCAAATTGAAAAAGTAGGGTATCAAGGTCAAATCCTACCGGTCTTAGTAGCAGCATTTGTATTAAGTAAAGTGGAAATCTTCTTAAAGAAACATGTACCAAATGCAATTCAATTGTTAGTTGTACCAATTACAACGATTGTCGTAACAGGTGTGCTAGCATTAGGGATTATTGGTCCAGTTACACGTCATATTGGAGATTTATTAACAGCTGGATTAGTAGGTGTATATGAAACAGTACCAGTAGTTGGAGCAGTATTGTTTGGAGCATTATATGCACCGCTTGTAATTACAGGTATGCATCATATGTTTATTGCTATCGACTTACAATTAATTGCACAACACGGAGGTACATTCATTTGGCCAATGATTGCTCTTTCTAACATTGCGCAAGGTAGTGCGGCACTTGCGATGTTCTGGATTTCTAAAAATCAAAATGATAAAAGTATGGCATCTACATCAGCAATCTCAGCATATTTCGGTATTACAGAGCCAGCTATGTTTGGTGTAAACTTACGAAATAAATTCCCGTTCTATGCCGCAATTATAGGATCGGCTGTGGCAGCAATATTTATTACGTTAAATGGTGTATTAGCACCGGCTATCGGAATTGGCGGATTACCCGCATTTATTTCTATCATTCCGAAATCGATTCCAATGTTTATTGTCGGAATGATTATCGCAGTTGTAATCCCATTTACGTTAACGTGGTTATTTGCAAAGCGAGTAAAACAGAAGTAGGAGGAAGTTAAACATGAAGGATTGGCATAAAAGTGTAGTTTATCAAATTTATCCGAAGAGCTTTAATAGCTATTACAATAAAGAAACCGGTGATATAAAAGGGGTTACAGAGAAACTAGATTATTTAAAAGAACTCGGAGTAGATTATATTTGGTTAACACCGATATACCAATCACCACAAAATGATAATGGATACGATGTAAGTGATTACTACCGTATTGATCCATCTTACGGAACGATGGAAGAGTTTGAAGAGCTTTTAGAGGAGGCGAAAGCACGTAATATTGAAATTATGCTTGATATCGTTGTAAATCATAGTTCGACGGAGCATAAGTGGTTTAAGGAAGCGAAGGAAGATAAAAATAGTCCATATCGAAATTATTACATTTGGCGTGATGAAAAAAATAATTGGCAATCTAAGTTTGGTGGATCTGCTTGGAAATATGATGAGAAGACAGAGCAATATTATTTACATCTATTTGATGAAACACAAGCGGATTTAAACTGGGAAAATGAAAAACTTCGTGAAGAAATATATGATATGATGCGCTTTTGGCTTGATAAAGGGGTAACTGGATTCCGATTAGATGTTATTAATTTAATTTCAAAAGATCAACAATTCTTAAATGATGACGGAAGTACAGCGACAAGCGATGGACGTAAATATTATACAGATGGCCCGCGTGTGCATGAATATTTACAAGAAATGAACCGAAATGTTTTTGAAGGGAAAGATGTAATTACAGTTGGAGAAATGTCATCTACGACAATTGATAATTGTATTAAATATTCAAACCCTGAGCGTAATGAATTAAGTATGACGTTTAGTTTCCATCATTTAAAAGTTGATTATCCGAATGGTGATAAGTGGACGAAGGCTGATTTTGATTTTATTAAATTAAAAGAGATTATGTCTAATTGGCAAATTGAAATGCAAAAGGGCGGGGGATGGAATGCGTTATTCTGGTGTAATCATGACCAGCCTCGTATTGTGTCACGCTTTGGTGATGATAAAGAGTATCGAAATGAATCTGCGAAAATGTTAGCGACAGCCATGCATATGTTGCAGGGCACACCTTATATTTATCAAGGTGAAGAAATCGGCATGACGAATCCTAAATTCGAGTCTATTGAGCAATATCGCGATGTAGAATCGTTAAATATATACGATATAAAGCTGGAAGAAGGATTATCAAAAGAAGAGATTATCGGGATTTTAAAACAAAAATCTCGTGACAACTCCCGTACTCCAATGCAGTGGAATGAAAATATGAACAGTGGCTTTACAACAAGTACACCTTGGATTTCGGTGGCTGAAAACTTTAAAGAAATAAATGTAGAGAAGGCACTAGAAGATAAAGAGTCTGTATTTTATCATTATAAAAAGTTAATCGAACTTCGAAAAACGTATGATGTAATTGCAGAAGGAGAATATGCTATTTTGGATGAAAATGATCCTAAAATTTGGGCATATACTCGTACTACAGAAAGTGAAGTGCTACTTGTTATAAATAACTTCTATGGAGAGGAAATAACGTACTCTGTTCCAGCGCACGTTCAATTAGATGGAATGAAACAAGAAGTATTACTGTCGAATTATAAAGATTCCAGCAAGGATATTACAAACCTTGACTTAAGACCATATGAATCAATTGTATATCGATATACGAAATAAAAGGTTGTATGCCTGCGTGGCATACAACCTTTTATTTTAAGACACCACTATACAAAATGCTTACTTCTACCTCAGGCTTAAATTTTACTTTTGCATAATCTTTATTCCAATTTTTTTTCTTCCATAGGTCAGGATGATAAGCGATAAGATGTCTACCAATTCCGAAAGCATCACAATTTGCCTTTTGTAAATTTTTCGTTATTTTTTTCGCTTCTTTCGTGAGCTGTTTGGATAGTTCCTTATTTAGTTTTTTTCTTTCATCCATTTTGTAAAGATTATCTCTCGGAGCTTCAAGGGCTATAACTTTTAATTGAAGCTTAATGTGAGCATAAACATTTCCTTTTTTATCTGTTGTTATTTTTAAGTCTCGTTTTAGTTTTCTATTGCTAATTTCCATTGTTAAATAATCGGATGTCTTCTTCGATTCATCACTAGTAAGTTTTTGAGTTATACGTGCGCTTGTTCCCATTTTTCCAGTTAATAAAACGAATAAAACAGAGTGTTTCAAAGGTAAATGCCCAGTCAATTTATCATTGTTAAATAAAGCTAACCCGTTTGTAATTACTTCTTTTCCTTTTATTTTTATAGAAGGGAGGGTAAAGTCTTTACCGGGGTCTAACATTTTTGTAGCGGCTGTCTCCAAAGTTTCTTTTGGAAATACACTCATATCTTCTAAGCTTTTCACTTTTTTCTTTAGAAAATCTCCAATTAGTAAATTTCCTACTTTCTTTTTTTCTAGTATCTCGGATGTTTCACCATCTACTGCAATAAGTTTTACTAAAGCAGTTGGGTTTGTTGGGTCCCGAAAGCTGACATCTAAATAAGGTAATATACCTTTTTTTAGAATTTTGGTTCCTAGTAATTGAACACCATATTTGAAATAGCGAATATTTCCAGTCACATTTTTTTTTAGAGCATCGCTTGTATCCCTTATGTTATGCCCCGTTGCTGAATGTATTTCATTCTCAAATGAAGATTGCTCGCCGCTTGAACTTTTTACGAGCTCAATTGTTTGCTGGAGTTTATTCTCTTCCGTAATATCAGATCCAATACTATAAGCTAACCTTGCTTCTCTTAATGGTTCTTGATCCCAACAGCCAGAAAGGAGGGAACTAGCACATAATATAGAAAGTAATTTAGCTTTTCTTTTGAACATACTGTTCTCCTTTCTTATTTCTGAATAAGGAATAAAGAAGAAATAGAAAAGGTAAGATTAAAATGAAAATATAGGTGAATTTATCAGTAAATTGCGCAAGTACTTTTAATTCTTCTGGGGTATCTATAAACAAGGCTACACTAAAAGCAATAATACCAACGATTGGAACAGCCTTTTTATGATTAGTAAGGTTGAATATATGTCCGATTCCGATAGAAGCAGCACAATAATAACTAGCAATAGAAGCAGCAACAGTTATCATCCAAATTGGTATGAAGAGTAAATCAGTCCGGTCTATAATTCCGATGTGTAAAGAGCGTAATAAGTAAGCAACTGGTTCAGGAATAAGCTCAACTTGTTTCGGACTAAATACGATAAAGCAAATCCAAACAGTAAAAGTATAAAAAAGAGTTACAAATCCATTCGCGATAGAAATTGCTTTTAGTCGTGCCACAGGATTCCCATTTACTTTTGGGAAAGCGATAAGAATAATTTCAAAACCATACATGGCTGTAATTGTTTCCTTGGATGCTTGAATAATATTCCACCATCCGGCTTCTGTAATAGGAAAAATATAAGAAAAATCAGCTCGCGTGAGTCCTAGGGCAATTAAAAGAGCCATTGGAATAATAAGAATAGAGGCCATGACATAAAATCGTACGATGACTTTAAACGTGTTATAAGCTATATAACAGCAAGCTATTGTACATAGTATGAGAATTGCAGACCATGGAGTTGCTTGTAAAACCCATACTTTAATGACATTACAAGCATTTAACATAACTGTCATACCGATAAGCGTAAAATAAAGAACATATAAAAAACCTAATAGTTTTCCGAATTTATTACCAAACATTATAGAAGAAATGTCATACATAGTTGCATCGGGAAATCTTCTTAATAAAAACCACATAAGTAAAATAATAAGTTGAATCGCAAGCCCGGCGATGAGTGCAGAAATCCATCCACCACCTTTTGCTATCGGGTGAAGACGGTTAGGTAGAGAAAGTATCCCCACTCCGATTTGGCATTGAATAACGAAAAAGGTAAATTGAACAAGTGAAATTTTACTTTGCGTGTTTGTCACCATTCTCATCCTCTCTCGTTACGTGTTGGCGTTGCATTTTTTTCGGTTTTGGATCATGTGGTCGTTCCCAAAATGACCAAATTGGTAGTCTTACAAAAGAATCTTTCATATCTTTAATCCGCATTGGTGCAACAGGAGAAAGATATGGTGTATGAAAAGAATGAAGCTGACATAGGTGAACGAAAGTTATAATGAGACCGAATGATATTCCTAAATATCCGAATATGGCAGCAAGAATCATTAATGGAAAACGAAGAATTCGAACTGCTGAACTCATATCGTTTGATGGAACGAGAAAAGATGAGATGGCAGTTAAAGCTACAACGATAATCATTGTGTAAGAAACGAGTCCAGCTTTTACAATTGCATCACCAATTACTAAACCACCTACAATACCGATTGTTTGGCCAACTCGGCTTGGTAAACGAATACCAGCTTCCCGTAATAATTCGAAAATCAATTCCATCAAGAGAGCTTCAAAAATAGGAGGGAGCGGTACTTTCTCTAATGAAGCTTTAATTGTATACACAAGTTCAAGCGGCAATACATCAGGATGAAAGGCTACGGTTGCGATATATATAGCTGGTAAGAGAAAAGCAATCAAAAAACTGACTAAGCGAATCATTCGGACGAAAGAACCGACAATCCAGCGGTTATTGTAATCATCTGGTGATTGATAGAAAGCAAATAACGTAACAGGAACGATAAGTGCTGTTGGATCACCGTCAGATAAAATAGCAACTCGTCCTTCCATTAAATTTGCTGCGACTCTATCTGGACGCTCTGTATTTAATTGCTGCGGAAATGGTGAGAAAGACGTATCCTCTATAAATTCTTGTATATATCCTGGAGGCATAAGTGCATCCGTTTTAATCGTTTCTAATCTTCTTTTCACTTCTGTAATTAAATCGTCATTCGCTATATTTTGCATATAAGCAATTGCCACTTTCGTGTGCATTTCTTCACCGATTGTAAAATACTTAACAACTAAATTTGGACTCTTAATGAGTTTACGAATAGAGGTTAAATTAGTTGCTAGATCCTCTACAAAACCAGTATGTGGACCGCGCACAATCCCTTCATTATCAGGCTCTGCTATATCTCTCTTTAAAGATAAAGCTGTTTCGAAAATACAAAAACTGTCGACGTGTTCATGAAAATATAAGGATTTACCTTGTAATAAGAGCTGCACGCCATAATTTAAATTCGTTTCCTTTTTCATATTTAATGTAGAAAAAGCTTTATCTAAAGCTAAATCTGACCGCGTCAATAAAGGCTCAAGGGCTAATTGATGAATTAGATTTGGGTCTGCTAAAGATTCGATATATAGGATTGTTCCTTTTCCGTTTTGAAAAGGGAGATCTAATTTTTTTATATCGTCTGAATGACAGAACTTATTTTCGATATAATTAATGTTTTCTGAAAGTGATGGAAACATATACTTTTTACTATTATCTTGTTTTGAATTTTTCTGTTCAGTCATAATTTCCACCTCTATTAGAATAAAGTTACTCCTGTTAATTTTTGCTTTTTGTGAGAAATTTATGCTTGGGTTATTTGAAAAAAAATAAACTTGAAAGTTACGTTACGTCACCTTCTATACTTAAAGAAACACGGAGTGGAGGGATGGAGTATATGATTTTGAAAAGTATGTGGGGATGGAAAGAAATTTTATATTTATTAGTTTTCGTATTTCTTATTGTCCCAGTAACAGTTGAAGCTCTTTTTTATGAATATGCTTTAAAAATAATAGGGAACTCATTATATGCTGGAGTATTAATGGGATTTATAATGGCAGTGATATTTACTACTGTAGTTTATCTTTTTTGTATAAAAAGATATCAACTGTCTTGGAAAGATATTGGAATTCGAAAGCTTTCATGGAAAGATTTTTTCTGGACAGTTATAGCATTGATTGCCTTAATTGTAGTTAGTATTGCTGTATTAGTGATAATGGAGAAAATGGGGATTTCTTTTGAAAATAGTAAAACGGAGACGGTCCAAAATGATAAATCAATATATTCGTTTTGTATCGCGGTAATTGGAGCAGCGATTATATCACCGATTTATGAAGAAATTTTATATCGAGGTGTTTTTTATACATTTTTTCGTGATAGGTATGGTATGTGGGGCGGTATACTTATAAGTTCCATAATATTTACTGTTGTTCATATTCCAACATATAACACATTACCAGTAAACTTTTTAAGTGGAGTAGTATTTGCTTGGTTATATGAGAAAACAAATTCTATTTTATCGGCTATGATTGTCCACACATTATTCAATTTCATAGCAGTACTTCTCACATTTGTGTCGAATTAAGAAGATATATAGGAGGGATACATATGGAAATAGCAGTAGAACGAGTTTTTACAAAAGAAATTTTAGCAAGAGCAGCAAAGACATTTCATGTAACAGTGGAAGAAAAGCCACTTGGAGATTTTGAAAATTATATTTTTAAGGCAAAGGGTGATCGTGGCGAAGATTACGTATTGCGTTTAACCCACTCTTCTCATCGTTCTAAAAAAGAAGTCGAAGCTGAACTAGATTTTTTACGATATGTTGCGGAGAATGGGGCAAAGGTAGCAGGACCCCTTTATTCAGCATCTCAAAATCTTGTAGAAGAAATCAGAGCAGAGGATGAAACTTTCTTTTTCGCTTCTTTATTTACATATGCAAAAGGTGAGCAAGTAAAAGGAGCGGAATCGCCTTATTGGGGAGACGCTTACTTTGAAGCATGGGGAAAAGCGATTGGACAACTGCATCGCCTTACAATGGATTATTCTAAAACAGACCACCGTGATACGTGGGAAGAAGATGAGAGTGGGATTGTTAATGAATTAGAAGATGATCAAGTGAAAAAGATCGCTGCGGTATTAATGGATGAGATAAAAGCTCTTCCAATTGAAAGAGAAACGTTCGGCCTTATGCATGGGGATATTCATCCAGGAAATTTTCATTATGATGGTAAAGAGCTAACAATCTTTGATTTTGATGATGCGGCTTATAATTACTTTATACACGATTTAGCGATGGTTCTTTATTACTCTGTTCTATTTACACCGTGGACAGCGGAAGAGAAGACCGATTTTGCTCGTAAACAATTACAAGTGTTAAGAAAAGGATACGAATATGAACATAAGCTAGCGGATAGTTGGTATGAATCGTTGCCGTTATTTTTACGTTTACGCGATATAGGTTTATATGGCACGATCCAAAAGAAATTTAAAGGGAAAGATATGCCAGATAATTTCCGAAAGTTATCAGAAGAGCTATACGAAAGAATTATAAAAAAAGAAGCAATTGTGAATATATAATACATTCTGTTCAAAACAAAGTATATAAAACAAATATATACTTTGTTTTTTTATACAAAAATATGTTTATTTTATTAAAATAATATTGTCATAGATTCGGTATACATTTATAATTTTTATATATTCTGAATATTCTTGATAAAAAGGAGGGGGAATATTGGAAGCTTTCGTAAATTGGTTAAATAATATTGTTTGGAGTCCAGCACTTGTTTATTTATGTTTAGGAGCAGGTTTATATTTTTCAATTCGAACGAGGTTTTTACAAGTAAGGCATGTAGGAGAAATGGTGAAGCTGACATTTAAAGGAGAAAAATCAGAGGCGGGTGTTTCTTCATTCCAAGCGTTAGCGCTTTCGTTATCTGGACGCGTTGGAACAGGGAATATAGCTGGGGTAGCAACGGCGGTTGCCTTCGGCGGACCAGGAGCTGTATTTTGGATGTGGGCAGTAGCCTTTTTAGGAGCAGGATCAGCTTATGTAGAATCTACATTAGCACAAATCTATAAGACAAAGCATCAGGGACAGTTTCGCGGTGGACCTGCTTATTACATTGAAAAAGGTTTAGGTGTGAAATGGTATGCTCTAGTATTTGTTGCAGCGACAATTCTTGCAACGGGGCTTTTATTACCGGGTGTGCAAGCAAATAGTATTGCTGTAAGTTTAGAGACAGCTTTTGGAATTAATACTACTCTATCAGGGGCTTTATTAGTTGTTGTATTAGCTCTTATCATCTTCGGTGGAGTAAAGAGAATTGTTAACGTAGCGCAAGTTGTCGTACCGTTTATGGCTGTTGGGTATATTTTAGTAGCTTGTGTTATTGTCGCTATGAATATTGAAAAATTGCCAGAAGCATTTATGTTAATTATAAGAAGCGCTTTTGCATTAGAAGCAGCATTTGGTGGTATTATCGGTTTAGCAATTTCTTGGGGAGTAAAACGAGGTATTTACTCTAATGAAGCAGGGCAAGGAACAGGGCCACATGCAGCGGCAGCAGCTGAAGTATCACATCCAGCTAAGCAAGGTTTAGTGCAAGCATTTTCCGTTTACATTGATACATTATTTGTTTGTTCAGCAACAGCATTTATGATGATTATTACAGGCATGTATAACGTATTTGATGCAAGCGGAAAAAACTTTATCGTAAATAAATTAAATGGTGCTCAGCCAGGGCCGGGATATACACAGGCAGCGGTAGAATCTGTTTTCCCTGGATTTGGAAACGGTTTCGTTGCAATCTCGTTACTATTCTTTGCATTTACAACAATTATGGCGTATTACTACATTGCAGAAACGAATATCGCGTACTTAAATCGTGATAAAGACCGCCCTTGGCTGTCTATGGTACTAAAGTTTGTATTTTTAGGAGCTGTATTCTACGGTTGTATCAAAACAGCAGCAACGGCTTGGGCTTTAGGCGATATCGGTGTAGGAATTATGGCATGGGTAAATATCATTGCGATTTTACTATTACAAAAACCTGCATTAGTTGCATTAAAGGATTATGAAAAGCAGAAAAAAGAAGGAAAAGATCCAGTATTCGATCCAGGGCCATTAGGAATTAAAAATGCTGATTTCTGGGAGCATGAATATGGAAAAGATAAGAAAGAAGAAGTATCGTAATGGAATAGAAATGAAAAAGCAAAGGGGAAATTCCTTTGCTTTTTTTATGGACAAAATGAGGCTGGAAGTTATTTTTTTGCCTATTTTTGAATATAAAAAGAATGTACATGCTTTGTTAGGGGAAGGGGGGAGTATGTTGATAGAGTTTCGTAACGTAAATAAATATTATGGTAACTTTCAAGTTTTAAAAGATATTAATGTGCAAGTGAAAAAAGGTGAAGTGGTAGTAGTTGTTGGGCCTTCTGGATCAGGAAAAAGTACATTACTTCGGTGTATAAACCAGTTAGAGTCAATTACAGATGGAGAGTTAATTGTACAAAATACGGAGGTACACAATGCGAAAACAGATATGAATGAATTACGCCGAAATATCGGAATGGTCTTTCAACATTTTTATTTATATCCACATAAAACAGTTCTTCAAAATATTACATTAGCACCTATTAAAGTAAATAAAATTTCAAAAGAGGAAGCAGAACAAACAGCCATGTTTTATCTAGAGAAAGTAGGAATTCCAGAGAAGGCTAACGTGTATCCACATCAATTATCCGGAGGACAACAGCAACGGGTGGCTATTGCTAGAGGGCTTGCGATGCAGCCGGAAATTATGCTATTCGATGAGCCTACGTCTGCTCTTGATCCGGAGATGATCGGGGAAGTACTTGATGTTATGAAAACGCTAGCTAAAGAAGGGATGACGATGGTTGTTGTCACGCATGAGATGGGATTCGCGCGGGAGGTAGCCGATCGGATTTTATTTATGGATGATGGCAAAATCATTGAGGATACAACACCGGCGCAATTTTTTGCGAGCCCTGAACAAGAAAGAGCGCGTCTATTTTTAAGCCGAGTGTTAAACCATTAAAGGAGGAATTTTATGCTTAAAATGAAAAAGTTGTTTACCTTAATTGTATTTTCATGTTTATTCGTACTTGTCGTTGCTGGATGCGGAAGTAAAAAAGATGAGGCGAAAGAAACCAATACGAAGCAAGGCGGAGCCGTTGAGCAAATTAAGAAGCGCGGGAAGTTAGTAGTTGGGGTGAAGAATGATACGAACTTATTTGGATTGAAAAATCCTTCGACAGGGCAGGTAGAAGGATTTGATGTTGATGTTGCAAAGGCGCTTGCGAAAAAGATTCTTGGGGATGAAAAGAAACTAGAGTTGAAAGAGGTAACATCTAAAACGCGTATTCCACTACTGAAAAACGGTGACATTGATGCGATTATTGCAACAATGACAATTACAGAAGAACGTAAAAAAGAAGTCGATTTTTCAGATGTATATTTTAAAGCAGGGCAATCGTTACTCGTGAAAAAAGGGAGCAATATTAAAAGTATTGATGATGTGAAAAAGGGCGTAAAAGTGTTAGCAGTAAAAGGTTCAACATCGACAAATAACATTCGTCAAAAATCACCAGAAGCGACTGTATTAGAATTTGAAAATTACAGTGAGGCATTTACAGCGTTAAAAGCAGGAAAAGGTGATGTTTTAACGACAGATAATGCAATTCTTTACGGCATGGCAAAACAAGATTCAAATTATGAAGTTGTCGGGAAAATTTTTACGGATGAGCCGTACGGAATTGCAGTGCAAAAAGGTGCAGATGATTTAACGAAAGAGATTAATAGCTTAATTAAAGACATGAAAGCAAGCGGAGAGTATGACAAATTATATGAGAAATGGATTGGGCAAAAACCAGAGAAGTAAAGTGATAAATAGTAAAAGTGAGAGGATGAGAGTACTCATCCTCTTCTTGTAAAGAAAGAGGGGAGAATATGTGCCTGATTTTTCTATATTAACGAATAACATTGATATGTATTTAGAGGGTTTTAAATATACAGTGTTGTCTAGTGTAATCGCATTAATAGGCAGTTTTATTTTAGGGGTAGTATTGGCGGTAATGCGTATTGCACCGATTCGCATTTTAAATTGGTTAGGAGCTGCTATTGTAGAATTTGTAAGAAATATTCCGCTCGTATTAATTGCATTTATATTCTATTTCGCTTTACCTGTAATAGGAATTACTTTAAATGGTCTTGTAGCAGGAACAGTTACGCTTACCATATATACTGCAGCGTTTATTGCGGAAGTTATTCGAGCTGGTATTTTATCAGTTGCGAAAGGGCAAATGGAAGCAGCGCGTTCTTCAGGACTGACGTATACGCAAGCAATGTACTATGTCGTTTTACCCCAGGCGATGAAAATTGTAATCCCTCCTCTAGGAAATCAATTTCTCAATTTAGTAAAAAACTCTTCCATACTCGGAATTATCGCTGGTATGGATTTAATGTATCAAGGAGATTTAATTTCAACGAAGACGTTTGTTACGTTCGACGTTTATATATTTGTCGGGATGTTTTATTTAATATTAACAATTCCGCTCAGTATGCTAGTGCGTTATTTAGAAAAACGCTTAGCAAAGGAGGCGGTGTAAATGGATTTTAAGGGAGCAATAACAGGTGATCATATTCTGTTTTTATTAAAAGGATTACTTATAACGTTAGAGGTAGCGCTCGTAGCGATTATACTTAGCTTTATTATCGGTAGTGTAATAGGGATATTGCGCTACATGAAAATCCCTATCGTCTCACAAATATTAGGAGTTATCGTTGAAGTAATTCGAAACTTACCACTACTTTTAATTATATTTTTCACGTATTTTGCACTTCCAGAAGCAGGCTTGAAATTAGAAATTATAACGGCTACAATTGTTGCTTTAACAATATTTGAATCAGCAATGATATCTGAAATTGTTCGAAGTGGCCTATTATCTATTGAAAAAGGACAGATTGAGGCTGCAAGATCTTCAGGATTAACGTATGTGCAAGCACTTTGGCACATTATTTTACCACAAGCATTAAGAAGAATGGTCCCGCCACTTGTCAGTCAGTTTATTTCATTGCTGAAAGATACAGCACTAGCAGTCGTTATATCACTACCGGAGCTTATGCATAATGCTCAAATTATTAGCGGACAAAATGTAAATTATATGATTCCAACGTTTATAGTAGTAGCTTGTATGTACTTTATTGTAAACTATAGTTTATCAATTTTATCGAGAAGGTTAGAACTTCGTTAACTCTTACAATATATGTAAGGGTTTTTCCTTGTTTCTCCTTATTTTCCTCTAAATAGAATCTAAATCTTGCAATAATTCGATTTTTTATATTATTTTATCAGAAAAGTTTTAATTTTATATAGAAAATGTAATCGCTTTCGTGTATATTTTTATTATCAGAAAATTTTAACAAGATATAGGGGTATTGGTAGGGGGAGGATTTAGATGCAGCAACAAACGAATGAGAAATTACATCGTACGATGAAGAGTAGACATTTATTTATGATCGCACTAGGTGGTGTAATCGGAACTGGTTTTTTCTTAGGTTCAGGTTACACCATTAATCAGGCTGGACCAGGGGGAGCCATCCTTTCCTATTTAGTAGGCGGATTTATTATGTATTTAACAATGCTTTGTCTGGGAGAGTTAACGGTAGCAATGCCAGTTTCAGGTTCTTTCCAAAAGTATGCGACGAAGTTTATTGGACCAGGAACGGGATTTATGATCGGCTGGCTATATTGGCTTGGCTGGGCAGTAACAGTAGGACTAGAATTAACGTCAATCGGTTTAATGATGAAAAGATGGTTTCCGAATGTTGATGTTTGGGTATGGTGCCTTGTATTCGGCGTTATTTTATATGCTTCAAACGCTATCTCAGCGAAGAGTTATGCTGAATTAGAGTTTTGGTTCTCTAGTATTAAAGTAGTTACAATTCTTGCATTTGTTGTTCTTGGTGGTAGTGCATTATTAGGGTTTATATCATATGAAGGAAAAGAAGCAGCACCTCTTTTCTCTAACTTTGTAAGCGATGGTGGATTATTCCCGAATGGACTAGCTGCCGTATTACTTACAATGATTACAGTTAATTTCTCGTTCCAAGGAACAGAGTTAATCGGAATTGCAGCGGGAGAAAGTGAAAATCCAGAAAAAACAATTCCACGTGCAATCCGTAATACAGTATGGCGCATCATGTTATTCTTCATTTTAACAATGACGATTTTAGTAGGATTAATTTCTTGGAAGGAAGCAGGCGTAATTGAAAGTCCATTCGTAGTCGTATTTGATAAGATCGGTATTCCATACGCAGCTGATATTATGAACTTCGTTATTATTACTGCGTTATTATCTGTAGCGAACTCTGGATTATATGCAGCGACGCGTATACTATGGTCACTTGCAAATGAAGGAATGGCACCAGCATCTTTCCAGAAAGTAAATAAGCGTGGTATTCCAATTACAGCACTAGTTGTAACAATTGCTGTAGCTGCTTTATCTTTATTAACAAGCTTCCTTGCAGAAGATACAGTATACATGTACTTATTATCTATAGCTGGTTTATCAGCTGTTTCAAGTTGGATCATTATTGCTTTATCGCAACTTCGCTTTAGAAGTCAGTATATAAAAGGCGGAGGAAAGTTAGAGGACTTAAAATATAAAACACCATTATATCCAATTGTTCCCATTTTAGCTTTAATTACAAATAGTATCGTTGTTATTAGTTTAGCGTTTATTCCAGAACAAAGAATGGCGTTATATTGTGGTATTCCATTTATCATTTTCTGCTACATATATTATTATATAAATAAGAAACGGCAGAAACCGATGAAGGTGGAGACAACAAATGAAACTAACCATCAAACAAGATGATATTGAGGCAGATTTATCGTATGGTCAATTAGCGATTGGAAAAGAAAACGGGTATTCACCTTTACAATTACTCGTTTCTTCTATCGCAGGATGCAGTGCAATTGTCTTTCGAACAATTTTAGAAAAGAAACGTATTACATACGATACGTTTACAATTGAAACGGAAATTGGTAGAAGTGAAGCTTTATCAAAACCAGTTGAAAGTGTTCATTTGCACTATAAAATTAAAGCACAAAACATTACAGAAGAGCAGTTGGATAAGGCACTGCAACTGGCAGTGAAAAATTGCACGATTGTTCAATCTGTAAAAGATAGTATAAAGGTTACGGAAACAATTGAACTAATAAAATAAAACATAAAAACGTGAGAATACGGCTCTCACGTTTTTATGTTTTTAATAAAGGGGGAAATATGATGGAATGTTTAGGGTGTAAATTAGCCAACGAAGAAGAAATTATATATAAAATATATGAAGATGACTATGTAACATGCTTTCTAGATCATGAACCTTTCTATACAGGACATACTTTAATTGTGCCAAAACAACATGTTGTAGAAGTGGACGAATTAGATGACGTTGTAGCGAAATCCATTATGGATGTTTCTAAGATTATTGCAAAAGCGATTAAGGCAGTATATAAACCAGATGGAATTACAGTTTGCCAAAATGGTGGAATTTTTAATGAACTTACGCACTATCATATGCATGTCGTACCAAGATATAAAGAGCGCTCGTTTGCTGAGTTTTATATGGTACAATCGGGAGAAAAACAGAATCATAACTTTGAAGAGACAAAGCATTTATTAAAAGAAGCGATAGAGCAAATACTACATATTGAAAAGGTGTAAAAGAATTTTTCTTAGAGATACAGTCAGGAAAATTCTAATATTAAAAAGCCCAATTTCTCAGTTAAAATAGAGAAATTGGGCTTTTGTTTATTCTATTATTAAATTTTATCTATAAAAAGATTTTACAGTGTCACAAAGTTTAGCGCTCATTCGTTATATAGAGTGAGAGGAGGAATTATATGAAAGTTACAAACAACGATTATGAAAAGATGGAAGAGCTATATGAGTTGTATGAACAAAAAGTTTATTATGTAGCGTATTCTATTTTAAATAATATTCAGCAGGCCGAAGATTCGGTTCAAGAGACGTTTATTACTCTTTATAAGAACTTGGAAAAGCTCCATAGCTTGAGTACTGAAGAGCTTAAACGATACATTTTGAGGGTTGCGAAAAACAAGGCGATTGATAGCTACCGGAAAAATAGACGACATGAAACATTTTTAGAAGAATATGAAAGAGAATCAACAGAAACAGTAGATGAAAATATTGAAGAGTGGGAAAAACGTGTAATGTCCGAGGTTCAAATTGATACATTGCTAAAAGAGTTAAATGAATCTAACAGACAGGTGTTTAAGTACAAAGTCTTCTATAACTTAACGTATCAAGAAATTTCAAGTGTCATGGGGATAACGGAGGCCAATGTCCGCAAGCAGTTTGAACGCGCTCGAAAACGAGTCCAAAATATGATAGGAGGTATACAACATGACGAATTCAAAGAACTCCAAAGAAATATATGAACTTGCTGAAAAAATTGCTTTAGATGATTTCGATAAACTCGAAGAACAACATGAATTTTCACATACATATACGCGCAAAAAGAAACAGTTTATGGAGGAAATGAAGCTGAAAGATGGACAACCTCAGAAAAAGCGTAAAAAACATCGTATGTTAATCGCTGCTGCTTGCTTATTAATTGGTATGCCGACAACAGTTTTTGGTGCAGTAAAAGTCTACAATATGATTGTCCAAAAACAAAATTACGAAGTAAATGTTTCGGTAACAAACAAGGACTCAAAAAAGAGTGATAAGTGGTATAAGTTGAAAATAGGTAAATTGCCAGAAAATATGGAAGCAATTGATGATTCTGCTATGAAATATTCATTTAAAGATAACGACGCAATGGGTGGATTTTCATTCGCTCTTTCGAGAGTGGGAGAAAATGCGGATTTTCAAACTTTATATTCAAAAAGTTATGAAGAAAAAGAGATAAATGGTAGGAAAGCAGTAATTGTTCATAAAGAAACTGGAAAGAACAACGTAATGTTTGACAGAAAGGTCTTTCTCTTTTTTGAGAAAGAAGGGATTATGCTAGAAAGTTATATTGGATCCGATGTAAACGAAGAACAAATGATAGATGTGTTAGGGAGTATTTCACTTGAGCCTACGTCAAAAGAAAAGGCATCATATATAGCAGATTATGATGAAAATCTCTTTACCAAAGCAGCTGAACCAAAAGAAAATAAGGTGATTCCATTGAAAAAAGATAGTAAACGACTATTTCATATAGGACAAAAGGTGCCAGTAACGATATCTATGGATAACAGCCAAATTGAATATGTGATAGAAAAAGTTGAAGTCTTTGATTCAATCAAAGATTTTAAACAAGAGAACTTTAATGAACTTGGCCTAGAGATATTAAGCAAGAATAAGGCTTTAGATCAGACGGGAAAATTACTATCGTACAGACGAGATGAATATAAATTAGGGAATGGTAAAGATTCAATTGATACATTAGTAGATTCGAAATTAGTTAATGTTAAATTTGTCTATTTAACAACAACAGTGAAAAATATTGGTAAAAAGTCGACAGAAGAAATCTATATGCATCCATCTATAAAACAGCTTAAATTTGAAGGGAATGCATGGAACTACGCTAAAGAAGAGGGAATGGACGCAACGCGTATTATGACGGGTGAAGTTGATTACTTGGAACCTCACGGAGACGGAAAAAGCTTTTATAATATTGGCAGTATCCGACCAGGACAAACGGTGAAGGTTAACTTAGGTTATTTTGTAGATGAGGATAAACTAAATTCAATCTTTTTAGATGCTTTCCATTACAGAGGGAATGGTGGCACTGAAAATATGAATGCGGAATATCGTTGGTGGATTGATATTCGTCAATAGTAACAAAGAGACTAAAAAGCTGCTTATATTTAGCAGCTTTTTTCGTCTCCATACATATGTAAAACTTCTTTCGCACGCATACGTAAACCATCTATCAATTCTTTCGGTTCTAACACTTTTGCATCTTTTCCGAGTCTATAAAATAAAGGCGTAATAAAATTGATTTCTCCTTTATCAATTGTTGAATGTATATATCCAGTCCCATCTTCGTTTACTACAACGAATTCTTCAAGGTAAGGCACGCTTTTACATTGGCGTACGCCTTCTGTTGACAGTAAAACATGTAACAGAGTAGGATTATGTACTACGTGAGAGTTAGAGGCAAACCACTCTTCTAAATTCATGAATGGATCTTTATTTTCTTCTGTTGATAATATAGAAAGAATACGATCAATGCGATACAGTAATACTTTTTTTCTACTGAAGTCATAGGATGGTAAGTACCATAGCCCGTCATGAGCATATACACCGATAGGATGAACATGTTTTGTTTTTATCCCCGATTTAGATTCGTATTGAAAGTGTAAATTTTTATTTTCAATAGCCGCGGTTAACACTTCGTTTAAAAGAGGGGTATCAATTGTTCTCTTTGGATTCCAAAAAGCGATATAAGAACGTATTTTATCAACTTTCGTTTTCGCATCATGTTGTAGAGAGCTGTACAGTTTGTGAGTAACAGAATTGATTTCTGTATTAAAAGGCAAGTCTCGGTAGTAGCTTAAAGATTGAAAGGCAAAAAAGATGGATACTGCTTCTTCCTCCGTAAATAAGATAGGTGGAATGACTCTATTCGTTAATACTTTATAGCCGCCGTTACGACCTTGCTCTGCGTAAATGGGCAACCCCATATCACTCAAATCTAAAATGTATCTATGAACCGTACGAACGGAAATATTAAATTCATCAGCTATTTCTTGCGCTGTAAATGTCTTTTTGGCAGAAGCAAATATAAGAATATCTAATAAGCGTTTAGCTTTTGACAAATGTATCACCTTTTTCCTTTTAACATGACATAAAGTGTCATGTTTTATTGTTAGTATATTGTTTACATCATAATGTTATCAAGATGAAACACAAGGAGGAAAAGATATGTCACGTGAAATTGTTTTATTTATTGCGGCGAGCTTAGATGGATATATTGCGAAAGAAAATGATGATTTGGAGTGGTTAATGGAAACGGAAGGAGAGGGAGATAACGGTTATACAGAAATGTATGAAACAATTGATACAATAATCATGGGAAAAAGAACGTACGATTATGTAGTAGAGCATATGGAAACATTCCCGTATGTAGATAAAAAATGTTATGTTTTTTCTAACTCAGAAAAAAGTTCAAATGAATACGTGGAGTTTATAAATGAAGATGTAGTGGAGTTTACAAAAAGGTTGAAAGAGCAAGAAGGATCTAAAATATGGATGGTCGGTGGAGGGAGTCTACTGAGAGAGTTCTTTAAGAATAATCTAATTGATGAATATGTTGTTACGATTACACCGCATATATTAGGTTCTGGAGTTCCGTTATTTCAAGACAAGAACCCGGAAATTAATTTAACTTTAACGGATACGAAACGTTTTGGGCAATTTGTAAATTTATATTATAAAGTAAAATGATAAAGAAACACGACTACTGGTGGTAGTCGTGTCTTTTTATGGATGGCAATGAAATTGTAAAACAAGATCCATGATCAACTTCACTCGTGACAGTAATCGTCCCGCCGTGTAGTTCTACGATTTCCTTCACGATAGAGAGCCCTAAACCAGTTCCACCTGTAGCTCGTGATCTTGCTTTATCAACACGATAAAACCGATCGAAAATGTGAGGGAGGTCTTCAAGCGGAATACCTTCACCTTCATCTTCAATTGTAATGGAAATACTTTTATGTTCTTCAGTAACAGCAATGTGGATAAGAGAATACTCTTTTGAATGTCTATAAGCGTTATTTAAAATGTTCACCACAACTTGTTCGAAGCGTTGTTCATCTAGGTTCACTAGCAGTGTAGGAGGACAAGAGAAAGAAACTCTAATGTTTTTTTCTTTATATATGGCATTTACTTTTTCGGCTATGCGAGTCAGGAAGGTGTGTAAATATACTTCCTTTACTTGAATAGAAAAGTTATGTTGTTCCATTTGTGCAAGGGAAAACAAATCTTGAACTAAGTTTGTAATGTAATCAGACTCATCTTTTATAATAGATAAATATCGTAAACGTTGCTTGGGAGATGTGGTTTCTTTTAAAGCAATGTCTGCGTAACCTCTTACGTATGTTAAAGGTGTTCGTAATTCATGAGCAACACTTGCTAGAAATTCACTTCGCTCTGTTTTCATATAGTGTAAATCATTAGCAAGCGTTTGAATTGATGAGGCTAGTTCACCAATTTCATCATTTCGAGTAGTCATTAACGAAACGGATAAATCGCCTTTACTCATTTTTTCAGTGGCATGTTTCATGTGTAACAATGGTTTTGTTAATAACCGAGATAAAAGAAAAATGGTAATGACTGTGAGTAGAAACGTGATGGCACCAGCAATAATGAATTGTTTCGTTAATCCATTTACCAACTTTTCAATGGATTCTGTCCCAAGAAACATATACACATACCCCTCATGTTTTCCAGCTACTATGATGGGACTGACCGTACATATATAATTAGATGTTTTCCAGTGATTCTCTATAATCGCTCCGTCATGATTTGTGCGTGTTTGCATCTTTTCAATATGCTTTTTTATAGTAGTATTTATTTCATTGGATTTAGCTAGTACATCCTTATTTGCATTTGTAATAACAACAGTCGTTTCGGCTTCGGATTCCATTAGTGCAACATGAGAGATTGTTTGCTTATCAAAATACTTTTCAAGGACATCTCTGTGACTATTTCCACGCTTTAACAAAGCTGTCATTTCTTCATTTACTCTATTGTTGACAAGGCTATAATAAAGCAAGACAAATAGAACACTTTCGATTAAAAGTGTAACAATTAAAAAATAAAATCCGAGCTGAATAGAAATTCGCTTCATTGCTTTGCTCCTTAATCTAAAGTATCAACCCATCGATATCCGATTCCGTACACAGTTTTTAAATGATTATCAATAGGGAAATTTACTTTTCGTAATTTATCACGCAAATTACGAATATGTGAATCGACTGTTCGATCTTCTGTATTTGTATTTAATCCCCAAATTCGTTCAATGAGCTGATCGCGGCTCAATACGTAGTTCACATGACGTAAAAATAATCCAAGTAAAGAGAATTCGATTGGAGTGAGAAGAAGTTCTTCATTATGTACAGAAACGAAATGCTTTGCCTCATCCCATAAAATGCCGTCATATTGGATTTGCGCGTGTTGATTTGTTCGCCTTAAAACAGCTTCAATTCTTGCGAAAAGCTCTTCTTCATGGAAAGGTTTCGTTACGTAATCATCCGCTCCGAGTTTTAATCCTTGGACGACATCGATGGTTTGATCACGAGCGGTAACCATAATAATAGGAACGTTACTAAATGAACGGATTTTTTTGCACGTTTCCCATCCGTCCATCTTTGGCATCATAATATCGAGTAAAATAAATTTAAAGTTTTGATTTTCTATATGTGAAATCGCTTCTTCTCCGGATCGTGCACATATGCAGTTATATCCAATGGGAGTAAGATAAAGCGTTAATAATTCAAGCATTCTCGGTTCATCGTCTACGAGTAGTATATCAATCATAGAGAGCCCTCCATATGTAATCTTTACTTTAAATTGTAATGCAAAATCATGAAGAAATGGTGCAGATTGTAATGCGTCTGCATAATTTCTTCAGAATTGCTTGTTATTGTAAAGTTGAAATTCCATTTTAGGTAATGATATTGGCTCGAAAATGATTTATACGGAGGCGGTATAGTGAAAAAAATGACCCGAGTTTTTGGGATAACAATAATTACAGCAGTTGGTCTTGCGGCATGTGGACAAACGAACATGGATCATAAAAATCATGAATCGAAAGAAGAGAAGAAAACAGAGCAGAAGGAAATGAAAATGAATCAGGAGGTAACTGCACCGAAAGAAATGAATCAAGGTGCATCAAATGATTTATTAACGACAAGTTTAAAAAATGTAACGAGATTAAACACAAATGATCCTCTTCAAATGGCAGTATTAACTTCGCAGACGATATGGCCAGCAACACATAAAGAGAATCAGCCAGGCGCTGTTATTTTAGTACCAGTAAACGAATGGCAATTAGGTATTGCAAGTGCAGACCTTATTCATCATCCGAATAACGGACCGATTTTATTTATAGAAAAAGAAAAGGTACCCGAGATGACGTTAAAAGAAATAAAACGGCTAAATCCGCTCGGAACGAAAGATGGAACACAAATTATGGTGATGGGGGATATAGGGGCAGCCGCACTGGAGCAATTAAAAGATTATAAAGTAAAGCAAATAAAGGAAACGGATCCAGCTATCTTTGCTAAAGATGTTGATAAAGAGTATGCGGATATAACAGGTAGTTATCCGAATAGTGTTATTATCGGTTCGTCTGAAGAAGAAGGGCGTTTATATACAACACCAGCTGTAAACTGGATTTCTCATATGCCAGAACCATTACTTTATACAGAAAAGAATAAAGTGCCAGAAGCGACGATAGAGGCATTAAAGATGCGAAAAGATAAAGCAAATATATATGTACTAGGACCAGAAAAAATCATTTCAAAAGAAGTAGAAAAGGAGTTAAGCAAATACGGGAAAGTAACGCGTATTAGTGGAGAGACTCCAGTAGAAAATTCTATTGCATTTGCAAAGTTTAAAGATGAAAAAACAAAATTTGGCTGGGGGTTCACAAAACCAGGTCATGGTGTATCATTTGTTTCAAACAAAACACCAGACTTAGCAGTTGCAGGAGCACCATTTTCACATATGGGTAAACATGCACCTGTTATCTTATTAGAGGAAGGAAAAGCTTCACAACCAGTGTATGATTTCCTTGCTACTATTCAACCGAAGTTTAAAGATGATCCAACACTTGGTCCGTATAACCACGGCTTCTTATTAGGGAGTACGAGTGATATTTCATTTGAAACACAAGGAATATTAGATGAGAGATTAGAGATTGTGCAAGAAAGTGGTCAAGGTCACGGTGGACATTAATAAAGGGAGCAAAGGCGCTACTGAGGTAGCGTCTTTTTCTGTAGGAAACTTTTACATAGCAAAACTCTCTCTACTCGTTATATAATAGCCCTCGTGCATTCGGGTTAGATTTTCTTATGGAGAAAATTAAATGGTAAAAGAGTAGAGGAGTGGTATTTTGTTTCAGACGATAAAAAATGACTGGTTTTCCAATGTAAAAGGGGACGTGTTATCAGGAATAGTTGTTGCTTTAGCATTAATTCCTGAAGCAATTGCTTTCTCTGTTATTGCAGGCGTAGATCCGACCGTTGGGTTATACGCAGCTTTTTGTATCGCAGTTACCATTTCATTTGTTGGCGGAAGAACTGGGATGATTTCAGCTGCAACAGGTGCAATGGCATTATTAATGGTAACGCTCGTTAAGGATTACGGTTTGCAATACTTATTTGCTACAACAATATTAACGGGGATTGTCCAAATTATTTTTGGTGTGTTCAAACTGAGCTCATTTATGAAGTTTGTACCTAAATCTGTTATGAGTGGTTTTTTAAATTCACTTGGAATTTTAGTTTTTACAGCACAATTGCCGCATTTTAAAAACGCAACTTGGCAAATGTATGCACTTGTCGCATTAGGACTTGTCATTATATATGTATTTCCACGTATTACGACGGCTGTTCCGTCTACACTTATTTCCATTATTGTTGTAACAAGTATTGCAATTATGAGTGGATTACAGTTGAAAACAGTAGGGGATATGGGAAGTCTGCCGAAAGAATTACCGTTCTTTAGCATGCCTGACGTGCCTTTTACACTTGAGACATTAGGGATTATTTTACCGTACGCAGTTATGCTTGCAATTATTGGTTTACTAGAGTCATTATTAACAGCTTCAGTTTTAGATGATATGACGCATACGGAAAGTAATAAGCATAAGGAAGCACGTGGACAAGGGATTGCAAACATTGTTGCTGGTTTCTTCGGAGGAATGGCAGGATGTGCAATGATTGGACAATCTGTTATTAATATTAAATCAGGTGGACGCGGGCGATTATCGACGTTTGTAGCGGGCGGATTTTTAATCATATTACTATTTGTTTTAGGTGATTATGTCGTTCATATTCCGATGGCAGCTTTAGTTGCAGTTATGATTATGGTTTCAATTGGAACATTTGATTGGAACTCTGTAACAACGATTCATAAAGTACCAAAAGGAAATGCATTTGTTATGATCGTAACAGTTGTGGTTGTCTTAATTACACATAATTTAGCATTAGGTGTAATTATCGGAACAGTAATTAGTGCGGTTTTATTTGCATTCAATATGGCAAAGATTCACGTGGAACATTTATATATTGAAAATAAGAAAATATACGAAATTCATGGCCAACTTTTCTTCGCATCTACGGCAGATCTTATCAATAATTTTTCATTTGAGGAAGATGTAAAAGAAATTGAGTTGAATTTTTCTCACGCACACATATGGGATGATTCAGCAGTGGCATCAATTGATAAAGTTATTATCAAGTATGAACAAAGTGGCGTGAAAGTAAGTATAACGGGATTAAATGAACGTAGTGCAAAACTTGTTACTAATTTAGCTACTTATAATAAAAGAATTGCTAGTTAGAAGCCTCCTTTTTAGGGGGCTTTATTATATAATACGAGTAGGATAACGAAAAGGGGATTCAGCATATGTATAAACAAATTATATTAGCATGTGACGGTTCTGAACATGCACTTCGAGCAGCGGAACATGCAACATATATTGCGAAATGTAGCGAAGAAGCAAATGTTGAAGTTGTGTACGTAGTAGATAATAGAACAGCAAAATCAGATATTATACAAGGTCAAACAGATTTAGAAACAATAACGGCTAGTCGAAAAGATAAATTAAAAGAGATTGAAGGTTTATTAAAGAAAGAGAACATTTCTTATAAAATTACGATATTACATGGCGATCCAGGAGATACGATTGTTCAATATGTAAATACAGGAGATATAGATCTTGTTATTGCTGGGAGTAGAGGATTAAATACACTGCAAGAAATGGTGCTTGGTAGTGTCAGTCATAAAATAGCAAAGCGTGTGAAATGTCCGGTGATGATTATCAAATAAATTGGGTGAGATATTTTGTAGTGTAAGCAAGACCTTGATATAATTCGAGGTCTTTTTTGACGTATAAAAAGGGAGAGTGTGGACATAATAGATACATAATTTCTAGAAAATATTAACTTACAAATTTGTAAGTTTGTTGTCAGAAAAATCGATGTTATGAAAATTATTCCATTGGTAAAATAAACATATCGAAGGGGAGATAGGGAGGATGAAAAAGATGAAAGCACTTCAAAATTTATCATATAGCCAAGGTGTCGGTCTTATTTGTTTAGGGGGATTTGCTGCATCTGTTACGTTAGCTGTTGTAATAAAGATAATTCATCAAATCTTTTGATTTTAGAGTGGGGAAGGAATTGGTTGTTATAAATAGTCAGAAAAGGATTGTAAATAAAAAATAGCTCTTAGCAGTAAGTAAATGCTAAGAGCTATTTTTATGATTATTTTTCTACTTCTGGTTTTTCACTTGTTACAGTAACGTCTTTCCATTGTGAAGTAATTTGGTTCACTTCAGCATTGACATTAAAATCTTTCACGCGCTTATTAACACCTGTTAAATCGAATGTGTAATGAATTGGAATCATCGGTGCTTCGTCATGAATTAATTTTTGCCATTTATCATATACTTCTTTACGATATTTTTCATCAGTAGCTTTTTCTGATAATCCAGCGTCTAATAACTTCGTATTTTCATCATTTACCCAGCGTTGATAGTTAAATCCAGCATTTTTACCCCATAGACCAGAAAGGTCAGGATCAGAACCAGTGTTCCAAGCACCAGAGAAAATATCAACCTTTGGATCATCTTTTTTAATCATTTCACGCATAGCATTAAATTCATGTAAGCGTCCATCAACAAGTTCTACTTTTAAGCCGATATCTTTCCAAGATTGAATATAGAATTTTGCAAGTGGTTCACTTGTTTCACTACCGTTACTAGCTAGGAAGTTAATTTTAAATTCATTACCTTTTGGATCTTCACGGAATCCGTCACCATTTTTGTCTTTATAGCCAGCTTCATCTAATAGTTTTTTCGCTTTATCTACATCTAAGTTATATGCGCCAGCATTATTATTATGGTACTTTGGCATAGATGGTGGGATTGGAGAGTTAGCTGGAACACGAAGTCCGTGATATACTTTTTCTCCTAATTTTTCTCTATCAATTGCATAAGCCATCGCTTGACGTAAACGAACATCTTTGAACTTATCGTTATCCATTACAGCTTCATTCTTTGCTTTGTCCATATGTCCAAATTTAAATCCGATATAAGTGTAAGCAAGCGCAGTTTTTCCTACTAGTTGTGTATTTTTTAATTTACTTACGTTCGGATATTGATCAGCAGTAATTGATGCAATATCAATATCACCTTTTTTCAGAGATGCACTAACAATAGATGGATTTACAACTTTTAATGTTACATTTTTTAGTTTAGGTTTGCCAGCCCAGTAATCATCGAAGCGCTCATACTCAACTGATTCACCAGGAACGATTTTCTTCACTTTAAATGGTCCGAACCCAATTGGATTTTGACGAATCTTATCAGATTCAGCTAGTTTTTCAATTGGTACATCGCCTAAATATTTTTTAGGTGTAGGATATGTCCAAATACCAGTTTTCAGTGAAGGGTTTACTTCTTTATAAGTAATCGAAATTGTTTTTGGGTCGACTACTTTAATACCAGAGATTTTGTCAGCTTTTCCAGCGTGATATTCTTCCATACCTTCAATCATTTGCATTTGTGTATCGTAACGGATACCTGTATATTTACTATTACCAATGATTAAGTAAGAATATTCTAAATCCTCAGCGGTTACAGGGTTACCATCGTGCCATTTTACATTATCTTTAATCTTAATAGTAATAGTTTTTTTATCTTCAGAAATTGTATACGTTGCAGCACCGTCATTTGTGATTTCCCAGTTTTTATCTGAAGCTAATAAACCTTCATCAAAGAAATCCATAATTTCTGAATCTGGAGCAACTTCATACAATACTCTACTTAAAACACCAGCGAAAGGTGAATTTGAAACGAGTCCATATGTTAATGATCCGTCTTTAATTTCTTTACCATCATTTTTTACAGCAGCACTAAATTTATTTGTTTCTACTTTTTTCGTGTTTGCCTTTTTGCTACCGCTATCAGCACCCCCACATGCAGATAGTAATAATGTTGAAGCAGCAAGTGTACTTAATACTTTGTACAATTTTGGTTTGTTCATAACTTCTCCACCCCTTAACCTTTTCTTTGTCTCGCATCAGCCGCACGCTTTAACGCTTGACCAATAAAATTTATACACAGCATCAACACTAAAATCATGATTGATGCGGGTAACCAAATCCACCATTTTTCTTGCAATACATCTGGGTTTGTTGCATAACTTACAAGTGTACCAAGACTCGGTGTACTTTCTGGTAGACCAAAACCTAAGTAAGTCAAACTAGATTCAATCCCGATGTTACCAGCAAGATTTAATGTAATATTTACGATAATAATAGAGCTCAAATTAGGTAATATTTGCTGAAAGATAATCTTCCAATTTGGTGTTCCTAAAGTTTTTGATGCAGATACGTAATCAAGTTCTTTCTCAGTTAATACTTTAGAGCGTATAAGCCTTGCTTTTCCGACCCATAAGAAAGCCGTCATTATGAGAATAAATGTAGTAATATTGAAAGTTGGAACAAGTGAGATAAATACGATAACAATCATTAAGAATGGTAAAATCATCATAAAGTCGATAAAACGCATGATGATGTTATCAACAACTCCTCCAAAATAGCCAGCAATTAGTCCCATCGTAAGACCGATAAGGGTTGATAAAAGAGTAATGGCTAAACCAACTGTAAAGGAATTACGTGTACCAATAATTAATTGTCCGAAAATATCACGGCCACCATAATCAGTTCCTAGCCAATGTTCAGCTGAAGGAGGATCATAAATGGCGAACAGATCAACTCGAACGATATCTTCTTGTTTCATAATAAATGAAGTTGCGTAAACGGCTATTAATATTAAAGCTAAAAAGAATAGGGAAAACATTGCTAGTTTATCTTTACGAAATTCTCGCCACATAATGGAGAAACCAGAAGGGCTCTTTTCGTAATGAATGACCTCAGTTTGTTTTTCAGGATTTGCTAACATAACGTTTCTTCACCTCCATTAATCAATACGAATACGTGGATCAACGATGCTTAGAATAATATCGGAAAGAAGAGTCCCGAGTAGCGTTGCGAATCCAGTAAATAATACAAGAGCAGTTACGACACTGAAATCACGTTGAGTAATAGATTGGAAAAATAGTTGTCCAATTCCTGGGTAGCCGAAAATATTTTCTAGAATAATAGAGCCACCAACTAAACCTGTAATTTCATATCCTAAAAATGCTGCAATTGGTAAAAATGAATTTCGTAAAATATGTCTGGAATATACTTTAGATTCTGGTACACCTTTTGCTTTTACTGTGCGTACAAAATCTTTATGTTTCGTATCAATAATTTCACTTCGTAAATATTGTACAGTTCCTACAGTGCCAATTAATGCCCCAGATAAAGCTGGTAAAATCATATGATTTAATTTACTTAAATAGTAATCAAATGATCCGGCTGCCACTTGTGGATCAACGCTACCACTTGTAGGGAAGATCGGGTATAAAAAGCCGAATAAGAATAACATTACTAATCCGAAAATAAATAGGGGTGTACCAAATCCTAAAAAGTTATAGAGTGTAATGAGTCGATCAGCCCACGTATCATTCCAACGCCCACTTATAACGCCAAGTGGAATGGCGATTAAATAAGTAAGAATAAGAATTAGAAGAGCTAACAGCACTGTATTACCAAGGCGTTCCCCAATAATATCTGTTACTTGTATTTTATGTGCGTAAGAAATACCGAAATCCCCTTGTACGGCATTTGAAATCCACCTTACATATTGTGTGGGAATAGGATCATTTAACCCAAGTTTCTCACGTTGTTCTTCAATTACTTTTGGATCGGCTTTTGGGTTTGCTAGTTCAGCGCCACTTAATGCATCACCTGGCATTGCTTTAGCAAGTGTAAAGACGAGTACACTTAATACGAATAATTGCGGTATCATAACTAAAATCCGGCGTAATATAAATTTCCACATGTTTTATCACTCCCTTATGGTAATGCCACCCGGTGAGTTGGCGAGATTGGTTTTAAATCGTAAGCACGTCCATTTTCATTGAAATAATTTTCGTATGATTTTTCGTACTCAGCGCTTACTTCACGACGCAATTTACGCTGTTGTTCGCGGTGTTCTGGACGAATATCAGGAATAGCTGATATTAGGCGCTTCGTATAGATGTGCTGTGGGTTATTATAAATTTCAGCACTAGTTGCTTCTTCCACAATGCGTCCGCGATACATAACACCTATACGGTCACACATATGGCGAATTACACCTAAATCATGACTAATAAATAAGTATGTTAGTCCGAGTTCGGATTGCAAATCTTGTAAGAAGTTTAAAACTTGCGCTTGTACAGAAACATCCAGTGCAGATACAGGTTCATCTGCGATAATAAGCTTCGGTTTTAGTGTAAGTGCGCGTGCAATACCAATCCGCTGTCTTTGTCCACCGGAAAATTCATGTGGGTATTTATAAATAGACTCAGGATTTAGACCAACTTTATCAAGATAATCTTGAACAGCTCTACGCTCTTCATCAGGTGAGAGTTTCTCAAAATTTCGAAGTGGTTCAGCGATAATATCCATAACACGTTTCTTCGGGTTTAAGGATGAATAAGGATCTTGAAAAATCATCTGAATATCTTTTCGTTGTTCCCTTAGTTCTGAGCGACTTAATTTTGTTAAATCTCTATTATTAAAATGAATGCTACCGCCTGTTGCTTTCGTTAAGTGCATAATTGCTTTTCCAGTTGTTGATTTACCGCTCCCAGATTCCCCAACGATTCCGTAAGTTTCGCCAGGTTGTAGTTCGAAGCTTACGCCATCAACAGCACGAACGTAATCTAAGGTACGACCGAAAACACCACCTTTAATTGGAAAGTGTACTTTTAAATCTTCTACTTTAAGCAGTGCCATGAGTTACGTCATCTCCTTTCTTATCTTGGAAGTTAAAATGCTTGTAGCAAGTGCAACGTACCCAATGGTCTGGTTTTACTTCATGTAAAACGGGATTTTCTTCATGTTGATCAGGTCTAATCCACGGAATTCGTGCCTGGAATCGACAGCCTGTGCGAGGTAACTTAGCTAATGTCGGTACAACGCCTTGAATAACATGTAATTTTTCCTTTTCAGCATATGCAGATGGAATGGAGTTTAATAGAGAACGAGTATATGGGTGAAGAGGGTTATTAAAAATCTCTTCAACTTTTCCTGTTTCTACAACTTGTCCAGCGTACATAACGACGATACGATCGGCTGTTTCTGCGACAACACTTAAATCATGAGTAATTAAAATGATGCCCATTTTCGTTTGTTCTTGAATAGATTTTAGTAAGTCTAAAATTTGTGCTTGGATGGTTACATCAAGAGCCGTTGTTGGCTCATCTGCAATAATAAGTGCTGGGTTACAAGCAATTGCAATTGCGATAACAATTCTCTGTCTCATTCCGCCAGATAATTCGTGTGGGTATTGTTTATATGTAAGTTCTGGTTTTGGAATACCAACTTGATGAAGTAGTTCTAAGGTGCGTTCTTTCTTTTCAACTTTTGAAAGGCTTGTGTGGTAGTCTAAGTTTTCTTCAATTTGTTTTCCAACTGTCATAAGAGGATCGAGTGCTGTAAGAGGTTCTTGGAAAATCATGCCGATGTTTGATCCGCGTACTTTATTCATTTCTGCGGCTGACATCGTTAGTAAATCCTTATCTCTATAGTTAAGATGCCCTTGTAATTTTGTATTTGCTTCATTATGCAGTCGCATAATGGAAAGGGCAAGTGCACTTTTTCCGCAACCTGATTCACCGACTATCGCGACAATTTCATTTTCATGGACTGTTAACGAAACATCATCAACTGCGGCATGATATTGATCTTGTATGCGAAAGGAAGTCTGTAAGTTTTCAATGCGAAGAAGTGGATTCTTCATGGCTATCCCTCCATCTTTCTGAAAAGACTAAATATTTTGTATGTTGTTGTTATTTTAATATAAATTGACAATGTTTGACAAGAAAAAGTTGAGAAAATATTCAAAAATCTTTTTATATAGAGATTGGATGCATGTATATAAGTAGTTGGAGTGTTTTGAAAACGCTAACATGTATAAGAGAGGGAAATAAATCTTTTGTAAGAAAAAAGTATTATATGTAGAAAAAAGAGAGATGTTCTGTAAAGAACAGTCTCTCTTTTTTTGGTAAGAATAATATTAGTGCTTAAGCTTGCTTTTGTTTTGGAGATCCTGTCTTTAAAGTAAGAGCAAGGAAGAACATTGCAAGTACACAAGATGCAAGTAACAAGATGAATCCGCCATCCCATCCAAATGCATCGACGATAAAGCCCATAGCAGCACTAGCGAAAGCTGCTCCGCCTAAGTAACCGAAGAAGCCAGTTAAGCCCGCTGCAGTTCCAGCAGCTTTCTTTGGTGCTAAGTCAAGAGCGTGTAGACCAATTAACATAACCGGTCCGTAAATTAAAAATCCAATTGCGACAAGTGCGATACTATCAACCATTGGGTTACCAGGAGGGTTTAGCCAGTACACAAGAACGGCGATAAATACACCAACCATAAATAAAATACCGGCAGGTGCACGGCGTCCTTTAAATAGTTTATCACTCATCCAGCCGCAAAGAAGTGTACCTGGAATACCAGCCCATTCATATAGAGCATAAGCTGTACGTGAGCTACTATGAGTAAAGCTTTTTTCTTCTACTAAATAAGTAGGAGCCCAGTCTACAACACCGTAACGTACGAAATATACGAAAACGTTCGCAATAGCGATGTACCATAAAAATTTATTGTTTAGTACGTATGTAAATAAAATTTCCTTTACTGAAAGTTCGCGTTCGCGATCTTGTACTTTTTCATCTGGTGGATATTCTCCAGTATGTTCTTCAATAGAAGGTAATCCGCAAGATTGAGGTGTATCTCTCATCGTAATTAATACATAAATACCAACTAAAATTGAAAGAATACCTGGGAAGTAAAAAATACTTTTCCAGTCATTTGCAAAGAAATATAACCCTAATGTTACAAGGGAAGGCATAAGTGCGCCACCGACATTATGAGCGACGTTCCAAATAGACATTTTTGTACCACGTTCACTAATAGAGAACCAGTGAACCATTGTACGACCACAAGGAGGCCATCCCATACCTTGTACCCAGCCATTTAAAAACTGAAGTACAAACATAAGTATAATGCTCGTTGTAATGAAAGAAAATGAGCCGAAAATAATATTAATGATACCTGATAAAAATAGCCCAGCTGCTAAAAAGTAGCGAGGATTACAACGATCGGATACGATACCCATAAGAAATTTACTTAATCCGTAAGCGATAGAAACTGCTGAAAGGATAACCCCAAGCTCCCCTTTACTAAAGCCTTGTTCAATTAAGTATGGCATTGCTAGTGAAAAGTTTTTTCGAACAAAGTAATAACCTGCATAGCCGATGAAGATACCTAAAAATACTTGTAAACGTAATTTACGGTATTCACTATCAACGCGATCAGCTGGTAAGCGTTCCGCGTGGGGCGCGGGTTTAAAGAATTGTGTAAAAAACATAAAATGAAAATCCTCCCCAATTTAATTCGAAGTGTTGTAAGTCAGAGAGAATATAAAAAGGCCATGAAATATAAAAAAGTTTCCTTTTTTATGATTCATAGCCGTGTACTCCGATTCTCCGTGACTGTCAATATTAACTTCGACGAAAATTATACAACTTTGTGACAAAAATGTAAACGTTTTTATAAATAAAAAGTGTTGACGGATTTTGTTCGCGGTATTAATATTTAAATACATTAAATATTTTAGTGCTTAAATAAGAGGTGGATAACATGCCAAATGATATGACGCATATCGATAAAATTCAAGCTCTTGCCTTTTCGATTGGAAAGAAAATGCAGACAGAGTTATTAGAACAAATGCAAGCAACAGGACTTACACCACCGCAGTTTTATATTTTAAAGATTTTAGATCATTATGGAGCTTCAAGGGCGACAAAATTAGCAAAAAAAATGTATGTAAAGCCTAGTGCAATTACAGTGATGATCGATCGCTTAATTGACCAAGGGCTTGTCGAGCGTTATCACGATAAAGATGACCGTCGTGTTGTCGTCATTGAGTTAACAAAAAAGGGTAAAGCTAGGGTAGAAGAGGCGATGACTGCTCGTAATGAGCACATTGCAAAATATTTCTCACATTTAGAGTTGCAAGAAAGAGAAGATTTGTTACGCCTTTTTGAGAAGTTAGAAACTATTATTTGCGGGACACAAGAGGAAAAAGAGAAAAACTAAGAGGAATTGAGGAGATTACATGGAGCAACAAGACAATATAAATAGAAAGTTGTTGTTAGTCGGTTTAGTAATTGCGATGCTATTTGCTGCCTTAGATGGAACAATCGTTGGTACAGCAATGCCACGTATCGTCGGTGAACTAGGCGGATTAAGCTTAATGACGTGGTTAACAACAGCTTATATGTTAACATCAACAACAGTTGTACCGATTGCAGGTAAATTAGCGGATTTACTTGGTCGTCGTAACGTATATATAACAGGGCTAGTTATCTTTATGGTTGGCTCAGCATTATGTGGTATGGCAAATGGTATGACAGAATTAATTATTTTCCGTGGTATTCAAGGTCTTGGTGGTGGTATTATGATGCCAATGGCTATGATTATTATCGGAGATATGTTCACGGGAAAAGAACGTGCGAAATGGCAAGGTATTTTTGGTGCGTTATACGGTCTTGCTTCTGTAATTGGACCACAAGTGGGTGGTTGGATTGTAGATGCAGTGAACTGGAGATGGGTATTCTACATTAACTTGCCAGTTGGTATTTTAGCAACAATCTTTATTGCAATGGGATTAAAATCACATAAACAAACAGGACCAATTAAAATTGATATCGCTGGAATCTTTACGATGATTCTCGGTGTTGTCAGTTTATTACTTGCATTAACGTTTGGTGGAAAAGATTACGCATGGGATTCTTGGCAAATTATCGGGTTATTTGCATTAGCTTTAATTGGTATCGTTAGCTTTGTTATCGTTGAAACGAAAGCGGAAGAACCAATTTTACCGATGCATTTCTTTAAAAATCGTACATTTACATTACTAAATGCGATTGGATTCTTTATGAGTATTGGAATGTTCGGTGCGATTATGTTCGTACCATTCTTCATGCAAGGAATTGTAGGAGTAAGTGCTGCTGAATCAGGAACAATTATGACGCCAATGATGATTACAATGATTGTGATGAGTATTATTGGCGGGCAACTTGTATTAAAAGTTGGTGTAAAACCACAAATTATTACAGGAATGCTTATAATGGCTGGAGGATTCTGGTTATTAACAACGATGGATATGCACACAACTAAATTGACTGCTACTTCTTATATGATGGTTATCGGTTTAGGAATGGGTCTTGTAATGCCGACATTAACATTAGCGTTACAAGAAAGCTTCCCGAAAAAAGATCTTGGTGTCGTAACATCATCAAGTCAGTTCTTCCGTCAAATCGGCGGAACATTTGGTATTACAATTTTAGGATCAATCATGAATAACACTTCAGGTACAACATTAACAAAGAATTTAGTACCTGTATTAGATACATTCCCGAAAGAAGCGGGACAAATGGTAACGAAATTTAAAGATATGATTCATACAGATCCACAAGGTTTATATTCAATGTTATTTAGTCCAGAGGCATTAAAACAAATGCCAGAAGCGTTCGCTAACAGCATTGTACCGATTTTGAAAAACTCTTTAGTAGACTCACTTCATACTGTATTCTTAACAGGATTAGTATTTATCGTAGTAGGCGCTATCTTTACGATTTTCTTACAGAAGATTAAACTGTCAGATCGTAAAAAAGATGCTGAAGAGCCAGCTACAGAGGAAAAAGAACAAACTGTATCATATTCGTAATGAAAAAGCATCGCCTTATGGCGGTGCTTTTTTTGAGTATAACCTTAAAAGCTTTTTCATGAGAAATGATTGACGTATTTCTAGAAATACGTTATATTATTTTCTGTAAACGGTTACATGGAATGGAGAGGAAAGAAAATGAGTACGATTAAAGACGTTGCAAAATTAGCGGGAGTATCTGTTGCGACCGTTTCCAGAGTGTTAAATAAAAATGGATATGTTCATGAAGATACATTAAAGAAAGTAGAGCGAGCGATTGAGATGCTAGACTATAAACCTAGTACAGTAGCGCGTTCACTGTATAATAAAAAATCTCGTTTAATTGGCTTAGTTGTTCCAAATATCGTGAATCCATTCTTTCCGGAAGTTGCACGTGCCGTAGAAGATGTAGCGCATAAGCAGGGATACACAGTTGTACTTTGTAACTCTGATGAAAGTTTAGAGAAAGAAAAGCAATATATTGATGTACTTAGGCAAAATAATGTGGATGGATTTATTGTAGCAACAAATCCACAAAATAGTGTTAATTACATGAATTTATCTGTTCCAGTTGTTGCGATTGATCGTATATTTAATGAGCGTATTCCTACTGTATACGCCGATAACTATGCAGGAAGTCAGGCAGCGACAAAGCTATTAATAGATAAAGGCTGTAAACATATTGCGCATATTCGTGGACCGCGTGACGTAAGCACAGCGAATGAACGTTTTGAAGGCTTTGTAGACGTTATTACACAAAATAATCTTTCTTATATGATTGCAGAGAGTACATTTGATCCAGCTAATAGTGAGCGTGTAGCGGTGGAATTATTAGAAGAGTACCCACATATAGATGGAATTGTTGCTGGGAATGATTTAATTGCAATAGGTATTGTAAAGGCTGCACTTCAAAAGGGAATTTCTATTCCGGATGATTTACAAATTATCGGATTCGATGGAATTTCTTTAACAGAGATGATGTATCCATCTATTACAACTGTTGCACAGCCAATTTATGAAATGGGGAAAATTGCAACAGAACTGCTGTTAGAGCAGATGGAAGGAAACGTATTAGAAGAGAAACACTATCGTTTGCCGATTGAAATTATAGAACGAAATACAACGAAGTAAGGAGATGAAATAGATGCCAAATATTGCAGTAGTAGGTAGTATTTCAATGGACTTAGTGGCCGTTTCAAAAAAACGTCCGAAAGCAGGGGAAACAGTAATTGGTGAAGCATTTCATACAATTCCAGGAGGGAAAGGAGCTAACCAAGCGGTTGCTGCGGCTAGATTAGGCGCAAATGTAGCGATGATTGGTGCGGTAGGAAACGATAATTATGGAACGGTAGTTAGAAAAAATTTAGAGAACGAGCGCGTTTTTATCGACTATGTGGTACCGGTTACAGATGCGGTGACAGGAATTGCTCATATCGTTTTAGCAGAAGAGGATAACAGTATTGTTGTCGTGCAAGGAGCGAATGCTCTTGTAAATGAGTCGGTTGTAAATCGTTCAAAAGATCTTCTTACAAAAGCAGATATGGTTGTTCTTCAACTAGAGATTCCTCTTGAAACAGTAAAATATGTATTGGCTATTTGTGAGGAAAACAAAATCCCGGTTATGTTAAATCCAGCGCCAGCACAAGTGTTATCAGAAGATATTTTAGAAAAGGCAACTTATATTACGCCAAATGAACATGAGTGTCGCATCGTATTAGATGATTTCACATCACCAATTGAAGAGTTACTGGCTAAATATCCAAACAAACTATTGATGACAGAAGGTTCTAACGGTGTACGTTTCCATAATGGTACGGAGATTGTACATGTTCCTAGCATTGCTGTTGATGTAGTAGATACGACTGGAGCAGGTGATACATTTAATGGTGCATTAGCAGTTGCGCTTTCTGAAGGAGAAACACTTCAAAAAGCAATTCGTTTTGCGAATATTGCTGGTGGTCTTTCTGTAACGAAACTTGGGGCGCAAGGCGGTATGCCAACGAGAGATAAAGTACGTGAAGTGCAGGTGATTGTCGGATGAAAAAGCACGGTGTATTAAACAGTGAGATTGCATCAGTTCTTGCTTCACTTGGGCATACAGATACAATTGTAATTGCAGACTGCGGGTTACCGATCCCTGACGGAGTAAAACGAATTGATTTAGCTGTTGAGATTGGAAAACCTAGCTTTTTAGACGTATTGCAAGTGGTAGCTGATGATATGGCCATTGAAAAAGTAACGTTAGCAGAAGAAGTCATTAACAATAATGCGGAAGTAAATAAAGAAATTGAGCTGAAATTAATAGAGCCAGCGTTTGAATATGTATCTCATGAAAGATTTAAAGAGCATACGAAGAAAGCGAAAGCCATTATTCGTACAGGAGAGGCTACTCCTTATGCCAATGTAATTTTACATGCAGGCGTGATTTTTTAATAAAGGGAAGTGATGAGAATGCGTATTGAAATGAAAAATATTTCAAAGGCGTTCAATGGCAATCTTGTTTTGAAGAATGCACAATTTATGATTGAAACAGGAGAAGTCCATGCATTGATGGGGGAAAATGGAGCGGGTAAATCAACGCTCATGAAGATTTTAACAGGTGTATACAAAAAAGATGGTGGAACAATCACGATTGATGGACAAGAACGAACTTTTAAAAATGCGAAAGAAGCTGAAGAGTACGGTATTGCATTTATACATCAAGAATTGAACATATTATCGAATTTAACAGTAGCTGAAAATATGTTTCTCGGTAAAGAGTTAATGTATGGGAAAACAGGTATTTTACGTACGCGTCAAATGAATGCGATTGCACAGCAGCAACTAGCGGAACTAGGGTTACATGTAAAAGGCGCTATGTTGGCAGGAGAGTTATCGGTTGGACAACAACAAATTATCGAAATTGCGAAAGCACTAATGACAAACGCGAGCGTTATTATTATGGATGAGCCTACAGCTGCATTAACAGATCGTGAAATTGAAACGTTGTTTACTGTTATTAATAAATTACGTAAAGAAGGTGTTTCGTTCGTTTATATCTCACATCGAATGGAAGAAATTTTTTCAATATGTGATACCATTACAATTTTACGTGATGGGGAATACGTCGGCAAGAGATCCATTCCGGAAACATCATTTGATGAAGTAGTGAGCATGATGGTGGGGCGCAGCATTGGTGAACGTTATCCAGAACGAAATAGTCAAATTGGTGATATCATTTTTGAAATGCGTAACGGAACGAAGAAAGGGAAATTTGAAAATGTTTCGTTTCAAGTGAGGAAAGGTGAGATCCTTGGTGTAGCTGGTTTGATGGGGGCTGGTCGCACTGATATTATGAAAGCGATATTTGGTTATGAACCTTTAGACTCTGGACAAATTTTTATAAATGGACAAGAAGTAAAGATTGATAGTCCAATAGATGCAATTAGACAAAGAATTGCTTTCATTACAGAAGATAGAAAGTCTGAAGGATTAGTGTTAGATTTTTCAATTCGAGAAAATTTAGCTTTACCGAATTTAGAAAGTCTTTCAAAGGGAAGTGTTCTAAGCAACGAGCTAGAACAACAGTTTACGGCGGACATGATGAAACTTCTTAATGTGAAAGCATCTAGTGGAGAACAAGCGGTGAAATCTCTTTCTGGTGGAAATCAGCAAAAAGTTGTTATTGCGAAATGGCTAGGTATCCACCCGCAGTTACTCATTTTAGATGAGCCAACAAGGGGTGTTGATGTTGGAGCGAAAAAAGAAATTTATTCTATTATGAATAAGCTTACCGAGCAAGGAGATGCCGTTATTATGGTATCATCTGAGCTTCCAGAAGTTTTAGGGATGAGTGATCGCGTTCTTGTCATTCATGAAGGAAAAGTCGGCGGCATTTTAGAGAAAGATGAGGCATCACAAGAGTCTATTATGGCACTAGCTACAGGGGGAGAGTAAGGATGGCTAAGAAGGGGAATGTATTACAACAACTTGGGTCTTTAATTGGACTAGCGCTAATTATTGTAGTAATTACGGCTTTAAATCCAGCGTTTATTGAAATTCCAAATTTATTTAATATACTGCGTCAAGTATCGATTAATGCGCTTATTGCATTCGGAATGACCTTTGTAATTTTAACAGGGGGTATTGACTTATCGGTAGGTTCTATTTTAGCATTATCAAGTGCACTTGTTGCTGGAATGATGGCAAGTGGCATGGACCCGTTCCTTGCGATGGCAGTTGGATTATTAGCTGGTCTTGTAATGGGAATTGTAAACGGTATCATCATAGCGAAGGGAAAAGTAGCTCCATTTATTGCGACTTTAGCAACAATGACTATTTTTCGCGGGTTGACGCTTGTTTATATGGACGGACGTCCGATCACTGGACTTGGTGATCATTTAATGTTCCAAATGTTTGGTCGCGGTTATTTTCTCGGTATTCCGGTACCAGCTGTTACAATGATGATCGCTTTTGCAGTACTGTACTTCATTTTGAAGAAAACGACATTTGGTCGCCGTACATTTGCAATTGGTGGAAATGAAGAAGCAGCAGCACTATCAGGTATTAATGTTACGAGAATTAAAGTAATGATTTACGGTCTTTCCGGAATTTTGGCAGCGCTTGCAGGTATTGTCTTAACATCACGATTAGATTCTGCACAGCCGACTGCAGGTACTTCTTACGAATTAGATGCAATTGCAGCAGTTGTATTAGGTGGAACAAGTCTTTCTGGGGGAAGAGGATGGATCGTTGGTACATTCATCGGTGTGCTTATTATCGGTGTACTAAATAACGGTTTAAATTTATTAGGTGTATCTTCTTTCTTCCAACAAGTTGTAAAAGGACTTGTAATCTTACTAGCTGTATTAATTGATCGCCGAAAAGAAGCGTAATGGAGGGACAGTTCATGAAGAAATGGTTACTTATACTCGTTGCATGTATTATGGTCATTACTGCTGGTTGTTCAATGGAACCCCCAGAATGGGCAAAGGATTCTAGCGATAAAGGTCGAAATAAAACTATTAAAGTTGGATTCTCTGTTTCAACTTTAAACAATCCATTTTTTGTAACTTTGAAAAAGGGTGCAGAAAAGAAAGCGAAAGATAGCGGCATTGAATTGATCGCTGTTGATGCGCAAAATGATGCAGCAAAGCAAACGAACGATGTTGAAGATTTAATTCAAAAAGGTGTCGATGTAGTTGTTATTAATCCAACCGATTCAGATGCTGTTGCTTCAGCGGTAAGTGCGGCAAATGCAGCGAACGTTCCTGTTATTACAGTAGACCGCGTTGCAAATTCAGGTAAGGTTGTTTCCCACATTGCATCTAATAACATCGAAGGTGGTCAAATGGCTAGTGATTACATTCGTGAATTAGTCGGCGAAGGAGCAAACGTTGCTGAGTTAGAAGGAATCCCTGGATCCTCTGCTGCTCGTGAACGTGGGAAAGGATTCCATAACGTAGCCGATAAGTCTTTAAAAGTAGTTGCTAAACAAGCGGCTGATTTTGATAGAGCAAAAGGATTATCTGTTATGGAAAACATTTTGCAAGCAAATGGTGATATTAAAGCCGTGTTTGCGCATAACGACGAGATGGCATTAGGTGCACTTGAAGCATTGAAGTCTGCTGGCAAAACAGATGTAGTCGTTGTTGGATTTGATGCAACAGAAGATGCTGTAAAAGCGGTTAAAGATGGGCGTATGGCTGCAACAGTCGCTCAAAAACCGGAATTAATCGGAGAGAAGGCGATGCAAACAGCAAAAGAGATCACACAAGGTAAAAAAGTGGACAAATCTATTCCGATTGAATTAGAGCTTATTAAGAAAAATAAATAAATATAAAATGAAAATTAGGAAGGAAGAATAACAAATGAAATTCTTTATTGATACAGCAAACATTAACGAAATTAAAGAGGCAAATGCATTAGGCGTATTAGCTGGAGTAACGACAAATCCATCACTTGTAGCAAAAGAAGGTGTAGATTTCCACGAGCGCATTCGTGAAATTTGCAACGTCGTAGAAGGACCTGTAAGTGCAGAAGTAATTAGTTTAGAAGCAGATAAAATGATCGAAGAAGGAAAAGAGTTAGCGAAAATTGCTCCAAACGTTGTTGTAAAAGTTCCAATGACAACAGAAGGTTTAAAAGCAGTAAAAGCGTTCTCTGACTTAGGAATTCGTACAAACGTTACATTAGTGTTCTCAGCAGTTCAAGCATTACTTGCAGCTCGTGCTGGTGCAACATACGTTTCACCATTCTTAGGTCGCTTAGATGATATCGGTCATAACGGTATGGACTTAATTCGCCAAATCGCAGAAATCTTTGCAATTCACGGTATCGAAACAGAAATTATCGCAGCATCTGTACGTCACAGTGTTCACGTAACTGACGCAGCATTAAACGGTGCACATATTGCAACAATCCCAGCAAACGTAATTGCTTCATTAGTGAAGCACCCATTAACAGATCAAGGAATTGAGAAATTCTTAGCTGATTGGGAAAAAACACAAGAGAAATAATAGAAAATCAAGAATCCTAGTTTAATTGACTAGGATTCTTTTTTATTTAAAAGAATTTTCATGCAATTTTGCATATTGTCTTTTAAATTTGTTATATAAGCTATTTAATATATATCAAATCACTTTTTATGTTTCATATTTCGACATAAAACGGTAGAAGTTCTCACCAGAAAACTGGAGGGCATGATTCTATAACAGAAAGCTTAACGTTTATAGGATTGTGCCTTTTTATATAGGGAGGGAAGAAAGTAGAGCACTTGATTTAAATGCACTTATTTATCTGAATTTTAAGTTTTATAAAAGGAGAGAAATAGAATGAGAAGAAAAGCGCCATTTAAAGTGTTATCGTCATTAGCAATTGCGGCAATTATCGGATGCACATCTGTAATGAGTGCTCCATTAGCATACGCAGAAACGCCAGCACAAGAGAAAATAAATGTGTCTACAACACCAATTGATTACAATTTAATTCAAGAAGATCGTTTAGCGGAAGCTCTGAAAGAAAGAGGAACAATTAATCCAGCATCTTCTAAAGAAGAGACGAAAAAAGCTGTAGAGAAATATATTGAAAAGAAACAAGGGGATCAGGCAAATAAAGAAATTCTTCCAACCGATACTGCTAAAGAGGCATCTGATTTCGTGAAAAAAGTAAAAGAGAAAAAAATGGAAGAAAAGGAGAAAGTAAAGAAACCTGAAAAAAATGTTAGCCCTGAGCAAAAGCCTGAACCAAATAAAAAACAATTGAATGGGCAAGTTCCAACATCTAAAGCAAAGCAAGCGCCGTATAAGGGATCTGTTCGAACAGATAAGGTATTAGTATTACTCGTTGAATTTAGTGATTATAAACATAATAATATTGATCAAACGCCAGGGTATATGTATTCGAATGACTTTAGTAGAGAGCATTATCAAAAGATGTTATTTGGTAATGAACCATACACGTTATTTGATGGTTCGAAAGTAAAAACATTTAAACAATATTACGAAGAGCAGTCTGGTGGTAGTTATACGACAGATGGATATGTAACGGAGTGGCTAACTGTTCCAGGAAAAGCATCTGACTACGGTGCTGATGGTAGTAGTGGTCACGATAATAAAGGACCAAAAGGCGCACGTGATTTAGTGAAAGAAGCTTTACATGCAGCTGCTGAGAAAGGGTTAGATTTATCTCAATTTGATCAGTTTGATAGATATGATACAAATGGTGATGGGAATCAAAATGAGCCTGACGGTGTAATTGATCATTTAATGGTAATCCATGCAGGTGTTGGTCAAGAAGCTGGTGGTGGTAAATTAGGCGATGATGCCATTTGGTCACATCGTTCAAAATTAGCAATAGATCCAGTAGCAATTGAAGGGACAAAATCAAAGGTAGATTACTTTGGTGGCAAAGTAGCAGCACATGATTACACAATTGAACCAGAAGATGGAGCAGTAGGCGTATTTGCGCATGAATTTGGACATGACCTTGGCTTACCAGATGAATATGATACGAAATATACTGGAACGGGTTCACCCGTCGAAGCTTGGTCACTCATGAGTGGGGGAAGTTGGACAGGGAAAATTGCAGGAACAGAGCCAACTAGTTTCTCACCACAAAATAAAGATTTCTTACAAAAGAATATGGGTGGCAACTGGGCAAGAATTTTGGAAGTAGATTACGATAACATTAAACGTGGTGTAGGAGTTCCTACATATATCGATCAAAGTGTTACGAAGTCCAATCGTCCAGGCGTTGTACGTGTTAACTTACCAGGTAAAAGTGTTGAAACGATTAAGCCGGAGTTTGGAAAGCATGCATATTACAGTACAAGAGGAGATGATATGCATACAACACTAGAAACACCATTCTTTGATTTAACAAAAGGAACAAATGCAAAATTCGATTATAAAGCAAATTATGAGTTAGAAGCAGAGTGCGATTTTGTCGAAGTACATGCAGTAACAGAAGATGGAACGAAAACATTAATTGATAGACTTGGAGAAAAAGCAGTCCAAGGAGATAAAGATACAACAGATGGGAAATGGATAGATAAATCATATGATTTAAGTCAATTTAAAGGGAAAAAAGTGAAACTACAATTCGACTATATTACAGATCCAGCTGTAACGTATAAAGGTTTTGCGATGGACAATGTAAATGTAACAGTTGATGGACAAGTAGTATTTTCTGATGATGCAGAAGGAACAGCTAAAATGAATGTAAATGGTTTTGTTGTTTCTGATGGGACAGAGAAAAAAGCTCATTATTACTACTTAGAGTGGAGAAACTATGCGGGATCAGATAATGGATTAAAAGCAGGAAAAGGCCCAGTGTATAATACAGGTCTTGTCGTTTGGTATGCAGATGATAGCTTTAAAGATAACTGGGTTGGGGTACATCCAGGTGAAGGATTCCTTGGTGTTGTAGATTCACATCCAGAGGCGCTTGTGGGAAATTTAAATGGAAAACCAACTTACGGTAATACTGGAATGCAAATTGCAGACGCTGCATTTTCATTTGATCAAACACCAGCATGGAGTGTAAATTCATTAACACGTGGACAGTTTAACTATTCTGGATTACAAGGTGTTACAACTTTTGATGACTCAAAAGTATATAGTAACAAACAAATTGCAGACGCAGGAAGAAAAGTTCCGAATCTTGGACTTAAATTCCAAGTTGTTGGACAGGCAGAGGATAAATCAGCAGGCGCTGTTTGGATTAAACGTTAATAACAGAAAAGCACATTCTTCATATGAAGAATGTGCTTTTGAATTTGTACAGTAAGTTATTATTTTAGCTTATGTAATACAAGTGTCTGTTTATATGTAGTGTATCAAATTATGCAGGGAAAGGAAATATTTCCGAGGAAATTGTCGAAGTATCGTTGGTATTGATACACTTTTTTTGTAAAAGAAGAAATGTAGTATTGCCTTTACCATTCAATTTATTTACATTGTTACTTAGCTACACACAAAAGTAATATATTCGGCAAAAAAAGACAACGATGGAATTAACCCATCATTGTCTTTTTTACTTTGCCTTTGTTTTTTATTTTGCTTCTGACATAAATCATTCCGGCAAATGTTAATAAGAATGCAGTTCCAATAACGAAGCTGGCGCTAGGGGATGCCCCGATTGCTCCAACTGTAAAGGATCCAGCAACAACTCCTAATGAGAAGAAAGCATAAAACAATCCAAATGCTTTTCCGCGTTTATCATCTGTCGTATTTTCAACAAGTAATGCATTTATCGATGGGAAAAGGATAGCGAATCCAATGCCATAAATCATCATAACGATAAAGAGCATGCCTTTTGTTGCAAATAATCCAAGTAAAGATAATGCTAATGCCATTACTGCAATACCAATTAGCATTAGTTTTGAACGATTAAATCGATCGTAAATACGATTTGTTGGTAGTAAGAAGAAGAGGATAGCGGTAATACCGAATACACTTAACATCATGCCTGTTGTAGATGCTTTAAGTGCTAATGCCTCAACTTTCACTGGTAACATATAAGTGACAATTCCTTGTGAAAACATGAGTGTGAAAGCACCAATATATGCCTGTAATAACGGTTCTGATTTCAATAGTTCAAACATATCTTCTTTGTTCATCATTTGTGTTCTTGAAGTATCTTTTCTTGATACGTTATTTGGTAAGAAGAAGAGAGATACGATTGTACCAAGAACCATTAAAATAGAAATGGTAATGAACACCCACTCTATACCAGCAGTTGCTTTCATAATCCCGCTGAAGGCAGGTCCTACAATTGCCGCTGTTCCAACAGCAGCACCAGATAGGGCCATTGCCTTACCTTGTCTTGCTGAATTTGTTTGTTTTGATAAAAACGTAAAGGCAGCAGGAATTAAAAATCCGTCACTAAACCCATGCATAAAGCGCACAACTAATAGTTGTTCACCACTTTGAACAACGGTGTATAACAAGACTATGAAACTCGTGAGTCCCATGCTTATATAAAGTATTTTTTTTGCACCAAATTTATCGACAGCAGCGCCAGCAATAATATTACCAATCATATTAGCAAATGAGTACATGCCGACAACTAGCCCAATAATAAGAGGGGATCCTCCAAGACTTTGAGCGAACGTACTCATAATAGGTAATTGTGAAAATGTATCTAGAAACGCTACGATAACAATAAAGTAAATAAAATATTTCAAGCGATATTCACCTCTCCTATGCTATTATGGCATAATGCTAATTTCAACCGCAATGAAATTGAGTTAACAGATGTGGAAAAAAGTACAAAGTGACAAAATATTGAACGTTATTTGTTAAAATTTAGTGGAAATGAGATTGTTTTTTTGAAATATATGGATAGAAGTATTATAATAGATTTGTAAACTTCACCAGGTTAAGTATATACATAGAGAGGGATGTATAAAATGAAAGCATTACTTTGGCATAATCAACGTGATGTAAGAGTAGAAGAAGTACCAGAACCAACTGTAAAACCAGGAGCAGTTAAGATTAAAGTTAAATGGTGTGGTATCTGCGGGACAGACCTGCATGAATATTTAGCAGGACCTATTTTTATTCCAACAGAAGAGCATCCATTAACACATGTAAAAGCACCGGTTATTTTAGGTCATGAGTTTAGCGGTGAGGTAGTTGAAATCGGTGAAGGCGTTACATCTCATAAAGTAGGAGACCGCGTCGTTGTAGAACCAATTTATTCTTGTGGTAAATGTGAAGCTTGTAAACATGGACATTACAATGTTTGTGAACAACTTGTTTTCCACGGTCTTGGCGGAGAAGGCGGCGGTTTCTCTGAATATACAGTAGTACCAGAAGATATGGTTCACCATATTCCAGATGAAATGACATATGAACAAGGTGCACTTGTAGAACCAGCAGCTGTAGCAGTTCATGCAGTACGTCAAAGTAAATTAAAAGAAGGGGAAGCTGTAGCAGTATTTGGTTGTGGTCCAATTGGACTTCTTGTTATCCAAGCAGCTAAAGCAGCAGGAGCAACTCCTGTTATTGCAGTCGAGCTTTCTAAAGAACGTCAAGAGTTAGCAAAATTAGCAGGTGCGGATTACGTATTAAATCCAGCTACTCAAGATGTATTAGCAGAAATTCGTAACTTAACAAATGGTTTAGGTGTAAATGTGAGCTTTGAAGTAACAGGTGTTGAAGTAGTACTTCGTCAAGCAATTGAAAGTACAAGCTTCGAAGGACAAACTGTAATTGTTAGTGTATGGGAAAAAGACGCAACAATTACTCCAAACAATCTTGTACTAAAAGAAAAAGAAGTGGTTGGTATTTTAGGATATCGTCATATCTTCCCAGCTGTTATTAAATTAATTAGCTCTGGCCAAATTCAAGCAGAGAAATTAATTACGAAAAAAATCACAGTGGATCAAGTTGTTGAAGAAGGATTTGAAGCACTTGTAAAAGATAAAACACAAGTGAAAATTCTTGTTTCACCTAAATAATATAGAATAGTAAAAAGTAGCTCTTTTCTAGAAATAGAAGAGGGCTACTTTTTTTCTGTACAGAAAGGTGATAGACTTTCCTGTAACTACAGGTATTTTGTTTGGAAGGGGAAGTCTAATGCTTTCATTTATGTTGACATTGAAACGGATGCTAAAAGCTTGTTTACGAGCGTGGAAAGATAAAGAATTTCAAGTATTATTCGTATTAACATTTTTAACATTAACGTCTGGTACAATTTTTTATAGTACAGTTGAAGGATTACGTCCTCTCGACGCTTTATATTTTAGTGTGGTCACGTTGACGACTGTTGGTGATGCGAATTTTAGTCCGCAAACTGATTTTGGAAAGATATTTACAATCTTATACATATTTATTGGAATTGGATTAGTGTTTGGATTTATACATAAGTTGGCAGTTAATGTCCAACTGCCAAGTATATTATCGAATAGAAAAAAAGAGTAAAGCATGTGTATGCTTTACTCTTTTTTTACATTAGTTTAGATAAGCCTTAATAATAGTTTATTAAAATGAAAGTGCATTCATTCATTATATTCACTATGTATAAAGTTATAATGATATGAACATTTGCATATTTTAATTTAGTGATAGAAATTTCATGAAAGGTGGGATATTCTAGTCATAGGTTAACCGGACGACATCATAGGATCCTAACAAAAAGTTTACAATAATTCGATTATAAAATGGAGGATTTCAGATGAAAAAGAAAGTACTTGCTTTAGCAGCAGCTATTACATTAGTAGCTCCTTTACAAAGCGTTGCATTTGCTCATGAAAATGATGGGGGAAGTAAAATAAAAATAGTTCACCGCTGGTCTGCTGAAGATAAACATAAAGAAGGTGTAAATTCTCATTTATGGATTGTAAACCGTGCGATTGATATTATGTCTCGCAATACAACACTTGTAAAACAAGATCGAGTTGCACAATTAAATGAATGGCGTACGGAGTTAGAGAACGGTATTTATGCTGCTGACTATGAAAATCCTTATTATGATAATAGCACATTTGCTTCACATTTCTATGATCCAGACAATGGAAAAACATATATTCCATTTGCAAAGCAGGCAAAAGAAACTGGCGCTAAATATTTTAAATTAGCTGGTGAATCATACAAAAATAAAGATATGAAACAAGCATTCTTCTATTTAGGATTATCTCTTCATTATTTAGGAGATGTAAACCAACCGATGCATGCGGCAAACTTTACAAATCTTTCATATCCACAAGGATTCCATTCTAAATATGAAAACTTTGTAGATACGATAAAAGATAATTATAAAGTAACGGATGGAAATGGATATTGGAACTGGAAAGGTACAAATCCAGAAGAGTGGATTCATGGAGCGGCAGTAGTAGCGAAACAAGATTACTCTGGAATTGTAAATGATAATACGAAAGATTGGTTCGTAAAAGCAGCTGTGTCACAAGAATATGCAGATAAATGGCGCGCTGAAGTTACGCCAATGACAGGTAAGCGATTAATGGATGCACAACGTGTTACTGCTGGATACATTCAGCTTTGGTTTGATACGTACGGAGATCGTTAAGTATTTAAAAAAGGTCAAATCTCACAATAGAGTATTTGACCTTTTTATTACTATACAAATGGAGGTATGGAACGTGAAAGGTAAATTGCTAAAAGGTGTACTTAGCTTTGGGATTGGTTTAGGAGTTTTATACGGAGGATCTTCAGTGCAAGCAGACACGTCTACAGATCAAAACAACACTTTGAAAGTGATGACGCACAACGTGTATATGCTATCAACTAACTTATATCCGAACTGGGGACAAAGTCAGCGTGCCGATTTAATTGGGGTGGCAGATTATATTAAGAATCAGGATGTAGTTATATTAAATGAAGTATTTGATAATAGCGCATCAGATCGTTTGTTAGGGAATTTGAAGAAAGAATATCCAAATCAAACAGCAGTATTAGGTCGTAGTAATGGAAATGAATGGGATAAAACGTTAGGTAGCTATTCATCTTCAACGCCTGAAGATGGAGGCGTTGCAATCGTGAGTAAATGGCCGATCGTTGAAAAGATTCAATATGTATTTGCAAAAGGATGCGGGCCAGATAATTTATCAAATAAAGGGTTTGTATACACGAAAATTAAGAAAAATGATCGTTTCGTTCATGTGATTGGGACACACTTGCAGGCTGAAGATAGTATGTGTGGAAAAACTTCACCTGCATCTGTACGTACAAACCAGCTAAAAGAAATTCAAGATTTTATTAAAAATAAGAATATACCAAATGACGAGTACGTTCTATTTGGTGGTGATATGAACGTGAATAAAATAAATGCAGAGAACAATAGTGACTCAGAGTACGCATCCATGTTTAAAACATTGCATGCGTCAATTCCATCTTATACGGGACATACAGCAACTTGGGATGCAACGACAAACAGTATTGCAAAATATAATTTCCCTGATAGTCCTGCTGAGTATTTAGATTATATTATTGCAAGTAAGGACCATGCGAATCCATCATTTATAGAGAATAAAGTATTACAACCAAAATCTCCACAGTGGACTGTTACATCATGGCTCAAAAAATATACGTATGATGATTATTCTGATCATTATCCAGTAGCAGCAACTATTTCTATGAAGTAGTTCTAAAAAAGTTTCTTCTTAAATAGGAAGAAACTTTTTTATTTTGTAGAGGAGATTCCAACTTTCTTTCCAATATGTATAAGACATATAGAGAAGAGGAGAGAAAAATGTGGATCGAGGAATTTTTAAAGAAGTTCCATTACCTTGTGCATTTTTGGATGAAGTAGCTTTAGATAGAAATATTCAATTGATTATAGAATTAAGTGGAAATAAGAAGATTCGTATAGCGAGTAAATCGTTACGTTCTGTTCCGGTTATGCAAAAGATTTTAGCTGCAAATGATCGTTTTCAAGGTATTATGTGTTTTTCACCTAGGGAAGTTTTGTTTTTAATTGAACAAGGATTCAATGATTTATTGCTCGGATATCCTGCTTATGATGATAGAGCGTTACATGAAATAAGTTTGCTAACAAAGCAAGGGCTCATTATAACTTGTATGGTGGATTGTGAAGATCATATTGTTTATTTAGAAAAAATTGCTGAGAAGTCTAAAGGATGTTTTCGTGTTTGCTTAGATATTGATATGAGTAGTCGTTTTTTAAATTTTCATTTTGGGGTCAAAAGATCACCGGTAAGAGATGTGCAAGGTGCTTTGAAAATAGTAAAAAGGTTGAAAAAATCATCATTTTTAATACTAGATGGTGTAATGGGATATGAAGCCCAAATTGCTGGGGTAGGAGATCACATACCGAATCAACGAGTAAAAAGTAAAGTGATTTCATATTTAAAGAAGAAATCAGTGTTAGAAGTTAAAGGAAGAAGAGGACATATCGTAAAAGAAATACAAAATCTAGGTATTGAACTAAGGTTTGTAAATGGAGGAGGCACAGGAAGTATAAAAACAACTGAGCAAGATCATTCAGTTTCAGAGATTACAATAGGTTCTGCTTTCTATGCCCCGAAGCTGTTTGATTATTATAAAGAAGTACAACTTCAGCCAGCTGTCGGATTTGCTTTACCAGTTGTGCGTAAACCAGCTCCAACAATTTACACTTGTCTAGGTGGTGGATATATTGCCTCAGGCGCAATTGGGAAGGATAAAGAACCTGAGATTTGGAGGCCAAATGGTGCCAAACTATTAGCTTTAGAAGGTGCTGGTGAAGTGCAAACACCGATTTTCTACAACGGTGAGGAACGAATAGAAATAGGAGATTCTATCTTGTTTCGCCATAGTAAAGCTGGAGAGTTATGTGAGCGGTTTCCGTTTTTATATCGTGTGAAAGAGGGAGAGATTGTTGGGGAGTATTCAACATATCGGGGGGATGGCCAATGCTTTCTATAAAGGGACAAAAATGGAGAAATTGGACAGGGAATGTAGAAGGAACACCGCATTATACGATGTATCCAGAAAGTATACAAGATGTAGTAGAAGTTGTAGAGCTTGCACGAAAAGAAGGGAAGAAAATTCGCGTTGTCGGTTCAGGACACTCGTTTACCCCTCTTGTGCAGACGGAAGAAATTTTAGTCTCTTTAGATGAATTGAAGGGTATTGTGAATGTTGATGCGGAGAAGATGGTTGCCGAAGTATGGGCAGGAACAAAGTTACATGAGCTAGGGAAGTTACTTGAGGAAAAAGGTTATGCGCAAGAAAATTTAGGGGATATTGATTCGCAATCTATTGCAGGAGCGATTAGTACAGGGACTCATGGGACGGGAATTACCTTTGGAAGTTTATCAACACAAGTTATAGAGATTACCGCAGTTTTATCTACAGGTGAGAGTATAGTTTGTTCACAAACGGAGAATGTACAATATTGGAGAGCTTTTCAGTTGTCTCTTGGAATGTTAGGTATCATTGTAAAAATAAAATTGAAGGTTATTCCAGCTTATTCACTCGTTTATAAAAGTGAAAAACAGTCCTTATCTACTGTAATGAACAAGCTAGAAGAATATAAGAAGAATCGCCATTTTGAATTTTTTGTTTTTCCTTATTCAGATGAAGTGCAAGTGAAAATTACAAACGAAACAACGGGTAAAAAAAGTGATTTGAAATGGCATAAACTAAAGGTAGAGTTACTTGAAAATAAGATGTTCTCTTTGTTATCTAAAGGATGTAAATGGTTTCCTTCTATAAGTAAAGGAGTAAGTCGATTATCGGCTAAAGCTGTACCGAATACAAAAATAATTGGTCCGAGTTATGAAGTATTTGCTACATCGCGTGCGGTTCCATTTTATGAAATGGAGTATAGTGTTCCTGCAAAGTATATGCAGGCCGTTGTAGAAGAAATTTCAAACCTTATTGAAAAGAAAAAGTATAAAGTACACTTCCCAATTGAATGCCGTTATGTGAAAAGGGATGACATATGGCTCAGTCCAGCGTATGGAAGAGATTCTGCGTATATAGCTGTTCATATGTATAAAGGTATGAAGTATGCTGCTTATTTTGGTGAGGTGGAGAAAATTTTTCTAAAGTATGAAGGACGCCCGCATTGGGGGAAAATGCATACGTTAACGTATGAAAAATTACAAAATATATATCCAGAATTGCATTCGTTTCTAAAGGTGAGGAAATTATTAGATGAAGCAGAAATGTTTTCAAACCCTTACACAGAAAAGTTATTTACGATTATGAAAAAAAGCTGACAAAGTATTACTTGTCAGCTTTTTTTAGTACGATCGCATTTCTTGTTTGACTAATTCGCTCGTAAAATAGTAACTTATCACGACTAAATACATGTAATAAAACATGAATAATAAATAGACCGTTAATTACGAGTTGGAATAATAATATAACTACTAATACTAAAGGTTCTTTAAGATTTAAGATAGAGCTACTAGAAAGAATATAATTGATTCCACCTAAAACGAAATAGAATATACCATAACGGATGAATAGTTCCTTCAACGTAATACGATCTGATTTTCCTTTCACGTAAATACGAAGCAACGCTTTACCAATTGTCTTTCCATTCGTAAAGTATGGAATGATAATAAAGTAAATAAAGATCGAACACGTTATGAAAATGAGTTCATATATGTTCGTGTAAGATTGAATATTAGAAACAAAGAAAGAATTTCCTTTGTTTTTAATGACAGGTACAACGATGGATAAGAAAATCCAATCAATTTGCATCGCGATAAGGCGACGAACGAATCCGACTGGTTTCGTTTCCAAATTAATATGACTATCTAATTCGTTTGCTTTCGGAAGGAAGTACGTAAATATTGGTGCAATGATAAAGCCGATTACGCCGCCTAATGTATTTAAAAACAGATCGTCTATATCAAATAAGCGGTACGCACAATTGTATATACCGTATAGTCCAGTCACTTGTGTTAGCTCGAAAAAGAGTGAAAGACAAAAAGAAATACAAATTGTTTGTAAGAAACTACGTCGGAAATAATAACGTAAGTAAATACCGAATGGAACGGTTAATAGAACGTTAAATGCTACTTGTAAAAACGCAGATTCTTTTAATAGGTAGAAATAAGTAGCTGGTTTCGTTAAAATTGCCGAAGTATGATTACTAATTTCTTGTATGAAATAAAATGGTGATAGTTGCATGTGCTGCGTATTAGCCGGTTGTAGGCTACAAGTATCATATGTTTGTGGTAACGGCAAAATCACAAGAAAATAGGCATTTAATAAGTAAAGTAATAATGAGTACAAAATAAATGAACGCCATTTATTTAAATAACCGTACTTTCGGTAGTTAAATATTAAAAAAGGTATTAAGAGGAACATTGCTAAAATAGGAAATAAAATAAATGCTGTTTTTATTGGAAATATATATGCAGTCAAAATGAAGCTCCTTTCAATGAAAATTCGTTTATCATTATAACGTTAAAAGAACCTTAAAACAAAATTAAAATATTTCGAAATAGAAAAAATTACAAATTTCAACGGAATTAAGTTATACTAAATTTAATATAATGATATTATGATTATTATAAGTTGAGAGAGGGTACAAAATATGCGATATGAGCTTTTTTCTGTAAGTGGGGATCATATTACAACTTTTGAAAGTGCATGGCGTTTTCAAGAGGGAGAACAGATTTTTGTTCATGATGATCAAATAAAACGAAATTTTATTATTATCCGCCTAACGCATGATGTATTTCAACAAAATAAACATGTTATTCGTTTGTATTGTCAAGAAAAGAAAGTATATGCATAAAAGAGCCCCTCTTACTGTACAAAAAAAAGTAAGAGGGGCTTTATCATTATAAAGATATAAAAAAGCGAGTCATCCTAGTGTAATAGAATGACTCGCTTTTTTATTTGTAAGTTTCACCTTATAAGAAAATAAGAGTAAGTACACCTACGATAATGCAATAGAAAGAGAAATATTTTAAATTTCCTTTTGCCATAATGTTCATAAACCATTTTAATGAAATATACGTCATGATAAATGTTGCGATAAATGCAACGATATAGGGTACGAATAATGTATCTAGATTTGGATCTTTTGCAATGTCTGTAATACTTAGTAATAAACCACCTAAGCTAACAGGGATATATAGTAAGAATGAGAAACGAAGAGCCGTTTCCTGTTTCATACCAAGTAACATCGCAGCTACGATTGTTGCACCTGATCGGCTTATTCCAGGAATTAGTGCGCAAGCTTGTGCTAATCCGACGATAATTGCATCTTTCATAGAAAGATCGCCATCATTTTTACGTCCACGCAAGTTTCTAATAATCCAAAGGCCGACAGCGGTAATAAGAAGGGAAATCCCAACCATTTTCACACCTTTTAAGTACTGATCAATGTAATCTTTAAATAAAACACCAATAACACCTGCTGGAATGGTCGCAATGACAAGGTAAATAATAAAGAAGAAATCTGATTTTGCATCTTCTGCTCTTGTAAATATATAAGATAGACCATTCTTTGTTAGACGAATTAAATCATTTCTATAAATAAGTAATACAGCTAATAATGAAGCTGAATTAACAAGTAGTTCAAAGCTAAACCCCTCTATTTTTAGTCCTAGCAAATGCTGTGCCAAAACGAGGTGACCGCTTGAAGAAATCGGAATCGGTTCTGTTAGTCCTTGGAACAGACCAAGAATTAAATATTTTAAAATGTAGTAAAATTGTTCCATAATAACCTCCTTGTTTAATAGTTGAAAGAAACAACTTGTCCATTATAACAAAGATACGGCTCAATATTGAGAAGAAATAAATATTCGAAATATAATAAAAATCCCTTATAACAGTATAAGGGATTTTTACTATTAATGAGAAACTACTGTTTCTTCAAGACTTTTTGTTAATTGAACATCGACTTTCTCAGCATCATGAATGTGATTCATAATAGTAGTATTTAACTTTTGGAACATTTGTTGTGTATTAGCGAATTCTCGTAATATATCATCATTACAAGTCTTTTGGTTTTCAATAGCTTTAATAACATTTGTAGCACCGTTTTGTAACGTTTGAATCATAATTAAAATATTTTCGATTCTAGCGTTTGTATCGGCACTCATTTCTACACCTTCATCGACTAAATGCAAATTATCTTTTGTATTATCGTATGCTTTTTCAATTTCTTCTTGAATTTTTTTCGTTAAGTTGCCGATGTTTTTTGTACTTTCAGCGGTACTTTCTGCTAGTTTTCTTACTTCATTGGCAACGACAGCGAATCCTTTACCGTGCTCTCCAGCACGAGCAGCTTCAATACTTGCATTTAAAGCAAGTAAATTTGTTTGTGCTGCAATGTTTTGGATGACTTCTACAATTTGCTCAATTTCTTTTGAGCGTTCACTTAAATGATTCATACTATTAGACGTGCGCTGGGATTGTTCACCTAATTTATTAATTACAATAAGTAAACGATGAACAGATTCTTTTCCTTCGTTAGAACAATCAATAATTTCTTCAATAGATTGAATTAAGCTTTGTTCTTTTTGTAGCATTTCGTTATTCAATTCATTGGAATGTGTAGTACGTGTTGAAACATTTTCGAAACATGAGCTTAATTGTTGAACTAAACTTTGAAGTGTATTGTGCTGGTTATTTACAAGTTGCTGCTCTTGAACAACGCTTTGTACACGATCGTGGATAGAAGAAATAGTCTCTTGTTGTTCGATATCCTTTTGTTTTAATTCTGCTTCTAGTTCTTGTATACGACTTTCTAATTGATCAATTTTATGTTGGAGTGATTTCTTTTGAGTAAACATATATTTATTTCAACCGCCTTTAGAAGTTATATTTTCTCTATATTTGGATTTTAGCATCTTTTATAATTTTTAAATATAGGAATTGTTAAATATTTAAGAATCTATTACATTTTATGCATAATTCCCTTTTTTTCGTCATGAAAAATAAACTGTATTTAATGGTATTGTAAACAAACTGTAAAATAAATCATGTATAACTGTATAAGAAGGGAGTCGGATTATGAACTATTTTAAGCGAATCAGTAGTCTAGTATTAGCAGGAATTATAGGTCTTTCTAGTACAGTCGCTGTTAAAGCAGAGTCAAACGACGAGAAACTTAACAACATGCAACAGCAATTGCAGCAAAACGATGCAGAAATGCAAAAGAAAGAGCAAGAGAAGCAAGCTGTTAGTAAAGAAATTCAAGGTATCGAAAACGAACTACATAATTTAAATAATACAATTGCAAAAAATAAAGAGGATCAAGCTGCTATTCAACGTAAAATTGATGAAACACATAAGCAGATTGAACAAAAAAAGAACGAAATTGTCGTTTTAGAGGATAAAGTCCTTGCTCGTAAGGATATTATGAGAAAACGTATGGTTTCTGTTCAAAACAGTTCAAATACAAGTTTAGTAGTAGAAGTTGTAGTAGAGTCAAAGAACTTTGCAGACTTCTTACAACGTATGAACGCAGTTTCTACTATTCTAGAAGCTGATAAAGAAATTCTACGTCTACAAGAACAAGATCTTCGTCAAATTGAAGAAGATAAGAAAACAATTGACGAGAAAGAAGCATCTTTAGTAGTAGACAAACAAAAATTAGCAAAAGCACAAGCTGAACTGCAAGATAACTTGAAAAAGCGTCAAGCTAACTTACAAACAGTTCAAGCTAAATATAATCAGGTTGCAAGCCAACTTAATTTAGCAGCAGAAGAAAAAGCTAAAATCGAATCAAACATGAAAGCAGTACAAGAAACAATTGCTCGTGAACAAGAAGCAGCGAGAATTGCAGCAGAAGAGCGTGCAAAAGCGGAGGCAGCTGCAAAGGCAGAGCAAGAAGCTTTAGCTAAGGCACAAGCGGAAGTTGCTGAAAATAAAAAGCAAGAAAAAGAAAAAGCTAATAAACCAGCTGAACCTGTAGCTAATAATAATTCGAAGGTAGAACCTGCACAACCTTCTAAGCCAACTGCTGGTGGAAGAGAAATCTATGTACATGCAACAGCTTATACAGCAGATCCAGGTGAAAATGGCTATGGGCCAGGACAACAAGTATATTCTGCATGGGGAGGCTATAATCTAACTGCAAACCCAGGAATGAAATTAATTGCAGTGGACCCATCTGTTATCCCATTAGGTTCTCGCGTATATGTTGAAGGATACGGAGAAGCAATTGCAGCAGATACTGGTGGCGCGATTAAAGGTCACAAAATTGATGTTTTAATGCCAGATAAAGCTTCATCTAGTAAATGGGGCAGAAAAAATGTTAAGCTTACAATTTTAAACTAACATGTAATCCAACTTTACAATACGTGAAGTTGGATTTTTTTGTAAAAATAATGTTAAGTTGAGTTTACATTTTGTTAAGGATAGCATACAATGGTGGTGAGAGGTGGTAAATTTGACCATTTTAAATAGAGTGAAGGAATTAAGAGCTCGGTTTAATTTTTCGCAAAGTGTATTAGCAGAAAAGGTTGGAGTGACGAGACAAACAATCGCGGCAATTGAAAAAGGGGATTATGTTCCTTCTTTGTTATTAGCACTTACGATTTGCGATGTATTCGAGCTCAAGATGGAAGATGTGTTTGTTTTAAATAAGGAGGGGGAAGAGGATGAATAAAATTGCGGTTTCGTATATTTTAAATGTGCTGAGGTTTATGATTGCTTGTTGGGCATTTATTGAACTCTATTATGCTTGGATAGAGCTGGCAAATATTATTGAAACTAAGAAATTGCCATTTGAAGTAACAATCAATATGATACCGTTAGGATTATTAATTATTGTAGCTATTATAACGACGATTTTTTATAAAGTTCAAAAGAAGAAACATAAAGCCCTTTCTTATTGGATGTACCCATTACTATTTCCACAAGAAGATGAGCGGGAAAAAGAAATCACGCAAAAGGCATGCCGAACAACATTTATTTCATTCTGGTATGGGGTAGTTATTGCTATTGGATGTTTAACGCTTTCTCCTGTAGCTAATTTATATATTCCTGGATATCCGTTATATATTTTGTTTTTTATGCTTTTTGTTCAAATGACAGTTTTTTATGTATCATTGTACAGAAATAAGTTGGTCTGAAAAGAAACCTTCTTGCCTATGCAAGAAGGTTTCTTTTTAGCTTATACTTGTACATATAGCAATATTATCTTATCATTTTATATAGAGTAAGATTTTGTAAGGGAAAGGAATTGTATATGAATAAGCAAAGAATTTATAGTATAGTAGCAATCCTCCTATTTGTTGTAGGTGGTGTATTAATCGGCAAGCCATTTTATGATGGATATCAAGCTGAAAAGAAACAGACTGAAAATGTACAGGCTGTCCAAAAGATGGATTATGAAAAACATGAGACGGAATTTGTAGATGCTTCGAAAATTAACCAACCAGATTTGGCAGAAGTAGCGAACGCATCTTTAGATAAGAAACAAGTAATTGGTCGTATTTCGATTCCAAGTGTTTCATTAGAACTTCCTGTTTTAAAGTCTTCTACTGAGAAAAACTTATTATCAGGTGCAGCAACAGTAAAAGAAAATCAAGTAATGGGAAAAGGGAATTATGCATTAGCAGGACATAACATGTCTAAAAAAGGTGTTTTATTTAGTGATATAGCTTCTCTAAAAAAAGGCGATAAAATTTATTTGTATGATAATGAAAACGAATATGAATATGCGGTTACTGGTGTATCTGAAGTAACTCCTGATAAGTGGGAAGTTGTTGAAGATCATGGGAAAGACGAGATAACGCTAATTACATGTGTATCAGTGAAAGATAATTCTAAACGTTACGTTGTTGCTGGTGATTTAGTAGGAACGAAGGCGAAGAAATAAAAAAGATGAGGGAAATCCCTCATCTTTTTTTAATCCATCCATTTCACTAACTTCTTAGAAATTAGTAATAAAACACAGCCTAATACAATTGCTACAGCGCCAATTACTGTAAATACTTCAGCATATCCAAGTGAAGTTGTGAAGCTTGCAAGTTGTCCACCTAAAATGTTAGCGATTCCTGAGCTTGCTAACCATACTCCCATTAATAAAGAAGCAAGTTTTACTGGGGCAAGCGCACTAACCATTGATAGTCCAACAGGTGATAAGAATAGCTCACCTAACGTATGGAAAAGATACGTAAAGACGATAAATAGTAAGTTTGCTTTTTCTGTAATGTTATGTTCATCACTACCTGTTTTTAATGTAGCAATAACGAGAATGATATAACCGATACCGAGCAAGATCATACCAAGTCCCATTTTAGTTGGGATTTTTAAATCCCCACGCTTGCGAGTTGCAAGTTTTGCCCATAATGCTGAGATGACTGGAGCAAGTAAAATAATAAATAATGGATTGACCGATTGGAACCAAGATGTTGGAACTTCCCATCCGAACACAGAGCGGTCTACAAATTTGTTTGTATATAATGTTAATGAACTACCAGCTTGTTCAAAGCCAGCCCAGAAGAAGACAACGAAGCATGTTAAAATGACGATAACTGCAGTACGTTGTTTTTCTTTTTTTGTTAACGGTGTATCTCCTACTGATGGTTGTCCATCTGTTGTTTGTAAATCGCGAGTTGGTTTTTTACCGATATCACCAAGGAAGCGATTGGATAGTGTTGTAAATAAAATTTGTCCAATGATCATTCCGATTGAAGCGGCTAAGAATCCGTAACGGAATCCGTAATGTACAACGCCATCAACCGTTGTTTTGAATAAATTTTCTGATAAAAATCCGCAAACGAGTGGAGCTAAAAATGATCCGACGTTAATACCCATATAGAAAATGGTAAATGCACTATCACGTTTTGGATCGTTCTCTTCATATAATTCCCCAACTAGTGTAGAGATGTTCGGTTTGAAGAATCCGTTACCAATAATAATAAGCGCTAATCCGAGGTATAGGCCGACTTGGTTTTGTAAGGCAAATAGTGTAAGGTTACCGATTGCCATTGTTATACCACCAATTGTAATCGCTTTTCGTCTACCTAGAAAACGGTCTGTTAAGTATCCACCAATCATTGGTGTGAAATAACAGGCTCCAGTGTAAAATCCGTAAATAGAGAGTGCCCATGCGGGACTAAACCCAAGACCACCGCTTACTAAAGCTGTCGTTAAATATAATGTTAATAATCCTCGTAATCCATAGTAACTAAATCTTTCCCACATTTCTGTAAAGAAGAGTAAGTATAAACCTGGAGGATGTTTCTTTTTTCTTTGTTGTTCTTTTTCTAGTTGTATCGCTGATTCCATGTTATTTTCCTCCTGACACAAACAAAAACAAAGTTAATAATTTTGTACATTTAATATTTTACCTTATTAACTATTATAAGTCAATAAAGGTTGATTTTTCAGAAGAAATTGGAAAAGGGATATAGCTATAGAATGAGTGTTTCTTTTATGTTAGACTATGGACTATGTTTTCTTTGTAAAGAAGCGGTTTATTGCACTTTTTTATATATGAAATTGATTTCATAAAAGATGAAATTAAAGAAGGAGAAAGAAATGAAATTGTTACAGAAAAAAGAAATTTTACTTATTAGTCTTATGTTATTCTCGATGTTCTTTGGAGCGGGGAATCTTATATTCCCACCTTTCCTTGGGTATGAAGCAGGAGAACATGTGTGGATTTCATTAGTAGGGTTTATTATATCAGCAACAGGTCTTCCTATATTAGGAGTTATTGCGATTGCGAAAGCAGGAAGTTTTCAAACGCTAGCGGGTAGAGTTCATTCTTCATTCGCCATTATTTTTCCGTGTATCGTGTATTTATTTATTGGACCAGGCCTTGGCATTCCGCGTGCAGGAAGTCTCGCTTTTGAGATGGGACCGGGTCAGTTATTCCCGGAAGCAGGTAGCATAATCTTATTATGTTACACAGTTATTTTCTTTAGTATTGTGTACTGGTTAAGTTTATCACCGTCTAAATTAATGGGGTTGTTCGGAAAAGTTTTAACACCGTTATTATTAGGTATGATTGCTCTTATCTTTATAAAAAGCATGTTTACATCAGTAGGTAGTGTGAAAGAGGCTGCTGGAAACTATGGACAAGCGCCTATGTTCCAAGGGTTTTTAGATGGATATTTAACGATGGATGCATTAGCAGCTTTAATTTTTGGGATTGTGATTGCAAATGCTCTTCGTGCAAAAGGTATTGAAGATGATAAAGGTTTAGCGAAATATATGAGTATTGCAGGAATTGGTGCAGGACTATTATTATCTATTATTTATGTCATACTTGGATATGTCGGTTCAATGAGTGGGTCATTGGGGATATTTGATAATGGCGCGCAAGTGTTAGCACAAGTGATGACTACATTATTTGGACAAGGCGGAGTCGTTTTATTAGGTCTTATTTTTACGATTGCGTGTTTATGTGTTTCAATCGGACTTGTTACATCTTGTAGTCAATTTTTCGCAAGTGCATTTCCAAAAGTAGCTTATAAAGTTTGGGCATTTATCTTAAGTTTTGTTAGTATGATTTTAGCTAATTTAGGATTAACACAAATTTTAAAGGTATCGGTACCAATTCTTGGATTTATTTATCCAGTTGCATTAACGCTTATTATTTTAGGGCTATTCCATAAGTATATTGGGAAGTATGTATGCATATATCCAGTTACAATTGTGATTGTAGCGGTATTTAGTGCAATCGATATTTTCAATAAAAATGTAATGATGAGTCAGTGGACATCAGTATTAAAATACATTCCGTTTTATACAGAAGGTGTTGGGTGGATTGTTCCAGCTATTATAGGTGCTTGTATTGGTGTTATCGTGAGTAGTGTTTTAAATAAGAAGAAATGAGTAAAAAGGTGTTTTCCTATTTCGGAAAACACCTTTCTTTTTTTGGAAAAATAGTATTGAAAATGAATAGACTAAGAGTATGATAAAGATAATTGGTAATATATAGGTTTCGAACGGATGATGAGGGGGGAGCGTATGAAGGAAGATTTAAATAAGAAAATAGAAGCACTTGAAACGGCAATTGAAACGATTCAAGAAGCACTTTTTGAATTGAAAGCAAAACAAAGAGAAATAGAAGTAGAAAATGCTCAGCAACATGTTAGTAAGGAAAAGAAAGAATATATTGATACGGTGATGGAGGAAAGACAAAAAGTAGAAGTAGCTACAATAAAAGAGCCTGTGCAAGAACGTGAGGTAAAACAAGTGGATATATCTGCTTTTAAGCCGGAACCATTTAATATTATTAAGTTTTGCCAAACGTGGTTACCACGCATATTTGTCGGTATTATGTTGCTTGGAGTAATTTGGTTATTTAAAGCAGGGGTAGATGCAGGATTATTAACACCAGCAATACGAATTGTGTTTGGTATTGTCCTCTCAATCGGTTTTTATTATATAGGGGATATTCAAATTAAACGCGAGCGGCAAGCATTAGGGTTAGTACTAGCAGGAGGAAGTATTACGGGTATAGTTTTAACGACATTTGCGGCACATTATTTATATGGATTTATTCCAGCGAGTGTTGCGTTTGTATGTAATATTGCATGGGTCATTTTAGGTATTTATATAGCGAAGAGGTATCAATCGGAATATCTTACTATATTCGTAGCGGTAGGAGCTTTCTTCGTGCCATTCTTATTAAATAGTACGACTCCTAATCCGTATATTTTCTTTGGATATGAGATGATACTAACGCTCAGCTTATTATGGTATGCGTTGAAAAATCGTTATCAGTATTTATATATGATTTCTTATGTTGTTGCTGCTATTGTTCTTTTTGTCTTTTTTGCTGTTATGTCAATGTTAGTAGAGGATTTGCAAGTCCAGTTAACAGTAGTTTATGGTTTGATTCACTTACTATTATTTTGGCATGTGTTTACAGAGAGAAGTTTTATAGTAGAGCCACGCTTGGCGATATTTAGTGCAAATGCAGCCTTCTTTATAATAGCCATTTCAAAAATACCTGAATTTACAACATGGGGATTAATGATAAGTGCACTCGTGCACGCTGTTATGTTTGTGTTTGAATATAGGAATAATAGAAATTCTACATTTACAAATCTTTTATTTGGTTTCGCAATGGGAGCATTTAGTTTAGCGATTTTATATGAGTATAGTTTAGTGAATGCAGCGATTGTACTATTATTACAAGGTTTCCTTGGTATGTTTACTTCTATTAAAGGAAAACAACAGATAAAATTGTATGTTAGTGCGACGGTTTATGCAATTGGAATGATACAGACGATTTTTAGCCCGTTTGATCAATTTATTTCGGCAGGCTTTGTTGCTCATCTTATTTTAATAGGAACGTTCTATTATTGCATGAGACAAGCGAAAGAAGTATTAGCAAGCTTTGGCAAGTATGTGTATTCTATAGCACTCTATTGGTTTATGGTGATTGTATTTATTACAATTACTAGAATCGGTGAAGTTTTGTCCACAGATGGAAGCATAATAAATGTATCTGTATCGTTATTATGGATGGTATATGCATTATTTGCAGTTTGGTTTGGACGGAATAAAAATATGAATGAAATATTGTATGCAGGCTTAGTCGTGTTAGTCGTAACGATAGGAAAGCTATTCCTTCTAGACTTACCAGAAGTTTCAATGATGATCAGGGCGGTGTTATTCTTAATAGTAGGTAGTATAGGTATCGTTATTTCAAGAATGTTTTTCTCAAAAGAAGAGAAATAATGAAAAAGGCAATCCATATCTGGATTGCCTTTTTCATTATTTCTTATTAATCGTTACAGCTTCATTATATTTCGCTGTTGTATTTTGGCGTAGACGAAGTGTTGCTTGTCCAGTAGTATTTGGATCGATTTGTACGTTCACAATTTTTTCAGCAGAACCTAAGCTATTTGTTGTGAAAGAAAATGCACTACTATATCCGAAAGTAGATGGCCAAGTGCCGTTTGTATTTTGAACTTTTGCTACTTGTGTACCACCAGTAGTGAATATACCTAAAGAGTAATTAGTGTATGTTGTATTTGGTAATAAGTTATTTACTTGAATTTTGATTTGGAACACTTCATTGTTTGGTAGAGTGCTAGGGTGTGTAACTACGTAGTCATTTGCTGTTACTGCACCGTTATAGCCATATGAACCAGGTTTAAAAGTATTTGTATTAAACCATTGATAACCTGCATTTGGCGCACTCCAAGGTTCAGGTTGTGGTTCGGTTGATAAGCTTGGTTGTTCAAATGTTTGTAAAGTGGTAGGTAAATCAAGTTGTAAACCATTTACTTGGTCTAAACTTGTAAATGTTTCTTTATTCGATAGCCACTTTACGATATTTTCTAGTAAGATCGCATCGTTTTCTTCTTTATATCCATCGTAAGTTTTCTTTGTTTGGCCAGAGTCTTCACGAACGTATTTTGGCGTAGCATCTTCAACAGGAGAAGAGTCTCCAATAAAGGCAGCTTTTCCAAGTCCTACTTTTGCGATCGCAGCATAAGGGCCCTCTGCAACACCACCGCCGTTATACACACCGCTATCGACAGCGTTATTCCATTTTGATGGGTTCTCTGGAAGATAAACAAGTCCTTTTGCTAGTTTTGGATTTGTAATTGCTAAAGTAGAACCAGCATGCATTGCTACAGATGAAACCCCTTCTGTAATTCCGAATGATTGTTCAGGTGATACAATATTTTTAGCGGAAACATCACCGATTGCATTATAGCGGAAGCGAATACCGAAGTTGTCAGATAGCCAATCAGAGCTTTCTACTCCTTGCATAGCTTGTGAATTTGCTTCTTCGGTAGACATTCCTTTTGCTGGATTATCCCAAGCACCGCGTCTATATCCGTTAAATACTTCAGAAGAGTCCCAGCGATTTTTATTACGATCTGCATTATAATGATCGGCAATGAAGAAAATACTACCGCCATTTTTCACGTATTGTAACATAGCATCTTGTTCAGATTTTTTGTAAGGAATATTTGCTTCTGGAACGATAAACACATTGTAGTCTTTTAAATCTTCGTATGTAATCGGTGTTGATTTACGAAGTTCTTTTACATGATAGCCGTTTTGGGCAATGCCGTTTCCGAAATCAGAAAAGCCACCATCGATAACCCAGTCAGCAGTCCCGGCAGTTTGACCGTGTGTATTATCGAATAATACTTTTTTCCCATTGTTTTGATTTACAACTTTTGCAGCAATTTCAGGAGCTGGGTCTATAGAGCTTTCTGCATAAGTAGATGGTATGAACGAAGCCCCTATACTTAGTGTAATTGCTGTTGCTAAAGAAAATGTAATCCATTTTTTATTCTTCATAGAAGAATCCCCCTAATAATAAATATATGTGCTTTAATAATGTAATTTATTTTTCTGTAAAAATAAAGACGGAAAACATAAAAAATATTAAAAATTTGTAAAAATACCGTGAAATTTGTTGAGAAATATTTATATAGGCATAAAAATATCCCTTCCAAGTAATAAGGAAGGGATGTTTTGCTTAACTAATTTTTGAATTAGGTGTTTCATCAATTTTATGAAAACCTTTCATGTAATACACGACAGCTAAACCGATAAGCCAAATTGGTCCAACAATTAATGCAATCCTTGTATCTTCTGAATACGCCATTATACATAAGACTAGTGCAAGGAAAGCAAGTGAGAAATATGAACTTAATGGGTATAAAGGCATTTTATACGATAACTTTTGTTTGTTTTGCGCAGGTAAACTTTTACGGAACTTAATTTGAGCGACTAATATAATACCCCAAGTCCAAATTGCCCCGAAAGTTGAAATACTAGTGAGCCATGTAAATACTTTTGCGGGCACAAGATAGTTTAATATAACACCAACGAGTAAAACGATTGCTGTTGCTACAATTCCTTGGCTTGGAATGCCATTTTTATTTAAACGACCGAATCTTTCCGGAGCTTTTTTCTGTTGAGCTAATGTATACAGCATACGGCCTGTACTAAATAAACCACCATTACAAGAAGAAAGAGCTGCTGTTAATACGACAAAGTTAATAATTCCTGCTGCTTTTGCGATACCGATTTGCTGGAATGTTAATACAAATGGACTTCCTTTCTCACCAAGTTCGTTCCATGGATAAATTGCCATCATAACGAATAGAGCCCCAACGTAGAACAGTAATATTCTCCAAAATACGTTATCGATTGCTTTTGCGAGTGTTTTTTTCGGGTTTTGCGCTTCACCCGCTGTAACGCCGATTAATTCAACGCCTAAATAAGCGAATAGCACCATTTGCATGGAGAGGAGTAACCCAGAAAAACCATTTGGGAACCAGCCACCATGTGACCAAAGGTTTGAAATGCCAGTAGCGATACCACCGTTTCCGAAGCCAAATAAAATAATACCTGCCCCAACTACTATCATACAGATAATTGTGACAATTTTAATAAGAGCAAACCAAAATTCAAGTTCTCCAAATACTTTTACAGATAAAAAGTTGAAAGCACTCATTAATAATAGAGCGAGTAAAGCCCAAGTCCAGCGTGGAATATCTGGGAACCAGTACTGCATGTAAATGCCAGCAGCCGTAATTTCAGCCATGCAAGTAACAACCCATAAGAACCAGTAGTTCCAACCGGTAATATAGCCAGCTAGTGGTCCAAGATAATCATATGCATATTTACTAAAAGAGCCAGCAACAGGTTGTTCAATTGCCATTTCTCCGAGTGCTCGCATAATGAAAAAAATAACGAGTCCAGCAATCATATAGCCTAGTAAAATAGAAGGGCCAGCTAGTTTAATTGCAGAAGCAGATCCTAAAAATAGTCCAACGCCAATAGCTGAACCGAGTGACATTAAAGTAATATGTCGTTCTTTTAAACCTCGGTTTAAAGTTCCAGATTTGTTTGTGTGCTGCATAAGAAGAATCCCCCTTGTAGAGTGAACGATATTTGAATGCGTTTACTAAATATTTAACTATTTCAAATTATAAAACATTTCTATCTGTTATGCTACAAAAATAATCATTATTAACTGTACTACATCTGTGCTTGTCAGACTTAAACTTAAAATTCGAACTATTAGCGAATATATTGACTCTTCTTTTTATTGATTGTTAAGATTAAGTATTATATTTTTCTCACATACTAGTAAGAAAAGAATGTGTGATAATAATTTAGATGTAGGAAGGGTACATAACCATGTTTCAATTACAAAAATATAACACTTCTGTGAAGCAAGAGCTTTTAGCTGGCATCACAACTTTTTTTACATTTGCGTATATTCTTGTCATCAATCCGAAAATATTATCTGATGCAGGTGTACCATTTGATCAAGCTTTTACGGCAACGATTATTGCGACTGTTGTAGGGACGCTATGTATGGCGTTTTTAGCTAACTATCCAATTGTTATTGCTCCAGCTATGGGAATGAATGCGTATTTTGCTTATTCTGTCGTTCAACAGGCAGAGGGGATTACATATGTCATTGCGTTTTCAGCAGTATTTGTAACAGGTATCATTTTTCTTTTATTATCTTTCACTTCATTTAGGCAAAAGCTTATTGTCGCAATTCCTGATAGTTTAAAACATGCAATTGCAGGTGGAATTGGGTTATTTATTGCTTTTATTGGATTACGTCTATCTGGAATTATCGTTGATCATCCATCTAACTTAGTTACGATTGGTGATTTCCATTCTCCAGCCGTTATTTTAACTTTAATTGGTTTGATTTTAGCGGCGGTATTAATGACATTGCGTGTGAGCGGTGCATTATTTATTAGTATGATTGTGACAGGAATTATCGCCTTCTTTACAGGGCAGCTGAAGTTTACGGATAAAATTGTTGCGATGCCTCATTTACCAGAGGGGATTATCGTTTCAAATCCAATCAACGCCTTTTCAGATGTAATTGAATACGGATTATATGGCGTTGTATTTTCATTTTTACTTGTACTGTTATTTGATACAACAGGAGCATTACTCGGTTTAATTAAACAAGCAGGTTTAATTACAGATAATACAGAGAAACGTTTTGGTAAAGCATTTATTGCGGATGCAATTGGCGGTACTACAGGCTCTATCTTTGGGACAAGCCCAACAGCAGCGACGATTGAATCGTCAGCTGGTATTGCTGCAGGTGGTAAAACGGGATTAACAGGTATTGTAGTAGTCGGCCTAACGATTATAACGGCATTCTTTAGCCCTGTTATTGCTTCTTTATCAAGCGTAGCCGCTATTACAGCTCCTTCATTAATTATTGTAGGTAGTTTAATGGCACAAAGTATTCGTGATATTAATTGGAATGAATTTGAAGATGCATTACCAGCATTTTTAATTTTCGTTGGTATTCCGTTAACGTCTAGTATTGCGAATGGAATTGCAATTGGATTTTTAGTGTATCCAGTCTTAAAAATTGTGAAGGGGAAAGGGATGGAAGTACATCCGTTACTATACTTATTTACAATTTTATTTGGATGTCATTTATTCTTATAATATAGATATAGGAGAGGGGGCTTTTTATGAGAGGCCCCTTTTTTGTGTATAATAAAGTGAAACTATAAGTAGTTACGAAAAATATAAATTACATAATGGAATATATATGTTACTCTAAGGTAGAGGAGGGAACATGGATGGCTGTAAGTAAAATAAAAGTCGCGCGTGTTCAGTTAGATTTAACACAGCAACAATTAGCAGAAAAAGTAGGCGTTACAAGGCAAACGATTAGTTTAATTGAGAAGGGGAAATACAACCCATCTTTAGATTTATGTTTGAAAATTTGTTATGCAGTAGATAAAACTTTGAATGATTTATTTTGGGAGGAAAAGGAGTGAGGGGATGAGAATCGTGAAAGATGAACGCTTAATGATTGAGGGGCTAAAACATATTAGACTCGTTTTCATCTTACAAAATATTGTCATACTAGGTATTGTTTTTTATCGCTACGTTTTGCAAGATGCAGGATATGAAAGTGTTTCGGATTTATTAGTGGTGTTTATGGGCGGGATCGTAGTTATTAACTTTTTAAACTTGAAAAATTCAGTGGAAGTGTATGAGCATACGGGCGGAGTATCACGCAGTTATCTTATGAAGCTATTATTCGTTCCGGTGAGCATTGTTATTGGGATTTTAGCTATTTGTATCGTTGTAACACCAGATATTTCAATAAAAGAAATTAGTATGACAGGACTTATTATGTTAGTTTGTTTTTTAGTTCCTAGTCTGTTTATATACATATATATGAAAAAAATAAAAAGTGAAGATTGAAATATAAGAAAAGCTTTCCCGTATTGCGGAAAGCTTTTTTTATATTCTTTTATACAGTACTTTATGAAGGCCAATTGGTTCAATTTCAAAGATTTCACCATGTTCTTGGAAGCCTAAGCGCTTGTAATAGTCAGACACAGTAATTCGGCCATTACACCATAATATATTTGCTTGACGCTCTTGTAAGATTTGTTCTGCTTTCTGAATTAAGGAGCTTCCAGCGTGGTTGTTTCGAAATTCAGGTAATGTGGCCATTCCTCGTAGACGATAATGAATACCTGTAGGTAGGTCAGGATATATTTCTTTTGAGAAGGAAGCGATACTAATTAGTTTATCATTTATAAATGCCCCTAGGTGAAAGCTGTCTGTTTCATAGTCGGAAGGGTATTTACAATCTGCTAATGTTTGACTCGGGCGCAAAATTTTTTGACGTAATACGTAAGTTTCAGATCCATCAATATTTTTCACGGTAAGCATAGTAACATCCTTTCTTATAACGCTTTTTCTGTTAATTGTATAAAGAAATAGGCAGGTGCGGCGAAAAGTCCGAGTATGCTAGCGGTTCCGAGAAGGAGTGAAAGTAAGAGGCAAGAGTATTTTATTCCATTCGACTTTTTCCATCCGTAACTACAAATTTCAATGCTAACACCGATGAGAATAATGGCCACGAGTATTTCGGCTAATAATAAGAGAGCTAAAGTTATAATAGACATAATGTAATCCATCCTCATAATATGTGATAGTAACATTTTACCATATGAAATGGAAAAAAATGCCCCTCAATTATGTGAGGGGCATTTTTCTATTCTAATATGCTTTTTAGTGTATCGATATGTTCTTTTGAGCCTGTTACAAGTAATGTATCACCGTGTTGTAGTCTTGTATCACCATGTGGGATTAATGCTTTATTCCCACGATAAATTTGAATGACTAGTACATCACCTAAAAACGGAAGGCGACGAAGTGCAACACCATTATATTTATTGCTCCGTAGTTCAACTTCACGGACTGTTTCGTTTGCTGTTGTAATTAAGCGAACGAGACTCGGCTTATCAATTAGCGCACGTAATAGAATACGTGTAGAGTTAATTGTTGAGAAGACAGCGATATGTTCTTGCGTTGCTTTTTCTTGTAGAAGTGGATCTTCTACACTTGCAATAACATGTTCAACACCTAGTTCTTTTGCGTGTTCTGCTAATAATAAGTTTTGCTCATCATCACTTGTTGCAACAACAACTCGGTCTGCATGAAAGGCTGTTTGTTCAGTTAACGATGCAATTGTGATGTCATCTAATTTCACGATAGGAAAGTCATGTGATTTCGCTTCCTGATCATTTATTTTGTTTTGACGCATCATATATAGTGTTACGTCATAATCTTCTCGTTTTAAATCAAGTGATAACGGAAGGGTAATTCTGCTCGCACCAATAATAGAAACTTTTGGTTTTGGTGTTTCCACTTTTGGGAACATCTTTTTAAATAATATAGGTGCAAAAATACAAGTAATAACTGCGCTTAAAATAAGGGAAGCGGATAAACTTGGACTGATGATCCCTAACTTTTCACCAATTTGTGCAGCTGCAATAACTAAAGAAAGTGTCGATGTTAATAAGATGGCACTCCCCAGTACGATATTACGTGGATACCATTTTCGTAAAACGAGTGATGGTAACAGTTTTGAGATAAAGAGTCCTACAATTAGAATTGGAATCATGAGCATACTAGAAGGCTCTTTAAAAATAGACCAAACCTCTAAATTTACACCAACCATTACGAAGAAAATAGGAATGAAGAAACCGTATCCGATAGAATCCAGTTTTTCAACCATATCTTCATTTGGTGATAATAATGATACGAGTACACCTGCTAAGAAGGCACCTAAAATATTTTCAGCTCCAACGGATTCAGATAACCCAACTAATATTAAGATGAGTGCAAAAACAGCTCGTGTATCAATTTGTACACTTCCAGCTTTTAAGCTATCCAAGTATGGAATGTTTTTAAAACGTTTTGCAACGAAGTAAATAACAATACCAGCGCCGAATAGAAGAAGAAGGAGCCACATGCTTTGGCCGCTTTCGGAATTTAATCCGACGAAAACAGCGAGTAAAATCATTGTAACTAAATCCGCAATAACAGCGACTAATAAAATGATTTGTCCAATTGCTGTTTTTCCTAAGTTATTCTCTTTTAATGTTGGTACGACAACGCCTAAAGAGATTGTTGAAATGATTAAAGTCATAAACATTGCATTATCTACAAATCCTAGCCATACGAATAGTAGTGATAGGGCATAAGATAAGATGAAAATAAATAAGAAGATAATACTTGCTGCTTGGAATGTGTTTGGTTCGTTTGTCGTGTTCTTTTTCCCTTTTTGTTTAAAGATAGAAAAATCAATTTCTAAACCGCTTAAAAACATAAGAAAGATAAATCCTAGTGTCGATAAGACTTGAAGCCACATATCTGGCTCAATAATATTAAACCCACTTTTACCTACAAAGATTCCTGCGATGATTTCTGCAACAACGACAGGAAGTGCTTTTAATTTAAAGCGTTGTAACAAAAGGGGAACGAAAAACGCGATTGCAACGACAACCATAAGTGATAGAACAGAAGTGTGATGTTCCATTGCGTTCTCTCCCTTCAAATAAATATAGTACTTATTTAGCCATATAATAGGTAGAAAAGCAACGCATATGGATTCGATTTCATAAAGAAAGAGTTTTCTTAACATTTGTCATAATAAGTATATTTTTCATGATTCTGTTGTTAATTCCGTAATGTGGATGTAATAGTGGAGGGAATAAAAAAAGACTGCTGAGCAATCTCAGCAGTCTTTTTCATGTACATTACATTGAGAAGAAGATCCATACAGTTAAACCAACTGTTGCAGTTGCAACGAAGAAACTGTAGATCATAGTAAGAATTTGAACTCTTCCTTCTCCTTCTTTTAAATGCATGAACATAATTAATTGTAACAACGCTTGCGCAACAGCCATTATGATAATGGTAGTTAAGATCGTTGATAGTGGCAGGCTTGTATAAAGTGCCACGTATAGAGCTAGAAACGTTAGTGCAAGCGATAAAATAAATCCGAAAACGTGTGACCAAGGGAATCCGCTATGCGCATGCCCGTTTGCTTGGTTGTTATTTTGACCCATTTACGCCACCATCCCGTTCAAGTAAACTAGTGTGTAAATAAAGACCCAAACTAGATCAAGGAAATGCCAGTATAAGCTGATAATGAATACTTTACGAGCTGTAACTGGTGTTAAACCTCGTTTTAAAATTTGGATAATAACACAAATTGCCCAAATGATACCGCCTGTTACGTGGGCTCCGTGTGTTCCAAGAAGAACGAAGAATCCAGATAGGAAAGCACTTGTTTGAATTGTTGCGCCTTCACCAATATACATAATGAACTCTTCAATCTCGAAGAATAGGAAGCCTGCACCTAAAAGTAATGTAAGGACGAACCATCCAAGCATTGCTTTTTGGTTGTGCTTACGCATTTCGTGAATCACGATACCACATGTGAAACTACTTGTTAAAAGTAGTAATGTTTGAATTAAAAGCGTTTTAAGTTCAAACAGTTGTGCTGGTGTTGGGCCATCTGCCGTACGACCAGCGAGTACTAGATAAGAGGCGAAAAGTGTTGCGAACAGCATAATTTCAGCCCCAAGAAAAATCCAGAATCCTAGGATATTCAATCTGCTTTGTTCGGATTGATATTCCAAAGGTAAGCTTTTATCTAAAGCCGCCATATCATTTCACCTCTCATGCTACATGTTCTGATTTTTTAATTTCATCAACACTGATATAGTAACCTTCATCATAATCGAATGAACGATAGATTAAGCAAGCTAAAATACCAACGCCGCCGATTGCTGCAAGCCAGAACCAGCTAAATACTAATGCGAAACCTGCAAGACCGAAGAATAAAGACGCAATAATAGGCACGCCAGAGTTACTTGGCATGTGAATTGGTTTGATATCTTCTGCTGCTGGTGTAACTGTTTCTCCGCGTTTCTTCATGTACCAGAAAGCATCAGCTTCTTTGATTTCAGGAAGTTTCGCGAAGTTGTAATGTTGTACAGGAGATTGAGTTGCCCATTCAAGTGTACGGCCATCCCATGGATCTCCAGTTGTGTCACGTTCACCGTGACGAGCACTCCAAATTACGTTGTAACAAAGAAGTACGAAACCAATACCCATCATTACTGCACCGACAGATGCGATTTGGTTTAGCCATCCCCATCCAAGGCTTTCAGAGTAAGTGTACATACGACGAGTCATACCGTCTAAACCTAAGAAGTACATTGGGAAGAAACAGATGTTGAATCCGCTCATAAAGATCCAGAATGTCCATTTACCTAGGCGTTCATTTAACATATGACCAGTCATTTTTGGATACCAGAATGTGAATCCAGCAAGCATAGCGAATACTGTACCTGCGATTAATACGTAGTGGAAGTGAGCGATTAGGAAGTAGCTGTTATGGTACTGATAATCAGCTGCTGCCATACCAAGCATAACCCCTGTAACCCCACCGACTACGAAGTTTGGAATAAATGCCAATGACCAAAGCATTGGAACTGTAAAACGAATACGTCCTTTATACAGTGTAAACAACCAGTTAAAGATTTTAACCCCGGTTGGAATCGAAATCGCCATTGTCGAAATCGAGAAGAATGAGTTAACCGCCGGACCTGCACCCATCGTGAAGAAGTGGTGAAGCCATACGACGAAACTTAGTAAAGAAATTGCAACCATTGAGTATACCATCGCACTGTAACCGAATAGACGTTTACGTGAGAATGTACTAATGATTTCAGAGAAAATACCGAATGCCGGTAAAATAACGATATATACTTCAGGGTGACCCCATACCCAGAATAGGTTGGCCCATAACATTGGCATACCGCCGCTCGCCATCGTAAAGAAGTGAGCATCGAATAGACGGTCAAATGTCATTAATGCAAGAGCAACTGTTAATACTGGGAAAGCGAAAATAATGATAATTGTTGTAATTAAGATTGACCAAGTAAACATTGGCATTCTCATTAAAGTCATACCAGGTGTACGCATTTTTAAGATAGTAACAAGGAAGTTAATACCTGTCATTAACGTACCGAGACCTGAAATCTGTAATGCAATTGCATAGTAGTTATTTCCTACACCAGAAGTAAACTCTGTACCTGCCATTGGGAAGTAAGAAGTCCACCCAGCGTCTGGAGAACCACCAATTACGAAAGCGATGTTGAATAACATTGCTCCGACAAAGAATAACCAGAAACTTAAAGCATTTAAGAACGGATATGCAACGTCACGAGCACCAATTTGTAATGGTACTACAAGGTTCATTAATCCCATAACGAATGGCATCGCCATGAAAAGAATCATAACTGTACCGTGTGTTGTGAAGATTCCGTTATAGTGTTCAGCGTTTAAATAAGTTGTTTCTGGGAATGTTAACTGTGCACGGATCATTAAACCGTCCATACCACCACGGAATAACATAATAACCGCAGAGATAATATACATGGCCCCAATTTTTTTATGGTCAACAGTTGTTAACCATTCGTCCCAAAGCCATTTCCATTTTTTATACTTTGTTAGTACGAAAATGATTGCTAATGTCACAAGAACGATAGAAGCGTCTGCACCGTAAATAATCGGGTCACCTGTGACAAAGAATTCATCAAGCTTCACTGTGTTCACTCCAATCTGTTGGAATTATAGCTATTATTTTTTGTTTTTGTAGTAGTTGTAATCACAATATTCAAGTGATTTTGGATCTACATAACTTAAGTGATGGCTAGAGAATGTCATACGACCAACTACACCAGGTTTAACAATTTCGTTGTACTTATCTTCTGTTAGTTTAGGAGCAGTTTGTTGTACTTCTTTAACCCACTTGTCATATTTCTCTTTAGTTTTTGCTTCAACTTCGAACTCCATGTGAGTAAATCCTTCACCAGAGAAGTTCGCGCTACGACCTAGGTAAGAACCTGGCTTATCAGCTTGTAAATAAAGGTCCATAATCATGCCATCCATTGTGTACTTCATACCACCAAGTTCTGGTACCCAGAAAGCATTCATTGGGCCGACAGAAGTCAGTTTGAATTGAATTGGTACACCAGCTGGGATGTTTAAATAGTTAACGGTTTCAATTTTTTCCTCTGGGTAACTGAATAACCATTTCCAGTTTGCAGATGTAACATAAATCTCCACTGGTTTAATATGTTTGGACTCTTTCGGAACCTCTTCCGAAGCATAAGTTGCTTTTACTGTTGGAATCGATAATGCGATAACGATAATAACAGGAACAAGCGTCCAAATGATTTCTAATAATGTGTTACCGTGTTGTTCAGGTGGCTCATAGTCCATATTCTCTGGTTTTTCACGATAACGAATCAAGATGACTGTAAACAAGATGAATACAATTGCGATAATTAATGACATAAGCAAGAATGACCAAACAATTAAATCATACTGTGCTTTTGCAACAGGTCCTTGCGGATTTAATACTGCGAGTTTTTTATCACAGCCACCGAGGAACAGAAGTAATGATAACGGAAGAAGCGAAGCCAACTTCCAAAACGCTTTCTTTAGTTGCACGATTGAAAATCTCCTTTCTCCTTGGATTGAAACTATGCCAATAAAACAATATAAACCTATTAATTTATAGAAGGCAATAGTTTTTGAGATATTGTTAAAAAATAGACACAAATGCACACTTTTTAAGGTGAATATCATTTGTAACTTGATTACATTGTAAACTATTTTCCAGAGAAAAATGCGATTGTGAAAATTTTAAGATAAATAAAGTTATACCAGGATACCCAAGAAATAGAAAAAAGCTATCTTATGATAAGAAAGATAGCTGAATATTTTGTATATTTAGTTTACTTCTTTTTTTAGACTTATTTGTTGTTCAAATGTGACAATTTTTTTATATTTCACTTGATATAAAATGTAACAAATAACCATAAATGGAATACCGCAATAAAGAGCGATTCTCTGATCTGGAATGAAAGCTAAACTTACAAATGTAATGAAATTGAGTGAGAATGCTACGATTGGAACGAGCGGATAAAGTGGTGTGCGATATTTTAAATCATTGATGTCACCACCGTTTTTCACGAAGTTTCTACGGAAGAAAAACTGTGAAGCCGCAATTGACATCCAAACGACAACGGCAGCCATTGCTGCGATAGATGTTAAAACTAAAAAGACAGTATCTGCTGCAAATATACTTGTTAATAGGGATAGACTTGCAAAGATTAGACTGAAAATCAATGCGTTTAGTGGTACACCTTTTTTCGTTAACTTCGTAAATGCTGGACTTGCCATTCCTTGTTTTGCCATCGCCCAAAGCATACGTGAATTTGCGTATAGACCAGAATTGGCTACGGATAATACAGCTGTAATAATAACAAAGTTCATAATGTCTGCTGCATATGGAATACCAGCTACATCAAATACAAGTACAAATGGACTTTCGACTAGATTAGCCTCTTGCCACGGGAGTAAACCTACAACAACTGATATGGCTAGGACGAAGAAGAATAGCGTTCGCCAAATGGTATTTTTGATTGCTTTTGGAATTGTTTTTTCAGGATTCTCACTTTCTCCTGAAGCGATTCCGATTAATTCTGTTCCTTGGAAAGAATAATTCACTGTAATCATCGTAAGAAGAACAGCCAATGTACCATTCGGAAATAATCCGCCATTTTCAGTGAAATTGTGAAGCATTGGAGCTGGTTTTCCGTTAAAGTCTAGTAGACCGAACATAACTGCACCACCGAGTACGATGAAAATAACGATGGTTGCGACTTTTACACTAGCGAACCAAAATTCTGCTTCTGCATATGCTTTTGCTGATAGAGCGTTTACAAGAAAGAGTGCTGCTGCAAATGTAACACACCAAATCCACGAAGAAACATCTGGAAACCAGCGTTTCATTAAAATACTTACAGTTGTTAACTCTACTCCAACTGTAACAGCCCAATTTAACCAATACATCCAACCGACAACAAAACCAAAACCAGGTGAAATAAATTTGCTTGCATAGCTTTGGAATGAACCTGCTTCTGGCATAGCAACAGATAATTCACCAAGACATAACATCGTTAAATACATAACAAATCCACCGACTAAAAATGCAAGAATAGCACCACCAGGGCCGGCGTTATGGACGATTTGACCAGATCCCATAAATAGGCCAGTTCCGATAACACCACCAAGTGCAATCATAAATAGGTGTCTACTTTTCATTGTACGTTTTAAATCTGTTTGTTCTACTTGTTGATTCATATGCCCCTCACCCCGTTATTTTTTATATGTGTTAACTGGTTTTCATTCTGAGTTTTTAATCATTAGTGGGGGATATGACACATACTCGGTTTATTTACTATGAAATGAATGGAGTATGTAAAAAACGAACTATGACTAAATACCCTAAGAATGTTTTTATTAACAAGGTGATATCTTCACCATGTTAATTATTTCGATTTTAGCAAAAAAATTCAGAAAATTATATTGTTTTTTCTTTTTATTAAAAATAATTAGAATTTTATAACGATGTAGTTGTGAACAATAATTCACAGAATCTTTCTAGCAAACTAGCAAGAAGAAAGGTACAATGGTAGGAGGTATGTCTGTAAAATAATAATTAATGGAGTTTTGTTTAAAATGAAAAAGTTAAAATATCTTTTTGTTTTTGGAATTATATTTGCTGCAGCGTTTTTTATAGGGAAAGATAAGATTATACAAAAGGCACAAGTGCTACGCTTAGACTTTCTATCTGAAATGAAAGAAGCGGCTATGATTGAAAATGTTCCGTTTATAAAGCAGTTACCAGAATTACCTCGTGGATGTGAAGTAACAAGCTTAGCTATGTTGCTCCAATATAAAGGTGTGCAAGTAGATAAGATGCAACTTGCTAGTGAAATTCATCGAGTTCCATTTGAACAAAATGGTTTGCGCGGAAATCCTTATGAGGGGTTTGTTGGAAATATTTATACGAAAGCTGAACCAGGATATGGTGTATACAATAAACCAATTTTTAATTTAGCAGAAAAATATGTTTCTGAAAAAGTAATTAATTTAACAGATAGAGACGTGAAAGATCTATATAAGGTAATTAGTTCTGGTTCTCCAGTATGGGTTATTATTAATACAACGTTTCAGCCGCTAGCTGAAAGTAGTTTTGAAACATGGAATACAAGTTCTGGTGAAGTGAAAATTACATATTTTGAGCATAGTGTAGTAGTAGTTGGATACGATCAAAACTTTGTATATGTAAATGATCCACTAAAAAACAATCCGCGTTTCGCTGTTCCACGAGCAGAGTTTGAGAAAGCGTGGGAGCAAATGGGGAAACAAGCAATTACTATTTTATAATAATGAAAAAGTCATCTTTTTGATGGCTTTTTATTTTTAAATGATTATAACGGAAAATTCAGAAGATTCTTTTAAAAGTTAACAATTCACGTTATAATAACATTTAACTTGGTGAAGAAGGGGAGAAGAGAAATGGATGTTGCAAAAGAACTTGTTTTGTCAAAGGATCAGTTGGCTGAGTGGAGAAGGCATTTTCATAAGTATCCAGAGTTATCTTTTCAAGAAGAGAAAACATCGCAGTTTGTGTTCGATATACTTCGGGAAATTCCATGTTTAGAAGTATCAAGACCTACTAAATATAGTGTAATGGCAAGGTTGATTGGAAAGCAGCCTGGTAAAATAGTTGCGGTTCGAGCTGACATGGATGCTCTTCCTATTCATGAAGAAAATGAGTTTGACTTTATTTCTACATATCCGGGTGTAATGCATGCATGTGGCCATGATGGACATATAGCGATATTACTTGGAGTTGTACATAAGTTAGTAGAAGCAAGAGAGAAGATTAAAGGGGAGATTCGTTTTCTATTCCAACATGCTGAAGAAAACTTTCCTGGTGGTGCAGAGGAAATGGTTGCAGCGGGTGTAATGGAAGGGGTCAATTATATTATTGGTGCTCACCTTTGGGCATCGTTAGAGGTTGGAAAAGTAGGTGTAATTTATGGTCCCGCAATGGCTGCTCCAGATGTTTTTAAAATTATAATAGAAGGAAAAGGTGGACATGCTGGAATCCCTCATGAAACAGTTGATAGTATTGCAATCGGTACACAAGTGGTTTCGCAACTTCAGCAAATTGTATCTCGCCTCACGAATCCGTTAGATTCTCTTGTAGTATCTGTTACGCAATTTCACGCTGGGACAACTCATAATGTGATTCCAGAACAAGCGCAGATTGAAGGGACAGTGCGGAGTTTAAGACATGAGTTGCGAGAAGAAACAGAGAAAAGAATTGAACAGATTGTAAAGCATGTGACGGAAGCTTACGGAGCGAAATATACGTTTTCGTATGAATATGGATATCGTCCAGTCGTAAATGATTATGAAGTTACAGAGATTATTGAGCAAACAGCATTACAGCTTTATGGAAGGGAACGAGTTACGCGTTTACAGCCGACGATGGCTGGAGAAGATTTTTCAGCGTTTTTACAAAAAGCACCGGGGACATTCTTTTTTATCGGTGCAGGAAATAAAGAGAAAGGAATTATATATCCTCACCATCACCCTCGTTTTACGATTGATGAAGATGCATTACCGATTGGAGTGCAAGTCTTTGTATCATCGATTATGAATTTCATAAGTAAAGGAGAATGAGATGAAGAAAATACACGTATTAGCGCTTATTCCAGTTTTTTGTTTAGTTGTTGGACCCGTATTTGCTAATTCAGTTACTCCTTACATATTAGGGATGCCATTTTTATTATTTTGGGTATTATTATCAGTGCTTATTACATCTCTTTGTATGGGGATTGTGTACGTATTTGATCCTGCTAATAAGGGGGATGTAAAATGACCGCATTACTTATCATTATTTTATTTTTGTTTCTCGCACTATTTTTAGGAATTCGGGCACAACACGGAAAAGATATGAATTTAGAGCAATGGTCAGTTGGAGGAAGAGGCTTTGGTACTATTTTTGTTTTTCTTCTTATGGCAGGTGAAATTTATACGACATTCACATTTTTAGGTGGAAGTGGATGGGCGTATAGTAAAGGAGCACCTACTTTTTATATTTTAGGTTATGGTGCATTAGCTTATATTTTATCTTATTTTTTATTACCACCAGTTTGGAAGTATGCAAAAGAGCATAATCTAGTTTCACAGCCAGACTTTTTTGTGAAGAAATATAAGAGTCAGGCACTTGGCCTTATCGTTTCTATCATTGGGGTTATTTCGATTATCCCATACCTTGTTTTACAGTTAAAAGGATTAGGAATTATCGTTTCGGAAGCGTCTTATGGAAGGGTATCGCCAGTTATAGCAGTGTGGATTGGCGCAATTGTTATAACGATATATGTAATGGTTTCAGGTATACACGGCTCTGCTTGGACGGCCGCTTTGAAGGACATTATGATCCTGTTTATCGTTATGTTTTTAGGTATATATTTACCGTACCATTATTACGGAGGATTTCAGCCGATGTTTGAAGCTGTAGAAGCAGCAAAATCAGGGTTTTTATCTTTACCTGATGAAGGAATGAGCATTTCTTGGTTTGTTTCTACTATTGTATTAACAGCTCTCGGTTTCTATATGTGGCCCCATACATTCGCCTCTGCTTTCTCTGCAAAAAATGAAAAAGTATTTCGTAAAAATGCGGCCATTATGCCACTGTATTCTTTAGTTTTACTTTTCGTGTTCTTTGCAGGGTTTGCAGCTATCTTACAAGTTCCTGGATTAAAGGGAGGGGATGTAGACCTTTCGTTATTCCGTCTGGCTCTTCAAACTTTTGATCCTTGGTTTATTGGGATTATTGGTAGTGCCGGAGTTTTAACGGCATTAGTTCCAGGTTCTATGCTTGTCATGGCCGCTTCTACATTATTAGCGAAAAATATTTACCGAACAATGGTCCCATCTGCTTCGGATCGACAAGTGGCAAAAACAGCGAAATTATTTGTTCCTGTAGTAACGCTTGTAGCTGTTTTGTTTACTTTTAAAGGTGGAGAAACGATAGGAGCACTTCTTTTAATGGGATATAGTATAGTGACACAGCTTTTCCCTGCACTTGTATGTAGTCTGTTTCCACGTCAGGTTATTACGAAGCAAGGAGCGATTGCAGGGATGGGGATTGGGTTGTTAGTGGTTGCGTATATTACTTTATCGGGTTCAACTATAGCTACGATGTTTCCGAGTTTCCCTCAATATATAAAAGATTTAAATGTAGGTATAGTCGCGTTGTTAATGAATATGATTGTGATGTTTATCGTTAGTGGGTTCACGAAAAATGTGTCTATAAAGACAGACAATACAATAGTAGAAAAGTAATTCTAATGCTAGAGCTATCTTTGAAAAGAGATAGCTCTTTTTTGTATATATTTTCTTCGATTAGCGGAATCTAACTAAAAACTTGTTGAAAAGGAAGTTAGGTGGGGGACTTGTTAGAGCTAAAAGGTAACTTATTTGAAGTTATGAAAAAAATTAGGGATGAGTTAGGTTCACCGAATGATTTAACAATTAGGGAAGTTGCCCTTGCTGGCAGTTTTACACGTTGTGCTGTTATTTTTCTGTGTGGGTTAACAGATAAGGATAATGTTTATAAATATGTAGTTCGTACACTTCAATATGAAGAAGTACAAAAAGAAGCAGCTATCGTTCAAACGTTATTGGATCGTTTTATTTCTATTGCGGAAGTCGGTAAGAAGACAACATTTCCGGATATTATAAATGCGATTTTAGCGGGAGATACAGTTATATTAATTGATAATATTCAAACAGCTATCGTGATTAATAGTAGAGCTTGGGAAAAAAGAAGTTTAGAACCACCAGTAACAGAAGATTTAATACGTGGACCGAGGATTGGATTAAATGAAGATATTAACGTGAATAAAATGTTAATTCGCCGTAGTTTACGTGACCCAAAGCTGAGATTTCAATCTTATATTATGGGGAAGAGATCCCAAAAAGAAGTGACTTTAGTATATATAGAAGACATTATTAATCCTTACATTGTAGAAGAGCTAGATCGGCGTCTTCAATCCATAGTGACAGATGTCGTTTTTGAGACGGGTACAATTGAGCAATTAATTCAAGATAATAATTTGTCGCCGTTTCCGCAGTTTTTGAATACGGAAAGGCCTGATAATATTGTGGCCTCATTAGCGAAAGGAAAGGCAGCTATTTTGGTGGATGGATCACCGTTTGCCCTTATAGCTCCGCTAGTATTTGTTGATATTTTTCAATCTGTGGAAGATCATTATGAGCGTTGGGTAATAGGGACCTTATTAAGAATTTTGCGAATGGGTTCTGGTATAGTTGCAGTTTTAATGCCAGCGATGTATGTAGCGCTCGTCTCATATCACCAAGGACTTATTCCTTCTAAATTGGCTTATTCGATTGCCGGGGCAAGAGAAGGTGTTCCGTTTCCTGCTTATATTGAAACGTTAATGATGGCATTAACGATGGAATTAATACGAGAAGCGGGAATTAGGTTACCGAAACCGATGGGACAAACAATTGGGATTGTAGGTGGTCTTGTAATCGGAGAAGCAGCAGTGAACGCAGGAATTGTAAATCCGTTTTTAGTTATTATTATTGCGGTTACAGCTATTGCTACATTTTCACTTCCAGTGTATAGCATCACAATTACGTTTCGAATTTTACTTTTCGTCTTTGTATTAGCAGCAACTGCTTTTGGGTTGTATGGAATCATTCTAGCTCTTATTGCGCTTGCTATTCATATTACAAATTTAACAAGTGTTGGTGTACCGTATACGACTCCAATTGCTCCTGCATTTTATAAAGATTGGAAAGAAGAGTTTATTCGCATGCCAAAATCAATGCTGAAAGAGAGACCTGAATATTTACAAACAAAAGATTCTACAGTACGTCCAAAGGAGCGAGAATAATTGAAACCATTTGAGTATGGCGATGAAGAAATTGGATCTCGGGAAATTGGGTTTGCGGTATCATCGACCATTATTGGTATAGGCGCATTATCTATGCCAAGGGATATTGCTAACCAAACTTTATTTTCAGATGGTTGGATTATTTTGCTTTTGGGTGGATTGATATGTGCAGTTTTAGGCTGGTTTGTAACGAGGGTGGCTATTTTATTTCCAAAACAGAACTTTGTTCAATATACGAGTGCGCATTTGACAAAGCCGGTAGCATACACGATTAGTATGGTTTTAGTATTAACGTTTGCTGCTTTGACAGCATATGAATCACGAATGATTGCAATTATTTCGCAAACGTATTTATTTAGTGAGACACCAGTACAGCTACTATCTTTTTTCTTCTTATTAGTTGTTATCTATGGAATAGCAGGATCAAGAGCAGCTTTGTTACGATTAAATGTTATGTTCTTACCTATTGTTTTAATTGCAATAGTGCTCCTTTCTTTATTAAATATAAATTTAATGGAAATAAACAATTTGTTTCCAGCTTTCCAAACGGAAGTAAGTCAATACGCTGTTGGGGTTAAAAATTCTATATTCACATTTATTGGATTTGAGGTAGCTCTGTTTTATGCTGTGTTGTTGAATGATAAGACAGCGAAAAAGGCACCAATGGCAGTTGCGAAAGCAGTGATAGTAAATGTGCTCTCATACATTTTAATTTATGTAACGTGTATTAGTGTTTTTACGTATATGACAACTCGTGGATTGACATACCCAACAATTGAATTAGGGAAAGAAATTGAAATTGGTGGAGGCTTTTTAGAAAGGTTCGATGCAATTTTTTTTACGACTTGGATTATTACTATTTATAACACTACAGCCATGTATTATGACGTCGCATCTTTATTGTTTTGTGCCATGTTTCCGAAAGTGAAGAAACATATTTTTATTTTCGGAAGCGCACCTCTGATTTTTATGCTGAATATGCTCCCGGGGAATTTAAATACGTTATCAAGTTACGGAACGTATTTAGCGTGGATAGATATGGGGTTTGTCGTATTAGCTCCTTTGCTAGTTTTTATTGTATATAAAATAAAAAGAAGGAATGGTAGAAATGAAACACCTTCTTAAAATTATAATGGTTATGGTTTTAGCTGGATCTATAAGTGGGTGCTCTGAGCTAGAAGAAATAGAAGAAAGAGGATTTGTAGTAGGCGCAGCTTACGATATTGTGAAGAAAAAGAAATCAAATCCGATTATGAAAGGGACGTATCAGATGGTACTTCCCAGTAAGTTAGCGCAACAAAGTGGACAGGGCGATGGAGATAGTGAAAATTATATTAACGTAAGTGCGAAAGCAGATAGCGTCTTTGAGCAAATAAGAATAATTGCTAAAAAAATTAGTCGAACATTATTTTTTCCGCATATACAAGTCATTATTTTTTCGGACGAATTACTAGCGAATCCGTATGTTTTGCAAAATACGTTAGATGTATATTTTCGTGATCATGAAATGAGAAGAAATATTCGTTTGTTCGTTTCCAAGAAAAATGCAGAATCTATTTTAAAACAGAGTGCAAAACCTGAAAACTTACCGGCGCAGTACATTGATATGTTAGCTGAACATCCTCCGAAAAATGCTCAAATGATTGAGGCGGCGAGAATTGGTGAAGTACAAGGAAAAATGATCGCAGATCGAAGTTTTGCATTACCTCTTTTAGGGTTAACTAAACAAGGCGTACAAATGGAAGGAGCCGCATTAATCCGTGGAAAGGATAATAAGTGCGTTGGAACTTTGAGTGGAGAACAAACATTAGGAATGAACTATGTAATAGGTAAGAAAATTGGAGGTTTCTTTACTGTTCGTAAAAAGAATCAGCTCATTACATATGAAATTCATAAGTTGCGCCGAAAGATCCAAGTGTCTACTGAAAATGCTACAAAACCGAAGTTTGATATTCATTTGTCCACAGAAGGCATATTAGCTGAGTTACATTTTAATGAACCGAAACAAGTGATGAATGAAAAGCTTTTAAAGAAAGAAATTTCAAAGGAAATGAAGAAGCGTATTGAAAAGTCTATACAGCTTGTTCAAAAAAAATATAAGGTAGACGTATTGGAATTAGGAGAGGTATATAAGAGGCATAATTATAAAGAGTGGAAGAAAATTAGTAAGAATTGGGATCAAGGCCAGAATTATTTTAGTAATGCTGAAATTAATGTTCACGTTGATCCAACAATTGAACATTCAGGTTCAGCATTACCAAAGAAAGTGAAGTAAGGTGATGGAAGGTGTTTACTGGATTAGGGATTAGTTGCACAATATTAATGGCAGTTCTTCCGGGAGCTATATACTACATTCATAAAAAAATTACAACGTATGGAGCGCAGCCTTGGAATAATGATGTGCAAAAAAAGAAACCTGAATAATTTCAGGTTTCTTTCGCACAAAGCATATGTGAAGGGGGATACCTTCTATGTATGCTTTGTTTTTATACAAGCCCTAACCAATGTACCAATTGTGTAGAGAGGAATGTCACAACAATAGCGATAACGGTAGGGATTGCAAACGATAAGAATGTCCATTTTGCACTTTTTGTTTCTTTATATATGTTAACCAGTGTCGTTCCACATGGGAAATGAAGAAGTGAGAACAACATTGTGTTTAACGCCGTTAACCAAGTCCAACCATTTTCTAAGAATAGATTTTTAATTTGATTAAAATCATCTATTTCAGTTAAAGCTCCGGTTGATAAGTAAGACATTAATAAAATTGGGATAACAATTTCGTTCGCTGGTAGTCCAAGAATGAACGCAGCTAGAATAAATCCGTCAAGTCCTAACATTTTAGCGAATGGATCTAGGAAGTTTACAAAATACATAAGTAGGCTTGTGTCACCGATGAAAATATTAGCAAGTAACCAAGTTAATGCAGCCGCAGGAGCAGCTACAACAACAGCTCGTTTTAAAACATAGACGGATTTATCGAGTGTTGCACGCACAATTGTATTCCAAACCTTTGGCTTACGGTATGGCGGTAACTCGAGTGTGTAGTGAGTTGGAACGCCTTTTAAAGCTGTTTTTGATAGTACCCAAGAAACGGTTAATGTCATAACGATACCAATTACAACCATTCCAACTACAACCCCAGCAGTAACCAATGTTTGCATACTACCTGTATAACCGGCAGCCATAAATAATGAAGCCATTAAAATTAACATAGGCCAGCGACCGTTACAAGGAACGAAGTTGTTTGTTAAGATTGCAAGCATACGTTCACGTGGTGATTCAATAATACGTGTTGACATAATGGCTGCTGCATTACAACCAAAGCCCATTGCCATTGTTAAAGATTGTTTACCATGTGCACCAGAGCGTTTGAATAAGCGGTCCATATTAAACGCAACTCGTGGTAAGTATCCGTAGTTTTCTAATAGTGCAAACATAGGGAAAAAGATGGCCATAGGTGGTAACATAACGCTAATAACAGCACCGATACCACGGAATAAACCAAGTATTAAAATGCCATGTAACCATTCAGGTGCGTGTGCTGCTTGGAACCAAGATGTTAAATATCCTTCGGCCCATCCGAAGAACTCAGCAATCATATCAGATGGTACGTTAGCCCCTGCAATTGTAAGATAAAAAATGATAGATAAAATACCAAGCATAATTGGGAATCCCCAGATTGGAGATGTGAAAATTTTATCTAGTTTTTCAGAACGATACAATTTATCCGTATTTGTATATTGAACAGATTCTTTACATATGCTTGCAGATGTACGGTAAATATCTCCGACAATATCATCTCGTATATCTTCTTTTGATAGTGCTTGTGCATGTTGAATAATATAGTCTAATGGAAGAGCTTTACTGGCTGAGTGAGATTCCATTCATTACGACCTCCCTTACAAGTGGTTCATTATGGTGTTTTTGAAGTGTAGTTAAGAAATTTTTATCTCCATCTAATATACGTAACGCAATCCAGCGTGCTGGATACGTATCACCGAACACTTTATAAATTTGTGGTTCTAATTCCTGAATCATATTCTCGATTTTTTCGCTGTAAGAAATTTTAATTGGTGTTGGAATTAGCTTTTTATTTGCTACTTTAGCAATAACATTTAGTAAATGACCGATGCCTACTCGGTTACGAGCGGAAATTTTAACTACAGGTACACCGAGTGATTTTGCTAATTTCTTTTCGTCAATAACGATGCCTTTTTTCTCAGCTTCATCAATTAAGTTAATACAAATGACTACGTTGCTCGTCATTTCCATCACTTGGAGTGCTAAATTTAAATTTCGCTCCATAGCAGTTGCATCGATAACAACTACAGTTACTTCTGGTTTTTCAAATATAATATAATCCCTTGCTACTTCTTCATCCGCAGAATTTGAATATAGTGAGTAAGTTCCAGGTAAATCTATTAATGTATATTTACTACCGTTATGTTCATATTCCCCTTCAGCTTTTAAAACAGTTTTTCCTGTCCAGTTTCCAGTATGTTGTTTTAAGCCTGTTAAAGTATTAAATAATGTACTTTTCCCAGTATTCGGGTTGCCGGCTAAAGCAATGCGATGTTTGCTCATCTGAAATCATCTCCTATTAATATCCCGAAAATAAGGGAGCTTTCTTCCTTACGTAGTGCAATAGTGGTGTTGCTTACTTGATAAGCGACCGGATCTCCAAGTGGACTGCGTTGTAATACTTTAATTGTTGCCCCAGGGATAAATCCTAAATCTAATAAACGTCGTTTCATAGTTCCTTCTAATTGTATCTTCTCAATTTGTACAAACTCTCCTGTCTTAAATTCGGAAAGTGGTTTTATATTAGCCGATACCATAAAAGTTACCTCATCTCTATATTGTTAGTTTAAGTTTAAAAAGTTTCCTTAGGTAAACTTTTTGTTAGTAATATAGTAGACTACATTGGATGATGCTGTCAATTGGTACTTTAAAAATATTCATTTATTTTTAGAATTGTTCCAATTTATTTAGTTGTACTAAAAAATATTACTGAAATTCTGTGTGATGTGCATAAATTAGGTGTGTAAAAGTAACAAAATACAGCGGAATTGTAAATGTAACTTTAACTCAAAGGGAAAAAGAGTGAAAAACATTTACATTGAATTTACATTGTTAAGAGTAAATTTACATTACAGCTTAATTAGTGTGGATTTTGTTGGGTTCTTTAACTATAAATGTTGGGATTCCTAGTTTTTAAGGATTATTATCGTCATTTACTTAAAATTAAAAATTGCTTAACACTCACATAATATTATTGTCCTACAATGAATTTGTGTTCGAAAGAAGTAGATAAATGTGAAAAGTGATAATCCAAATGGGGGTACAAGACATGGTTATGAAAAAGGGTATTAAATTTTCTTTAGCAGCTTTAGTGGTAGCGGGTTCATTAGTGGGATGTGGAAAAGCAGAAGAGACATCAGGTAAAGATGCTAAAGGAAGCGATAATGCAAAACAAGAATTGTCAGGTACGATAGCAGCTGCAGGTTCTACAGCACTTCAACCTCTTGCAGAGGAAGCTGGAAAGAAATTTATGGAGAAAAATTCAAACGTTTCTATTCAAGTGCAAGGTGGCGGTAGTGGAACTGGAATTAACCAAGTAGCTTCTGGTGCAGTCCAAATTGGTAACTCAGATGTTCCATCTGCAGATAAAATAAAAGATGCTGATAAGGCGAAAGAATTAGTAGATAACAAGGTAGCGGGTATTGCATTCGCACTTGTCGTAAATAAAGATGTAAAAGTTGATAATTTAACAGTACAACAAGTACAAGATATCTTCACTGGAAAAGTAACAAACTGGAAAGAGGTAGGCGGGAAAGATGAAAAAATCAACGTAATTAACCGTCCAGCTTCTTCTGGTACACGTGCTACATTTGAAAAAACAATTATGAAAGATGCGAAAATTAATGACGGAACTGGTACTACACAAGATTCTAACGGTGCAGTAGAGCAAGCGATTAATTCTACTCCAGGTTCAGTAAGTTATTTAGCAATGTCTTACATGGTTGGCGAGAAAAAAGGTGCGCTACAAACAGTGAAAATTGATGGTGCTGAACCAAAAGTTGAAAACATTGCGTCTGGTAAATATCCATTCTGGTCTTACGAGTACATGGTAACGAAAGGTGAAGCGAAAGAAGCAACAAAAGCTTACATTGACTATGTAAAAGGTAAAGATTTTGAAAAGCAAGTAGAAGATATGGGTTATATTCCAATGTCTAAATTAAATAAGTAATAAAATTTATGGGGCTGGCTGCAAGGCCAGTCCTGTTCATTTCAATTTATGAAGTGGGGTCTGTCCTGTGATGAAGGGGAAAAAACAAATTAATTACGTGAAAAGTGAATATATAGGAAGATCACTTGTTACGTTTTGTGGCATTTTTATTGTTTTAGTTACATTAGCTATTATTGCGTTTATTTGCGGTAAAGGAATTCAATCTTTTACGCAAAGTGGTATCTCGTTTACTGAGATGTTAACATCGACAAAATGGAGTCCAAATGCTGATGAGGGAACTTTCGGGGCTGTAATTTTCATTGTAGGTTCAACGGTGGTTTCGTTAGGTGCGGTTATTATTAGTGCACCAATTGCTATAGCTCTTGCTATATTCATGAATTTAATTTCGCCGAAGTTTGGAAATAAAGTATTGAAGCCTGTTTTAGAATTATTAGTTGGTATTCCTTCAGTTGTATACGGATTATTAGGGGTTACAATTTTAGTACCGCTATTACGTGATTCGTTTGGGGGAGTAGGGTTTAGTTTAATTGCAGGTATTATTGTCCTAAGTATTATGATTTTACCTACTATTGCTAGTATCGCTTCTGATGCGATACGCTCTGTTCCATTTGATTATTTAGAAGCTTCTTATGGTTTAGGATCAACGAAATGGCAAGCGATTAGCCGAGTAATTGTTCCTGCTGCTAAAAAAGGGATTTTAACAGGTGTTGTTTTAGGTTTAGCGCGTGCTTTTGGTGAAGCGTTAGCGGTTCAAATGGTAATTGGGAATACGGTTAAATTACCAGAAGGAATATATAGCCCGACAGCAACGTTAACTGGTATTTTGACAATGGATATGACAAATACATTAAACGGAACTGCTTGGAACAATGCGCTATGGACTTTAGCAATGATTTTACTTGTTATATCATTCCTGTTTATTTTAGTTATTCGAGCAATTGGGCAAAGAGGTGAGCGATAATAATGAATGCAAGGACGGTAAATAAAGTTTGGACAGGTATCTTTTATGCGGTTGCGGCTTTAGTTGTAGCTTTACTAGTGTTCTTAGTATTTGAGATTTTACAAAAGGGATGGGGTTTTTGGGATCCTAATTTCCTGTTTGGAGAACCAAGCAATACAAGAGCTGGTGGTGGGATTGGTCCGCAGTTATTCAATTCATTCTATATGCTTGTTATAACGCTTATTATATCTATTCCACTTGGATTAGGTGCTGGAATATATTTAGCAGAGTATGCAAAACAAGGACGTTTTTTAAACTTTGTTCGTTTATGTATCGAGACAATGGCATCTTTACCTTCTATTGTTGTTGGTTTATTCGGTTTGTTAGTGTTCGTTACAATGACAGGATGGGGATACACAGTAATGGGGGGTGCCCTTGCTTTAACGATTTTAAACTTACCAGGTTTAACACGTGTTTGTGAAAATGCGATTTCAGAAGTTCCTGCTAATGTGAAAGAGGCGAGCCTTGGGTTAGGTGCAACAAAGTGGCAAACGATCACTCGTATTATTATCCCGTCGTCATTACCGCAAATTATTACAGGTGTTATTTTAGCGGCAGGTCGTATATTTGGTGAAGCGGCGGCATTAATTTATACAGCGGGTTTAACATCTCCAATTTTAAATTCAGCAGCGGACTTCTCAAGTCCTGCTCATCCTTTAAATCCATTTAGACCAGCTGAAACGTTAGCGGTTCACATTTGGAAGTTAAATTCTGAAGGGATTATCCCAGATGCGAAGTTAATTGCGACAAAATCTGCAGCTGTATTAATTATTATGGTATTACTATTCAATGTTATTTCACGATTAGTAGCATCTATATTGCACAAACGTTTTACAGGAGCGAAAAGAAAAAGTAAAACGACGAAGAAGGTAAAAGCTGCATAAGCTGTAAAGGGGAACTCTCTACTTATAAGTAGGGGGTTCTTTTTGCGTTTTAATATAGAAGGAAAAGGTATAGCGATTGTTGAATTTGTAATTCGTTATATAAATAAAGTGAAACTTTAATTAGTGGGGTCTTGCTGCTCGCGAATATTAGAATAAGAAGATGAAAATGAGGGAGTGGGTTTAATTTGTTTTTTCTGCAAATGTCAGGTTTTCCAGGATCGGGAAAATCGACAGTTTCTAAGTATATTGCGAAGTTAACAGGTGCTGTAATTGTAGATCATGACGTTTTGAAATCAGCGTTATTACAATCATTAGAGATAAAAGGGATTGAATCGACGATTGTTGGAGGAGTATCATACGATGTTGAATGGGCATTGATTGATTCTTATTTAGAACAAGGGCATAGTGTGATATTGGATAGTCCATGTCTATATGAAGGGATGGTTGAAAAGGGCATGAAACTGTCTAATAAACATGGTGTGAAATATAAATATATTGAGTGTTATATGAATGATATGGAAGAGATTAATAATAGGTTGCAAACACGTAAGCGTATGGTCAGTCAAATTGAAAAGGTAGAGTCGGAAGTAGCTTTTAAAAAGTGGTTAAATGGTAGTAAAAGACCTTTAAATAGTGAATATATTATTGTGGATTCTAGTGAAGCTCTAGAGCGGTATGCGGGAAAAATGATGAATTATATAAGTAGGTAGAGAAAAAGCATTATCTTCAGGAATGAAGATAACGCTTTTTCTTTTAAATATCAGTTGTTTCTGTAGAAGTGTTTATTTTTCTACGAGAGCGCCTTTTTCTCCCGATTTTATCTAATAGTTCATACATAACTGGAACGACTACTAATGTAAGAACAGTTGAGACTGCCAAACCACCGATAACAACAACGGCTAGGCTTTTTGATACCATACTTCCTGCTTGTGATTGGCTAAATAGGAGTGGGAGCATAGCAACAATTGTTGTAATAGCTGTCATAATAATTGGACGTAGTCTAGTGGAACCTGCTTCGAGTAAGGCTTCTCTCGTTTCCATACCATGTTCCCGGTTTTGTTGTACTCTTTCTATTAATACGATAGCGTTTGTAACGACAATCCCGATTAACATTAATGCACCGATTAAGGAATTTACATCGACTGGTGTTCCTGAAATGATTAATCCTAAAATACCGCCGACAGCAGCTAATGGCAAGGAGAACAAGATTGCAAAAGGAGCACGCGCCTGCCCGAAGGTAATAACCATAATTAAATATACAATCCCGATTGCAATCCCCATAATCTTGAATAAATCTGTGAAGTTCTCTTGCATAGATTCAGTGGCGCCTGCGATATTTACTTTTGCTCCGCTAGGTAAATCTAGGTCGGCTATCGCTTTGTTCACTTCAGTGCTTACCTTGCTTAAATCTTCATTTGAAGCTTCTGCGGTAATTTGAATCGTTTCTTTTCCATCTTTATGGAAAATTTCTGTTTGAAGTTGCTTTTCTGAAATAGTTGCAATGTCTTTTAAAGGAATTGGTCCATTAATAGGTGATAGTATGTTTGTGTTTAAAATGTCTTCTTGTTTAGTAATACTTTCTTTTTTATGTTCTATCATAATAGTAGTTTTTTCGTTATTGATTGAAACTTCACCAATAGGTGATTTCTTCATAAGGAATGCTACTTGTTGAGCTGCTAATTCTGGTGTTAATCCTAGTTGTTCGGCCTTTGTTTGATCAACATGGATTTGCCATTCTTTCTTAGAGTCTTCTAAATTCGTTTTTACTTTAGAAAGATCATCCATATCTTTTAGTTTTGTTTCGACGATAGTAGCAGCCTCTTTTAAATTCGTTTCGTTAGTGGCTGTTACGTTGAATTGCAAATTATTGCCGCTGCCAGAGCTTGAATAACTCATTTTTATATAATCAAGTTCCGCGGGCTCAAAAGTTTTATGTTCTTTCTTTAACTCTTTAATATACTGATCAATATCAGAACCTTTTTTAAAGACTACCAATATACTTGCGAGATTATTTTTCGTCGTTTGCCCCCATTGTGCATCTTCTGCGCTAGATCCCATTCGTAAAATAACATCCGTTACATCTGAATTAGAAAGTAGCTTCTTTTCGAAATCAAAAGCTTTTTGTTTTTGTGTTTCAGGAGCGTAATCAGCCGGAAAAGTCATATTAATAGATAACATTGTGTCGTCTTCAGATTTTATATTCGCTTTCGGTAGTAATACATAGGCGGCGATCGATCCTGCGAATAATAAAAAAGAAGTAAGTAGAATAATGAATTTATGCGAAAGAGCCCACTTTAATGTAGCGACATATCGTGGTGAAGAACTTGGCTTTTTGTGTTTTGTTTTTTTGAGTAGTAAAAAAGCCATAAGTGGAACAACTGTTAGTGCAACGATTAAGGATGATAGTATAGAATATACGACTGCTAATACCATAGGCAACATTAATTTTCCGATTACTCCTGATACGAGGCCGATAGGTAAAAAAACAGCGACCGTTGTTAAAGTAGAAGAAGTAATTGCGACGGCGACCTCTTTCGTTGCATCGAGAATAATATCTTTAGAGAAAGATTCTTTTTGTAAACGTCGGAAAATATTCTCAATGACAACGATGCTATCATCGACGAGACGTCCAACTGCAACAGCTAAACCACCAAGTGTTAGAGTATTAAGTGTGATGTTAGATTGGTGTAGTAAAAAGAGTGTTAATAAAATAGATAATGGAATACTGACAACAGCAATGAGTGTCGTTCGGAAGTTACGTAAAAAGATTAAGATAATTAGAGTTGCAGCAATTGCTCCAAGGATTACTTCTTTTCCCATGCTAGTAACAGCATTTTCAACTTGTTCATGAGTTGACGCTAAAAGTTTAATAGAAAATTGATCTTTATATTGTTTACTTATATCTTTAATTTTTTTATCGATTTCTTTTCCAATTGCAACTGCATTTTTACTTGGCTCTTTCATGATGATTAATCCAGTGCCTTCTTCGCCATTTATATGTGAGATTGTATCGTAGTGTTGTTTAAGTTCAATTTGAGCAACATCTTGCAATTTTACTTGAGGTGCAACGGTGATGTTTTTAATGTCATCTACATTTTTTATATCCCCGATGACACGAAGGTTATATTCTTCTTTATTAACGGTAACAGCTCCAGCTGGAGTGGAAGTTTCTTTTCCTTGTAAAACTTTTAATATTTGTTCCGGTGTTACGTTTTTATCTTTTAATTGGTTTGGATCTAGTATAATAGATAATTCAGAAGTTGATTTTCCGAAAAACATAACGTTGGCAACACCATCAATGCTTTCGAGTTGTGGTACGATTTCTTTTTCGATTTGTTTTTCATCTGCTTTTGAAAATCCGTTTTGCTTTTGGATTGCAATTTGAGCGAGTGGAATCATAGAAGTATTTAATTGGCTAACTATCGGTTTCGTTGCATCTTTAGGTAATTTAATTGTAGTAAGGGCCTTCTCAACTTCACGTGTGGCATCTTTCATATTTGCTTTGGATGTATACGCGATATCGATGCGTGATAATCCTTCGTGAGTAGAAGAGGTGATATTGTCAATGTGTTCTAAGTTGCGAAATTGTTTTTCAAGGGGAGCGGTTACTTCTTTTGTCATTGCTTCGGCGTCGAGTCCTGGAGATAAGGTTGTAACGGTGACTGCGGGATTATCGATGCTGGGTAAAAATTCCATAGGTAATTTAGAGCCGGAATAAACACCGAGTATGGAAATGAGAAAAACCATGATGATAACAGCGGCGCGGTTTTTTAATGAAAACTTCGTTAACCTATCCATAAAGTAATTCCTCCATTGGGTTATTTGTAGTTGAGTACGTCCTTTCTTACTATATAACAAAAAATGGATATTTTTCATTAATTAAATGTAAAAAAATTCTAACAATAATCTTAAGTTGATGTTTCGTTGGAATTTCGTTATCTATCCCGCCGTTGGTCGGACGATAAAATTCTCACCTCGAATTCGGTGGGTGTGGGGCTATCTGCCAACAAATCAACATGTTCGCATTATTAGGAAGTGGCGAAGCTATTTTCTTTTTAAATGTGGACTTTAATGTAGAAGAGAATGAAAAGGTGGGAGGGATTATGAAAGGCAGTTTGGTTAATTAGAGTGTATTGGTATACAATCAAAATACTTATTTTCAGTAGAGAGAATAAAAGGTCTTACTATAGAAGAAAGTAGGATAGATAATTTTTTTGTTTTTTATAAAAAAACACTTGTTATTTAAAAACCATGATGGTATATTAATAAACGTCGCTGATGCGGAAACGCAGAAAACGACAAAAAAGAAATTTTAAAACTTAGTTGACATCGAAAAATGAAGATGTTAATATGATGAAGTCGCTTCTGAAGCGATGGACAAGTTCTTTGAAAACTGAACGAAACAAACAACGTGAAACGTCAATTTTTATTTTAGATGCTAGACAAACTAACTTTATTGGAGAGTTTGATCCTGGCTCAGGATGAACGCTGGCGGCGTGCCTAATAC
>NZ_JBQAHO010000005.1:0-217547 GCF_051916915.1 Bacillus cereus group sp. MYBK139-1 | reverse complement strand
CTCTTAATCCATTCGCTCGACTTGCATGTATTAGGCACGCCGCCAGCGTTCATCCTGAGCCAGGATCAAACTCTCCAATAAAGTTAGTTTGTCTAGCATCTAAAATAAAAAATTGACGTTTCACGTTGTTTGTTTCGTTCAGTTTTCAAAGAACTACTTAGTCGCTCATTTGCGACTTCCTTATGTTAACATTTTCGTTTTTTGATGTCAACTAAGTTTTTTAATTTCTTTTTTGTCGTTTTCTGCGCTGCTGCATCAGCGACGGTTATTAATATATCATGCGGTACATAAAGAGTCAATACTTTTCATAAAAAAATTTCACATCCCGTTAAAACTTTAAAATCATGTTCCAAAAGCCATTATAGCTTCCCTTCATCCTACTCCAAATTTCATATCTTATCACTCTATCACATTTTTATACGAGTGAAAATTCTAAATTTTATGTTATATTATTGTTATAGGAGCGTGGTGAGAATGGGCATTAAATATTCGAACAAAATCAATAAAATCCGGACCTTTGCATTAAGTTTAGTATTTATCGGTCTCTTTATTGCATACTTAGGAGTCTTTTTTCGTGAGAACATTATTATTATGACAACATTTATGATGGTTGGCTTTTTAGCTGTTATCGCTAGTACTGTCGTTTACTTTTGGATTGGTATGTTATCTACTAAAACTGTACAAATTATTTGTCCAAGCTGCGATAAACCTACAAAAATGCTCGGTCGTGTCGACGCATGTATGCATTGCAACCAACCTTTAACAATGGATCGAAATCTAGAAGGAAAAGAATTTGATGAAAAATATAATAAGAAGAGCTATAAGTCATAAGTATATACGGAGACAATGCATCCTTACAAAACTAAACATGAAAAGGTGATTTCTTAATCAAGAAATCACCTTTTGTATTTTTCTTTAATTAAATGAGGTTGTGTACCGAACATTTTAACTCCCCCTGAACCTAACGTACTTCCTATATATAATAAAGAAAGAGGTTGACGTAAAGCCGTCAGCCTCTTTCTTTATTATATATTACGCCTTATGACACTCTGGACAAACGCCATAAATTTCTAAGCGATGACTATTAATAACGAAGCCTGTCGTTTTCGCAGCTTCCTCTTCAAGCTGTTCCAAACCTCCATAAGGAAAATCAACAATCTTACCACATTTTTCACAAATCACATGATAATGTTGACTTGTAACATAATCAAATCTACTTGAAGCGTCTCCATAAGTTAATTCCTTTACAAGTCCAACCTCTTTAAATACACGCAAGTTATTATAGACAGTTGCAACACTCATATTTGGAAACTTACCTTCTAATGCTTTATAAATTTCATCCGCTGTTGGGTGCGTCATAGATTCCACAAGGTACTCTAAAATAGCATGACGCTGTGGAGTAATGCGTACACCCGTATTTTTCAGCATTTCTAGCGCTTCTTTTAATTCTTCTTTGACCACCGTCATGCACCCCGATTCTATACGGATTATTATTTTATAATTCTTATAAAGAGTGTACTCCTTTTCTTATAAATCGTCAATATTTCTACTATAAGTATGTGGTTTATTTTTGCATATAGCCTTATTCTTATGTATCTTTCCCTATTTTTTATGCATTTACAATAGAAAAAAAGTGCGACATAATCGCACTTGGAATACTATCATCTGAGGAGGTATGCCCTACACTTCACTTTATGTAAGACAATAAAATATGTATAGACACTCGCCTTACTTCTATATATTTTATCTCCACAATGGATTTACTTTATATAAGAAAGAACATCTTCAATATGTCCCTTCACTTTCACTTTACGCCACTCTTTTACAAGCTCACCGTCTTTATTAATAAGGAATGTAGAGCGCTCAATTCCCATGTACTCTTTCCCAAAGTTCTTTTTCAACTTCCAAACATCATACAATTCCGCTACCTTATGATCTTCATCTACTAAAAGTACAAATGGAAGTTCATGCTTCTCAATGAACTTCAGATGTCCGTTCGCTGAATCAGGGCTTACACCAAGAATAACTGTATCCTTCTCTTGAAATAATCCATATGCATCTCGAAAATCACACGCTTCAGTTGTACACCCTGGAGTCATATCTTTCGGATAAAAATATAGAACTACATTTTTACCACGAAAATCAGCTAAGCGAACTTGTTCCCCGTTACTTCCCTCTAATGTAAATTCTGGAGCCATTTCTCCTACTGTAATCATTATTATCACTCCTACTCTTTTCTTTTACTATAACAAATGCTTCCTTATTTTTCATTGTCTATTACGGACCTCATTACAAAAGCAAACGGTAATGTATATCCAATTAGCGCTTCTCCAATCGCAATCCATCGCCCAATTCCAATCGGAGATATGTCACCATATCCAACAGACAATAAAGTAACTGCGCTAAAATATAAACAAATTTCAACCAGTTGAAAAGAGTGAGCGTTTAAGCTTTCTCCATCCTCTTTCAAAACTGCAAAACCCATTTCCTCTAATACAACGTAACTTAATCCAAATGCAATCAATACTGTTGTATAAATCAAAAATAATGTAGCTAAATTATACAGCGAAAAAAAACGCGTTGAATCCGAATAGGAACTCCATAATAATTGGACACTCCTCAAAATAGCAATTGCTGCAATTAATAGAATAAATCCCCATAACATGTCCTCCACCTCATTTTATATGTATGAGACAGCCATTAGATTTATCCCTTAGAAACAAACAAGCTTTTATAATTAATTCCCTGCACCACGGTACCTTTTTACCCCCTGATTCCAAAGAGTAATTGCAATCGTAAAACAGATAACACCAACGAGCGGTGTTGCAAATGCATAGCTATTCCACTCTGTTTTTCTTAAAAAGTACGCTGCTGGATACACTCCGACAAACGCAAATGGTAGGACAAACGTTAAAATGAAGCGAATCACACGGTTATAAATATTAACAGGATAGCGGCCATAATTCCCTATGTTATACATTAGCGGCATAATCGAACTTTTCGCGTCCGACCAAAAACCAAGACTTGCAAGCGTAACAAATATCCCTCCGTATACAAGTGCGCCCCCTCCTACCATCAACAAGAATAAGAAGATATCGTACCAGTAAAAAGATAATTGCAACTCCACTGCTGCGTAGCCCATTACAATCATTCCCGTAATCGCTCCAATTAAAGATTCAAGCTCCATTCTCTCTAATATAATTTGAAATAAACTATGAATCGGTCTCGTTAATATGCGATCCATTTCTCCTTTAATAATGTAACGATCATTAAAGTCCCATATGTTAAAGAAAGCTGAGAAAATGGCAAACGGCACTAAAAAGAATCCATAAATAAAGATGACTTCTTCTCTACTCCAACCTTTTAATGCTTGCGTATGTCCAAACACAACAAGAATAAAGATTAAATTAACAGCCTGTAGTGATAAATCAGAAAGTAACCCAACGATAAAATCGCCCCGATACTCCAATTTTGTTTTTATATATTGACTTGCATATTGCAAAAATAGTTTTATATATATCATCTCATCATCCCCCTTGTACAATTAGACGTTTTCTCGCCGTTCTCCACATGAGTACAATCGGAATAATAAGTACAATGGCCCAAATTACTTGGAATAATAATGCCTCATACAATTTACTTCCTTGTATACCTTCTGAGAAAATCATACTCGGAATATAACTAATAGCCTGAAACGGTAAAAACATCATTGCCTTTTGGGCCCATAACGGATAAAAACTAATTGGTAATAATAGACCTGAAAACAAATCAATAACAACACGTTTTGCATACATAATTCCGCTATTATTAAATAAGAAGAATGTGAGCATTCCCGTCATTAAATTAATTTGTGTATTAATAATAAAACTAAATATTAAAGATAAGAAGAAATATAACCACGTTTGAAAGTTCGTTGTAATTTGCAATGAAAATAATAAGGTAACGATGACCATACCCGGAATTGAAAAGAAGGCAAAGCGAAATATTCCTTCACCAAGACCTTGCATCACTTTCATCCCTAAATAGTTATATGGGCGTATCAGTTCTACCGCTACACGTCCTTCTTGAATCTCCATCGCAATTTCCCTGTCTATATTATTAAAATAAAAAGCACGTGCCATCCATGCAATTGCGATATACGTAGTCATTTGCGAAATAGATAAACTTTCAATATTCTCTTTCCCGCTATAAATTGCTTGCCACAAAAAATAATATGCGCCGATATTAATTGTATAAATTAAAATCCCGCTATAGTAGTTTGTACGATACGCAAGCATCATTAAAAAGCGAATTCGAATCATTTCAATGTACTTACCCATGTTTAATACCTTCTTCATAAATGTTACGAATAATTTCCTCTGTAGACACTTCATTAATTTTTAAATCTTTAATTTGAAAGGCTTGTACCACTTTAGAAATAAGCATTGAAATAATAACTTCTTCATTCGGTATTTTGGCAATCCACGCGTTTTCCTCTTTCGCTTTCGACCAAACGACATGACTATCTGGCATAACCATTGATAAATCCTGATAAGAAACTGGTGCGACAAACTGAAAATGTATTTCTTTCTCTGCTCCCCACTGCGTACGAAGATTATTTAAAGAACCGTCATACATAATATTGCCTTCATCCAGCATGATAACGCGCTCACATAAAGCTTCAATATCAGTAATATCATGAGTTGTTAATAAAATCGTTGTTTTATAACGTTCATTCATTTCTTTTAAAAATTCACGTATTTTCAATTTCACAAGTACATCTAACCCAATTGTTGGTTCATCTAAAAATAATAACGGCGGATTATGAATTAATGCTGCCGCTAATTCACAACGCATTCTTTGACCTAAAGATAGCTTTCGAACTGGCTTATCTAATAAAGGACCAATATCTAACGTTTCGATTACGTGCTCCATATGTTCTTTATACTGAGCGTCTGATACACCGTACACTTTTTTTAATAAACGAAACGATTCTTGTACGGCAATATCCCACCAAAGCTGTGAGCGTTGACCGAAAACAACACCAATCGTTCTTACAAATTCTTCCCTCTGCTTATGCGGGTTCATCCCATTTACTAAAATGTCTCCTGATGTCGGAGTCAAAATCCCCGTAAGCATTTTAATTGTCGTTGATTTACCAGCACCATTCTCACCGATATATCCAACCATTTCACCTTGTTTCACAGTAAAAGATACATCATTTACTGCTGGTACTATTTTATAATTACGATTTAATAAATCGCGAAATGCACCCTTTAAACCTGGACGACTTGAATAGGCTGTAAATTCTTTACGTAACCCTTGTACCTCAATTACCGATTTCATAACCGGACCCCCTTCCTAAATGTCACAACGAATAGTTTACCCAACTGCCTTCTCTATCACAAACAATACGTCTTTTCGAAAAACATGTTAGAATAATACATAGATTTTTGTAAGGAGATGAATGGTAGTGAAATTCACAAAATCAGAAGCATTACATAAAGAAGCTTTAGAACATATCGTTGGCGGTGTTAATAGTCCTTCTCGTTCTTTTAAAGCAGTTGGTGGCGGCGCTCCTGTTGCTATGGAACGTGGAAAAGGTGCTTATTTCTGGGATGTAGACGGAAATAAATATATCGATTATTTAGCAGCATACGGTCCTATTATTACTGGACATGCTCACCCGCACATTACAAAAGCAATTACAACAGCTGCTGAAAATGGTGTACTTTACGGAACTCCAACAGCGCTAGAAGTAAAATTTGCAAAAATGTTAAAAGAAGCAATGCCTGCATTAGATAAAGTCCGCTTCGTAAACTCTGGTACTGAAGCTGTAATGACAACAATTCGTGTCGCTCGCGCTTACACAGGCCGCACAAAAATTATGAAATTCGCTGGTTGTTACCACGGTCATTCTGATTTAGTACTTGTAGCAGCTGGATCTGGTCCTTCTACACTAGGAACTCCTGACTCAGCCGGTGTACCACAAAGTATCGCTCAAGAAGTTATTACCGTTCCATTTAATAATGTAGAAACTTTAAAAGAAGCATTAGATAAATGGGGACATGAAGTAGCAGCTATTCTTGTAGAACCAATCGTTGGAAACTTCGGTATTGTAGAGCCAAAACCTGGCTTCCTTGAGAAAGTGAATGAACTTGTTCACGAAGCTGGTGCACTAGTAATTTATGATGAAGTTATTACTGCTTTCCGCTTCATGTACGGTGGTGCTCAAGACTTACTTGGCGTAACACCAGACTTAACAGCGCTTGGTAAAGTTATTGGCGGCGGACTTCCAATCGGTGCTTACGGTGGTAAGAAAGAAATTATGGAACAAGTTGCCCCTCTTGGACCTGCATATCAAGCTGGTACAATGGCGGGAAATCCTGCTTCTATGGCATCTGGTATTGCTTGTCTAGAAGTTCTTCAACAAGAAGGGCTTTATGAAAAATTAGATGAACTTGGTGCAATGCTTGAAAAAGGAATTTTAGAGCAGGCTGAAAAACATAATATCGATATTACATTAAACCGCCTAAAAGGCGCTTTAACTGTATACTTCACAACAAATACAATTGAAGATTACGATGCAGCACAAGATACAGACGGAGAAATGTTCGGTAAATTCTTCAAGCTTATGCTGCAAGAAGGAATTAACTTAGCACCTTCTAAATACGAGGCATGGTTCTTAACGACAGAACATACAAAAGAAGATATTGAATATACAATTGAAGCTGTAGGTAGAGCATTTGCTGCTTTAGCAAACAATAAATAATCCCGTCATTCAAAGGAAAAAAGAAAGCACACCTTTCTTTTTTCCTTTTTTCTATTTCATAAATCCCTTATTAATAGTATAATTATTCATAATTATCTGTTTAATTTTTCTTTTATATCCTTACTATCTTTGTATACAAGGCTGCTCACGCCTTAAATAGTAAGATTATTCAAACTTTCATAAGAGGGGGGATTGACGGATGCTCAATAAAACAAACACATGGACACCGTCTTTATTTCGAGATTACAAAAATGCAGAACACGATGCGTGTGGAATCGTTTCCGTTATGGAGAAACGAAAAATTCCTACAAAAGAAAATATTAATCTTTGCATACAATCGCTCGTCAAAATGAATCATAGAGCTGGTTTCATTAATGGCGAAGGCGATGGAATCGGTATTCACATTGATGTACCAAAAGCACTTTGGAATGAAAAATTAAAAAGTAGCGGATATAATCCAACGATCGTGGATCATCCCCACTTTATCGTTGGACATTTTTTTCTAAACAAAAACGAAAATATAGTTAATTTAAAAAATCATATTCGTACACAACTAAACAACGAAAACTTTGCAATTCTTTTCGAAAGTGATGATGTAATAAACTCCGATGCACTCGGTCCACTTGGTAAACAAGAAGAACCTTTATTTTGGCAAGTTGCTCTTATCGCAGAAAATGAAGTTGCAAATATTGAGCAAACATTATTTACAGTAACGATAAAAATAGAAGAAAATGAAGCGATTCATGTTGCTTCCTTAAGTCGTGATCACGTTGTATATAAAGTTCTCGGTGCTGGGGATACACTTGTTGCCTATTACAATGATTTACAACACCCACTTATTGCTTCAACTATGACACTAGGACACAATCGCTATTCTACTAATACATTATCTAACTTTTTTCGTGTACAACCATTTAGTATCCTCGGACATAATGGTGAAATTAACACAATTGCAAAATTACGCGATCAAGCCAAAATGATTCACGTTCCACTTACTGCTGGGGGCAGTGACTCCCAAGATTTAAACCGCACCTTAGAAACTCTACTTGTTCAATACAACTACAGTTTATTTGAAGCAATGGATATACTATTCCCGCCAATTATTAATGAAATTAAACTTTATGAACCACATTTACAAGATTTATATACGTATATACGTGAAGCATGGGGCCATTTTGCACAAGGTCCAGCTGGCATTATTTCACGTTATAAAGATGAAGCTGTTTTCAGCGTGGATTCCCTTGGGCTACGACCAGTATGGAAAGTAGAGACAGAAAGCTCTTATATTTTCTCTTCTGAACCTGGAGTTGTATCACCAACTGAATATGTAGCAGAACCAAAACCACTCGCTCCAGGGGAAAAAGTCGGACTAAAGTGGAATGAACAAGATGAGCTTGTTCTTTATGAATATGACAAATACCAAGCTCAAGTATATGACCGTTTTAAAAAACGAGTGGATACTAAAGATTATCATTTAAACTTATCTACCCCTGAAACGAAAGAAATCCAAGGATTATGTGATTCTATGCAAGTTGAAACAAAACAATACGTTGCTTTCGGATGGGATCGTGAACATATTCAACTTCTTGAACAGATGGCAACAAAAGGCGTTGAGCCAATTCGCTCACTTGGGCATGACTCACCACTCGCTGCACTCGATACTGGTAGACGAAATATCGCTGACTTCATTAAGGAAAGTGTAGCTGTTGTTACAAATCCAGCAATCGATCGCGATCGAGAAGTTGAACACTTCTCCACACGAACGATACTTGGCGAACGTCCAAGTTTATTGGCTGGTGCTAAACAGCCATTTGTAGTTGAGATGCTTTCCCCAATCATTTTAGAAGGAAGTGTAGCACAATCTATTGCAGAAGAATTACACACAGTTACGTACGAGCAACTTATACAACTATTCAATACTCATAGCTCTATCGCTACAATCTCTGCTACATTCAGTCAGGCAGAAACTTTACAATGTGCCTTAAGTCGAATTAGTTCTGAAGCGATAACAGCTGTAAACGATGGGGCTTCCCTACTATTAATAGACGATGCCAACGCTCATCTCAATGAACAGTTATGGATTGATCCGCATTTAGTTACTGCGAAAGTACATCAAGTATTAAGCGAAAATAAATTACGCCGAAACTGTTCTCTCGTTATACGTTCGGGTGCCCTTCGCTCCTTACACGATATCGTCACAATGTATGGATTAGGAGCAGATAGTATCAATCCATATTTATTATTTGCAACCGTAAATGATGGGACAAAAACACCAATTACGAATTTATATCATGCACTTAATAAAGGACTGGAAAAAGTCATTTCAACAATTGGAATTCATGAATTGCGTGGTTACGGTCGCCTCTATTCTTCTATCGGGTTACATGAAGAAATCGCAAATATATTGCAAATTACAAATTTCTTAGGTTCAAATGATTTAGCTTTTTCTCTTGAATCACTTGCTGAAGATGCACAAATGCGAGCGAACGATTATAACAATCCTAAAGTTAGAATGCGAAAATCTTTTCATATATTCCCGCGAATTTGGAAAGCAATTGGCGATGTTGCAAAAGGAAACTCTTATGATGATTACCGTGAAAAATTAAGTGAATTAGAAGAAAATAACCCCATCGCAATTAGACACCTTGTTCAAACGAAAGAAACAAAACATATCATTCCGGCTGAAGAAGTGTCCATCAGTATTCAAAATCATGATTTACCATTTATTATTAGTTCCATGTCATTCGGTTCTCAAAATGAAATTGCCTTTCGTGCATATGCAGAAGCAGCCGATCAGCTAAATATGATTAGTTTGAACGGTGAAGGCGGCGAAATTAAAGATATGATTGGAAAATATCCACATACACGTGGACAACAAATTGCGTCCGGACGATTTGGCGTAAACGCCGAACTACTCAATTCATCAAACTTAATTGAAATAAAAATTGGGCAAGGCGCAAAGCCTGGTGAAGGTGGACATTTGCCAGGTTCAAAAGTAACAGCCAAAATCGCTGAAGCGCGTAATGCGACAATTGGATCAGATTTAATTTCACCTTCTAACAACCATGATATTTATTCCATTGAAGATTTAGCTCAAATGATTACAGAAATTAAAACGGCTAATCAACTTGCGAAAGTAGCTGTAAAAGTCCCTGTCGTCCCTAACATTGGAACAATTGCTGTTGGTATCGCAAAAGCTGGTGCTGATTTTATTAACATTAGCGGATTTGATGGTGGTACAGGAGCTGCACGTATTCACGCATTGCAACATGTAGGGCTTCCTGTAGAAATTGGTGTGAAAGCCGCTCACAATGCTTTATTAGAAGCAAATATGAGACATAAGGTAGAAATTTGGGCTGATGGTGGTATTCGAAGTGTGAATGATGCCTTGAAAATTATGCTCCTTGGAGCAAATCGCATTGGATTTGGTACATTATCCATGATTGCAATTGGCTGTACAACTTGCCGTGGATGTCATCTAGATACTTGCCACGTTGGAATCGCAACACAGATTGAATCTGAAGCTCAAGCGAAAGAACACGGATTACGCCGCTTCGTCCCGCGTGAATTAGAAAGCGCCGTGGCTGGATTATTACATTTATTCACTACTTTTGGCGAAGAACTAAAACGATTAACAGGAGATCTCGGCTATACAAATTTACAAGAAATTGTCGGGCGTTCCGATTTATTAGAACAAGTTCGAGGCAAAAATTTATTAAACTTATGTAATTTACTACAAACGATAGAACATCCATCTAGTACAAAAACAGAACACGTACTAGAAAAACAATTTGAAACAATTCATTCTCCTCATTCAAAAGAATTAGTAGGCGTTGGCGTAGAGCAACGTGTTATGGGTGGTCTAGAATCTTGTTATCGCGTTCGTAGTAAATTATATGAAGACACGAAGCTTGAACCACTTACATTAAAGTATACGAATGGCTCGATTCCTGGAAATGGATTAGGTGCTTACAATAGTGAGAACTTATTTATACACGTAAATGGCGGCGCACAAGATGGTATTGGTAAAACCTCCTTTGGTGGTGGTATTTATATAACGAAAGCAAAAGGAAAAGACGGTCTATATTATAACGGTTCTGTCGGAAAAGGTTTTGGATACGGTGCACAAAAAGGGGCGCTATACGTTCAAGGTAACGCTGATGCTCGCGCTGGCATTCGCCTCTCTGGAGCAGACATGATAATTGGCGGACGCATGACAAAGCCACTCCGTGAAAAAGAGCAAGGGAATATAGGAGCATACTCTAATATTAAAGGTTTCGCTTTTGAATATATGACAAATGGGCGCGCTCTTGTTTTAGGGGATCCTGGTCCATGGATTTGCGCTGGTATGACTGGCGGGGTTGTTTATTTACGCCATGATTCAAGCTTAGGTTTAACAGAACAGGCATTAAAAAGAAGAATCGCAAAAGGAGCAAATGTTACATTACAACCAATTAGTAAAAATGGTGTGCAAGATGTGACCGAGTTATTACTAGATTATATCCGTGTATTAAATGAACATGAGCAATACGAGGAAGTTGCTTTATTGACACCGTTATTCGATGATATGCAGCAACAGTTTTTTGAAATCATCCCGAAAAAAGAGCAGGCTGATCCATCTATCTCAACAGAGTGATATGCCTAATTTTCATCTTCAAGAAAAAAATTGACGAAGTACACTTCTCATAGTAATCTATAGTAACAATTTGAAACCTGCTGAAATTCAGCAGGTTTTTTTACTAAAAATTGATGTTTAAAAAGAATTAGGAAAAAGTATAAAATGAATCTTAATTTCTTATTAACGTCACTAAAATATCACTTGCTAACATATTGTAATGAATGTATAGTATCATGTTGTACATTCATTATGACAAGAGAAAGGATCTTATTAAGGGTATGAAACTTGGTGCTCGCATTTTAAAAACGGGTATTGCCATCACATTAGCTTTATTTGCTTGTATTTTACTTAACTTACCGAGTCCAGTATTTGCGGGAATTTCAGCTATCTTCGCTGTTCAACCGTCTGTATACCGTTCGTATTTAACTGCACTTGAACAAATTCAAGCAAACGTCATTGGTGCGGTATTCGCTATCGCATTCGCTACTGCTTTTGGACATAATCCTTTTATTATTGGATTAACATGTATATTAGTAATTGCTCTTACATTGCAATTACGATTAGAAAACACAATATCAATTGCTTTAGTAACAGTTATCGCTATTATGGAGTATCAAGGTGAAGATTTCTTTAGTTTTGCCTTACTTCGATTTGCGACGATTATGGTTGGGATTATTGCGGCTTCACTTGTAAATTTAGTGTTTATGCCTCCAAAATACGAAACAAAGTTATATCATCGCATCGTTGATAATACAGAAGAAATTGTAAAATGGATTCGAATGAATAGCAGGCAAGCTTCTGATTTTACAACATTAAAAACTGATATTGATCGTATGAAAGAAAAAATGATCAAACTAAACCATTACTATTTGCTGTATAAAGAAGAAAGAAGCTATACGAAAAAAGTAAAGTTCGCAAAAATTCGTAAGCTTGTTTTATTCAGACAAATGTTAGCGACGACAAGTCGTGCTTTAAGTACGTTAAAATCATTACATCGTACTGAAAACGAACTGCGCTATATGCCAGAAGAATTCCAGGAATCTATTCAGAACGAACTTGATTCATTAACACATTATCATGAACAAGTTTTATTAAAATTTATTGGTAAAGCAAAAAAACAACAATCTGTTGAAATGCTTGATGAAGTTGAAACAGGTAAACAGGAATTAATTGATATCTTTATGGAATATCAAAACAAGGATGATGAAGAAGCATATAAAACATGGCTACATCTCTTCCCTCTTATTTCCGCTATTATTAACTATAGTGAAGAAGTAGAGCATTTAGATTTACTTGTGGATAGCTTCTACACATACCATAAACCAGAAGCAGAACTCAAAATCGATGATAAAAAAGAAGACGAATAAAAAACAGCTCCTTTTACGCTAAAGGAGCTGTTTCTGTTATATGTTGAAGTTGATATAAATTGTGGTAATATCCTCTTTTTTTCATTAATTCTTCATGAGATCCTGTTTCTTTAATTTCACCATCTTCAATGTAAATAATCGTATCCACATGCGTAATCGTCGCCAATCGATGTGCAATTATGATCGTCGTTCGATCAGCAGCTAACGTCTGAAGCGCCTCTTGAATATATCTTTCATTTTCTAAATCCAAAGCGGAAGTCGCTTCATCTAATATAAGTAACGATGGATTCTTTAAAAACACGCGTGCAATCGCTACACGTTGCCTTTGCCCACCAGATAACTTCACACCGCGTTCCCCGACGACAGTATTATAACCATCAGGTAACTCAATAATAAAATCATGAATTTGCGCAGCTTTGGCAGCTGCAATTACTTCTTCCTCTGTCGCTTTCGGATTCCCATATAAAATATTTGCCCCGATTGTATCGCTAAATAACAAATTATCTTGCAGTACAATTCCAATATGACTACGTAAATTTCTCATATCATACTTTCTAACATCTATCCCATCTACATAAACTGCGCCTGAAGAGACATCATAGAAACGCGGGATTAAACTAGCAAGAGATGACTTCCCTCCCCCACTTGCTCCTACAAGTGCTACCTTCTCTCCTGGCAACATAGTTAACGAAAGGTTATGTAATACCTCTTTTTCATCCGAATTGTAACGAAAAGATACATTATCAAATATCACTTCACCATTTAATTTTTTCGTTTGTACCGCACCTGGTACATTCACAATATCATATTTTTCGTCTAACAGTTCAAACACCCGATCCATCGATGCGAAAGACTGTGTTAATGTCGTAGAGGAATTAACAAGGCGGCGAAGTGGACTATACAAACTATCCATATATCCAACAAAGGCAACCATAGTTCCTAATGTTAACTGCCCCTGAATCACTTCATACGCTGCAAAACCGATCACGAGTAACGGCCCTAAATCTGTTAACGTATTTACTGCTGAAAATGTTCTCGCCGTCCAACTCGTATGCGTTAACGCTTTCGTCAAAAATTCATTATTTCTTTTTTCAAATTGCTTCCCTTCATACTCTTCTAATGCAAAGCTACGTGTCACTTGCATCCCTTGAATACGTTCATGTAAATACCCTTGCATCGTTGCTAACGCTTGTGAACGCTCTTTCGTCAATTTTCGAAGACGCCCGAAAAAATATTTCACTGCCACTACATAAATAGGTAAAATTAATAGCGCAACAAATGTCAATTTTATATTCATAGAAAACATAACAATAATAGCGATAGCAATTGTTGCTGTATCTAACCAAACATTCATCAAACCAGTAATTACAAAATCCTTCGTTTGTTCTACATCATGAATGACACGTGAAATAATCTCCCCTGTTTTTGTATTCGAATAATAACGTAAACTCAAATTTTGTAAATGACCAAAAATATGTTTTCGCAAATCATATAGTATTGTATTTGCGATACGCTGCGCAAAATATTGACGATAATATTCAATCGGCGGTCTTAACACTGCAAAAATAAAAAAAGCAATCCCAATCGCTGTTACTAGTTGGGACGTCTTATCTTGAAGTGACCCTCCGCCCTGAATGACATCATCAATAATATACTTTAATAACCACGGCATAATGAGCGGGATGCCGAATTTAACTAGACCAATCATAATCGTAATAGCAATAAGCCATCGATATGGTTTAACAAATTGCAAATATCTTTTTATACCTTGCACATAATCCCCCCTCTAATAGGACAAACCTGCGGGGGAATCCCCTGCAGGTTTGTTTTAATTTCTGTACATTAAATATCTCTCATACCACATATCTACAAAGTCTGGTGCGAATGGCCCTTTTCTTTGATGAATCCATTGTGTTAATTGTGCTACATTTCGTTTTAAAATCGTATCAATCACAGGTGGATATTGCATAATTTGACTATGTTTTTCATATTCATCTTCATCTAAAAGCGTATATGTCATATCTGGATACACTTTAATATCTAAATCATAATCAATATACTTTAACGCTTCAGAATCATATGCAAAAGGTGAGCTTAAATTACAATAATAATATACGCCCTCTTCCCTTAACATTCCAATCACATTAAACCAGTAGTTTGCATGAAAATAACAAATTGCTGGTTCACGAGTAATCCATGTTCGGCCATCTGATTCTGTCACTACTGTACGATCATTTGCTCCGATCACAAGACTTTGTGTCCCTTTTAAAATCGTTGTCTCTTCCCACATTCTATGAATGGAGCCATTATGTTTATAACTATGTATTTGTACTTTTTCTCCTTCTTTGGGAAATCCCATATATGCTCCCTTCCTTCAACTGCAAATGCCCTTTGAACTGCATTCACTTTTTTTCTATTATAACTTTTTTGTCGAAATTTTAAAACTAAAGCGATAAGACTCTATGTTTCACAATGAATACCATATCCATAGTCTTTCTTAGGGAACGGGGCCAAACGAGGAAAGGAGAATAAAGTGAAACTTTAATCAGCCCTCACCAATCGGACTTTTATGGTCAGCCCGCCCCCCACCTAACTTCTTTGCTTTCGCTGCATTTTGAGGTGGGGGTCTTACTGCCCATTAAAGTGGGATAAAAAAAGTCCTTCCTCATTTCCATGTACAGAAGGACCTTTCACCTAAAGGCAACAATATATCTTATCCTAAATTTGAAATCATTTTTTCAGTTTCAAAAGATTGAATCACACTATTTGTTTGCTCTTCAAATTTCTCATGTAATAACTTAAGTGCTAATTCTGTTCTATATATTTCTTGGCGAATAAAATGTAATTCCTTTTTATCGCACGTATCCTTTTCGCTTATTTCAATTTGCTGATACTTCTCTAGGTGAGCTTGTAACTTCAACAACTCATCCATCGTTTCCAATTGCTCTCCTACCAACTTATCAAAATCGTTCATTACTTACCCCCTTTTGGATTTATTTATCAGTTATTATTTCCTCATTACATATTTCTAATCTTTAACTTCCTTCTCCTTTGACTACATTTGTTGACTTATTAGAAGTTATGTCGTTCGTTTTATTTTCATTACCATGACCAAAGCACAAAGAAAACACTTCTCCCGAATTAGAGAAGTGTTTTTCTTTCATTACTGATTTGAACTAGAAGATTGTGATTGTTTTGCAGCTGATTGTGCATTTTGTTTTTTCACAGCATGCACGTCTGTTTCAGTTGCAAATTCAGTACCATAACTAGCGTTTGCACTTTGTGCACCAGAAGCTTGTGCTTTCTTTGCTTCTGATTGTGCGTTTGCTTGTTTTACTGCTTGCACATCTGTTTCAGTTGAAAACTCTGTACCATAACTAGCATTTGTACTTTGAATGCTAGCACCAGAAGTTGCCTTGTTATAACCTTGTTGTTTTTTACTCATCTTTCTCACCTCCACAACCAATAATGTAACCAATTCTCTTAGAAGCTATCCGTGATTTTCTTTTTTTAATCTCCGTATATATCTCTTGTCACTCATTCAAACTATAGAAAATGGAGGTGGAAATATGTATATAGGACGCGATATGACTGAACTAACGATGATTTCAAAAAATGAGTGGAAAGAAGATGAATTGGCTTATTTTCATCATTCATTACAACAGATTTTGCCGTATTTAAATACAGAAGGTCAAAGTATCTACAAAGAAATTGTAATAGAAATTGAATCAAGAGGCGGCTTACAAGAAGGTGATGCTAGTTGGACTCATGGGACAAAAATTTCTTACGATTAAAAAAGTGTTCCCAATCTAGGGAACACTTTTTTGTTTATCCCGCTTTAATGGGCAGTAAGACCCCCACCTCAAAATGCAGCGAAAGCAAAGAAGTTAGGTGGGGGTCTTACTGCCCATAAAAGTCCGATTGGTGAGGGCTAATAATCAGTGAGAGATGAAGAACCCCCCCACTGATTAAAGTTTCACTTTATTGCATTGTAATTTTCTCAACACAACTCTCATAAATCGTACGATGCGATTTAGAGAAAGGTAATTGCTCAAATGCTTCTTTCGATACAATTTTCAATGTATCTGTTTCAACAATGTCACCAGTTACTTTTCCGTAAAATACGAATATATCCCAAGTGCGATGTGTAAAGGTATGTTGTACATTCATTGCGTATTCTTCAATAGAAATCGAAAGCTCAAATTTTTCTTTCATATAATCTATAAGCTGTTCCTTCTGATTACGAATCCCTTCGCCAAGTTCAATATTCGGAAACTCCCACATATTAGCTAATAAACCAGTACTTGGACGTTTATTAATGACGTAACGGCCATCTTCTGTTTGAAGTACTCCCGCAACAATCGGTACCATCTTAGGGGCTTTCGCTTTACTTTTTACTGGTAATTCCTTTTGAACACCTTCAGCATATCCCCTGCAATGCTCACGTACAGGACAAAGTAAGCATGCTGGATTTTTAGGAATACAAATCAGTGCTCCTAATTCCATCAAACCTTGATTAAAATAAGATGGATTTTCAGCCGAAATAATTTCACGCACAATCTCTTCAAACACTTTTCTCGTTTTCGGTTTTGCAATGTCATCCCATACTGATAAAATGCGAGATAATACACGCATAACATTTCCGTCAACTGCCGGCTCTGGTATACCATATGCGATACTTAAAATAGCACCTTTTGTATAGGGACCGACTCCCTTTAATTTCTCAATCTTCTTTACATCACTTGGCACAATCCCGCCATATACTTCTTTTACTTCTTTTACGGCTGCATGTAAATTTCGCGCTCTAGAATAATACCCTAAACCTTCCCATGCTTTTAACACTTCTTCATCATCAGCATTTGCCAAAGCTTCTAGAGTAGGAAACTTCCCCATGAAATTTGCGTAATATGGTTTTACAGCTTCTACCCTAGTTTGCTGCAACATAATTTCCGAAACCCAAACACGGTATGGATCTTTATTTTTACGCCACGGTAAGTCGCGTTGCTCTTTTTCAAACCAACCAATTAAATCATTTTGAAACTGCTCTATGTTAAAATTATTTAATATTTCAAGTGTCAAACTTGATCCCCCTCATTTTTTTGCATATAAGTACTATTATAAAGATTTTAGGAAAAAATTTAAGTAAGATGACATAGGAAATAGAAGGCAAAGGACTTGAGGTATCGAATAAAAAGAGTTACATTAATAAAAAACGGAGGTGGATTTCTATGGACACAGCCACTCACCTTGTTATGGGCGTTACTCTAGGCAGTTTGGCCACGTTAGATCCAGCCATAGCACAAAGTGATATTGGGCCACAAGCAGTTATGCTTGCTACAATTGCCGGCTCCAATATTCCTGACATCGATACAGTTTTAAAATTGCGTAATAACGCTAAATATATAAGAAATCATCGTGGGATTACTCATTCCATTCCTGCAGTGATTCTTTGGTCTTTCCTTATAAGTGGCATCTCTTTCGCCTTCTTTTCAGACGCTCCATATTTGCATCTACTACTTTGGTCCTTTATTGCCGTCTTTCTTCATGTCTTTGTAGATATTTTTAATGCCTACGGTACACAAGCATTACGGCCCTTCACCAAAAAATGGGTAGCGCTCGGCATCATTAATACATTTGATACCGTCATTTTCTTTATCCATATACTCGCAATTGCTTGTATGCTCGTAGGTTCCCATAAAGGATATACTGCCTTAGCAGCGTATATATTAATGATTGTTTACTACATGGGACGGATTATGATGCATAGAAATATAAGAAGCGTTGTACAAAAACGTTTCAAACATGTTGAGAAGATAATCATTTCTCCTTCTTATCGATTTTATCATTATCATTTAGCAGTCGTTACAACCGATTATTACTACGTTGCTAGATGGCATCGTGGTAACATCATGATCTATGATAAGTTCGATCGGGTACCGTTCCCAGATAATGCTATTATGCGCGCAGCTAAACAAGATGAAAACATCTCAGCATTTTTATCTTTCTCCCCTGTATATCGCTGGGACATTTTCGATTATGATCATTATTATGAAGTTCGATTCATTGATTTGCGATATCGTAGTAAAGACTATTATCCATTCGTTGCAATCGTTCAACTCGATCATAATTTAAATATTATTAGTTCCTATACAGGATGGATTTTTAGTGAAGAAAAACTTCGAAAAAAACTGGAGTTACTTCCACATTAAAAAAAGCGACTTCAGTCGCTTTTTTTAATGTTTCAAATGATCTTCTTGATTGATTAGATGGCTATATTTCGGATTATTTGTACGCATTTCATGAAGGCGTACTCCATGATTATTAATCCATGATCGTACCACTTGTTCAGTCATTTCTTCTCCTTGATAACGACCTGATTTCGCATAAGTCGTTTGAAAATCTTCCCACAGTAATTCAACCCAAGCACGCGCTTGTGCGTAAGAAAGCTTGTCATTTTTGTCTAATAGTTCTTTCGTTAATGCTTCATAAATATCATTCATGTTCTAGTCTCCTTTACCTAATTATCCCTTCATTTCTAAAGGATAGTTTCTTCTATTTTGCACATTCTATAATTGATACTTCTTCAAGAGGTATCAACTGATGATGAGGAGGGCGTTCGCAATGGGTAAACAAGCCGAATTTTGGTCTGAGTCAAAAAACAACAGCAAAATCGACGGTCAACCGAAAGCGAAATCACGCTTCGCTTCGAAACGACCTAACGGCACAATTAACACGCACCCACAAGAACGTATGCGTGCTGCAAATCAGCAGGAAGAGTAGTAACAAAGTAACTTAACTTCCTACACGAGGTGATAAAGATGAGCTACCGTGATCGCTTAGATAGTCGTTCTGAATTATTTAACCATACGTGGACTCGTCCGAAACATGCAAAAGCGCAAGTTAACGGACAGACGCAACAAACCCAGTCTCTCATTATATTGGCGAATGAATGTAAAAAACGCCAATTTTAGAATCTCCTATCTCCTGTAACGCCTACCAAAGATGAAAACCAGAGAGATATTCGCTCTCTGGTTTTTATTTTTCTTGCAATAAAGAAATCGGTATTCCAATCTCTTCATTATCATTTTGCTTATGTCCCCAAGCAAATACCCCATTGAAATACGTAATTTCAAATAATATACCAGGTTCTTCTACTAATTCATATGTCTCACCGATATGGAATTTGTTTATGTCAGTCATATAAGCGCGAGCCATTGCTATCTTTCGCATTAATACATCGAACTCATTTACAATTCCAAGTTGCTCAGCTTTTATTGCTTGCTCTTTCAAAACCCCAATTTCTTCCCTTAGCTCATATGATGTCATTTCACTGTAGCGTTTTGGCGTATTCATTTTTATTCCCTCATCCCTCTTCGCGTTTCATTTGTAAAAATATCTCTATCTCATCAATAGAGAATCCTTTACGATATAACGCTTGTTTCATCTTATTTTCAAATGTCCATCCATCATACTTCTTATATTTCTCATAATATTTATTCCCATGATAGTGTAACGCTTCTTGTTGCTTTTCGTCATCTTTTTCGTCTTTCAATTCTTCCAAACAAATTTGAATCACATCTCTAGAATATCCTTTACGAACAAGCATTTCGTCTAACTTTAGCTTCATTTGTAAAAAGGAATGCTTTTGATAAGATTTCTTTTTCTTTTCTATAAGAATTAAAGCATTCTCAATTTGCTTTTCCTTCGGATATTCTTGTAAACTATGCGTAATAATTAGATCCTGAACACCTTTATTTAACAACTCTCTTTTAATAACCGTTGGACCTTTTCGATTCACATTACTTTGCGTTCTCGTATATAAAATAGCATACTCTTTATCATTAATATATCGGTCATGTAATAATTTCGAAACGACTTCAGAGATGATGGCTTGTCCCACTTCTTTTTTTCGTAAAAAATCTTCTATTTCTAGTTTCGTTCTCATTTGATAGGATAAATAGGAGATTGCTTGTAAATATGCTTTTTGTACCTCTTCATTGTACAAAATATTTCCTAACGCTATTTCATCAATTTCTAAGCCCTTTTGTAATCCGTGTTTTATTAAGATTACTTCGTTCACACTAAATCCGTATTCTTCACCTTGACCTTTATCGATATAAATATTAAACCGTTCTTTCGATCGTTTTTGCACTTCTATTTTTGTAATGACAGCCATACTCTCACCTCTCTATTATTTTACCATAGTCAAGGAACGTTTTTGCTTTTCAAGAATATATATAATGAGGAGGAAATAATTATGAAAATCGCAATTTCTGGTGGTACCGGCTTTATCGGTAAATACCTTTCTACTTTTTTTATTCAAAAAGGATATACTGTTTACATTCTCGCGCGAAAAAAAACTACTGAAACTTCCGATCCTAACCTTCAGTATGTACAATGGACACCAGATTTACAAACCTTCCCCCTCTCTTCTATTGATGTAGTTATTAATCTAGCTGGAGAGTCTATTAATAGTAGATGGACAAAGAAACAAAAGAAAGTCATTTTAAACAGTAGAATTCAAACAACAAAAGGACTCATTAAACAATTGCAGACACTCCCTACAAAACCACACACATTTATTAACGCAAGTGCAATTGGATACTATGGAACGTCTGAAACCGAGTCTTTTACAGAACAGCATGTGACTCCTGGAAATGACTTTTTAGCAAATACAGTATATTCATGGGAACAAGAAGCATCTAAAGCACGTGCTCTCGGAATACGGACAATCTACGCAAGATTCGGAGTCGTATTAGGTCCAGACGGAGGAGCCCTTCCAAAAATGCTACTTCCCTATCAATTCTATATCGGAGGTACAGTTGGATCTGGAAATCAATGGTTATCATGGATTCATATAGACGATGTCGTTCGCATGATTGATTTCATCATACACAAAGAAGAAATTGATGGACCTCTTAACATTACAGCTCCTGATCCTATAAGAATGAAGGAATTTGGAGAAATCATTGCAACTATAATAAAAAAACCTCATTGGTTACCTGTCCCTTCATTTATGCTTCATGCTTTATTAGGCGAGATGAGCATACTTGTACTAGAAGGGCAACATGTATTACCTAGTAAAGCAATTGAGTATGGGTATCAATACACATTTCCGTCAATAGACCATGCATTACAAAATATACTTTCGCATACAATGTAGTACTTCTAAAACACAGTTTTACAGAGGGCCCTTTCAAAACTTTTATTTTCTAGCATCCGGAGCATTATTACACAAATAATCTTTCAGTTACTTTCCCTTACATTCCATTAACATTATAAAGTAACAGAAATGAGGTACCTATGAAAATATTGCTCAAACAAGCCATTGTCTATCCTATTACATCCCAAAAATTTCAAGGGGATGTACTCGTTATAGGAGAAAAAATTGCTGAGGTCAAGCCTTCCATTCAACCTACTCAAGATATGACAGTTATAGACGCACGTGCTCTTCATCTCTTACCTGGATTTATTGATGTCCATACCCATCTTGGTCTCTATGATGAAGGTACTGGTTGGGCTGGCAATGATGCAAATGAAACATCTGAAGTTTCAACACCACATATCCGTTCTTTGGACGGAATTCACCCTTTTGATATTGCATTTCAAGATGCGGTACAAAATGGAATCACAACTGTTCACGTTATGCCAGGAAGTCAAAATATTATCGGTGGTACTACTTGTGTAATAAAAACAGCTGGAACTTGTATTGATCATATGATTATTCAAGAACCTGCTGGTCTAAAGATTGCCTTTGGAGAAAATCCTAAAAAGGTCCATAGTAATGGCACAAAAGAGTCCATTACGCGTATGGGAATTATGGGATTACTTCGGGAATCATTCTATGAAGCACAGCACTACGGGCATGAAGCTGATTTTCGAATGCTTCCTATCTTAAAAGCATTACGCCGTGAAATACCCGTACGTATCCACGCTCACAGAGCAGATGATATTATTTCTGCTCTACGCTTTGCAACAGAGTTCAATCTTGATTTACGTATTGAACATTGTACAGAAGGACACTTTATTGTTGAAGAACTTTCGAAACACAATTTGAAGGTTTCAGTTGGCCCCACGCTTACACGCCGTTCTAAAATCGAACTAAAAAATAAAACATGGGATACTTACCATATATTATCAAAAAATGGAGTGGAAGTTTCCATCACAACAGATCACCCCTATACACCCATTCAATATTTAAATGTTTGTGCTGCTGTCGCAGTAAGGGAAGGATTAGACGAAAAAACTGCACTAGAAGGAATCACTATATTTCCAGCGCGAAATTTACGTTTAGAGGATAGAATTGGAAGTATTGAGGCTGGAAAAGACGCTGATCTTGTGCTCTGGACCCATCATCCTTTCCATTATTTAGCCAAGCCTGTACTAACTATGATTGATGGAAAAATAATTTACAAAAAAAATAAAAAAAACTAGTTTATTTTTTTGACTAGATAAAGTATTATACGATTATAAACTGAATGAAACCATAATCAATTTGTGTCGTGATTATCATTTTCAAATTGATGAATGGGGAAGGCAAATGGTGCGCCACCAGCGTTAGAAACTGGTTCTAGTGGGTTCGATTCCCACCCCGAAATTTTTTAAAGATTGATATAAAAATTTCGAGGGTGGGGTGTTTTTTCGTCATGCTACCCTCGTGTGAGGAGGAGTTAGTATGTTGAAAAAACGCGACTTACACGACAGCCACGTTCTATACGAGTTAATGGTGGATCCAGCTGTCTTCCCTTTTGTGCGTCAAAAGGCTTATTCTTATGAGGAATATTTATTTTTAACGAAACAAACGATTGAAGCTGAAGAGCGTGGGGAATTAATTTCACGCACAATTTTAGATGAATGGGGTAACCCTATCGGAACAATTACTTTATTTGATGTGCAAGAAAAAGCCGGATTTCTTGGAACATGGCTTGGCAAACCTTATCACGGAAAAGGCTACAATAAATTGGCAAAAGATTCATTTTTTAGCGAACTTTTCTACGAGTTAGATATTGAAACGATCTTTATGCGTATTCGCAAAATAAATATTCGTTCTATTAAAGCTGCAGAAAAATTACAATATGTAAATCTAGCAAACGAAACAAGAAAAGCCGTTTATGATGAAATTAACGCGAATGAAGAAGTATATAACTTATATGAAATTCCAAAAGATCAATATACACTTGCTACAATGCGAGATACAACGTTCCAAGATTCTCATCACTTAAAAGAAGCATAATCTAAATTTTCAGAAATAATAATTAACCATTAACATTTTGATATATACGTATATCACCCCATGTCTTTGGAAACGATATATAGTGACTTTAGGACACGAGGTGATTTGTAATGGATAAAAAGAAACGTGACAAAACAAAAAACGCATTATCTAGTACACAAGAAGTTCTCTACCAACGAGAATTTCGTAAAGCAGATCGCGCAGCGGGTTATCGCTCAAAAAGTATTTAAAGTGAGAATGAATAATTAGAAGTTCTCCCCCCTAATTATTCATTCTCATTACATATTTTTTCTACGTGATAGAGTAGAGTAGAAAAAAGGTTCCTTATAAATAAGGAACCTTTTTTCTGTGGATAACGTTATCCACAGAATTAATAGAATTGTGAATGAATTACAAAAACCCTTCACAAGTTTGTATGTTGTAACGCACATCAAATGTTAGAATTGTGGATATTTTTCTAAAAATTGTGGATGATGTGGATATAGTTGTTAATATTCCGATTTTACTGTTTAATGAAAGCGTAATCTTCATGTGGATAAGTCTTTATCTTGGAAAACAATAAAAAACCCTCTTTAAACATACAAAAGAGGGTTTCATATTAAGTAAATGATTGTGCAAGAGCAGGTGATTTAATAGGTATATGATTCGGTTCTACATGATTTTCTGCCAAAATTGTATCCACAATATGATCAGCTGGCTCTGGACGATAAATGCTTTTCATCGCTTCTTTCATTTGAAGAAGCTTCATATCATCTTGTAATAACGCCTCTGTTTTTGCAAAAACCTCACTATCATCACGAATGACAACTGCAGCCCCTTTTCTTTCAAAGTACATCGCATTTTCATTTTCTTGTCCTGGAACAGGCTTATATAAAATGACAGGTACTTGCAATGCTGCCGCTTCACTTAACGTAATACCGCCTGGCTTTGTAATCATACAAGAAGTAACACGGAATAGTTCATCAATATTTTCTACATAACCAAATACTTTTAATGCATCAGGATTTTTTTCCTGTAACCCTAATAAATCCTGTTTTAACGCTTCATTTTTCCCACAAACGACAACTACTTGTAAATCAGGTACTGACATAAATGATTGGCATAGTTCTTTTACACTTCCTAATACCCCATGAGCACCTGCTACAATTAGTAAAATCTTTTTATTCTTACATAACTGATATTTATTATATATAATGTCTGGATTAATCTTTAACTCAAAACTACTACGAATCGGAATTCCAGTTTCAACAATTTGCTCCGCAGGTACACCAATATCAACCATAACTTTTTTTACGTGATCAGTTGCTACAAAATAACGATCTACTTCCCGATGAATCCATATTTTGTGCACACAAAAATCCGTTAATACGTTATACACAGGAATTGAAATACCTGTTTGCTTTTTTAATTCTGGTACAGCTATAATCGGAAAGGTATTAATAACAATATCCGGTTTCTCCGCTTGTAAAAGTAATTTCAAACGTTTTCTTCCAAAATTCGCATACCAAGATGCTATTTTTTTATCATAAATTTTTTCCACGCCATAATAAAACAAGCGGTACAATTCTTTTCCTATTGTATAACTTTTTAAATATAAATATTTTGTAATATCGGTTATAACCGGATGTGATTCTCCGAACAAATCGCATACAATTACATCTTTAATTCCTTTTTGGCGAAATGTTTGTTCTAATGTTTTCGCTACTTGCACATGACCGTTTCCGTAATGTGCAGTTAATATTAAAACCTTGGGGTTTTTTATCAAACAAATCCACTCCTAGCTTATTGTTTCTCCATATTGCATATACGACAATAGGAAAAACATTTTCCTTAAAAATTACATAAACAGACTCTAATATTTCTCTTTCAGCTATGTACCTGTCGTGGATATGCAAAGCATATAAGATTGACCCCTTAATCCTATCTGTGCTCATATCTTTACATTATACTTTCCTATAAGAGCTTTCGCAATAACTTACAAATGTTCTCTATTCCATGATACTCACTCTTTTACTTCTTAATTCTTTTTACTATTTTGATTTCCCTTTACAATTATGTAAATTTCTCCACTTATTCCTTACAAAAATATGGATATTCTATTTTCAGTATACTCTTTTCTCCATATATACTCTAGGTTTTATTGTAAAGAAAGCAAAAAGCCTAACCCAATATTTGGATTAGACTGCTTGTAAAATATGTCTTGCTTCTTCTACATTTTTTTCAGTAGGCGGTTCTACATTTGCGAGTGGATACTTATGCCCAAGTGCCTCCCATTTATATACACCAAGCTTATGGTATGGTAGCACTTCAACTTTCTGAACATTAGACAGACTTTGAATAAAACTAGATAGTTTTTGTAGATCCTCTTCATTATCAGTAATACCAGGAACTAATACGTGTCGCACCCAAATCGGTTTATTTTTATCCGATAAATAACGAGCAAATTGTAAAATATGTTCATTTGGTTTTCCTGTTAACTTACGATGTTTCTTTGAATCAATATGTTTCAAATCCAATAAAACTAAATCTGTGTACTCCATTAAAATATCTAGCTTATTTTGGAATTCTGGTTCTTCAGAATAACAACCACCTGAAGAATCAATTGTTGTATGAATTCCAATTTCCTTACATTTCTTAAATAATTCAATTAAGAAATCTAACTGTAATAATGGTTCCCCACCACTAACTGTTATACCGCCTCCAGAAGCTTCAATAAAAGGAAGGTAACATGTCACATCCTGCATTACTTCTTCGACTGTTATTTCTTTTCCTTTACCGATCTCCCACGTATCAGCATTATGACAATATTGACAACGTAATAAACACCCTTGTGTAAATATGACATAACGAATTCCTGGGCCATCAACAGTACCACAAGACTCTACAGAATGAATTCTTCCTTTTACCATGTTACTTCCTCCTTTATTGAAACAGCCTCCCTCTGCTATTTATAAAATGCAGAGGGACATTTTTTTCATTTACATGCTTTCATGCATTGTACGGTTAATTACATCGATTTGTTGTTCACGAGTTAATTTAATAAAGTTTACAGCGTAACCAGATACGCGAATTGTTAATTGTGGATATTTCTCAGGATGTTCCATTGCATCCATTAATGTTTCACGGTTAAATACGTTAATATTTAAGTGATGGCCTTCTTTTACTGCATAACCATCAAGCATTGATACTAAGTTACGTACTTGTACTTCATCCTCTTTACCAAGTGCTTTTGGAATAATAGAGAATGTATTAGAAATGCCATCTTGTGCATCTTCATATGGTAATTTAGCTACAGATAATAATGAAGCTAACGCACCTTTTGTATCACGTCCATGCATTGGGTTCGCACCTGGTGCAAATGGTTCTCCAGTACGGCGACCATCTGGAGTGTTACCAGTTTTCTTACCGTATACAACGTTAGATGTGATTGTTAAGATTGACATTGTATGAACAGAATTTCTATATGTTTTGTGTTTACGAAGTTTATTCATAAATGTTTTCACAAGATTTACAGCAATTTCATCTACACGGTCATCATTGTTACCGTATTTAGGGAAATCTCCTTCAATTTCAAAGTCAACTGCAATTCCGTTTTCATCGCGAATTGGTTTTACTTTTGCATGTTTAATTGCACTTAAAGAGTCTGCTACTACAGATAGACCCGCGATACCTGTTGCCATTGTACGAAGAACATTTGTATCATGAAGTGCCATTTCAATACGTTCGTAGCTATATTTATCGTGCATGTAGTGAATAACATTTAATGTGTTTAAATATAGACCCGCTAACCATTCCATTGTCATATCAAACTTATGCATAACTTCTTCATAATCTAATACTTCAGAAGTAATCGGTGCGTACTCAGGACCAACTTGTGCTTTAGATTTTTCATCTTTACCACCGTTAATCGCATATAGTAATGCTTTTGCTAAGTTTGCACGTGCGCCGAAGAACTGCATTTGTTTACCAATTCTCATTGCAGATACACAACAAGCAATTCCGTAATCATCGCCGTAGTCAGCACGCATAATATCATCATTTTCATATTGAATTGCTGATGTTTTAATAGACATTTTCGCACAGTAGTTTTTAAAGTTCTGTGGCAATTGTTTAGACCAAAGAACTGTTAAGTTTGGTTCTGGAGCTGGTCCTAAATTATCTAGTGTATGCAAGAAACGGAATGAGTTCTTTGTTACTAATGGACGGCCATCTAATGCCATACCGCCGATAGACTCAGTTACCCAAGTTGGGTCACCAGAGAATAATTCATTATAATCAGGTGTTCTTGCAAATTTCACAAGACGTAATTTCATAATGAAGTGATCCACAATTTCTTGTACGTCTTCTTCTGTTAAAGTACCATTTGCTAAATCTCTTTCAATATAAATATCTAAGAATGTAGAAGTACGTCCAAGACTCATTGCAGCTCCGTTTTGCTCTTTAATTGCTGCAAGATATGCGAAGTATAACCATTGGAATGCTTCTTGAGCAGTTGTTGCTGGCTTAGAAATATCAAAGCCATGAGAAGCAGCCATTTGTTTTAACTCTTGAAGTGCACGTATTTGCTCAGATAACTCTTCGCGTAAACGCATTGTATCTTCACTCATTACACCGCCAGTTAAATTTAAATCTACTTTCTTCGCTTCAATTAAATGATCTACTCCATATAATGCTACGCGGCGGTAGTCACCGATAATACGTCCCCGTCCGTATGCATCCGGAAGACCAGTAATAACACCTGATTTACGAGCAGCTCTCATTTCTGGTGTATAAGCATCAAATACACCTTGGTTATGAGTTTTTCTCCAATCTCTGAAAATACGACTAAGCTCTTTATCCATTTCGTATCCATAAGATTCACAAGCTTGTTCCGCCATACGAATACCACCATATGGTTGTAAAGAACGTTTAAATGGTTTATCAGTTTGGAAACCGACTACTTTTTCAGTCTCTTTATTTAAATATCCTGGTTCATGTGATGTAATAGAAGAAACAATTTTTGTATCCATATCAAGAACGCCACCGTTTTCACGTTCTTTCGTTGTTAAATCCATTACTTGATCCCAAAGTTGTTTCGTTGCTTCAGTTGCTCCCTCTAAGAAAGATTCATCTCCCTCGTAAACGTTTACATTATTTAAAATGAAATCGCGAACATCAATTTCTGCTTTCCATTTTTCACCTTTAAAGTTTTCCCATGCGTTTTTAACATTTTCTAATACTTGAGTCATCCTAATCTCCTCCATTTTTGATTAGTACAGGACTAAGATTTTTTATATAACAGCTTACACACTTAGAATACTACTTTTTTACGAAAGTGAACGAAATAGTTGTGACATGTTTGTGAAATATTGAGCAAACTACTATATACATAGTGTTAACTTCATTTGAAAGTCTTTAAAATTAACCCTTTCCTTAATTGTATTTTTTTGGTATCCTTATATACGAGTCCTATTTTGTAATATAAGAACAATACCCATTGTAGAGCTGTAATACTCTTATCTCCTAATCTGTTATAGTTTTTATAGCAGAACAAAAAAGTGTACATATGTTGTACACTTTTTTGTTACCTATAAAATGAAACTTTAATCAGTGGGGGTCTTACTGCCCATTAAAGTCGGATAAAATATCTCTTTTTCTATTTCCATCATGGAATCCACCACGACTGCCTGTTAATACAATTAATTGCTCTAACCCTTCTATATGATCACCAATAATTCGAAGTACAGCTGGTGGATGACCTATTTTAGCAAAATGTTCACTGGGTCGAATACGGTTCATCTTATCGACTTCAACACGACTTACACATGCAACTTCAAATCCTGAAAGAATAGCTTTCGCTTGGGCTACACACGGTGCCAGTAAAGATCTATATCCAATTCCCTCCAAACACTTACGACTAAACGCATTCGGTACAGCGATAAGAGAGCCTACGCCTAGATCTTTTCTATCACAAGCTAAATTTAATGCGTATTTAAATGCAGTTACAAGATGAAGCGGTACTCTTAAATCTAAATAATGATTTAGATCATTTAATGCAACATCTGTTCCATCTGCAATAGCTTTCGCAAAAGGATATAGCTCACTCGCTGGAATAACAAAATCGCCGTCTATAAATAACACAATTTCTCCTTTTGCGAAATACGTTCCAAGTGAGCGCCCCACATCATTTCCGAGTGCTTCTTTATATACAATTGTCGTTGCTCCCTTTTCTTTTGCAATCGTTGCTGTTTGATCCGACGAACCATTTACAACAACGATAATTTCAAAAGGTTCAATTTTGCGAAGCTCTTCTATAACGTTTCCAATTGTTTTCTCTTCATCTTGTACAGGAATAATGACCGATAATTGCTTTCCCTTATACAAATTCGATGTAACGCCCCATCCTTGATAAAAATCTTCAAAATCTAAAGTATGATAGACACTACCTCTTTTCCTATTTCCATCATAATACCCTCCGCGCTCATCGCTACCTACTATTCGCTCCGCTACAGCTTCTATGTGGTCACCTATCATCCGTTTTTCAGAATGAGAAAGCCCCGTGCCATACGCAGCATGCTCGGTCGGCCGAAATTTATTTGGTGTAATAACGTCAATTGCACAATGTCGACTAATTCTCCATTTGCTTTGAATAAGGCGTAAATGAGCGACAATAGGATTAACAAAACATTCATATCCAATGCTTTGAACAACTTCTTTCGTCAACGCGTGAGGTACAGATAATAAAGAATCAATCTTTAACTCTTCACGCTCTAGCATTGCATTTAATATTTGGCGCCATACTGTCACTGAGTGCGGTTTTTGTTTCTTTAAAAATAACGCATCCAAATTATTTAAAACGATGTCGGCCTGATCATGTAAAATTGGATTTAGGAATAATTGTAACTTTGAAGTTTGAATAGCAAAATCTCCATCTATAAATAGTAATACGTCACCTATCGCGTGTTTTGCGCCAACTGCACGGCCAACATCATTCCCCAGTAGCTCTGTATACTTGATTACTTTACACCCTAAACGATCAGCAACCTCTTCTGTACCATCATTACAACCGTTTGCTACTACAATAATTTCTACTGGATTTAATCCTTTTGCCGATTGAATAACGTCTGAAATCGTATCCGCTTCATTACATACAGGTATAATAATCGATAGTGACTTAGCCATTGTTTTCTTCACGAAACCATTTAATAGTTTCTTTCAACCCTTGTTCCCACGTTACTTTCGCTTGAAATTGAACAAGTTCTCTTAATTTCGTTACATCTGGTCTTCTATTTGGAATTTCTTCAAAGCCATGTGGGTACACCTCTTCAAAAGGAACTTGAACAATTTTCGAAGAAGATTTCGTTAGTTTTTTAATTACTTCTGCTACTTCTTTTATACTCTTTTCATTCTCAGAACCTATATTAATAATCTCACCATTTACCTTCTCATCCATTGCTCGAATCGTTGCCTCTACCGCATCACTTACATACGTAAAACAACGTGTCTGTTTTCCATCTCCATATACGAGAATGTCGTTTCCTTGCAGTGCTGCGCGAATAAATCGTGGGATTACCCCTGCATACGGACCATCTTTCGCTCTTGGACCATAAATATTAAAATAACGAACAATCGTTACAGGTAAGCCTTCTAAAGCGTATCCTAAACATAATGTTTCTTCTAACGTTTTACAAACTGCATAACTCCAACGTATTTTAGAAGTTGCACCATATAATCGATCTCCTTCTTCAGAAAAGGGTGGCTTTGCCTTACCATATACTTCTGAAGTAGACGCAAAAACAACTTTCTTCTTTCCTTTTAGCGCTGCTTGTAAAATGTTTCTCGTTCCATCAAAATTCGTTTCAATAAGCTCTATACTCTTTTCCATTGTCGTTTTCACACCTAAAATCGCTGCTAAATGAAACACTACATCATGTTGATTCACTAATTCATAAATAGAATTTTGATCTAAAACACTTATTGGAATAACCCGAATTTCTTTCATTAACTCATCATGATATTTATTTTTTCCTTTATAGAAGTTATCAACGATAGTGACATCATAACCTCTTGTCACTAGCTCTTCAGCTAAATGTGATCCAATAAATCCTGCTCCACCTGTAACTAAACATTTCTTACTCATACACTCACCTTCTTTATAATTCCACGTGTATCTACGACTTGCTTTATCCCTTTAAAAACCTTCCAATCGATATTAGAGTGGTCTGTTAAAATTAAAATACAATCCGCTTGTTTAACGACTTGTTCATCCAAAGAAACAGATTGATACACCTTATCTCCAAATTTTGCAGAAGAAATATATGGATCGTGATACTCTATCTCATATCCTTCTTTTATTAACAACTCAATAATTGGTAACGCCGGTGATTCTCTTAAGTCATTTACATCTTTTTTATATGCAATCCCTACAATTAAAACCGTTGCAGGTGATTGCACCACACCTTTTACTTTCCGGACCATTTTTTCTGGCATTTCCTCATTAATTACATGTGCCGCCTCAATTAATTGACTCATTGCTCCATTCTTTTTTATTCTCCACTGGAAATATAAAGGATCTACCGGAATACAGTGTCCCCCTATCCCTGGTCCTGGCCAATACGGCGTAAATCCAAATGGTTTTGTAGATGCCGCTTCAAGTGCCTCATAAAAATCAATTCCTAAACTTTCACATAGTGTATTTAACTCATTTACTAATGAAATATTGACTAAGCGCTGAATATTTTCAAATAGCTTACACATTTCTGCTACTTTTGGGGAGCTAACTGGAACAACTACATCAAATATAGTGCTATACAAAGCCTGTACTTTTTGTTTACACATTTCTGTTTGTCCACTAATGACTTTTGGAATCGTTTGAACTGAATATTGACTATTAGCTGGATCAATTCTCTCAGGAGAATATCCAATATAGAAATCTTCTCCTACCTTTTTTCCTGTTTGAGAAATAATCGGAATAATAACTTCCTCGAGCGTACCTGGATATGTGGAACTTTCGAAAATGAAGGTTTGTCCTTTTTGAAGGTTTTGTTGTATATAATGCGAAGCTGAAATGAGGGCACTTAAGTCTGGTTCTCTTTGTTCATTAATTGGAGTTGGGACAGTGACAATAACGTAATCACTATTTTGAAAATCAGCAATACCTTGATCCGGTGTATTTACTATTAATTTTTTTCTAGTCAATAAACTTTGTAACAATTTAGAAGAAACATCTGGAATATAACTTTCTCCCTGTATAATTGATTCTATTTTTCTAGTATCTTTATCTAATCCAAGTACTGTATGTCCTCTCTCTGCAAAATGAACTGCCAAAGGAAGACCAACATATCCTAATCCGATAATGGCAACTGTACTACTAACATTCATCTGTATTCTCTTCTTCCTTTCTCAATTGTTGAATGATATTTCTATCCCGCTCTCCATCTGTAAAACTCCCGCGCTCGTCTGTGGATTGCAATAAATATGCAATCGCCTCGAGTTGATCACCGAAAATACGATCGAATGCTGGAATACGCCCATTTACAAATCCATGTTGCTCTGGGCGTACTCGATTTGTTTTTATAACATCTACAAATTCTACCGCTGTAATAGAGAATCCCTCCAAAATAGCTTTCATTTGAGCGAGTGGCGGAATGATAAGAGAATCATATCCGATTTTCTCTATTACTTTTTTATGCATAGCATGTGGTACTGCCGTTAATGAGTTATTCCATAAATCTGGTCGTTTCGCTACTAAATTCACAAAATATTTTCCCATGCTAATTGGGTCTGCCGGATGAAACATATCTAATAAACACTGTAAATCATTTAATGCCACATCATTTCCATCTTCAATAGCATGTAAAAATGGAATTAGTTTTTTTCCTGGAATAACAAAATCACCATCGACAAATAAACAAATATCGGCCGTAGCATGCATAGCTCCTATCGCTCGGGCTACATTATGTCCAAGCGCTTCCTCAAATTCAATAACAATGACATTCTCTAGCTTCGCTTGTTTAATTGTCTCAACATCCGCCCCATTCGCAACAACTATAATTTCATCTACACCTGATTTTTTCACTTCTTTTATAACAGATCTTATAGTCGTCTTTTCTTCTGATACTGGGATAATCGCACTATATTTCGCTTTTTTCTTTTGTAATAACACTGGTTTATACTTTCCTATAAACTCTCTATCCCTATTTCCTTCCGAAAAGCCACCACGCTTACCATATATTTCGATTACGTATTGCAAAGCACGTAAATGATCCCCCATAATACGACTAGTCGCTTTCGGATAAGGAGAGCCAGGTGATGTACCAGTATGAACGGGACGCACTTTATTTGTATGAATGACATCCACAGAAGCCATATCGACAATATCTACTCCTCTAGACATCGCTATCGCTTGAAATAGTGCTGGATCCGCTAAATTCCACCAACCAAACTTTTGAATAACTTCCCTACTCATTGCATGCGGAATTGCGATTAAAGATCCAACAACAAGCTCTTTTTTATTCAAATAACGATTCAACATAAATTTTCCAACTGTCGTATAATGCGGTCTCATCTTTAAATAAACAGACCATGTTAAATTATTCACAACAATTTGGTGACCTTGCTGAATGCCTTTTATAAAACGTTGTAGCTCTTTATTATCAATGACGATATCACCATCTAAAAACAAAACAATGTCGCCTTTCGCTTCTCTTGCACCAATTGCCCGTCCAACATCATTACCAAGAGAATATTTATAATAAATGACATGGCAATGATGTTGTAAGGCTATTTCTTTTGTTCCGTCTGTCGATCCATTATCTACTACGATAATTTCATATGGTTTCAATTTCTCCACTTCTACTAAAACTTGTGATAAAGTACTCGCTTCATTATGCGCTGGAATAATAACTGATACCCTCATATTTTTACCCTTCCAAGCGAACATAAGAAATGATGGGAATACGTACAACTACATCTTCCGGTGGTCCATAAGAAGGAGAAGTACGAACACTTACTGCCCCGTCTGTCACAGATAACAGAATACCTGCAACAATTTCGGCCGCTGTCACAACTTGCACTAACTCACCAACATGGTTACGTAATTCTTCAGTAAATAACATATATAAGTCTCCTTTCTTACGCTTCTTTAATTGATATAATACTTGTAAATGGTAATAAAACTTCTGTTCCTATTCCTTCTTGCAGTGTTAAAAAGTCATCACCAACTGCTACAATCACACCTGTTAACTGTCCAACTGTCACCGTAATTTCTACGTTTTTACCCAAATACTGCTCTGCAATCTCTTTAAAAGGTGATGTATTACATTCTTTTAAAATGTTACAAATAATAGATTGAAATCTACTTGATTCAATAAATTCTTCCGTAGCTTGCTTAGAGTTTCTTTGAATAAATCTCGCGAAGTTTTGTGAAAATAAAAGTCGTTCCACAGCAGGTAATAACTTATTATCTAAAAAATAATCTAATTGTCTATTAAACAATCTCGATAACTTTTTCCAATACTTACCGAATAAACACATACACTTCTCCTCCTATTATTTTTAAATTATAAAAATATATCCATACATCTTAATGTATACAAAGCAGACTCTTTTTGTGATAGGTAAGACATACATTTTTCAACGAAACAATATGTTCTAATCACAAAAAAAGATAGATGGTATCCCATCTATCTTTTTTTATATCTTAATTTTCAATTGTAACTATCGCAGAAACACCATAATAAACCGCTCTCGGTAATGCTGCCTGTTCACTTATAGAAGCTGTAACAAGAGAGCCACCGCTTGCCGAAAAATACTTAACAGCTTCTAACGGAATACCATCTTCTTTCACATCAATATGTGTTCCATCTCGCCAGTCTATTTTCTGCATTGTTGCTGAAAGATCCCCAGTCACTTTACCAAATTCTTTACCATCCAACCCTAGAAAGATCCATTCCCACTTTGTTAAACTTAGTACTTGTTTCAACTCTCCAATTTTCTTTCCATCTACATTAGAAAAAATATAAAAGTTGCGTACTCCCATCTTCTTTTGAACACGCAATAATCTTTCTCCCGAGTCATTATATAAATAAAATTGTTGCTTATGTAGTCCCTTAAAAAGAAAAGAGAGTACAGCTTGCCATATACTTTGAATCACAAAATCATACTCTTCTTTTAAAAATCCTACTGCACTGCCATCTAATCCAAAGTATGTAATCACTTGAAATACTCCTACCTCTTTGCGAACAACAAATTTTTGTTGCTCCAATAATTCAGAAGTCTCTATATTATAATTTTCCTGTTTGAGCATTTTTGATCTTCGTTTTTCTATAAAGCTATATATTAATAATCCAAATGCCGGTAGTACAACACTTATTAATTTCAGATTTTCTTTCTCCGAAGTGAATAGCATCCCTTTTTTATATTCCATCACTAATCCAATTGCGACGATAATCCATACAATGACAGATACAAAAAAAATGCGTTTCGCATTACGTGCGTGATGCTTATGTATACTCATATCCCTCCCCCTTTTCCATTTACCCCGCTATTTGTCGGGCAGTAAGACCCCCACCTCAAAATTCGTTGAAAGCAAAGAAGTTAGGTAGGGAATCAACTGCCCGTAAAAGCCCGATTGGTTCAACTAATAATCAGTGTGGGATGAAGCCCCCCCACTGATTAAAGTTTCACTTTATTTCATTATCCCATTGCACATACACTTCCTCAATAAAAAAGACTATCCAAAAGGATAGTCTCTTACACTTCAATATTTCGCAACATCGTATAAATGTCGTTATTCACTTTACCAAATGATTTAATGTTGTTTTGAATGTTAGATAATAAAACAACATACACACTTCCATTTTTACTAAATCCATTTAAACAGTTCCAGCCTGGCATTACACCGTGATTCGAATAACTTCCCGGGTCTACATACCAACCAAATCCGTAATCCTTTTTCACGGCCGTAAACATTTGATCATAGCTCTCTTTTGAAATTAACTTTCCAGAGAAGAGCGCTTCATTAAATAAATATAAATCATGGGCACTTGTATATATATCACCACAACCATAAAGTTGTGACATACTTGGAATATTAGGTGTTGTCATATTGTTATTTACTATTTTATAACCTGTCGATGGAAATCTTGTTTGTTCTAGCTCTCTACCAAAACCAGAATGTTTCATACCAGCAGTAGCAAAAATATGTTGTTTAATATACTCTTCTAACGGTTGTCCGCTTACCTTTTCAGCAATATAGGCGAGTATCGAATAGTTAGAATCGGAATACTTCCATTTCTCTCCTGGACTTCCAATACGCTTTTGCTTTCCTATTCGTTTTATCAATTCTTCATGAGAGATATCCTCTGTTCCCTGCTCATACTCTGGAATTCCTGACGTATGTGTTAGTAAATGTTTTAACTGAATACCATTACCTTGAGGGAAATCTGGAATATACTTCGCAATCGTATCCTCTACATTTAACTTATTTTGATCTTTTAATTGCATAATAGCAGTCGCTACAAAAGCCTTTGAAATAGAACCAATATAAAAAGTTGTCTCTGAATTATTCGGTACTTGTTTTTCTTTGTTCGCCATACCGTATCCTTTATTCAAAAGAACCTTTCCGTTCTTCACAATAACCGCTGTCCCGCTAAATCCTGTTTTTTGCAAATATTGATCTAATTGAGCGTTTTCATTAATTTCTTGAGGTGGTCCCTCAGCAGGCTTTTCCACAGCTTGTGCTTGCTTCACTTGTTCTTCCTGCTCTTTTTGTTTTTTTGCTTCTTGCTTCTTTTTTTCTTCTTTCTTTTTTAGCTCTTCTTGTTTCTTCATTTCTGCTGCAGCTTTTAAAGTTTCTTCTTTCTTACTATGCGCAACAATTTTTGTATACATGAAATATATAAGTGAAAATAGTAAGACGAGAATGATTGTTCTTTTTATGTATACAATTGGCCGACGTGATTTCCCATTCGCATTGTTTTTTTCGTGATCCATGATTGCTTTTTTCCCCTTATTTACCGATAATTTAATTCCACTACACAAGATTCATTCCGGATCTTTTTCATAGATTTTCGACATTCCATTCGACGTCATCCCTACTTTATCACGCACTGCACATATTACCAACCTATATGCACAAAAAAGAAAAAGAAAATTTACAAAAGTAAGATTCCCGTTAAATTTTTAATAAAAAAAAGAGGATACCCTCTAAAAAACTGATGTTATCAATTTTTTTTGGATATCCTCTTATCTAATTATTTATACGTGTTTTTTCATATCATCGGCAACAGATTCAACATTTGTACCTACGATAACTTGGACACTCGTATTACTTAATTTCATAACACCTTTTGCACCAGCACGTTTTAATGCTGCCTCGTTTACTTGACCAGCATCTTTCACTTGTAAGCGTAGACGTGTTGCACAGTTATCAATAACTGTTAAGTTTTCTTTTCCACCTAAAGCTGCTACGTAAGTTTCACCAATTGAACCTGCAACTGGAGCTTCTTCACCTTCAGCTACTTCCTCTTCATCTTCACGACCAGGAGTTTTTAGGTCGAACTTCTTAATTAAGAAGTAGAATACTACAAAGTAAATTGCTGCGTAAATTAAACCAATTCCTGCTAATAATACTGGTTTTGTTGCAATACCGAAGTTTAAGAAGTAATCGATTGCCCCAGCACTAAATGAGAAACCATCGTGAATGCCAAGTGTTGTTGTAATGAATAGAGACAGACCTGTTAATACAGCATGAATACCATATAATACTGGTGATAAGAACATGAATGAGAATTCAATTGGCTCTGTAATACCAGTTAAGAATGAAGTTAATGCTAGACCACCTAACATACCTGTAACCATTTTACGTTTTTCTGGTTTAGCAGCTGCAATCATTGCGAAACATGCTGCTGGTAAACCGAACATCATGATCGGGAAGAAACCAGTCATAAACATACCTGCTGATGGATCTTTTGCAAAGAAGCGTGCAATATCACCATGAACGATATCGCCAGCCGCATTTGTAAAGTCACCAAGTACGAACCAGAAGTATGTGTTCATTACGTGGTGTAAACCGATTGGAATTAATAAACGGTTTAATAATCCGAATAAACCAGCACCAATTGAACCTAAGTTTACGATACCATGTGCTACTGCATCAATACCACTTTGAATTGTTGGCCAAATTTGACCGAATACTAATCCTAAAAGTAACATTACGATTGAAGTAATGATTGGTACGAAACGTTTTCCTGCAAAGAACCCTAACCATTCTGGCAGTTTAATCTTATGGAATTTGTTGTATAGTAATCCCGCAACAACCCCTGCAATAATACCACCGAGTATGGCCATATTGATTTTCGGCGTTAACGCCGCTGCTTTTGAAACCTTTGTCATTGTATCTGCTAATTTAGTTGGATCTACTGAACCGACTAAATCTTGAACACTTTTTAATTTATCATTTAACTCTGCTGCTGAATACGTCTTACTTAGAGCATTCGTTGTATTTTGTAAAACAAGATATCCGATTGCTCCGGCAAGTCCAGCTGCTCCACTACCGTCAACAGACAAACCGATTGCAACACCAATTGCAAAAATAAGTGCTAAATTATCAAAAATTGCTGCACCGGCCTGTGCCATAACAGGAATGTTAAATACGTCTTCTTGTCCTAAACGAAGCAATAATCCTGCTGCTGGTAGTACGGCAATTGGAAGCATTAACGCTTTACCAATACGTTGTAGAAACTGCAACATTTTAATTCCCCCTATCAAATTTATGAAATCGTTATCATTATAAGTACGCCTTAGAAAACGCTTTCTATTTACATAACCATAATAACATATAGTTGTATAGATGTGTAGTTTTTATTTTTGAATTTTTTATGGATAAATCTCCTATTTCCAAACTGTTATATAAAAGGAAATTTCTCCTTTTTTACTACAGAATATTCAAAACGAAAGACCCTCTATAGAACATGCAACTTTCGTTTTATCATTCCACTTTTTCATGTTATTATTTATTTCCGAGCATATCGGGAAAAGTAAACTTAGTTAATTCGAAATAGGAGCGTTGGTACTATGCAGTGCATTGAAACAAACAACTTACAACAGTTGTTAGAACAAGTAAAACCATATACGAAAAAAGGAAAGCTTGCTACTTATATCCCCGAACTAGGAAATGCCAATCCAGATGATTTAGGGATTGCCATTTTCCATAAAGAAACAGAATACATCCATGCTGGCAACTCACAAACACTATTCACTCTTCAAAGTATTTCAAAAGTAATTACACTTGCACTTGCCCTTTTAGATCGTGGTGAAGAATATGTATTTTCTAAAGTTGGAATGGAACCAACTGGTGATCCATTTAATTCTATTATTAAGTTAGAAACGACAAGTCCTTCTAAACCACTTAATCCAATGATTAATGCAGGGGCACTAGCCATTACAAGCATGTTAGCAGGTAAAGATAATGAAGAAAAAATGGAGCGCATTCTTCATTTCGTACGTGAAATAACAGATAATCCTACTATTAATTATTCTTCTAAAGTTGCTAATTCAGAATTAGAGACAGCTTACTTAAATCGCTCACTTTGTTACTATATGAAACAAAACGGAATTATCGATTGTGACATTGAAGAGCTGATGGATTTATACACTCGTCAATGTGCAGTTGAGGTAAACTGTATCGATTTAGCACGTATCGGCTTAATTTTTGCGATGGATGGATATGATCCATATAAGAAAAAACAAATTATCCCTAAGCATATTACAAAGATTTGTAAAACATTTATGGTTACATGCGGTATGTATAACGAGTCTGGTGAATTTGCGATTCGTGTTGGTATCCCCGCAAAAAGTGGTGTAGCTGGTGGCATTTTCGGCTGCGTAAAAGGAGAAATGGGAATTGGTATTTTCGGACCAGCTTTAGATGCAAACGGAAATAGCATCGCTGGTTTTAAAATCCTTGAACTTCTTTCTGCTCAAGAAGGTTGGAGCATTTTTTAATTCAGAGCCATCCTGCTATACTAGCAGGATTTTTTTATTCCATAAAAACCTTAACTTTATCAGCTACCAATCCCCTACAAAAACAGTACTGAAAGTTTCTCTATATCATGCATATTTGCTCCCCCAACCTGAATAGTATAGTACAACCTAGCGCTATATGTGGAGGTGTGAAGGATGAAACTAATATTTCAGATGGAAAAACAGCCTGTTCTTGAAAAAACAATTCTTCTCTTTATATTGAGTATTGTAGAAAGCTTAAAGTTAAAAGTGGTTTCACTCGATGAAGCTCACCGATACATATTCAATTTAGAAGTACTTGAACTATTAATGGATCGGAACATCGATGATCAAGTACTTGAACTTATTCATTTCGGAATGGGACTTGAAGACATTCATCATGTGCTTCCCGAAGAATTTGAGCATACGATTGAAGAATTAAAGTGGCTTTGTATCCAAGTATTAAGTGAGTACAGTATGCATGAAGAATCGGAACAATTAATTGAAGATATACGTTAAAAAAGCACCTATGTAGGTGCTTTTAATGTTTTTTTAAACTATTTTTATACGTTTCAATATTTACTGGTAGCTCTTCCTCTTCTAAAGTATGTTCATTTACATCTTTATGAATGAATGCTCCTTTAGGTGGTTGATGGTCATGCCCTTTTTTCTTATGATCAAATGCTTTTCCGCGTCCCATACGGATCCCCCTTTCTTTAAAAGAAATCCGTATTAGTATGGAGAAAAGTACGTCGATATATGCAATCCTTTGCCATATTTCCAAGGAAATACTCGAACGTTGTTTTTTGTTCTCCTTACAACAACTGATCGATCCCAATAAGAATTAATAACACTCCCGCAATAACCGTAGCCCATTTCCCTAAGTATTCTGCTAAGTATCGTTTTCCTACATACGAAAAACCACTTATACAAATAAAACTAAACACACCAGAAATAATCGCTGTAAGCCAAAGGTTTAAATTTGTTACCCCAGCATCAAATCCACCTGCAATATTATTAATTGATAATGCAACGCCCAAAACAATTGCTTCTGAAAAACTAATTGTTTTAGAACCATCAAAATCTGCTTTTTCCGGATCACGTAAAATCCCCATAAGTACACTATCATCTTTAGAGTCTACGGTCTCTTTTTTACTCAAGAAAGGCTGACATAAAATAAACACTCCAATTATTCCTAAAACAATTGCCCCTATCAAATTTGCCGTGAAATCTGAAATAAATAATGCGATCCAACTCCCAAAAAAGCCAGCTAATAAAGTAAATAAAAACCCAAAAAATGCGATGATAAAATTGTTGAACCACGAAATTCTAATTTTACGAATGCCATATGCAATCCCAACACCTGCATTATCTAAATTAGAAGCAATCCCAATTAAAAGAATTGAAAATAGACCTGCCGTACTCATAAACAGCCACCCCTTTTTCTCACTTTTCCATGCATCTTATGAAAATGTTGAGCAACTGTGCCTGTCTGTTTCATATACATGTAATAAATGCTCAACATTTTTTCAACAACAAAAAGGAGTGCCTTCGCTATGCCTAAAGAAAATCCAAATGAGCGGCTTAGTACATTAATAAAAAAACTTTTAAAAGAACGTGCCTTATCTATGCGCCAACTCGGAATGCTTACAAATATTGATCCCGCAACAATCTCAAGAATTATGAATGGTAAACAACCGCCAAAACAAAAACATCTACAAAAATTTGCAGAATGTTTGCAAGTTCCACCCCAATTGTTATTTGATGAAATGTATCCTGATTCTCCACACATTAATAAAGAAAAGACGGATATGTACACATCTCTTGATACCATTCAGCAAACGCTGCAATCCTCTAACTTATTCGATTTCGACTACACAACAACCCGTGTGAAACAAGAACTTGAGAACTATGAACGATATGCTCAAACAACAGAAGGAGAAAAACGTATTCATGACAGTTTTGCAAGTAAGCTAGAACAAATTGATAGTGCTGGTCCTTTCATTGAACAATTAACGGATATGTATCAACAATTTTGCAATGAAACGATTCCAAAAGAAGAGCGTGCAGTTCTTGGGGGGGCATTACTGTATTTCATTTTATCGACAGATATTATTCCTGACTATCTCTTTCCAATTGGCTATTTAGATGATGCAATTGCTGTTGAATTAGCAAAAGAGAAATTAATCGAACTAAAACGAAAGACATAGAAAAATAAAGTGAAACTTTAATCAGTGAGGGGGTTCTTCATCCCCCACTGATTATTAACCCTCACCAATCGGACTTTAATGGGCAGCCCGTCCCCCCACCTAACTTCTTTGCTTTCGCTGAATTTTGAGGTGGGGGTCTTACTGCCCATTAAAGCGGGATAAAGAACTATTTCAGTTGTTTCTATTCAACTCTGAAATAGTTCACTAAAAAATCGTACAAGTATACATACCTGTACGATTTCAACATACTAATCTATTTTTTCGTATGACACCATTCATATATAAATGCTGTTATTACTTTTGTAAATTCGATTAACTGTTCCACTTCAACTTTCTCATTTATTGAATGAGCCTCTTCTAATGTACCTGGTCCGTAAATAACAGCTGGAATATGAAATTCACTAAACCAACCACCATCCGTTACCGTTGCAGACATATCTAAAATTGCATTTTTAGATAAAATTAATTCATGTACTGAGCTAAGCGTTTTTACAGCTGCATGTTCACTATCTATTTCTAAAGAAGGGAAAATTTCACCACGATCCACAATCATTGATTCTCCGCCCCACTTAAATTTTGGTGGATTTTCACTTAACCATGGATCGGCAGCTGCTACTTTCCCAATATACTCTTCAATTTCTTTTATTATTTGTTCATATGTTTCATTCGGATAAAAGTGTACTGTTATCCATAACCGGCACTCATCCGCAATAAACGCTGCATGTCTTCCGCCCTCAATAACAGCTGGATTAATTGTTGTTGTTCCAGATGGATAGCCTTCATATGTTTTCATGACTGCCCAATGACGCTCTAATTCTTGTAAACTTTGCACAATTTTCATCATTTTTTCAATCGCACTCGCTCCGAATAAACGTCCTCCAGCATGAATCATTTGCCTGCGTGTTGCATCATGAAACGTTTGGGGGCTTTTCACAGTAATCCATCCAGTAATTACGCCGCCCTGTCCTTGCATATGTAAATCACTCGTATCCACTACGACTGCAAAATCAGCATCATAACCTCTTTTACAGCATTGAAGTGTTCCTGCCTCTCCAACTTCTTCCCCAATTACGGATTGAAAGATTAAATCTCCAGGTAATTCAATGCCAGCTTCTTGTAAAAGCTGAATAGCAAATAGCGCTCCAGCTAATCCCCCTTTCATATCAGCCGCACCACGTCCAACTAACCAACCATCTTTTATAAATGGCTCAAACGGATTCGTCTCCCACTCCTCATCTGCTGTCACTTCAGCTACATCCATATGTCCATTAATAATAAGACTTTTATGTGTGTCACTTTCTATCCCTTTTTTCACCCCAACAACGTTCGGATCATTCTGATATACATCCCATTTATCAACACTAAAATTTCGTTTTCTTAAAAACTCTGCAACAAATTCTTGCGCCTCATTTGTGTTTCTCGCCGGCGGTGCTGGTGTTTCAAAACGGATTAATGTTTTTGTAAGTTCTAGCAATTCCTCTTTCCTTACATCTATTTGTTTTAGCAACTGCGAAACTTCTGGATTCATCACTAAATTCCCCTTTGCATACGTAGTATGTTTCCAGCTTTATTTTCACAAAAAAAGAGACTGTTTACAATTTTACAGTCTCCGAATTACTCAATATTATAAACTTTCTACTTCTGTTGTATTTGTCTTTTCAATATGTTCTACTTTACGTGCCTTATTTCTTGTCGCACGGTAAAACAGTAAGCAAACAATCATAAATGGAATACCACAATATAACGCCATTCTTTGCTCTGGAATAAAGGCCATAGCAACAATTACTGTTACATTTAATAATAATGCAAGCAGTGGTACGAATGGATATAGCGGTGTTTTAAATTTCAAGTCTTTCACATCCCCGCCCTGCTTTATATACGCCCTTCTAGCTAATAAGTTAGATAGAGCAATAGATGCCCAAACTAATATCGCCCCAAATCCAGCAATAGATAGTAACCATAAATAGACTGTGTCTTCCGCATAAATGCCGGATAGTAATGAGAGACACCCTACAATCGTACTTACAATTAATGCATAAATAGGAACGCCGCTTTTAGATAACTTACTAAAAATCGGACTAATCATTCCTTGATTAGACATAGACCATAGCATACGAGAAGTTGCATATAACCCTGAATTTGCAACGGATAGAACTGCTGTAATAATAACGAAATTGATAATATCGGCTGCATAAGGAATACCAATTTTATCAAATACAACAACAAATGGGCTTTCTATCACGCCTGCTTGCTGCCAAGGGAATAACCCCGCAAGAATAAAAATAGATAATACAAAGAACACCAGTATACGCCAAACTGTATTATTAATTGCCTTCGGGATCGTTTTCTCTGGATTTTCACTCTCACCTGCTGCAATGCCGACTAGTTCTGTTCCTTGGAAAGAAAAATTAACTGCAATCATCGTAACTAAAATAGCTGATAAACCATTCGGAAACAGCCCACCGTAATCAGTAAAGCTAGAGAACATCGGTGCTGGTTCATTTCCTTTCATATCTAGAAAACCAAACATTGCTGCCCCGCCCAAAATAATAAATGCAATGATCGTAATTACCTTAATACTTGCAAACCAAAATTCAACTTCTGCAAAACTTCTTGAAGATAACGCGTTGATAGCAAAAAGCAGTACCGCAAACACTACGCACCAAATCCATGAAGGTACATCAGGAAACCATCGTTTCATTAAAATGCTAACTGCAATGAGTTCAATCCCTATCGTAGCTGACCAGTTTAACCACGACATCCATCCGACTACATAACCAGCTGCAGGGGAAATGTGCTTCGTAGCATAAGTTTGATAAGATCCTGCGTCAGGCATTGCAACAGCTAACTCTCCAAGACAGAGCATCGTTAAATACATAACAAATCCTCCGACAAGGTACGCTACAATCGCTCCTCCTGGTCCAGCTTCATGAATTGTATACCCAGATCCTAAAAAAAGACCAGTACCAATAACTCCTCCAAGTGCAATCATAAATATGTGCCTGCTTTTCAATTCTCTTTTTAGTCCTTGATTTTGATTCATCATATAAATCCCCCCTTTTCATTTTGTAAACCTATTAAATGTAAGCGTTTTAAAAATTCTTTATCGTAAAATAAATTATTAAAAAGTGCAAAATACATATAATGCTATTAATCACTACCTGTTATTAAAAGATCATCCCTCATTGTTATTAATAACTTTTGATCAGCGATAGCTTGTCCTTCTACTACTTCTAATGATTCAATATACCCACTTATTCCTACCTTAATTTCTACTTTCTGTTTATCTGTCGTTTCAATTAACGCTAATTTCTCCCATTCGTATACGTAAGAACTTTCTGTAACAAATAACTTCTCTACTTTCCCGTAACAAGGACTATACACGCCTTCTATAACCGTCTTCACTTTATAAACTCCTCCTTCTTATTAACTGGTACTGAAACGTTGCATATCCCTCCTTTAAAGATTTCTACTATTATTTATGCAAAAAACATACCAATCTCCAATTCCTATTTAAAATGAGGATTCCTCACCAAAAAATCTTCCTAACCGCAAAATTTTTCTATCATTTAAGAGATTTTAAAAGAAAAATAGCAAAAAAATTTTGCGATTTTATAAGAATTTTAATAAAATTATAAAAAGTCAGTCTTCATAGGGTGAAATGAGGAGAAGATAATCTATGCGTACAGAAGACATTAATTTTAAACAGATCATTGAAATGAATATGCTATATGAAACTTTGCTCAATGAACTCGATATCGGGATTCATATTATTAATGAGGAAAGTAAAACGATTATCTATAACCGCAAAATGATGGAAATTGAATCAATGGAGCGCTCAGATGTGCTATATAAAAGTCCTTTAGAAGTATTCGCATTTGAAGAAAATAAAAATAGTACTCTTATAGAAGCATTAAAATTAGGAAAAACAAACAAAAATATAAAACAAACTTATTTTAACAATAAAGGGCAAGAAATTACGACGATTAACGATACTTTCCCTATAATAGAAAACGGAAAAATTAAAGGCGCTATTGAAATTTCAAAAGAGATGAATCACTTAAAGCAAACAATAAAAATGGACTCTTCCCGAAAACAAAACACTAAATTTACCTTTGATCACATAATTGGTGATTCTGAAGCCATTCAATCCACCATTGCGGAAGGAAAAAGGGTAATTCGCACATCATCCTCCATACTTCTCGTAGGAGAAACAGGAACTGGAAAAGAACTATTTGCACAAAGTATCCATAATGAAAGTCAACGTTCAGGCAAACCATTTATTTCGCAAAACTGTGCCGCTATACCTGATACACTCATGGAAAGCTTATTATTTGGTACGAACCGCGGTGCATTTACAGGAGCTATCGATAAAGCCGGTTTATTTGAAGAAGCAAACGGAGGAACTTTGTTATTAGATGAGATCAATTCGTTAAGTCCAGCACTTCAAGCGAAGTTACTGCGAGCTATACAAGAAAAAACAATACGAAGAATCGGAGGCACACAAGAAAAAGAAATTGATGTTCGTATTATAGCAACTATTAATGAAGACCCTCTTGAAGCTATGACACACAATCGATTGCGGGAAGACTTATATTACCGATTAAGTGTCGTTACTTTATGTCTCCCGCCTTTACGTGAACGAAAAGAAGATATTCCTGCTCTTGTTCAACACTTTATCGAAAAGTACAACATTCAATTTGGACTGGGCGTAACAGATGTAGATGTACATGTAAGAGAATTCTTATATGCATATGATTGGCCTGGAAACGTACGAGAATTGGAACATGTCATTGAAGGTTCAATGAATTTAGTTGAAGATGAAAATATCATTACAGCGTTTCACCTTCCCACTCGCTTTCGCGAACGAATAAAAAAAGAATTCAATATGCAACCTCTCCTAACTAATAACGATACTGATGCGCCAAAAACGTTAAAGCACACAATAGCAGAAATGGAAAAGAACTACATCAATCAAATTTTGAAAGAGTATCACGGTAATATTTCACAAGCTGCAAAATTTTTAGGATTAAGTAGGCAAAACTTACAATATCGAATTAAAAAACTGCATTTACACATATAAAATGAAACTTGAATCAGTGGAGGTTTTGTCCATCTTCCACTGATTACTAGCCCCATTTTTATTTCCTACTAAAACGGGATTAATCTTTTTTCCAAGTACAAATAAATATTTGGTAAAATATGCTACAATAAACATATAACATACTAGAAAGGAACGATATATATGAGTAATGATAACAAATTAAAGTTATTACAATACTTAGCCTTCTTCCCTACCCTTGTATGTATGATGTTACTCATTGATATGAATGCCTATCCTTATGCAAAACTACTAACAACAATTAGCGGCTCTTTTGCAGCTATTATGCTTGCTACTTTTTGGAATTTGAAGATACGTATGAAGAAAGAGAAATCTTCTTAACGCCAAAACATAAAAAATCGAGCCTACACAGCTCGATTTTTTTACTGATTATTAAAACTCAACATTCTCCAAATACAAACCACTCGCCTCAGCAAGACAATTAATTTGATTACGTTGTTTCGCCTCTAAAATTTGAGGAATCGCCTCGGCATCTAATTGTCCTAATCCAACTTCAATTAATGCTCCAACAATTTTTCGGACCATGTTATGAAGGAATCCGTTACCACTTACTCTAATTTGTACAAATCCTGCTTCTTCCATCACTTCAAGTGTATATACTTCTCGCACCATAGACTTTTTCTTTGATTTTGCATTTGAAAAAGCAGTAAAGTCATGTGAACCAACTAAATGTTTTGCAGCCTCTTTCATGCTTTTCACATTTAATTTTTTATTCACATGCATGCTGTATTTACGCATAAATGGGTTCGTGTGCTCTTCATTCCAAATTTTATAAAGGTATGTTTTTGCTTTAGAATTGTAACGGGCATGGAATCGATCATGTACTTCTTCTACATTCGTAATGCTAATATCATTAGGTAAATATTGATTTAAATATTTTTTCACTTTATGTGCCACTAACTTCTCATCACTTTGAAAGTTAGCAACTTGATTCAAAGCATGTACACCAGCGTCTGTTCTACTACAACCGATAATTTCAGTTTCTTTTCCGACCATTTCAGAAATGACACTCTCGATTTTTCCTTGAATCGTATTATCGTTATTGCCGAGACGTTGCCATCCTTTAAAACGTGCACCGTCGTACTGAATCGTTAATTTATAATTATGCATAATATTCTCCTTCATAGAAAATATTCCCTCATACCATGAGGGAATATTAATAAACTTTACTTTCTAACAAGCTTCACTACATTTTCTACATGAGCTGTATGCGGGAACATATCAACTGGTTGTACATATTCCACTTCATAGCTCTCCATTAACGCTTGTACATCACGTGCTAATGAAGAAGGGTTACAAGATACGTACACAACTTGTTTCGGCTTCACTTTTAAAATTGTTTCCAGTAATTTATCATCGCAACCTGTACGTGGTGGATCAACAACAATTACATCTGGACGCCATCCTTCTTTTACCCATTTCGGTAACCATTGTTCAGCTTTACCTGCTTCATATTTCGTATTTGTAAATCCGTGACGCTTCGCATTTTTTCTTGCATCTGCAATTGCTTCTGGAATTACATCCATACCGCGTACTTCCGCTACATCATTTGCAAGCCAAAGTCCAATTGTACCAACACCACAATACGCATCTACAATTTTCTCATTGCCAGTTAAGGCAGCGGCTTTTTTCGCTTCATTATATAAAACAACCGTTTGTTCTGGATTCAACTGGAAGAATGCACGTGCTGATAATTCAAATGATAAATCACCAAGTGTTTCTTGAATTACTTCTTTTCCAGCTAATTTAAATGTTTTATCACCAAAAATAACAGATGTTTTACGCCAGTTTACATTTTGCATAATTGATTTAACAGCTGGCATCTGTTTTTGTACTTCTGCAATAAATTGTTCTTTATTTGGCAACTCTTCTTTTGTTGTAATAAGTGTAACTTGTACTTCCCCTGTTTGAACTGCAGTACGTGTCACAATTGTACGTACTAAACCTTTTTGTTTTTTCTCATTGTAAATAGAAACATTTAATTTTTCTAAAATACGTCTTACAACTTTTGTCGCTTCATTCGTTGCTTTATGTTGAATCATACAATGAGCAATATCAATTAACTGATGTGAATTTTGTTTATACAGTCCTGTAATAACCTTTTCGTCTTTACGCCCCACTTGTAGTTGACTCTTATTACGATAATGCCATGGATTTTCCATGCCAAGCGTCGGACGAATTTTCTCTTCCAAACCGTTGTTCATATACTTCTGGAATGCTTGTACAACGATATCACGCTTTTGATTTAATTGTTCTTTATAGTCTAAATGTTGCAATTGGCAACCGCCGCACTCTTCATATACGGGACATGGCGCTTTCACGCGATGTGGTGAAGCTTTACGAACCTTTTTCACTTTCGCTTCAGCGAAGCCACGCTGAATTTTCGTCGTTTCAGCAACAACTTCTTCTCCTGGTAATGCCCCTGGAATGAAGACAACTTGTCTCTTAAAATAACCAACGCCTTCTCCGTTAATCCCAAGACGTTTAATTGTCACAGGAAACGTTTGACCAACTTCCAACTTACTCTCATGTTGCTTTTGTATCATTATTACACCTCTACTCTATACTTTTCCATAAATATAACGCTGCATAACTGCAGTATGGTTCACACTCTTGTTTCACGTTTTCTAAAAATGCATCATCAGGTTTATCATCTAATTGAAATACACCTTGTACTGCACGCTGAATCCCAATGTCTGCTTTCGGAAACATATTTTTCCGTCCAAGCCCAAACATTAAAAAGTTTTGCACTGTCCATGCACCAATCCCCCTAATTGGTAACAATTGTGCTGCAACCCCTTCTTCTGTTTCGTTTTCTATTCTAGCTAAATCTAACTTACCACCTATAATACACTTTGCTAATCCTACCATATATTCAGCCTTTCGCTGACTAAACTTCTGCTCTCTCAATTCCTCTATTGAAATATTTGCTACTATTTCTGGAGTGGGGAAAAAGAATACACCGTTCTTCTCTGTTCCATATCGTTTCACAAACTGTTCTGTTAACACAGTAGCAAATTTCAAATTTATTTGTTGATGAATGATACAGCGAAGAAGACAAGCAAAATAATCAAATTCTAAAATAATTGGAGTATAAGCATATGTTTCAAATAGTGGACGTAATGATGTGTTTAAAAAATGATTTTGTATATCTTGAAACGGTTCATTCCAATGAAAAATGGCCCTCATTCGTTTCATGACTTTCTCTGAATCTCCTGTCTGACTAGAAATCCAAAACTGTGGATTTTGAACAGTACCAATCCCTTGCAGGCGAACAACAATCTGTTCCTCGTCTATACAAAGCGGGACATAAATAACTTTCTCATCTAATTGAATGACGTTAAGAGGATCAAAAGATAAACGTTTTAACACTTCTTCAAAATGATACGGATACTCTAACGTAACATGTTCGCTCCACATACGTTTCCCCATCCTTTTTACACATCATTATAGCATGAGAAAACCGCAAGCATACATGCTTACGGTTGATTGCTTTTTACTAAGTCATCTAGACTTTTAAAATGATACCCTTTCTCGCGCAAATCATCAATGATTTTTGCAAGTGCTTCTGCATTATCTTTTGATATGGCATGAAGTAATAAAATAGATCCTGGATGAATCATCGTCATAACATTATTATGCGCATATTGCCATCCTCTTTGCTGATCTACTTTCCAATCCAAAAATGCAAGTGACCAAAATACATTATAGTAGCCCATTTCTTTCGTAAGAGCTAACGTTCTTTCACTAAATACGCCGCGCGGGGGACGTACATATTTCACTTCTTTTTGCCCAGTTACTTTTTTAATTTCTTCCGTTACACTCGTTAATTCTTCACGAAGTTTCTCATCGTTTACCGCTGTGAAATCAGGATGACTCCAAGAATGGTTTCCAATAATGTGTCCTTCATTCTTCATTCTTAACAATAAATCTTTTTGTGTTTTAATGTAATGCCCCGTTACAAAGAAAGTTGCTGGTACTTTTTTCTCTTTTAATACGTCTAAGATTTTCCCTGTGTATCCATTCTCATAACCATTATCAAATGTTAAATAAATATCTTTTTTCTTCGTATCCCCTAAATAAAAACCACCATTTTTTTGTAGTAAATCTGTATATAACTTTCCTGCATCTGGTACTGTTTCATTTTTAGGGCGCGGGATTCCCCAGTTATGTGGAGTATTTGTATAAGCTAATGCCGAAACTGGAACAAGTGCCATCATAATTGAAAAAATGAGACCGATATATAACCATTTATGTTTCATAAATAGTCTCCTTTCCATATATAATCGTACTTGTAGTTTCTGTTGCTACGCATTCTTTCATGCTGAACATGTTTTTCTATATATACCAAAAAAATGCATCTCGAATGATTCGAGATGCATTTTTTATTTACTTAAATACTGGCTCTTTAAAGCTAGCTAATTTTTCAAGTGATGTTTTATCAACATCTGCATGTAAGCTATTACCGTGAGAATCCATTGTTACAACTGCTTTAAATCCATCGATACGTAAATGCCACATTGCCTCTGGAATACCGAATTGTAAGAAATCAACATCTTTCACTTCTTTAATACATTCAGCATAATATTGCGCTGCACCACCGATTGCATTTAAATATACACCGCCGTGTTCTTCTAAAGCTGCTAATGTTTTCGCACCCATACCGCCTTTTCCAATGACAGCTCTAATACCGAATTTCTTCATAATATCACCTTGGTACGGTTCTTCACGAATACTTGTCGTTGGACCTGCCGCTTTAATTTGCCAATTGTCATTTTCATCTTTCACAACAACTGGACCACAGTGGTAAATAATTTGTCCATTTAAATCTACTGGACAATCGTTATCCATTAAATGCTTATGAATTGCGTCACGCCCTGTATACATCATGCCATTAATTGTTACAACATCACCAACGCGAAGTTCACGAATTTGCTCTTCTGTAATTGGTGCTTGTAATACAATTTCACGTTGCTCTGTTTTTTCTTGTACTTCTTGCTCCAGTGTATCTTCACCTTCTTGATATAACCAATCCATAATTTCACCTGTTTCAGGATGGATTGTTACGCCAAGGCGACGATATGCCCAGCAATTATACGCCACAGATACGTAGAAACTAGCTGGCAGACGGTTATACACGCCAATTTTACAGCCAAGTAAAGTTGTTTCTCCGCCAAATCCCATCGTACCAATGCCAAGCTTATTCGCATTTTCTAATACGTACTCTTCAAGTTGTTGTAATTCTGGGATTGGATTAACATCATCTAATGTACGGAATAATTGATTTTTTGCTAATTCGTAACCTGATGTGCGGTCTCCCCCGATACCAACACCAATTACACCTGCACTACATCCTTGACCTTGCGCTTGATATACTGCATGAAGAAGGCATTTACGAATCCCTTCTAAATCACGGCCAGCTCGTCCAAGTCCTTCTAGTTCGCATGGTAAGCTATACTGAATATTTTTATTCTCACAGCCACCACCCTTTAGGATTAAACGTGCATCAATATAATCTTTTTCCCATTGTTCAAACTTAATTACCGGTGTACCTGGTCCTAAATTATTTCCACTATTGTCTCCAAAAAGAGAATCAACAGAATTTGGACGAAGTTTACCATCTTTTGTCGCCCGCTCAAGCGCATTATAGATAGCTTCCTTCAACTTTAATTGATTCACACCAACTGGTGTATAAATTTTAAACGTTGGCATCCCTGTATCTTGGCAAATTGGCGAGATGTTATCATCAGCCATTTTAATATTATTTGTAATTGTGCCAAGTGCCATCGCAGAACGAGTCCCTGCATTTTCTCGTTCTTTCGCTTGTTGAATCGCACGACGAACATCTTTCGGTAAGTTCGTTGACGTTTCAACAATTAGTTGATACATGCTTTCTTGAAGCTTTTCCATTGTTACTTCCCCCTCAATTGTGAACGCTACCAAAACGTTATGAGCTGAAAATTTCATTGTTATGCTCTTCAGCTTTTTATTTCTTTCACGCCATTAAAGCATAAATGAAATTTTTCACAACTTGATTATACCTCTTTTTCTATCGTCCTTCTATTATCCGTACAGAAAAAGGCTACCAAATTGGAATTGGCAGCCTTTTTAATATATTATTCGTCTTTTTTAAATTGCTCACATTTTAATTCTAATTCATCTAACATTGCAAGAAGACGATCTACATCCTCTAATTCTACTTCTTCAGGTTCAATTGTATCAATTACTTCAATGAACATATTTAAACGTTCCTTTAAATATACTAATTGTGTATCTTTATCTTGAATTGCTTTTCCCATGAAGGCACTCTCCTTTTAATTCGAGTTGCTTTTATTATACCGCAAAAATGATTACAATGGGTATGTAATTTCATCAATTTTGTCACGGTTATTCACTATAATGTAAGCCCTCTCTCTTTTTCCTCTAAAAAGTTTCACTTTATAAAAAGTACATATTCTTCTATTATAGAGAATGGACAAATTGTTATTTCAATAGTCAAAGGAGTATTTCATATGACGATATCACAAAAAATGAAGCCGATTACTCCTTCTTACGATCCATGGGAAGCGTATATGGACCTTGAAGAGTACGGCAAACTACTATTAACAAATGTTGAGTTTACAACGACGACGTTATGCAATATGCGCTGTGAGCATTGCGCTGTTGGTTACACGTTACAGCCGAAAGACCCGAATCCGCTTCCGATGGATCTTTTATTAAAACGATTAGATGAGATTCCTCATTTACGTTCTTTAAGTATTACTGGCGGAGAACCTATGCTTTCAAAAAAATCCGTCGACAACTATGTAACACCACTCTTAAAATATGCCCATGAACGAGGCGTTCGCACTCAAATCAACTCAAACTTAACTATAGATTTAGCACGTTACGAGCAAATTATTCCTTATTTAGACGTATTGCATATATCTCATAACTGGGGAACAATTGATGACTTCGTTGAAGGTGGATTTGCAATGATGGAGCGTAAACCTACGTATGAACAACGTGCAAAGTTATTTGAACGAATGATTACAAATAGTAAAGCTCTATCAGATGCAGGTGTACTTGTATCTGCTGAAACGATGCTGAATAAACGAACTCTACCACACATTGAACATATTCATCGTCAAATCGTTGACGAAATGGGATGTAAACGTCATGAGGTTCACCCAATGTATCCAAGTGACTTCGCGAGTAATCTAGAGATTTTAACAAAAGCTGAAATTCGTGATGCAATTGAGCATTTACTAGAAATTCGCGATGAAAATGTATGGATGTTATTTGGAACTTTACCTTTCTATGCTTGTAGCAATGACGAGCGAGACATTGCCACATTTAAAAAATTACAAGAGAGCAAAAATGTCACAGTTCGTAATGATCCAGATGGCCGTTCTCGTTTAAATGTAAATATTTTCGATGGAAATATTATTGTAACGGACTTTGGTGATGTTCCACTTCTAGGAAACATACAAACAAATACGTTACAAGAAGCGTATGAAAAATGGAGCGCTTCAAAAACAGCAAAATCATTAAGCTGTCACTGTCCTGCAGTAAAGTGTCTTGGACCGAATGTTCTTGTAAAAAACAGCTACTATCCGACAGAAGATTTCTTATCAAAAACAGCAAATATTACATTATAAAAAAACGTCAGCTTATAAGCTGACGTTTTTTATGTTATTGCGAGTGAGAAGAAGAAATGAATTTAAAGAATAAATGATCATGAATTGGAATAGCCGCTCCAATTCCTTGAGAAGTAATATTTTTTACAACAAGCCTTTTTTGATTTCCCTTTAGTACAAGGTATACTTCTCCAAATGTTACTTTCCCTTTTTCATTTACAGCTGGTGTATAAGCATATAAATATCCAAGTTGACTCGGACTAATATTATACACACGCTCATGTCCGGTACCATAACCAATGGTCGTTTTAAATGAAAGCGGCAATTGTACCTTTTCAAGTGCTTTGAGAAGCATCATTTTCTTCACATCTGCAGCATCTTTCATATCTGCTGTTAAATCGCCTTCAACCGTCTTTTGCGTTTCTTGCTTATAGCGTAGCGGATATAGGCGATCTCCTCCTCGATTATCATACACATTGCGATTTATTTGTTTATATTCCCAATTAATCGATGTATCAACCGATTCATAATGCAAAGCCCATTGACCTAAATAAATCTTCGCTCGGTATCCTACCGCAAGCGGCGCATTCGAAATTGTCGTTTCATTAAACATTCGAATTAAGTCTGGGTTTTCAATTTTAATATTCGCTGTTTTCAATAGTTCTTGAGCAAACTTACTCGGCTGCAAACGCGGTAAATCTTGTGCATCGTTTGGAAACGTATTGTCTTTAGAAATATTTAAAACAGATGAAGGCATTTTTGTTTCTACCGTTGTCTTTGCAAAACTCATGTTAGGAAATAATAGAATAAACGAGACCATAGTTGAAAGACATATGCTGTATACTCGTTTCACCTGTCTGGCTCCTTCCTACGTAAAGGTATATACTACTTTGTTTATTGTTTTCTCTGGGCACAATTGTTATGCCTATTTTTTCATAATAAATAAAAACCAATTCCCATAATGACATACGCTGCTAATAAAGTACCGCCTTCAAACCAATTTGTATCTCCATCATTTGAAATCGCAATCGTTAAGAAAACAGCTGTAATCATAGAAACAAGTTCTGGTATCGTAAATACTAAAGGCATCCTTTGCGTGAAGAACATAGAAAGCAGTACTAATACAGGAGCAACAAACATGGCAATTTGTAATGTAGAACCTATTGCAATCTCAACTGCAATATTTACTTTATTTTTATACGCCATAATAATTGCAGATGCATGTTCCGCTGCATTCCCAACAATTGCGACGATAATAACCCCTATAAATAGTTCTGACCAACCAAATGATTTTGCAACTGTCTCAAATGTATGCACGAGCGCCTCTGATACATACGCTACCGCAATTGTTGCTATCGCTAAAATGAGTAGTGCTTTCCCTTTCGACCACTCTGGTTCTTCCTCATGAGCGACTTCATCACTTTTATGCTGATATACACCACGGTGCGTAACTAACTTAAATAGCAATGCAGCAAGGTACATAATAATCATAATAATCGAAACACCAATACTTAACTGATACGTCTTTCCAGCGTCCATCTTCATTGAAAAAATCTCTGGAATAACAAATGCTACTACTACAGCAAAGATTAATAAAGCTGAATTATGCCTTGCATCATACACATTAAAACTTTGTCTTTTATATTTAAGCCCTCCCACAAAGAAGGATAGCCCTCCTACTAATAATAAATTTCCAAGTACAGAACCCGTTAAAGAAGCTAACACTACCTCAATTAATCCTGCCTGAAGTGCAAAAATTGAAATGATTAGTTCAACAGCGTTACCGAAAGTAGCATTTAATAATCCACCTATTCTAGGACCAGATACAATTGCCAAACTTTCTGTCGCTCTCCCCATAAAACCCGCTAATGCGATAATCGTAATACAATACACAGCGAACATAATTGTTTGAGGCCAATGAAGTGTTTTCCCAAGTACAGACAGTGGTACACCTATAAGCGCTACTATAAGAAATATTTTATTAAACATGCTTTTCATCCTTCCATCGTATGTATTTCTCCTCGATATTATTATTATTATTCTTCTCCTAACTTGTCCGATTTCATCACAATTGCGTTTAAAAAATCGGATTGAAGAAAACAGTATGAAAGATATTTAAATTATCTTGTTGAAACAGACAGAATTATAAATTATGAAAAGGGGTTAAAATTATGCACTTAAAAGAAAAAATCGCAACTATTATTCAAGGTCAACGTACCGGTGTATTATCTACAGTACGAAATGAGAAACCTCATAGCGCCTTTATGATGTTTTTCCATGAAGATTTTGTACTGTATGTTGCAACAGATCGACAATCAAAAAAGATAACAGATATTGAAAACAATCCAAATGTACATGTACTACTTGGTCGTGAAGGAAAAAAATTAGATGAAGATTATATCGAAGTGGAAGGCTTAGCCTCCATCGAGGAAGACTCCACATTAAAAAACAAGTTTTGGAATAATAGCTTAAAGCGTTGGTTACTCGGTCCTGAAGACCCTAATTATATACTAATTAAAATCAACCCCGATACAATTTATTACATCGATGGTGCCGGTACGACGGAGCCCGAGTTTTTACGACTATAAAGTGAAACAAGCCCCCCTTTAGGTGGGCTTGTTTTGTCGAAAAGTTCTTCTGAAAAAAACAATAAAATAGGTGGAACTTTCTAAAGATTCTGTTATATAATAGCAGTAACTTAAATAAACTGTATTAAAACAGATTGAGAGGAGAAATAAAATTGATGAAAAGAGAAGAACGTAAAAACATGATTGAGTTTATTGAAAAGAAAAAAGGGATTGAGCGTGACGAATTATTGTTTATGACAGATGATGAAGTAGAACATATTTATAATGTAACGTACTTTTTATATGAAGAAATTGCAGAGTAGTATAATAATCCCCACCTTATGAAAAATATAAGGTGGGGATTATTTCGTTATCTATCCAGCTCTTTGCGAGGCGGTAAAACCCCATTCACTTTATACGTGAGAATGATTTTCATGTATAATAATGTAAGATTGGAGGAATTTTACTATGAGTTCATGGCTCTTATTCGCACTATTATCAGCAATTGCTGCTGCCCTTGTATCTATTTTCGGTAAGATTGGTTTAGATGGAATCGATGCCAATGTTGCTACGACAGTTCGTTCTATTATCATGGCATTATTTATGGTAGGCGTTATTATTATACAAGGTAAATTTCAAAATATTGGCGACGTACTTCTAAATAAAAAAGCACTGCTTTTTATCACATTAAGTGGAGTTGCAGGTGCTTCGTCATGGCTATTTTATTTTCTTGCCCTTAAAACAGGAAAAGTTTCACAAGTAGCTCCTGTCGATAAATTAAGCGTCGTATTTTCTATCATTCTCGCTATGATTATACTCGGCGAAAAATTAAACTTTATGACTGGTATTGGTGTTGTCTTTATTACAGCTGGTGTACTATTTATTGCTTTCAGCTAAAAAACCGCTACTCGCGGTTTTTCTTTTTCTTTATGTAAAACCATACGACACATGTAACAACTACTGAAATGGATAAAATCCATATTCCATAATGATGCAAACTATACTCAACGAAACGCCACTTCTCTCCTAACTTCCAGCCAAGTCCAATAAAAACACTTATCCAAATAAACGCACCACCGTAAGCGTACAAACAAAAACGCCAAAGTGTTAAATTCGACATCCCAGCAAAATATGCTGTTAAATGACGTACTCCTGGGATAAAATAACCAACTATTAAAAGAAATGGGCCATATTTTTCAAATAAAATATGTGTTTTTTCAATGTGATGTTCCTTAATTCTAATTTTCGGTCCATACTTTTTTAAAACAGGGAGTCCAAGTTTTAAACCTAATATGTAGCTTAATGTAATGCCTAACATCGCACCAGCCATCCCACTTAAAAAAGCAGCAGTTCCTGACATAACTCCTTTTGAAACGTTATAACCAACGAAAGTCAATAAAAACTCGTCTGGTATCGGTAATCCAACAATCCCACCGGCCAAAGCTATAATAATTCCAAAATACCCATAATGTGCGATTAACTCGCCAATATGTTGTTCCATTCGGAAGACACATCCTATACACGATCGTTATTCCATATTGTGCCCTTTCTATCTTTCAGACAAACATGGTATACATATTCACTATACATTGTTTTTATAATGAACTCTACTTCTATCCATTCCTTTAGCAGGAGGAAATTGAACTATTAATCAGTGACCTCGCTCATTCTTAGTACACATCAATCATGCGCTAGACTCCCGCCTTCTTCCCTTATATCTATCTCTTCTTGAAGGGCTAATCTTACTATCCACCAATACCGGGATTAAAAAATAAAAATTCATATGCTTGTTTTTTTGTTACAATAAAGGAAAGTTACTTTTCGCAACGGTTTAACTCTCAGGAAAAATGATATACCTAGCAAAAACATAGTTTGGTCGATATAATGCAACTTCTACCTATTAAAAGAACATGCACCCTTTACATACAACATCATTTTTCTAAATTATACAGGGGGAACGAACATGACCATTGAAAATCAATTTATCCAAAAGGTTTACTATAAAACATTTTTAACAGAAGAAACTTCTACTCCAGTATCAGAAGTACTCGGTGAAGCATATATAAATGAATCTACAAATGAATTCTCCAACATTTCTAATATTCGCTTTGCTCAAGGTGAATTGTATTACCAAAATAAAGACTTTGAAGCAGCGATATTTAAATGGGAGAAAGTAAATAATGAGCTTGCACTTTGGGCAACCAAAAATATTGCAGATGCTTATTTTGAACTAGGATTCTTACCAAAAGCAGAAGAAATGTATCAATCTATCCAAACGGAAGATACAACTCTTACAATGGAGGTTTCCTTACAACTTCTTTCTCTTTATATCGAACAAGATCGTTTAGGTCTAGCATTTAAGACGATTAGTGAAGCTGTTGCATTTCAACCTGACTATCCAAATATTACTTCAATTGCTCGCTCGTTCTATGAAAAACAAGAAGATTGGAATAACGCCATCGAACTTGCCGTTCAAGAAGGAATTCGAACAAAATCATTACACTGGTTCGATACTTTAATTAATTATGTGAATCAAGGATTTACGAAACAAATCAAACCAGAATATTTCTATGAATCTTTAAAAGCTTTATATGCAATTGATCAAGTCCAATTTAAGGAACTTGTTATCGCTCTTTGGAACAGCTATCAAAATGAAAAATCGCATCTAGCTTGGATTCAAACAATAAATCATTTATTCTTACATATTGAAACAGACAACAATGACGATTGGCATGAAATTGTTGAACGCTATCAAGATACGTACTTTGAATTAATTACTGGTGAACATTTCATGCATGAAATGCAAGGACTTGTACCTGACTTATTAACAAATTGGTTTAGTTTAACGAGAGCAAAAGACGCTCTATTCGTCTCTGCTGCAGTGTTAGCGTGGAATGAAGTTTCACCTACAACTTTAGAGTCATTACTCGTAAAAAGTGCGGGAGCCCTACTCTCTAATTCAACAGCTGAAACAAATGTAAATATGGAAACTGTTTCTCATTTATTCGAAACAATTGCTGTATGGGCTGAAAAAAATGATGTAGATTTAAGTCATCAATTTACGTTACTCGTTCATGAACTATGTGATTTAAATGTTACAAAATTACTAATTGCGGGAACTAGTGACCATGATAAATTATCATTCGTCAATTCAATATTAGGAGAGAACATCTTAACTGAAACTATAACAACTCCTATTCTATTTAAGGATGATAGCCAAACTGAAATAACAGAATTCACTGAGCTAGATGTGCACAATATACCGAACTTTGATGAATTCCATCAAATAATGGCTACACCTGAACAATCAGAACTTGAGAACAAATGTATAGAAATTAAATTACCAAGTAGATTTTTGAGAAAGAATAAATTTGCATTTCTTGTTACACCATCTGTTCAAGGACAAGTGGATAAAAACAGCTCATATTTTGAATACTTACAAGCCGCAGATAGCCTTATTTACGTATTAAATTCTGCTTCATCGTTACATGGTGAAGAACTCGATACATTACTTTATTTAAGTGAACAAGTACCAAACTTACAAATTCATTTCGTATTACACACAAATAGTGCGGATACGAATGAAAAACTAATGAGTAAGATGAAAGTCCATTTCCCAAATGCGCAGTTCTTCCCATACTCTCCTTCACAAGAGGGAAGCCAACAACTTGGGGACGTGACAGAGTCTATTCTTTCTAATCTAGCAGAACGCGATATAGAACAAGAACGTATCGAAAAACTAATATGGTTTACTCAAAAGACCATCGCATACCTTGTAAATGAACGTGTGGAATTAGAAAATACATTAGTCAAATCAGTACGTTGGAATAAACATATCTCAGTAAAACTAAACGGATTTATTAACAATCTTACCGCTCTTGAAAAAGATAAAATTCGTTCTATTACAGAATCTTATCTTTTAACGAAAGAAGAAATCACACGAGATATCCATTCTCAAATTCCTGAATTATTACAGAGCTGCTCTGACCTTGTTCAAGAAGATAGTGATTTCAAATTAGTTCATGAAGAATTAAATACTGCCATGAACGAACGAATTCAAAAACATGTACAGCAAGTGCTTCTCCCTAAATTTACTGGATTTATTCAAGAGTGGATTGAAACAGCGCATAATGAATTTATTCAAGCTCAATCTTATTTAGATGAAATGAGTGAAACATTTAATAAATTATATAAAGAAGAACGTATGAAACTTCCTTGCGATTTCAAATTACTAGATGATTGGCATCGAGATGTTGTACGTATGACAAATAGAATTACAGTATCGAACATCAATATTTTATTACGCTTTACACCGACACAATTTTTCTTAAAGAGTGCAGGAAAACTGTTTGGTAACATGCAAAAAAATCAATCTATGCTTGCAAACAAATATAAACAATACATTGAAACGGAAGATTATACGGAAATTGCTCAAACAATCTCAAAACAATTCTTCCTTCAATTTGAAGTATTTGAAGGCGCATTAGAACGAGATATCATGATGTTCTTTAAAGATCCACTTAGCATATTGAAGCAAAATGTAGAAACCGCTCAACTTGAAATACAGGAAGACGAGCAAACATTAGCAACGTTAAGAAGCAACCCAGAAACTTATCACGATCCGTTAGCATTCTTTAAACTACAACTATTGCAGCACAAATTCGTTTTAAGTACGAACAAAAACAATGAAGACGTCTATGAATTTAATGAGTCTCCTACGATTTAACATAAAAACCAAGCAAACTGAAATTTGCTTGGTTTTTTACTTTAATTCATTATTTTCATATGTCCAAATGGATAATAAATTGCCGCTAATTCTCCTAATACATCTGCTTTATCAATGAGTCCTAAACCATTTCTACTATCTCTGCTTATTAAGCGATTATCTCCCATAACAAAAATCTTATTTTTAGGAACTGTAATCGGTCCAAAGTCCTCCGTTAAATTCATAAGTTTTTTTTCAGCTTGTTTTTTATTACTATACAAATACGCTTCCTCTATTACTTCATGATTCACATATAATTGATCATTTCTCACCTCAATAACATCGCCAGGCAAACCAATAACCCTTTTCACATAAAAATTATCTGTCTTTACAACAATAATATCTTCTCTCCCATAACTTTCAAATTGCTTTGCCAACTTATTCACAATCACCTTATCCCCATCTTGTAATGTTGGCTTCATAGACGCCCCTTTTACAGTCGTAGGAAAAAACACGAAAATTTTCGCCAAAAACACGAGCAAAAAAGCAATTGCAATTGTTCCAAAGAATTCACGCAAACGTTTTTTCTTTTGCATCATTCCACCATCTCATCATCTTTTTACTTTTATTATAAAGACTTCAACTATGTATTTTCCACAAAATTCTGAATTATACAATTCTAATATTACAAAAATACAAATAATAATATTCAAGTATTATTTTGATATAATATATCTTGCATTTATCATTATATTTTTAGTTACTTAGGAGGACTTTTTCTATGAAAGTTATGCTTAAAAATGAAAATACCGGTCAAATTAAACAAGCAAAAATTGGTTTTAGTTGGACTGTATTTTTCTTTGGTTTCTTCCCTGCTATATTCCGTGGAGACTGGAAATGGTTTTTAATTATTTTAGTCGCTAGTATGTTTACATTCGGATTCTCTAACTTAGTCTTCTGCTTTATTTACAACAAGCTTTACATCAATGATTTATTATCCCAAGGTTATAAAGCAGCAGATGAATACAGCCTTTCTGCTCTACAACAAAAAAATATTGTAGCATAGTAACAAAAAAGATACCCTTCAAATAGTCTATCCACTATTCGAAGAGTATCTTTTTATATTCCCACATATACAATACACATTTGAGCCGCTACATATGTAAACCAAATCCAAAGTGGTTCATACTTTAATTTGCGCCCTCCAATATCTGTCACGCCAATAATAAAATCAGAAATGACAAATAGTAAGCCACCAAAAGCTGGTATCCACCATATTCCTGTATTCTCATAGTATAAGGCGAACGCAAAGCAAGCCATTCCTCCAACCCACAATCCGTAAATTAGCGCTCCTATCGTAAACAATTTATCTTGTTTCTCATTTCGAATAAAGAAGAACCATCCTATAATGAGAAAGAGTCCGTATACGAGTAAACCAATCCAAAAACCATTCCATGAAATGCCTGTTTGCAAAAATGCCTTTACATAAAAACAATGCGCAAGCGCGAAAGTAATCATCCCTCCAATTAGCCTGTGACCAATTGGAATTAAACCTGCCATAAATAAATCCCCTACAGTTGATAACGTCATACCTAGTGCAACCCACGTACTATAATCTACTGATGGATCTTGTAACCATATCCAAATTGCACTTGCTGTTAACGAAAAACTAAGAATAAGGCGCACCGCTAAAGGTAACGGCATATTATTTCTTGTCTTTTTTGTCTGTCCTACTGCGTACATTGCACCAATTAAAAAAAGAATGATTTGTGCAATTAACACCATATAAAGTAGATTCATAATATGTTCTCCTCAATAAATACTTTTTGTATCTTTTTTCGTGACACCTAGTCTATTATCCTTTTTCTATATAAAAAAAGAAGAACAGCACTGTTCTTCCATTGTAATCGTTTTCTCGTTATCTATGCTACTTGTTTTTCTTTCTCTATTTTCTGCTTAGCTGGCACCCGATTCACCACAATAATTCCCACAGCTACACACGCTAAACCGAATAATACAAACGAATGAATTGCTTCGCCTAAAATCATGCTCGATAATAACACACCAAATACAGGTATAAAGAACATGTACATTGATACTTTTCCAACCTTGTTGTACTTCATAATTGTATTCCAAATGCAAAATCCTGCTGCGGATAAGAAAGATAAATAGATAAGCATTAGTATTGCATGTATACTAAATGTAAATGGCATAACTCCAACTTGCAAAGCCCCTATACATAATAGTCCGATAGAACCAAAAATCATTTGGTAGGCTGTCATATAGCCAATATCTAATGTTTTACTACCTTCTTTCGCCAATATATTCCCATATGAATACAACATTGCTGCACTCAGAAGTAATAAGCTACCGATTCCGAAATGGAATGACAAACTACCATCACTCGGCACATTTACTAAAATGACACCACAAAATCCGATAGAGACTCCAATTATTTTTCTCATATTGAGCGCATCGTCTTTATATAAGAAGTGCGCGAGTAAAATTTGAAAGAATGATGATGTTCCTGAAATGATAGCTCCTTCAATACCAGAACTATAGCTCATTCCAATATAAAAACATATATATTGAAGAAATGTTTGAAATAAACCAATTTGTACTAACTGCTTCCCCGTTCCTTTTTTGAAATTCATATCTTTTCCTAACGCTTTAAAGAAGAATAAAAGCATAACCCCAGATAAAAAGAAACGATAGCCAGCAAATAATATTTGCTCTCCAACTTCTTGTGGCTGAATTCCAAGTTCAGCATAACTTAATTTAATAAAAGGAAATGCACTTCCCCATAAAAAAGTTGCTACTATTGCAGCGATAAATACGCCAATCGGATGGGTAAAAAATTTCTCTGTCTTCACTTGTTGTCTTCCTTTCCGACCTTTTTATGAACAGTATTCATATATACCAAAGGAATTGAGAAAACACAAGTTTTCAGTTTCTAAACAAACAAAAACATATCATCTAACGAAAACATATGCTATACTATAGAATAATTATAACATAATAACTATTAAAATCAGTTTCAACAGAAATGCTGCTATCCATTACGGATGGCAGCTTTCGTCGTTTTATAGGGGTTTCGATTTTGATTATTTTTCTCAATAAGAATTTGGAAGGAGCGAGTAGTAATGAACTCAGAAGTAAAAACATTACAAGTACAAAAGTCTATTTCTCATCCCTCTTTATGGGATACATTAAAGAAACATTATGAACTTATATTTGCAATCGCATCTGGTATTTTCATTTTAGCTGGTTGGTTATTCACAAAGAACGATGTAATGAATGTAGGCATTACTTGCTATATCCTTGCTTATATAGTTGGTGGATATGCAAAAGCAAAAGAAGGTATTGAAGATACAATTGAGGAGAAAGAGCTAAATGTCGAAATGCTTATGCTCTTTGCTGCTATCGGCGCTGCAATCATTGGCTATTGGGCAGAAGGCGCGATTTTAATCTTTATCTTCGCACTAAGCGGTGCGATGGAATCTTATACATTAAGTAAAAGTCAAAAAGAAATTTCAGCGCTTCTTGATCTACAACCTGAAGAAGCATTACGTATTTCAAACGGAACTGAAGAACGTGTTCCTGTTGGACGATTACAAATTAACGACATTATTCTAATTAAACCAGGTGAGCGCGTTCCTGCTGACGGTACGATTCATAGCGGTGAAACAAATATCGATGAGGCAGCGATTACTGGTGAACCTATTCCAAATGAAAAAAAATATGGTGATGAAGTATTTGCTGGTACTGTAAATTTACGCGGTGCTATCGAAGTTACAATTACGAAGCCGAGCGATCAAACATTATTCCAAAAGATTATCCGTCTCGTTCAAAGTGCACAGAGTGAAAAATCACCATCACAACTATTCATCGAAAAGTTTGAAGGAACATATGTAAAAGGTGTACTACTCGTTGTTGCGCTTATGATGTTCGTCCCTCATTTCTTACTGGATTGGAGCTGGAATGAAACGTTTTATCGCGCTATGATTTTACTTGTAGTCGCATCTCCTTGTGCACTCGTTGCTGCCATTACACCAGCAACGTTATCTGCTATTTCTAACGGCGCAAGAAACGGAATTCTCTTTAAAGGTGGCATACATTTAGAACGTCTCGCTTCAGTAAAAGCAATTGCCTTTGATAAAACAGGAACATTAACAGAAGGAAAACCTACTGTAACAGATGTATATGTTCGAGAAAATATGACAGAAAAAGAAGTACTTTCTATTACAGCAGCAATTGAAAGTCACTCTACACACCCTTTAGCTGAATCTATTGTGAAATATGCAAAACATGCGTATGACATTACATTAAAAAAACCAGAAAACGTCGAAGATGTAACTGGTTTTGGGCTAAAAGGAATATTCGAAAACAAAGCTTATAAAATAGGTAAAGCTGATTTTATCGGTGAAGAAACAAAGACATTTCATAACGGTATTTCTGCCTCACTTGAAAAAGAAGGTAAAACTGTCGTTTATATTAGTGATGAGGATGGCATCCTTGGACTTATCGCTTTAAAAGATACTCTTCGCCAAGAGACAATAGCTGCTATTCGCGAATTACAAAGCATCGGTGTCGAGGCCATTATGATTACTGGAGATAATGAAGAAACAGCAAAGGCTATTGCCTCTGAAAGTAACATAAAGGAGTATTACGCATCATGCTTACCAGAAACAAAGGTTGAAACGATTAAAAAGCTAAAAGAAAAATACGGGACAGTAGCAATGGTCGGAGATGGTATAAATGATGCCCCTGCACTCGCTACTGCTAGCATCGGTGTAGCGATGGGAGAAGGAACAGACGTAGCTTTAGAAACTGCAGACGTTGTACTTATGAAGAACGAGTTATCTCGACTTTCACAAGCAATCCGCTTATCAAAACGAATGAACCGTATTGTAAAGCAAAACGTAATCTTTTCACTAGCTGTAATTACAATGCTCATTTGTTCAAACTTCTTACAATTTTTAGCTCTTCCATTCGGTGTTATCGGGCATGAAGGAAGTACGATTCTTGTTATTCTGAATGGCTTACGATTATTAAAAGGAAATAAATAAAAACGGGTCCCTCATAGAGGACCCATTTTTTTCTAATGGTAGCTATTATGCCCGTTCGCACTACCACTCGTTTTATGCTTTGGATGCGAACTACTCTTTTGTTTATTGTTATTTTTATTGTTGTGATTCTTTTTATTATTACTCATGAAATATCCCCCCTGTTCCCTATTATTATGGAACAAGAGCTCACTTTTCATTACGGGAATTATTGTCACCCGTCCTATAATGATGGAGTAAACCATTAATTTCACCGCCAAGTAAAATTACCCACCCAGTCAAGTAAAACCATAACATTAAAATAATAATACCACCGAGACCACCATATGTATTGGCGTAATTCGCAAACTTATCTACATAATAAGCAAATGAGTACGATACCACAATCCATCCTACAGTAGCAAATGTTGCTCCTGAAATGACTTCTCTTCTTTTTAATTTTCGATCTGGTGCAAATGTATATAAAAAACTAAACAATGCAAATAACACGAAGAAACTCGCTACTAAACGTGTAATACTCCACACGTAAGAAAAACTATCCGATAAACCAATTGCTTTAAATACAGCTGCCCCAATGACTTGTCCAAACACTGGAACAATTAGTGCAAACACAATCATAAAAATAATCGCTAATGTAAATACAATTGATAACGCCCTCGTTTTAATAAAAGAACGTGTTTCCGTTACATCATACGCACGGTTAAAAGCATTCATCACCGCATTTACACCATTTGAAGCAAACCATAGCATTGATAATAAACCAAATGATAATAAACCACCATTTTGCTCATTTACAACTTTATCAACGTTTACTTCAATTAAAGACATTGCATCTTCGGGTACGTACGGTTCTAATAAGTTGAGCACACTTTCTGTTTGAAGGTCAATGAATCCAAGAAGCGTAATTAAGAAAACAAGCCCAGGAAAAATCGCAAGCAAGAAGAAATAAGCGAGCTGTGCTGCCAAGCCCGCTACATCATCGCGCATCGTCCGGTCATACAAATCTTTACCAAACGAATAAGTACGATTTCTTCTCACCTTTTCTAAAATTTTTCTCATATATGTTTAAACGCTTTTCTTCTCTTCTTTATCTTGCTTCAACTCAATGTACGCTTCAGTTTTTTTTTCCTCTACATTAGAGTCTTTCATAAATAGTTCACGCGCTTCTTTCATACCGCCATCTTCAGCAACTACTGGCTCTTCTTCTGCTTTCAGTTCATCTACTTTTGGAGATACAGCTTGAATTTCAATCGTTTCTGGCTTCTCTGCTGGCTCAACTTTTTTCTTACTAAAAATTTCTTTCGTTTCTTTTAACGTCTCTACAACAGATGGCGTCAATTTTTTAATTTCTGCAACTTTCGCTTTCACTACATTTAAATCAGCAAGTTCGCGCCCTTTATCTGTAACAGTTTGTACTTTTTCTTTGATCTTTGCATTTTCACCAATTTCAATCATTTTAGTTTTTGCTTTTTCTGCAGTATTTTTTACTTTTTCACGGTTTTCTTTCTTCAACATAGATACAGCTACACCTGCAGCTACACCAATCGCAATGTTTCGAGCAATGTTATTTTTCTTTGCCATATTCCTTCACCCTTTCATTTCATATGTTAGAAAGTATTTCTTTCTAAGCTTCCTCATATTCCTTGTTCATTTCGAATGAAAGCTAATAGCTTTGCACACCCTTCTGTTACAAGGTCATATACTTCTTGGAAATTCCCTGTATAGTAAGGGTCGGGAACGTCTGTCCAGCCACCGTCTGGAACAAAATCGGACAGCCTACCAATATAGCCTCCAGTTTTACCTAAACTTTTTAAATCTGCTATATTCTTGTTGTCCATGGCAATAATATAATCAAACTTTGTTAAGTCTTCTTTTTCTACTTGCCTTGCTTTAATTCCTTCAAAAGTGACTGCATTTTCTTTTAAAATTTTTTGTGTTCCTTTATGTGGCGGATGGCCAACATGCCAATCTCCAGTTCCTGCAGAATCAATGACAATTTTCTCTTCGAGTCCCTCTTTTACGACAAGATCTCGAAAAATCGCTTCTGCCATCGGAGAACGGCAAATGTTCCCAAGACAAACAAACAATACTTGAACCATATTTTGTTTCTTCCCTTCTTGGTGCATTTCTTTATATATACTTATAGTATAAACAACCAATTATTAAATATAAAGGAAATCCCTACTAATTTAATAGGATTGAAAAGATTCATTAACGAAAATGATAAAAAATGTTAAGATAACCTTATGTTATTTTAAAGGGGGACACTTCGGTGGATTTATCCGTAAAGTCAGAAGAAAACGTTGAATATATGGTCGAAGCTATTAAAGAAAAATTACGTATGGTTAATGCTGGAGCGATGAGAGCTGCTAGCTTTAATGAAGAAATGTACGAAGACTTACGTGACATTTATGAGCATGTTATGAAACGTGAAACATTCAGTATTAGTGAAATGCAAGCTATTACAGAAGAATTAGGTACATTAATTAAAAAGTAAAAAGCCTCCTTATGAGGCTCTTTTTTATTTCCAACAAATTCATGACAACTCTTCTCTTTCTCTCAACCAACTGTAAAATATTGTACAATAGAAGCAGAACCTCACCTTAGATTTTTTCTCCATACATACTACTCACAAATAATAGCAACACTACCATTGCTAACTGTTTTTACTGGAGGTGCTTACTTATGAGCAATTGGTACAGTAAGACGAAAAATCAAACATTAATCGACTTAGAAACAAATGAACAACACGGTTTAACAGATGAAATCGTAAATGAACGTTTAAAGCAATATGGTTTTAATGAATTAGCTACAAAACAAAAACGCACTTTATGGCAACGTATTTTCGCCCAAATTAATGACGTCCTCGTATATGTCCTTATTATTGCTGCTCTTATTTCAGCCTTTGTAGGTGAATGGGCTGATGCAAGTATTATTGCACTCGTTGTAGTTTTAAATGCTGTTATCGGTGTCGTCCAAGAATCGAAAGCAGAACAAGCTTTAGAGGCATTGAAAAAGATGGCGACACCTAAAGCTATCGTCAAGCGAGATGGTGAACTAAAAGAAATTCCATCTGAGCACGTCGTTCCAGGTGATATCGTTATGCTCGACGCTGGAAGATATATCCCATGCGATTTACGCCTTATCGAAACCGCAAATTTAAAAGTTGAAGAATCTGCTCTAACTGGTGAATCTGTCCCTGTTGATAAAGATGCAATCTACCACCCTTTCATGCAAAGTGATGAACAAGTACCACTCGGTGATCAAAAAAACATGGCCTTTATGTCTACCCTTGTAACATACGGAAGAGGCGTCGGTGTTGCTGTTGAAACTGGAATGAACTCACAAATTGGTAAGATTGCTACCCTGTTACATGAAGCAGACGATGATATGACACCACTTCAAAAAAGCTTAGCACAAGTCGGAAAGTATTTAGGCTTTGTTGCTGTAGCTATTTGTATCGTGATGTTTCTCATCGGCTTTTTACAAGGACGAGATACACTAGAAATGTTTATGACTGCTATTAGTTTAGCCGTTGCAGCTATTCCAGAAGGTTTGCCAGCTATCGTTTCCATCGTTCTTGCAATTGGTGTGCAGCGTATGATTAAACAAAATGTTATCATTCGGAAACTACCAGCTGTCGAAGCTCTCGGTTCTGTCACAATTATTTGTTCAGATAAAACAGGTACGTTAACACAAAATAAAATGACCGTTACTCACTTTTATAGTGATAACACATACGATCAATTAGAAAATTTAAATGTAAATAATGATGTGCAACGTCTATTGTTAGAAAACATGGTGCTATGTAACGATGCGTCTTACAACAATGAGTCACAAACAGGAGACCCGACTGAAATTGCTCTTCTCGTTGCCGGAAGCACTTTTAACATGCAAAAAGATCATTTAGAAAAAATACATGAACGTGTTAATGAGCTACCTTTCGATTCAGATCGTAAAATGATGTCAACTGTACATACATTCGATGAAAGCTACTATAGCATGACGAAAGGTGCTATCGATAAACTCTTACCTCGATGTACCCACATATTGAAAAACGGTAAAATCGAGGTTCTAACAGATACTGATAAAAATCAAATATTAAAAGCTGCCGGGGCAATGTCTCAAGAAGCTTTAAGAGTACTTTCATTCGCATTTAAACAATACAATTCAAGCGATGTCGATATAAATCATCTTGAAGAAAACCTCATCTTTATTGGTCTTGTCGGTATGATTGATCCACCGCGAACTGAAGTAAAAGATTCCATTACAGAATGTAAAAAAGCCGGTATTCGCACAGTTATGATTACTGGTGACCATAAAGATACTGCCTTCGCCATTGCCAAAGAACTTGGTATTGCTGAAGACATATGTGAAATTATGATTGGAACTGAATTAGATAACATTTCAGATACAGAACTAGCAAGCAAAATTGATCACTTACATGTATTCGCTAGAGTCTCTCCAGAACATAAAGTAAAGATCGTAAAAGCATTACGTGCAAAAGGCAATATCGTTTCTATGACTGGTGATGGCGTCAATGACGCTCCATCTTTAAAACAAGCAGATGTTGGCGTAGCGATGGGCATTACAGGAACAGACGTTGCAAAAGGGGCAGCGGATGTCGTATTAACAGATGATAATTTCTCATCTATCGTGAAAGCTGTTGAGGAAGGTAGAAACATTTATCGTAACATAAAAAAATCAATCCTCTTCCTACTCTCTTGTAACTTCGGAGAAATTATCACTTTATTTTTAGCCATTTTACTCGGCTGGGCAACACCACTACGACCTATTCACATTTTGTGGGTAAATTTAATTACAGATACGCTGCCCGCATTATCACTTGGGGTTGATCCTGAAGATCCTGATGTGATGAAGGAAAAACCACGACATGCGAAAGAAAGCTTATTTAGCGGTAGCGTTCCTTTCCTTATTTTCAATGGAGTTGTCATTGGACTTTTAACGCTAATAGCCTTTATCGCCGGAGCAAAGTTCTATACTGGAGATACAAATTTATTCCCTCTTTTCCCAGAGCGAATTGATGAGGATGCTCTATTACACGCTCAAACGATGGCATTTGTCGTTCTTAGTTTTTCTCAGCTCGTTCATTCATTTAACTTGCGTTCAAGAACGAAATCAATTTTTTCAATTGGGATTTTTACAAATAAATATTTAGTCTTCTCCCTTCTTATCGGTGTTCTTATGCAAGTTTGTATCATCTCCATTCCGCCCCTTGCAAATATATTCGGTGTGCATGCATTAACGCTGCGAGATTGGGGATTTGTTCTCTTATTAAGTATCATTCCGCTTGTTGTAAATGAAATCATTAAATTAGCGAAGAAAAACTAAAAGGCAATGAGAACTATTCCTCATTGCCTTTTCATTTATCCCTCTATTCACCGGGCAGTAAACATCCGATCGGTGAAGGCTAATAATCAGCGGGAATGAACAAAACCCCACTGATTAAAGTTTCACTTTATCCTTGTAATTCTTTTTTAATGTTCTCAGTTAATGTAGCCATACGTTTGCGACTTTCTTCACGCTCACGTTTGTTTTGCTCTTCAATTTGTTGTGTTTCTTGCATACCTCTTGAAATAATGTTCCAAGTTTCCTCAAGTGTTTCCATCTTAATACTAGAAGAACCGGATAATCTCGCTACTTCCACACTTTGCGTTGCGATATTTTGTGCATTTTTCTTAAGTAATTCATTTGTACGGCGATCCAGTTCAGCCATAGAATCTGCAACAAGCTTTTGACGCTTCGCATTTACCGCTTGAATGATACCATTTTTAAAGATAGGAATCGTCGTAATAAATGCCGTATTGATTTTACCAATTAACTTATTATTACCACGTTGTATCATTCGAATTTGTGGTGCTGTAAGTAACGCAACCATACGCGCTTTTTCTAAATCATCAATACGCTGTTCTAAAATTTCAACAGAGTTTTTAAGCGACTCTAATTCAATACCTGCTAATTGATCGTTATTACGTACACGCTCTTCATACATGGGAACTAACTCTGTATTTAAACGCTCTAATAACATTTCTCCTGCTACTACGTATTTTTCTAAGTCTAAATAATATTTTAAGTTTTGCTCATATAAACCATCTAACGTACCAATTGATTTTTTCATTTCATCTTGATACTTCGTAATTTCCACATACACTTTATCAATTTCACGGCCCATCGTTTGATACTTGCTAAAGATTTGTTCAATCATTTTATCCGCTTTTTTGAACATACGTGAGAAGAAACCACTTTTCTCTTCCGCAAAGTCTTTGCTATCGAATCGGTCCATAATTTTACCAAGCTGTTTTAATAATTCACCAGAATCTTCTATCTTTGATAATGACATCGTATGTAAAATTTGATCAGCAAAACGTGAAATTTCCATAGAAGGTTCTTTTCCAAGTTCAATTAATTCTAATTGATCTTTAATATCTACCGCATTATAAATACGTTGTACATCCGCATCTTGTCTAAGTTGCAAGCGAACATCTTGTGCTGTTTGCTCATTTAATTCTGTTTTCGAATCTAGTACGACTGGGTTATTCATATGGTATTCTCCCTTTCCTTATAAAAATGGACGAAATAGTCCTTTTATTGTTTGTGATAAATTTTTATAGGCTGATGAACCATGAAACTCAAGATCGAAATTAACCTCTTCAAGCCAATGTGAATCAAATGCCCCCGCTTCAATATACGGTTCAATATCGTTTCTTCCCGTTGGATTGAAATGGAATACATCTACTCCAATTTGATTTAAAAATAGTAATAAAACAGCATCAGAACGAGTTAACTCTCCACTCTTCTCATTATTAAATATAACAATTTTCGGTACATCTTGTGAATAATCAAATTTCTCAAGCTGTTCTAAAATATTCGGTGGTATTTGAGAAAGTTGCGCGAAAACATATAGCGCTACATCTTGTTTCGTCTCTTTTGCAATTGGTTTACACATTTCACTTTCACACGTATGGATAATCGCTTCTGCAATACCATGTTGTAATCCTTCCGGCAATCGTTTGTGCGGCCACCAATGACTGTTCATAATTAAATCTGGATGCAATTTTCCCCCGCGGTCTAATGCATCTCGATAATGGTATTGGAAATTTGCTTTTTGTTCTTTCGTAAACGGAAATGTATTAATTAATAAACTGTTATCAAATGATGTAACAGCCTTTAATCGCTGAAAATACTCTTTATCATTCTTTGAAACACCTGATATTTTCGCAAATAGGGATGGAATATAAATGTGTTTATTTTCAACAAAGAATGTCGGGCGTACAAACGCCTTTTCTTTCGTAATTAAAAATAGTTCATCGTATGTTGTTTTTAATGTACGTGCTACAGGTGTATATGAACGGAATTGCCACGGCTTGTATAATAGTGAATTATCGTGGTGAAGTACTTGTTCAATTTCTTTTGAAGCTTGATATGCCACTGTTGCAACACGCTCGCGGCGGCGATCTGGAAATGGCTCAAGAGAAATACGACTTGGATGAGACACAATAAAACTTCTTCCTTCCTCATCAACATTCTCAAATCCATCTTTTCCTTCTGGGTGATAATAAAGTACATCGCAGCCGAGCATAATAAGAAAGTATAAGAAATATATACGGCTTTCCTGTGCATCACCGTACCAAACAATACGCGGCATTTGTTTCTTATAGTTAATCGTAGAGAACCACTTCGCTACGTAATTTTCGCTTAATTTAATCATGTCGATTAAGAAACGACGGAAGCCTTCTGTCTTTAGAGATTGATTATGTTGTTTCTCATATAATTTCAATACAGAAATAAATGTTGTATGTATATAATGCTGTAAATCAGGATTGTCTACTTTCGGTAAAAGTTGTTTCCCAGATAAGTGTGCCACTAGCCTATTTACTGTTAGACCATTTGGTGCTTCTTGATGTAATCCGAACACTTCTTGAATGTGACGAAGCTTTTCTGAATCAATCACTTTATTTAAATTTTGTTCGTGTAAAACTTCAATTCCTTTCGCTTCACTATAATCAAACAGTTCATTAAAATATTCATCTACATCGTTTGGAACGCCAAGGATTCGACATGCTATATAACTAAATTTCATCTCATTCTCTGTCAGCTCATATTGTGGGCGTTTTTCTAAAAGTGTTTCAAATTGCTTTAAATCTGATTCATCTTTTAATGCATATGGTTGAAGTGTAAAACGTGAAAACACAACAGTTCACCTCCAAAAACATTTACTTTTTTCTAAGTCTTCCTTCTATTATAAACTATTTTTGGTTATAAAAAATGGGCGCTCGTAAAACGAGCAAACCCATTTCAATTATTTATTGTCTTCCTTAGTAGCTGCAACTTCTTCTTTAGCTTGTCCAGAATTCTTCATGTAGTGAAGTATAAATGTTGCTCCAAATGCTACAACTAAAATAATGAAGAACAATGTATGACTTACTTCAATATGAATAACAGACAGTAACATTTTTGCTGCAATAATTAAAATTAAAATATATGCTGTCGTTTCAAGTTCTGCAATACGCTCTAACAATTTTAAGAATACACCAGCGATACCGCGCATCATTAAAATACCGAGCATTCCACCTAATAATAGAATCCAAACTTCATTGGATACACCAAATGCAGCAAGTACGCTATCTACAGAGAATGCGATATCCATTAATTCAACCATCGCAACTGTTCCCCAGAAGACACCAAACATTCTGAAGAGAATACTGTTTTGGTTCATACCATGAGCTTCCTCTTCTTCTGCATTACCTTTTCTTTTATCAATGAAGTATTTAACTGAAAGCCACGCTAAGTAAAGTGCACCTAACACTTTTACCCATGCTAATTTAATTAAGAACATTCCAATTCCAATTGCAATAAATCGGAATACATAAGCTCCAATAAGTCCATAGAATAATGCTTTTTTACGTTTTTCTTCCGGAAGGTGTTTTACCATTACTGCTAACACAAGTGCGTTATCAGCAGATAATAACCCCTCAAGTACAACAAGTGTACCAATTAATCCCCAAGATACTGGATCCTGCAACACTTTAATCCACATGTCCAAGTCGAAAAACTGAGCATACGTATCAAGGATTCCTTGCAAAATACTCATCTTACCTATATCCCCTATTCTTTGCTAGATTTATAGAAAGGTCAAAAAAAGGAAACGAATATCGTTTCCTTTCTATGCATCCAAGCCATACGCTCTTACAAGCGCACCTAAACCACCTTGGAATCCACTTCCTACTGCATTAAACTTCCACTGTCCATTATGACGGTATAATTCACAAAAGACAACTGCTGTTTCGATAGAGAAATCTTCCCCTAAATCGAAGCGAAGAACTTCTTCATTCGTTTCTTCGTTTGCTAAACGAACGAAAGCATTTCCTACTTGTCCAAAGTTTTGACTACGGCCTTCCGCATCATAAATCGTAACTGTAATAGCAATTTTGTGCACATCTGCTGGAACTTTCTTCAAATCTACAACAAGTTGCTCATCGTCGCCTTCACCTTCACCTGTACGATTATCTCCTGTATGTAGAACAGATCCACAAGGAGACTGTAAATTGTTATAGAAGATAAAATCAGTTTCCTTCGTACATTTTCCGTTCACATCTAATAAAAAGGCAGATGCATCTAAATCGAAATCAGCTCCACCATCATAAGACTTAATATCCCACCCAAGACCAATTACCGCCTTTGTTAAACCAGGGCTTGTCTTACCTAAATCAATCTTCTGTCCTTTTTGTAACTGAATAGCCATTTATGTTCACCTCTATATTTTTATCTTAAAAAATATATCCATCAGTAAACATCTGTTTTACCGACGGATATATCAATCTATTACTCTACATCTAAACCGAAATTATTACATAGAGACGCTAATCCACCTTGGAATCCACTTCCGATTGCATTGAACTTCCATTCACCTGCATGACGGTATAGTTCACCTACTACTACCGCTGTTTCAATAGAGAAATCTTCTCCTAAATCGTAACGAATTAATTCTGCATTCTTTTCTTCATCTAGAATACGTACGAAAGAGTTAGAAACTTGTCCAAAGTTTTGGCTGCGTCCTTCTCCATCGTAAATTGTGATTGTGAAGCAAATACGTTCAATATGTGCAGGTACGTTTTTCAAATCTACTTTGATTGATTCGTCATCACCTTCACCTTCGCCTGTTCTGTTATCTCCTAAATGCTCTACAGCACCATTCGCACCTTTTGGGTTATTATAGAAGACAAAATCCTCTGCTCCTGAAACTTTACCGTTAGCACCTACTAAAAAGATACTAACATCTAAATCAAAATCAGCTTGTCCATCATAACGATTTGTATCCCAACCAAGTCCTACAAGAACTTTTGAAAGACCTGGATTCGTTTTTGTTAAGTCTACCTTTTGTCCTTTTTTCAATGAAATTGACGCCATATACAATTCCTCCTCAGTTTATATTATTGATAACGTGATACAATCTCACTTAAGTTTTTATCTTGCGTGCCTTCTCCAACAGCTGAAAACTTCCATTCACTTCCGTAGCGATACATTTCACCTGCAATTAGAGTCGTTTTGCCAGCATAATTATCCGATAAATTATAGCGTGCTAATTCTTCGCCTGTTTGCGGGTTTTGAATACGAATATATGCATTACGAATCATCCCGAAATCTTGACGACGATTTACACAGTCATAAATATTTACAACGAATACTAAACGATTAATACGGCTCGGAACTTTATGTAATTCTACGAAAACTGTTTCGTCATCACCAGCGCCTTCGCCTGTTAAATTATCTCCTGAATGAATAATACTACCACAAGTAGAAAGCTTGTTTCCGAAGTAAACTAAATCGTTTTTATTTAAAAAACGATCCCCTTCTAACATAACAACAGATGCATCACAATCTACATTTGGTTTACTTCCAAATAATGAAGACAGAAATCCACCTGATTGCCCAATTGGATCCCAGCCTAAGCCAACCTGTAGTTTTGCTACTTTTGGTTGTCCTTTCGTTAAATCGATCTTTTGACCTTTTTCTAAAATAATAGGCATGCAGTTTCTCCCTTTCTACAAAGCATTTTCCAAATCGGAAAATATTGTATTCTTCCCTTATATTGTAGCATTATTTACCTAGTGATAAAAAGGATAAATTCTCAGTTATATGAAAACATTCATATAATTTACTTATGATGATGTAAGAAGTGGTAAATCGCACCAACCATTCCTGCACAATTACCGTTTTGCGCAAGTTCAATCTCACAATTACTATAAATCTCTTTATTTAAGTATTTACTGACCTCTTCTTTTACTTCTTTTAAAAACTCATTTCCTCTAGCGGTAATTCCTCCACCAATAATAATTGTTTCTGGATTAAAAATATAAGCAAGATTACTAATTCCAATCGCTAAATGTTTAAAGAACACCTCAACTACTTGCGTAACTTCCCTATCTCCTTTATCATACAGTTCGAAAATCGTTTTCCCATTCCAACTACCTTCTCCTTTATAATTTCGCACAAGACGAATTAACCCCGAAATGGAAGCCACCTCTTCAAACGCTTTTCCTTCTATTAACATATTTCCCCACTCACCAGCACTAAACGAATGCCCTCTATATAACTCTCCATCTATAAAAATTGCTCCTCCAATGCCAGTTCCAAGGGTGAGCATAATAAAGTTTCCTTTCTCTCTTCCACTACCATTCCACTTTTCTCCAAACGCTGCACAATTCACATCATTTTCAACGGACACAGGAACTTGTAATACTTCTTGCAATCTATCAATAATAGGAATAGTCGCGTAGTTCCGAATATGCTCCACCCCTCCCGTTACAATCCCTTTATGAATATTAACAATTCCCGCAGTACTAATGCCAATTCCCGAAATCGTATGTTCATTCATTAATTGTTTGGATAGAAGAATAAGTTTTTGAATGATTTGTTCCCCACCCAAATGAATTTCTGTTAAAACTGTTTTATGCTTTAATACCGTCCCTGTTTCTGAAACAATCCCATATTTAATTTGCGTACCACCAATATCAAATGCAATATATTCTTTCATCCGCTGTCACTTCCTCTACTGTAATGAGTGTAAAGTTCCCCCAATCTACTATTATAAAGAATTTACACTAACCCTTTTCTCTCTTCATAAATACACCACCTTTTTCTATATATAGTTTTTTTTGCATAAAACTCTTTTTCCTATGAAATATTACAAAGGGATGTATTTTAGATGGAATATTAATTTCTTAGGAGGAAAACAATGACGAAAATCTTCATTTTAGCATCAACACTCTCTTTATCTTTTTTTAGTGGTTTAAATATCGGTAATGCAGCAACAGAAAACTTCTCTCCAGTAACAAATGCGATTGTACAAAATAACGATCATTTCGCAGAAGGTAACTCCAAAGATAATAATAAACCACCAGGAAACGGTGGTTCTCAGGACGATAGTGGTTCTGGTGGCAATGATTCTGGCGGCAATGGCTCTGGCGGCAACGGTTCTGATGGCAGTGGCTCTGGTGGCAATGGCTCTGGCGGCAACGGTTCTGGTGGCAACGGCTCTGGTGGCAACGGTTCTGGCGGCAGTGGTTCTGGTGGCAACGACTCTGGTGGCAATGGCTCTGGCGGCAACGGTTCTGGTGGCAACGGCTCTGGTGGCAACGGTTCTGGCGGCAGTGGTTCTGGTGGCAACGACTCTGGTGGCAGTGGTTCTGGTGGCAGTGGTTCTGATGGTAGCGGTTCTGGTGGCAACGGCTCTGGTGGCAGTGGTTCTGATGGTAGCGGTTCTGGTGGCAACGGCTCTGGTGGCAGTGGTTCTGGCGGCAGTGGTTCTGGTGGCAACGGCTCTGGTGGCAGTGGTTCTGATGGTAGCGGTTCTGGTGACAACGGCTCTGGTGGCAGTGGTTCTGGCGGTAACGGCTCTGGTGGTAGCGGTTCTGGCGGTAACGGTTCTGGTGGTAACGGTTCTGGTGGTAACGGTTCTGGCGGTAACGGTTCTGGCGGTAACGGTTCTGGTGGTAACGGCTCTGGTGGTAACGGCTCTGACGGCAATCGTGTTAAAGGCGATAGCAGTTCTCAAGGCGGAAATGGTTCCAAAGGTGGTAACGTAAAAGATAACGTGAAAAAACAAGGTGATAAATTACCTAATACTGCAACGCATTATCCTGCATCTATTTTAATGGGACTTTCAACATTCCTAATTGGTATGTTACTATTCATTCGCCGTAAAAAAGCAAAATAAAAACGTATCCTTCCATCTTAAAAATACATGAAACAAATTGTAAAACTAAAAAGGACTTTGGATTGCATTTTATTATGCAGCCCAAAGTCCTTTTTATCACCTATCAGAAAAAGTATTAATACGCTTTTCCCCAATACACCATTTGTTTAGCTTCTTTACCGCAACAAATACATTCGTCAGCTAAATGTTCTTGCTCAAAAGGCATACAGCGTGAAGATACTCCAACTTCTTCTTTTAGTTTCTCTTCACAAGCTAATTCTCCGCACCACATTGCCTTAATAAATCCTTGCTTTTCATCAGCTACTTTTTTCATCTCTTCAAAACTCGTCACACTATACGTATTCTCATTGCGAAATACTTTTGCCTTATTAAATAAAGAATGATGAATTTCCTCAAGTAGTGCTGGAATGCGTTCTTCTAATTGATCCATTGCTATAAACTCTTTTTCTTTCGTATCTCTTCTTACAAGTACAACTTGATTCTTTTCAATATCTTTCGGACCAACTTCTAATCGAATTGGAATTCCCTTCATTTCATACTCATTAAATTTCCAACCAGGTGTTTTATTGCTAGCATCTATTTTTACTCGTGCAACCTTTTGAATATGTTCTTGTAACTCTGTTGCTTTCGCTAAAACGCCTTCTTTATGCTGAGCAATCGGTACAATAACAACTTGCACTGGTGCGACTTTAGGAGGCATTACAAGCCCATTATTATCACTATGAACCATAATCAGTCCACCTATCATTCTTGTTGATACGCCCCAAGATGTTTGGTGTACATATTGCCACTTACCGTTACGATCTAAAAACTTAATATCAAATGCTTCAGAGAAATTCGTTCCAAAGTTATGGGATGTTCCTGTTTGAAGTGCTTTCCCATCATGCATTAGGCTTTCAATCGTATAAGTCGCCTTTGCGCCCGCAAATTTTTCTTTTTCTGTTTTTTGTCCTTTAATTACTGGTATCGCTAAGTAGTCTTCACAGAAAGAAGCATATAGATTTAAAATATTTAATGTTTCAGCTTGAGATTCTTCTGCTGTTTCATGAATTGTATGACCCTCTTGCCATAAGAATTCCGTTGTACGAAGAAATGGCCTCGTTGTCTTTTCCCAACGAACTACTGAACACCACTGATTATATAACTTTGGCAAATCATTATAGGATTGCACAATTTTTGAAAAATGCTCACAGAATAAAGTTTCGGATGTAGGGCGTATACAAAGTCTTTCTGCTAACTTTTCATCCCCACCATGTGTCACCCATGCTACTTCAGGAGCAAATCCTTCTACATGATCCTTCTCTTTTTGTAATAAGCTCTCTGGGATAAACATTGGCATATACACATTTTCATGACCAGTTGCTTTTAACTTCTCATCCATCACTTTCTGCATATTTTCCCATAAGGCATAGCCGTACGGGCGTAGAATCATACATCCTTTTACACTTGAATAATCAACAAGTTCTGCTTTTTTTACAATATCTGTGTACCACTGTGCAAAGTCCTCTTCCATCTTCGTAATCGCTTGTACTTGTTCTTTTGCCATAGTCAGTCTTCCTCCTTCTAGAAAATACAAAAAAGCCCGCGCCCCTAAATAGGGACCGAGCTTTGCCGGCGTTACCACCCTGATTCATGCACAAAAATTGTGCATGCTCTCTTTTTGATAACGGGAAATTCCCGCTGCATATGCAGAACGCAAAGGTAGGTTCCATATCGCCTTTTTAAGAATCTTTCAGCCTGACGGATTCTCTCTCTGCTAAAAAGGTTGAACATGTACTAGTCCTTTTTCATCGTTATAACGAAGTAAATTTGTTGAATATCATAATATAAATTTCACCCTAAAACAAGAGTGAATTTTCTTATTTTTTATATATTCTTTTCATTTTTTACAGTTTTATACGTAGCTTTTTCTCGTAATTTTCACAAGTTGATGTGCAATCATACCGATAAGTGTACCAAGTAGGACGAAGAAACCAATAAATCCATATCCCATTCCTTCCCATCCACCAATAACCATCATTGTAACGGGAAAGGACGCTAAGCAAAGAAGTATTAAACTAAGTGCAAATATAATATCGAACTGCTTGTCTGGAAACCGTTTCTTTAGTAAATACGAAATAGCAAATACAAGAATAATCGTAACTCCGCCAATGATGTAAAAAATACCAAATCCATCTAGCAGATCCACAGTATTCCCTCCTTTCATTCATTCCCTTATACTTAATTATATGTTTAACTTTTCTGAAAATAAATAATAAATTTTATTTAAAAACATATTTTTATCACTAGATATTAATAGTAATATATAGTAATAGGTTTCATATAATTAGGAGGATTACTTTATGGATAAAGCATTAACGAATCGTGTCATCATTTTATCATTCGACTGTTTATCAGCTTTAGATTTTCCTATACTACAAAAATTACCTCACTTCCAATCTCTAATCAAAAAGGGTACGGTTGTCGAAAAAGTAGAGCCCATCTATCCTTCTGTAACCTATCCAAGTCACTCAACAATCGTAACTGGTAATTACCCTAATAAACATGGTGTTGTTAGCAATACGTTACTTCAACCTGGACGTGAATCACCCGATTGGCATTGGTACCGAAAATCAATACAAGGAACAACATTATATGATGAAGCACATAAAGCAAATTTAACGACAGCTGCCCTTCTATGGCCTGTTACCGGCAGAGCAAATATTGATTACAATTTACCAGAAATCTTTCCAAATAGACCGTGGCAAAATCAAGTTTTAGTTTCATTATTTAGCGGTAGTCCGCTATACCAATTAGATTTAAATCGTCGTTTCGGCCATATACGAAATGGATTGTCACAACCTGAACTCGATGATTTCGTACTTGCTTCTGCTGTGCATACAATCCAGACGAAAAAGCCTAATGTCATGTTTGTACATTTCACCGATTTAGACACCCAAAGACACTATCACGGCTTTGAATCAAAAGAAACAATAGCGGCAATTCATAGACATGATGAGCGACTAGGGAAAATTATTCAAGCTTTAAAAGACAGTAGACTATACGAAGAGAGCACCATTATCGCTCTTGGTGATCATAGCGCTTTAAGTGAAAACAAAGCTATTCAATTAAATGTACTATTTCATCAAAAAGGGCTTATCTCTATAAATTCAAAAGGAAAATTAGTAGACTGGAATGCTTATTGCCAAAGTTGCGATGGGTCCGCCTATGTATATGTGAAAGACAAAAACGATACAGATACGATTCGAGAAGTACAACTACTCCTTGAAGAACTACTTCAAAATAAACAAAACGGAATTGAATTTATACTTCATGATGAGGATGCGAAGGAATGCGGTGCAGATGGCAATTGTTTATTTATGTTGGAAGCACGAGAAGGGTATTATTTCACTGAAAACTATACAGGAGATTTTATAAAAGAAATTACTGAAAAAGATGTTACGCCTAGTAAAAAGTATACATTTGGTACGCATGGATACTCTCCGACAAAACCTAACTATGAAACAATTTTTATAGCTGCCGGGAAAGGGGTACAAAGCGGCATTACCATACCGTATATGAGACTTATTGATGAAGGCCCAACTATCGCTAGACTACTCGGTTTACACTTAGGTGAAACAGACGGATCAATTGTAGAGGATTTACTCCAATTGTAAAGAACTGTGTATATATGTAAAAGTTATGTAAAATTCATCATTGTTTCTCTTTTTATAATTTTTATTTTTGTACACTGTTAGTAGAACAAATTTGAGGGGGAACATTATATGAAAAAAATGTCCAGACAAGAAAAAAGCTGGATATTATACGATTGGGCGAACTCCGTATATTCGCTCGTCATTACAACCGCATTATTCCCAATTTACTTTAAAGCAGCTGCAAAGGAAGCCGGGTTATCTGGTGCAACTTCAACAGCATATTGGGGATATGCAAACTCGTTCGCAACACTTTTAATTTCTATACTTGCTCCTATTCTCGGCACAGTTGCTGATTATAAAGGATTTAAAAAACGATTTTTCACATTCTTCTTTGGACTTGGTATCGTCTTTACAAGTATGCTAGCAGTCGTCCCAACATCTCAGTGGTACTTATTACTAGGATGCTATATGCTCGCATTAGTCGGTTTTGCTGGAGCAAACATTTTTTATGATGCATTTTTAGTAGATGTCACTTCTGAAGATAGAATGGATCGAATTTCTACGAGAGGTTTCGCTTTAGGCTATATTGGGAGTACTATTCCATTTATCGGTTGTATCGCTCTTATCATTCTTGCTCAAAAAGGAACTATCCCTTTATCAGTTGGCATTGCTAGTCAAATTTCATTTGCGATCACAGCTCTTTGGTGGGGATTATTCACAATTCCAATGCTAAAAAACGTAGAACAAACGCACTATATTGAACGTCACCCAAGACCAATTACAATGAGCTTCAAACGCCTTGCTGATACTTTTAAAAATATTAAAGAATATAAAACAGTCTTTATGTTCTTAATCGCTTACTTTTTCTATATTGATGGGGTCGATACAATTATTACTATGTCCACCGCTTACGGAACAGACCTCGGTATTAGTGCAACGAATCTATTAATCATCTTATTTGTCACACAAATTGTTGCTTGTCCATTCGCTTTATTATACGGAAAATTATCAGAAACATTTACAGGTAAAAAAATGCTATATGTCGGTATTATTATTTATATCATTATCTGCACATATGCTTATTTCTTAAAAACGACACTCGATTTCTGGATTTTAGCAATGTTAGTTGCCACTTCTCAAGGTGGTATTCAAGCACTTAGTCGTTCCTATTTTGCAAAACTAGTACCTAAAGAATCTGCGAATGAATTCTTCGGATTTTATAATATATTTGGCAAGTTTGCCGCGATTATGGGTCCAGTATTAGTCGGTGTTACAACGCAATTAACAGGAAAAACAAACGCTGGTGTCCTTAGTATTATTGTATTGTTTATTATCGGTGGATTTTTATTAACTAAGGTCCCTGAAAATAATACATCTGTTACACCACCTAATCCGAAAACTAAAACGCTATAAGAAAAAGATCCTCTTCATGCAAGAAGAGGATCTTTTTTATCGATAACGTCTTACAATTAAAAACTCAACAGCTGGCTTTACAACGATCGCAGCGCATAACGCAAACAAAAGCGGTATGTTATGAAAATCAATCCATCTATTAAACCCTACCGATGCGAAAAACAAGCCAAAAATTAATACAACGAGTACATAATATGTAACATTGGCACTTGTTTTTAATACATGTTTTTCTAAATCCTCTTTCTCCTCAGTATCCCCTTCAACACTATGTGATGCCAAACTTTTAAATAGATAATGTAAAGCGATGCTACAAATGAATAGTGCATACCAGTTTACTTGAAGTTCAGTTAACCAATAATAAAGTGCGAACACTAACGTACTTATAGCTACTAATACCGTAACGAAAAAGCTTATTTTCTCTTCCCCCAACAACTACTCCCCCTACTGCTTGTACAAAAATAGTTTATCAACAGTTGTTCCTAATACTTCCGCTAAACGAAAAGCTAATGCTAAGCTTGGATCATATTTATTATTCTCAATTGCATTTATCGTCTGTCTTGAAACTTTACACTTATCAGCTAATGCACCTTGTGAAATATTATTCTCAGTGCGTAATTCATAAATTTGATTTTTCACATCTTTTCTCCTAACATGTAAAATCGTTTTTACAACATTAGTATATAGTCGGTACATTTCATTGTCAAAAGACTGTCACAAGAAAAGGGAGCTATTCTGCTCCCTTACAATGGTTATTTCGAGGCTAATGAATTTGTTAGTTCCTCTTTATTGGCGACATCTTCTTTATTTATTTGCATGCGTAGAACTGGCCCTATCGCAAATAAAATAAGTGCCATCGCTATACAAAATACAGTAACTAATGAGGTCATCTCCTTCAATCCTCCCGCTAGTGAAGTTCCGATTAACATTGCCCCCATAAACAGTGGTAAAATTGTTCCATTTACTCTTCCAATCATATTTTCTGGTACAAGTTGAATCATAAGCGTACCGACAACGATATTAACACAGGCTAAACAAATACCTGTTCCAAATCTCATGAAACTAGTAATCCAAAATGATGTAGATACCCCTTCTACTAAAAACGATATCGCTAATATGCCCATACCGAATACGAACATCTTTTTCGGGTTCACTTTTGAAGCGAAAATCGCAGCAACAATACCACCAATTAACATACCTATTCCATCAGCTGCAGCTAAATATTGAACTGCTTCCTTTTCCATTCCAAGGCGTTCTATTACAAGGAATACCTCTAATGGAGTTGTTAATCCAACAGCTAAGCCTATAATGGTGAAAGTGATCGTAATCATACGTAAATTTTTCGTATGAAGAACATATTTCCACCCTTCTTTTATATCATTTTTTAATGACTCTCTCGCCACTTGCTCTTTTTCAACCCATTTTGGTAAGAATGAAAGGGCGATAGCAGATAACAAAAATAAAATGATTAAACTATATAGCGACGTAATTAAACCAAGTTGTGTATACACAAGCGATCCTACCACTGGTCCAAAAATCAGAAATAATGACTGTAATGTTTGGTTAAATGCAATCGCATTTGCTACCTGTTCTTCTTTTACATAGCGCTTAAATATACGCGAAGATGATGGCTGAGAAAACTGACCTACAATCGCAGAAATGAGTGTTGCAAAAAATATAGCCTGCCAATAATCCAGTTTTAACAACAGGACAATTCCTATAATAGACAGGACACTTAATACATCTCCAGCGACCATTGTTCTTTTCGGATTCCAGCGATCAGCTAGCGCACCACCGATAAACGAGAAAATAAAAATAGGTGCATATTCCATAACTGATAACAACGAAACAGAAACCGGATCATTATTCGTTCGCTCCATTATGAAATACAAAAGAGCCATATTTCTAATCCAAATTGCAAATTGTTGTAAAATATCAGACGCCATAACGAGCATAAATGCTCGGTTTTTAAATAAAGCGTTCATTTTCATTCCCCTTTCATAAACCGACCGTTCGGTCTAATTTTTTTTATAGAAAAGCAACTGACTTATTATTCAGCTGCCATTCCTTTTAACAATACATCTATTGCCTTTTTATAAATACGTTTCAGCTCTTTATAATCTAACTCGTAGTAAAGTACTCCAAGCCCTGACAATAACCCATTCACAATATACATAAGATCGCGCGTATTATCTTCACGAAACTCTCCAGACTGTATGCCTGCTTCAATTAGTTTCTCAAACATAACATACGATTCTCTAGTTAAAGCTAATAGTTCATCCAAAATCTCTTTACTTACAACTTGGCTCATAGAGAATTCCTCTATTGCATTTGAAATTGGTTGCTGTATGTCCTCTACATGATATTCCGCGAGACCATATAATTTTTCAGTATTCGTACTATACGACTTCTCTTTTTCATTCCATTTTTCAAGCCAATCATACGTATGCTGTTTTACTACAAATAAAAATAATTCTTCTTTACTTTTAAAGTGATAATAAATGCTTCCTTTACTTCGCTCTGTAATTTCACAAATCTCTTCCATAGATGTAGCTGCATAGCCCTGCTGTGAAAACAAACTTTCTGCTTTATATGCAATTTCTTTCTTTATCTCTTCTGCACTTCTTCTCATATTCACACCTCTTTAAACCGACCGTTCAGTCTAATAATAACAAATAAAAAACCTCTATCGCAAGAGGCTATACTCCTTATTTAAGAAAACGTACTTTCAAACCACGTTCGAATCATGTGTATTGTTCCTAATTTAATGTATTATCCAAAAAAAGCCTCCTTCCCCTAGCATGTGAAAGACGATAGTCTAGCGATAGGTGGAAGATGCATTTCGGTTCGGCGTAGCCAAACATTTGATTTTCCTACTTATTTCACCTCTGATATAATCAGTCTTATAGAAAGTAAAGTTTGGTATAATAATGAAAGTAGATAATAATCTTGTAGTGTTCAGATTGTATGATCACCGTCATAGCTTATGGGAAATAAAGCGAAAAATGAGGTGAATGGATATGGCAAAGCATAATAAGGCGTACAAATTTCGCCTGTATCCAACAGAAGAACAAGCGCATCTCATACGTAAAACGTTCGGATGTGTACGCTTTGTGTATAATAAAATGCTGGCTGAGCGGAAAGAACTATATGAAACATACAAAGAGAACAAGGAAGAACTAAAGAAACAAAAATTCCCTACTCCTGCGAAATACAAAGTAGAGTATGAATGGTTGAAAGAAGTTGATTCATTGGCATTGGCCAACGCTCAATTAAACTTGCAAACTGCGTATAAGAATTTTTTTTGTGGTCAAAGTGAGTTTCCTACATTCAAAAATAAAAAGAGTAGAAAATCCTATACAACGAATCGAGTAAACGGAAATATTATGTCATTTCATGGTTATATCAAATTACCAAAATTGAAAATGGTGAAACTGAAGCAACATAGAGAGATCCCACCAAATCATATCATCAAATCATGTACGATTTCGATGACACCAACTGGTAAGTATTACGTGTCTATTTTGACCGAATATGAAAAAGAAATCACTCCAAAAGAAGTAGAACATGTAGTTGGATTAGACTTCGCAATGGCTGAATTGTACGTGAGTAGCGATGATGAGAAAGCCAATTATCCTCGCTTTTATCGTCAGATGTTAGACAAATTAGCAAAAGCACAACGGGTATTAGCACGACGTATGAAAGGTTCAGAGCGCTGGAATAAACAACGCATTCGTGTAGCGAAATTACATGAAAAGGTCGCCAATCAACGTAAAAATTTCCTTCATCACAAGTCTAAAGAATTAGCTACGAGTTTTGACGTTGTAGCAATCGAAGACTTACATATGAAAGGTATGTCACGAGCACTTCGCTTTGGTAAAAGTGTAGCGGACAACGGTTGGAGGATGTTCACGACATTTTTAGCATATAAGCTACAAGAACAAGGAAAACAGCTTGTAAAAATAGATAAATGGTTTCCTTCTACAAAGATGTGTAGTCGTTGTAGAAATAAAAAAGAAATGCCATTATGTGAACGCATGTATGCGTGTTCGTGTGGACTCACAATCGGCCGTGATTATAACGCAGCTATCAATATCAAAAAAGAAGCCATACGCTTACTAGCGTTGGCATAAATAGTAACAAAATAACCTTTGGAACAAGGGAGTTAGCTCGGCTGTCCTGGGACAAATTCGTTAGCTATCAAAAGTAGCGATAAACCGAGAAGCCCCCACTTTGGGGTAAGCTCGTAAGAGATACTAAGTGGTGGGTAGTTCACATCCTAATTTAACAAGAAATACGCCTCCCGCAGCTAATAAAAATAACATTACTTTCCCCTTATTTTTCACTTTCGGTTCCATTTCCATTCCCCTTAGTATATTAAAAACAGTTAAACAAACATTTGTTTAACTGTTTTTATGCATATGTAAACCAACTAATCAAACGTTTGTTTAAAAAGAAATACGCCCCTTATAGGGCGTATTCTCATCAATCACCGCTGCCTCCGCTATCTCCACCGAAAGATCCTCCACAATCATGTGAACCTCCATGCGAGCTATCATTATCAGATCCCGCAAAGAAAAATAATGGTGATGAGTTGTTAGATGAGTTATGAATGTTATTTTGTTTTGTAAGATTTACCTTCTTTTTGTTTGATCGAACTGCTGTTAAGATTGTTCCAACTACAACAAATAATAGTATGAAAATAATAAATTCCATATAAAAGCCTCCCTTATTCCTCGAATAATTGAATGGTTCTCTCTAGATTTTCAAGCGAAATGAAGCGTGATTCACGAAGAATTTCTTTTCCATTATAAAATAATAAAACTGTTGGACCTGTAAATACAGCATATCGCCCCGCAATCTCTTGCATGTCTTGTAGCAATATCTCTATTTTCTCTACGTAATCATAATTCTCTAATACGTAATTTACTTTCCTTAACATAACATCACAAACACCACAATTTTCTGTTTTAATAAACAGAAGTACTAATTGTTGTTCTTCAATATATGTCGCTAATTCTTCTATCGTTTCAAATGTATTCATCTTATCTCTCTTAGCGTAATTTACGAAATACTTTATCTTGATACATACGAAAAGCTGAACTATCTTTAATCTTTCTCTTTTCCATTACCTGCTGAAAACGAAGCATTTTTGCTGTTAACTCTTCTTGTAATTCTTTTCTCTCTGCTTCATCATAACAGCACGCAATTAAGTCTTCTATTTTTAATATATCTTTTTGTAGTTCCATTTCTGGTGGAATCATACCCGCATTTTTTAAAATTTTATAACTCATTCTAAGTTCTGGAGGTACCATTGAAAGGTCTTCTAATTGTAGTGGTTTTCCTTTTCCTGGAATATGATCAAGGTCTCCATTCCGTATTGCTTGTCGAATTTTTTCTTCAGCAATGTTCAAAAAGACATCCACACCACTCGCTCCTTTACATATTTTTACTATTATTTTACATGATATTTTCTCATCTCGCTACGCTATTACAAATTGACTTCATACAATTTTTTCTCAAATTTAATTACAAGAAGCCTTTTCCCCCCTAATCAATATTTTATTTTCATGTGTAATCCGTATTAGAGCCACTTCATATTGAGAAAGTCTTTTCGAGTCCAATAAAGCGTTTACACCAAATCTTACATTTGCTACGATTTAATCACCCCCAGCTCCCTTGTATAGACTTCGTGATGTCTGATCATTTTCTATCTAGACGTTTCATACGTCTAGATTCATTTTGGTTTATTGGCGCATGCCTTTAAATATATTTTTTATTTTGAAAGGAGAAATGACTATGAAATCAAAAAAGTTCACACTGCTATTACTATCCCTACTACTCTTCTTACCTCTTTTTCTCACAAACTTTATTACTCCAAATTTCGCATTAGCAGATTCACCAAAGCAAGGTCAAAAAGTTGTTGGGTATTTTCCTTCATGGGGCATTTACGGACGTAATTATCAAGTTGCAGACATTGATGCATCAAAGCTAACTCATTTAAACTACGCTTTCGCTGATATTTGCTGGAATGGAAAACATGGAAACCCTTCTACTCACCCCGATAACCCAAATAAACAAACGTGGAACTGTAAAGAATCTGGTGTACCACTGCAAAATAAAGAAGTCCCTAATGGTACTCTCGTACTCGGTGAACCATGGGCCGATGTCACAAAATCTTATCCTGGCTCAGGTACAACTTGGGAAGATTGTGATAAATACGCACGCTGCGGAAATTTCGGCGAACTGAAACGATTAAAAGCTAAGTATCCTCACTTAAAAACAATTATTTCTGTTGGTGGCTGGACTTGGTCTAACCGCTTTTCTGACATGGCCGCTGATGAAAAAACAAGAAAAGTATTCGCTGAATCTACAGTCGATTTCCTACGCGAATATGGATTTGACGGCGTTGATTTAGATTGGGAATATCCGGGCGTAGAAACGATTCCTGGTGGTAGTTATCGTCCTGAAGATAAGCAAAACTTCACCCTACTCCTTCAAGAAGTTCGAAATGCATTAACGAAAGCTGGTGCAGAAGATGGCAAACAATATTTACTAACAATCGCATCAGGTGCAAGCCAACGTTATGCCGATCATACAGAGCTAAAGAAAATCTCTCAAATACTGGATTGGATTAATATTATGACATATGATTTCCATGGTGGATGGGAAGCTACTTCTAACCATAATGCAGCTCTATACAAAGATCCAAATGACCCAGCAGCGGATACGAAATTTTACGTAGATGGTGCGATAGACATTTATACAAATGAAGGGGTTCCAGCAGATAAACTCGTATTAGGTGTACCTTTTTACGGACGTGGATGGAAAAGTTGCGGAAAAGAAAATAACGGCCAATACCAACCTTGTAAGCCAGGTAGTGATGGAAAACTCGCTTCTAAAGGTACTTGGGATGATTATTCTACCGGTGATACAGGTGTATACGATTATGGTGATTTAGCGGCTAATTATGTTAATAAAAATGGTTTTGTTCGCGGATGGAACGATATAGCGAAAGTACCTTATTTATATAATGCGACTACAGGTACATTTATTAGCTACGATGATAATGAATCTATGAAATATAAAACAGACTATATAAAAACAAAAGGTTTAAGTGGCGCAATGTTTTGGGAGCTTAGCGGAGATTGCCGTACAAGTCCAAAATATAGTTGTAGTGGGCCAAAATTACTTGATACGTTAGTAAAAGAATTACTAGGTGGACCTATTACTCAAAAAGATACTGAGCCACCAACAAACGTAAAAAATATTGCTGTTACAAATAAAAATTCAAACTCAGTTCAATTAAACTGGACTGCATCTACTGATAACGTAGGAGTTACGGAATATGAAATTACTGCTGGGGAAGAGAAATGGAGTACAACAACAAATAGCATTACAATTAAAAACTTAAAATCTAATACAGAATACAAATTTTCAATAATAGCAAAAGATGCCGCTGGGAATAAATCACAGCCTACTTCTATTATTGTAAAAACAGACGATGCTAGCACAACACCTCCTGGTGGAAATAACAATGCTACCTTTTCAGTCACTTCAAATTGGGGAAGTGGTTACAACTTCTCGATTGTAATTAAAAATAGTGGAACGACCCCTATTAAAAACTGGAAATTAGAATTTGATTATAACGGCAATTTAACACAAGTTTGGGATTCTAAAATTAGTAGTAAAATAAATAATCATTACGTAATTACGAATGCAGGATGGAATGGTCAAATTCCTCCTGGTGGATCGATTACAATCGGAGGAGCAGGAACAGGCACTCCTGCTGAACTTACAAATGCATCCATTAGCGAAAACTAAACGTAACTTCCACTAATTATTTCACTAAAGTTTGAATTTAGGTTTGATTCCTCTCTCCTAAATTCAAACTTTTAATTTTATGAAAAATCACAAATAAACATTATAATAACCTATTATAATTATATTTAGTTTACAATATGAAGTTCGTGTGAAGTTCATCTGAATTTTACATGAATTTCCTTTAAGCTCTATTGTCTTCCTATACTAATCACATTATCCTTTACATATAGGAATTATTTTTATTCCATTTCAAACTATCTATATATATAAAGAAAGATAGTCGCCTATTAGGGAAAGGCATCTAGTATTATTATAAATATAAACATAACAAAAGAAAAAGCACGCTTATAAGCGCACCATAAGAGTGCTTCTTCATACAATTCTCATGTAAGAGTTCTCGAAAATCATGTTAATCACAAAGAAAAGGCATTAGCTTATATAAGCTAATGCCTTTTCTTTATTCATATTGTTCAGCGTTCCATTCTTCTATATTCCATACTTTTGTGATCCACGCTTCATAGAAAGAAGGCTCATGTGAGACAAGTAAAACTGTTCCTGTATATTGTTGTAACGCTTCCTGCAAAGACTTCTTTGTTTCTATATCCAAATGATTAGTCGGTTCATCTAAAATTAAAACATTGCTTTTCGTTACGATAAGTTCACATAAACGCACTTTCGTTTGTTCTCCACCGCTTAATAAACGAATAGGTTTCAATACGTGTTCTTCTTTTAATCCACACTTTGCTAACGCTTGGCGCACTTCTTTCTTTGTCATATCTGGTCGCTCTGCCCAAACTTTCTCTAACGGTGTTGTTTCTGAAGCAAACTCTTCCTGGGCAAAATACGCAGGATTTACTCGTTCTCCAACAGAAATGAAACCACTTAGCGGCTTTATTTGACCTAATAAAGTTTTTAACATCGTCGTTTTTCCAATTCCATTATGACCAACAATCGCTATCTTTTCTCCTTTTTTCACTTGTAAATTCAACTCTGGACATAACGGATCACTATAACCTATCCTTAGTTTCTCAGCTTGCAATATACGACTCACCGGCTCCTCATAAACATTGAAATCAAAACGGGATCGAGGTACAGGATGAATCTTTTCAATCCTTTGCATTTTCTCCAATACTTTCTCTCGACTTTTAGCCTGTTTCGCTTTACGAATTTTATTTTTTTGAATAAATGTTTCTAACTGAGAGATTTCCTTTTGTTGTTTCACATACGCCGATTGTAATTGTTTCTTTTGCACTTGATAACTTTGTACAAACTTTTCATAGTTTCCTACGTATCGCTTCACTTTCCCTCCTTCTAGATGAAAAATAACATTTGTAATACTGTTCAAAAATAATTCGTCATGTGAAATGATTACATAAGCTTTTTCATATAGTCTCAAATACGATTGCAACCATTCTATATGGGCTGTGTCTAAATAATTTGTTGGTTCATCTAGTAATAAAACATCAGCTTTTTCTAAAAGAAGCTTCCCAAGTAATAACTTTGTTCGCTGTCCCCCACTTAACTTCGATACATCCTTTTTTAACCCTATTTCAAATAAACCTAAACCGATTGCTACTTCTTCAACTTCTGTATGAATGTGATAGAAATTAGAGCTTTCCAATATAGTTTGTAATTCTCCATACTTTACTAACAGTTTTTCTACTTCTCCTGCTCCATTCATTTCTTCAGCAATTTTTAACATCTCACATTCAATCGCATACAAATCAGCAAATGCACTTTGCAAGTATCCCTCAATTGTCATCCCTTCTTGTAAATCTATATGCTGCTGTAAAAAACCTACCTTCATATGAGGAAACCATTCAATATCCCCCTCATCATGTATAAGTTCTCCTGTTAAAATCTTTAACAATGTTGATTTTCCAATTCCATTTTCCCCTACTAACCCAACATGCTCGCCCTTCAATAATCGAAAACATGCATTATATAAAATGGTTTTCTCACCGTACGAATGACTTACATTTTCTACTGTTAATATACTCATTATTTTCTCTCCTTTACTTATGGTTCATAAGCTAAATAGAGAGAGCAACAGTATAAAGCCTTATTTAATTGTACATATAAAAAATGGGTAAGGTGAATACACCTTACCCATTACATATTATCGTAAAAAAGGATTAAGGTTCTTTACCTGCTGTCTTCAATTTAGCTTAATCGATAAAAATGGGCAGACTTCTCCCTTATCAAGCTAAAACCATTTGAAGAACAGTTGATAAAGTCATTTTATCCTTTCACTCCTTTAACATTCGTTATATTAAGAGTATAAACTACTCTTTTATATTCTATTCTCTATTGTTCTTTTTGTTCCTTCTCCGTTTTATCGTTCTCTGCATAAATTTCTTTATACATCTTTTCTAATGCATATGGACTTGTAAAGATAATTGTTAACGATTTCCACATATAAATTCTTCTTTGTAATTCTATCCCATACTCTTTACTCACTATATTTTTCACTTCTGGGATATGATCTTCAGTTTGAAATTGTTGCACAGACTTCAATTCATTCGTTTTAAAATCTGTTAAAAATCCTATTACACTTCGCCCATGTTCCTGTGACCTTTCTTCTAAATCAAACTGAATCGAATGAATGAAACCTAAAACGTGAAAGATTTGAGCATGCAACCCGACAGCAGCACGCTGTTCCATTAAGTTGTAGCACTCTCGTTTTAACTCTTCTACCATTTCTAAAAAATTTCTATTAACTTTCATTTTGCCAACAAACATAATTTTTACAATATGAGCGACTGCCCCCATACCTTTTAATACACTCTCTAGAATTTCTACCGCGTCTTCTACATAACCATTTAAAATTATTGAATGAATAAATTCATCTAATACCGCTTGAAACTTTTTAATTAAATGTAAATCACGTAATTCCGGAACATCTTTTCTCAATTGATCCCGGCCTTGAACCCACTTTAAAATTTCTGTCATTTCTTCTTCGTTTAATTCATGATGTTCCATACCATACTTCATTAATAAAATATGATTTTTTAATAAAGATTTTCCTTCTTCGAGATTATCTGCTGTTAATTCATCCACTATTTGCTCTATAGATTTCATCTTTCTCCCCCTATATAAAAAAGCCTCTTAACAGTAATTATACTAAAAACTGTTAAAAGACTTTTTCTATTTTTTCATATAAGGTGCTAATACTCTCAAAATTTCTTCCTTATCCTTCTTTAACTCAAGTGATGTTAACATATCCATCGTTCTCGGCCTAGGTAATTTCACTTGTACCTCACCAACTATTGATGCTGGTCTTTGAGATAAAATAAATACGCGATCCGAAAGCAAGATTGCCTCATCTAAGTCGTGTGTAACCATAACGATTGTTTGCTTCTCTTGGTGCCAAGAGTTTAAAAGCCAGCTATGTACTTCCATTTTTGTAAAAGCATCTAATTTACCAAAAGGCTCATCAAGTAACATAATTGGCTTTTCACATAAATATGTGCGCAGAAAACTAATTCTTTGACGCATACCACCAGACAATTCATCTGGATAATGATCTGCATATTCATCTAGTTCAAACTGCTTTAATGCTTCCATTCCTTCTGTCAGCCTTTGTTTTTTTGGCTTTCCTTCAATTTCTAACGGAAGAACGATATTTTGCAAAGCTGATCGCCACGGTAGTAATAAATCCTGCTGCGGCATATAACTTACAACATCTTGCTCTTGTATTTGCTTATCGTTATACGTTACATTTCCACTTGTTGGATTTTCAACATTTGCAATCATATTTAATAGTGTACTTTTCCCGCAACCACTCGGTCCTACAAAAGAAACGAACTCTCCCTCTCGTATAGAAGCACTAATATTTGCTAATACATTCTTTCCATCGAAAGATTTCACAATATCTTTTATTTGTAATCCACTCATTTTTCACTTGGAAGGAACTCATTTGTAAAGGCATCTTTCACATCAATTTTCTTCTTAATAACTTTGTTATCATATAAGAAATTCATGTAATTCGTCCAAACTTCTTCCTTCTGTACTCCCCACGCTTTTGCATCATCTTGATACTTCGTACTTAACCATTTTTGACTTTCTTGTACTAACTCTTTATTTACATCTGGAACAGCCTTAATTAAAATATCAGCAGCTTCTTTTGGTTCTTTAATTGCAAAATTATACCCCTCTGTCGTTGCACTCATAAACTTTTTCACAAAGTCTTTATCTTGCTTCGTATGTTTTTCACTCGTAATAATAACAGGACTATAGAAATCAAGCGCTGGGTCTAAGTCTTTCACCATAATCGTATTTAACTCTTTTCCTTGGCGCTTCGCTTCAATTCCATCCCATCCGTAATAAATCCATTCAAAGTCTGCATCACGACCAATTGATTTAAAGAAATCTGTTTGTCCTAAGATAATTTTTTCAACTTTATTAAAATCAGCTTGATGTTTCTCCATAATTGTCTTTAATGTAGCTTCTTCTGCTGGTCCTCCCCAGCCTCCATAACGTTTACCTTCAAAATCTTTCGGTGAAATCATGTTATCTTTCTTAAGCGATGCAAAAGCTGAAGTGTTATGCTGAATAATCGCTCCTACCGATACAACGGGAATACCTTCCACACGAGCCAATGTTACATTTTCTTGTGCACTTATTGCGAAGTCAGCTTTTCCTGAAGCTATCATTTGCTCCGCTGTCACATTATCACCAGGCTGAATAATTTCTACATCTAAGCCTTGCTTTTTATAATAATCTTTCGCTTGCGCTACATATAAGCCAGTATGATTCGTATTCGGAAACCAATCTAATACGACTTTTACTTTTTGATCTTTACTTACACTTTCTTCTTTCTTCGCCGGATTACATCCAGCCACACTTACCGCTAATAAGGCAGCCAACATAACTTTTAAACCTTTTTTCATTTCCTGCCGTCCTTTCTATATATCCATGGTGCTGTTATTCTTGCCATAAACTCTACGATAAAATACAGACATAATGTCACCATAACAATAATTGCTGCAACACCAAATACTCGGGCTGTTAAAAAGGATTTCGTAGCCCTTGTAAGCATAACTCCTAATCCTTCACTGGCACCGAGCCATTCTCCAATAATCGCTCCCATTACGCTATATGTAACTGCAATTTTCAAACCGGAGAAAAAGTATGGAAGCACTGCTGGAAACTTTACTTTCTGGTAAACTTGCCATTTCGTTGCCTTCATCGTTTGCAACAACTTCAACATATTTTTATCTACCGTTTGAAAACCTTCTAAAATGCTAAGCGCAATCGGGAAGAAACAAACGAGTATGACTACCATTACTTTCGGTAGCATTCCATATCCAAACCAAATAATAAATAACGGTGCAAGTACAACGATTGGAATCGTTTGTGAAATAACAAGCAACGGATTTATTAAAATACGAAATAAAGGGATAACGTCCATAAGAATTGCAATGCTTGTTCCAATTAAAATCGCAAAGAAAAGTCCAATTATAACCTCCTGCAACGTCTGCAGCGTATTCGGTAATAGTAAATCTTTCATTCCAATTAATTCTTGAACAATGGCAGAAGGCTTCGGTAAAATCCACGGTTCAATTTTAAATAATGAAACAGATCCTTCCCATATCACAATGAGAAGGATAAGCCAAATTGCTGTAATTATTTTAGATTGCTTCTGGTTTTGCATATTCATCACGGTACTTCCAAACTTTTTCATCTATCGTTACACCAGTGCTTGGACGATAATGGATTTTAATAGAAGTAATCACTTCTTCTGCTCCAGCATCCACACAAGCTTGTTGTGCACGTTTAATGATATCAAGAAGTACATCTAATTCTCCTTCCAGCGTTGTTTCCATTGCCCCTACTTCATAACGAACTCCCGATTGTTGTACAACCTCAATTGCTTTATCAACAACAGAATACACATCTTTGTTCTTTGCCTGTGGTACTACTGAAAACGAAATTGTAACTTGTTGTGACATAGTAAAATCCCCCTTATGAAATTAAATTTTAAAACAAGAAAAGGCTTTCCTACTACGTAGGAAAGCCTTGTATGCAAGTTATTATAGAATAACATATGCTACATCACTTTAAGTAACTCCCTACGCTGGCATTATCCAGATCAGGTTGAGGGTCGATGTTTGCTCACATCCTCTCAGCCAATTGGCTCCCCGGTCCTTAATTCGTTTTCATTGTAGCATGATTTATTTTATTGAACAAACAAAAGCATGTATAATCATTTCATTTAACTTTTGAATTCCCCAATTAACTCTTGTAGCTCCTGTGAGAGCCAGCTTAAAGAACTGGCTAATTCAGCAATATCCTGTACAGACATTTCCTGTTCTTTCATACTTTCTTCAACATTACTACTACTATTCGCATACTTATTTGCAATAATTGATAGTTCATTTACAACACGAACAATATTTTGGCTATTTTGCAATATATTATTTGAATTGCTAGAAACAACTCCAACTTGATTGGTAACAGTTTGTGCTGATTTCGAAATTTTTTCAAAGAAAGCACCACTACTTTCAACAAGTTTCATTCCAGACTCTACTTCTTTTGAGGTTTTTTGCATTGAAACAACAGCTTCTTCCGTTCCGGCTTGTGTTTCCCCTATTAATTTTGCTATATCTTTTGCTGATGCTTCCGTCTGCTCTGCTAATTTACGCACTTCATCAGCAACAACAGCAAATCCCTCTCCAGTTTCCTCAGCACGTGAAGCTTCAATAGTAGCATGTAAAGCTAGCGAATTCGCTTGATTTGAAATACTTGTAATTACAGTTACAATATCACTAATTTCTTTTGATCTTACTTCCAAAGAATAAATGATAGAAGATAAATCTTGTACTGCATTTTGTATTATGTTCATTTGATTCATCGTCTGGTCAATAATACCATTTCCTTTTTCTGAATGATGCTTTGTACCTTCAGACTCTTTCGTCATTTGTTTTGCAATATTATTTATCTCTTCCATCCTATCTTCCATTTCATATACAATATCTAAATACTTTGGTACTGACGTTTCTTGCAATTGAACGCCAGCCCTTAACTCAACTATAGAACTTACGATTCCTTGGACTGCCATGCTATTTTCTTTCGTACTCACTGACAATTCTTGTGAAGATGAGGAAACCTGTTCTGCCGTCTGCTTCACTTTATCTATAATTCCTTTAAACTTCTCGATGGTATTATTAAAATACGCATTAATAATACCAATATCATCTGGTCTTTCCTCTAATTTAATACTTAAATCACCTTCACCAACTCTGCGCAATCCTTCACGTAAATCCCGCAATGGAGCAAGTGCGTTACGTACGATTAAGAATTGAATAACAGTTGCAATTAAAACAGAAATACAAATAAACATTAAACCTTGTATAATGAACTTTTCCTTTGTAATAGGAACAATAGAAGCATCTACATCGGCTGCAACAATTGCCACAATATTTCCGTCTCCATCTTTAATTGGCTCTAATATCGTTACCCATGATCCTAATAGATCTTCATATACTACTGTCATATTTGCCTTTTTCGTGCTCATTACCTTATCGTATGCTTTCATCCAAAGATCTGGTTGTTTATAATATTCTCCCGGCCTTACTTCAACAACATTTGCTAACTCTGTAGACAAATCGACGATTAGTAACTCACCTTTTTCGTTTTCTTTTGCTCCAACAATATAGATTTGTCCAACGCTATTCAATTCTTCCGTTGCTTCATCTAATTTCTCTGTTAACTTCTCTCTCTTTTCTCTTTGTGCCACTGGATCCTTTGTAACATCTCTCACTATTTCTTCGTCTAATTTATGTAATACCGTATCTCCTGTTTCAAAAGAATGCCTTTCAAATATAGACATCATGCTATTTTGAAACATGTTAAAACTTAACGCTCCCATAGTACCAACAAGCGTCAAAATAACTAGCACAGTTAACAATACATTCTTTTGAAGAAATGATAGCTTGTGCCAATATTTTTTCATCAACATCACCTTTCTTAATTAACTTAATATAAAGGAAAACTATTAAAATAGAAACCTTATCAACAGCTGATAAGGTTTCTCATTTATTCGCAAATAAAAAAAAGACCAATGAAAAAGCATTGGTCAAGACCAACCCTATCCGTCCGGTAACTGGCTAGCGTAGCCTTTCGGCCTTAGCTCCTGTAGTTTTGCGTCCTAATGTTTCCACCAGTTTGCCTTTCTCGCTGAACGAGTTGAACGATATGGGAGTTCTATGAGAATTACATTATTCTCTATCAAAGATTACAACATAAAAATTAAAATGTCCACCTATTTAGAGATGCAAATGCAAAGTTTTAATGTATTATTTTTTCGAAATAATTTAACAAAGTACGTGAATGTTACATTTCTTGTGTTATATAATAAAAAATGTATATAATACAAGGATTGTTTTGAGTATTTATTTTAATTTTCATTTAAATTAAATTATTCGAATATATCTTAACTAATGAATTTCGGAGGTAGTTTATCATGTTTTGGCTACAATTTCTTACGTTACTACTCTGCATTTTTATTGGCGCACGCCTAGGCGGAGTTGGTCTAGGGGTAATGGGTGGCGTTGGTATGGCAATACTTGTTTTCGTCTTCCACTTACAACCTACAGCTCCTCCTATTGATGTAATGCTTATGATTTTAGCTGTAATTACAGCTGCTGGTGCACTCCAAGCCGCTGGAGGAATGGACTACCTTGTTCATCTGGCTGAGAAAGCATTACGAAAAAATCCAAAACGCATTACATTCTTTGCTCCAATTGTTACTTATTTATTTACACTTTGTGCAGGAACTGGTCACGTTGCTTATTCTGTACTTCCTGTTATCGCAGAAGTCTCTCGCGAATCTGGGATTAGACCAGAACGACCAATGTCAATCGCCGTAATTGCTTCCCAACAAGCAATTACAGCTAGTCCTATCTCAGCTGCAACAGTTGCACTTTTAGCAATGTTAGCTGACTATAAAATCACCTTATTAGATATTTTAAAAGTAAGTATCCCTTCTACTTTCATCGCTTGTATGGTAGCTGCATTTGTTGCTAGCAAAATGGGGAAAGAATTAAATGAAGACCCTGAGTACTTAAAACGATTAAAAGAAGGAATGATCCCTAAGATTGAAGAGAAAAAAGAATTTGTTGGTGTAAAAGGCGCTAAATTATCAGTTATCCTTTTCCTAGTAGGAACTTTTCTTGTCGTACTTCTCGGTTCATTTGAAGCACTTCGTCCAGGATGGATAGTTGATGGGAAGTTAGCCCGTCTTTCCATGCCAAACACAATTGAAATGGTTATGTTAACGATTGCAGCTCTTATTATTATTTTCTGTAAACCAAATGTAGAAAGCATCGTGTCTGGTAACGTCTTTAAAGCAGGGGCAACAGCAGTTGTTGCTATTTTCGGGATCGCTTGGATGGGAGATACTTTCTTTAACGGAAACTTAAATATGATTCAAGGATCCATTCAGCACCTAGTAACAAGTGCACCATGGCTATTTGCCATCGCATTATTCATTCTATCTATTTTACTATATAGCCAAGCTGCAACAGTACGCGCTTTAATGCCCCTTGGATTATCACTCGGTATTCCACCAGCACTACTAATCGCGATGTTCCCTGCAGTAAATGGATACTTCTTCATTCCAAACTACGGAACAATCGTTGCTGCCATTAACTTTGATCGTACTGGTACAACTGGCATTGGTAAATATGTTTTAAATCATAGCTTTATGATTCCAGGCCTAATCGCAACATTCACTTCTATCGGAATTGGAATGCTCTTAATATCAATTATGTTTTAAAGAAAAAGCACAAACCCAAAGTTTTAAAGGGTTTGTGCTTTTTTAATCAAACGTTTGTTTAAATATTTTTAACTGTCCATTCTTCCATTATGTTCTTTACTATTTTTGTGAAGTTTCTTTTTCCTACAAACTCTTATTTACTTCCTCAACTAACTTCTTCGTACTTTCATACGCAGATTCCGCTAAACTAATCGCAGAAATAACAGAAATACCGTCCGCACCTGCTTCTATAACCGAAGCGGTATTTTCAATTGAAATGCCACCTATCCCGACAATCGGTATTGTAATTCCTTGTTCTCTAAAATGAGCTAAACCTTTCGTTCCTTGCACCGCTTTCGTATCTTTTTTCGTACTCGTTGGGAAAATAGGGCCAACACCTAAATAATCCGCTCCATTTTCAATTGCCCAGTGTGCTTCTTCAATTGTATGTGTAGATACACCAACAATTTTATCCCCCATTTTTTCACGAACAGAAGTAATTCCTTCATCATCTTGTCCAACATGCACGCCATCTGCATCTAACTCGAGAGCTAATTCCACATCATCATTTACGATGAATGGTACACCATACTCCTTACAAATTACTTGTAGTTCTTTTGCGAAACAAATACGTTTCTCTCCCGTTAAAGCGCCTTCCCCCTTTTCACGAAATTGAAAAATTGTTATACCGCCTTCAAGTGCATCTCTCAATATTTGTAGTGGATCCTTCGTACAATTGTTACTTCCCATAATAAAATATACGGATAACAACCTAGACATTTCTGCCTTTGAAATACGCGACATTTATTTTCCCTCCTTACTATATAACCTCAATCTTCCCATACTTCTCTATATCACCCGAAGTGGTATTCGCTAACTGATTTAAAAATTCAATTTGGAAACTACCAGGTCCTTTTTCTACTGTCTTAGCAGCTGCTAGTTCCGCGGCTACACCATAAAACGTTAATGCCGCTACCGCTGCCTTTACATAATCCTTTTCTACCGCTACAAATGCTCCTATTACAGAAGTTAGCAAACAACCAGTTCCCGTAACTTTCGTTAAAATAGAGTGACCATTTTGAATAACAATCGTTCGCTCTCCATCTGTAACAACATCTTCTTCTCCAGTAATTACTGCAACTGTATTCAATTCATCCGCTGCCTGCTTTGCAATACTTACGACATTACCATTTCCAGCACCAGCGTCTACCCCTTTAATTTCCCATCTCTCATTAATAACGTTCGCTATTTCAGCTGCATTTCCGCGAATAATTGCTAATTCGATTTCAGCCGGAATATGTCTCGCAACTTCTGTTCGATACGACGTTGCTCCTGCGCCAACTGGATCAAACAGTACTGGTACATTGTTCACATTTGCTGATTTACCAGCAAGTAACATCGCTTCTACTTCTTCAGGACGAAGCGTCCCCATATTTAATACTAACGCTCCAGCAATGCTAGCCATTTCTGCCACTTCTTCTTTTGCATACGCCATTACAGGCGATGCCCCTAACGCTAACAAACCGTTAGCTGTAAAATTTGTTACAACAACATTTGTAATATTATGAACGAGCGGATTAGATTCTCTCACCAAATCCACTACTTTACTAATTTCTTTCATATTCATCCTTCTCATCTCCTAACTATAGTTATGGGAGATACACAAAAAGGCACTTTGCGCGTACGCAAAGTGCCTGAACATGTGCTTTTACACTCTCCCTACGCTGGCATTATCCAACAGGTTCAAATGGTCAATGACGGACTAGTCATACTCTCAGTTTGTATCCACAAACTCCCATGTGTTTAGTATTCTTCTACTTCAAAGTCTACTCTTATTCTAGTAAAATAACAAGTTCTTTACTTTTCTATTTAATATAGAAGCAACTAATAAAACAATACGCATAATAACTATCTATTTCTCACAGTCTCATCATGGTGCATATTATGTTCTGTCACGATCATTCACTTTCAAACAGATGTTATCCCATTAAAAAACGTTCAAATCTGGAGCGAAACTGAATCTCAAGAAGATGTATGCTATAGTTAACGTATGGAAATTTGAAAGGATGTTTTAAATATGTCAAAAAGCGTTGTAATCGCTGAAAAGCCTTCCGTTGCACGAGATATTGCACGTGTACTTAAGTGTGATAAAAAAGGAAATGGCTACCTTGAAGGTAGTAAATATATTGTAACTTGGGCTTTAGGTCATCTTGTTACATTAGCAGATCCAGAAAGCTATGATGTGAAATATAAAAAGTGGAATTTAGAAGATTTACCTATGCTACCTGAGCGTTTGAAATTAACTGTTATTAAACAAACAGGGAAACAATTTAATGCTGTAAAAAGTCAGCTACTTAGAAAAGATGTAAATGAAATTATTGTAGCAACAGACGCTGGGCGTGAAGGAGAATTAGTCGCTCGTTGGATTATTGATAAGGTTCGAATTAACAAACCAATTAAACGTCTATGGATTTCATCTGTTACTGATAAAGCAATTAAAGATGGTTTCGCAAATTTAAAACCAGGTAAAGCATATGACAATTTATACGCTTCAGCAGTTGCACGTTCAGAAGCTGACTGGTATATCGGTCTTAACGCGACTCGCGCTTTAACAACTCGCTTTAATGCCCAGCTGAATTGCGGCCGTGTGCAAACACCTACTGTCGCTATGATTGCTAATCGCGAAGATGAAATAAAGAACTTCAAAGCTCAAACTTACTACGGCATTGAAGCTCAAACAACAAATCAATTAAAACTAACGTGGCAAGATGCAAATGGCAATAGCCGCAGTTTTAATAAAGAAAAAATTGATGGTATTGTAAAAGGTTTAGATAAACATAATGCTACTGTTATGGAAATTGATAAAAAACAGAAGAAATCATTCTCTCCTGGTCTTTACGATTTAACTGAATTACAACGTGATGCCAATAAAAAGTTCGGTTACTCTGCGAAAGAAACATTAAACATTATGCAGAAATTGTATGAACAACATAAAGTGCTAACATACCCTCGTACAGATTCACGCTATATTTCATCTGATATCGTTGGAACACTTCCAGAACGTCTAAAAGCATGCGGTGTTGGAGAGTACCGTTCCTTAGCACATAAAGTATTACAAAAGCCTATCAAGGCTAATAAATCATTTGTTGATGATAGTAAAGTAAGTGATCATCACGCAATTATTCCGACAGAAGGATACGTTAACTTCTCCGCCTTCACAGATAAAGAACGTAAAATTTATGATTTAGTTGTAAAACGTTTCTTAGCTGTTTTATTCCCGGCATTCGAATACGAACAACTAACATTACGCACAAAAGTCGGCCATGAAACGTTCATTGCACGCGGTAAAACAATTTTACATGCCGGTTGGAAGGAAGTATATGAAAATCGCTTTGAAGATGATGATGTAACTGATGACGTAAAAGAGCAGATTCTACCTCACATTGAAAAGGGCGATACATTAACTGTAAAGTTACTTATGCAAACATCAGGCCAAACGAAAGCACCTGCACGCTTTAATGAAGCAACTTTACTTTCAGCAATGGAGAATCCTACAAAATATATGGATACGCAAAATAAACAACTTGCTGATACGTTAAAATCGACTGGTGGATTAGGTACTGTAGCAACGCGTGCTGATATTATTGACAAGCTATTCAATTCGTTCTTAATTGAAAAACGCGGTAAAGATATTCACATTACATCAAAAGGCCGTCAGTTACTTGATTTAGTACCAGAAGAGTTAAAATCACCTACATTAACTGGTGAGTGGGAACAAAAGCTAGAGGCAATTGCAAAGGGTAAACTGAAAAAAGAAGTATTCATTTCCGAAATGAAAAACTATACGAAAGAAATTGTTTCTGAAATTAAATCGAGTGATAAAAAATATAAACATGACAATATTTCAACAAAGTCTTGTCCAGATTGCGGTAAACCAATGCTAGAGGTAAACGGCAAAAAAGGAAAGATGCTCGTTTGCCAAGACCGTGAATGTGGTCATCGTAAAAATGTATCTCGTACAACAAACGCTCGTTGTCCGCAATGTAAGAAAAAATTAGAATTACGTGGTGAAGGTGCTGGACAAATCTTCGCATGTAAATGTGGCTATCGCGAGAAATTATCGACATTCCAAGAGAGACGTAAAAAGGAATCTGGAAACAAAGCTGATAAGCGCGACGTTCAAAAATATATGAAACAGCAGAAAAAAGAAGAAGAACCATTAAATAACCCATTCGCAGAAGCATTAAAAAAATTAAAATTTGATTAAATAAAAAAGGTTCCTACCTCTATCGGTAGGAACCTTTTATTATTAATGAATAATTTTACTTCCTTTTGCATTCTCAACAAATTTTTCACTTGATTTGTTAATTGGTGTTTTCAATAATAACGCAGCAACAATCATAACTACTACGAAAGCACTTAACACAAGTAAATCTCGCGTTACGATATCCCAAAGCATTCCGCCTACTGTTTCACGAATTGCACTAATTGCGTATGTGAACGGTAAGAACGGATAAATTGCTTGGAAGAACGCTGGTGTCATTTGAATTGGGAATGTTCCGCCCGATCCTGCTACTTGCAGTACAAGTAAAATAATCGCCATCGATTTCCCAACGTTTCCGAAAATAGAAACGAGTGAGTATACGATACAAACGAAGACTCCACCAATAAATAAACTAAATAATACAAACCAGAACTTATCGACTACGTACGTACCGAGTAAGAATATATCTCCCATTGATACGATAAACGCTTGTGAAAGACCTATCGTTAAGAATGTTAATAAACGTCCGAAGTAAATTTCATGGCTCTTATAATTCGCGCCTTCTTCGTGTACTTCTACTGTTAATAATGAAACCATTAATAATGCGCCTACCCATAATGCAAGCACTGTATAGAATGGTGACATCGCTGAACCGTAGTTTGGCATCGCAAATAACTTATTCTCTTTTAAATTGACTGGATTCGCGAAGTAATCACTTTGCTTCTCAACATCGTTTTTCAATAAGCGTATGATATCTTTTAAATCCTCTTCAGATTCAAAATCACGAATTTTATCTGCCAATTCTTTAATCTTTTTCTCAGTAGCTGGCATTTCAGCTTTAATATCTGCTAATTTCTTTTTACCATCTACTAAGCCTTTTGATGAATCTTCTAGTATTTTTTTAACATCCGGAAGCTTTTTGTCTGCTTCTTTTAAAATTTGAGATGTGTTTTTAGACATCTCTTTCGTACGAGCAATAGCCGCATTGAAATTTGGAGTGATTTCTGAATCATATTTAGCTAAAATGTCACCAATTTGACCCGAAACGCTCTTAGATACTTCATTAATACTCTCAATAACATCTGCCGCTGGTTTTTGACCTTTATTAATAGCGTCAATTCCTTTATCTGTTAAATCGATTCCTTTTTGAAAACCATCTTTTACTTTATTCAATTTAGAAATCATGTTGTTCATGTTCTTATCACTATTTGCATCTGCTAAAACTTTATTCGCATTTTCCATAACGGGAATCATATCGTTAACTAAATTTCGCCCCGCTTTGAACTGCCCATTTAAATCATTTAAAGCTACTTTTGTCGAATCTAGTCCGTTGACACCTTTATTATTTAAGTCTTCTCTCGCTTTTCCAAGCTCCGTTTTTAATCTGCTGTAATCATTTACAGCCTTATCATATTTTTCTCTACCATTGTCTAATATCTGATTAGTTTTGTTTATTTCTTGATTTAAATTCTGTTGCGCATTTCCAACCTTATCTTTTAATTGTTCAGCCGTACTTACCGCTTTTTCAAAATCTGCTACGAACGTTGCATTATAATCTGCCTCCGCTTGGTTTACCAAATTATTTATTGCATCTAACTTTTTATTAGTAGCATCCCTTACATCTTGTTTCACTTCTTGCCCTGTACCTATAATATTAGCGATATCTTTAACGCCGCCATTTGCATTTTCTATAGCTGATTTAAGATTCGTTAATTTATCTATTCGTTTTTGGAAGAAGTCTTTTCCAGAATCAGTTGGTGCAGATTCTTTAAATTTAGTAAAGACATCAATTAAATATGAAACACTATCCACACGACCTTGAAGATTCTCAGAAACCTTATTAAGATCTTGTTTCGCTTTTTCCGGGTCAAAATTACCATTTTGTAACCCGTTTATAACTCCTTGTGCATAAGTTGTTCCAACACGTATTGAGCCGAATACATTATTTACAGTTTGATCAATATTTTTAGCAATATCTTTATACAATTGACCATTCACCTGCGGTAGTTCTGGTATCTGTGGAATAGTTATATCAGGCAACACCGGGAATGTAGCCGGATCTGGAAGCACCAGATTGAAATCAACAGATGGATTTTTTAAGAAATCCGTAATCGCCGCCGCACCATTCAAACCTGTTTGCATTGCAATTAGATTATTCTTAATAGTTCCCGGAGCACGATTCAATGTTTCATCATTTCTCGCAAAGAACGCATCTAAACTCTTAAGTGTATCCTGCCCATCATTAATAACACTCTCTACAACCGGCAATTCTTTCTGCGCTACTTTCACAACATCCTCTGCTCGAGTCGCATCATCTAACGCCTTATCCATAAGTGTATTCATTTCTGGGAACTGCGCTTCTAGTTTAAATACAAGATCTTTTACTTTCTCGATACTTGGTAAGTTTGTTTCTAAATCGATTCCAAGGTCATTGAAGATTTTAAAAATCTCACCGTTCGCTGTTTTAACAAAGTTTTTACTAATTTCTTCTGTAATACCTGATGCACCTTTTGCTGTAATTTTCGGTGCAATCGCATTTACCTTTTCATTTACATAGTAATCAAGTTCTGGTTTCTGTGGATTTTCATCCAGAACAGTTGCAATCTTTTCAGAGAAATCTTTTGGGATTGTAATGCTTGCATAGTAATCCCCGCGTTCAACTCCGTAAATTGCTTGTTTTTCATCTACAAATTTCCAGCCAAGATTTTTATTTTTCTTCAGAGAATCTACAATCTCGTTCCCGATATTGATATCTTTTCCTCTTAAATTAGAGCCTGCATCTTGGTTAGAAACTGCAATGGGAACTTCTTTTGTATTTCCGTATGGATCCCAGGAAGCTTTAATGTTAAACCATGCATATAACGATGGTAAAATCATTAACCCTACAACAATAACAATTGCAGCCCAATGTTTCGCTACATTCCGTAAATCTGTCTTATAAATACGCCAAATTTGTTTCATAGAAGTTATCACCTAATTATATATTTTTCCTTCTTTAGAAAATGATACATACATTTTGCAATTATATCACTTTCTACATCGTGGATTAACCAAAAACGAACTATTTTTTCCCATTAACTTTGACTTACTACATTATATAACGAAGTCAGTCAAAGTATGAATACAAAATGACCAAATCGGTTTTACATTCAATAATAACAAATATATAGGAAATGTCATAAAAAATACAAGTATTTTCTCTTGGAAATACTTGTATTCCTAAAAAAACCCTCACAGCTTTTTATCATCTGTGAGGATTTCTTCTATTATATATCTACTTGTACTTCTACACCGAAATGATCTGAAATTACATTTCGGTTTGTACCATTAAAAATAACTTTTGAAGAACGAACTTTTTCACTTCGGTTACACAATATTAGATCGATTCGCAAATTATGTTTATTTTCATCCCAACCAGCAATCTCACCTTGAACAGTTGTTCCTTCATCCTTCTCTATTGCTAGTTCATATGTGTCGTGCAAACCTTTTTGCATCATATATTCATAACCCTCCCCTTGCAAACGAGCGTTATTATTAAAATCACCCATTAAGAAGGAAAGTTCATTGCTATCTACACGCTCCATCAAACGATTCACTTGATCTTTAAATGATTCTTCTTCATCATCCCACCAACCGAGGTGGCAAGAGTAAAACGTGATGTTCTTACCATTATAAACAATTGTTGCACTTACAATTTTGCGTGTTTTCCAATACGTTGTATCCTTATTTTCTGAAATAAAGAACGTATCTTCTTTTACAACATTATGCTTCGTTATAATCGCTAATCCTTCTTCATACACATCATAACCAATATGAGAGAAATCCCAAGTAATATTGTAATCTTTTACATGTAACGCTTTTAACTCTTCTAATAGTAAAAGTCCAAAATTATCTTCTTTCTTGTTACCGCATACATTTTTAGCCCCTATCGACTGACTTACTTCTTGCAATGCGATGACATCGTACTCTTCTTCTTGAATGACTTTAGCAAGATATTTTATCTTTTCTATTTGATTTTCTTCTTGCCAAGAGTGACAGTTTAAAGTTAGCAATTTCATATTATTACGCACCTAACATATCTTGAATGTCTGACTTTAATACGTCAGCTTTCGGACCATATACAGCTTGTACACCTTTATCTTTTACGATAAGTCCTAAAGCACCATTTTGTTTCCACTGTGCTTCTGGTGCAACAATATCTAAATCTTTTACTGTTACACGTAAACGTGTCATACAAGCGTCTACGTCAGCAATATTTTCTTTTCCACCTAATAAATCAATAACCTTTGTTGCTAATGAACCATCTTGTACATTTCCTGTTCCTTCTGATGACTCATCTTCGTTATCAATATAGTTACCTGCACGTCCTGGTGTTGGTAAGTTGAACTTTTTAATTAAGAAATTGAATAGTGTAAAGTTCAGACCGAAGAATACTAATGAAACGATAACGAAATTGATTAAATCTCTAGTTAGTCCTGCATTCACCATCATCGGTGTACGAGTGATTAGCTCAATAAATCCGAATGCGTGAACACGTAAGTTAATTAAGTCTGCTAATGCGAATGCAAGTCCTGTTGTAATTGCATATACAACATATAATACTGGAGCAATAAACATGAACATGAATTCAATTGGTTCTGTTACACCTGTTAAGAATACTGCTAACGCTGCTGATAAGAACATTGGTTTATATTTTGCGCGTTTTTCTTTATCAACATTACGGAACATTGCGAATGCAATACCCATTAACGCTGCTGATGAACCGATAACTTGTCCAGCTTTGAAACGAGCTGGTACAACATTATTTAGTAGATCGTTATATGCTTTTGTATCTCCATTTGCTAATAAGTTATTTAAATCTGTAATCCATGCAAGCCATAAAGGATCTTGTCCTGCTACAACTTGTCCAATTTTTGAGCCAGTTAACATCGTATATGTTCCGCCCAGCTCTGTGTAGTTCATCGGAATCGTTAACATATGGTGTAAACCGAATGGTAATAGTAAACGCTCTAACGTTCCATATACAAATGGTGCAACAACTGGTGCACTATCTTTTGAAGCTGCAATCCAGCGACCAAATTCATTTAATCCACTTTGAATGAATGGCCATAAAAGTGATAATACAATTGCAGTTACTGTAGACCAAACAATTACAACGAATGGTACGAATCGTTTTCCGTTAAAGAATGCTAATGCCTGTGGCAATTTGTTATAGTTATAATATTTGTTATATAAAGTAGCTCCTAAGAAACCTGTGATAATCCCTACGAAAACTCCCATGTTTAATGCTGGTGCACCAAGTACAGAAGTAAAGTAATCTTTTACAATTAAATCTCCTGCTAATACTGAAGAAACTTTCGCTTTTGAATCCGCTAACATTTCAGCGTTTACGCCAAATATAGCTCCTGTAATTCTATTCGTTAAGACAAATGCTAATAGCGCTGCAAATGCACCACCTGCGCGATCCTTTGCCCAAGATCCCCCAATTGCTACCGCGAATAAAATGTGCAGATTTGTAATAATTGCCCAACCGATGTCTTCCATTACGCGAGCGATCGTATGAACTGCGTTAATATCCCCAGCAGACATCCCAATTAACTTACCGATAGAAATCATTAAACCAGCTGCTGGCATTACAGCTACAACAACTAATAACGCTTTCCCGAACTTTTGCCAAAAATCAAAAGACGTAATTTTCATCTGTTCTTCCTCCCCTTTATTTATAACAACATAATGATTTAAATTATAATTTCTATTCCCTTTATGAAAACGATTCCTCATTTTAATTTGTTTTTATCCCTTTACGCAACCGTTTTCATAAATCTATTTTAATAAAAGCGTTTTCACTTTGCAATAGAAATTTATTTTTTTTCATAAAAAAAGATGCTCTAAGAGCATCCTTTTTTATTATGAAATACGATAAACCCTTGTTTCATAAGGCTTTAACGTGATTGTAGTTACTTGTTCATGTTCCGCAACTTCATAGTTATTTAAAAGCAAACGTTTGCGTTCTAGTCCGAATGACTCCTTATTATATACAGCTTCCTCTTTTGAGATATTACTAATTACAATGATTTTTTCATCGTTTAAAGTACGAGTATATGCATAAATTTGCGGATCATCTTCTAAAATTAAATCGTACGTACCGTAATTCAGTACATCGTGCTCTTTTTTCAAGGCAATCATTTTCTTATAGAAATTGAAAATAGAGTTCTCTTCATTCTTTTGCTTTTCAACATTAATTTCTTTGTAGTTTGGATTCATCCCAAACCAAGTTGTACCTGTTGTGAAGCCAGCATTCATCTCATCGTTCCACTGCATAGGTGTACGTGAATTATCGCGGCAAGACGCCCATATAATTTCCATCATATCTTGATGTGATACGCCCTCTGCAATTTTCTCGCGATATAAATTTTTAATTGCTACATCATCGTAATCTTCAATATTTGGGAACTGAACATTTGTCATCCCAATTTCTTGTCCTTGGTAAATGAATGGTGTACCATGCATAAAGAAATACATTGCCCCTAGAGCTGTTGCACTTTCACGCCAATATTGTTTATCATCTCCCCAAGTTGAAACGATACGTGGCTTATCGTGATTCTCAATATATAAAGCATTCCATCCTTTATTTTCTAGACCTTTTTGCCATTTCGTTAATACTTTTTTCAACCCTACAACATCAAGATCTTTCTTCTTTTCTGCATCCCATAAGCTTAAATGTTCGAATTGGAATACCATATTGAACTTACCTTGTTCTTCTCCAACCCAAAGCTCAGCATCTTCAATCTTAACACCATTCGCTTCACCGACAGTCATAATATCGTACTTAGAAAATGTATTTTCTTTTAACTCTTCTAATAAAGGTTGAATACCATCCACATTCATATGTTTATCAAAAGATGGTACATACTTTAGTTCTTTTGGATTTGGCATATCTTTAAAGCCATCTTCTTTTTTAATATGGCTGATCGCATCCACACGGAAACCATCAATTCCTTTATCAAGCCACCAATTAACTGTATCGTATAACACTTCGCGAACTTCTTTATTCTCCCAGTTTAAATCTGGTTGTTTACGTGAGAATAAGTGTAAATAATATTGTCCTGTTACTTCATCGTATTCCCATGCCGAACCATTAAAAATACTTTCCCAGTTGTTTGGTTCCGCACCATCTTTACCATCATGCCAAATATACCAATCACGCTTCGGATTGTCTTTAGATGAACGAGACTCAATAAACCATGGATGTTCATCACTTGTATGATTAATAACTAAATCAATAATAAGCTTCATATCACGCTTATGAACTTCATCTAGTAAAGCATCAAAGTCTTCCATCGTACCAAACTCATCCATAATATCTTGATAATCACTAATGTCATAACCATTATCATCATTAGGTGACTTATACATTGGACAAATCCAAATTACATCTATACCTAAATCTTTTAAATAATCCAGTTTTGCAATAATACCTTGTAAATCCCCAATACCATCACCATTTGAATCCATAAAGCTACGTGGATAAATTTGATAAGCAACCGCTTCTTTCCACCATGTTTTATTCATAGTCATTCTCTCCTTTTGCATCCCATCGGAAATTTTATGCAAACGTTTTCGTAACACTATCATAACAAAATATGAATAGTTTGCAACTGTTTTCATTGAACTCTATGTAGATTCCTTATTCTTATGCTTTATTTATTTCTCACAAGAGCAAATCTCATTCCTCATCTGCTCTTGTCCACGCACGTTACATATGCTTTTCATATATTAATAAAAAGCACTACTTATTTTAGAAAGGAGTGATAAATTGAAACAAACAAAATTAACAGGTCGTATCGTTGTTCCTTCAGATCCTGACTATGACATAGCCCGAATGAACTTAAATTTAAGTATTCCAAAACTCCCTTGTATTATTGTTTTTTGCCAAAATAAAACTGATGTATGTAACGCCTTAAAATGGGCACGCGAGCGTCATGTACCATTTCGCTTAAGAAGCGGACGTCATAGCTATGAAAATTTTTCTCTTTTAAATAGAGGACTTATTATTGATGTGAGTGAAATGCATCGCATTACTGTTCATACAGATAAATTAACAGCAACAATTGAAGCTGGTGCAAACCTTGGCACTGTTTATAAAGAGCTTTGGAATTATGGTGTGACAATACCGGCTGGTACAAGTGCAAGCGTTGGAATTGTTGGATTAACACTTGGCGGGGGCATCGGTATGCTTTCACGCTTATTTGGATTAACATGTGATCAATTAATAGAAGTTGAAATGGTACAAGCATGTGGTAAATTTGGAGCAAAAATCATTCGTGCAAGCGAACATGAAAACCATAACTTGTTTTGGGCATGCCGCGGTGGTGGTGGTGGAAACTTCGGAATTATTACTTCTTTGACTTTTCGCGTACACCCTATAAAAAATGTATCAATCTTCTCCATTACATGGGAATGGGAAGATTTTATTGCTGCCTTTCAAGCTTGGCAAAACTGGGCGCCTTATGTAGACGAACGTCTCACTTCATCAATTGAATTATTCACAAAACAACAAAACAAAATTGAAGCACAAGGTGAATTTGTTGGCTCTCCCTCTGAACTCCATTCCTTATTATCTCCTCTTCTTGAAACTGGTACCCCCTCTCTCTTTATAGATGAAGTTCCTTATATAAAGGCTGTTGAATTTTTTAACAGTGGTAACATCCCTGAAAACTTCAAGCGCTCCGGTTCCTACGTATATAAACCTATTCCTCTTAAAGGAATTCAAATCATGCAGTATTTTCTTTCACATGCACCAAATAAGGATGCGAGTATTTGGCACCAATCGCTCGTAGGTGCTGTTGAAAATATTCCGCCTACTGAAACAGCTTATTTCCATCGCAAAGCAATTATTGCGCAAGAATACATTACCTCTTGGAAATGTGATGGTGAAGAAAATCGAAATATACGCTGGGTTAAAGATTTACGAGAAAGCTTAGACCCTTATACACTAGGTGACTATGTCAATTGGCCCGATATCGACATTAAAAATTGGCAAACTAGTTATTATGGCCCTAACTTTCAAAGATTACGTAAAGTGAAAACCATATATGATCCTTGCAATGTTTTTCGTTTTCAACAAAGTATCCCTCCTTTTCATACGTAAGAAAAGGGATACAATAAAAAATCATCCAATATGCTATTACCTCGCAGCATGTTGGATGATTCAAGTTGATTTTCTATATCGTTTCAAATTATTGCTCCTACTCATAAACTTTTACTTACGGATTAATTTTATTTCGTATCATCTTCATGCAGTGAATGTATTTTAATATTTGGAACTTCATCTTTTTCAATACCGCTACTATAAACAACAGGAATTTGAAATTCGACTTGCTTTGTCTCATGTTTTTGTAAATAGATTGGATTTGGTATTGGATAACTTTTTGAATCCTCATATAAAACAACTTTTAATGCTTGTGAATGATTACGATAATTTTTTAAAGTAACGATGCACTTTCGTTCGATATCCTCTCCATTTTTCTCCATCCTACACTGGCTATCATCTTTTTTATATTCTATTGCTTCTACGCCTGTTTTTCCTGCGTAGTACCATGTTTTATTCAATGTATGAAGGATGTTATTTAAAATAAACGGCATCATTAAAATCAAAATACTAATACCTACTACTTTTATCTTATTCATTTTTCTAAATGTACTAGACTCCTTTTTTCCTAGCCATTTCAAAAATAATATAAATGCAATTACATGTAGTACGAAAGAAACAATCAATATATTTGAAACTTTGTAATTCATATAAATATCCGTATGTATCGGAACCTTATAGAGATTAAATAGCTCTTCCCCTATTAATTCATTATCATTTGGAATTTTTAATAATAATAAAACCCCTATACTGTAAAAAATAGCTACTAATCGATCATACTCAATGCGAATCATTCCTTCTCCCCTTCACTTTGTTTTTATTATCGATTTTAGCTATTATTACTATACTATACAATCTTTTTATAGAGGATAACGTAAAAAAGTTCCTTATAAATATATAAAGAACCTTATTAATATACAATATGAATTAAAAAATCAATCTACAATTTTCACATAGAGATTTCCTCAAAATATGTTGGATTATGTATTGTAATTTTTTTATCTAAAATTGTAACAATACTATCATTTTTTAATTGTTTTAATACGCTACTAACCGTCTCTCGAGACGTACCAGATATTTTCGATATTTCAATGGTTGTAAGTGGGCAGGAAATTACAATCGTTTCGCCACTCTGTTCTCCTAAATCCTGCATTAAATAATTTAATGTTTGAATGACCCGATCTTGTGCATTAGGAATTGTAATATTTTGTACTCGATTTTCGTTTAGCTTTAATATCGATGATAATTGCTGAACAACATACATTAATTGTGTCCTACTAGATTTCACCATATCTTCGAAAATTACTGTCGGAATATAATAGACCTCTACATCTGTCATCGCTTCTGCCGTATAGTTATATCCTCTGTCTGTAAACATACCACCATAAGGAAAAATAGAATACCTCTTTACATAGTCATCATATAATAAATTCCCACTTTGATTTACCCGCTCTAACTTTACAAATCCATCTAACATGAAGTAAATTCTTTCTCTTGAATCCCCTTCTAAAAATAAAAATTGACCCTTTTTATAAGTTCGCCAATAGACAAACTCCGTCAAACCTTTCAATTTCTTTTCTGTTAAATGAGCAAATAATTCGAACTGCTTTAAATCCTTAACTACGTTCCGTCTATTCATAAAATTCCCTCTCTCTTGCTGTATGTTGGAGCGAAAAATCAAGAAAGCGTATTCAATTTGAATTTTATCATAACTAACTTATATATTCAGATTTCATCATGAAAACTTTATGAACAATACGTACAAAAAATATGAATCAATAAAAAGAATGAAGTTACTAACTTCATTCTTTTTTCAATAATAAGTAGCGTACATAATGTATTTAAACATACATGCATACATTTTGTTTTGAAATAATAGTACCGGCTTTTTCTTCTAGTGCTTCATATACTTTTTCTAAAGACGTAATAATTGTTTTTCTTTTTGTATTTGTATTAACAAAATTAATAGCAGCTTCAATTTTTGGAAGCATGCTTCCCGCAGCAAATTGCTGTTCCTCAATGTATTCTTCTAATTGATTCACTGTGACATGCTCTAATTTTTTTTGATTCGGTTGATTATAATTTACATACACATGATCAACTGCAGTTAAAATAACAAGCGTATCGGCATCTACTAATTCTGCTAATTTCTGCGCAGCGAAATCTTTATCGATAACCGCTTCAGTTCCTTTTAGCCCTTCTTCAGAATCAATTACTGGAATTCCACCACCGCCAACAGCTATCACTATATTTCCATCTTCGACCAAAGAATTAATCACTTTATGTTCATGAATACTTACAGGCTTCGGTGATGGAACAACACGTCTCCACCCTCTACCCGCATCTTCTTTAAACACTGCTTTTGTTTCGTCCATTAATCTTCTGGCCTCTTCTTCTGTATAAAAAGGACCAATTGGTTTAGTTGGATTTTTAAATGCCTCATCTTTTTTATCCACAACAACGCGTGTTATAACCGTTGCTACATCTTTTTTTATATTCCGTTTTTTCAATGCCTTTTCAATCGCATTTTCCATCCAATATCCAATCATTCCTTGACTCATTGCCCCACAAGTATCTAATGGCATTGCAGGTGTCTTTTCCGTTTCTGCAGCTTTTTGCTGCAATAAAATATTCCCCACTTGTGGGCCATTTCCATGTGCAATTACTATATCTACATCATTTTCCATTATTTTCACAAGTTGTTCCGCCGTTTTTTCCAACGCTTCTTGCTGCGCCCCCGCAGTAGCTTTTCCAGACTGTATCGCATTTCCCCCTAGTGCAACTACAATTTTTCTTCGTGCCATATTTCAGCCCTCCAGTTCATTTCGTTTTCACAGAGCTCTATAAAGTAATGCTGCCTGTAATTAATCCATAAATCGCAAAAAATGCTAAAGCACCAATTGCTACGGATGATGCTAATTCCACTCGAGTAAATATTTGCTTCGAACTCTTTTGCTTTTGAACATTGTAAAAAATAAAAATACCTGGCGCATATAAAGTCATTGTTAATAATAGATACTCTAAACCAGCTGCATAAACTAACCAAACGCCATAAATACTTGCTATCAAGCCAATTACTATATTTTTATTTCGATCTACTTCCTCAGACTTTAAGCTATGCTTCAGTTGATAAAATGCTGAAAAAGCATATGGAATTAAAATAGCTGAAGATGCTAAAGAGAATGCAAAGTTATACGCCTGATCAGAAACGACGAATGTTAACAAGAACATTTGAATTAAACCATTTGTTATCCATAATGAATTTACTGGAGCCTTATTTTTATTTTCTTTTGCGAACCATTTTGGAAATACTCCATCTTTAGCCGCTAAATATGGAATTTCAGAAGCGAGCAAAGTCCACCCTAACCAAGCACCTAATACTGAGATGACTAAACCTAAATTAATAAAGATAGCACCCCATTTTCCAACAACACTTTCAAATAAATAAGCCATAGCCGGATTTTTCAAACCAGCAATATCTGCTTGTTGCATAAGTCCAAGAGACAATAATGTGATTAAAATGTAAATGATGAGTGTACCAATTAAGCCAATAACCGTTGCTTTCCCTACATCACTTCTATTTTTTGCTCGACTGGATAAAACAACAGCACCTTCTACCCCAATAAATACCCATAAAGTTACAAGCATTGTACTTTTAACTTGGCTGCCAACTGCTCCCCATGAAAAAGAACCAGTTTGCCCCCAAAATCCATCTAAAAACGTATCAATATGAAACGCGAAGATTCCTATGACAATAAATACAAATACAGGTACTAATTTTGCGATTGTAGTTACTAAATTCACAAGTGCCGCTGATTGAACTCCACGTAAAATTAACATGTGAACACACCATAATAATACGCTTGCACCAACAATGGACGCTACGTTTTGCCCGCCTTCAAAGATCGGGAAGAAATATCCTAATGAAGAAAACAATAATGTGCCGTAAGCTACATTCCCAAGCCAAGCAGATAGCCAGTATCCCCACGCACTATTAAACCCCATAAAATTACCAAACCCTGCTTTTGCATAGCTAAAAATACCACCATCTAAATCTGGCCGTTTTACAGTTAGATTTTGAAAAGATAATCCAAGTGCAATCATCCCAATTCCTGTTATAACCCAGCCAATAATAATGGCTCCAGCACCAGCACCTTTTGCCATATCACTCGCTAAATTAAAGGCTCCACCGCCAATCATAGACCCCACTACAAGAGCCGTTAATGTAAACAACCCTAGTTTCTTATCTTCACCCATTCCACTCACCTCTCTTTAATTGCAATAACAATACAAAAGCAATAGTGAATGATAGTGTCTAAAGGAGGAGAAAGAAGAAAGGAAGACTCCCTTTCTTCTTTACTCCATGTTTCCTAAAGTAGCTGCCATAACCGCTTTAATTGTATGCATTCTATTTTCAGCTTGATCAAATACTTTTGAATGTTTACTGCGGAATACTTCGTCAGTTACCTCCATTTCTTTCAACCCATATTTCTCATAAACTTCTTCGCCATACATCGTTTCGACATCATGAAATGCAGGTAAACAATGTAAGAAAATCACGTTTTCATTTCCTGTTTCTTTAATCATTTTCATATTTACTTGATAAGGTTTCAATAACTTGACACGTTCAGCAAATTTTTCTTCTTCCCCCATAGACACCCATACATCTGTATAAATTACATCTGCATTCGCAACTGCTTCTTCCACATTACTTGTTATCATTACCTGTTCATTATATTTTTTTGCTAAATCTATTACTTCTTGTGCAGGCCATAAAGTTTCCGGTGTACAAATACGTACATCCATTCCAACGATTGCGCCACCAACTAGTAAGCTATTAGCAACATTATTTCGTCCATCTCCAACGTAAACGAGCTTCACATTTTTCAGTTTCCCTACATGTTCTCTAATTGTTAATAAATCTGCTAGTGTTTGTGTTGGATGCCACATATCTGTTAATCCATTCCAAACCGGCACACCAGAATTTTGTGCTAAAGATTCTACAGTTTCATGATTAAATCCACGAAACTCAATTCCGTCAAACATACGCCCTAACACTTTTGCTGTATCCTCTACAGATTCTTTTTTCCCAAGCTGAATATCACCTTTCCCTAAATATTCAGGATTTGCCCCTAAATCTGTACATGCTACTGTAAATGCACAACGCGTACGAGTAGAAGTTTTTTCAAATAAGAGCGCTACATTTTTACCTTCTAAATAATGATGCGGGATACCATTTTTCTTTTTCTCTTTTAATTCTGCTGCCAAATCTAGAAAATATAACAATTCTTCTTGTGTAAAATCTTTTTCTGCTAGAAAGCTTCTTCCTTTTAAATTTGGTCTAGTCATTAACATACTTCATCCCTACTTTCTCCGTTATTTATACTAAATATCTTTACGAACAATTGGCATACTCATGCAACGTGGACCCCCACGACCACGAGATAATTCTGAACTTAGCACCTCAATCACTTCTATACCGTGTTCCCGTAATAACGTATTGGATACATAGTTGCGATCATATGTAACAACTACACCTGGCGCGATTGCTAATGTGTTCGAGCCATCATTCCATTGTTCACGAGCAGAAGCAATTACATCTCCTCCTCCACATGGAATAAGAACTAATTCACTTAAGCCTAATACCTCTTTTAATGCTTCCATTAAAGAAGTACGATGTGTAATTTTAAGAGTTTCCTCATCTGATCCTTTTTCTAAAATATAAATATTCATATTCCCTTTTGGCCCTTGAATAGCTGGGTGAATTGTAAACTTGTCATAATCAACCATTGTAAATACTGTATCTAAATGCATAAATGCTCGGCATTTTGGAATTTCTATTGCTAACACTTTCTTAATTTTATTTTGTCGGCTAAAGAGATTTTTTGCTAAACGTTCAATTGCTTTAGCTGAAGTACGAGCAGATACTCCAATCGCAATTGTTTCTTCATTTAAAATTAGCTCGTCGCCACCTTCAATTGGAAATTTATAATCACGATCTAACCAGATTGGTACATTATGTTTTTCAAATCTTGGATGATATTTAATGATGTACTCCATGAATAATGATTCACGTCTACGCGCTGGTTCTCTCATCTTATTTATCGTTAAGCCATCGCCCACGCTAGCTGCTGGATCACGAGTAAAATATAAATTAGGCATTGGATCTAAGTAAAACGGATAGTGATCTTCCATTAATTCATATAAATGTGTCTTCTTACTTGTTTCAATTTCGTTTTTCCGTACACCGCCCATAATTTTTTGAATTAATTCTTCATTTGAAAAGGAAAGTAAATATTCTTTTAAAGTTTGATGTGCAACATTTACGTCGGCCTGTCCTTCTTTTAAAATACGATCAACAAATTCTTCTCGAAGTTTTTTATCTACTAACGCCTCAGCGGCTAGTTTTTCTAAATAAAGAACTTCAACACCCCGATTGCGTAACGTTTGTGCAAAATAATCATGCTCTTTTTGAATAATTGGTAAGTATGGAATATCGTCAAATAATAATTGCTGTAAATAATCTGGTGTTAAGTTTTCCACTTCTTTACCCGGTCGTTTTAATAAAACCGTTTGTAATTCCCCAATTTCTGAAGTAACATGTATCGGATGCTTCATTTGTTGTACCTCCTTTTAAATATGTTTGATGTCTTACAAGTACATAATAAATGCTACACGCTTTCACCTTTGTGAAATCATCCACATTATCATTGTGAAATATTAAACAAGTTATTTTTTTAAAATCATATTAATTTGTATTTTTATAATAATCCATCCCGATTTTTTAATAAAAAATACATATATTACGCATATATGTTGAATATTTAACTTCCGTATTTACACAAAAATCCTGTTTTTAATAAAAATTAAAAACAGGATTTTGCATCTAAAGAATTAAATTTAATCGTTCTTCTAAAATCTCCCTATCTGATTTCGACTGAGAAATTATAAGGCATGTATCATTTCCACATATACATCCTATTTTTTCTTTCCAATCTAACTCATCAAACAAAACACCAATAACATGTGCATTTCCAGGTAATGTTTTAATAACCATTAATTGATCTACACAATCAATTTTCACAACAACCTCTCGTAATTTTTTCTTTAATTTTATATCAGTTTGTAAATGCTCTTCTGAGAAAATTTTATATATCATCAATCCTTCTTGAGAAGGTACCTTCGTTAAGTTTAACTCACGAATATCTCGAGAAACCGTAGCTTGTGTTACTAATACATCTTTTTTTGCTAACAATTCTACTAATCTTTCTTGCTTCTCTATTTCATACTCTTTTACAAATTGTTTAATTAATCGTTGTCTTTTTTCTTTTTTCATAAAAGACACCCCTTTTAATATTATAGCTCGCTATAAATTTCATCCGAAAGGGACAGAAAAGAATGTTGCGGAAACGTTCATAGTTTATATCTTTTAACTATAGATATTAAATCTAGCTAAAAAAAGAGAAGAACAGTATTCTGTTCTTCTCTTTTACATTGAAAATCGTTTAATTGTTTGTTTCAATTCTGTTGCTTGTTTCTCTAGATCCTTTAATAATTGATCGATTGCTATCATATTTTTAGATTGTTGCAACGTCACACGTGCTACTTCTTGTGAACCAGCTGACGTTTCTTCAGCAATTGCTGCTACGGCCTTTGTTTGTGCTCCTGTTTGATGAATGTGGTTCACTTGTTCATTCATATAACCACTAATTTGCTTGGTTGCATCCGCTACTTCCATAACACTTGATGACATTTCTTTTAAAATTAATTCCGTAGCCTCCCCACGTTTCGCCTCTTCTTTAGCTATTTTCACTTGTTCTGTCATTTTCATTGCAACTTGTTGTACTTCCTCTTGCATATTTCGTAATAACTGCGATATGTTTCTTGCAGAATGATCACTTTCATCAGCAAGTTTTCGTACTTCTTCCGCAACAACCGCAAAGCCTCTTCCATGCTCTCCTGCACGAGCAGCCTCAATAGAAGCGTTTAGTGCTAATAAATTAGTTTGGCTAGCAATCTCACTCACAACAGATACAATGTGTTCTACTTGTTTCATTCTTTCCTCTAACTTCTGTACATTTTGCATTGAATCTTCATTTTCTTTCGCCAATGTTTGAATACCTTGAATTAAAGACGTAAAGACACGAGTACTATGCCCTAAAGCTTGAACCATTTCTGAAGACAACTCATCAGACTGTTTCGCTTTCTCTTCTACTTCACTTGCAATAGAAGTTGTTGTATCAACAGCAGAAACAATTGCCTGAATGGATGCCGCTGATTGTTCAGCGCCAGAAGAAATCTCTGCAAGTGTTTCAGAAACACCTTGTGCTTGTTTCGTTGCTTCGCCTGTTTGTTTTCTAATTTGCTGTACTTGATTGTTTGTATACGAAAATGTTGTATCAATATTTTTTACCATGCCCCTTAAGTTCCCTAGCATCATATTAAATGCAACACTTAAAGATTTAATTTCATCATCAGTCTTCGGTAACGGAACATCTTCACGAATGTCTCCTTCAGCCGCTTTTCTCGCCGCCTCCTCTAACTTTCGAAGCGGTTTAATTAAAAATATGGCTGCTCCATATGCTAAAATTCCAGACCATACTACCCCTAATAACATAACGATAATATTATATGCAGTTTGACTTACATAACTTTGAAAATAATCATATATCACATAAATAAAAAATATACTTGTTGAATATGTAATTAAAGCTAAAACTGTAGTGAATAGCATAAGTTGTGTACGTAAGCCAAAGGAAAATGTCTTCCTTTCTTTTTCCATCTCTTCTTTCCCCCTTTGTATAAGTAATATAAGTACTACCTATATATTATTATCCATATTTTCATTATAGAAGGATATAGAGATTTCAAAAAATTATTATTTCCTTTAATATCAAATCCACGAAAAAAATAAAGGATTCTGACAATTTGTGACTAATAACAGAAATAAGGGGCAACATTTGTAAAATATATTTTTGACTGGGGGTTTTGTATGATTCAGGTTCGAAATCTAGTAAAATCATTTGGCTCACTTGACGTTTTAAAAGGAATTGATTTAGAAGTACAAGAAAAAGAAGTTGTCGTTTTAATTGGTGCCAGTGGTTCCGGTAAAAGTACATTACTTCGCTGTCTTAACTTTTTAGAAATGTACGATGAAGGTGAAATTCACTTACAAGGTGAACGAATTGATCCAAAGCATTCAAATTTAAACAAAGTCCGCGAAAATGTCGGTATGGTTTTTCAGCACTTTAACCTCTTTCCTCATATGACCTCACTAGAAAACATCATAGAAGCACCTATTCATGTAAAAAAATTAGAAGCAGCAAATGCAAAAAAAATCGGAAATCAGCTTCTGCAAAAAGTCGGCCTACAAGATAAAGCAGATGTAACGCCCCATCTCCTATCAGGTGGTCAAAAACAGCGTATTGCTATTGCACGAGCTCTTGCTATGAATCCTAAAATTATGCTATTTGATGAACCTACCTCAGCTTTAGACCCTGAACTTGTTGGAGAAGTATTGCAAGTTATGAAAGAACTTGCTGAAGAAGGAATGACCATGGTTATTGTTACTCATGAAATGAATTTCGCAAGAGATGTAGCTGATCGCGTCATATTTATGGATGATGGAAAAATTGTAGAAGATGCTCCGCCAGCACAATTCTTTTCAGCTCCATCACATGAACGAGCGAAACAATTTTTACGCAACGTTTTATAATATAACTTCTGTCTCAAACGAAAAGAAATACATTCATACGGTGCACAACTAATCACCTAAATAAAATATTTCAATAACATACTTAAAACCATCCGTATGATCAATATATAGGAGGGGTTTTATGAAAAGAAAACTATTAACCATTGTTGCGAGTATTACATTATGCACATCCTTTATACTAGGAGCCTGTAGTAAGGAAAGTGCTACTACTTCTTCAAATGGTGAAAAAGAATTTCGTTATGCGATGAGTGGCTTATATAAACCTTTTAACTATAAAGAAAATGACGGAAAACTTGTCGGTTTTGATGTAGAACTAGGTGAAGCACTCGCGAAAAAAATGAATATGAAACCAACCCCTATTACAAATCCATGGGAAACGCTAATCCAAGGTCTCAAAGCGAAAAAGTATGATGTAATACTGGGCAGTATGGCAATTACAGAAGAACGCTTAAAAGCTGTTAATTTCTCAAATCCTTATTATCGTTCTGGTGCCCAAATTTTTGTAGCTAAAAAGAATACATCTATCTCTTCTCCAGAAGATTTAAAGGGTAAGAAAATTGGTGTTGTAAAAGCTAGTACCTTTAAAGACCTCGTTGCAAAACATACAGATCAAATTACAGAATACGATAGCGATATTACTGCACTTATGGACTTAGAGCCTGGACGTATTGACGCAGTAATTACAGATCAAATGGTTGGTTTACGCATGATCAAAGAAGGTAAATCAAATATAAAAGAAGCTGGAAAACCACTAAACCTTGATGAAATGGGAATTGCTATTCGTAAAGATGATAAAGAAATGGTCGAGAAAGTAAATAAAGCTTTAGATGAAATTATTAAAGATGGTACGTATGAAAAGATCAGTAAAAAATGGTTTGGGCGTAATATTCTTGGTGAAGAGGAAAAAACGAAGTAATTTAGCCCTTCAAAGTTTCCATAAATTATGCCCCACTTTGTGTGGGGCATTTCATTCTCTACTAAAATCTATATAATATGAGGTGAAACGCATGTTTGAAATTTTTATCTCTACCTATCCCACACTCTTAAAAGCTACTATTGTCACATTACAATTAACACTAACATCCCTATTACTCGGTTCACTAATTGGATTACTATTCGCTTTCTTTCGAATCTCTAACAATAAAGTTTTAAATAGTATTGCTCACATATACATCGCCATTATTCGTGGTACACCTTTAATTGTTCAAATCGCCATTCTCTATTTTGGGATTACATCCGTTGTTGTTTTTACTCCTTTTTGGGCAGGAGCCATTGCTTTAGCAATTCATAACGGTGCATATATTACTGAAATTTTCCGAGGCTCTATCCAATCTGTCGATCGTGGGCAAATGGAAGCTGCTCGCTCTCTAGGTATGCCGTATCCTTTAGCGATGCGCCGTATTGTATTACCGCAAGCATTCCGTCAATCTATTCCTCCTTTAGGAAATCAGTTTATTATTGGATTAAAGGACTCTTCCCTCGTTGCATATGTAGGATTGTCCGAATTATGGGGATCAGGTTTATCCATTGCTGCAGGTAACTTCCAACAATTAGATACATACATAATTGTTGGTTTATATTATCTTGTTCTTGTTCTCCTATTCACGTACCTTGTTAACCTTTTAGAAAAACGACTACAACGAAAAGAAACTAACTCCGTCCAATTCCATACAAAGAACAAAAAGGAAGTCTCTTTATAAGAAAAAGCAAGCCTGAGATGGCTTGCTTTTTCACTGCAACATATATCAATTTTTACGGATTTACTTTTTTAATACTCTCTTCTTCCTCTATATGTTCCTCACGATATGAAATATTATGAGGATCTAGCCCATTTCCTAAAGAACCATAGAAATGCTCTCTATGCGGATCCACTAATTCACTTCCTTGATAATACACACGTGGTGTATTCCATAGCGCTGCCAAAGCTTTTGTCATCGGCATCTCATGATAGCGTTCCGGCCACATTTCTTTAATTTTCTCTTTTACTAACGGGTAGTATTTAGAGCTCATAGCAGGGAACAAATGATGTTCTGTATGATATGAGAAATTGAAATGTAAAATGTCTACCCAACGCGGCACTGTTACTGATAAACAGTTTGCTAACGGATCATTTACTGGAACAATTGGATTTAAGCGGTGATTTGTTGCGATATATGCCATTACAATAAAGTTAGCAATTAACAATGGAATCACATATGCAAATAACCATTTTCCAGGCCCCATAATAAACAATAAACTAATCCAAACAGTCCAAGGCAAAAGAAGTTGAAGCCATACAGATTTTTGATTGGATGACTTAAACTCTTTTATAAAATGAAAGAACATTCGAGTCGAATGCAATGTAAATTGAATTGTTAGTGACAGAAAACTAAAGAATGAACGTACATGAAGAGGCATGCGATATACCCAGCTCAAAAACTTACTCTTTTTAAGCTTCTCAAGTGTAGGCCATGCATCTGGATCATTCTCTTCATGTTGTGTATGAACGTGATGCGTTGCATTATGCCACTTTCGCCAAAGTTTAGGACCTGTTGATAATGGCATAAATGCAATCGCTCCTAAGAAATCACGAAGCCATGCCTTTCTTACAACAGTTCCATGTAAAATTTCATGCCCTAAAAACCCAAGTGAAGCAAAACATAATCCAAGAACGATCGCAATTCCTAGATTAGCCCACACATTCAATTCAAATACACCAATCGATATTAACCCCGCCAATGCCACAAGTAAATAAGCCAGTCCGCCAAATAAACGAGTAGGAACTGGTTTAAATGCTTTTTTCGGCAAATGTGGTGATACACGTGCTGCATACCACCCAAACGTATGAAGCTCCTTCATCCTTTTGCCCCTTTCTTATGCCGCGCCTTGCGCAACTTACATATATCAATTCTTGCTTCCAGATTGATTTTACTAGGTGATTAAAAAGCATCTGTTATAAGGAAAATATACTCACTCTATCGTCACTTATTTTTCGCTTTTATTATCAATGAAAAACATTTATCTTTTTACTCTCTATCAACCTTTCCACATGATGAATCATATCAATAGAATTTCCACATTGTCAACAACTTTTATGACCTAGTAATAAAAGTTGGTTATATTTTTATAATTATACTTTATTTCACTAAAGAAAAAACATAGATTTTATAAGGTTTCATTCATTATACATATACGTACTTTGCCATGCTATAGACTCTATCTTATTCAAGAACTCTCTGTTTAAACAACAAATATACTCATCTAAATCTAGCTTTACACAACTCCTACCTCTTCATACCGACAACGTCCAATAATTATATCGAGATAATTTTATCTTTCTTTTAAATAAAGTGAAACTTTAATCAGTGGGGGGCTTCATCTCCCGCTGATTATTAGCCCTCACCAATCGGACTTTTATGGGTAGCCCGCCCCCCACCTAACTTCTTTACTTTCGCTGAATTTTGAGGTGGGGGTCTTACTGTCCATTAAAGTGAGATAAAAATAGCCTACCTCTAAAACAACACACATGAATTTCATATCATATGGAAATATTAAAAGGAAAATTGTTCTAAATCAGGAGGTTTCCTTAATGACAAGCGATACGTTTCCACAATTCCCATCATCTTATTGGATTGAATCTACCCAAATCCCAACTTTTCCCCCTTTATCTGAAAATATAAAGACAAAAGTTGCTGTTATCGGTGCTGGTATTACAGGTATTACTACTGCCTATTTACTTGCAAAAGAAGGCATCGATGTTGTGTTAATTGATTCTGGGCTTATTTTAAACGGGACGACTGGGCATACAACAGCAAAGATAACAGCGCAACATAATCTTATTTATGATGAATTAATCAATCATTTCGGTATGGAAAAGGCCGGGCTTTACTATGAATCAAATAATCATGCTCTACAATTTATTAATGAAACTGTGCAAACATATAAAATCGACTGTAATTTCTCAAATGAAGATTCATATTTATATACAACTACCGATAAGGGATTAAGAAGTTTATCGAAAGAATATGAAGCCTATCAAAAATTAAATATACCTTGTGACTATGTTCAATCTCTATCGATTCCAATTCCAGTACAATCTGCACTTGTCATGAAAAATCAAGCCCAGTTTCATCCCCTTCTTTATTTGAAAACACTTTTAGAAAAGTTTGTGGAAATGGGCGGAAAAGTTTACGAACAAACGACTGCTATGGATGTAGAAAAAGGAGATTCTCCACAAGTCATTACAAAGGGCGGACATCGCATCACTTGTGAATATGTTGTCTCTTGTTCACACTTTCCTTTTTATGATGCAAATAGCTTTTTCTTTACGCGAATGTACGCAGAACGCTCTTATGCTCTTGCTATTAAAGCAAAAACAGATTATCCAGGTGGCATGTATTTAAGTATTGATGACCCAAAACGCTCCTTACGCTACACAACAAGCAATGGGGAAAAATTAATTTTAATTGGCGGAGAAAGTCATAAAACAGGACAAGGAATAAACACGATGCTTCATTACGAAGCACTTTATTCTTTTGCGGAAGCAACGTTTGGAATAGATGAAGTTCCTTATAGATGGTCAGCACAAGATTTAATTACACTAGATAAGCTCCCTTATATCGGACATATTAACGAGAGCAATCCAAATATATTTGTTGCAACTGGATATCGTAAATGGGGAATGACAACTGGAACTGCTGCCGCTCATTTACTGAAGGATTCCATTCTAAAAGTAGACAGTCCATATAAAGAACTGTATGCACCATCACGCTTCCATGCAAATCCAGATATAAAAACGTTCCTCTCCCAAAACCTTGATGTTGCGAAACATTTAATTGAAGGAAAGATTGAAACTGCATTACGTAAACCAGAAGACCTCGAAGTTGGTGAAGGATCTGTCGTACATGTTAACGGGAAACGAGCAGGTGCTTATAAGGACAAAGATGGAAAATTACATATTGTCGATACAACTTGTACACATCTCGGCTGCGAAGTTGAATGGAATAATGGTGATTGTACTTGGGACTGTCCTTGCCACGGTTCACGCTTTTCAATTGAGGGAGATGTTATTGAAGGTCCGGCAGATCAACCGTTAAAACGAGTTGATAATGAGTAAACAAATAAAGAAGTTCAACAGAATGACTGTTGAGCTTCTTTATTTGTTATAAAACCTTTTCAGATAAAGTGAAACTTTAATCAGCCCCCACCTAACTTCTTTGCTTTCGCTGAATTTTGAGGTGGGGGTCTTACTGCCCATTAAAGCGGGATAAATTTCGACACAAGGAGGGAAATATTAACATGGAATAAAATAATATATTCATCTACAAATAAAAGGGGTGAATACTATGCAACCTTCAGCTCCACCTCATCTAGAATCTACAGAAACTATCTTTTCGAGCTCTATTACAAAACTTGTTGTTTTTATTTGTTGGCTAGCTATTCTAGCTGATGGATATGATTTAGGTATTTACGGTGCCGTTCTGCCAAAGCTCCTAGAAGACAAAAGCTGGGCACTTTCGCCGGCACATGCTGGTACAATTGCTAGCTATGCTTTATTTGGTATGTTTATTGGCGCTATTCTAGTTGGAACCATTACAGATCTAATTGGACGGAAATGGACGCTTATATGCTGTTTAGCACTTTTTTCTATCACAATGGGCCTAGCTGCACTTGCTCCTTCTCCCGAATTATTTGGTTTATCTCGGTTTATCGGAGGAATCGGATTAGGTGGTGTTATTCCAACAGCTTCAGCACTTACTGTTGAATATTCACCAAAAAAGCGACAATCTTTTATTTATGCTCTTATGTTTACTGGCTATCCTTTAGGGATCGTGTTAGGCGCTATTTTGTCTATGTTTATGTTAGAAGGTTTCGGATGGAGAACTATGTTTGGCATCGGAATGATTCCACTACTCCTTATTCCTTTCATTATTCGTTATTTACCTGAATCCATTCAATTTTTATTATCACGTAATCGCCAAAAAGAAGTTAACCAAATCCTTAATCGTTTTCAAATTGAATTCTATGTGAAAGATGAAACTCATCAACCCTCATCTAATATGCGAAAGAGAAATGGATTTCTTACTTTATTCTCAAAAGAATACAGAAAAGCAACGCTGCTTTTTTGGATCACTTATATAATGGGTATGTTTTTAATATATGGTTTAAATACTTGGTTACCTCAGATGATGCGACAGGCAGGATACCCTCTTGGATCTAGTCTATCATTCCTACTTATGCTAAATATTACTGCCGCTATCGGTGCATTATTTGCTGGAGCAATCGCCGATCGTATAGGAGCTAAAATTGTTATTAGCATCTCCTATCTTATGGCAGCTATATGTATTGGACTATTAACAATTAAACCATCTGTTACAATCATCTATCTTTTAATTGGTCTTGCTGGAATTGGGTCAGTTGGCATTACTCAAATATTAAATGCATATGTAACACAATACTTCCCATCACATATCCGAGCTACTTCCTTAGGCTGGGGACTTGGACTTGGCCGAGTTGGCGCAATTACTGGTCCTATTCTTGTCGGTATTATTATGACAATGCAATATGACTTAGCATGGAATTTTTACTTATTCTCATTTGCAGGTCTTCTTGCAGCTATATCTGTTTTCTTTATTCCTACAAAATAAAAAGAGCACAAACTTACTTGTGCTCTTTTTCGTATACCGCAAACAACATATCTCGAAACAATGTATTTAAACTCTCAATATCGATCCCTGGTCCCTTTTCAATTCCTTTTACGTATTGCTGATAGTAATGAATTTGTTCTTCTAAAAATTGATTCAACACCTCAATTTTCAATCCAACATCTAATTCAGTACCTGCCTTTTTCTTTATTAACAACCGTTCAATTTCATCTAATACGCTACGCTCTATTGATAATTCTGTAATTAATCGATCGAATTCTACAGGAGGCAAAGTTGTTTTCTCCTCTAGCCACTTACAAGCCAAAATAGGACGCAATACATAAAAGTACTTTTTCAATTTTACATTCTCACCTTGCAAAAATTCACGATAATTTTTTGAAGCCATATGTAGGTAATGGTATATCGTTGCTTTTGGATCAAAATTCTTTTCACTCATTTGCTGAAGCTTTTCTGGAAAATTAGAGTTTTTCGAATAAAAAATGGGTGATCGAATCCATTCGAGCAAAGCTGGGTTTGACTTTGCAAATAGTTGTAACGCTTTTTTAATATCCCATCCGCTTATATCTAAATCATCACTAATCGGATACTCAATTACATCTCGTTTATCATGAATGGATAAATACCATTCTACCGGGTGCATATAAACGAATCTAACATCATAATCACTATCTTTTGATGGAAATCCCCATGCACGACTCCCTGACTCCACAGCGAATAAAATTTTCACATCATTTTCTTTCTCAATTCGTTCTAACTCCAACTTAATTTTCTCTCTCATTTCATACCCTCTCCATTTTTTGATTATTTCCTTGGAAATTCGACAAATATATTACTAAGTTTACTACATACTAAAATAGCTGTCAGAAAATTTCCGACAGCCTGTCAAAATTCGTTATTTTTTACTTGTTCTTTTCAGTTACACTAACCGCAATTCGTTCAAACTCTTTTTGAATCTCCTCTTTGTATGCATCTACTTTTGAAAAATCCATAGCAGCAATATAAATTCGTTCTAATTTATCACGAACTGATTTCGCCTTTGCTAAGAAAGACATCGCCTCATTCATTTTTGCTTTATATTGAATAGAGACGTCACGAATTTCCTCCGCATACTTCTCATCCGTCCCTGGTGTCACAATAAGGGCATACATATCTATAATTTCATCACCTTCGCGGCTTGGAAAATATTCATGTGGTGCGGTGCTATCGAAAATCGCAAACCCTAATTCTCTTACGATAACCATATCAAGACTATTTGGATCAAACCCACAATGATATACTTCAACTTCAAACCCTTTTTCTTCTGCTGCCTTAGCTAATTTTTTGAGCATTGTTGATTTTCCAGAACCTGGGCGTCCTTTTATAAAATAACGATGTGGCAATCCTTCTGTTAAGTTAGGAACAAAATCAACTGCTCCTTTCGGTGTAGCCGCTCCTAAAAACCGATGTTTCACAAGCGATTGTTTCCCAACTTTATCTGTAAATAATTTCTGAATGAGCTGCTCGGTTAGTTCATTCGCTTTATTAAAATCAATATTACTAATATATATTTTCTCCCACTCATCATGTATAACTAATGCCTCGTTAAAACGAGCGTAAGCAGCTTGAAAAGCTTTGCTTGCTTCTGAAACAAATCGTTCAATTTCCACTTTCTGCTTTCTTAACTTATCTGAATCCCAAGCAATTCCTAAATTAATATACTCCTCGACAACTCCTGGCATTTTTGGCTCAATAACATGCGGTGATGTTCCATCAACAATTCCTACTTTTAACTTCGGGATAATGACACCATCAACCGATTTATTATCAGAAGAACAGTGTAAAAATTCAATATCATATCCCTTTTCAACCCATTCACGACCTATTGCCTTAATTAAAGAAGATTTTCCCGTTCCAGGTCCACCCTTTAAAATAAATAATCTGTTTAGTCCTTTTAAATTCTCTTCATATAAATTATGAAATCCTCTAGCTGTATTTCCACCAGCATAATAATTCAATACATTCCCTGTCACTGCACTCACTCCTTCGCAGCATTCTATTTACATAAGCTACAATATGCGAGCAACTTTATTTGGGTGAATACCTATTTTGTGTTGCATAGAAAAAGGAAATGAATTACAATTTTATTATCACGAAAATTCCGAACTTTAAATTGAATATACCTTTATCAAGAGAGGCAGAGGGACCGGCCCTTTGAAGCCCAGCAACCTCAGTTTATACAAACTGAATAGGTGCTAATTCCTGCAAAATGCATTGCATTTTGAAAGATAAAACGTAACTATTGTGTGCAAAACTCATCTTTCTTGATTATGAAAGGTGAGTTTTTTATATTTCAAAATATATACTTGGAGGTATTTAAAGTGAAAGTAATTGACCTATCCCAAACATTTGAAAACAATATGTCTCAATTTCCTGGAACACCAAAAATCAATTTAGAAGCCATTACAAGTGTTGAAGAGACAGGATATCAAGTTACAGATTTTCATTCTGTCGTTCATGTTGGTACACATTGTGATGCTCCTGCTCATTTCATTTCAGGCGCAACGACCATTGATCAATTGCCCCTAGATCAATTTGTAGGTGAAGCTGTTCTTATTGATGTAACTCATGTACAAGAACGAAAACTACCTAAAGAAGTGTTACACAATGCTGACATAAAAGAAGGTGATATTGTCATTTTCCATTCCAACCTATCTAATAAATGGAATACAGAAGCGTATGAACAAGAAGCCTTTTATCTTTCCGAAGAATTAGCTGAAGAATTAGTTCAATTAAAAGTAAAATCTGTCGGTTTAGATTTCATTTCTCCCGACGAGGTAACGACAGAAACATCACCGATTCATCACATACTACTTGGGAATAATATTTATTTAATCGAAAACTTAACAAACTTAGATGCCATTAATGCGAAACGTTTCTTTTTCTCAGCAGCACCTTTAAAAATTAAAAATAGCGACGGTGCTTTCGCAAGAGCATTCGCTGTAATTTTTTAAACAAACTATACAAAAAAGCAAAGATCATCATTGACCTTTGCTTCTATTTCTTTTATTTAAACTAAGAAAGAATTGCTCAACGCGAGGACGTAACCAAGCTAAATAATCTTTCTCTTTCTTCTTTGTACAAGCTATTTCTTCCCCATCGACCATTCCGACAAGCTCTAGCTCTAACAGTTGCCTCGTAAATGCTAACATATTTATTTCTTCTTCCGGATACTCTTCTTTTAATTTCTCCTCAATTTCCCCTAATAAAAAACCGTCACGCATCATTGCCAATGCATCAATCCAAAGTGGCGGCATTTCATATTTTTCTCCTGTAATTGTATCTTTTACAATATAATTCTTTTGCTCTTTTCGAAATTGAATTGTGTGCAAGCATACAGTCGAATTTAATGTTAATTCCATCATACCACCTCTTTCATAATATCTGCATAGAAAAAAGGATGCGCGTGCACCCCTTCTTTTTCTAACACTACCGAACCGTTACATGAATAACAAATCTCATGTCGATATTTTCCTCCATTATAAACGAAGTATTTTATAAAAAAAACCCTTCTCGAAACATTTTATAAAATGTTTATATTTACGCAACAAGAACACTTTTCTGAAAAATATTTTCTTCTAGCACATTATACTATCAGTAAAAAAATCTCCACTTTCATTCCTAGCTCTCCGCTACTTTGAATCGCAATACTTCCTTGCTACTCCTCATGATCAATACAAAAACTCTACATATTATCTCATTAAATTATAAGTATGAAATTACTTTCAGAGCAATCTGTAACCTTATAACGGGAAAAGGAAGGAGATTTCCCCTTCCTTTTCGTCACAACTTATATCCATCTTACCCGATCATGTAGCAATCCATCCGTAAAGTCATTTCCACCAACTACAAAATCATTCATATATAAATTCAAATATTCTCCGTACTTACTTTCTGTATTTAATAATAATTCCTCTACATAATAGGCACCTTGTTTAAAGTTATCGAACAGTAAACTACACAAGCCAGCATAAATGCCACATCCTACTTGGAAGTATGTCGCATTCGTTTTATATTTATGAAAAACTTGACTGCTATTCATCACGTTATACATATAGGTCTCGCTATTTTCATAAACGAGTAATACACCGACTAGATCCTCGCCCGCAATCTCTTCTTCGGCTGGATTAAATACTTTACGATTCCAATTCCATAGATCTTCTACCTTATCTAAATTCTGTCTAATTATATTTGTTGTATACTCGTTAATTCGGTAAAGAAACCCTACTTCCATGTTAAAGTTTTTCCCTAAAATTAAAACTTCCTCATGCGGCATCAAACAACCGTAAAACTCTTTCTCTCCCAACTTTACTTTATACTCTGAAGCATATACATCTTCATAAAAGTAAAGAGGACGATGATGACTCATATACATCGGATAACTCCATATCGCTTCATCTAGAAATCGCTCTACTGCCCATGAAGCATACAGTGTATGAGGCTTTATCAGTGCTGTATCATTCAAAAATGACGTATCATGTTCTACTATATAGCATGCTCTTGGCTTTTCATTCGGGCGTTCCTTCATAAGTTCAACAACCATCCATTGAACGACACCTGGATTCATACCTGAGCCTATAATTGCTTTTGTATTTGTAAATTTCTCTTTTTCCTTCTCAAATCTCGTATATCTTTCCGTAAGCTGAAAGCCGATTAAACTATCGTCCTGATCTACTGCCTCGTTTTCCAAAGCTGAATTAATATAACAAATTCCAAGTTCATTACAACAGCTTAATACTCTGATCGTATCTGCCCCCGAAACATCAATAACAACGCTCGTACTACTTTCTTTTAAATGCTTTTTAAATGTCACTACATCTTGGAGGTCTATTTCGGATAAAAACAATTGATCTTTCAAATTTGGAAACAACTCGTCATAATACGTCCTATCTTTTTGTTTTATATCAACCAAATAAAATGTAACATTCTTTATGACTTCATAAATCGGGTCTTTTTCATTTACTATCGCTTGATTTAAAATCGCTAAAACTGCTTTTGCTGCTCCACCAGCACTGCCAAGTAATGTAATCGATAACGAATTTGGAAACTGCTCCACCAACAAAACCCCTTTAATATATTAGTTAAGCAGTTCTCCCTCAAAAAAATAAATTGAATACATCAAAAGATAGCTCGTACATATTCTTTATAATTTCGCACAAAATTTCCTCTTCAACAGTCATACTAACATATTTATATTCAATTCATTTTTTCCCTCATATTCAAATCGACCTAAACAAATAGGCTCGACCTTTTCTTCTACATATAAAAGAAAAAGCCAGCCCTTTCAATTAACTTACGGACAATGGACAGATTTTACATGTTGAATATTTACATACATTTTCGCATCACGCGCCTTTAATATTTCAATATGACCTTCATCAATTTTTGCCATCTTTCCGATTTTATTAGATTCCTCACCTAAATCGAACACCATGATTTTGCCAGCCATTTTAATAAGCTGTTCTTCAAAAGTTCGAGCTAACGTAATATTTAATGGATTCACGGGGAGTTCATTTTTATTGAGGGCATAAGGCACTTGATTTTCTTTATACGGAATTAACCATTTCAAATGCTTTAAAGATATATACACTGTTTTATAAACCGGGCTATAAAAAACGATATAATCGTTCATTACACTTGTAACATATCCATGTATTGGAGCATTTCCAGCTACATAAATTTCTGTAAAAATCCCTTTAGAGGTACTTAATACTTTCCTCAAAGAAATTGAAGGAGATTCTCTCTTAATGACAGAATCAACATCTGGTTTTGCTACTTCTTCATCATGTGGTCGTAAAATTTTATAATGTTGTACATGATATAAAGATATATATACGTAGTCTTGTCCATTGTAAAGAACAACGATATCATTTCCTACGTCTATTAATACACCTTTAAATCTTTTTTCACCGATTAATTTAATATATATATTTTCTCCAATATTTTTATTCAACTCATTCATCTATATCCTCCTTCCTATAAATTTCTTCTTTCCTGTCTTCGGTAAAAAAATAATCAGGGCAAAGTTCTGTCTTAATAGTAAGTAATTCCTTTTCATACTATCGAAATAAGAAATTGTTCTTCTCTTTCCCTCATAATGCCCCTCTTATTTATTAAACATTATTCATCTTCATTCTTTTTACATTTAACTACTTGACTCACACTCTTAATATGATAATTAATGATATAAATGACCTCATCACAGTTTACTAGTGTAATACATTCCTCATGCACTTCACTTAGTAAGCCTTCTACACACTCTGGGCCGCCACGATTAATCTTTACCCACTTATACTTCAAGTCACATAATACATCGACAAAAGTATCATCATCAGAGCAGAAACATGAAACATAGCAATCGTCACATTTACTTTCTTTCACTTTCTTAACTAGACTCTTCACGTGTTTCAATTGGTAATATACTAATTCACCAAGAGGGAGTTGTAATGTAAGGTAATCTCTTCCTAACGATACAAGTACCCCCACTCGACTCTCTGGGCCACGAAGATTTACTTTTACAGTCTCACCAACTAAGCACTTAATTTGCTCACAGCATAATACACTCTCCAAATTCATATCCTCCTTTCTTATTATCTTCCTCTACTTGATGGTCTTTGTGCGCGCTCTCGACCTGAACAACAGCTTTCATTATTACTTTCTTCGCTCTCTTCGCACGCTACTGTGACACTCTTAATATGAGGTACTGCAACTAATATAACTTCTTCTTTTACAATTAATGTCACAAACTCACAAGAAACATCTTGTAAGATACCTTCAACTTTCTCTGGGCCACCACGATTAATTTTCACCCAACGATATTTGAAGCTTTGAAGTAGCTTTTCAAAGTCACCTTCACACTCACATTCCAACCATCCACAATCATCTGCTTTACAATCTTTCACATTTTTTGTAATGCTTTTCAGATGACGAATCTGATAGTAATAGAGCTCTCCTTTTTCATTCTTTAATACAAAGTAATCCGAACATACTGCGACTATTGTTCCTTTTTGAGATTCTGGACCACCCCTGTTTACTCTCACAAAAGATCCAATTAAATCTTCCAAGAAATCACAATGAAATAAACTCACGAGAAAACCCCTTCCATTAATTTATAAGCTTTTGCACTGATAGTATATGTATCTGTACAGGTTACGTTCTCTATGTTTGTCCTAGCTAGAAAAAAATATGCTTTTAACATGGTAGACTATTACCTATCAAAATTTGAAGAAAGGCTAACAACTCCTTATGCTTTAATATCTTTAAACAAAAAATCCCTTATGAAGATACATTTCTGCATATCTTCATAAGGGATTTCCCATAGTTTAATCTTCGTCTTTAACATCCATATCTTCTGGAATGGGTTCGTTCAATATTTCTTCCACTAATTGCTTATATTTCTCCATTTGTTCTAAATGTGTATTGAATTGTTCTTTATTTAATAAATATTGCTCTCCATCAAATAGTGCACGAATTTTCTTTTGCTGAATTAACTCTTCAATATACGACTTTGGTAAATTCAAATACTCCGCAGCTTCTTCTACTGTTATATACAACTCGTTCATTCCTTTATTATTTTTTCCTATATACTGTATCTTACTTTATTTTTGTAAACAAATAAAAAAGATTTTGTAAATGCAACCTAAAAAGCAGGTAGATGCATTCCATATATTGTATAATAGTATATAGTAAGAATTTTTTAAATATAGAATGGTATTACCCATTTACACAAAGGAGAGTTAACATATGGCTACTCGTCACATCATTACAATGTTAGAAAAAACATTACAAATTGAAACAGAAAACACAATTTCTCATTTGACTGCATCTTTATCTGATCGTATTCTTTCTCAAAGCGTAGCAATACAGGAAAACAATTGTTACCATACAATTGGAGAATGGTACAAAAATCATTTCTTATTCCAACAAGATGATTTCCTTTGGGCTAAATACGTTTTCTATGACGCATATTGTGAGGAAATAAAAAAACAAGGTCATCTTACAAAACGTGTTCGCCAAATATTAGAATCATTAGCTCGAATGCATGGAAAACAGTACATTGCTTCTATATTAAACATGCCATTTCCTAACGAACGAGCTAAAGGAACAGCATAATGTAATACTGTTCTGCGTCAGCAAAACATAGATTCATTGTTTTATAGGAGGATTTACAAATAAAACGTTCATTTCACATGAACTGATGAAACCGGTGTCATTATAATGATTGAAAATATAGTAAACAGGAAAACCCCCATTTACCTCTCTCGTCATTCGAATAGAGAAGTAAATGGGGGTATACTTGTTCCTTTACTATTTCATCATCTGCTTAATCAATTCACGATTTCTCTTCTTAAATACTTCATTATGCGAAGAAACCATTCCATACTCACTTGCATTTGGCTGAATAAATTGTTTCGCTTTATTTACAGCATTTCCAGCATCTTGGAATGCTCCCGCAATTAAGTGTAATTTTCCTTCATGCTTTAAAATATCCCCAGCGGCATATAATCCGTCTACTGAAGACTCACTGTTTGCATTCCCTGCAATATAAAAATTATCTATAATCGCAACGTCTAACTCACTATTTTCTAATAATGTAATGTCACGTTCATATCCATGATTAATAATAACTTCATCAATAAGTAAATGAGAAACTTCACCTGTCTCATGATTCGTTAATTCTACATATTCAATCGCTTCATGACTATCACCAGCAATTAATTTTGTAATCGATGTATGAAAGAAACACTCAGCTGAGCTGTTCAGCAGTTGCTTCACTTGTGCTTCATGACCAGATAATTCTTCTTTTCTATATGTTACATATACTTTTTTCGCGATTGGTTCTAATTCATTTGCCCAATCAACGGCAGAATTTCCTCCGCCGGAAATAATGATCGTTTTATCTTTGAAACGCTTTAAAGATTTCACTGTATAATTTAAATTCGATACTTCAAATCGCTCAGCACCTTCAATTGATAACTTTTGTGGTTTCAATATACCACTTCCAGTTGCCACAATAACTGTTTTTGAAAAGTGTTCTTTTCCATCGTTTGCTTTTAACGTAAAAGTGCCATCTTTATTACGAATAATCGATTCTACTTTTGTATTTAATACAACTTCTGGCTGAAATGTTAACCCTTGTTGTACAAGTTGCTCAATTAATTTATCACCTGTAACTGGTAATAGTCCACCTACATCCCAAATCATCTTCTCTGGATAAACATGTATTTTTCCACCTAGCTGTGGTTGAAATTCTATTATTTTCGTTTTCATTTCTCTGAGTCCACTATAAAAAGCTGAATAAAGCCCTGCAGGTCCTCCGCCTATCACAGTTACATCAAACAATTCTTCTCGATTCATTCGTGCTCACTCCTCAGCTACTAATCATTGATTATCATTCTCAATAAAATATAACCTGTTTCCGCAAAATTTACAATTAAAATTACTATTGACAATACAACTAGATAAAATTATATTATTTAATGAATCAATAGTGATAATCATTATCAATTTGTTAATAATTAGAAAATTTGAGATTACATCTTCTTTTATTAGTATGGTTAATACTATATTGTGACATCTCACATTCAAAATTTTTAATAAACATTTTGTATTACCACTACTCTTTCAAAAAAATTGCAGTTAAACAAATTATTGTATACACATATCATCTATTTAAAGGAGACAGACGATGAAAAAGTTATTTATTTCACTAACCGTTCTTTTCGTCCTTGTTATGAGCGCTTGTAGCAATGGCTCTACAGACAAAAAGAATGATGCAAAAGGTAGTAAATCAGAAACAATTACATACCAATCTGAAAATGGTAAAGTAGAAGTTCCTGCAAATCCAAAACGCGTTGTTGTTTTATCATCATTCGCTGGTAACGTAATGTCATTAGGTGTAAATCTTGTTGGGGTAGATTCATGGTCTAAACAAAACCCACGTTTTGATAGCAAACTTAAAGATGTTGCTGAAGTATCAGATGAAAATGTTGAAAAAATCGCTGAACTAAATCCAGATTTAATCATCGGTTTATCAAATATTAAAAATGTTGATAAGTTAAAGAAAATCGCTCCTACTGTAACATACACTTACGGAAAAGTTGATTACTTAACACAGCATTTAGAAATTGGTAAGTTATTAAACAAAGAAAAAGAAGCAAAAACTTGGGTTGATGACTTCAAGAAACGTGCACAAGAAGCTGGTAAAGAAATTAAAGCAAAAATCGGTGAAGATGCTACAGTTTCTGTTGTAGAAAACTTCAACAAGCAGCTTTATGTATACGGCGAGAACTGGGGCCGTGGAACAGAAATTCTGTACCAAGAAATGAAATTAAAAATGCCTGAAAAGGTAAAAGAAAAAGCATTAAAAGAAGGTTATTACGCATTATCTACTGAGGTATTACCTGAGTTTGCTGGTGATTACTTAATCGTAAGTAAAAACAAAGATACTGATAACTCATTCCAAGAGACAGAATCATATAAAAACATCCCAGCGGTAAAAAATAATCGCGTATACGAAGCAAACATGATGGAATTCTATTTCAATGATCCACTTACATTAGATTTCCAACTGGACTTCTTCAAGAAGAGCTTTCTTGGTAAATAATACAAACATGAGGAATTCTTAAATTAAGAATTCCTCTTCCTTTATTCTATGAAAAGAAAAGATGTGAAACGAATGACAAAAGAACATGACAATACACGTTCTATAGCTTTTACATACAAATTAATTTTAAGCATAATTGCATTCTTTCTTATTTTTATGGTGGCAATGGTATTAGGTGCTGCAGATACTTCAATAAAAGACGTATGGTTAGCACTCACTTCCTCCGCTAAAGGGGATAAAATATCTATTATTCGCGAAATACGTTTGCCCCGTGAAGTTGCTGCTATTTTTGTAGGGGCTGGACTTGCTGTTTCTGGAGCAATTATGCAAGGATTAACACGAAATCCACTTGCAGACCCTGGATTATTAGGATTATCTGGTGGAGCAAATGCTGCACTTGCGTTAACGCTAGCCTTCAACCCTTCCATCAGCTATCTTTACTTAACATTTGCTTGCTTTATCGGTGCTGCAATTGGCGCAATTATGGTATTTGGCATTGGCATGGTGAAAAAAGGTGGACTCTCCCCTCTTCGAATTGTATTAGCTGGTGCTGCCGTTTCAGCATTTTTGCTTGCAATTTCAGAAGGTGTCGGCATTTATTTTAAAATTTCACAAGAGGTATCACTTTGGACTGCTGGGGGCGTAATTGGAACAACTTGGGGACAATTAAAAATTATTATTCCAGTCATTTCAATTAGTATCTTTATCGCTATCTTACTAGCAAAAAAATTGACAGTTCTTAGTTTCAGTGAAGAAGTAGCTATTGGACTAGGTCAAAAAATTATTGTTATTAAAACCATTCTATTTATCATTATTATCTTACTTGCAGGTGCGTCTGTAGCACTTGTCGGAAATATGGCATTTATCGGTTTAATGGTACCTCACATGGTACGCCCAATTGTCGGTCCAGATTACCGATTTGTTATACCGATGTCAGCAATTGCTGGGGCTTCCTTTATGCTACTTGCAGATACAATCGGACGTACCATTAATGCTCCGTACGAAACACCAGTTGCTGCTATTGTCGCAATTGTAGGATTACCATTCTTCCTATTCATTGTACGTAAAGGAGGAAAAATGTTCTCATGATCCCATCTATTCTAAGAAAACAACGTCTTATTATACTCGCTTTACTTATCCTAACCATTACAACTATTGTAATTGGAATGGGGCTCGGTTCAGCATCTTTATCTTATGATCGACTACTCCCAACATTAATGGGACAAGGAACTTTTAAAGAGGAGTTCGTTTTATACTCATTAAGACTCCCTAGAATTGTCATTACATTATTAGCTGGTATGGCTCTCGCTTTATCAGGAGCTATTCTGCAAGGACTTACCCGAAATGATTTAGCTGAACCTGGTATTCTCGGAATCAACTCTGGGGCCGGTGTTGCTGTTGCTATTTTCTTCTTATACTTTCCAATAGATGTAGGTTCATTTCTTTACTTACTACCTGTCGTTGGATTTATCGGAGCATTTCTAACAGCTGTTCTAATCTACGTATTTTCATATAGTAAATCAACTGGACTTCAGCCGGTGCGATTAACATTAACCGGTATCGGTTTTGCATTTGCATTATCCGGAATGATGATTGTCCTTATTTCATCCGCAGATCGTATGAAAGTGGACTTTATCGCCAAATGGATTGCCGGTAACATTTGGGGAGATGACTGGATCTTTGTTTTAGCAATGCTTCCATGGTTAATCGTATTCATTCCGTTTGTTTTCTATAAGGCAAACCGATTAAACATTCTAGCATTAAACGAACCGGTCGCAATTGGCGTTGGAATTGAAATTGAAAAAGAACGCAGATACTTATTAGTGGCGGCCGTTGCGCTTGCAGCTGCAGCTGTTTCCGTAACAGGAGGAATTAGCTTTATTGGACTAATGGCTCCTCACATCGCAAAATCTTTAGTAGGTCCAAGGCATCAAATCTTCATGCCTATCGCCCTTTTAATTGGCGGATGGCTATTACTATTAGCAGACACAATCGGACGAAATATCGTTGAGCCTAACGGTATTCCGGCAGGTATTGTTGTCGCTTTAATTGGTGCTCCTTACTTTATGTATTTGTTGCTTAAGAAGGCATAGAAAGACCCTCAAGAGTCAAATCTTGAGGGTCTTTCTTGTTTCATTCTATTGCTGTCCATACCCTTCAAACTTCTTCGCCAAATTCTCCATCTCATCTTCTGGCAATAACTTAGGCTCTCCGACGCTTTTCGTTTGATAATAAATTTGTGCACAAAACTCAATTTCTTCTGCAACAGTAAATGCCATTTTGATATTATTTGCACCTGCAATTAAACCGTGATTCGCAAGTAAAACAGCACGGCGATCAATCATCCCTTCGAAAGCTGCCTCTGCTAATTGCTTCGTACCAAATGTTTCATACGGTGCACAGCGAACATTAGGGCCTGCGAAAGCAATTAAATACGATACTGCGGGCAGTTCCCATCCTAATGATGCAATCGTCTTCGCATAAGGAGAATGTGTATGCACAAGCGCATTTATATCTTCACGCTTTCTATAATAAATAAGGTGCATATCGAGTTCGCTCGATGGTTTTCTCTCTCCCTCTACTACATCGCCATCTAAGTTTAATATAACTACATCTTCAGGCTTCGTTTCATAATAATCTAAACCACTTGGGCTAATGGCAACAAGACCTTGCTCGCGATTGAAAATACTAATATTACCGCCTGTCCCCTTTGTTAAACCGCTAGAAATCATTTTCTTTCCATACGCTACAATTTCTTCTCTTTCTTTTTGTAATAACATATACATCCCCCTAAGTATGAAGCTTATGATGACTGACTTTTTAACTCTAGATACTTATTGAAATAGCTTTTTTAAGTTCTCCGTAAACGGTGCTTTTACAATCCCTTTTTCCGTAATAATCGCTGTTACATTTTCATGTGGCGTTACATCAAATGCTGGATTATATACTTTACTTTCTTTCGGAGCAGAATATTGACCGAAGCGATTGATCACTTCAGAAGCATCTCTTTCCTCGATTGGAATTGCTTCTCCTGTCGGTGTTTTCAAGTCGATTGTCGGTGTTGGTGCCGCTACATAAAACGGAATGTTGTAGTATTTCGCTAAAATAGATACGCCTAATGTTCCAATTTTATTTGCTACATCACCGTTTGCTGCCACACGGTCGCATCCAACGATTACCGCATCAATCTTCCCTTGTGACATGACCATAGCTGCCATATTATCTGTAATGACAGTGACGTCAATTCCCGCTCGCTGCAATTCTAATGCTGTTAACGTTGAACCTTGTAATCTAGGGCGCGTTTCATCGGAATAGATTTTTAAGTCCCATCCTTTTTCTTTCGCTAAGTACATTGGGGCTGTCGCAGTACCATACTTAGTCGTCGCTAACGCACCAGCATTACAATGTGTTAATACTCCCATTCCGTCATGGAATAACGTTAAAGCATGTTCTCCAATTTGACGATTAATTTCTTCATCTTCTCTATGAATCTCTTTTGCCTCTTCTAGTAATCTATCTTTCAACTGTGCGATTGATAAGTGAGCGTTTTCTAGCGCTACTGCCTCCATTCTTTCAAGTGCCCAAAATAAGTTTACTGCTGTCGGTCGTGATGTGGCCAAATATGCACATACCCGTTTTACTTCATCAATAAATTCAGCTTCCGTACTTTCAACAAATTCCTTTACCCCTAAATACACACCATAAGCTGCTGAAACACCAATCGCTGGTGCTCCTCGTACTTTCATTACTTGAATGGCATCCCACACACTTTCAGCTGTTTTAAAAGATTCATAGATAACTTCATTCGGTAATAATGTTTGATCTAATAAAACTAAAGCATCATCTTTCCACTGGATTGGTATTAATTGCTCTTCCATCATCTTCTCCCCTTACTTCGCGTAGTGCATTGACTGTTCTTTTAACGTTTCTACAAAGCTTGTACCTGTTTTATATTGATTCGCTCGTAAAATAAATTTCTTTGCAACTTGAAGACAAATACGTTCCGCTCTAGCACGTGCTTCCTCATTCTCAATACAAGTAATGTCTTGTACTTTCGCTAGCCCAACAATACGACGAATTAACTCAAGACCCGTCACCGCAGCTGTATCCTCTAATACAGATTGTAAATAGATTTCGTTAAAGCCTTCTTCCTTCGCCATAATCTCTGTCACATGAATATCCCAAGCGTCTAAAAACTTCTTCTTAAATAAATCAATGACCTCTACCATTGTCGATTGTAACCAATCCATCACCTATTTCTTTACACTGTAACCTCTTTGCATCCTCAAACTTACATAATTTCTCTTTCACATATACAATCACATCATTAGCTTCCATTAAAAAATACTTCGTGAACTTAGACATGGTTTCCCCTCCACACTAATTGTAAGCGTTTTCTAAAAACTATAAAAAATAATAGGGTGAAATTTTTTCATCCTATATTATATCTTCTTCTTTTTGAAAGGTATATCTAGGTTTTATTATATCTTGTTAATATCTTGAGTCAATGTTTCTATATCATTGCAATATGCTTCCTAATTATATATTTGAGAGGACAAAAATTGTTCAAAAAGATTCTAGTTCATTTTATTTTATTTATCACACAATTCTTTGTAAAATAGAAATAAGCAGTTCCTTTTCAAAAAGACAACTTCTAAGAAATATTTCCTTCCTAACAATTTACACTTACACCATATCTCTAACATACACACTACTCTTTCAAACAATCATTGAAAATTTATAAACTTAAAGTTACCTTTCAATTCCCTGTTATCCTTAATTGAGAATAAATATTAATTAAATTGATATAAAGTTCGTTTATTCTCTTGACAAAATAACCACTTCTATATGATAATTAATATCGAATTAGAATTATTATAGTTAATTAAAAAATATATTTTATGAGCACACTATTTTTTGATGCTCAAAACCAACATTTAGGAGGAATTTTAATATGTTATTAATCGGCACAGAAGTAAAACCGTTTAAAGCTAACGCTTACCATAATGGAGAATTTATCCAAGTTACTGACGAAAGTTTAAAAGGAAAATGGAGTGTAGTTTGTTTCTACCCAGCTGACTTCACATTCGTTTGCCCAACTGAACTTGAAGACTTACAAAACCAATATGCAACTCTTAAAGAGTTAGGCGTTGAAGTATACTCTGTATCTACAGACACTCACTTCACTCACAAAGCATGGCATGATAGCTCAGAAACTATCGGTAAAATCGAGTACATCATGATTGGTGACCCAACTCGCACAATCACTACAAACTTCAACGTTTTAATGGAAGAAGAAGGTCTTGCTGCTCGTGGTACATTCATCATCGATCCAGACGGCGTTATCCAATCTATGGAAATCAATGCTGACGGTATCGGCCGTGACGCAAGCATTCTTGTTAACAAAATTAAAGCAGCTCAATACGTACGTAACAACCCAGGTGAAGTTTGCCCAGCTAAATGGCAAGAGGGTTCTGCAACACTTAAACCAAGCCTTGACCTTGTAGGCAAAATCTAAGGAGTTCGATCAAAATGATACTAGATGCAGATATAAAAACACAACTATCCCAATATCTTCAATTAATGGAGAACGATATTTTACTTAAAGTAAGCGCAGGAGACGATGACGTATCTAAAGATATGTTAGCTCTAGTAGACGAATTAGCTACTATGTCATCTAAGATTACAGTAGAAAAAGTTGAATTAGAGAGAACACCAAGCTTTAGCGTAAACCGCCCTGGTGAAGACACTGGTGTCGTATTCGCTGGTATTCCATTAGGACACGAATTTACTTCATTAGTGTTAGCTTTACTACAAGTAAGTGGACGCGCTCCAAAAGTTGAACAAAAATTAATCGATCAAATTAAAAACATTCAAGGCGAATATCATTTTGAATCTTATATCAGCCTAAGTTGTCATAACTGTCCTGATGTTGTACAAGCTCTTAACGTAATGAGCGTTCTTAACTCTGGTATTACACATACTATGATTGATGGCGCTGCATTCAAAGAGGAAGTAGAAAGCAAAGACATCATGGCAGTACCAACAGTTTTCCTAAACGGCGAATCTTTCGGAAGCGGTCGTATGACACTTGAAGAAATTTTAGCTAAAATGGGTAACGGTCCAGATGCATCAGAGCTTTCTGATAAAGATCCATACGATGTTCTTGTTGTTGGTGGCGGCCCTGCTGGTGCAAGTGCAGCAATTTATGCAGCACGTAAAGGAATCCGCACTGGTATCGTTGCTGAACGCTTCGGTGGTCAAGTAATGGATACTATGGGTATTGAGAACTTCATCAGCGTAAAACGCACTGAAGGTCCTAAGCTAGTAGCAAGTCTTGAAGAGCACGTTAAAGAATACGACATCGATGTAATGAATCTACAACGTGCGAAACGTTTAGAGAAAAAAGAACTTATTGAAGTGGAACTTGAAAACGGCGCTATTCTGAAAAGTAAGAGCGTAATCGTTTCAACAGGTGCTCGCTGGCGTAATGTTGGCGTACCAGGTGAAGCTGAGTTCAAAAATAAAGGTGTAGCATACTGCCCACACTGTGACGGTCCATTATTCACTGGAAAAGACGTAGCAGTTATTGGCGGAGGTAACTCTGGTATTGAAGCAGCTATCGACTTAGCAGGTATTGTTAATCACGTAACTGTTCTTGAATTCATGCCAGAATTAAAAGCTGATGCTGTATTACAAGAACGTCTTAACAGCTTACCAAACGTAACTGTTCTGAAAAACGTTCAAACGAAAGAAATTACTGGTACTGATAAAGTAAACGGTATTTCTTACATCGATCGTGAAACTGAAGAAGTTCATCACGTTGAATTACAAGGTGTATTCGTACAAATCGGTCTTGTTCCAAACACAGACTGGTTAGGCGAAACAGTTGAACGCGTTCGCGGTGAAATCGTAACAGACAAGCACGGCGCTACAAACGTACCAGGAGTGTTTGCTGCAGGTGACTGTACAAATAATCCGTACAAACAAATCATCATCTCTATGGGTTCAGGTGCAAACGCAGCTTTAGGTGCATTTGATTACTTAATCCGTAACTAATATAGACGTGAGTAAAAGACGCATTACCAATTAGGTAATGCGTCTTTTTTATTACAATGTATCTACGTAGTCGTCAAAATCCTTCCAACATAGTATTGTATACGGCGACCCTATATCCAATACTACTTTTACATCCTCTGCCACTACTTTGATTCTTTTTAATGTGCTGTCTCTTTTTCCGGCCGGATAAATAGCAATTTTTACAACTTCCTGTTTTCCACCCTCATAAATCTTTATTTTCAATTCTAATTGGTCTATTTCTTCTTTTGAAGGAATCTCTTTTCCTTCCCAATCACACATTTCGAACAGAGGATATCGATCTCCATGCCATTCCTCAACAATCTCAATGACTTTAAGGATAATATAATTCCCCGATACTAATTCATAACTAACAGCATCACCTGCTTTTAAAGAAGTATTAGCTATAAATCTCTTCGGTACTTTTTTCGCTTCTGGCTGCGGAGAATTTAACTGTTCTCTTAATTTATTTAAAACTACTTCACGTTTCTTCTGTAATTTAGGTTCTTCTTCCCAGCGAGCTAAATCTGTACCACTCTCTATTATTTGCAATGCCTCCTGCTTAACATTCTCTTGAAGTCTCCCTAACCTCCATTGTATGGAAGCAAATACTAACCAAAAGGCAATAGTTTCTTCATCATCTAATTCATTCTTGTACTCCTCAATTACAATCCTACTTGCTTCCTCATTTGAATATTCATTTGCTAACAAATCCTTATATAGTAACTTAATATCTTCAGCAATATCGTCTGATAATATTGCTACTCCCCAAGCACCCATACATTAACACTCCAATCTATACACTAAAAACCTCTCATTCCCATTCTTCTCATAAGCCCCAGGCAATCTTACTTCCCTCTTCAGCTCAAACGCAGTCTGATTTTCTAAGAAGAAAATATAGTCCTCAGAAGGATAATATAAAATAATATCCACTTCTCTCCCCATTTCTTCTACAGAAAGTAAAATGTTATTTACTACGTTCATAAATACTTGTACAGAAAATGGGTTGAAGAAATAAAATCGGTTATCACGCGGATCAATCTCATATTCCTGCGCTAAACAGCATTCAAACCCAATTTTATCTTTACTGTTTCTTACCTTGCGTGCATAACGATCAAGATTATCCAACGCTTCTTTATAAAACTCTTCATTCATTTCAATTCCAATCGCTGAAGCACCGCACTTATGGTGCATATAAAAGTTCAATCGTCCTTTTCCACATCCAAAGTCTACAATCTGGTCACTACTTCTTATTTCATATTGATTCAATAACTCATCTAATCCGCTATACGGCGTCGGTTCATAACGATGATAATGCATAGACTTGTTAAATCCTTTTTGCTCACCGACTGTTTTTATATTTAAAACTGCATCATAATATTGTTCGTTCATTCGACTTCTCCTATTAAGAAATGGTACTTATTATTATACACCATGTACTGGAGACTCATTTTTCATCAAGTCAATAGGTACGTGAAATTATATCGACGATTTTCTCAATATATCGACTTAACGACAAATTCCTACAAAAAAACAGGAGCTTCCTAGCCCCTGTCTTCTAACACTTTCAATACAGTTTGTTTTAATATTTCTACCCCATCCATAATACAACTATGATCGAACTTCATATACGGATGGTGTAATCCAGGTTGTAGGTCTGCTCCTAATCCAAGCATGACAGCTTTTAAATGTGGTCTCTTCACTGTGTAGTAATGGAAATCATCGCTTCCTGTCGTATAAAGCGGCCCCGTACATTTATCTTCCCCATACACTTCAAGAATACCTTTACGCATAAATCGCTCAGCTTCTTCTGAAACTTCAGCTCCTGGCGCGAGATCAATCCACTCATATGAAGTTTTCGATCCCATCGATGCAGCTGATTCTATGACATGCTCTATTTTTTTCTTCAATTCTTCTAATAATGTATTACTCTCCGCTCTGACATCTAAGCTAAAATGCCCGTTACCCGGAATAATATTTAAATTATCAGCACCAGCTTGGCACCTCGTCATCTTTACTGAATAGGAACTTTGCGGTGGTAGCCATATGTTTTTCAAACCGATATTAATCATGGAAATAACATCAATTGCATTTATCCCTTGATGTGGGCGTGCTCCATGTGCATCTTCTCCGTGAATCGTACCCTCTAAAAATCCTGCTGCTCCGTGACGAATTGATGGGGCAGCCTGTTTCAAAGATAGTTCTTCAATCGGGCGCAAATGAACACCGAATAGGAAATCCGCATCATCCACAGCACCTTTCTCTACCATTTTTAAAGCACCATTCCCTTTCTCTTCTGCTGGCTGAAAAATAAATCTAACTGTACCACTTTTCCATCTCATATTCTTTAATTGTAAAATAAGTCCCATTACAATCGTCATATGAGCATCGTGACCACACGAATGATTCGCTTTAAATTCTCCATTCACTTCTTGCCAAAGTGCATCCATATCAGCGCGAATCGCAATAACAGGATTTCCGCTTCCAATTTCAGCAATCACGCCTGGGCAATCATCAAATATTTTATATGAAATTCCTTCTTCTTTTAAAAAGTTAGTAATATACGCTGTCGTTTCATACTCTTTCCAACTCACTTCAGGGTTTTCATGTAAATGCTGAAAAATTTCAGTTAAACGCTCTTGTAGTTCTAATGTTTTCAAAGCTACATTCTCCTTCCCAAATTCCAAAACCATTTAGGTTAATTATACTTATGAAAAACAGATGTTTTTATGAACATATTGAATTTTAAGAAAAAAGTCAATTATTTATTTTTAAACACTGAAAAAGCTTACTCTACATCTATATTACAAACTAAACAAACAACTAGAATATTACTTATTTTCTGTCTTTTGTGTTGACGCTTACATATATTTTTAGTTATCATAACCTAATAAACGTCTATTTTACGACAATTCTAAAAATACAAACAAAAATATATAACAAGGAGGACATTTATGAAAAAAGAAATACCTTTTGGTGTAGCCATGATCCCTATCATCATTACAGTTGCAGTTATGATGGTTACAATTGTTGTATTAAAACAAAGCCCTCACGTCCCACTTATTATCGGTACAACCGTTGCTTCTATCGTTGCTTGGCGTTACGGTTACAAATGGAACGACATTGAAGAAGCAATGTATAAAGGAATTCGCCTCGCATTACCCGCTATCGTTATCATTATCCTAGTAGGTTTAACGATCGGTGCTTGGATTGGTGGTGGAATCGTCGCAACAATGATTTATTACGGTTTAAATCTATTAACTCCATCACTATTTTTAGTTTCAATTACAATTATTTGTTCTATTGTTGCATTAGCTATTGGTAGCTCTTGGTCTACAATGGGAACAATTGGTGTTGCAGGAATGGGCATTGGCCTTAGTATGGGAATCCCAGCTCCAATGGTTGCCGGTGCTATCATTTCCGGTTCTTATTTCGGCGATAAAATGTCACCGCTTTCAGACACAACAAACTTAGCCGCAGGATTAACAAATACAGATTTATTCACACATATTCGTCATATGTTATTTACTACAATTCCAGGTTTAATTATTACGCTTATCGTTTATGCGTTCTTAGGAAGAAGCTTCGGCGCTAACAATATTGATGCAAAAAGTATCGAGCAAACGTTACAAGTATTGCAGCAAAACTTTGTTATCTCGCCTTTCCTACTAATCATACCTGTAGTCGTTATGGTGTTAGTTGCTAAAAAAGTTCCTGCTATACCAGCTATTCTCGTAGGTATTATTTTAGGATTTTTATCACAAGTCTTTATTCAAGGTGGTTCTGTCTCATCAGCTGTTGCTGCACTCCAAAGTGGATTTGTCATAGACACTGGCAACAAGCTAGTAGACGAGCTATTTAATCGTGGTGGTTTAAGCTCTATGATGAATACCGTCTCTATGACCATTGTCGCTATGACTTTCGGAGGAGTATTAGAACATACAGGTATTCTTCGCTCCATTGTAAATCAAATTTTAAAATTAGCGACATCAGCAAAAGGACTTATCGCTTCAACTATCGCATCTTGCTTTGCAACAAACCTTACTTGCTCTGAACAATATATCTCGATTGTTGTTCCTTCAAGAATGTACGCGAATGCATACACAGAAAAAGGACTACATTCTAAAAATTTATCCAGAGCATTAGAAGATGGCGGAACATTAACTTCTGTTTTTGTACCTTGGAATACATGCGGTGTATTTATACTCGCAACACTCGGCGTAGGTGCTTTCGAATATGCTCCTTATGCTATATTGAATTTCATCGTACCTATTATCTCGATTATTTACGGTATAACTGGTCTCACAATTACGAAACTATCTGACATTGAAAAAGCGGAACTACTAAAAAAACAAAAAGCTCAATTAGAAGCTTAAAGATAACGGTAAATTCAGTTCGTATATTGCGCGAGGACGCCCTTGTTGATAAGGCATTTCCTCGCCGCAAATATGAACATACCCATAATCAACTAGTTTCTTTAATAACCTTTCAGTTGATCGTCGAGTCACTTGTAAGTATTCAGAAAGATCTGCTGCTGTAAACTTCAATGACGGATGTGATTGACTAAATTGAATAATCTTTGATAAATTTGCTGGGCTAAGTTTCGTTTCCTTCGCTATTTTCATTAGTTCCGGGTTGTCGTTCTTCAAACTTTGTACTCTCTGTTCTTTCGGGAACGGACCAAATAGTTCTTTATCACTTGTTAGTATATAAAAACAGTGGTCTATTGGATTATTCTTCGCGAAACCTTGGGCGATTTTAGCATTTTGCTCCGCTTCTTTCACAGTTTTTCCGTAACCAAATCCAATAGCTATCGTTCCTTCTATACTCGCAAATAAATTATTTATCATATTTGTTTTTATAATGGATTCAATATCACCACGAGTTGTATACAAAATGAACGTCATTTCATCAATTGTTTTAAATGAACCACGTAGTTCTTTTGAAATGACATTTAATTGCTCAAGCAAAACATCTCGTAATTCTAAAGAAGAAATAATACAAGCACCAACAGTAGCTGAATGGCTTCTTGCTAACTCAGCTTTTATTTTTGCATCTTTTAACCCATGTATAATAGATTGCTTTGGATCTATCATACGTTCTGAAGGAATACCTATTTTTTGAAGTTCATCATAGACAGCATGAATACTAGTTAAAGCTAAATGAGCTTCTCCAGATTGATATTTAGCTACATGAAAATCAATAACTCTATTTATTTCATCTTTACTCCACAGCATATTTTCATAATCAAACACTTGTGGACTTTCTTTTATACCGATATCCTCGAGCACATTTACAATAAATGAGCGGTCTACTAAATCAATTGAGATTTGATGTGGTTGAATACCTTGGTGATACATGACAGAAAGAATGGAAGATGCGATGGTTGTCTCGTCTTGCTGTAAGTACGTACTCGGAATTCGTAATTGTTCTCTTATTTCTTTTGCCATATAATAAGGTAAAGCACCTGAGAAAAAGATGAAATCACAAGGCTTTAAACGCTTTAATAGTTCAGAAGATTCTGCTGGATGAAGGTAAATATATGGATCAATTTCTATTTCTTCTATTTTATGAGCAATAGGTAAAAGTGTCTCCATAAACTCTTTTGAACCGACAACTGCAATTTTTATCATCATTTCTCTAACTCCTTATCATTAATTAACGACTATTTAACGTCAACTATATCAAATGTACAAAACCATTGTAAACAGGAAGGGGTCTTTATTCAATGAAAATTACAGCTATTCACCTTTATGCAATTCGTTTACCGCTTCGCGATCCGTTTGTTATTAGTTACGGTTCTTATTCTGATATGCCTTCTATTATTGTCAAAATGGAAACAGACGAAGGCATTATCGGTTATGGTGAAGGCGTCGCTGATGATCACGTTACAGGCGAATCGTGGGAAAGTACTTTCCATACTTTAAAGCATACACTAGCTCCTGCTCTTATCGGGCAAAATCCAATGAATATCGAGAAAATACACGATATGATGGACAATACAATTTACGGTGTTCCTACTGCAAAAGCTGCAATAGATATTGCTTGTTTTGATATAATGGGCAAAAAACTAAATCAACCTATATATCAATTAATTGGCGGACGCTACCATGAAGAATTTCCTGTCACTCACGTCTTAAGTATCGCAAATCCAGAAGAAATGGCTGAAGAAGCTGCCTCTATGATTCAAAAAGGTTACCAATCTTTCAAAATGAAAGTCGGTACAAATGTAAAAGAAGATGTAAAAAGAATTGAAGCGGTACGTGAACGTGTAGGAAATGATATTGCGATTCGCGTTGATGTAAACCAAGGGTGGAAAAATAGCGCCAACACATTAACAGCACTTCGTTCATTAGGTCATGTAAACATCGACTGGATTGAACAGCCTGTTGTCGCAGACGATATTGACGCAATGGCTCACATTCGTTCGAAAACAGACCTTCCGCTTATGATTGATGAAGGATTAAAAGGTTCTCGTGAAATGCGCCAAATCATTAAATTAGACGCTGCTGATAAAGTAAACATAAAACTAATGAAATGCGGCGGCATATATCCCGCTGTAAAACTCGCTCATCAAGCTGAAATGGCAGGCATTGAATGCCAAGTTGGATCTATGGTCGAATCATCCGTTGCCTCTTCCGCAGGATTCCATGTCGCTTTCTCGAAAAAAATCATTACGAGCGTCGAGCTAACAGGTCCATTAAAGTTCACGAAAGACATCGGAAACTTACATTACGACGTACCATTTATTCGCTTAAACGAAAAGCCAGGACTCGGCATTGAAATAAATGAGGATATCCTGCAAGAACTTACCGTCTTTCAAGACGTTGTACGCTAAAGGAGGACTAACGCATGACAGTTCTATACGAAGGCAGATTAAAACAAAATAATGAGCAATTTCACGTTACATTACTCACACTAGAGAACATCGAACAAATCTTATCACTACAAAACGTTGTAGTTGAGACGCTTGAGGATAAAAGTCGCTTACAACCACTATCGTTAGAAGAATTTCAATACATTCTAGAAGGAAATGGCATGATGATCGGTGCTTTTATCAAAAACGAACTCATCGCATTTCGCGCCCTACTCGTCCCTCCTATCGACGATGAACATTTAGGACTTGATATCGGCTTACCAGAAAGTGAACTACACCGCGTCATCTATCAAGAAATCTCAAACGTTCATCCGAACTGCCGCGGAAATGGGATGCAAAAAATATTAGCGACAGTCATCATGGACGAATTACAAAAAGAAAACGGCAAATATGATTATGTGTGCTGCACTGTTGCACCTTTTAACATTCCAAGTTTAAAAGATAAGTTCTCACAAGGGATGGAGATTGCTGCACTGAAGGAGAAGTATGGTGGTAGTATGCGGTATGTTTTTGTGAAGGAATTGTGTGGGGACAATGAAAGGGATTGGACCGATATTAAGAGCATTCCAATGAACAATGCTGGTGGACAACAGGCGTTGCTTTCGGAAGGGTATCGTGGGTATGAAATGGAGAAGGTGGATGGAGATTTTGTTGTGAAGTTTGGAAGATAATTGCTACACCAGAAAAAAGGAGATGTCTGCTGTAACATCTCCTTTTGCTTTCTCTTCCTTGAACATATCGACCGCAACCCCAAATATATCAGCGGTTTTCCAAATATATCGACTTACCGACAAAGATTGACAATAAGTGCATCACTAAACCGTCATCTTCCAACTAGATAACGCTAACCAGTTCTCCATTTCCTTATAATCAGGCATGATTTTCCCGACAAGACGCCAAAAAGAGCGATCATGATTTAAATGAACCATATGACACATTTCATGAACAACTACATAATCAATTACTCGCTGTGGTGCCATCGCTAGCTTCCAATTGAAGGTTAGTTGTAAATTCGAATCACAAGTACCCCACGTGCGACTACTATCTGTAATACGAATAGAACGTGGTTTTGTTTTAAAGTTACTTTGATGCGCTTTAATACTCTTCTCTACTAATGACTTACACTGCTTATAGTAAAATCGTTTTAAAGCTTGCTGTATTTTCTCATCTTTAAGATCTTTCACATAAATATGTAGCTTATCTCCTTCAAACACTGCATTGTCTTGCGTAATATTTGTATCTTGAGAAATTTGTATCGGATACGTACTTCCTAAATACAAAAAGCCTTCTCCTTGATCATAATCCTTTTCCTGTGGTCCACGCGCTCGCTCCGCCATTTCCTTACGTGTTGCCTGAATCCAATCCCACTTCTCTTCTAGCAACTGGACTAAATATTCAACAGGTGTCCCTTTCGGAGCTTGCACCTCAACATTCCCGTAAGAATCCACCAAAAAACGCACCGATTTTTTCTTTTTATAAGTTATATGAAAATTAATTGTTTCGCCTAAATATGTATGTACCATTTCATCACCTAGCATATTATTTTTACAAATAAAAAAGAGTAGGATACAAACGTCCTACTCTACCTATTATATCATTTACCGCTTTAACGGAATCATTATCCTCTATACTTTACAGCTAATCCTTTAATGAAATTCCTTGCGTATCTATCGCCGCACTCTTTGTAATTTTTATGACCTTTTTTTCTTAATAGAGCGCCTAGTTCTCCTTTTGTCACCTTAACGCCTACGCTATCTAGTATATCAAGTACATCTTCACTCGTTAATGAAAGGGCGATTTTCATTTTCTTTAAAAGAAGGTTATTCGCACTCTCTTTGCTTTGTACAGGTGCCGGTTGTCCAGGTTTCGGATCTTGCTTACCTCTTTTTAAAGTAATAAATCCATTTAAAAATGCCTCTAACATCATCATATCGCATGTTTTTACGTACTCATCTTCTTCTACATCAGGGTTTTCGGGTTCGTACTGAGGCGCTCTCTTTATTTTTGTAAGCATATCAACTACGTCTTCTTTCGTTACTTCCATTCCGCCAAGTTTAAAAATTTCTACCATATCTATATCTTTTATATCTAAAGCATATCTTACTCTTTTTAATATATCGTTGTTGCTCATTGCCATTGGGTTTCCTCCTGAAATGTTGATTATAGTAATGCTTTTAGCATGTGTAAATGAATGTCGTTAAGTTACTACTTTAACATTTTAGAGGAAGGTTTTGTAGTCTTAGGTGGATTCATGCTAGTTAGGATTAAATCTAGGAAGAGATTGGAATGCTTTTTAATTCTTTTTTTCTATAAAATATATCTTAATTTTTTTATAACAACACACAGGTATTAATTAGTATAATAGAATAACAGCATTTTAAGGGCTTTCAGTTAAGTGGAGAATATCCAGTCTATATTTTTAGCGAAAGGGCAAGAATTTTTTAAACTCTTTCTATGTTATTGATAAAAAAACATACTTTACTTTTATGAATGGAGTTTGTTGTAAATGTTAGAAAAAGGTGCAGACCGAGTGAACAAAGTAGAATTAATGGACAAACATCTTGATTCTCACCAAGGAAAAATAACCAGTACCGAGATTTGTAACATTGTAATGTCCATTTTCAAATTTGATTTAACAACTAAACCTGTCCTATCAAAAGAATGGATAATGGCAAGATCAGGTTCCTCAACTGAGAACATTGCTATAAAGGCCATAGATTCTACCCTCACCCATTATGGAAGAAAGGCCACAGGAATAGAAATCCGCCAACTTATCAATCAAATTTTTGGTATTAACTTAGATGCAATATCCTCTTTAGAAGGGGCAAGAATTTCTTTATTTTCTAAAAATCAATGGGTTGTTCGTGATGAACAAGATTTATTTGTTGTTCATACTGGATTAGGGGATGTCGATGTAAAGGTTTTTCCTACTGACTATTTCACTGAGCACACTGGATTAGAAGAATTGCCGAAGGACCTAAAGCGATCATTAACAAACTTTGGATTCTCTTGCGATGAAAGGGCAGGATGTTACTATTACTCAAATCCATCTGGAGAAGCAATTCCAGACGAATTTAAAGGGCAGGTCATCGGAACAATTCTTAAGGTAATTCACGATTCATATCAATCTTTATAAAAAAATCATATAGGGATTTCCTATATGATTTTTTTATTAGTGAATCAAACAACCTTATTTTCCAAAAGACGATAAAAATTTAACTCTATCTCCCATAGGAGGAGTATTATTATCGACTAAGGCAACCTCTAGAATTGCTGGCCCATTTACATTCATTAAGTTGTTTATAACATCTTGATTGATATCTTCTAATTCAGTGATTCTGTAACTTGGAATATTCATAGCTGCGGCCATAGCACTGATATTAATTGATTCCTGTTCAAAGGATGGATGAGTCCTACGGAACTGTAACGAATGACCGTGATATACCATCCCTAAACGGGCATTATTCATCACAACAAATAAAAGTGGTAAATTATATTCCTTCGCAGTCAATATTTCCAACCCGTGCATGAAAAAGCAGCCATCACCAGTAATACATACAACCGGACGCTCCGGTTCAGCCAGTTTTGAACCAATCGCAGAACCAATTCCGCTTCCCATTGCGCCAAAATGTACATTAATATTATAGGAGTCAAAATCTATGACATTCATGTGATGAATAACATACGACATAAATTCACCAATATCAATGGTATATCTAGTAGTTGACGGTAAACATTTTTGAAGGTTTAGGAGAACATTTTTCGTATTATATTCCTCTATATTCTCTTCCTCTTTCTTCTTTTCAACGGTAAGTTCAGCGCTATCCTTTTGCAACCCTAAAGCCTTTAATTCTTCTATTAACATTAATAAACTTAAATTGATATCGCCTAGTACTGGAATATCCACTTTGTACTTCCGATTGAAGACAGATTGGTCAAAATCCATTTGAACAGAGAAGCGATTTTTTATTAAGTTTCCATTATAATTATTTGTCGCAGTTTCCCCTAAACTGGAGCCCACAATTAATAATGCTTTTCCATCCCCTTCATTAATCAATGCAGAGGCAGCCTCATGACCTGCAAATCCAAACACTCCGACTAAAAGCGGATGTTCCTCAGGGATATATCCCTTAGCTTGTGGAGTTGTTATAATTGGCCAATTCAGCAATTCTGCCACCTCTATTAATGACTCAACAGAGTTTCTTATTCCCTGTCCTGCAAAAATATAACCCTTCTCCCTTTTTACCAATTCTCTAGCTGTTTCTTTTATTTTTTCTAGACCAGGAACAATAGGAAGTCTTTTTGGAAGTGGTGGCATTTCAACATTTTCTATATTTTCATGTTGAATATCAATCGGTATCGCAATATGTACAGGTCCTGGTACTCCTGATATAGCAATTTCAATTGCTAGTGCGACTTCTTTAAGTACATCCTTTACATCATTAACCGTAACGCTATATTTTGTAACAGGCCTGAAGACTGGTTCTACATCTAATTCTTGTGATGCATTCAAACCTACCGTACTAAGAGGTACGGCACCTGTAATGAATAAAACAGGTAAATGCTCTCGCATAGCATTAGCAGCACCTGTTACAAGATTTGTGGCACCTGGTCCGCTACAACCAATACACACACTTAGCTGATTTGTGTATTTAGCATAAGCGGCAGCCATGTAGGATGCCGCCCCTTCATGCTTCGCTACGACTGGTGTTAATTCAGGCATATCATAAAGTTCGTCAAAAAACGCATTTACAGAACCAGCTGGGATACCAAATATATGCTTAACTTCATTAGCTATTAAATATTCTAATACATTTCGGGCTGCTTTCATGTGTATGCTCCATTCATTTTTAATTTATTTCTCTATTTAAAAAAGTTTTTCGATGTCTTCAGCTGCCATAGGACGGCTGAAAAAATACCCTTGCATCAAATAACAATTTCGTGCTGATAAAAATTCGACCTGTTCCTTTGTCTCAACACCTTCAGCAATAACATCAAGGTTCAAATTCTTAGCGAGCGTAATAATAGTATTCGTAATAGCTGCATCATCTTTTGTCATATCCTGTACAAAGGATTTATCAATTTTTAACGTTGAAATAGGCAATTTCTTTAAATAACCTAAAGATGAATAACCAGTCCCGAAATCATCAATAGCGAGGTTGATTCCTAAACCTTTTAATTTCTTCATTGTTTTTAAAGTTGATTCCGTATTTCTAACAATTAAATTTTCAGTGAGTTCTAGTTGTATATACTTCGGAGATAGCTCTACTTCCTCTAAAACATTTTTGACCATAGCAAATAAATCACTTTGTTCAAATTGACGTGCAGATAAATTCACAGACATACTAATTAATGGGGAACCTTGATCATGCCATTTCTTTAATTGCCTACAGGCCTCTTTTAGAACCCATTCACCTATCGGGACTATTAATCCAGTTTCTTCAGCTATTGGGATAAATTTATCAGGCGGTATCATCCCATGTTCTCGATGTTTCCATCTAATTAAAGCCTCTACACCCTCAATCCTATTCGTTTTACCATTTATTTGCGGTTGATAATAAATCACAAGTTCTTCTTGTTCCAATGCCTTATACAAATCATTTTCTAGCTTGATACTTTCAAAAGTTCTCGTATCCATTCCTTCACTGAAAAAATGATAGCTACTTCCTGATATTTCTTTCGATTTGTACATGGCTGTGTCTGCATTTTTAACTAAGATTTCAGTCGTATCACCATTATCAGGAAATATACTAATACCAATACTCGTTTTCATATAGATTTCATTGTCTACTAAATTAAATGGCCTTGAAAAAGAATCAATGACACGATTTACTACCTTTAACACTTCTTTTTCACTTTTAATATTTGGTAAATAGATAGTAAATTCATCCCCGCCCTGTCTCGAGACCGTAGCACTTTTAGGAACACAATCACTTAATCGATTTGCAACTTCTCGCAACAGCAGATCACCGAAGCTATGACCGAGCGTATCATTCACAAACTTAAACCTGTCTAAATCTAAATACAGAACTGCTAATTTTTCAGCATGTAATTGAGCATATGTCAGCCCTTGAGTTAGCCTGTCCTTTAGTAGAACTCTATTAGGTAAATCTGTTAAACTATCAAAATAAGCATGATATTTTATTTCTTCCTCCATTTGTTTCCTTTGGGTTACATCTTTAAAAGTAATAACTTCTCCGACAATCTCGGTCCCTTCTTTTATAGAGGAAATTACATACTCCACTGGAAAACTGGATTGATCTTTTCTAAAAAATTGCTCGGTTTTATCGTACAGATTCCAATTCTCATCGCAACCTGATGCCACCTGCTTTTTCTTTCCTGTTTCAATTCCGTTGAAAACCATACTGGATGGTTTTCCTATTAATTCATTTTTTATATCATAGCCTAACATGGAGGCACCAGCTGGGTTACAAAAGGTAATATTTCCATCAAGGTCTAAACCGAAAATTCCTTCTCCAGCAGAATTTAGAATCAATTCCTTCTCACGACTAAGCTGCTGCAATTCCGTTATTACTCGTTCCAGTTCCTTATTTTTAACCGTAATTTCTGAGGTCCTCTCTTCGATAATAACTTCCTGTTTTTCCATATATAAAAGGTTTGATAGCGTGGAAGCAGTTGCATCGACAATCGATTGCGACAGCTGTATTTGTCCTTCAGAATAACTAAAATTACTATCTCCTAGATTGACCACAGATATTTGTCCTAATACCTCTCCCATTGAAACCAACGGCAACATAAAGAGTCCCTTCATACCAAAATTACGGCAAACATCATGGTTTGGGCGCGGATCTGCATAAACATCTGGAATCCAGATTGGCTTTTTTGTTTCAATGACCTCTTGCGTGACTCTATCATTACTTTTATCAAATTTTATCTTATCATGTGTCTTGATCCAATCTTCTTCTGTCCATTCTGAACCCTTACTTAACTTCACCGGTCTAATTTTCTTCTTAGCTAAAGGCTCTAGTAAATGAACCCCGATATTATAATTGTCTAAAACTTTTCCTAAATAGGAAAAACAGGTATCAAGACTTTCCTGCATGGAGGAACACATAGATAAGTCCCGTGTCACATCCAGCAAGAGCTGTTTTTCAGCAATAAGGTTTACCTTATGAGTTAAATTGTTCGCATTTTGAATAGCAACAGCCGCCATATTCACATATGCCTCAACCGTTTGAATCTCTGACTCTGTTAAGTTCATAGGAATTCCGTAATCAAATAAAAAAACTAGACCAAATAATTCTTCTTCAAAAGAGATAGGAAGAACGAATAAAGATTTAATTCGAAACCCTTCCACTGCTCTCGGATCTGGCCGACTATCCTTTGATGTATCAGGTATATAGATGGCTTTTTTTGTTTCAATTACTTCTTTCGCCAGCAGGTCAATGTCTGTATCAATGACATGCATATCCAACGTCCATCCGTTAATAACTTCCGGTTTTCCTACATACCCTCTAAAAGTCCCGTCTTCCTGCGGCAAATAAATACCAACAGAATCGCATTGAACGATTTCTTCAGAAATTGCTATTGTGACTTGCTCTAAAACTTCACGTAAATCCAGCTTTGTATTAATCATTTTAGTTATATTCGCAAGTCGAGAATACCTCGTTTGTTCCTTCAACATAAAAACGAACTCCATTTCATTGAAAATATCTATTTATATCCAAAAACTTTTATCCAAAACCTATCAATACTATCATTTTACTATGCATTTATTACTAATTCGACAAAATATTTCATATTTCTCACTATTATAATGTTTTTTATACATTTAATATAGGAATTGTTTGCATAATCATTTAATATTTTTATTACTAAATTGCAAGATAAATACTTTGTCATCGCTAAAGGTCATACAAAATTTTTTCAGTCCCAAAAACTTATTTACTTACGATACAACTCAGCTAATTTAGAATAAAAAAACAGATAGGAATCCCTACTCATCTGAGTTAAGATTCCCATCTGTTTATTTAAACTATCTCTACATATCAGATACAAACTCCATATATACAGCATATATCCGAGAACATATTGGTGTTGTTTAGTTCAATACATTTATAAAGTGAACCTTTAATCAGCCCTCACCACTCGGGCTGCCAATTAAAGCGGGATAAAATTATCCTCTTTCTATTACACTCTACAAAAGAACGCAAAACTAAATAAAATCCATTTCCCTCTACTTCAGGGAGTTACACTGTTTCACTACCTTCTACCACATTCACACTCGCCTCAAACTGATCAAGCAATGTACGCACTTCATCCGTCGACTTCGTACTCATCAACTGATTTCTCAATTCAGCAGCTCCAGGGAAGCCTTTTACATAAATTTTGAAGAAGCGATGTAGTCCCGTGATGGAGCGTGGTAATACTTCTGCATATTGATCTTGAAGATCAAGCTGTAGTCTTAAAAGATCTAGATGCTCTTTACTACTATGCTCTCTTGGTTCTTTTTCAAAGGCAAATGGATTTTTAAAGATGCCTCGTCCGATCATAACACCATCAATACCGTATTTTTCAGCAAGTTCCAGCCCAGTTTTACGGTCAGGAATGTCTCCGTTTATCGTTAGGAGCGTATTTGGTGCAATACGATCACGTAATTTTTTAATCTCCGGAATTAGCTCCCAGTGTGCATCTACTTGGCTCATCTCTTCTCTTGTACGTAAGTGAATAGAAAGGTTTGCAATATCTTGTTTGAAAATATGCGTTAACCAATCTTCCCACTCACTTAACTCTTTAAAGCCAAGTCTTGTTTTTACGCTGACAGGTAGTCCGCCTGCTTTTGCAGCTTGAATAAGTTCTGCCGCAACGTCTGGACGTAGAATAAGACCACTACCTTTTCCTCTTGATGCTACGTTTGGTACAGGACAGCCCATATTAATATCAATACCTTTAAATCCTAACTCTGCCATACCAATACTCATTTGACGGAAATATTCAGGATTATCTCCCCAAATATGTGCCACCATTGGCTGTTCATCTTCTGTAAAAATTAAACGACCACGTACGCTTTTCATACCTTCTGGATGACAATAGCTATCTGAGTTTGTGAACTCTGTGAAGAATACGTCCGGACGACCAGCTTCACTTACTACATGACGGAAAACAACATCTGTCACATCTTCCATTGGTGCAAGTACGAAAAATGGTCGTGGTAATTCACGCCAAAAATTATCTATCATTTCAAATTCAAATCCTCTCACTATGAATACAATTTCAAAATCTCAATTTATAATTTGTGAAAATCAGCAATATTTATTTTAACTAAAATCGCTTATGAATGGTATTTTTGTAAACCAAAAAGCAGGTGGTATAGATTTTTTCTATATCAACTGCTTTCCTATTATACCAACTTCAGCCAAGCTACACACTCCACATGTGTCGTATGGGGGAACATATCAACAGGTTGTACTTCCTGTGTTTTATATCCGCCTTCTTCTAGTACTTTTAAGTCACGTGCTAATGTTGCTGGGTTACATGATACGTATACGACGCGTTTTGGTTTCATTTCGATGATTGTGTTTAGTAATGCTTCATCACAGCCTTTACGCGGTGGATCTACGACCATTGTGTCAGCGATTACGCCTTCTTTGTACCATTTTGGAATAACTACTTCTGCTTCTCCTACGCCAAATTCAGCGTTTGTCATGTTGTTTAATGCTGCGTTACGCTTTGCGTCTTCGATCGCTTCTGGGACGATTTCAACGCCGTACACTTTTTTCGCTTTTTGTGCTAGGAATAAGGAGATTGATCCAATTCCGCAATAGGCATCAATTACTGTTTCATTGCCATCTAATTTTGCATATTCTAACGTTTTATCGTATAACACTTTCGTTTGTTCTGGGTTTACTTGATAGAATGAACGTGCTGAAATCGCAAATTTAATATCGCCGATAAAGTCATAAATATATTCTGATCCGTACAGTACTGTCGTTTTGTCTCCGAAGATTACGTTTGTACGTTTCGGGTTTACGTTTTGAACAATTGATTTTACTTCTGGGAATTTCGCAGCAATTTCTTCAATGATTGCTTTTTTGTTTGGCAGTTCTGCTGTACGAGTAATGAAGACAAGCATAATCTCACCTGTTACTTGTCCGTAACGAGCCATTACGTGACGAAGTGTTCCTTTGTTACGCTCTTCGTTGTACGCCGAAATACCGTGTTTTTCACAAATACGTTTTACTTCTTGAATCAATGTATCGTTTTCTTCTGCTTGAATTAAACATGATTCCATATTAATAATGTCATGCGTTCCTTGACGATAGAAACCAGCTACAAGTCCGCCTTCACGTTCTCCAATTGGTACTTGTGCTTTGTTACGGTATACCCACGGATTCTTCATGCCAAGTACAGGATGAACAGGAACATCGCTTAGTCCTCCGATGCGCTGCATAACGTCACGTACTTGTTTTTCTTTCGCTTGTAATTGTCCTTCATATGTTAAATGCTGAAGCTGACAACCGCCGCACTGATTGTACACTGGGCATTCTGCATCTTTACGATATGGGCTCTCTGTATGAAGCTTCATTAGACGACCGAATGCGAAGTTTTTCTTCACTTTAATAATTTTAATTTGCGCTTCTTCACCTGGTAATCCGTTTTTAACGAAAATAGGATAGCCTTTTACTTTCGCAACACCGGCACCATCATGTGTTAAATCTTCAAATACTACATCTATAAACTCGTTTTTTTCAACTGGTGGCGTCATTTTTGTACTCATTTTCCGACCTCTCTTTTTCATAACACTGCGTTACATTTTATCATACTTATATGGTCTATTTCTATTGGAAGAAAAAAAGCTATTGACGATAGTTCTCTGTTAATGTTACGCTACTACTAATTTAATACGGACGATGTTACCTCATATATACTCGATAATATGGATCGAGAGTTTCTACCCGGCAACCTTAAATTGCTGGACTATGGGGAAAACTAATGAATATTAGCCTATGTGCAAAAAAGGACTCATATTGATTAGCTTTCTCTCATAGATGAAAGTGAATCCATATGGGTCTTTTTTTATTTTCATTTTTCTAAAAGGTCAGACATCTTACGTATGACATAAAACCTCTTTGTTTTATTTTTAGTAATACAACGAGCGTTTTATGTACAAACTTTATACGAACTTCTGAAAGGGGCAACTACATGCAATATGTAATGAGCATTATCGGTATTCTTGTCGTTTTAGGTTTATGTTTTGCTTTGTCAAACAACAAAAGTAAAATCAACTTCCGTGCAATTGCTATTATGATTGGTTTTCAAATTTTAATCGGTTGGTTTATGTTTGGCACAAAGATTGGTCAACAAATCATTATTTTCATTGGTAAAGTTTTCAACAAACTAATTAAACTTGGTACGACAGGTGTTGATTTTCTCTTTAATGGAATTCAAAGAGACTTTGTCTTTTTCTTAAACGTACTATTAATTATCGTATTTTTCTCAGCACTACTATCTATCTTTAGTTATTTAGGTGTTTTACCATTCATCGTTCGCGTTGTCGGCGGTGCGATTTCAAAAATTACTGGTTTACCACGCGTTGAATCGTTCCATGCGGTAAACTCTGTATTCTTCGGTTCAAGTGAAGCGTTAATCGTTATTAAAAATGATTTACAACATTTCAATAAAAACCGTATGTTTATCATTTGTTGTTCTGCAATGAGCTCAGTTTCTGCTTCTGTTACAGCATCATACGTAATGATGTTAGATGCAAAATACGTACTAGCAGCTCTTCCGCTAAACTTATTCTCAAGCTTAATCGTTTGTTCGTTATTAACACCAGTTGATACGAAAAAAGAAGACGAAGTGATTCAAAAATTTGATAGAACGCTATTCGGAGACAGCTTTATCGGTGCGATGATTAACGGCGCGCTTGATGGTTTAAAAGTAGCTGGTATCGTTGCAGCATTAATGATCGCCTTCATCGGTGTGATGGAAGTTGTAAACTACGTAATTAGTGCAGCTTCAGGGGCAATGGGACATGCTGTTACGTTACAACAAATCTTCGGTTATATACTTGCTCCATTCGCATTCTTAATGGGGATTCCAACTCAAGATATTATCCCAGCTGGTGGCATTATGGGTACGAAGATTGTATTAAACGAGTTTGTAGCAATCCTTGATTTAAAAGGTGTTGCAGCAACATTATCTCCACGTACAGTTGGAATCGTTACAGTATTCTTAATTAGCTTCGCGAGTATTAGCCAAATTGGTGCGATTGTTGGTACAATCCGTGCCCTTTCTGAAAAACAAGGAAGTATCGTTTCTAAATTTGGTTGGAAAATGTTATTTGCATCAACACTTGCTTCTATTTTATCTGCGACAATCGCTGGATTATTCATTTAATAAAAATCACCTTACTCGTTGAAGTAAGGTGATTCTTTTATCTATTGTTACTTTTCTCATTCCATCCATTTTATTCAAATGATATGATGAACAAGGGTATATCCCCACCTCTCTTACAGCGGTGGGGATTTTAAATAGAAGTATGTAACATAATACACAATAGAAGGTGATTTTATGAGAAAATATGCTGCAATCGCTTTATGTACATCTGCCATTTTAGCAGGTTGTAATACTAACAATGTAAGTCAAGAACCTAAAAAAGAGAAAAAGGTTCAAGAAACTAAGAAACAAGAAGAGACCTTGAAAGAACAAGGGAAAATTTCTTATAACCAAATCACACATGAATCTACAAACACTACTATTCATATAACAGATATAAAAGATGCTTTAACTGAAGTACAATATAAAATTTGGCGTACTGCTGATGGAAGGGAACACACTAAATCTTTTTCTTCTAAAGAAAAGGAAAAACAGTTTACACTTCCTTTTGATATAAAAGAATTTGAAGGAAAACGTGGTGAGTTTCAAATTGAAGCAATAGGCATAAAAGAGGATGGGAAAACCATTCCACTCACAAAATCTGCTATTACTTTCGAGCAAAAGGTTCCCGTTCTTATGTACCATGCAATCGATGATTATCACGGTCAAGGTATTAAAGACTTATTCGTATCACCTGCTAACTTTGAAGCCCAAATGAAATATTTAAAGGACAATGGTTATACACTGTTAACGTTTGAACGCTGGGGCGATATAAATAAAGTAAATAAACCTATCTTTGTTACATTTGATGATGGTATGAAAAATAATATGAATGCATTTCATGTTTTACAAAAGCTAAAAGACGATACATTTAAACCAACAGCAACAGAATATATGATTGTTGATAACGTTGATGTAGAAGGATCACTGTCTACTTCTGAAATAAAAAAAATGGTCGATTCCGGCATTTTCTCAGTGCAATCTCATACAGCGACACATGCAGACTTACCGAAAATTACAAACTATGAAGAGGAATTAAAAGAATCAAAAGAAAAACTAGAAAAAATAACAGGTAAACCCGTTATGGCAGTTGCTTATCCATTCGGTCATGTAGATGATAAAGTCGTTGCAGAGACGAAAAAATATTATCAATTTGCAACGACAACAAAACCCGGAAAATTCATTACAAAAGGTGAACCCGATGAGTTGTTAAAAATGAAGCGTGTTCGCATACACCATACGACGACCGTAGAACAATTTGCTTCTTCGATTCAATAACGATGAGAGCTCAATATATTTTGAGCTCTCTTTTTACGCTATATTTATATATATTTTTTGAATTTTCTTGTATTATATATAGTAAGAAATCTTTCAAATTAAAGGAGATTATACATATGTCATTTGAACAAACGTTAGAGAAATATGCTGCCCTTGCAGTCAATGTTGGTGTTAATATTCAACCGGGACAAACATTATCCATCAGTGCACCTCTTGAAGCTGTACAATTTGTACGCCTCGTTACAGAAAAAGCATATAAATCTGGTGCAAAACACGTATATGTGGATTGGAATGATGAGACGTTAACACGCTTAAAGTTCGATCTAGCTCCTGAAGAAGCATTCGCTGAGTTCCCATCTTGGAAAGCACACGCTCGTGAAGAATTAGCAAAAGAAGGCGCTGCATTTATGTCTATTTATGCAGAAAACCCTGATTTATTAAAAGGTGTAGATCCAACGCGTATCGCAACAGCTCATAAAGTAGCTGGTGAAGCAATGAAAGTATATCGTGATTACGTACAAGCTGATAAAGTAAGCTGGTGTGTCATTTCTGTTCCTACGAAAGAATGGGCTGCGAAAGTATTCCCTGACGTTGCACCAGAAGAACAAGAAGCAAAACTATGGGATGCTATTTTCAAAGCTACTCGTGCTGATTTAGAAAATCCTGTGGAAGCATGGAAAGAACACGATGAAACATTACATACAAAAGTTGATTACTTAAACGAAAAGCATTATAAAGCTCTTCACTATACAGGTCCTGGAACAGATTTAACGATCGAACTTCCAGAAAAACATGTATGGGCTGGTGCTGGTAGCTTAAATGAAAAGAACGTACCATTTATGGCGAACATTCCAACTGAAGAAGTGTTTACAATGCCACTTAAAACAGGTGTAAACGGCCAAGTATCTAGTACAAAACCGTTAGCATTTGCAGGTAACATTATCGATAACTTCACGTTAACATTTGAAAACGGACGTATCGTAGATTATAAAGCTGAAGTTGGAGAAGAAGCTTTAAAACATTTAGTAGAAACAGATGAAGGTTCTCACTTCTTAGGAGAAGTAGCTTTAGTACCTCATGATTCACCAATTTCAAACACAAATATTTTATTCTACAATACGCTATTTGATGAAAACGCATCTTGCCACCTTGCAATCGGAAATGCTTATGCATTTAACTTAGTTGGCGGAAAAACAATGTCTAAAGAAGAGCTTGCTGAAAATGGCGCAAACGCTAGTATTACACACGAAGATTTCATGATTGGATCAGCTGAGCTTGATATCGACGGCATTACAGCTGATGGCAGACATGAACCAATCTTCCGTAAAGGTAATTGGGCATTTTAATAAAAGCAAAAGGCTATCTCCCGCACTGGAAGATAGCCTTTTATGATGCAGATGAAACCTTAAGCCCAATTACTCCTAACACGATGAAAAGAATACAAAATGCTTGGAATAGGCTAATGTGCTCTTTAAAAAAGTACACACTAATGATTGTAATAAGTAACGTCCCAACACCAGACCAAATTGCATAAGCAATACTTAAATGAATCTTTTTTACAACGATGGCGAACACGCTGAAACAAATTCCATAAAATACAAAAATAAGTACACTTGGAACGAGCTTTGTTAAACCGTTTGATAATTTCATCGCAATTGTTCCAGCTACTTCAAAAATAATTGTTACAAGTAATAATAGCCAATATACCATACTAGAATCTCCTTCTCTGTTACCTTATAGAGATTCTAGTATACTACTTATAGTCCTAATGAAATATATTTAATTTCTAAATATTCCTCGATACCGAAATGACCTCCTTCGCGCCCAATACCACTTTCTTTAAAGCCACCGAACGGTGCTTGTGCAACTGATGGAAGTCCATCATTTAATCCGATAATACCGTACTCTAACGCTTCGCTAATTTGGAATGCTTGACTAATATCTTTTGTGAAAATATAAGCAGCCAAGCCATATGGTGTATGATTTGCACGTTCAATTACTTCTTCAACCGTTTTAAATTTCGCAACTGGTGCCACTGGTCCGAATGTTTCTTCATTCATGCAAAGCATCGTATCGTTCGCCAATCCGATTACAGTTGGTTGCATAAAGTGTCCATCTAGCTCGGCAACCTTTTGACCACCATATAAAACTGTTCCCCCCTTTTGAATAGCATCTTCAATATGTTCCTGTACTTTCGAAACTGCATTCTCGTCAATCAGTGGTCCTACAGTCGTTCCGTCACCGAAACCGTCTCCTACTTTCAACTGCCCTACTGCCTTTTGAAACTTCTCTGCGAATACTTCGTAAACTTCTTCCTGAACAAATACTCGGTTTGTACATATACACGTTTGTCCTGCGTTACGGAATTTCGAACCGATTACTGCCTCTACTGCTTTATCTAAGTCTGCATCATTCATAACAATAAACGGTGCGTGACCGCCTAACTCAAGTGAAACCTTTTTCATCGTTTGTGCCGCACTAGCCATTAACTCTTTCCCAATTTCCGTTGATCCTGTAAAGGACACTTTTCGAACACGCCCATCTTCCATCCACGTATCAGCAATTGCTTTCGCACTACCTGTCACAATATTTATTACGCCTTTTGGAATGTCTGCTTCATGAGCTAATTCAGCTAATTTTAACGCAGTTAACGGCGTTTGACTTGCAGGTTTTACAACCGCTGTACATCCCGCTGCAAGCGCCGGAGCTACCTTTCTCGTAATCATAGCGGCCGGGAAGTTCCAAGGCGTAATAGCTGCCATAACACCAACTGGTTGCTTCATAACTAAAATACGTTTATTCGGATGAGAAGCAGGAATCATTTCACCATATACGCGTTTTCCTTCTTCTGCATACCATTCGACAAAACTATTTGCATAATTCACTTCACCAAGCGCTTCTGCAAACGGCTTTCCTTGTTCTTTCGTCATGATCGCTGCAATCTCTTCTTTATTTTCATCAATAAGTGTGAACCATTTTTTTAATTTCGCTGCACGATCTGCCGCTGTTAACTTAGACCATGATTTAAAGGCTTCATGCGCAGCATCAACAGCTTGCTTTGCCTCTGTTACCCCGCCCTTTGGTACAGTCGCAAATATTTCCTTCGTTGCTGGATTATTTACTTCTATTTGCTCTTGCAATGTAATCCACTCACCATTTATATACATCGCCTTTTTCTCTACATTTACAAACGTCGCTTTTTTATCCAATATTTTCTTCCTCCTCTATAAGTTTCTTTATTTTCCTAGTGGCAGCAGATTGACTTATTTTTAAAAACTCCGCTACTTTATAACTCGATCCATATGTTTTATATGCTTTCAAAATAATATTACGTTCTACTTCTTCTAACATTTTATAGAGACTTTGACCGGACTGTTCAACCGTTGATTCTTGCATCGCTATTGGCAAATCCTCTATCGTAACGATATCATCAGCAGTTATAACAATTCGCTCAATCACATTTTCAATTTCTCTATTATTTCCTTCCCACGGGTAACCAACAAACATTTGCAATGTGCTAGGCGCTAATTTTACATTCCGACCATATTTCTCGTTAAAGTGTTGTAAATAATGATAAATAAGTGGCAAAATGTCTTCTGTTCTTTCCCGTAGTGGCGGGATTACAATGGGAATGACATTCAGACGATAATATAAATCTTTCCGAAATGTTCCTTGTTTCACCATCATACTTAAATCTCTATTTGTTGCCGCTACAATTCTAACGTCCACCTTCTTTAATTCTCTTCCGCCTATAGGGCGAAACGTTTTTTCTTGCAACACTTGCAAAAGCTTTGCTTGAATTTCCAGCGGCATTTCGCCAATTTCATCTAAGAATAGCGTTCCTTTATGCGCTGATTCTAATAGTCCCTTTTTCCCTTCACGATTCGCACCTGTAAAGGATCCGCCTGAGTATCCAAAAAGCTCTGATTCAATTAAATTTGTCGGCAATGCCGCACAGTTAATTTCATAGAAACTTTCATTCTTCCGGTTACTCACTTCATGTAAATGACGCACCAATCGACTCTTTCCTACTCCTGTCTCACCTAAAACGAGAACCGTACTATCTACCACGGATACTTTCTTGATTGTCTCGACTATTTTTTGCATAGCGATACTTTTAAAAATAAGTCCTTCATGTTCATATGTTTCTCTTAATTCTTTTTTATATGTTTTTAACTGATTATCCATTTCTTCTACCTTTTGACGTAATTGATAGAGTTCTGTAAGATCACGAGAGTAACTAATTACTCTTCTTAAATTGCCCTCTTCATCAAAAACAGGCCTTGTACGAACGTGTAAATACTCTCCTGATTTTGTCGTCTGAACTAGTTCGATTGGCCTCTTTTTTTCAATTACTTCTAACGTTGCTGATGGATAAAAGATACCATCTTTCTGCAATTCTTTTACATGTTTACCTACTAACTCTTTAGCAGCCAATTGATAGTGCCTTTCACATGTACTATTTACACGTACAACGATTCCCTTTTCGTCAGTCACAAAAATTTCGTCAAACGCATATTCAAATACATCTTGTAAATCCATTAACACTCGTTCCTTTTCTGCAACCATCCTAGCCACCCCTAACTTCCAATCCGTCGATTCACTTCACTACCTTTATTATAAAGTGAATTTTCTGCATTTTATATAGGGTCAGCTAGAATGTTTGCTGTTTTATTATTTAACTTTTAAACACGAGCAATATTTGCTTTCTCATAACAGACTTGCAATGATTCTTCAATGATTGTTAATCCTTCTTCAAGTTGCTCATCTGTAATCACTAATGGCATTAGCACACGAATAACATTACCGTACGTTCCTGCTGATAGTAGAAGTAAGCCGCGTTTATTTGCTTCTGCGCATAAATTAGCTGTCAACGTTTTATCAGGTGCTTTCGTCTTACGATCTTGAACGAGCTCAAATGCACACATTGCTCCTAAACCGCGCACATCACCGATGCAATTATATTTATTTTTCATCTCTTCGAATCGGTTCATTACGACCTTTCCTAATTCTATCGCTCTATCATTTAAATTCTCTTTTTCTATTACATCAAGTACTGCTAATGCTGCCGCACATCCTAGCGGGCTTCCTGCATACGTTCCACCAAGTTCTCCTGGTGCAGACTCATTCATAATTTCTTTGCGCCCAATAACACCACTAATCGGTACACCAGCACCTAATGATTTAGATACCGTAATTAAATCCGGAACGACATCATAATGATCAATGGCGAAATATTTTCCTGTACGGCTAAATCCAGTTTGAATTTCATCCGCTACAAATAAGATGCCGTGTTCTGAACAAATATTGCGTACTTCTTGCACAAACTTCTTACTCGGGACGATAAATCCACCTTCCCCTTGAACAGGTTCCATTACAACAGCTGCAATCGTTTCTGGTGCTACTTCTGATATGAAGAAATTCTTAAACTCTTCAATCATAAAGTTATCGTACTGCTCTTCCGTTAATCCTTCTGGGCGACGGTATTCATACGGAAATGGCGCTTTATAGACTTCAGGCGCAAATGGACCAAATCCAAATTTATATGGTTTTACTTTACTTGTCATCGTCATTGTCATTAATGTACGCCCATGGAATCCTTTAGAAAATGCGATAATACCAGGTCTTTTTGTATATTTACGAGCGATTTTTACAGCGTTCTCGACTGCTTCTGCACCACTATTTAAAAATAGTACTTGCTTATCAAAACTTCCCGGCGCTAATGCCGCAAGTTTTTCTGCTAATTCAATATATGGCTCATACATCATGACATTAAAGCCAGTATGAATGTATTGATCTACTTGTTTATGGAGCGCTTCTTTAACAGCTGGGTGACAATGTCCTACGTTAATTGTTCCTATCGCTCCAGCGAAATCAATGTACTGATTACCATCAACATCAGTAACAAGAGCACCATTTGCAGATTGTACAAACGTTGGGATGCCGTTACTTACTCCTTTTGGTACTATATTTTGGCGGCGTTCTAGTAAAGACGCTGCTTTCGGTCCAGGAATTTGTTCATTTACTTTAGCAAATTTTTTTGTATTCATTACGTACCCCATCCTTTTCTTTACATTGTTTTCTCTTTTCATTGCAAAATGTATGCCAATATTCTTTTTGAGTATTCATCCTACACACCTTCTATTTCGCCATAAAAAATAAGTCTATAAAGACTCATTCAGAGTCTTTATAGACTTATTTTTCTTACACATTAGACTTTCCTTTTTCCCAAACAAACTCACCTGAATGAGAAATAAAGTCCCCAACAGATTGTACTACTAAATCAGCAAGTGGTTCTAATGTTTGACGATTCCCTGTACCAGATAGTACTCCAATTGCATAGCAATCACCATTTTTCGCTAAATATAAATCAGTCGGTGTATCCCCAACGACCGCTACTTCACATGCCTTTAAATGAAACCTCTCACAGAAGGATTCTATAATTCTTTTATCGGGTTTTTGTGCCGCAAATGTATCTGAAGCTACAACATAATCAAAAAAGGTCTCTAATTGATACTGTTTTAAAAATAATTCTGTCGGTGCGAAATCATCAGCTGTAACAACGCCTAAAATAAATCCTCTATCCTTTAAGCTTTGTAAAATTCTCGGTAAATCTGCCGTCATTTTCATGTAAGAACGATGCTCGTACATAAGGGCAAACAGTTTTTCACTTACCCATTCATGCATTTCCTCTTCCTTAGATGACGTAATATACTTACAAAGCCCCTTTGCCACGTCAAGGCTTGTTCCTGCCGCTATTGCGCTACGTGGGTGAACAAATACCCCATCCACACCGATCTCTTTTAATAAAGTCGGCTGCATTGACTGTGGCAGTTGGTATAATTTTATACATTCAGCCACAAGTTCTTCAGCCACTTTTATCCAAATTGAATGAAAATCCATTAATGTCCCATCTTTATCAAATAGTATTGCTTTTACTTTCTCCATAACACCCCACCTCTCATCTCTTATCTCCTCCAGTGTATCAATAAAGTATGGATATAAAATAAACGAATTGTAAAAATACCATAAAAATCAAACTAACTTCAAATTTACAATTCTTCTATATAATAAAAAAGGATGCCTTTACAGGGCATCCTCTTGATGTTCAGGAACAAATAGCTCCAGACAATGATACATATTTTCGAATTCCATCGGTGCATCTCCACCATATTCACCATCTAAATTAATCATTAGTTTATCTGGTGAATGCACTTTAATTCGGTTCGCTTGTGTGTATAGTACTTTTGGATTGTTAATATGTTCACCACGCTGCGCTTGTGTTGCAGCTTTAATTAAGTCGGCAATCGAACCTTTTTTCAGCACTAATAAATCAAATAAGCCATCGTTAATCGATGCATATGGTGCTACCTTTTCAAAGCCGCCCACTGAACGAGTATTCGTAATTAAAAACATCGTAATTTCTTCTTGTAGTAATTTTCCATCATACTCAATTTCAACATATGTTGGATGTAGTGATGGTAGCATTTCGATACCTTTTAAATAATAAGCAAGTTGTCCTAATACCGTCTTTAGCTTACTTGGTACTTCATATGTTAATTCTGTAATACGACCGCCACCAGCGATGTTAATAAAATATGTATCGTTTGCTCTACCAAGGTCTAATGGCACAGTTTTTCCTTCACAAATAATATCCGCTGCCTCTTCAATAGAACGAGGTACACCGATTGCACGTGCAAAGTCATTTGTCGTTCCAACTGGAATAATTCCAAATTTCGGACGGAATTCATGACCAACTAGACCGTTTACGACTTCATTTAACGTGCCGTCACCACCAGCCGCAATAACAACATCAAATTTACGCTCTACAGCTTGCCTCGCCGCCACAGTTGCGTCTCCAGGACCCGTTGTCGCATGACAAGATGCTTCATATCCAGCTTGTTCTAATTTTTGTAATACTTCCGGTAAGCTCTTCTTAAATAGCTCACGCCCAGAAGTAGGATTATAAATAATTCTTGCTCGCTTCATCATTTATTAGCACAGGAAATTTCTTTATGTATCGACAAAGAACATACCGAACTTCTATTCAGTATTCCCGTGCCTACCTCCTCTCATCTTCCTATCCTTCTTTTATCTCGCTCAAACAGGCAGTAAGAACCCGATTCGTGTAGCCCATCAAAAGTAAATATTCATTTCAATGGTTTTGTTTTATTTGACAAAAAAAATTTATGTCTATCTATTTCCTCACAACAATTTACATATAACGAATAATAATTATCTATTATTTCATGAGATGAAAAAACCTCTATGTCTAGATTTATCATTATTCCCACCTTTTTGCAACTATCATACCATAGTTGCTATACAAACATTTTTCCACTTTTGACAGTTAATCAAACGTTTGTTTAAATAATTTTCTCTCATTTAAACAAACGTTTGATTAACCTAGAAAAACACCCATGTACGGGTGTTTTTCTGCTTAATCTTTAAAAGTTACTACTATTATCGCTTATTAATCTCTTCAAGTAAGATTTTGTTAACAAGCGGTGGATTTGCTTGTCCTTTTGTAGCTTTCATAATTTGACCAACTAAGAAGCCAATTGCACGGTCTTTACCGTTTTTAAAGTCTTCGATAGATTGCTCATTATTATCAAGAATTTCTGTTACAACTTTACGAAGTGTACCCTCGTCAGAAATTTGAACAAGGCCTTTCGCTTTAACGATTTCTTCTGGGTCTCCACCTTTTTCAATTAATTCGTTAAATACTTTCTTCGCAATTTTAGAAGAAATTGTACCTTTTTCAATTAATTGAACCATTTTAGATAAACCAGCAGGCGTTAATGCAACGTCTTTTAATTCTTTTTGTTGTTTGTTTAAGTACGCAAGCACTTCACCCATTAACCAGTTCGATGTTAATTTCGCATCAGCACCATCTGCAACAGTTGCTTCAAAGAAATCAGACATTTCTTTCGTTAATGTTAATACGTGTGCATCATAAGCCGGTAAGCCTAATTCTGCAACGTAGCGAGCTTTACGTGCATCTGGAAGTTCTGGAATAGAAGCACGAACTGCTTCTTTCCACTCATCGTCGATGTAAAGTTCAACTAAGTCCGGCTCTGGGAAGTAACGGTAATCATCAGATCCTTCTTTCACACGCATTAAGATTGTTTTCTTCGTTGCTTCATCATAACGACGTGTTTCTTGTTGGATGATACCACCAGATAATAATTCTTTTTCTTGGCGAGCTTGCTCAAACTCAAGACCTTTTTGTACGTAAGTGAAAGAGTTTAAGTTTTTCAGTTCCGCTTTTGTACCGAACTTCTCTTGTCCAACTGGACGAAGGGAAATGTTCGCATCACAACGCAAGGAACCTTCTTCCATCTTACAATCAGATACGCCAGTGTATTGAATGATTGATTTTAACTTCTCTAAGTATGCATATGCTTCTTCTGGCGTACGCATATCTGGCTCAGATACGATCTCAATCAAAGGCATACCTTGACGGTTGTAGTCTACTAATGAGCCGTCAGCTGTATGCGTTGATTTACCAGCATCTTCTTCTAAATGAAGACGTGTAATACCGATACGTTTCTTTTTACCGTCTACTTCAATTTCAATCCAACCATTTTCACCAATTGGCTTATCAAACTGAGAGATTTGGTAAGCTTTCGGATTATCTGGATAGAAATAGTTTTTACGGTCAAACTTCGTTTCTGTTGCGATTTCACAGTTTAATGCCATTGCAGCTTTCATTGCAAAGTTAACTGCTTCTTTATTTAAAGTAGGAAGTACTCCTGGGTATCCTAAGTCAATTACACTTGTTTGTGTATTTGGTTCCGCTCCGAATTCTGTTGGACTCGCAGAGAAAATTTTCGAATTTGTTTTTAACTCAACGTGAACCTCTAAACCAATAATTGTTTCTAAATTCATCTATGCTCGCCTCCTTACAGACTTGCTTTTTTTGTATGATGGTCTGTTGCTTGCTCAAACGCATGTGCAACGCGGTAAATTGTCGCTTCATCGAAGTGTTTACCAATGATTTGTAAACCAAGTGGCATGTTGTTAGCACCGAATCCACATGGAACAGAAATCGCTGGAACACCTGCTAAGTTTACTGGGATTGTTAAAATGTCATTTGCATACATTGTCATTGGATCATCAACTTTTTCGCCCACTTTAAATGCCGGAGTTGGCGTTGTTGGTCCAATAATAACATCGTAGTTAGCAAATACATTTTCAAAGTCGTTTTTAATTAATGTACGTACTTGTTGTGCTTTTTTGTAATATGCATCATAGTAACCAGAGCTAAGTGCAAATGTACCAAGCATAATACGACGTTTTACTTCATCACCGAAGCCTTCACTACGTGTGTTTTTGTAAAGATCCATTAAGTTATTCACGTTATCAGAACGAACACCATAACGTACGCCATCAAAGCGTGAAAGGTTAGCTGATGCTTCAGAAGAAGATAATAAGTAATACGTTGCTAGAGCGTATTTAGAGTGTGGAAGAGATACTTCCTCCCAAGTTGCGCCCATACCTTCTAATACTTTTAAAGCAGCTAGTACTGACTCACGAGCTTCTTCGCCAACACCTTCTCCTAAGTATTCTTTCGGTACAGCAATGCGTAAACCTTTAACGTCGCCTGTTAAACCAGCTAAGTAGTTTCCTACTTCAACGTTAGCAGAAGTTGCATCCATACGGTCAAGACCTGAAATAGCTTGTAATAAGTATGCATTGTCTTCTACTGTACGTGTAATCGGTCCGATTTGGTCAAGTGAAGATGCAAATGCTACTAATCCGTAACGAGATACACGTCCGTAAGTTGGTTTTAAACCTACAACGCCGCAATATGCAGCTGGTTGACGGATAGAACCACCCGTATCAGAACCTAGAGAGAATAATACTTCTCCTGCTGCTACAGCTGCTGCAGAACCACCACTAGATCCACCTGGAACGTAATCTAAGTTCCATGGATTTTTCGTAGCGTAGAAACCTGAGTTTTCATTTGAAGAACCCATTGCGAACTCGTCCATATTTAATTTACCGATTGTAATTGTGTCAGCAGCTTTTAGCTTTTGCACAACTGTCGCATCATAAATTGGATCGAAGTTTGCTAACATTTTGCTTGCACAAGTCGTACGAAGACCGTTAGTTACAATGTTATCTTTAACACCGATTGGCATACCGAATAATAAACCATTATCTTCAGCACCAATTTTCGCATCTAACTCTTTCGCTTTCGCGCGTGCGTTTTCTTCATCTAATGTAAGAAAAGCTTTTACGTTATCTTCAACATCCGCAATACGTTTGTAAGATTCTTCTACTAAATCCGTAACGGAAATTTCTTTGTTGTTTAATTTCTTATGTAACTCTGATACTGAATGATCAAATAATGACATCGAAATTCCCCTCCTCTATTCTAATACTGCTGGAACACGGATTTGATTATCTTTGTGATCCGGTGCATTTTTTAATACTTCTTCAACTGGTAAACCTTTTTCTGGTACATCTTCACGCATAACATTTTTCATAGTTAATACATGAGTTGTTGGTTTTACATCTGTTGTATCTAATTCATTTAACTGTTCTGCAAATGTAACAATTGCATCTAGTTGTTTTTGAAATTTTTCTGCTTCTTGATCAGTAATTGCAAGACGTGCTAAATGTGCTACGTGCTTTACATTCTCAACGGAAATTCTTGACACGGCTAGGCCACCTCCATAATATATCGTTCAATCTACAATACTATTGATGATACCAAATTTTCAGTACTTCAAGCAAGTCAACACACGGCACTTACAGCATTTTTACATAAAAAAAGAAAGGCAAACGCCTTTCTTTACGATTTACTCTTTATCTAACGGTTTATTTTTCGGAAATCTCTCGTTATCTTCTTCATTATCACGAATTGTTTTTTGTAATACAAAACAAGACATCGTTAAAAATAATGTTCCAAGTAAATAATATCCTTTTACACTAAGCGTTTCATCTAGCGTATAAATTCCAATTAGCATACCTGAAAGCGCGCAAACAAATGAAGTCCATGCTAAAAACGTGAACGCTTGCGTATTACGTCTTCTCATCGTTCTCCCCCTCGTTAGCTGTACATCCATTATAGATAAGTATATTTACCATGATGGATTTTTATGTAAATTCTAGTTTGCTATTTATAAATCTATCACAAAAAATATTATTTTAAAGAGAGTTTTCTTTCTAATCTGAAAAAACAGTTAAAAACATTGACATTTATTTCAATTCTACATAAAATAAAAATAAATATTACGAACCTCGAAATATACGGGGGTGGAATTAATTGTTGCAATACGAACATTTTTTAGACTTACTGCTAGATAACGCCAAGAAACTTTTCTATCCTGAAGAATGGGTAAGCTTAGATTTAACACTTTCTAAAACTGAAGTATTTTGTTTACTTTGGATGGAGCGAAATACGGATATTACAATGACAAAAATCGCTGATCTTCTTGATATACCAATGAGTACAACGACAGGTGTTGTAAATCGCCTTGTAAAAAAAGGATATATTGAAAGATACCGTGATGAAAACGACCGACGCATTGTATTAATTCGTTTAACAGAAAACGGCGTAATGCTCGTTCAAGAAGTAAAACAAAATGCAGCCCATTATTTTAACCTAGTGACCGAAGCATTATCGGAAGAAGAAAAAGCATTTTTACTACACATCTTCCAAAAGATTATGAATCACATTGCTACGTCACAACAAAAAACAGAAGAAAAGGTTTCTACACCTAAAATGAAAAACATTCCGATTGAATAAAAACCCTAATAGGGTTTTTATTCAAAAAAATATTTCGTTACTCGTAATATTCGACAATCGAAACAAAGGGGATATGAATGATGAGAATTATTTTGTATACAGGTAAAGGCGGCGTAGGAAAAACTAGCATTTCAGCGGCAACTGCACTTCAAATCGCAAAACAAGGATTAAAAACTTTAGTAATGAGCACAGACCCAGCTCATAGTTTAGGAGATTCATTTGGTATAAAGTTATCTTCTGAGCCATTAGAAATTCGTAAAAATTTGTGGGCACAAGAAATTAATACAATTTATGAAATGGAAAAGGGCTGGGGAAAGTTACAGAAATATATTACACTACTTTTCACTTCCAAAGCAGCTGATGATATTACAACCGAAGAGTTAACGATGTTTCCCGGTATGGAAGATTTAATTAGTTTACTTCGCGTACTCGATTATTATAAACAAAACACATATGACGTTATTATCATTGATTGTGCTCCAACAGGAGAAACATTAGCAATGCTCAGTTTTCCAGACATGCTCGGCTGGTGGATGGAAAAACTCTTCCCTATTAAAAGAAAAGTTTTAAAAGTTGTTCGCCCTGTAGCTCAACCACTTCTTGGTGTCCCCCTTCCAACCGATGATATTATGGACGAATTAACAAATACACTTGAACAACTTGGAGAAATGAGAGATATTTTATCAAACCGAGACGTAACAAGTATCCGCATCGTTGTAAATCCCGAAAAAATGGTCATTAAAGAGGCTCAGCGTAGCTTTACGTATTTAAATTTATACGATTATAACGTAGATGCGATTATGATTAACCGCGTCATCCCTAACACTGTCATCGATCCTTATTTTCAAGCTTGGAAAGATACTCAAAAGAAATATAAAACATTAATTCAAAATAGTTTTGATCCGCTTCCTATTTACGAAGCTCCAATGTTTGAACAAGAAGTTGTTGGCTTACCTATGTTAGAACGCGTTGGAGATGCTTTATTTAAAAAAGATTATTGTCCTACTGAAGTAAAATTTAACGGTCGCACTCAATATGTAAAAAAAGATGGCGATGAGTATATTTTCGTTCTGTCCATTCCCTTCTCTAACAAAAGTGAACTTGCATTAAATCAAAAAGGTGACGAGCTTATCATTCGTGCTGGTTCTGTTAAACGAAACATCACATTACCCAAAACGTTAACACACCTTTCTATTCAAGGAGCAAAATTTGAAGATGATGTACTAAACATTCGTTTTGGAGGTGTCGTGCATGCATGAGGAATTAATAAGGAAGGTAATTCGTACAAAAATAAAAATGGGTATGCATATATTAGAAGAGTTACCTGCACCCATCCAGCAATCAGCTAAGCAAATACTAAATATTTTACAAGAGGAGCTAGCTGCTTATCCGAAAGAACAAGGGCATCATAAAAATAATTTAAAAAATATTATAATCGAATGAATATCTCTGGATAGAGGGCCTTTTTAGGCTTTCTATCTCTATATTGGAGCGATGTAAGTTGTTTAAAAAGCATTCCACTATTATGCTTTGGATGATTCCCTTGTTATTTCTCATTCATAACCTTGAAGAATCTTTTCAAATGCCACAATATCTTGCTAATCAATTTTCAATTACTTTTATAACTAGCCAACAATTTTTCATTGCGATTTCTGTATTAACTCTCTTTGTCTTACTTATCGTCTTTCTATATCAACTAAACTTCTTGTCTTCTATATACTGGATTATTTTTATACAAGGAGCTATCTTCTTCAACTCTGTTCAACATATTATTTTGTTTTTTATTTACCGCTCCTATAATCCGGGCGTAATATCAGCTGTTTTCATTGTTATCTTTTCTATTTTCTTTTTTTCATCCCAAAAACACTTAATTCAAAAAAAGCAATTCGTAATTACACTCGTGTTCAGCTTATTTTCTTATCCCATTATAATTTGGATTACCTTACTACTTGCTAGCTGCTTTCAGTAATAAAAAAGACCAGGAAAACTCCTGGTCCATTACTCTACTTAACAAACATTGGATTCTATGTTATACAGAATTGGAAGGTACAGAATTAGGGTTTGTTTTGTTTGTTAAGTAGATTATATGTTGAACGAACTAACAGCGGAGGGGTTCCTTCTGTTAGTCCATTAAACCCAATCATTATTTTACGATCTTTTCAAGCTCATCAAGTGAAAGATCTACTGAAATAGAACCATCATTTGTTTCTTTCTTAATTGCCTCTGTTACTTCTTTTGAATGATATAGTTCAATTACTTTTTTCAGTGTTGGATCATCTTTATCTTTCGTACGAGCTGCGAAAATATTAATATACGGCTTCGCATTTTCATTCTTTGGATCTTCTAAGAAAATTGGATCCTTAGCTGGATCTAATCCAGCTTGACCAGCAACACCGTTATTAATAACTGAAGCTGCAACATCTTTTAATACACGAGGTGTTTGCTGTGCGATAACCGGTGTAATTTTTAATTTCTTCGGATTTTCAGCAATGCCGCTTGGATCTCCAAATAAGCCAAAGTCTTTCTTAAGCTTTAATAACCCAGCTGCATCAAGAAGTTTTAATGCACGTGCTTGGTTTGTTGGATCATTTGGAATCGCAATTTCAGAACCATCTGGAATTTCATTTGCTTTCTTATGTTTTTCAGAGTATAAACCCATTGGTGCAATTTGCGTTGTACCAACAGCTGTAATATCTAATTTATGCTCCTTTTTAAATTGCTCTAAGAAAGCAATATGCTGGAATGAGTTTAGCTCAATATCTCCATCAGCTAACGCTTTATTTGGCGTCGTGTAATCAGAGAACTCAACCAGTTTAACTTTAATCCCTTCTTTTTCAGCTTTTTCCTTTACAATTTCCCAAGCGTTTCCATCCGTTCCAGTTACACCAATGCGAACTGTTTTCTCTTTTGTTCCTGCATCTGAGCAGCCGCTTAACGCCGAAACCCCTACAATCGCTGATAATGCAAATGCTAAAATTTTCTTCATTTTCTTTCCCCTCTTTCTTTTTATGATCTGCGTAAAAAGACTTTCGCAAAGTAGTTTCCTAAATTTTGAGCTAACTGTACGAGAATAATAAGTAAAACGACCGTTACAAACATAACTGATGTATCAAAACGTTGATAACCATATGTCATTGCTAAGTCACCAAGACCGCCACCACCGACAAGCCCAGCAACTGCAGAAAATTCAATTAAACCAACTGTCATAAATGTAACACCTAAAATTAATGGCGCTAACGCTTCTGGTACAAGGATTTCAAAAACAATTCTAATTGGTGAAGCACCCATCGCTTGAGCTGCTTCGATTACCCCTTTCGGAACAGAAACAAGATTTGTTTCAACCATTCTAGCAATACCGATTGATGCAACTAACGTCATTGGGAAAATTGCTGCCGCCGTTCCAATTGTCGTTCCGATAACACTTCTTGTTAGCGGGCTTAAAGCTACTAAGAAGATGATGAATGGAATCGGACGAATTGTATTAATGATGATATTAAGAATAGAAAAGACCCATTTATTTTCTAAAAAGTTTCCTTTTCTCGTTACATATAGAAGTAAACCTAGAGGTATACCGAGAATTGTAGCAAATATAAGGGTTACAATTACCATTAAGAGAGTATCCCCCGTCGCATCTACTATACGCGGCCAAAATATACTCCAATCAACTCGCATGAGCTTCTACCTCCTTCAGCTGCACTTGCAGTCTTAGATGTTGTAATGCTTTTTGAATTTCCCTCTGTTCGCCTTGCAATTCTACAAGAAGATTTCCAAATAGCACATTTTGAAGTTCAATAATATTTCCGTACAGTACATTTACATCGACATTATAGTTTTTTGCGATATATGATAGTACTGGCTGTCCTGTCTCCTCACCAGTAAATGTTAGACGATAAATCTGACCACCATTTTGAATTTTTGCTAAAACACTTTCCGGTAAATGATCATTAATAACAGAACGTACAAAGTTTTGAGTCGTCTTTGTTTTTGGTTGTGTGAAAACATCAAACAGTTTTCCTTCCTCAATAACTTTTCCTTTCTCCATTACAGCTACACGGTGACAAATTTCTTTCACAACATGCATTTCATGTGTAATAAGAAGAATTGTTAAGTTGTATTCTCGATTTACTTTCTTTAATAAGTTCAAAATTTCTGCCGTTGTTTCTGGATCTAAAGCTGATGTTGCCTCGTCACATATAAGAATATCTGGTGATGTTGCGAGCGCTCTAGCGATACCAACACGCTGCTTTTGTCCACCTGATAACTGCTCTGGGTAATTGTTTGCTTTATCTTCTAACCCTACAAACTTCAGCAATTCATTTACTCTTTCTTTTATCTCATTCTTTGGTACTTTCGCCAACTTTAATGGATAAGCAATATTCCCAAATACTGTTCTTGAATTAAATAAATTAAAACTTTGAAAAATCATCCCGATTCTTTGTCTTAGCTTCCGTAATTCTTTCGTCGATAATGATGTAATCTCTTTATCATCTATTGAAATCGTTCCTGCCGTTGGTCTCTCTAACATGTTTACTAGGCGTAATAACGTACTCTTTCCAGCGCCACTAAAACCGATAATGCCAAAAATTTCGCCTTTCTCAACTGATAATGTTACATCCTCCACCGCATGAACAGATTGCCCACCTGTTTCATATACTTTACTTACATTGTTAAAAGAAATCATTTTTCCCCCTCCTATATGCTGCGAAAACTTGAAGTAGAGCTTTCGAGGTAAAATAAAAAGTGCTCTCCTTCTTATCAACCATAAAGATAAGAAGGAGAGCACTTATATATACTCGTTCACATCTTCTCATCTTCCAAGCCTTTCATAGGCTTGCTGGAGTTAGCACGGTATTAAAAAAACCCGTTGCTGAGGTATCGTAGGGCCAGTCCCTCCACCTCTCTGGATAAGAATGTATCGATTTAATTGTCGTTTAATTAATTCTCATTATAGAACTCAGAATAGTAAGAGTCAATACATTTTTTAGAAAAATATTAATTATTTCTTTATTAAAATTTTCAGATGAAAAATTCAATAAAAAATAGTAATCTTTAAAGTTATGTAAAATTCTCCTCTTGCATATTTTTTAAAAGGATAATCTTCTCTACTAATTGAATACCATTATTTGAATATGAAATCGGAGGAAGATAAATATATGAAAACAGCTCTTTTACTCATTGATATTCAAAATGATTATTTTCCACACGGCAAAATGGAATTACGTAATCCAGTCGAAGCAAGCGCATATGCCCGTCGGCTACTACAGCTCTTTAGAAAGAAAAACGAACCTATTTTTCATATCCAACATGTAGCAATAAAAGAGGACGCTACTTTTTTCCTACCCAATACAGAAGGTGTACATATTCATGAAAGCGTACGTCCACTTAGAGAAGAAACCGTTATACTCAAGCATTATCCAAATAGTTTTCGCGAAACTGATCTTCTAAAGCAATTACAACGTTTAGCTATTGAACACGTCGTCATATGCGGGATGATGACTCATATGTGTATTGATGCTACTGTAAGAGCTGCTTTTGATTTCGGCTTGCAATGTACTGTGATACATGATGCTTGTGCTACAAAAGACCTTTCTTTTAAGAATGCTACTATACCAGCCGTTTATATCCATAACACAATTTTAGCTAGTTTAAATGGCGTCTATGCAAATGTAATGAGTACAGAGGAGTTTTTAGCTACAAAAAAACACTCTCTTCAGTGAGCAAAACCGAAAAGAGTGTTTCTTGTCAAACCATAGATTTTCTTTCAAATTGTATTATACAGGAAATCCTTAAAATGAATACAAAAAAATGTGACTAATAAGTCAACTTTTCTCATTGTTTTGTTTCTATTTACATGTTTATCCCGATATGAATAGGGTTTAGCTAGTTCCACTTACCAAATAGTAATATATGGTAAGTGTTTTTTATTCAAATTAACTAGTTTTTCCTACTATTTATCTGTTTGTTTTTGTTTCTTTTTCAAATACTCCGCACGTAATTTTTCAATTTGCTGCTTTTTATCAAATTTGACAGGCGTCTGTTTTTCATGAAACTTTGCGACAGCTACTTGTCCTTTGTAATCTAATTGATATTTCCCCACTTTGTTCACCTACTTTTCTTTTCTTATCTTTAAAGAGAATCTATCCAACAAATATAATATATCTTATTTACTGAAGTAAACCTTATTAGTTTTTCTAGGTATATCTATCTTAATCCACATATGAACACTCCCCCACTTAGCGAAGCTTGAAGTGGGGGTTTCTAACGTTTCGACCTAACGGACGATTAACGTCAGGGGAGTTAACACATTAGCGAGCTGTTTCACGCTTAACCCCACTATCCCATTTGTCCATGCATTTGGGATTACTTTTCGTAAAATGTTAGCCGCAGCATTTACATCTGCATGAATTAAAGTTTTATTTGCTGAACGATATATGCCGCGCTTTATTCGTTTTCCTGAAAAAGTTGTATTTTGGTCATTTTCTCCATACGTTGGAATGAAGTCGTTATCCAGAAAACTTGCTTTCGATGTATATGATTCTTCAGTTACAACAACTTGAATGCCTACAGCATTTGCTTTGTATGTAATCATTTGAATCAGTACACTATGTGGGATATGACAAAACAATTGGTTATTTCTTTTTCCCATATTCGTTTCTTGTTTCCAACTTTTGTTTTGACCAATAACGATTTTACAAACTTCTTCTTCTTGAGCTAGTTTTACGATATGGTGACTCACTTTATGGAAGACGTCTTTTATTTTCAAGTAACGTTTTTGATGAAGTTTTTCTATCCTTTTAGAAGTAAAAGGCCCTTCATTCGTTTGTTTTCCATTTCTAAGAACGCTTGTAAAATGACGCTTCATTTTGTTGTAATATTGATTTATGCTTTTGACATGTTTGCCCTTAACAAGGACAGGTTTCATACCTGTGTTTGTTACAATGGTTGCAAGGTTATCAATCCCTAAATCAATACTCATATAACGAGCATTCTCTTCAATAATTTGTTGTTCAGAAGGAACATCCATTACCAATTCCACTACATATTCATTGTATTTTGGAATCACACGAACTTGTTTCAGTTTACCTTCAGTGAAACCTAGTTTCCCAATATTTAATTGCAATTTCGTCTTTGGAAACTTTAAAAATCTACCGTTTTTAATGATGCAATCTTGGTTTGTATACAGAATCTCTTTTTCAGAAGAACGAATATACTTTGGAATCCTAGGCATTCCAGCATATTTGTTTGGGTTCTTTTTATAATCTTTTAAACTAGCAAAAAAAGATTTCCAATTTTGGAACAAACCTTTCATGATTGACTGGCTACATTGCGTAGGCAAAGCTCGATAATCATTTTGAATCATAACCTTAAATAGTGCATCTAGAAAGTTGTAATCTACATAAGGTTTTTCAAAATTAGGTTCTGAAAACAAATTACATGTAATCTCTTTCTGTTCTTCTGTAGGCTTTAATTTCTTTTTTTCCAATTTCTTCTGATAGGCAAGAAGTTGTGTGTCATTCATCTTACCAATATTTTTATGAATATGATCCAGAACTTCTTTTTGCAAAGGCTGCAACTCTTTTTCTTGTGTTAATCCAGTGTACACCTGGCGTATATAAAAGTTTGTAGTGTTGTACATATTCTTAGCGTTATGACAACATTCTTGAAAATAAGAATACATACGATGCCCTTTTTTAATCCAGATTTGAAGAGTTTTATAGTTTGATGGATTTTCCTTTGTCATTTTATTCACCTCCTTGTTAAGGATATTATAGCAAAAATAAAACATACGTTCCTTTTTCTTGAAAATAAAATATTTCTTTCGATTCACCTCACCACCTTCACTTACGTTTAGAGGTGGGAGTCCTCTCGAAAGGCATGATAGAAAGTTTTTCAAAAAAAAAGAAATCTTCGCAGACTGCGAAGATCTCTTCTACTATTTCTTATAAAGTTTCAGAAGTAGTTTTTGCTTGCATGTGAAGTGCTAAGTAGTCAGGGCCACCAGCTTTAGAGTCTGTACCAGACATGTTAAAGCCACCGAATGGTTGGTATCCTACGATTGCACCAGTACATCCACGGTTGAAGTATAAGTTACCTACGTGGAAGTCTTCACGTGCTTTTTCAATATGGTCACGGTTGTTAGAGATAACTGCTCCTGTTAAACCGTATTCTGTATTGTTTGCAATTGCAAGTGCATGGTCAAAGTCTTTTGCTTTACAGAATGCTACTACTGGTCCGAAGATTTCTTCTTTCATTAGGCGAGCATCTTCTGCAACGTCAGCAACGATTGTCGGTTGGATGAACCAGCCTTTAGAATCATCTCCTTCGCCACCTGCTAAAATTCTACCTTCTTCTTTACCAATTGCAACATAGCTCATTACTTTATCGAATGCAGCTTGGTCATTAACAGGACCCATGTTTGTACCTAATACAGCTGGGTTAGCAACTGTTAATTCTTTCGTTAATTCAACAGCACGATTTAATACGTGATCGTATACATCTTCATGGATTACTGCACGAGAACATGCAGAACATTTTTGTCCTGAGAATCCGAATGCTGATGCAACGATAGATTTAGCTGCTAATTCAAGATCTGCTTCTTTATCAACAACGATTGTATCTTTACCACCCATTTCAGCGATAACGCGTTTTAACCAAATTTGACCTGGGTTTACTTTCGCTGCACGCTCATAAATACGGATACCTACATCACGAGATCCAGTGAAGCTAATGAAACGTGTACGAGGGTGATCTACTAAGTAATCACCAACTTCAGAACCGCTACCTGGTACGAAGTTTACTACGCCAGCTGGTAAGCCAGCTTCTTCTAATACTTCCATGAATTTCGCTGCTACTACAGGAGTTGTACTAGCTGGTTTTAGTAATACTGTATTACCAGAAACTAAAGCAGCTGTTGTCATACCTGCCATAATTGCGAATGGGAAGTTCCAAGGAGAAATGATAACACCTACTCCTAATGGAATGTAAGAGAAACGATTATATTCAATTGGACGGCTTTCTACTGGAATTCCGTCTTTTAATTTCAACATTTGACGACCATAATATTCCATAAAGTCGATTGCTTCTGCTGTATCAGCATCTGCCTCATTCCATGGTTTACCTGCTTCTTTTACAAGAATAGCAGAGAATTCATGTTTTCTACGACGAACAATTGCTGCAGCACGGAATAAAATGTCTGCACGCATTTCTGGTTTTGACTTTCTCCAAGTTTGGAATGTTTCATCCGCTACTTGCATTGCTTTTTCAGCTAACTCACGGCTTGCTTTTGAAACGCGACCAACAAGTTCATCTTTATTTGCAGGGTTTACAGAAACAATTTTGTCTTCTGTAGTGATTTTTTCTCCCCCAATAATTAATGGATAGTCTTGTCCAAGATAAGATTCTACTTTCTTTAAACCTTCTTCAAACGCTAATTTGTTAGCCTCTACTGAAAAATCTGTAAATGGCTCATGTTTGTATGCTACTACCATCCTTTTAGCCTCCCCTTAGAAAAACGTTTACATTTTACAACATTATTCTACACGATAATTTAGATTTATTCAAATATTCCTAGACTTATATTTTAAAAATTAATTAATTTTTAAAATATAATAAAAAAACAGAGTTATACAAATGTATAACTCTACAAAATATGAGTATATTCCAAAACGTTTTTGCTAATCAATAAAATAGTTACTAACAAGAATAAAGTTCTTACATATCCAACACCTTTTTGAACTGCAAATTTCGATCCAAAATAAGCGCCCAAAATCATCGATAATCCCATAATAATACCGTATTCAAAATGAATTACGTCTAAAAATAAAAAAGTGATTAACGATACGATATTACTAACAAAATTCAAAAGTTTTCCAGATGCTGCCGCTTGAATAAAATCCAAACCAATTAATAAAAATGCAAAAATTAAAAAGGATCCTGTTCCTGGTCCAAAAAATCCATCGTAAAACCCTATCATTAAAATAACCAAGAAAAATATTAATGTTTTTCTTTTCGTCATCTTCTTATAGGTAGATACACTTCCCCAATCCTTTTTCGCAATAATATAAATGGCAATAAACACCAACATCACAAGCACTAACGGACGTAAAATATCCGGCGGAATAAACTTTACTACTAAAGCACCTGCGACTGCCCCTATAATAGTTAACGGGATTAACTTTCCTACAATTTTAAAATCAACCTTTCCCGATCGAATAAAGTAAATCGCACTCGTAAACGTCCCCATCGTTGCAGCTAATTTATTCGTTGCAATTGCCGAAGCTGGTGGTAAACCAACAAACATAAGTGCCGGAAGCGAAATTAATCCTCCACCACCAACAACTGAATCAATAAAAGCTGCTAAAAAACCGAATGCAATTAATAAAATAATGACTTGAAAACTTAATTCGCCCATGCGCTTTACCCCTTACCCCATTATTTATAACATTTTAAATTATAACAAAATTACCAAAGAAAAAAAGCCGTTCCATAAAGGAACGGCCCTTCTATTTAATCTAAAATTTTCACATACGGCTCATCTTGCTTCGCTTCACGTATAATAATCGCTTCTGGACGCTCTACAGATTTAATCGTTACTTGTACTTTCATATAATTCGGGAAGTATTCCATAACAAGCCCGGCTACATATTGTGTAAAGCCAATTATTTCTGCTTTCCCATTAAACTGGACAGGAATATCGAGCTTTATTTCTCTTAATTCATCGTCTCTATACATACCAGTACCGATAACAGCTGTATAGTCGCCTTGGAAATAATCGCTTAATTTTGCCTTGAAGTTTGATACTCTCGCCAGATCTTCACGTTTATTATCTGTTTTCGCTTGTTCAGATGGGAACAAATAATATTTCTCATTAATTTGTTTCCAATCCTCAACTGTTTCACTGCCTTTTTCAACATTCGCATAAGAAACAAAGTTACCTGGCACGAGCGAAGACTTTGGAGCCTGACGATAAATTGCAAATGTTATCGGAAGGTTTTTTGTCTCAGGATCTTGTTGATGCATAACTTTCAAGATTTCTGGCACCATTTTTTTCCCTTCAGCTAACATCTTTTCATTCGAAATTGCAGCCTCACGCGGATAACCATGCTCTTCCTCATAATAATGAACCGAATTCATCGCTAATCCAACTACAATGCCGCTACGCTCATTTTTTTCGCCTTTGTTCACATAATAATCATGCTCTAAAATATTTGAAATATATATTGGATTTTTTTTATTTTTCACTTCTAGTGATTCGGATCCTGAACCTAATGTAGGATTTAACCCTATGTTCGGGAATTTAACCGCATCTTTTTTTAGTGTATTTTCTAGTTCCTTTTGTTCTGCATCTGTACGTTTTCTTTTAACAAGCATCTGTATATCCTGAGTTTTTAGGGATTTTCCGCCTTTTAAAACATTATCTTTCGTACTAAATGATTCTTTCGCAATACGCATTAATCCTGTTTCAAATTCATCTATATCAAGGCGATTACTTACTCCTTGCACAACTAAGCCACGTGCGTTTCCTCCCACAAATGGAATAGTCGTCTTATAATATTCATCCGAAATAGAGTAATTCGGGACGATTGCTTGCTCTTTTGCTTTCCCCGATTTCTCAACCACTTTTTCATCTTTGTCGGCACCTGCACTACACCCACTTACAAGTAGGCCAAGGCTTAATACCGCTAATGCTATTTTTTTCATGGTAAGTTTGCACCTCTTACTTATTTAGCTCTTGTAAGAACCTCTCTTCATTCCAAACCTCGACATTATGTTTCTCCGCTTGTGCTAATTTCGAACCTGCCGCTTCACCTGCAACAACTAAATCCGTACTTTTACTAACACTTCCTGTTACTTTTCCACCTAATGCCTCAATCTTCTTCTTCGCTTCACTACGTCCCATAACTTCTAATTTCCCTGTTAAAACGACAGTTTTTCCTGCGAAGTACGACTCAACGTTTTGTAAATCAGCAATTTTCATGCCTTTATATGTCATGTTCACGCCGTATTCTTTAAATTGTTGTAATAACTCTAATACGTCTTCATTATCGAAATACGTTACTACGGATTGAGCCATTTTTTCACCAATTTCATTAATTGCTTTTAGTTCTTCTTCCGTTGCCTTCACAAGCGCATCCATTGTTTCGAAATGCTCAGCAAATGTACGCGCTGCTTTCGCTCCGACATGGCGAATACCAAGACCGAATAATAATCGCTCTAATGAGTTTTCTTTAGAATTCTCAATTGCTTGTACTAAATTCGTTGCTGATTTTTCTCCAAATCGTTCTAGCTGTAATAATTGCTCTTTCGTCAACGAATATAAATCAGCAAATGTACGAATATAATCTGCCTCAAAGAGTTGTGTAATGACACGTTCTCCAAGTCCATCAATATTCATTGCATTTCTTGAAACGAAATGGATTAACCCTTCTCGAATTTGAGCAGGACAAGTTGGGTTTATACAACGAAGTGCTACCTCTCCTTCTAAACGAACTAGTTCACTCTCACATGCTGGGCAATGCGTTGGCATATGATATTCTTCTTCCTCACCAGTACGCTTATCAAAAATAACATTCACAACTTCAGGAATAATATCTCCAGCCTTCTTCACAACAACGTAGTCACCAATTCGAATATCTTTTTCACGAATTAAATCTTCGTTATGTAAAGAAGCACGACGAACGATCGTACCAGCCACTCGTACTGGCTCTAGCTCTGCAGTCGGTGTTACAACCCCTGTACGACCAACACTTAATTCAATGCCTGTTAATCTTGTTACAACTTCTTCAGCTGGGAATTTATAAGCAATTGCCCATCTTGGACTCTTTGCTGTAGTGCCTAGACTTTCTTGAAGAGCAACATCATCTACTTTTATAACGATCCCATCAATCTCATAATCAAGATGCGGACGTTTTTCTTGCCATTCTTCTACATAAGCTATAACTTCTTCAATTGTTTCACATGTACGTCGATTTGGATTTGTTTTGAATCCAAGTTCACCTAAGAAATCAAGCGATTCACTATGTGATAGGATTGTTTTTTCTTCTACATTCGCAAGACCGTATACAAACATAGATAAGTTACGCTTCGCTGCAATTTTCGGATCAAGTTGGCGGATTGAACCTGCTGCCGCATTACGCGGATTTGCAAATACATCTTCACCATTTTGCTCTTTTTCTTCATTTAACTTAACGAATGAACGCTTCGGCATATAAGCTTCGCCTCGTGCTTCTAACGTTACTTCTTCATTTAAACGAAGCGGGATTGCTTTAATCGTTTTTAAATTTTGAGTAATATCTTCACCTGTTACACCATCACCACGTGTTGCCCCTTGAATGAAGCGTCCTTTTTCATAATGAAGTGAAACAGCAAGTCCGTCAATTTTTAATTCGCATATATATCTTACATTCGCATCATCAATTCCTTGACGTACTCGTCGGTCAAAATCACGTAAATCTCCTTCGTTAAATGCATTTCCTAAACTTAACATCGGTGACTTGTGTGTTACTTTTTCAAATATATCAAGAACCGTTCCCCCAACGCGAACGGAGGGAGAATCTTCACTCATAAACTCTGGGTTCTCTGCTTCTAATTTTATAAGCTCCTGCATATTACGGTCATACTCCGCATCAGAAACAGAAGGATTGTCTAACACGTGATATTGATAGTTAAATGTATTTAACAAATCACGTAGTTCTTCTATACGTTTTTTTGCTATCTCTTTTGACATATCCTCATTCCTTTCCTATTGTTTCGTCACAGGTGCAAATTTTGCTAACAAACGTTTAACACCAATTGGGCTTGGGAACGCAATATCTAATTCTTTTGCATCACCTTCACCTTTTACACTTACAACTGTACCGATTCCCCATTTTTGGTGGGAAGCTTTATCGCCTACTGCCCAGCCGATTTGTTCGCCGCCTGTCGTCTTAGCTGCAGGACGCGCGAAAGCTGAGCGAGAACGTGTTGTAGTTGTCGTTTTACTGCTACTTGCCGTTCTTCCTTTTGCACCAAACGAAGTTTCACGCTTCGGCGCTGTTTCATTTAATGATTCTACTAGTTCTGTCGGGATTTCTGTAATGAATCGAGATGCGGCATTCATACTTGTTCTACCAAATAATGTACGCATTTGTGCATTGGATAAATACAATTCTTCTTCTGCACGAGTAATACCTACATAAGCAAGACGACGCTCTTCTTGCATTTCATCTTCTTCCATTAGAGAACGAGTATGCGGGAATATTCCTTCCTCTAAACCAACAATAAAGACAACTGGGAATTCTAATCCTTTCGCTGAGTGCATCGTCATTAAAATAACTTCCTCACCAGCAGTTGGGTCTTCATCTACACGATCAATATCTGCAACAAGTGCTAAGTCTGTTAAGAATGCAACAAGGCTCTTATCTTCGCTTTGAGATTCAAATGTTTGCGTAACAGATAAAAACTCATCTAAGTTCTCTAGACGACCTTCCGCTTCTAACGTACGCTCGTTTTTCAACATGTCGCGATAGCCGGTTTTTTCAATAACTTCTTCTACCAATTCTGTAACAGATAAATACTCTTGCATATTTACCCAGTTGTGTAATAAACCTGCGAATTCTTTTACTGCCTTTGTAACCTTTGCACTTACTCCAACATGCTCAATCTCATCGAATACAGCTGTTAATGAAATTCCATTTTGTACACCGTAATTAATAATTTTATCGATAGAAGTCGCACCAATTCCGCGCTTTGGCACGTTAATAATACGTGCGAAACTAATCTCATCATCTGGATTCCCAATTAAGCGTAAATACGCCAAAATGTCTTTAATCTCTTTACGGTCGTAGAACTTCGTACCGCCGACAATTTTGTAAGGAATATTAGATTTCAGGAAAATCTCCTCGACCATACGAGACTGCGCATTTGTACGATATAACACCGCAAAATCAGTATATTTTCGTTTTCCCATTTGAATATCGTCGCGAATTTTTTTCGCAACAAAGTATGCTTCGTCCTTTTCCGTTGCAGCACGATAGTAAGAGATTTTGCTTCCAACTTCATTATCTGTCCATAATTTCTTCGGTTTACGATTCGTATTTCTTTCAATGACAGCATTCGCTGCATTTAAAATATTTTGTGACGAACGATAATTTTGTTCTAACAGAATAACTTGCGCATTCTCATAGTCTTTTTCGAATGACAAAATGTTAGAAATGTCCGCACCACGCCAGCGATAAATTGACTGATCTGAGTCACCTACAACACATAAATTTTTAAAACGTGCTGCCAAATGTTTAACAAGAAGGTACTGCGCTTTATTCGTATCTTGATACTCATCCACGTGAATATACTGAAATTTACGCTGATAAAACTCTAGTACTTCTGGAACACGCTCAAATAGTTGAATCGTCGTCATAATTAAATCATCAAAGTCTAGTGAGTTATTTTTCAAAAGACGTTTTTGATATTCTGTATATACATCGCTCGTTAATTTTTCATATGGATCAGCAATTGTAATTTTCTTCGCATATTTATCCGCAGATAACAATTCATTTTTCGCATTACTAATACCAGCTAAAATAGAGCGCGGCTCAAATTTCTTCGGATCAATATTGCGCTCTTTCATAATTTTTTTAACTACAGTTAACTGATCACCTGAATCTAAAATTGTAAAGTTACGATTAATACCAATGCGATCGATATCACGTCGTAAAATACGTACACACATAGAGTGGAACGTAGAAATCCAAATATCTTCAGCTTCTGGTCCGACAAGTGTATCAATACGCTCGCGCATTTCACGAGCCGCTTTATTTGTAAAGGTAATAGCTAGTACGTTCCATGGTGCTACTCCTTTTTCACCAAGTAAATACGCAATACGATGTGTTAACACACGTGTTTTACCACTACCTGCGCCTGCCATTAATAGAAGTGGTCCGTTCGTTGTTTGTACTGCTTTCTGTTGCTGCGGATTTAAACCATTTAATAATCTATCTGTCATACTCATATACGCCTGCACCTACTCTCCTTTTACTGCTTTAACCGTTTTTAACGCTGCTTTTATATCATCATAAATAATATTTCCAACAACTACTGTATCAGCATGCTGCGCCATTTCCTTCGCCTGTTCAGCATTAGAAATACCACCGCCATAATATAACTTAGCTTGTTTCAATTGTGCTTTTACATTTTTAACAAGTTCAACATCTCCATACGTACCGCTATATTCTAAATAAAATATCGGTAAACGTAATAGCTTGTCTGCTAAACGCGCGTATGCAATCACATCATCTTCTGTTACATCACACTTTGCATCTGTAAGCTGGGCTACTTTCGCTTCAGGATTTAAAACACAATATCCTTCCATAAAAATTTCGTCCCAATCCATAATATCCCCAAATTCTTTCAAAGCCTCATGATGAACGCCTGTTACCCATTCCACCTTTCGGCTATTTAAAACGCTTGGGATATAATAAAAATCGAATCCTGGTGTAATTGCTTCCACATCAGAAACCTCTAACACACAAGGAACTGCATATCTACGAATGCTAACTAGCATGTGTAGTACATTATCAATTGTCACCCCATCACTTCCGCCTACAATAACAGCATCTGTTCCAGACTCACAAATCATTTCTAAATGTTCGTCACTTAACTCCTTATTCGGATCAAGCTTAAATACATGTTTCCATCCGGAAATATCGTACATGAAAACACCCTTTCTTTTCTCAAGTTGTATATATTTCTGTTTAAAATAACAGTTTATTTTCATTAGGATTTTTTAAGTTCACCTTAAATATTTGTTTAAAGCGGAGAATTAAGTTTGGAATCCCCTCTTCCACATTTTTCAAACGAGAGGATTTAATTTTGAACTTCCTTTTATGCATTCTTTCATTATAACAAAAAAAGCTACTTACACACACGCACAATCCAACATCTTTTTCCACGTCAAATGTTGGATTACATATCCGAAAAATCAAAAGGGATACTAATAAAGGAAATAGTATTATCTATTTCAACTTTCATAAAAGGAGTGTTTTTCTAATGAAGCAAAATATCGGTACAATAAATGCCCTAATTCGAATTACACTCGGACTTGTCCTCTTCGGTTGTAGTGCAACGAAACTCGTGCGCAAACCTTGGTGCACTTGGTCTAACATTTTGCTATGGATTGGTGCAATGAAAGTTGCAGAGGGAATTGTTCGTTTCTGCCCTATTGTTGAAATGTGGAAATTCGGAAAATACATGAACATGGGGGCATTTAAAATGCCTAGCATGAATTTTGCTGAGAAGGGACATACTAAAGAAGAAGCGAATCAAACTTCCAAGCACGACAAACCACAGTCAAACGGAAGTTATGACGCTTCTGACAAAGAGATTGAGTCAGCGATTGAAGATATAATCCTGGCAAAACCGCTTTGAATCATTTGTCACGATGCAAGATGCTCTCAAAGGGACTTAGCTGCTGCAGTGGGCGGTTAAGTCTTCTTTATTTTATCACAAAACAGAACATACATTCTTTTTTCGAACATTAAAATATACATAATAAATAAAATTCAGAAAATTAGGTGTACACCTCTTGCTTAAAATGATATAAAAGTGATATCATTTTTATATCAGGAGGCGATCATATGAAAGAAAAACAAGTATTTTATGTTAATGGTTTTCTTGGGATTATTGGAATTTTGATTTTAGCCGCTATCGGTGTATTTTTCCTCGTGCAAGAAATTTTCATAGGAGCTGCATTAACTATTATTTTAGCTGCAGTTCTTGCTACAGGTATCGGGATTGTTCAACCAAATCAAGCAAAAGTCATTACGTTTTTCGGTAATTATTTAGGAACAATTCGTCAAAACGGTTTATTTTTAACGATTCCGTTCGCGTTCCGTCAAACTGTATCGTTACGTGTTGAGAACTTTAATAGTAAGAAATTAAAAGTAAATGATGTTGACGGAAATCCAATTGAAATTGCAGCTGTTATCGTCTATAAAGTTGTTGATTCTGCAAAAGCGATGTTTGGCGTTGAACATTATGATCGATTTGTAGAAATTCAAAGTGAAACGGCAATCCGCCACGTTGCAACGAAATATCCTTATGATAATTTCCAAGATGAAACTTGCATTACGTTACGTGGAAATACTGAAGAAATCTCTGAAGAATTAAAACGTGAGCTAGAAGCACGCCTTGAAATTGCTGGCGTAGAAGTGTTAGAAACTCGTTTAACACATTTAGCTTATGCAACAGAAATTGCCCATGCAATGCTACAACGCCAACAAGCAAAAGCAGTATTAGCTGCTAGAAAAGAGATTGTTGAAGGTGCTGTGAAGATGGCAAAAGATTCAATCCATATGTTAGATGAAGAAGGCGTACTTGAATTAGATGACGAGCGTAAAGCGAATATGGTGAACAACTTATTAGTTGCCATCGTTTCAGATAAAGGTGCGCAACCAGTTATTAATACAGGAAGCCTATACTAAAAGGCTGTAAATCACTATGGCTAAAAAGAAAAGCTTTCCATTACGTATTGATCCTGAATTACACGCAGTCATCGAAAAATGGGCGAATGATGAGTTTCGTAGCGTCAATGCACACATCGAGTATTTACTTCGAGAAATGGCAAAGCAAAAAGGGAAATTGAAAAAAGATAAAGATGCATAAAAAATCTCGCTGATTTCTCAGCGAGATTTTTTACATATTAGCTTCTCATCATCTCATGCCCAATTGCACGATATCCTATATCACTTCGGTAAAATAGAGCATCACTCTCAATTTTACCAATTTCTTTATACACCTTATCTTTCGCTTCTTGTAAACTATTCGCCTTACAAGCAACAAATAGTACACGACCACCGTTTGTTACAAAATCACCATGTTTCATCGCTGTACCTGAATGAAACACAATTACATCTTGCAATGCATCTAACCCGTTAATAATATCACCTTTTTTATATACTTCTGGATATCCTTTCGAAGCAAGTACAACGCCAATAACTGCTTCTTCTGACCATTGTAACGTTAGTTCACTCTCATCTAATACAGCGTTACATACATCAACTAAATCATTTTCTAGGCGTGGTAATACAACTTCCGTTTCAGGATCACCAAAGCGAGCATTAAACTCAATTACCTTTGGACCATCATTTGTTAAAATAAGTCCCGCATATAAAATCCCTGTAAACGATCGATTTTCTGCAATCATCGCTTTAGCAGTTGGATGCAATACGTTTTTTATCGCCTCTTGAACTGCTGATTCCGGAATTTGTGGTACTGGAGAATATGCACCCATTCCACCTGTATTTGGACCTTTATCTCCATCAAAAGCTCGTTTATGATCTTGCGCGATTACCATCGGATGCACATTTGTTCCATTCACAAATGCCATTAATGAAAATTCTTGTCCATCTAAAAACTCTTCAATAACAACCTTCTTACTCGCTTCACCGAACTTTACATCTTGTAGCATTTCTTTCACAGCCTGTAATGCTTCTTCAAGCGTCATCGCTACTGTTACACCTTTACCAGCAGCTAATCCATCTGCCTTAATAACAATTGGTGCACCAACTTTTTGAATGTACTGTACTGCTTCTTCATAGTCTGTAAAAGTTTCATATGCCGCAGTTGGAATATCATATTTTTTCATCAATTCTTTCGTAAAAGCCTTACTACCTTCAATAACAGCAGCTGCTTTATTTGGGCCAAATACACGAAGCCCCTCTTCTGTAAAACGATCAACAATTCCATTCATAAGCGGAATTTCTGGTCCAACGAAAGTTAATTCAACCCTATTCTCTTTAGCAAATAAAACTAATGCATCAAAATCATTTTCATCAATATCAACTGGTATTGCAATATCGCGCATGCCTTCATTGCCCGGTGCTACATACACCTTTTTCACTTTTGTCGATTGTGCAAACTTCCAAGCTAAAGCATGCTCACGCCCACCGCGGCCAATTACTAAAACGTTCATATTTCATCCCCCAATACTTAAATAAGTACAAACTAGAAGCTATGCTCCTAGTTTGTTTTCATATCACTGTAAGTTTAAAAAGGCGGATCAAGAGAACCGAGCAGGTCGAGGCGCATTTGCCAGGAGGACACGGAGTGTAGTTTTCCTACATGAGTACCGCACTGGCAACGCAACGACGACAGGCGAAGGTTATCTTAACCGGACTTTTTAAACACCCTCTATTAGTGTTTGAAATGACGTACGCCAGTGAACACCATCGCAATCCCATACGTATCCGCCACTTTAATAGAATCTTCATCACGGATTGATCCGCCTGGTTGAATGATTGCTGTAATTCCTGCTTTTGCTGCTTCTTCTAATGTATCTGGCATTGGGAAGAAAGCATCAGATGCAAGCGCGCTACCTTGTGCTTTTTCACCAGCTTGTGTAATTGCGATTTTTGCAGAACCTACACGGTTCATCTGTCCCGCACCGACACCAATTGTCATATCATCTTTCGCTAAAACAATTGCATTTGACTTCACATGTTTTACAACTTTCCAAGCTAGTTTTAAATCTTTCCATTCTTGCTCTGAAGGTTCACGTTTTGTTGGAATTGAAATTGTACTTTCATCTAATGATAACGTATCTTCCTCTTGAACAAGAAGTCCGCCTTGTACAGAAGTTAGTTTTTTGCTCGCACTTGTCGATTTTTCAATATTTACAGTTAGTAAACGTAAGTTTTTCTTACTTTGCAACACTTCTAAAGCTTCTTTTGAGAAAGAAGGTGCAATAATAATTTCTAAGAAAATTTCATGTAACTTTTCAGCTGTAGATTTGTCGATCTCACGATTTGCTGCAATAATCCCTCCAAAGATTGATACTGGATCCGCTTCATAAGCACGTGTGTATGCTTCATGAATATCAGTTCCTACTCCAACACCACATGGATTCATATGTTTTACTGCTACTACTGCTGGTTCTGTAAATTCTTTTACGATGCTAAGTGCTGCGTCTGCATCATTAATATTGTTATATGATAATTCTTTACCGTGTAATTGTTCTGCGTATGCAACAGAAGAAGTTGCTGCGAATAGCGCTTTATAGAAAGTTGCCTTTTGATGTGGATTCTCGCCATAACGTAAGTCTTGCTTTTTCTCAAATGTCACAGTTAATGTTTCTGGGCTTTCTTCACCCATTTGCTCTGTTAAGTAGTTAGAGATTAACGCATCATATGCTGCTGTATGACGGAATACTTTCGCTGCTAATTTACGTTTCGTTTCTTCTTTTACTTCACCGTTCTCTTTCAGTTCTGCTAATACAACATCGTAATCTACTGGATCTACAATTACCGATACAAATTTGTGATTTTTCGCAGCAGAGCGAATCATTGTTGGGCCACCAATATCAATATTTTCAATTGCATCAGCAAATGTTACATCAGGCTTAGCGATTGTTTCTTTGAATGGGTATAAGTTAACGACAACAAAATCAATTGGCTCTATACCTAACTCATTCATTTGTGCTACATGCGTTTCATTATCGCGAACTGCTAATAGACCACCATGAATATTTGGATGTAATGTTTTCACACGACCATCCATAATTTCTGGGAAACCAGTTACTTCAGAAATACCGATTACTTGTAAGCCGTTTTCTTCTAGTAATTTTTTTGTACCGCCTGTTGATATAACTTCGATCCCTTGTTCTAGTAAACCTTTAACAAATTCTACTACTCCTGTTTTATCTGAAACACTTACTAATGCACGCTTTTTCATTTACCCTTCACCCCTGGTTGTATGTTAGTTAACAGTTGGTTCTTTCGTAGATTGAACAATTTGATTCACTGTATTTACGTATAACTTATGTTCAACTTGTTGAATTTTCGTTTGTAAGCTTTCTCTCGTATCCCCTTCAGAAACAACTACTGCTTCTTGTGCAATAATTGGCCCTGTATCCATACCTGCGTCTACATAATGAATCGTTACTCCAGTTACTTTCACACCTGCTTCTAACGCTTGACCAACAGCATCTTTCCCTGGAAAACTCGGTAATAGTGATGGATGAATATTAATAATCCTTCCGCCGTAAGCTTCTAGTAAAGTTGGTCCAATTAAACGCATATATCCAGCTAAAATAACATAATCAATTTCATACTCTTCTAGCTTCTTTAATATCTCTTTTTCAAACGCTTCTTTTGACTCATATGCTTTCGCTGAAAAAGCGAAACACGGGATATGATGATAATGTGCTCGCCCAACAGCGCGTGCTTCTGGTTTATCACATACTAATAAACTAATTTCTGCATCCAATCTTTTTTCTTCTACTGCATTAACGAGAGATTGAAAGTTAGATCCGCTTCCAGAAGCAAAAACTGCTAATCTACTCATAGCGCTGTGCCTCCATTAAAAGTAACGCCAGCTCCTTGTACAGTGCGTCCAATAATACGAGCAGTTTCTCCTTGCTCTTCAAGAAGACGAACAACACCTTTTGCATCTTCTTCCTTCACCGCTACTACCATACCAATACCCATGTTAAAAATATTGAACATTTCTTTCTCTTCCAACTTGCCAACTTCTTGAAGTAAACTAAAGATCGGCTGAATTTCCCAAGATCCTAATTCAATTTCTGCACCGATTCCTTCTGGTAACATACGTGGAATATTTTCAATGAATCCGCCACCTGTAATATGTGCCATACCGTATACTTCATATTTCTTCAATAGTTCTAAAATAGGTTTGACATAAATTTTCGTTGGTTTTAATAATTCTTCACCAAGAGGTAGCTCTAAGCGTCCGTAAATGCGAGCTAAAGATAGTTCTCCATCTTCTAGTAATACTTTTCGTACTAAAGAATAACCGTTACTATGAATACCGCTAGATGCTAAGCCAATTAATACGTGACCAGCTTCAATTTTTTCACCTGTTACAATTTTCTTTTTATCAACGATCCCAACTGTAAAACCAGCTAAATCGTATTCTTCTGTAGAATACATTCCTGGCATTTCAGCTGTTTCTCCACCAATTAAAGCACAGCCTGCTTGGCGACAGCCCTCTGATATACCTTTGACGATGTTTTCAATTTTACTAGGTTCAGCTTTACCACAAGCAATATAATCAAGAAAGAAAAGCGGCTCTGCTCCTTGGACAACAATATCATTTACACACATTGCAACCGCATCAATACCAATTGTGTCATGTTTATCTGCCATAAAAGCGAGCATCAATTTCGTTCCCACGCCATCTGTTCCAGATACTAATACAGGTTCTTCTAATGCAAATTTTGATAGGTCAAACATACCTCCAAAACCGCCTAAACTGCCTAGTACTTCTTTTCTCATTGTTGTTTGTACGTGTTTTTTCATGCGAGATACCGCTTCATATCCAGCTTCAATATCTACTCCTGCTTGCTTATATGCATTCGCCATCGTTATCTACACCTCGTCTTTTAATTTCTCCCTATCCTGTGCGGGCCGTTTTAAGAAAGAAGCTAGCTTCTACATCAAAAAGAAGTAGAAGCTTTTTTCTTCTTATTTTATACTTTCTAACAGCTCTTGCTCATAATCATAAAGAGCTGTTGGATAATCTCCATTGAAGTACGCCATACATAGGCCACCGTATTTCCCCTCATATGGACGTCCAATTGCATCTACTAATCCATCTTCACTTAAAAATGTTAATGAGTCTGCACCGATCATTTCACGAATTTCTTCTACCGTATGATTTGCTGCAATTAATTCTTTTCTCGTTTGAATATCAATGCCATAGAAACATGGATATTTCAAAGGTGGTGAAGCTATTCTTACGTGAACTTCTGTCGCTCCAGCCTCGCGAAGCATACGAACAATTCGTTTACTCGTTGTTCCTCGTACGATAGAATCATCAATCATAACAACTCGTTTTCCTTCAACTACACCTCTTACTGCTGAAAGCTTCATCTTAACCCCTTGCTCTCGCAGTTCCTGAGAAGGTTGAATAAACGTACGTCCAACGTAACGATTTTTAATTAATCCCAACTCATATGGAATGCCTGTCGCCTCCGCATAACCAATTGCTGCTGAAATGCTAGAGTCTGGTACACCAGTAACAACATCAGCTTCAATAGGAGCTTCTGCCGCCAAACGTTTCCCCATGTTTTTACGTGCTGCATGGACATTAACACCAGCGATATTTGAATCTGGGCGTGCGAAGTAAATGTATTCCATACTGCAAATTGCATGTTCTACATCATTTGTGAAACGATCTACGTGAATTCCTTCATCATTAATGATAAGTAATTCACCCGGTTCTACATCACGAATGTATGTTGCACCTACTACATCAAAAGCACATGTTTCAGATGCTACAACGTAAGCATTTCCCATCTTTCCAATTGAAAGGGGACGGAATCCATTTGGATCTAGCGCAACAATCATTTCATTTCCAGTTAGTAAAAGATATGCAAACGCACCTTTCACCTTATTTAGAGCTTCTTTTACACTTTCAATTAACGAATCTTTCGTACTACGTTTAATAAGATGTAAAAGTACTTCTGTATCTGAACTTGTTTGAAAAATACTTCCCTCTGCCTCTAATTCACGGCGAAGCATTTTTGCATTAATTAAATTCCCGTTATGAGCTAATGCCATACTATGATCGGAAAAACGGAACAGTAGTGGTTGAACGTTAGCCACTTCACTTCCACCAGCCGTCGCGTATCGTACGTGTCCGATTGCTGATTTCCCGTTCAATCCTTCTAGCTCTCCTCTTGAAAACACTTCCGATATTAAACCTAACCCCTTGTGACCGACGATTTTTTCTCCATTATTTACGACAATGCCTGCGCCTTCTTGCCCACGGTGCTGTAAACTGTGCAATCCGTAGTATGAAACTTGTGCCGCATTTTCATGCCCCCAAATTCCGAAAACGCCACATTCTTCGTTTAACCCCTTTATTTCAGCAAGCATGGGATTGCCCCTTTCCAAGCCTTTCTCATTTCATCTACATTTGCTGTAAGTAACACTTCATTTTCTTCATTATGAATTGTCACTTCATTTGTATTTGTTACTTCTCCAACTTGAATTGCTTCTACCGCTTTCTCGAACACTTCTTTATTTTCACGTTTTACAGTTATCACGAAGCGAGATTGTGATTCCGCAAATAATGCCGCTGTTGCTTCCCCGTCTAATTTCACAGTAGCACCTAAGCCGTTAGCACCAATTGCACTTTCTGAAATTGCAACTGCTAAACCACCTTCAGCAACGTCATGTGCAGATTGAACAAGGCCAGCTTGAATTGCTGCTAATACTTGTTTTTGACGTTTTAATTCTACGTCTAGATCGATACTTGGTGATTGGCCGAAAATTTTGCCGTGAAGCATTTTCTGTAATTCACTTCCACCAAACTCAGCTTTCGTCTCTCCGATAACATAAACTAAATCGCCAGCTTGCTTAAACTCTTGTGTTGTTACATGTTTTAAGTCATGTACTAGTCCGACCATCCCAACTGTCGGTGTTGGATATACCGCTTCACCACTACGTTCGTTATACATTGATACGTTTCCGCCGATAACTGGTGTTTGTAATGTGCGACAAGCTTCACTCATACCATCTACTGATTTCTCAATTTGCCAGAAGATTTCTGGTTTCTCTGGATTACCGAAGTTTAAGCAATCTGTAATTGCAAGTGGCTCTCCTCCAGAACATACGATATTACGTGCTGCCTCTGCTACTGCAATTTTACCGCCCACTTCTGGATCTAAATAAATGTAGCGAGAGTTACAATCTGTCGTCATTGCTAATCCTTTTTCTGTACCGCGTACACGTACAACTGCTGCATCTGAACCCGGTGTAACAACTGTGCTTGTGCGAACTTGATAATCATATTGATCATAAACCCACTCTTTACTTGCAATCGTCGGTTGTTGTAATAGAGCGAATAACGTTTCTTTATAATTTTCTACTTTTGGTGTTTCCATTTTCATCTGTTGGAATTCAGCAAAGTATGCTGCTTCTTGTGATGGTTTATGATAAATTGGCGCTTCTTCTGCAAGAGCATCCGCTGGTACTTCAGCTACCATTTCACCTTTATGGAATAAACGAAGCATTTTGTCTTCCGTTACTTTCCCCATCGTAACGGCTGCAAGACCATACTTCTCAAATAAGTCTACTATTTCTTGCTCTCTACCTTTTTTCACAACAATTAACATACGCTCTTGTGATTCAGAGAGCATCATTTCATATGGTGTCATTCCTGTTTCTCGTTGTGGTACATCATCTAAGTACATTTCAATACCCATTCCTGCTTTACTTGCCATTTCTGCAGAAGATGATGTTAAACCAGCTGCACCCATATCTTGAATTCCAACAAGTGCATCCGATTGAATAAGTTCTAAACAAGCTTCAATAAGAAGTTTCTCCATAAATGGATCTCCTACTTGAACTGCTGGACGCTTCGCTTCTGAGCTTTCAGATAACTCTTCAGATGCAAATGTAGCACCGTGGATACCATCACGACCAGTTGATGCTCCTACGTACATTACTGTATTTCCAGCACCGTGCGCTTGCCCTTTTTTAATGTCTTCGTGGTTAATTAAGCCTACGCACATTGCATTTACAAGTGGATTTCCTTCATAACATGGATCAAACTGTACTTCGCCGCCAACAGTCGGAATACCGATACAGTTACCGTATCCTGCAATTCCTGCTACTACTTCTTCGAATAAGTATTTCACACGTGGTGATTGTAATTCTCCAAATCGAAGTGAGTTTAATAGAGCTACTGGACGTGCTCCCATAGAGAATACGTCACGAATAATACCACCAACACCTGTTGCCGCTCCTTGATATGGTTCAATAGCAGAAGGGTGGTTATGACTTTCCATTTTAAATACAACCGCTTGATTATCACCGATGTCTACAATTCCAGCACCTTCCCCAGGCCCCTGCAAGACGCGCTCACCTGTTGTTGGGAATTTTCGAAGTACTGGTTTTGAATTTTTATAACTACAATGTTCAGACCACATAACAGAGAATAATCCTGTTTCTGTATAATTTGGCAGACGGCCTAAAATCTTTTCAACCATGGCGAACTCTTCGTCTGTTAGCCCCATTTCCGCATATATGCGCTCTTCTTTAATTTGTGTTGGATTTGGTTCAAGCATTAACGACATATGTTTCCCTCCACTGTTTTAAGATAGATTGAAAGACTTTTAATCCTTCAGCACCGCCAAGTAATTCATCTACAGCACGCTCTGGGTGTGGCATCATACCAAGTACATTTCCTTTTTCGTTTACAATACCCGCAATATCTGAAACGCTTCCGTTCGGGTTTTCTACGTAACGGAATGCGATTTGATTATTCTCTTCTAATTGTTTAAGAGTCTCTTCATCACAATAGTAATTCCCCTCACCATGTGCAATTGGAATATTGATTACTTCATCTTTTTCATATTGTGATGTAAACATTGTTTCATTATTTTCAACACGTAACTGAACTGTTCGACACATAAATTTTAAGTTTTCATTTCTCATTAATGCTCCTGGTAATAATCCTGATTCAACAAGAATCTGGAATCCATTACATACACCTAAAATTGGCTTTCCTTGCTCAGCAGCTTTCTGTACTGCTTTCATTGCATTCGCAAAGCGAGAAATAGCACCGCAGCGTAAGTAGTCACCGTAAGAGAAACCACCTGGTAGTAGAATTGCATCATATTCATCTAAATTCTCTGTATCGTGCCAAACGTAATCTACTTCTTCGCCAAGCTCATCTTTAATTGCATGGAACATATCGACATCACAGTTCGAACCTGGAAATACTATTACGGCAAATTTCACTGTGCGACAACCTCCTCAACTTCATAACGGAAGTCTTCCATTACAACGTTTGCTAATAGTTTTTCACACATTTCCTTTACCTTGCTATCTAAGTCAGTTACCGATTTATCAATTGTTAGTTCCATGTACTTTCCAATTCGAACATCCTGTACTTCTGTGAATGAAAGGCTATGAAGTGCTCCTTTTACTGCTGTTCCTTGTGGATCTAATACGCTTTCTCTTAATGTTACATATACCTTAACTTTATACATGTGAAATTCCCCCTAAACGTTTTAAAATCTCTTCATAAGCATCTGTTAAATTTCCAAGATCACGACGGAATACGTCTTTATCAAACTTCTCATTGCTCGTTTCATCCCATAAACGGCAAGTATCTGGTGAAATTTCATCTGCTAAAATAATTTCTCCTTCATCCGTTACACCAAACTCTAATTTGAAATCTACTAATCTTACACGACAGCTTGCGAAATGATCAATCAACACTTGATTGATTTGTAGAGCCATATCTCGTAATACGCTTACTTGCTCTGGCGATGCAACGTTTAATACACGAATATGATCTTCCGTTACAAGCGGATCTCCTAAATCATCATCTTTGAAGTAAAATTCTACGATTGGTTCTGCAAGTACAGTTCCCTCTTCCATTCCTAATCGTTTTGAAAGACTTCCTGCAATTACATTTCTTGTGACAACTTCTAAAGGAATAATACTCACTTTTTTAACAAGTTGTTCTGTTTCAGATAGCTTCTCAACAAAGTGTGTTTTAATTCCTACTTCTTGTAACTTTCTGAACAATAAAGTTGTAATCTCATTGTTCAAACGACCTTTTCCTGTAATCGTCTCTTTTTTCTCCCCATTGAAAGCAGTCGCACTATCTTTGTACTCTACCCAAACCATATCTGCTGATTCTGTACGATAAATTCTTTTTGCCTTACCTTCATACAGCAATTCTAGCTTTTGCATTTCGCAAGCCCCCTGTAGTTTGAAAAATGTGAATAATGTTTTTATAAAGAATGGCACAGAATGACTCTATTCTGTGCCATATGAAATTTTACGCTTCGTTTAATCCAAGGCGTTCAAAGATTGTATCAACGTGTTGCATATGATGCTCATAGTTGAAGCATTCATTAATTTCTTCTTGTGTTAACTTGCTCGTAATACGCTCATCAGCTTCTACAAGCTCTTTAAATTGTACTTGTGTTTCCCAAGCTTCCATCGCTTTAGGTTGTACGATATCGTAAGCTTCCTCACGTACCATACCTTTATCGATTAATGTAAGCATTACGCGCTGAGAATAAATTAAGCCGTATGTTCTTGTCATATTACGTTTCATATTCTCTGGGTATACAGTTAAGTTTTTAACAATATTACCAAAGCGGTTTAGCATGTAATTTAACGCGATTGTAGCATCTGGTAAAATTACGCGTTCTGCTGAAGAGTGAGAAATGTCACGCTCATGCCATAATGGAACATTCTCATAAGCTGTCATCATATAACCGCGGATAACACGAGCTAAACCAGTCATATTTTCAGATCCAATTGGATTACGCTTATGCGGCATTGCAGAAGAACCTTTTTGACCTTTTGCGAAAGCTTCTTCAACTTCACGTGTTTCACTCTTTTGTAAACCACGAATCTCAACTGCCATCTTTTCGATAGACGTTGCGATTAATGCAAGTGTTGACATGTAATGAGCATGACGATCACGTTGCAATGTTTGTGTTGAAATTGGTGCTGCTTCTAATCCTAAGTTTTCACAAACATACTTTTCTACGAATGGATCAATATTTGCATATGTACCAACCGCACCAGATAATTTACCAACACGAACTGTATTAGCAGCTTGTTTGAAACGCTCTACGTTACGTTTCATTTCTTCATACCAAAGACCAAGTTTTAAACCGAATGTTGTTGGTTCTGCATGAACACCATGTGTTCTTCCCATCATGATCGTGTATTTATGCTCTTTCGCTTTGTTAGCTAAAATACTTACAAAGTTTTCTAAGTCTTTTAATATGATTTCATTCGCTTGTTTTAAGATGTAAGATAACGCTGTATCTACTACGTCTGTAGATGTTAAACCGTAATGAACCCATTTACGTTCCTCGCCTAATGCTGGTGTTTCTGATACAGCACGAGTGAATGCAACTACGTCATGACGTGTCTCTTTTTCAATTTCATAAATACGATCAATATCAAATGATGCATGCTCACGAATTTTTTTAACATCTTCTTTCGGAATATCGCCAAGCTCAGCCCATGCTTCACAAGCTAAAATCTCAACTTCTAACCACGCTTTAAATTTGTTCTCTTCCGTCCAAATTGCACCCATTTCTGGGCGTGTATAACGACTAATCATCTTTTTCCCTCCAACAGTTGTTCTTGATGGTCCCAAATATGCAAACTCTTCGCTTTTTCTAGAGCGACTTCAATATTATCATTTAAAATATTAACATGCCCCATTTTTCGCTGCGCTTTTGCTTCTTCTTTTCCATACAAGTGTAAATAGCACCCGGTTAATCTATTCACTTGTCTTAGGACCCCTTCTATATGTTCGCCTAAAATGTTTACCATGACAACTGGTTTTAACAAATTTGTTTCTCCAAGAGGTAAATTACAGATTGCTCGAATATGTTGGCCGAATTGACTCGTTTCACATGCATCCTGTGTATAGTGTCCTGAATTGTGAGGTCTTGGTGCTAATTCATTAATGTAAATCTCACCATCAGCTGTAACAAACATCTCTACCGCTAGTGTTCCCACAAGTTCTAGTTCATCCGCAAGCACTTTTGCATAAGCAATTGCTTTTTGAGAAAGTTCTTCTGTAATGCGAGCTGGAACGATGGATTCATGCAAAATGTTATTTACATGAATATTTTCCGCTACCGGAAATACTTTCGTTTCACCACTTACACTACGAATGACAATAACTGATACTTCTTTTTCAAAAGGCACCCATTTCTCTAAAATACACTCTGCTGCATTCGCAAGCTCTCGCGCTGTAACAACGTCAGCTTCGCTTCTTAAAACAACTTGCCCTTTCCCATCATATCCACCTGTCGTCGTTTTTAAGACAGAAGGATATGATAACTCAGCGATTGCTTCAGTAAACTGACCTTGATTTTGGACTAATCTATACGTTGCTACTGGTAATCCTGCTTTCTCAATCGCATTCTTTTCAGTAAAACGATTTTGCGTTTTACTTAACAACTGACTGCCTTGCGGTAAGTAAGCATGCTTTTCAAGCCATTGTAAACATCTATAATCAATATTCTCAAATTCATATGTGACAACATCACTAATCTCTGCTAAATGCTGAATCGCTTTTAAATCGTCATATGATGCAACAATTTCAATATCAGCAACTTGTGCACATGGTGAGTTTTTTGTAGGATCTAAAACAGCAATTTTATATCCCATCTCCTTAGCCGCCAATGCCATCATTCTTCCTAGCTGGCCGCCTCCAATAATACCGATTGTTTTTCCAGGTAAAATGATTCTCGTCATACTAGCTCACTACCTTCGCGCACATCTTTTTCAATTGCTTCTCTTCTCAATTCTAATGCATCATATATGTCATCATGGAATGATCCAAGTATTTGTGCAGCAAGTAAACCAGCATTTGTTGAACCAGCCTTACCAATTGCAACAGTTGCAACTGGAACCCCTCCTGGCATTTGGACGATGGATAATAATGAATCTAAGCCGTTTAACGCTTTTGATTGAACTGGAACTCCGATTACAGGAAGATTCGTCTTCGCTGCAACCATTCCTGGTAAATGTGCTGCTCCACCAGCTCCAGCAATAATAACTTTCAATCCACGTTCACGAGCCGTCTCTGCATATTCAAACATATAATCCGGAGTCCGATGAGCGGATACAACTTTTTTCTCATACGGTATATTTAATTCATCTAAAATGTCACAAGCATATTTCATTGTTTCCCAGTCTGACGTGCTTCCCATTATGACTCCAACTAGTGATTTCATATTAGAATCCCCCCGATTCAAATAAAAAAAGCCTGAAATAGAACAGTTTCTCTTTTACTATGAGAGAAAGCGCTCTACTCAGGCATACGTATCCCTTGTGAATAGAAAAATACCGAGTGACTTTCCCTCATAGTCTAACGAATAACGGTCGTTAGGTAGAGACTTGCAGGCCATATCCCCGCGATTATATGAGGTCTTATATATTATTCTTTCTATGGCTATATTAACAATATTTCATAAACAATGTCAACAAATAATCGAATGTTTTTTTATTACTCATCAATAACGTTCGTGTTTTAGTTATATTCAAAAGAATAATTGTAACTATATGCAAGAAGGATAAGCAATTAGAATATATATTTCTAGAGATCTACCATACACAAAATGGTTTGTATATTAATTCCATATGCTTTTATATAAAGTGAAACTTTAATCAACCCTCACCAATCGGGCTTTTACGGGCAGTTGATCCCCACCTAGCTTCTTTGCTTCCGCTGAAATTTGAGGTGGGGGTCTTACTGCCCGTTAATGCGGAATAAAGCATATCGTTTCTATTCCTTTGTATCGCATTCATTACTGTAAGGATTGAATACTTATTTTCATTCTTATATCATCCCGCTTTTCTTACTCTCATTATGTAAAATATATACTTGTAGTAAAAGAAATAACAGTTCCTATCATAAGGGTTGTTTTGGAGCACTTAGAAAGCCTGAAAAGCAAAAAATCATTACTATTACCCTCAATAGCCTCATTTTCATTCTTTTCTCTCATTAAGATTACTAAATTTACGAATTACGACATTTGATATATAAAAATAAACACAAAAAAACCTAAGTCGAAACGACTTAGGTTTTTGCTTGGCGACGTCCTACTCTCACAGGGACAAGGTCCCAACTACCATCGGCGCTAGAGAGCTTAACTTCCGTGTTCGGTATGGGAACGGGTGTGACCTCTCTGCCATCAT
>NZ_JBQAHO010000004.1:0-429162 GCF_051916915.1 Bacillus cereus group sp. MYBK139-1 | reverse complement strand
AGCAGTAACAGAAGCAGTAGCGGTTTGACTCTTTTCAACGGTAAACTTGATAGGGTTTTGATTTAAGTCGTAATGAGTAGGAGCCTTCGTTTCAATAAACTGATAGTCACCTGGACGTAAATCAGAAACAGAAATTTTTCCGTCTTTATTAGTAGTTAAATTAGAACGAACATCATTGCCGTTCATATCAACGATTTTAAATACTGCGCCTTCAAGAGTAGCCCCGTCGATATCGTCGACTTTCGTTAATTCCACAGCGCCCTTTGTTAAGCTATTCTTAGCAGTAACAGAAGCAGTAGCGGTTTGACTCTTTTCAACGGTAAACTTGATAGGGTTTTGATTTAAGTCGTAATGAGTAGGAGCCTTCGTTTCAATAAACTGATAGTCACCCGGACGTAAATCAGAAACAGAAATTTTTCCGTCTTTATTAGTAGTTAAATTAGAACGAACGTGATTGCCGTTCATATCAACGATTTTAAATACTGCGCCTTTAAGAGCAGAACCGTCGACGTCATCAACTTTCTTTAATTCCACAGCACCCTTCGTTAAGCTATTCTTAGCAGTAACAGAAGCAATTTTTTCTTGCCCTTTTTTAACTGTGAACTTAATAGGTGTTTCGTTTAAGTCATAATGAGTAGGAGCTTTTGTTTCGATAAACTCATAGTCTCCTGGTGGTAATTCATCCACAACTAAACGGCCGTTTTTATCAGTAGTTAAATCCGTACGGACGTCGTGTCCATCCTTATTAACAATTTTAAATACCGCACCCTCGAGTGTTGTGTTTTCTTCAACATCATCCACTTTAATTAACTCCACACTACCTTTCGTTAAGCTGTTAGTAGCTGTAACGAAAACATGTTTTGTTTGACTTCTTTCAATTGTGAACTTAATCGGATCTTCATTTAAGTCATAATATTTTGGAGCTTTCGTTTCAATAAATTGATAGTCTCCAGGTTGTAAGTCTTTAGCGATGATTTTTCCGTCTTTATTGGTAACTAAATTCGTACGAATATCATTACCGTTCATATCAGTAATTTTAAATACCGCACCTTCTAGCGTTTCTTTCGCATCTAAAGAGTCAACTTTCGTTAATTCAACGCCACCCTTAGTTAAGCCATTTTTAGCAGTAACAGAAACGTGAGTTGTTTGGCTTTTCTCGATAGTGAAAGGAATAGGTGTTTTATTTAAATCATAATCTTTCGGAGCTTTCGTTTCCACGAATTGATAATCTCCTGGTCTTAAATTAGAAGCAGAAACTTTCCCGTCTTTATCAGTAGTTAAATTTGTGCGAACAATTTTACCTTTCGCATCAATAATGTTAAATACTGCATCAGAAAGTTTTGTATCTTGATTTATATCGTCCACTTTAATTAACTCTACCGCACCTTCAATTAAGCTGTTCTTAGCAGTGACTTGTAACTTCTCTGCTTGGCTTTTCTCAATTGTAAATTTAATTGGTGTAGCATCTAGTTTATAGTGCTTAGGAGCTGTTGTTTCAATAAATTGATAGTCTCCAGGATGTAAATCAGAAATAGAAACTTTCCCTTTCGCATCTGTCGTAATGCCAGTGCGAACGTCATTGCCGTTCATATCAACAATTTTAAATACCGCACCTTCAAGAGCTGTACCGTCGATATCATCCATTTTAGAAAGTTCTACCGCACCTTTTGTTAAACTATTTTTAGCAGTAACAGAAATCGGTTCAGCTTGTCCTTTTTCGATAGTGAAAGGAATTGGTTCTTTATTTAAATCGTAATGTTTTGGAGCCTTTGTCTCGACGAATTGATAATCACCTGGACGTAGGTCGTTAATTTCAATTTTTCCTTTACTATTTGTAACAAGGTCTTTATGAATTACAGTACCGTTCATATCAACAATGTTAAATACTGCGCCTTCAAGAGTAGTACCATCGACGTCATCTACTTTAGAAAGTTCAACTCCACCTTTTGTTAAACTATTTTTCATAGTAACAGTAGCAATATCTTTTTGGCTTTTTTCAACTGTAATTACAATTGGTTTTTTGTCTAAATCATAATGCTGTGGAGCCGTTGTTTCGACAAATTGATACGTACCAGGACGTAAATTTTCAACAACGATCTTTCCTTCATTATTTGTTTTTAAATCTGTTTTAAGCACTTTTCCGTTTTGGTCTAGTAAATTAAATACCGCATCAGAAAGTTTCATTTGATCGTTTAGATCATCTACTTTAAGTAGTTCAATACTACCTTGTTGTAAGCTATTTTTAGCAGTTAAAGAAATAGCTTTCTTCTGTCCTTTTTCAATAGTGAAATGGATTGGCGTTTCATCTAAAACGTAATGCTTAGGAGCTTTCGTTTCGATGAATTGATAATCACCCGGACGTAGGTCATTGATTTCGATTTTTCCTTTACTATTTGTAACAAGATCTTTATGAATTACAGTACCGTTCATATCAACAATGTTAAATACTGCGCCTTCAAGTTTAGTATCATCGATGTCATCTACTTTAGAAAGTTCAACGCCACCTTTTGTTAGAGCGTTTTTAGCCGTAATATGAAGAGTTTCAGTTTGGCTTTTCTTAATTGTAAATTTGATCGGTTTTTTATTTAAATCGTAATGTTCAGGAGCTATTGTCTCAACGAATTGATACGTGCCAGGACGTAGGTTTTCAACAACGATTTTTCCCTCATCATTTGTTTTTAAGCCTTCTTCAGCTATCTCTCCGTCTGCATCTAATAAATTAAATACAGCATTAGCGAGCTTCGTATCAGTATCAATATCGTCAATTTTTGTTAATTCAACGCTACCTTTTTTCAACGTATTTTTACCTGTAACAGTAATTTTCTCTGTTTGACTTCTTTCAATTGTAAATGGAATCGGTTTCTCATCTAACACATAATGTTCAGGAGCAGCTGTTTCAATAAACTGATAGTCACCCGGACGTAAATTAGAAACAGAAATTTCACCATTGTCATCTGTAACAAGGTTTGTGCGAACTTCGTTACCATTCATATCAACAATTTTAAAGATTGCACCTTTCAGCATTGTACGATCGATGTCATCGATTTTGGTTAAAATGACGCCACCCTTCGTTAAGCTGTTAGTTGCGGTAACGCTAATATTTTCTTTTTGACTTTTTCCGATAGTGAACGGAATAGGATCTTTTCTTAAGTCATAGTCTTTTGGAGCTTTTACTTCAATAAATTGATAGTCACCTGGACGTAAATCAGAAGCAGAAACTTTACCGTGTTCATCGGTAGTTAATCCTTTACGAACTACCTTTTTCGTATCATGAGCATCAACAATGATAAATTCTGCGCCTTCAAGAGTAACGCCATCAACGTCATCAACTTTTGTTAAAGTAACGCCACCTGTAAGTAAACTATTTGTTACAGTGACAGGGATTGGAAGATCATCCTTGCTACCTTTTTTAATTGTGAACTTAATAGGTGTTTGATCTAATTTATAATGTTCAGGAGCTGATGTTTCAATAAACTGATAATCTCCTGGTGCTAAATCAGGAATAACTAGTACTCCGTAATCATTTGTTTTTAAATCTTTCGCAATTTCTTTGCCAGTTGCGTCTTGTAATGTGAACACTGCGCCGGCAAGAGCGATACTACTTTCCACATCATCTTCTTTAATAAGTTTAACTTTTCCTTTCGTTAAACTATTTTTAAATGTAAGTGGAAGAAGTTTTTGTTGTCCTTTTTCGATTGTAAATTCAATTGGTTCTACATTTACATCATAATAAGTTGGGGCCTTTGTTTCGATAAGTTTATAGTTACCAGGACGTAAGTCGTCTACAACTAACTTTCCTTCACTATTCGTAACAAGTTCCGCACGAACATCTTCATTCGTATCTCTATTAACAATTTTAAATACAGCACCTTCAAGTGTTTCCTTTTCATCTGCAGCATTCACTTTTGTTAATTCAATACCGCCTTTTGTTAAGCTGTTTTTAGCAGTAACAGTAGCCGACGTCGTTTGACTTTCTGTGATCGTAAATTTAATCGGATTTGTATTTTTATCGTAATACTTCGGTGCTGTTACTTCGATAAATTTATAATCGCCAGGGCGTAAGCCGGTAGCGACAGCTTTACCATCTGCACCAGTTTTTATATTTTCGCGAATGACTTTCTTTTCATCATTAGCATCAACAATTTTAAATACTGCACCTTCAAGAGCTGTGCCATCGATATCATCAACCTTCGTTAATTCAACATCTCCTGGTTTTAAAGCATTTTCAGCTTTCACAAGTAGCGTTTCTTTTTGATTTCTGTCGATTGTAAATTCAATAGGTTCTGCTCGTAAAACGTAATGTTCAGGAGCAGCTGTTTCAATAAATTTATACGTACCAGGACGTAACTTATCAGCTTTTGTTTTTCCATCAGCAGCTGTAGTTAGGTCAGTACGAACATCATTATTATTTACATCAACAATTTTAAATACGGCACCTTTTAGAGGTTTTTTATCACCGAATTCATCAAGTTTCAATAATTCCACTTCGCCTGTTTTTAAACTGTTTGTTGCCGTAACGGTAGCTAAAGATTGTTGGCTTTTGTCAATTGTAAACGTAATAGGATCTGTGTTTAACGTATAATCCTGTGGAGCTTTCGTTTCAATAAATTTATATGTGCCAGGCTCTAAGTCTTTAACAGTTACTTTACCATCCGCACCAGTTGTTACGTTTTCGCGAATAACTTTCTTTTCGTCATTAACATCAACAATTTTAAAGACCGCGTCTTTAAGAGCTGTACCATCGATGTCATCAACTTTAGTTAAAGTAACGCCACCTTTAATGAGATGATTCGTTGCTGTAACAGTAACTGCTTTCTTTTGACTTTTTACAATTGTAAACTCAATTGGTTTTTTATCTATGTCGTAATCTTTCGGTGCTTTTTCTTCGACAAATTGATAGTCTCCAGGGCGTAAATCTTTTGCTTCGATTTGTCCTTGATCATTTGTCGTTAATTTTTCATATCCACGAATTACATTGTTATGTCGATCTCGTACACTGAACTCCGCACCTGATAAAGTTTTTCCATCTTTATCGACTTTTGTTAAAATGGCCGAACCTGGAATCAAGCTGTTTGTTGCAGTGCGGTTTATTACTGTTGTTTGATCTTCCGTGATTTTAACCTCAATCAGTCGATCATCTAATTTATAATGCTCAGGAGCCTTTGTTTCTTGTAAGTAGTAAGTTCCTGGTTTTAAATGATCTACAGTAATTTGTCCTTTATCATTTGTTGTTAATTTTTCGTGTTCTGAAATTATTTTTTTGTCTTTATCAAGTAGTGTGAAAACGGCACCTTGTAGTGTTACGTTTTTGTTCAGGTCATCAGACTTTGTTAAAACTACTTTCCCGACAAACTTCTTATTTACAAGTTTATATGTTGTAGTCTCTTGTGTACCAAGTTCAACAATTTTCCCTTGTTTTAAATCCCAGCTAATTACATAGCCTTCAGGAGCCTTTGTTTCTTTTAATAAATATTTATCGCGTTTTAAGTTATTAAATTTAGCGATACCATCTTTGTCTGTTGTAATTTTACGGATAACAGTTTTACCTGTACGATCGTATAAAGTAAATTCTGCTCCAGCTAATGGAGTGTTCTTATTGTCGTTATCTACCTTTATAATCTCAAGGTTTCCACGACCTTTAGTAGCAGATCCTCCGCCGGAACCGGAAGACATTCGTACTTCAATCGTTTCGGTAGTTTCTGTATTTGTTACTGTTAACTTATTGCCTGTGATTTTTGCTTTATTACTTACTTTTTCTTTATCGTCTGCATTAATAAATGAACGATATTCTAAAATATAAGCTCGATCAATTTTCTTCAAGAAAGCAATTTCAAAATGTTGCTTTCCGGTATTATTGTCTGTTGTTATTTTGAGTTTATAGTCTGTTCCTTGTTTTAATTCATTTGCTGTATCTTTTGTTACATTTCCATAGTAATCGACAGTTGTAGGATATAAGTGGAATGAATCTTCCACAAGTACTTGATTGTCTGTTGGATCGTCTGTTACAACTGCGTCTGCAATGGTCGATTGGCTTTCATTAATTGCAATACTCCAATTAATATAGTTGTCATCTTGCACAGCTTTTTTAGTAACGAAGCTGCCACCTTTATTTACTTGAGCATCACCTTTAAGAGTGTTTACAATTTTAGAGCCATCTTTCAACTCTGCCTCGTTTTTGTAGGTGCCTTGGATAAGTTCACCATCGAGGCTTGTTTTAAAGATAATATAGTAAGGTGAATTAATTGATTGTTTGAAATGAACCTTTAGGGTGTTTTTATTTTTCTCTGTAGGTTCTTCAAGTTCATATTTCTCAGTTGGTACAGCATTACCAGGTTGTGCATTATTAGGACTTCCATTTAAAATCATATCGCGCACTTCAATGGATCCTGGTACTAACTTTTGTTTATCTTGTATTACGTCTATAATATATGGATCTTTAATCTCAACATTATTATAATTAAAACCTATTATCCAAGTGATTTCTTTCGTTTGGGCGTTATAAGAACCGTATTTATATCCATTCGCCTTTGTGAAAGTATCAGGATCAAAGTCCGCTTCAACTTTATTTGATTGTGGATTGGACCCTGCATCTATCCAAGATAGGTTACCTGTATTTTTAAATGAAGTTTTACCACTTTCTAATTTTGTATAGTCAAAGTCTGTCGTATATTTTACGATTAATGTCTTTGTCATATTAGACTGATATGTACCTATAAGGGTAATTTTGAAACCTTTATCTGTTACATCTAAAATATAATCAGTCCCAGCTTGAAGGGTATAATCTCCGTCTTTAATTTCTAGTTTTTTATCTTTTAATTGTAATCCACCATGGTCAAAGGTATCCGTAATGATCGCGTTGTTTAATGGATAGTTGTTATTATTTACCGTAATTGTCCAGGTTGTTGTTTTGTCTTTATAGTTTGTTTCAGCTTTATTATTAGATTTAATAATATTTTGCTGCTTGAAGCCAACTTCATTTTCTTTACTTGAACCATTATCAGCTGTAACTGTATTTTTTACTTTTCCATCTTTTATGACATTACCAGTTGGCTTTGTTTTATAGGAAATTACATAAGCACTATTAATATCCTCATTAAACTGTAAGTCGAATCCATTCTTCTTGTTACTTACAGTGTAATTATTAACAGTATCTCCTGTTACAAGCCTTCCATTATCATCGTAGGAAGCGTTTTTCACAACGATAGAATTTGCATCTAGTTCATGTGTATCGTCAAAAATATCTTTTAAAAGTGCATCAGTTTTTTTGATATTTTTTTGATCACCGTTGTAAGTAATTGTCCATTCAATCGTTTGCGTCTTTGGATCATATTTACTTGTTTTGTTTAAATGTGTACCACGAGAAACCGTTACAGTAGAGCTTGCGTTTTGTTGTTTTTGATTATCACTCGTTATCGTAACGTTATTTCGGAAGTCTTTTACATTTTCATCAGTAATTTTTGTGGCATATTCGATTTGGTATGCTTTACTGATATTCTCCTTAAAAGCAATCTCCAATTTTGAACCATCTGATGAAATAATTTTGTAATCTTCTGGATCGGCTTCTTTACCACGTGTTGCGTTCCCGTTAACATCGACTTCTAAATAATAAACTTTAATAGAATCTTTATTTAAGCTTGTACCTTGTGGGATGTTATCTTTAAAAACGGCGTTTTTAAGGGTATCTTTCGTTTTATTCATCTCTACTGTCCAATTAATTTCATTTGTATTAATTGGTCTATCAGGTAACCCCTTTTTGTTCGTGGCTGTTTGTACATTAGGCTTAAAGTCAACTGTAATAGAAACATCGTTATCTTTAATTGGGAAAGGAATTTCTTGTGTTGTTGTACCTTTAATTTCAGCTTTATTAAATTCTGTCTTTAATTGTAGGTTACCAACAACATCTGGATGTTCTTCAACATAATCGTTAAATGTCATCGTGACTTTTCCATCTTTTGTAACAATAAAGTTACCAATTGGATTGTTTTCACTATCGTATAAAGGACTGTTAATTGTATTGTAAATCTTAAAGTGTTTAGGAAGATCAAAAATATAGTAATCTCCACTTTTAACATTCATCGATTTTAAAAGTTCCCATGTAAACTCAATATTGGCAGGGGAATCTGTACTTGGACGGTTATCCTCTGTAAATGGTTTTCCGTCTTTATCCGTCAATTTTACACCCGTTAAAATGTTTGTTGTTATTTGCTTTGGACCTGAATTTGTACTCTCAGCAGGATCGCTTGCTAGATTTTGTTCTTGGTTATCAGCAGCAGGTTTAGTTGCTGGATTTTGTTCCGGATTGTCAGTAGCAGGTTTAGTTGCTGGATTTTGTTCCGGATTGTCAGTAGCAGGTTTAGTTGCTGGATTTTGTTCCGGATTGTCAGTAACAGGTTTAGTTGCTGAGTTTTGTTCCGGATTATCAGTAACAGGTTTAGTTGCTGAATCTTGCTCCGGATTATCAGTAGCAGGTTTAGCTACTGGATCTGGCACTTGTTTATTAGTATCCTGTTTGGTGCCATCTTCTTTAGAATCTTCTACTTGAATAGGAACTGTTATAGGCTGAACCAGTGTGCCTAAAGGAAAAGCGATTTGAACTGATTTCTCTTCAGTTTTTAAAGTTGGGTTAAACACAGTATCAATTTTAATTTTTCCCTTAGTATCTTTCGAATTTTCTACTTGATCATTAAATATTAGTTTTAATTTATTATCTTTAGCTGTTATAAAATATTGACCAATATTTTTTTGATCTGTTACTAAATCTCCTTGCAAATCTTTAGATACTTTTAATGCAAGTGGTATTTGAATTACTGCTATATCGTTTGCATGTACAACTTGTTGATCCTTTATTGACCAAGCATATTCTACTTGAATGGTTGATCCTATCTTTATTAAGTTGTTAGGATTTTTTGCTTCGTCAATAATATGATCTGTTGCATCTTTCATCTCAACATTGTCAAATAATGAAGTTTCCTTTAAAGTCTCAGCTTTTGCTTGATTGTACGGGAAACTAATAAACTGTGAAAATAGTACAAATACAATTAAACATATATTGAAAAGTTTTTTCATTTTGCCTCCTTTGAACATTCATTTGTTCACTGAGGAATATATTCCACATGAACAAATGGAATATAAAAAAAGTTAATTGTTATAAAGTATTTGTTGCTAATATCCCTCCGTTTCTATGTACGTTCTCTGGCAGAATAGAGGTTTAATCAAAGGCATATATAAAGTAACGTAAAAATCTGGACTAGACATAATTCGACAAAAAATGTCGAAAGTATGCTGATAAAAGGAACGATATCAGACCTTTATATACAAGAGTATTTTCTTGTGAATGTGTTACGAACTGAATAGTTATAAAGGTAAGTTTTACGATACATGCTAACCAAAGTAATGTATCCCAAGTTGAAAGTTTGTTTTTGCTTTAAAGTTGTGTGGAAAAAATCTGAATAAGGTTGATTTTGGTTAGGGTGAAGACAATATGTACTTTGAAAATATTCATTTATGTAATATGAATTTGAAATAATTGTATCTTAGGAAGTTCATTTATTACATTTATGAAAATTAACTTTTTGCCTAGAGAGCTGTACAATTTGTGGACCGAAGTTAAGATGATACAGTTCCTTTTTGGATTTAGTAGAATATAAGGTATTTATAATATTCGACTAAATCATTACTGCGGTCATTTTTGAAGCTGCTTTACATAATAAAAAAGAAGGTATCCCTTTTGATAATAGCGTTATCTTCTCTTGAAGATGATTATGAATAACCTTCGCTAAAGATTATATACTTAAATGATAAAGAGTTCAACAGCGGTTTAACAAATATTTTCCAAAAATTAAAAATGACCGTTTTAATAGAGAAATTCTAAAAAACGGTCATTTTTAATTTTATATTTCTGTTAAAATAATCGGTTCGCCGCGTGTTACGACAACTGTATGTTCACATTGTGCAACAAGGCTTTTATCAGGTGTAACGAATGTCCAACCATCATCGCCACGTTCGATAATATGATCAGCTTTCATAGAAATGAATGGCTCTACAGCGATAACAAGACCGTCTTTTAGAAGCGCATTATCCATTGGATCAAAATAGCTTAAAATGTGGTTTGGTGCTTCATGTAAGCTAAGACCAATACCGTGACCAGTTAAGTTTTGAATAACATTGTATCCATTTTTATGTGCAAAGTTTGAAACGGCACGACCAATTTGGTTTTGTTTTGAACCAGCTTTCACCTTTTTCATTGCTGCCCAAAAGGCATCAACAGCTGCTTGGCAAAGCTTTTCTTTTGCTTCATCTTCTCCAAGTACAAATGAAATACCTGTATCTGCATAATAACCATCAAGTGCTGCAGATACGTCGACATTTACAAGGTCGCCTTCTTTTAATACACGATCACCTGGAATACCGTGAGCAACTTCTTCGTTTACACTGATGCAAGTTACGCCAGGGAAATCATATTCTTTTTCAGGTGCAGAAATAGCACCATGCTCATCTAATACTTTTTTACCGATCAAATCAAGCTCTTTCGTTGTCATACCTGGCTTCGCTTCTTTTTTCATTTCTTCACGTGCAAGCGCAACGATGCGACCGATTTTTCGTAAGCCTTCTAAATCTTGTTCATTACGAATAATCATGAAAACCACTGTCCTTCCTCGAATATATATCTTACCCGATTGTATCATGTTTATTTTCGTCCTGCTACTCGCTTGCAGTATGGCGGATTGATTCCTCTCATAAAGAATACATGACAATTGTCATATCGATGTCATGACGCATCATACTGTTTCCTAAGTTTTCCAAGTAATACAATGTAAATATAAGAAACAGCGGAGGTGGAGAGATGGAAAAGATTATTGAAGTAAATAGTGTTTCTAAAACATTTAAACATAAAAAAGCAGTAAATAACGTTTCATTTCATGTGAATAAAGGAGAAATCGTAGCATTGCTTGGACCGAATGGTGCAGGGAAAACGACGACGATGTCGATAATGCTTGGATTAAAGGATCCGACGGAAGGAACGATTTCTACATTTGGAAAGAGTCCAAAGCATAGAGATGTTCGTAATAGAATCGGCGCGATGCTACAAGAAGTAAGTGTCATTGATAGCATTACGGTGGAAGAGGCAATTGAGTTATTCCGTAGCTATTATACGAACCCGGTAGCGAAAGAAACGTTGCTACAGTTATCGAATTTAAAATCGGAACGAAAACAAAGATGCGAGAAATTATCAGGTGGTCAAAAGAGAAGGTTAAATTTTGCACTCGCATTTGCAGGAAATCCAGATTTGCTATTTTTAGATGAGCCGACAGTTGGAATGGATATTACGTCTCGAAGAACATTTTGGGAAACAATTCGAAAGTTAGCAAGTGAAGGGAAAACGATTATTTTAACGACGCATTATTTAGAAGAAGCAGACGCATTAGCAAATCGTATTTTATTGTTTGCGAATGGAAAGATTATCGCAGATGGTACACCAGATGCGATGAAAGCAACGATTTCACGAAAAACAATCACGTTTTATTCGAAGGAAAGTATTCCTGCAAAATTACTAAAAGAATTACCAAACGTAACAGAAGTACAATCAAAAGAAGGACACTTCACTTTAGCAACAGAAGATACAGATGCAACGTTAAGAGCAATTTATGAAAAGAACTTACCTGTAACAGATGTTTCTGTTGAACGTGGAAGCCTTGATGAAGCATTTGAACAGTTTATCACAAATCAGGAGGGGGAAATCGCATGAGAGCTTTATGGATGCAATGCAAAATAGAAATTTTACGTACGTTTCGTAATAAATTGTTTATCTTTTTCTCATTATTAATGCCAGTTATGTTTTATTACATTTTCACAAATGTGGTTCAAGTGCCACAAAACGGAGATGCGTGGAAAGCACATTATTTAATCTCAATGGCAACGTTCAGTATTGTAGGGACAGCACTTTTTAGTTTCGGTGTGAGAATTTCTCAAGAAAAAGGGCAGGGTTGGACACATCTTTTAAAAATTACACCACTTCCAGAGGGAGCGTATATAACAGCGAAGATTATCGCTCAAACTGTAGTGAATGCTTTTTCAATCTTAGTTATCTTTATCGCAGGAATATTAATTAATCATGTTGAGTTAACAGTAGGGCAATGGATTGGTGCTGGATTATGGTTGTTGTTAGGTGTCACACCATTTTTAGCGTTAGGGACAGTAATAGGTTCTATTAAGAAGGCGGATGCTGCTGCGGGCTTAGCGAATATTTTAAATATGTGTTTAGCAATTCTTGGTGGTCTATGGATGCCGATCGAAGTATTCCCGAAAATATTAAGATCTATTAGTGAATGGACACCAACATATCATTTTGGAAGCGGCGCATGGGATATTGTAGCTGGAAAATCAATTGGTTGGGAAAATATCGCGGTATTAGGAGGCTATTTCCTTATATTTGTTGTAGTATCAATATATATAAGAAAAAGACAGGAAGCGGTATAAATGACAGAGAAGAAGAGGATTGAGATTTTTCCGAAACATATGGGGTTCTTTCCGTATATGTTTCTTGTGTATTTGTTATTTCCAATTTACCATTTAGCGCAAGTGTCAGGATGGAAGCTTGTGCTAGGGAGCGGTATGTTGATACTTTTTATTATTACATACCGTCAACTTTATTTTGTTCAGAAGACGTTTGTTTTGTGGGCATGTATACAGATGGTGCTCATCTATTTATTTGCTTTATTTTATAATCCCTTCATGATATTCTTTGGCTTTTTCACGGCAAGTGCGATGGGATTTGCACCAAGTAAGAAAGTATTTCGGATATTACTATGTTTGTTAGTTGTAATGCTTGGAGCATTTGTATTTGTAAATATGAATCAACTAACACCGACAAGTTTAGTAAATATCGTTCCGATGTTTATTTTAATGCTTCTTACACCATTTGGAATGCGTAATTTTAATCAAAAAAAGATGTTAAGAAATCAATTAAACGAAGCGAATGAGCAAATTAAAGACTTAGTAAAACGTGAAGAGAGGCAGCGTATTGCAAGAGATCTTCATGATACGCTCGGGCATACGCTATCACTCATTACTTTAAAGAGTCAGCTCGTGGAGAAATTAATTGTAAAAAATCCGGAGCGTGCAAGTGCGGAAGCAAAGGAAATTACACAAACATCTCGCACGGCATTAAAACAGCTCAGGGAATTAATTTCTGATATGCGTATGATTACAGTAGAAGAAGAGCTTGAGCAAATAAAAGCGATCTTACAAGCTGCTAATGTTGAATTAGAGATCAAACAAGAAACGAGTGCAAGTTCGCTATCACCCATTGAACAAAATATTTTAGGAATGTGTTTACGTGAGGCTGTTACGAATGTTGTAAAGCATAGTAAGGCGACGCGGTGCATAGTTTCTGTACTAGAATCACAAGGTGAATTAATTTTGACAGTAGAAGATAACGGAATCGGTTTAGCGGATCAAAATCACGATGGGAATGGTATTCGTGGTATGAAGGAGCGAATCGCTCTTATTGATGGATTTGTTGAACTGGGTACGATTAATCCAGGAACACTATTAACAGTAAAAGTCCCAGTTGTTATTAGAACAGGAAAAGATGAGGTGAAGGCATGATTCGAATTATTATTGCAGAAGATCAGCGAATGCTTCGTGGTGCGTTAGGAGCCCTGCTTGATCTAGAAGATGATATTGAAGTAATTGGGCAAGCAGCGAACGGAGAAGAGGCGCTAAAACTAATCGAATCGTTAAAACCTGATGTAAGCATTATGGATATTGAAATGCCAATTCAAAGCGGATTAGATGTTGCAGAAACGTTGAAGAAAGAAAAATCGGCATGTAAAGTAATGATTTTAACAACATTTGCGCGCCCTGGATATTTTGAACGAGCAATGAAAGCTGGTGTGCACGGATATTTATTAAAAGATAGCCCAAGCGAGGATTTAGCTGCATCGATTCGCAACGTAATGAAAGGTAAACGAGAGATCTCTCAAGATTTAATGTTCGGCTTATGGCAGGAGCAAAATCCGTTATCAGATCGCGAAAAAGAAGTATTGCTACTTGCGAAAGAAGGAAAGACAGCAAATGAAATTGCAAAGACACTTTATCTTTCACCTGGTACAGTACGTAATTATATTTCTGAAGTATTAACGAAGCTTGATGCGAAAAATAGAATTGAGGCAATTACAATTGCGGAAGAAAAGGGATGGATATGAAAAGAAGTTTACCTATGAATGGTAAGCTTCTTTTTTCTTATAAACAAGTATTTCAATAGAGAGTTTCGTCACAGTCGCATCGCTCAGGATTTGAAGTATATCGTGTAATTTAGATTTTACTTCATTTTTCGACAAAAAATTTGTTATAGTAAGATTAGGTTGTTGATCTAAGTTTTGGACAACTTTACCACTAACAGTTGTGATTACTCCATTTTTATCTACTTTTACAATGAGATCTTGGCCATATACTTTATAGTTTTTATATGTTTGTGCAAGGCGAGCTTCGGTTTGATTTTCTTTTGTTGCTTTATTTGTAGGTTGGGAATCTATATTCATTTCAGTTGTCATTCACTTTTGTTGAGCTTCCGCCTCATTTATCTCACCTTTTAAATACTTTTTCAGCATATTTTTTCGTATCATTTTGAGGTTGTGTAATTTTTTAAGCGTTAAATTAGGCTAAGTAATTTCAAATTTTACTTCATTTTTGTCTAATTCTTGGGTGTGAATAACTTCTGCTACTGCTAATAAAGGAAAAAGAAGACCGAATGTAACGAAGGCACGGGCGAATTTTCTATAATTTATCTATAAAACCACTAATCTATTATTGTATGTGAGACGAATTGTATGAAGAATTTGCCGAATTTTATATATATTATGCATTATTTCATGTCAAAAATTGTCGAACTCACATTATTGTAGTGGTATGACAACTTAACAAATTATATTGTTATAATGGGATGGTGAGTAAGTATGCACGCAGAAAAATTAGGAAGTGAAATTAAGAAAATTAGGGTAATGCGGGGATTAACACAAAAACAGTTATCCGAGAACATATGTCATCAATCGGAAGTGAGCCGAATTGAATCAGGCGCAGTATACCCAAGTATGGATATATTGCAAGGTATTGCAGCAAAGTTACAAGTTCCCATTATTCATTTTTATGAGGTACTCATTTATTCAGATATTGAGAGGAAAAAGCAGTTTAAAGATCAAGTCATTACGCTATGTAAGCAAAAAAAGTATAAAGAGATTTATAATAGAGTATGGAATGAGCTGAAAAAGGAAGAATATCATCCCGAATTCCAGCAGTTTCTTCAATGGCAATATCATGTAGCAGCTTACATATTGAAGAAAATTGATTACGAATATTGTATTTTAGAATTAAAAAAATTGTTAAACCAACAATTAGCTGGAATAGATGTATACCAAAACCTCTATATAGAAAATGCAATCGCAAATATTTATGCTGAAAATGGCTATTTTAAGAAGAGTATTGAGTTATTTGAAGGTATATTGAAACAATTAGAGTCATTGCATGATAATGAAGAATTCGACGTGAAGGTAAGATATAATCATGCAAAAGCATTATACTTAGATAATCAATATGAACAAGCCTTATATCAAGTGAATAAGGCGATTGAAATATCTTGCCGAATTAATAGTATGGCATTAATTGGGCAGCTGTACTATCAAAGAGGTGAATGTCTAGAAAAGTTGGAGTATGATGAGGCAGAGATTGAAGATACATATAAGAAAGCAAGTTTCTTTTTTGATATATTAGAAATGCATGCATATAAAGAGGCAATCGTAAATAAAATCAATCAATGAATAACCCTAAAAAATGGATATGCATAATTGCATACGGCATGGATAAATTTTCATGATATATTAAAAGAAAAAATGTGGGTGATGGAATATGAAAAAATTACTTATTGGTAGTTTATTAACGTTAGCAATGGCATGGGGTATTTCATTAACAGATACAGCTTTAGAGAAAAGCCAAGTAATTTCTCATAATGATCAAGAGGTACAATTAGCTTCGGACCTACCTTTTGAATATTAAAAAACAACCGTCTTACTTAGACGGTTGTTTTTTTGTGGAGTAACCTCCAAACGTCTTTACTAGAAACGGGCTTGCTAATAAAGAATCCTTGAATGTGGTCACAGTTTTGCTCATATAAAAACTTCCATTGTTCTTCGGTCTCTACACCTTCTGCAATAACTTCTAAATTTAGTTGTTTTGATAGTGTAATAATGGCAGAAATAATCGCTTCCTCTAAAGGGCTAGTTGTAATTCCGCAAATAAATTCTCGAGCAATTTTTAATGTGTTAATTGGATATTTTGTTAAATAAGCTAAAGAACTATAACCAGTTCCAAAGTCATCAATTGAAATTTGAATACCAAGATTTTGAAGCTGTTCTAGTTTTGCAACTACAGATTGATTTTGATTAATGGCGATACTTTCTGTAATTTCCATATCTAGTGCTTCTGGTTTTAACTCTGTTTCTTCTAAAACCTTTGAAATAGTTGGAATTAAATCTGCATGGTTAAATTGAACAACAGATAAATTTACACCGACTTTTAAGTGAGAGAAACCTTGATTGTGCCATCTTTTTGCTTCTAAGCAAGCAGTACGTAAAATCCAATTTCCAAGTTCAATAATGAATCCAGTTTCCTCTGCTAGAGGAATAAATTGGGCCGGGGATACGATACCAAGCTTTGGATGTTTCCAACGAATTAATGCTTCGAAACCAATAATTTTTTTTGTTTTTGTGCTTACTTGTGGCTGGTATTCAAGGAAAAATTCATTTTGTTGTAGTGCTTTTGAAAGTTCGCCTTCTAAAAATTGGATTTCATTTTGAGCGATACTCATTTCTTTTGAGAAGAAAACAAATCTATTCTTTCCATTTGCCTTCGCGCGATACATAGCCATATCAGCATTTTTCATTAATTCTGTTACATCTGTTCCACAATCAGGGTACATTGCAATTCCGATACTCGGTGTAATAGATAGCTCTTCATCTTTAATGAAGAATGGTTTGTTTAAAATATTTAAAATTTGTTCAGCTATAAAAGCCGCACTTTTTTCTGAGTACATATCTGGTAATAGAATTGTAAACTCATCTCCGCCTTGGCGAGCAACGACATCCTTTGAACGTAAGCAACCGCGTAATCGTTTTGCTACTTCAATTAATAATAAGTCTCCGACGTCATGGCCGAGTCTATCATTAATTTTTTTGAATCGATCTAAATCAAGAAACATAACGGCAACATCATTTGCGCTAGTTTGAGCTGTATTTAAAATGTTTTTTAAATCCTTTTCGAATTTGCGGCGATTAGGCAACCCAGTAAGTGCATCATGAAAGGCTAAATGTTCTACTTGCTTTTGTTTTTCATATAAAGTTGTAATATCACGTGCTATGCCGAACATCCCAACAACTTCTTTGTTTATGAAAGTAGGGATGAGTGTAATGTGAAGGTAATAGTAATAACCTTCTTTTTCTTTTGTGCGAACTTCTAAAGTTTGTGGTCTACCTTCTTTCGTTAGTTGTAAAGCTTTCTTTAGTAAATCATGGTCTTTTGAGTCAATAAAGTGTAAAAGGGAATAGCTTTCTACTTCACAATAGTAGGCAGTAAATAAGCTTTCACAGGCTGTATTAGATTGTTGGAAAATACCATACATATTTAAAGAGAAAACAGCATCGGGATGATCTTCGAATAAAGATTTATAGCGTTGTTCACTCTTTGATAACGCAGATGCCCCTTCTTCAACTTCATCTTCTAGTTGTGTAGTCAGCTGTTCATATGTATCGATTAATACTTTATTATCTTTCCACATGTAAAGTTGTCGCAGGAATAACAAAATAAGTGATAATACGAGACCGATCAACATGAATTTATCATCCCAAGGTTGAAAGATAATAAAAGAAAAAGTAATGATTATACTAAAATAAGGTAATATAAAGCGCACATAATCAAACCGGTAATATTTAGTTTTCGTTTCGTGCTGCATTGGTTTATCCAAAATGTATAGTATGGACGATAAACCGATTAATAAAATTGAAGCAGTATGTATTAAGTAAGAGACTTCAGAAGAAGTTTCCATCCCTGCGTTTAATTGAAAGAGATGTATATATCCGTATACAAGTATGATAGTAAAGCCGATAATTAATGAGATTCTACTAGCAGAATATTGTTCTCGTCTATATAGACTAATAACGGCGTAAATGACTAATGATTGTGCAATAAAGTATCCAATTAAAACCCAATGATCTGTTGTTAACATACGAAAGCTTGAACGGTCCAAAATAAAAGCTAAGGTAAAATAAATATTCATAATAATGATAAAGATGCTATCGAATGAAAATTGAGCTAGGCCTCTAATAGAGTAATGTTTTATGAACTTTATAGCAAAGCCAGAAAAGAGCAAAATATATTGTACGATAAAAAAGGGTAATGCCGTATATGAGAATATGACTTGGTCATATATAGAAAGTGAATGAAGAAATAAAGTTATCTCCATTGTCAATCCACATAGGCAAGTGCATAGTAATAAAACCCAAAATAATTTATCACCGCGCTTCATTTTCTTAATAGCTTTATATAAGCAATAGCAAGAAAAGAGTGCAGCAAAACAAAATAAGAAGAGAATTCCAATTTCTTTTATATTCAAGTTCTTAGGAATAAGAAATATCCAAAGAGAAAATATAATTATATATATCATAACAAAGTGTACATATTTTTTTTGATTAATCATATTATGACTCCGTTTCAATAAAGTTGAATCACAGGTGGAAAATGCTAATTCCAATCATAGCATATAAAATAGGGTGTTTTTTACTAGAAAAATTACTTTTTTTGAAAAAAATAGCTCAACATTACAATTTACCATTGTAATGTTGAGCTATTTATTCTTTTTATTCCTCTTATAGCGGATAATTCATGTATGAATTGCAGCATCGCTAAATCTTTCTGTTTACTTTCAATCATAATATCGAAATTATGATTAATTTTTTTTGCAACGTGTAAGAAAGGTTTAATAAACTCTAAATCAATATATTCCGCGTGAGCCCTAAATTCTTTTTTTGATTTAGGGGAGGAAATATGAACTTTAGGAAGGATATTTGTATGTGCCCAAGTTTCAAAAATTGCAGGAAGTAACTCTTCTAACGGTTCTTCGCAAAGATTTGCCATGTGATGATGATAATCAAATACAAATGGAATCTTTTCTTTTTGGCAAATAGATAAAGTTTCAACAGTTGTATATGTTTTATCATCATTTTCAAGTGTCATTTGCCTCTTTATATGTGCAGGAAGTTTTTTTATGTTTTCATGGAAACGTTCAACCGCTTTTTCTTTATTTCCGTAGGCACCACCTACATGGATGTTAATATAAGAAGAATCTGCAATTCCTATTGCATCTAATACTTTATAGTGATAAGTCATATCTGTAATAGCGTTAGTTGTAATGTGTGGCTTATCGCTTGTAAATAGCGTAAATTGATTTGGATGAAAACTTACGCGTAAATTATGTTCTTTAATTAATGCCCCAATTTTACGCCAAAGAGGTGTGAACAAACCGATGTAATCAAACTCGACTTCGGGATGTGTTGCAAGTGGGACGATGGAAGAAGATAAGCGATATAATGGAATTTCATGCGCTATATTGTAATGAAGAATACGTATTGTATGCTCAAGATTCTGCCGCGTAACATCGTATAATTTATCTTCTCGTTCTTGTTTACTAAGCTTTTGAAAGCTTGTAAATGTCATCGTTTTAGCCGGAGAACAGTCCCAGAGTGCCATTGCATGTGAGACATATCCGAAACGCATAATCATAATGAATACATCTCCTTTATGCATTATCTTTCCTATAGAAAGAAAGCAAGTATTGTTCCTATCCATTCTTTGCCTCTATTAATGAGAGAATTCGGACTAACATCTTTCAAGGAAAGTAATGACGCATTTTCTAGATCTTCGTGGAATTTATTTTTTACTGTTTGTATAAAATGTTCATCATATAAAAGGCAGTTGATTTCATGGTTAATATATAAACTTCTCATATCAAAGTTTGCAGTTCCGATATCACAGATGTAGTCATCAACTATAATAACTTTAGCGTGAAAAAAACCTTGTTGAAATGCGTAAATATTACAGCCAGCTTGTATTAACTTTCGGCAATATGGGAATTTTGCTTCTCGAACAAGGGGGTGATCCGCTTTTTCTGGAACGAGAATCGTGATTTGAACCCCGCGTTTTCGTGCTTCTAATAATGCATTCATAATTTTTCTTCCAGGAATGAAATATGGTGTACCGATAAAGAGTTCTTTTTCTGCGCTTTCAATTAAATATAAAAATGTATTTTGCAAGTAGGCCCCATCAGTAGGAATAAAACGATGTAGAATGGTTCCTGGTTGTTGCTTAGGAAAATAAAGAGATGCCTCTAATAAATTTTGGTCTGTATCGTCCAGCCAATCATGTAAAAATTGCTTTTGTAAATCTTGTATTCCTTCTCCTGTAAGACGTAAATGATAATCGCGCCATAATCCTAATTTTTGATTATGTCCTAAATATTCTTCTCCAATATTAAATCCACCAATATAACCAATTTTCCCGTCAATAACTGTAATTTTTCTATGGTTTCTTTGATTTGCAGAAAAGAAAGGAAAAGGAAACTTTACTTTGTGACAAAATGAAAAAGAGACACCATGTTTTTGTAGGGAGCGAATGGCCTCATTTGATAAATGATGGCTTCCCAATCGATCGAGTAGAAGTCTTACTTCAATTCCTTCCTTTGCCTTATCAATAAGTAACTTTAAAAATTCCCGGCTGATTTTATCGTTTTTTACAATGAAGAACAAAACGTGCACATGGTGTTTCGCCTGTTTTATATCAGTAAATAGAGCGTCATACAAATCTTTTCCGTATGTATAAAGGTGAAAATCACTTTGACGTAAAGGGAAAGAACGAGAACGTACACGCTTTAAATGAACAATTCTCCCATAAGAAAAATCAATTACAATCCAGAGAGTGCTACCTATTAATAAGAGAGATAAGAAGAACATGAGTAAATTCCCTCCTTCACGGTCTTTTCACCATTCGTTTTTTATAAATCAAACATTCATTTTATCCTGTTATTTGTGGCCTAATAATTAGTAGGGAGTAAATAACTTCTACTGATTAAAGTTTCACTTTATAGTTTTACCGAAATAAACAGCTTTATTAAAAAATATGTTGTTGTATAACAAAAAACTGTTGACTGAATGCTCACTCATTATATAATGAAGGTAGGGGATAAAATTCAGAAAATTATATGTTTTTGAAGATTCTAAAAAAGAAAGAGGGCTTACAAAGAGAGGGGTAGCATAAAAATGAATAGCTTACTGATCATGAATTGGCTGGCTGCCATTGCTGTTATTGCTTATGCGGGATATTTGTTTGTGTATCTTATACGAACGAGGATGGCCTACATACAGTTAGGAAAAAAGATTGAATTTGACCGTCGTTTTAAAGAGCGTTGGGATCTCCTTAAGGTCAATGTTTTCGGTCAGAAAAAGCTGCTGAAAGATAAAAAGAGCGGCATTATTCACGTTATGTTCTTTTACGGATTTATTCTTGTCCAATTTGGAGCAATTGACTTCGTTTGGAAAGGACTCGCACCAGGATCACATCTTCCACTTGGACCACTATACCCTGCATTTACATTCTTCCAGGAAATTGTCACACTTGTTATTTTAATTGCAGTCTTTTGGGCTTTTCATCGACGTTATGTTGAGAAGCTAGTTCGTTTAAAACGTAATTTCAAATCAGGCCTTGTTCTTATCTTCATCGGTGGCTTAATGATTTCTGTGCTACTCGGTAATGGGATGGGAATTATATGGCATGGCGAGGAGCTTTCATGGAGTGAGCCAATCGCTTCTGCAATCGCTTACGTTTTCTCGGGGATAAATGAAACCGCAGCCATTTCTGTGTTCTATTTCTCTTGGTGGGTGCATTTACTAATTTTGTTAACGTTTTTAGTTTATGTTCCACAATCGAAACACGCGCATTTAATTGCGGGACCAGCTAACGTTTTCTTCGGCCGTCTTTCAAATCCAGGGAAACTTGAAAAGATTGACTTTGAAGATGAAACACAAGAAACATTTGGTGTTGGTAAAATCGAAGACTTTAGACAAAATCAGCTTATTGATTTATACGCTTGCGTAGAGTGTGGTCGTTGTACAAATATGTGTCCGGCAACAGGAACAGGGAAAATGTTATCGCCGATGGATTTGATTTTAAAACTTCGCGATCATTTGACTGATAAAGGAGCTGCAGTGACATCAAAAGCACCGTGGGTTCCGGTAGTTGCTTTTAATAATACACAAGGAAATCAGTTAGCGATGATGGCAGCGGGGAAAGGACAACAAGAATCTGCAGCCACAACACTCGCTTACGATCCGAGTTTAATTGGAGATGTTATTACAGAAGAAGAGATTTGGGCTTGTACAACGTGTCGTAACTGTGAAGATCAGTGTCCGGTTATGAATGAGCATGTTGATAAAATTATTGATTTACGCCGCTATCTCGTTTTAACAGAAGGAAAAATGGATGCGGAAGCGCAACGTGCGATGACAAACATCGAGCGTCAAGGGAATCCGTGGGGTCTAAACCGTAAAGAGCGTGAAACTTGGCGCCAAGGCGATGATGAAGTAACGGTTCCAACTGTAAAAGAAAAATCGAAAGCTGGCGAGGAGTTCGAATATTTATTCTGGGTTGGTTCAATGGGATCATATGATAATCGTAGTCAGAAGATTGCGATATCGTTTGCGAAGTTGATGAACGAAGCAGGCATTTCATTTGCGATACTCGGTAATAAGGAAAAGAACTCTGGAGATACACCGCGCCGCCTTGGAAATGAATTTGTCTTCCAAGAGATGGCGACAAAAAATATCGAGGAATTTGAAAAAGCAGGAGTGAAGAAAATCGTTACGATTGACCCTCATGCTTATAACACATTTAAAAATGAGTATCCGGACTTTGGCTTGCAAGCAGAAGTCTATCATCATACAGAACTGTTAGCTCAGTGGGTAAAAGAAGGACGCTTAAAACCGGTTCACGCTATTGAGGAAACAGTTACGTACCATGATTCCTGCTACTTAGGAAGATACAACGAAGTATACGAAGCGCCACGAGACATTTTGAAAGCGATTCCTGGTGTGAATCTTGTAGAAATGGCACGTAACCGTGAAACGGGAATGTGCTGTGGAGCGGGTGGTGGCTTAATGTGGATGGAGGAAACAACAGGTTCACGCATTAACGTTGCTCGTACAGAACAAGCATTAGCTGTACAGCCATCCATTATCGGTACAGGATGTCCTTATTGCTTAACGATGATTAGTGATGGGACGAAAGCGAAAGAAGTTGAAGAGAAAGTTCAAACTCTCGATGTAACAGAGATTTTAGAACGCTCAGTGATTGGACAGAAGAAAGAAGCAATCTAGTTTGTAGGAATGCATACAACTTTAGAAAGAGGTGCAATTATTGCACCTCTTCTCAACGTAGGAACACCGAGCGCACGCTCAGTGATAAAAAGAAATGGGGGAAAGAAACATGAGTAAAACAGTTATTTTAAGTGCTGCAAGAACACCGGTTGGGAAATTTGGAGGATCTTTAAAAGATGTAAAAGCAACAGAACTTGGAGGGATTGCAATTAAAGCGGCGCTTGAAAGAGCAAATGTTTCTGCTAGTGATGTTGAGGAAGTTATATTCGGAACGGTTATTCAAGGTGGACAGGGACAAATTCCATCACGCCAAGCGGCGAGGGCTGCTGGAATCCCTTGGGAAGTGCAGACGGAAACAGTGAATAAAGTTTGTGCATCGGGGCTTCGTGCGGTTACGTTAGCGGATCAAATTATTCGTACTGGCGATCAATCATTGATTGTAGCTGGTGGTATGGAGTCGATGAGTAACAGTCCTTACATTTTAAGAGGAGCAAGATGGGGATACAGAATGGGCAACAACGAAGTCGTTGATTTAAACGTTGCTGACGGTTTAACATGCGCATTTTCAGGTATACACATGGGTGTTTATGGCGGAGAAGTTGCGAAGGAAGATGGAATTTCTCGCGAAGCGCAAGATGAATGGGCATATCGTAGCCACCAGCGTGCGGTTTCAGCACATAAAGAAGGGCGTTTTGAAGAGGAAATCGTGCCAGTAACGATTCCGCAAAGAAAAGGCGATCCTATTGTCGTTGCAAAAGATGAAGCACCACGCGCGGATACAACAATTGAAAAGTTAGCAAAATTAAAACCTGTATTTGATAAAACAGCGACAGTGACAGCTGGTAATGCACCAGGCTTAAACGATGGTGGTGCTGCACTTGTATTAATGAGCGAAGAGAGAGCGAAGCAAGAAGGAAGAAAGCCATTAGCGACAATTTTGGCACATACAGCAATTGCAGTGGAGTCTAAAGATTTCCCTAGAACGCCAGGTTATGCAATTAACGCATTGCTTGAAAAAACAGGAAAGACAATTGAAGACATCGATTTATTCGAGATTAATGAAGCATTTGCAGCGGTAGCAATTGCAAGTACAGAGATTGCGGGAATTGACCCAGAAAAATTGAACGTAAATGGCGGCGCAGTGGCGATGGGGCATCCGATTGGAGCAAGCGGAGCGCGCATTATCGTTACACTAATCCATGCACTGAAGCAACGCGGCGGCGGAATTGGTATTGCTTCGATTTGTAGCGGTGGTGGCCAAGGTGATGCAGTGATGATTGAAGTTCATTAATTAAGATTAGACGGTATATAGTTTATTGAAAATTAAGGGGGAAGAAGAAATGAGTGTACAAAAAATTGTTGTAATTGGTGCAGGACAAATGGGATCAGGAATTGCACAAGTATGTGCAATGGCAGGATACGATGTGAAGGTTCAAGATTTAAAACAGGAGCAATTAGATAGAGGATTGGCTATCATTACGAAAAACTTAGCACGCCAAGTAGAAAAGGGGCGCATGAAGGAAGAAGAAAAGGAAGCGACATTAAACCGTCTTGCAGTAACGCTTGATTTAGATTGTGTGAAGGAAGCGGATCTTATTATCGAAGCAGCTGTCGAGAAAATGGATATTAAAAAGAAAATCTTTGCGAATTTAGATGAAATTGCTCCAGAACACGCAATTTTAGCGACAAATACGTCATCTTTGCCAATTACAGAAATTGCCGCGGTAACGAAACGTCCGGAAAAAGTAATCGGTATGCACTTTATGAATCCGGTTCCGGTTATGAAACTTGTTGAAATTATTCGTGGTTTGGCTACAGATGATGCGGTATACGAAACAATTGAGGATATTACGAAGAAAATTGGCAAAGTACCAGTTGAAGTAAATGATTTCCCAGGATTTGTATCGAACCGTATTTTATTACCGATGATTAACGAAGCAATCTATACGTTATATGAAGGTGTAGCGACGAAAGAAGCAATTGATGAAGTAATGAAACTTGGTATGAATCACCCGATGGGCCCTTTAACGCTCGCTGATTTTATCGGTTTAGACACATGTTTATACATTATGGAAGTGTTGCATGAAGGTTTAGGTGATAGTAAATATCGCCCATGTCCATTGCTACGTAAGTACGTAAATGCAGGATGGTTAGGACGTAAAACAGGTCGTGGTTTCTACGTTTACGAATAAATCCCCCTTTGTTACAAAATAGTGGTCTTACCAAATTGTTAAAAGGTTATATAGCAAATGGAGGCGGAGTATATGAACTTTCGTTTTAATGAAGAGCAGCAAATGATGAGGAAAATGGTTCGAGATTTTGCACAGAAGGAAATTACTCCCTTTGTTCCTAGTATGGAACAAGGGGTGTTCCCAAAAGAGATTTTGCAGAAGATGGGTGAGCTTGGATTAATGGGAATTCCAGCGCCTGCAAAATACGGTGGTGCAGAAATGGATTTTATTTCTTATATTTTAGCAATTGAAGAAATTTCAAAGGTAAGCGCAACAGTTGGTGTAATTTTAGCTGTGCATACGTCAGTTGGAATGAACCCGATTTTATATTTCGGAACAGAAGAACAGAAAGAGAAATACGTTTCTAAACTTGCGACTGGTGAATATTTAGGTGCATTTGCATTAACAGAACCAAATGCAGGATCGGATGCAGGAAGTTTGAAATCAAGAGCTGTGAAGAAAGGCGATCATTACATTATTAATGGATCGAAGGTGTTCATTACAAATGGTGGTGAAGCAAGTACATATATTGTATTCGCTTCTACAAATCCAGAGGCAGGAAAGAGTGGGATTTCTGCATTCATAGTAGAGAAAGATACACCAGGCTTAATCATCGGTAAAGATGAGCATAAAATGGGACTGCTCGGTTCTCGCACTGTACAACTTACGTTCGAGGATATGAAGGTACCGGCTGAGAATTTACTTGGTGAAGAAGGACAAGGATTTAAGGTAGCGATGGCGAATTTAGATGTTGGGCGAATTGGAATTGGGGCGCAAGCATTAGGGATTGCTGAAGCGGCGCTTGCATGTGCGATTGATTATGCGAAAGAACGTGAGCAATTCGGAAAGCCAATTGCGGCGCAGCAAGGGATTGGCTTCAAACTTGCAGATATGGCAACTAGCGTAGAAGCGGCGCGATTACTTGTATATAGGGCGGCATCGCTAAGAGCGCAAGGATTACCATGTGGTAAAGAAGCATCTATTGCGAAATTATTCGCTTCTAAAACAGCTGTTGAAGTTGCGATTGAAGCAGTGCAAGTATTTGGTGGTTACGGTTATACGAAAGATTATCCAGTAGAAAGATTCTTCCGTGATGCGAAAATCACGCAAATATATGAAGGAACGAGTGAAATACAGAAACTTGTTATTAGCCGGGCTTTATAAAAGCATAAGGGGGAGACGGGCATGCATTTTAAACTATCAGAAGAACATGAAATGATAAGAAAAATGGTTCGGGACTTTGCTAAGAACGAAGTAGCACCGACAGCAGCTGAACGTGATGAAGAAGAGAGGTTTGATCGTGCGCTATTTGATCAAATGGCAGAGCTTGGTTTAACCGGAATTCCGTGGCCTGAAGAATACGGCGGAATTGGAAGCGATTACTTGGCGTATGTAATTGCTATTGAAGAATTATCACGCGTATGTGCTTCTACAGGTGTAACATTGTCTGCACATACTTCACTTGCTGGTTGGCCAATTTTTAAATTTGGAACAGAAGAGCAAAAGCAAACGTTTTTACGACCGATGGCTGAAGGAAAGAAAATTGGTGCATACGGCTTAACGGAGCCAGGGTCTGGATCGGATGCTGGTGGAATGAAGACAATCGCCAAAAGAGACGGAGACCATTACGTTTTAAATGGATCAAAAATATTTATCACTAATGGCGGTATTGCCGACATTTATGTTGTTTTCGCGTTAACCGATCCTGAATCGAAGCAGCGTGGTACGAGCGCGTTTATTGTGGAAAGTGATACGCCTGGCTTCTCAGTTGGGAAGAAGGAGAGTAAGTTAGGGATTCGCTCTTCACCAACAACTGAAATTATGTTCGAAGATTGCCGCATTCCTGTAGAGAATTTGCTAGGGGAAGAAGGACAAGGGTTTAAGATAGCGATGCAAACATTAGATGGTGGCCGTAACGGTATTGCAGCACAAGCGGTTGGTATTGCACAAGGGGCTTTAGATGCTTCCGTAGAATATGCAAGAGAGCGTCAGCAGTTTGGGAAGCCAATTGCGGCGCAGCAAGGGATTGGCTTTAAACTTGCAGATATGGCAACAGATGTGGAGGCGGCGCGTCTTCTAACATATCAAGCAGCTTGGCTGGAATCGGAAGGACTTCCTTATGGGAAAGAGTCGGCGATGTCAAAAGTATTTGCAGGTGATGCAGCGATGAAGGTGACGACTGAAGCGGTACAAGTCTTTGGTGGTTACGGTTATACGAAAGATTATCCGGTAGAGCGATACATGCGAGATGCAAAGATTACACAGATATATGAAGGAACACAAGAGATTCAAAGGCTCGTAATTTCTCGTATGTTAACGAAGTAGGATCAAAGGCGTAGGTATTTTCCTACGCTTTTTCCTTCCAAAAAATAATAGAGAGGTGAAGGGGATGGTTAAACATAATGTGCACGCATCAGTGAAAGATGAGAAATTAGTTGCGTTAAGGCGTGAACAAATGATTAAAGGTGCAGTGCAATTGTTTAAGCAAAAAGGATTTCCGCGTACAACAACGAGAGAGATTGCAAAGGCGGCCGGATTTAGTATCGGTACACTTTATGAATACATCCGTACAAAAGATGATGTTTTGTATTTAGTTTGTGATAGTATTTATGAACATGTAAAAGAAAGATTAGAGGAAGTAGTTTGTACAGAAAAAGGGAGTGTAGAAAGTTTAAAGATAGCAATAACGAATTACTTTAAAGTGATGGACGAATTGCAAGAAGAAGTATTAATAATGTATCAAGAGGTACGCTTTTTACCGAAAGAATCACTCCCGTATGTATTAGAAAAGGAGTTTCAAATGGTAGGAATGTTTGAGAATATTTTAGAACAGTGTACGGAAAATGGAACATTTACATTAAATAAAAAAGAAATACAGCTTCTTGCGCATAATATTTTTATACAAGGACAGATGTGGGGATTTAGACGTTGGGCGCTGCAAAAACTATATACGCTTGAAGAATATACAGAAATGCAAATTAGGTATGTATTGCAAGGGGCCCATATGCTTCCGAAATAAGGAATACATACTACCCTATAAAAGTTTCCCGTTTTTTTTGTAGCATATTTGTGCGACTTTTGTTTATAATGAATAGTATGGATTTTTTTAAGCAGGCCGTTATATATAAGGTTATATTTGATGAAAGGAAGTGCCGCATAAGTGGATTTTAAGCAATATTCACCAGAAGAGCTAAAAGAATGTTCAATGATTGAAGTTGTACATAGCGTTTTAGGGGATAAAAGACAAGCAACGACATTCAACGAGTTGGTTCAAGAAATCGCTCAAGTGCTGGGACTATCTCAAGAGCAAGTTAATGCGAAAATCGCACAATTTTATACAGACTTAAACATCGATGGACGTTTCATTAATTTAGGAGAAAATCGTTGGGGGCTACGCAGCTGGTACCCATATGAGCAAATTGATGAAGAAATCTTGCCTCAACCAAAACCGAAGAAGAAACGTAAAGTTGAAGAAGACGGTTTTGACGACTACATTGAAGAAGATGAAGATGACTTTGATGATGTAGACGGAAATGAAGACGAAGATGAAGATGTAGAAGATTTGGACAAGGTTCTTGAAGACGAAGACGGAGACGACGATGATCTTGATGATTTAGACGAAGATGAAGATGACTTCGCTGAAGAAGAACTTGAGTATGATGAAACTGAAGAAGAAGAAGAGGAAGAACTGTAGTTCTTGACTTTTCATTATCGTCCATGTAGAATCATTTTTGGGCTCTTTAAAAAAGGACGATAATACTTTTAAAGTGTAAATATAAAAGAAAATTGCTCCCTACTTATTACTTTATGTGATGAGGGGAGCAATTTTCTTTTTTGTTTTTTGTTTAGAAAATAAAAAGAGTCTAACAATAAGATGGATACAGTGTTATCTACATACGTTGCGCTTTGCAACGGTGATTATATAACAGCAAAATAGAAGGGAGCTTTTTCATGACTAAGTATATTTTTGTAACAGGCGGTGTAGTATCGTCTCTAGGAAAAGGTATTACAGCAGCATCTCTTGGAAGACTTTTAAAAAATCGTGGTTTAAACGTAACGATTCAAAAGTTTGATCCATACATTAACGTAGACCCAGGGACTATGAGCCCATATCAACACGGTGAGGTATTCGTAACAGATGATGGTGCAGAAACTGACTTAGACCTTGGTCACTATGAGCGTTTCATCGACATCAATTTAAATAAATACAGCAACGTAACAACAGGTAAAATTTACTCTTCAGTTCTTCAAAAAGAGCGTCGTGGTGAATACCTAGGAGGAACAGTTCAAGTTATTCCTCACATTACTAACGAAATTAAAGAGCGCGTATACCGTTCTGGTCGCGAAACAAACGCGGACGTTGTTATTACAGAAATCGGTGGAACTGTTGGTGACATCGAGTCTCTACCATTCTTAGAAGCAATCCGTCAAATTAAGAGCGACATCGGTCGTGACAATGTAATGTACATTCACTGTACGTTAATCCCGTACTTAAAAGCAGCGGGTGAAATGAAAACAAAACCAACGCAACATAGCGTTAAAGAGCTTCGCAGCTTAGGTATTCAACCAAATATTATCGTTGTTCGTACAGAAATGCCTGTTTCTCAAGATATGAAAGACAAGCTTGCATTATTCTGTGACATTGATACAAAAGCAGTTATTGAAGCACGCGATGCAGATACTTTATATGCGGTTCCATTATCTCTTCAAGAGCAAAATATGGACCAAATCGTTTGCGATCACTTAAAATTAGACAATCCAGCTGCAGATATGACAGAGTGGACTGCGCTAGTTGAAAAAGTGCGTAACCTTTCTAAGAAAACAAAAATCGCTCTTGTTGGTAAATACGTAGAGCTTCAAGATGCATACATTTCTGTTGTAGAAGCACTTCGTCATGCAGGTTACTCTTTCGATACAGATGTAGAAGTGAAATGGGTAAACGCTGAGCATGTAACAGCAGAGAACGTACAAGAATTAGTTGGTGATACAGACGGTATCCTTGTACCAGGTGGCTTCGGTGATCGTGGTGTAGAAGGTAAAATCGTTGCAATTCAATATGCTCGTGAAAACAAAGTACCATTCTTAGGAATTTGCTTAGGTATGCAACTTGCATCAATCGAATTTGCACGTAACGTATTAGGATTAGAAGGAGCTAACTCTTCTGAAATTAACCCTGATACACCTTATGCAATCATTGATTTATTACCAGAACAAAAAGATGTAGAAGACTTAGGTGGTACACTTCGTCTTGGTCTATACCCATGTAAGCTTTCTGAAGAAACAAATGCTTACAATGCTTACAATGAGCCGGTTGTATATGAGCGACATCGTCATCGTTATGAGTTCAACAATCAATTCCGTCCGGATATGGAAAAAGCAGGATTTGTATTCTCTGGTACAAGCCCAGACGGTCGTCTAGTTGAAATCATTGAATTAAAAGATCACCCTTGGTTCGTGGCAGCACAGTTCCACCCAGAACTAGTTTCTCGTCCAAACCGTCCACAACCATTGTTCCATGACTTCGTAAGAGCGTCTATTACGAATAAAGAGAGCAAGTAATAAAAAAAGCGCCTGAAATAGGGCGCTTTTTTTAATATTCATTTAACATTTCATCGATTGTAAATTTGATCCCGTGATATGCAAATAAAGCTATCATTAAGCTCGGGAATCCGTAGCGATTACCTTCATCGTCTGGAATAAGCCCTTTTAACAATTTCGTATCAATATGTACATCTGTATATTGTTCTAGTGATTCAGTACCTTCTTGAATAGCAGAAATGCCGACAATAGAGTGTCCATCTGCTTGAAGTTTTTTTGCTATTGCTACAACTTCTTCATCTGTTGAAAAACGGCTAATAAGAAGTACACGATCTGCAGAAGTTACTTCTACTTCTTTATTATTTTCAAATAATCGTTTTGCTTGCTTCATTGGTTCAGCACCGAATAGCGCTTCAGCAACAACGCCCTCCATTTCATTTGTACCATGTAAATAAATGAAACCTTCGCCAACTAATGCCTGAGCAAGTAGACGGGCACTATCTTCTATATTCATTTCCTCTTTTTGAGAAACTCTGGAGAAATAACCGCTTAATTGGGTTGAAAAAATTTTTAACATAATGTTACTCCCTTCCTACGTGTTTACCGGCTTTCATTATAGTTTATTTTTTTAGAAAGGTGAAATCGAAGGTGGCATAACAAAATTGGAAACGGTAAAATAAGAAAGAAATAGGAAGGAATTTGGTAAAGAATAGCGAAAATTAATCGTTAAGATATAAGAAGCTTTAAATCTTGTACTTACACAGAAAGGTTGGGAGTTATGGAAGGGAAAATTTTAATCGTTGATGATCAATATGGCATTCGTGTGTTATTACATGAAGTGTTCCAAAAAGAAGGTTATCAGACATTCCAAGCAGCGAATGGATTTCAAGCTTTAGATATCGTGAAAAAAGATAATCCAGATTTAGTTGTGTTAGATATGAAAATTCCAGGTATGGATGGTATAGAGATTTTAAAGCATGTAAAAGAAATTGATGAGAGTATTAAAGTGATTTTAATGACTGCTTATGGAGAGCTTGATATGATCCAAGAAGCAAAAGATTTAGGTGCTTTAATGCATTTTGCTAAACCATTTGATATTGATGAAATTCGTCAAGCGGTGAGAAATGAGCTCGCTGTAGAGGCTTAAAAATGAATTTTTTATAAAAAATATGGAAAAAAGCGTTTACATGGACTATTGTGCAGGTGAATACGGTTGAGTTTTTGAGTACAAGTTGTTATCCTATTGAGTGTAGAAAAAAGTCCGGTATGTAGATATACATATTTTACCTTATTCTGGTCATACTACCAGCGATAAGAACTTATCGGATACAAAAAACGTTTTTTAGGAGGATTCACCATGCCTTTAGTTTCTATGAAAGAAATGCTAAACAAAGCACTAGAAGGAAAATACGCAGTTGGTCAATTCAACATGAACAACTTAGAGTGGACTCAAGCTATCTTAGCTGCTGCGGAAGAAGAAAAATCTCCTGTAATCCTAGGTGTATCTGAGGGTGCAGCTCGTCATATGACTGGTTTCAAAACAGTTGTAGCTATGGTTAAAGCTTTAATCGAAGAAATGAACATTACTGTTCCTGTAGCGATTCACCTTGACCATGGTTCAAGCTTCGAAAAATGTAAAGAAGCAATCGATGCAGGTTTCACATCTGTAATGATCGACGCTTCTCACCACCCATTCGAAGAAAACGTAGAAACTACTAAAAAAGTAGTAGAATACGCACACGCTCGTAACGTATCTGTTGAAGCTGAGCTTGGAACAGTTGGCGGACAAGAAGACGACGTAATCGCTGAAGGCGTAATTTACGCTGACCCAGCTGAGTGTAAGCACCTTGTTGAAGCAACAGGTATCGATTGCCTAGCTCCAGCTTTAGGTTCTGTACACGGTCCTTACAAAGGTGAGCCTAACTTAGGATTCGCTGAAATGGAACAAGTTCGTGACTTCACTGGCGTACCTTTAGTATTACACGGTGGTACTGGTATCCCAACTGCTGATATCGAAAAAGCTATCTCTTTAGGTACTTCAAAAATCAACGTAAACACTGAGAACCAAATCGAGTTTACAAAAGCTGTTCGTGAAGTATTAAACAAAGACCAAGAAGTTTACGATCCTCGTAAATTTATCGGACCTGGCCGCGACGCTATCAAAGCAACTGTTATTGGTAAAATGCGCGAATTCGGTTCTAACGGTAAAGCGTAAGAATAAAATTCCGTTTTGGAAACCGTCTACTCTTTTAGACGGTTTCCTTTCGTTGTATAATGAAAGCGTGAACAAGTCTAAAGATTTTATCATTTTGTTTTTGAAATAGAAAATAATGTGCATAGTCCTATTAATAAATGTGATAACGTATCTAAATTGATAAAGTAAATTCGATAAATAGTTAATCTTTATCTTTTTGTATTACAGGAGAAATGAAGATAATGGTTTCCTATTTATTGAGTTTTGGGATGGAAAAGTAATTGAGATTCTTAAGGGGGAGCTTTCTATAAAAATATAGAAAGTAAATACATTCACAAGAAGGGAGCTCAATATGGAAAAATTGCTAATTGAAGGCGGAAGAGCTTTAAATGGAACAATTCGCGTGAGTGGTGCAAAGAACAGCGCCGTTGCACTAATTCCAGCGACAATTTTAGCAGATACTCCAGTAACTATTGGTGGTGTCCCTAATATTTCGGACGTGAAAATGTTAGGAGACTTACTAGAGGAAATTGGAGGGAGAGTGACTTATGGACAGGAGGAAGAGATGGTAGTCGATCCTTCTAACATGGTTGCAATGCCTTTACCAAATGGAAAAGTGAAAAAATTGCGTGCTTCTTATTATTTAATGGGTGCGATGCTTGGCCGTTTTAAAAAAGCTGTTATTGGGCTTCCAGGTGGATGTCACTTAGGACCGAGGCCGATTGATCAGCATATTAAAGGGTTTGAAGCGTTAGGTGCACATGTTACGAATGAGCAAGGTGCTATCTATTTAAGAGCAGATGAACTACGAGGGGCACGTATTTATTTAGATGTTGTTAGTGTAGGAGCTACGATTAATATTATGCTAGCAGCTGTACGAGCGAAAGGTAGAACTGTTATTGAAAACGCAGCGAAAGAACCAGAGATTATTGATGTAGCTACACTGTTAACTAGCATGGGAGCACGTATTAAAGGTGCTGGTACAGATGTAATCCGAATTGATGGTGTGGATTCACTGCACGGTTGTCATCATACGATCATTCCAGATCGTATTGAAGCGGGTACGTATATGATTTTAGGTGCTGCGTCAGGAGGAGAAGTAACAGTTGATAATGTTATTCCTCAGCATTTGGAGTCAGTTACCGCAAAATTAAGAGAAGCTGGTGTCCAAGTTGAAACGAATGATGACCAAATTACAGTGAACGGTGATAGAAGATTAAAAGTAGTTGATATAAAAACGCTTGTATATCCAGGTTTCCCAACAGATTTACAACAGCCGTTTACAACACTTTTAACAAAGGCGCATGGAACGGGTGTTGTAACGGATACGATTTATGGCGCACGTTTTAAACATATTGATGAATTACGTCGTATGAATGCGCAAATTAAAGTAGAAGGTCGGTCAGCTATCGTAACTGGTCCTGTTTTATTACAAGGTGCAAAAGTGAAAGCGAGTGATTTGCGAGCTGGAGCAGCCCTTGTTATTGCAGGATTGATGGCGGATGGAATTACAGAAGTAACCGGACTTGAGCATATTGATCGTGGCTATGAAAATATAGTAGACAAGCTTAAAGGGCTTGGTGCAAACATTTGGCGAGAACAAATGACAAAGCAAGAAATTGAAGAAATGAAGAACGCATAAGTGATACTTCCGCGAGGGGGAAGCGAAGCATCACTACTTGCGGAAGTACACTTTATAGAAAAACACGGTTCACAAAATACGGCAGAAATATAAAGACTTAAAGGAGAGGGATTATCGTGGAAAGAAGTTTATCTATGGAGTTAGTACGTGTAACAGAGGCTGCAGCTTTATCATCAGCGCGTTGGATGGGACGCGGGAAAAAGGATGAGGCAGACGGTGCAGCAACATCAGCTATGCGTGATGTATTTGATACAATTCCGATGAAAGGTACAGTTGTAATTGGTGAAGGTGAAATGGATGAAGCACCAATGCTATATATCGGAGAAAAATTAGGTACAGGATATGGTCCGCGTGTAGACGTTGCAGTTGATCCTTTAGAAGGGACAAACATTGTAGCAGCTGGTGGATGGAATGCTCTTGCTGTTATTGCAATTGCAGATCACGGTAATTTGTTACATGCTCCTGACATGTACATGGATAAAATTGCGGTTGGCCCAGAAGCAGTTGGGGCGGTCGATATTGATGCGCCTATTATCGATAACTTACGTGCAGTTGCGAAAGCGAAAAACAAAGATATTGAAGATGTTGTAGCGACAGTTTTAAACCGTCCACGTCATCAAGCAATTATTGAAGAAATTCGTAAAGCTGGTGCTCGCATTAAATTGATTAATGATGGAGACGTAGCTGGCGCAATCAACACCGCATTTGATCGTACAGGTGTAGATATTTTATTCGGCTCTGGTGGTGCGCCTGAGGGTGTGTTAGCAGCAGTTGCATTAAAATGTTTAGGTGGAGAAATTCACGGGAAATTATTACCACAAAACGAAGCTGAATTGGCGCGTTGCAAAAAGATGGGCATAGACGACATCAACCGCATCCTTCGCATGGAGGACTTAGTAAAAGGTGACGATGCAATCTTCGCAGCAACAGGTGTAACAGACGGAGAACTATTACGCGGCGTTCAATTTAAAGGTAGCGTAGGAACAACACAATCCCTTGTTATGCGCGCAAAATCAGGCACAGTACGCTTCGTAGACGGACGTCACAGCTTAAATAAAAAACCGAACTTGGTTATTAAGTAAAAAGCGGAGGTGGCTTGCTCAGAAGGAGAAGGCATTGGAACTCCTGACGAAGAGGCGTTTTGTGCCTCGCAGGAAGGGGTGAAATGACTGATCCTTCTAGCCACCGGAGCTGGATTAAATAAAAAGTGTAAGCGGCTCGCTAAGAATCGCAGGCTGTTTGGAGCTCTCGACCTTGAAGCGCTCTTTGCTTCGAGTGAGAGAGTGGAATGACCGGAGATTCTAGCTGATGAAACTAGATTAAATAAAAAGCGAAGACAAATTTTCTTGTCTTCGCTTCTTGTATTTGTGTTTCAACGTATTGATTAAAACTAGATAAAAGGGTTACAATAGTGAATATTACCCTACTTGAACTTATTGCCTTTCATTATTAATTATTTGCCTTCCGTATTTTTTCCCTTTACCCATGTGAAAAGAGAATAACGTTAAAGTGTGGTGTCTGAATGAATTTGTCAATTGCAGCATTAGAAAACATGAAATTAAAAGAGTTATACGAGCTTGCGAAAGAATTTAAAATTTCGTATTATAGCAAATTAACGAAAAAAGAGTTAATCTTCGCCATTTTAAAAGCTCGAGCAGAAAAAGAAGGTTTCTTCTTCATGGAAGGCGTATTAGAAATTATTCAATCAGAAGGATTTGGATTCCTACGTCCTATCAACTACTCTCCAAGCTCAGAAGATATTTATATCTCAGCTTCGCAAATTCGTCGTTTCGATTTACGTAATGGAGACAAGGTTTCTGGTAAAGTACGACCTCCGAAAGAAAATGAACGCTACTTTGGATTATTACAAGTTGAAGCTGTAAACGGAGATGATCCAGAGTCAGCAAAAGAGCGTGTGCATTTCCCTGCATTAACACCATTATACCCAGATCGCCAAATGAAATTGGAAACGGAACCGAAAAAGTTACCGACACGCATCATGGATTTAATTGCACCAGTTGGATTTGGACAACGTGGTTTAATTGTCGCGCCTCCAAAGGCTGGTAAAACTAGTCTGTTAAAAGAAATCGCACACAGTGTTACAACAAATCATCCGGAAGCTGAATTAATTGTCCTTTTAATTGATGAGCGTCCAGAGGAAGTAACAGATATTGAACGTTCTGTTAAAGGAGATGTTGTAAGCTCTACTTTTGATGAAGTACCAGAAAATCATATTAAAGTAGCGGAACTTGTGTTAGAACGTGCAATGCGTCTTGTAGAGCACAAAAAAGATGTTATCATTTTAATGGATAGTATTACCCGTTTAGCGCGAGCTTACAACCTTGTTATTCCGCCAAGTGGTAGAACATTATCGGGTGGTATCGACCCAGCTGCCTTCCATAGACCGAAGCGTTTCTTTGGAGCTGCACGTAATATTGAAGAAGGCGGTAGCTTAACAATTTTAGCAACAGCTCTTGTTGATACAGGATCTCGTATGGACGATGTAATTTACGAAGAATTTAAAGGAACTGGAAATATGGAACTTCACTTAGATCGTTCATTAGCTGAGCGTCGTATCTTCCCGGCAATTGATATTCGCCGTTCTGGTACACGTAAAGAGGATCTATTAATTCCGAAAGAACATTTAGACAAGCTATGGGGTATTCGTAAAACAATGCGTGATACACCAGACTTTGTTGAAGGTTTCTTACGTAAACTTCGTCAAACAAAGACAAATGAAGAATTTTTACAAAACATTGTTGCAGATTCGAAAAGATATGTAACAACGAAGTAAAGGGAAAAGATTGGGACTCGCTTATTTTATGGTAAGCGAGTTTTTTATGTTTTTTAGGTGATCTTAAAGAGAGATGAGTGGAAGGGCATTAGTTGGTTCTAGTTGGATGAGCGGCCTCCATTTTAAGATAATATCCAGCTCCAGTGGCTAGCTCTTCGCAGCTAAGAACCTTCCGAGCACCTTTTGTGCGAGAGAGCCTTAGCTGGTTAGAGCTGAGCGAGCCGTCTCCACTTTAAGGTGTTATCCAGCTTCAGCGGCTAGAATCTCCGGTCATTTCACTCTCTCGCTCGAAGCAAAAAGCGCTTCAAGGTCGAGAGTTCTAAATAGCCTGCGATTCTGAGCGAGCCGCTTCTGCTTTTAAAATTAAAAAGACAAAAACAGGTAGTTGCAAAATGAAGTTAGCCTTGTTATAATTTCATCATATGTGTTTCATCAATATAGTTGTGTATGCAGCTGAAGATGAAAAACTCTGTTTCGAAAATGATTCAGGGCGGAAGGAGATGAAAAGAATGAAAGCAGGAATTCACCCAGATTACAAGAAAGTTGTATTCATGGACACAAACACAGGCTTCAAATTCTTAAGCGGATCTACTAAAGGATCTAACGAAACTGTTGAGTGGGAAGATGGTAACACTTATCCATTACTAAAAGTTGAGATCAGTTCTGATTCTCACCCATTCTACACTGGACGTCAGAAGTTTGCTACTGCAGACGGACGCGTTGACCGCTTCAATAAAAAATACGGTCTTAAGTAATAAAAACATAAAACAGGCAAGTGTATCTATTCGCTTGTCTGTTTTTTTTGCGAAAATATTATACCTTTACCCTACTTTTAATTAAAAAGTAGATGAAAGGAGAGCTTCATGTACTTAATAAATCAGAACGGTTGGATTGAAGTGATTTGCGGTAGTATGTTTTCTGGTAAATCAGAAGAGCTTATCCGCCGTGTGCGTCGTACACAATTTGCGAAACAACATGCAATTGTATTTAAACCATGTATTGATAATCGCTATAGTGAAGAAGATGTTGTATCACATAACGGATTAAAGGTAAAAGCAGTTCCTGTTTCAGCTTCAAAAGATATATTTGAACATATCACTGAAGAAATGGATGTAATTGCAATCGATGAGGTGCAATTCTTTGATGGGGACATTGTGGAAGTGGTGCAAGTATTGGCAAATCGTGGCTATCGTGTCATTGTAGCTGGTTTAGACCAAGATTTCCGTGGTCTACCATTTGGACAAGTTCCTCAGCTGATGGCGATTGCTGAACATGTAACAAAATTACAAGCAGTATGTTCTGCATGTGGATCTCCGGCAAGTCGTACACAACGATTAATTGATGGAGAACCAGCGGCATTTGATGATCCAATTATTTTAGTTGGTGCTTCAGAATCGTATGAACCACGCTGTCGTCATTGTCATGCAGTTCCTACAAGCAAAGATAAGTAAAACTCGCTGCGCAAGGCGGGTTTTTTTCAGAATAGAGAGTGTGAGCCACTTGCGCTTTAAGTTGTGATATCTAGCTTCAGCGGCTAGAATCTCCAGCCATTTCACTCTCTCGCTTGAAGCAAAAAGCGCTTCAAGGTCGAGAGTTCCAATGGCCTGCAATTCTGAGCAAGCCGCTTACGCTTTTAAATATATCTAGTTCTGGTGGCTAGCTCTTCGCATCTAAGAACCTTCCGCCCGAAAGGTAAAAAGCACCTTTAGGTCGAAAGAACCTTAGCTGGTCAGAGCTGAACGAGCCACCACCACTTTTAAATATAATTTGCGTTTTTTTGAGTAAGTACCATATACTATTTGTATTAGATACTAGGATGTAGAGGTGAATGATGTGTTAGATCGTTTGCAAGCTGTAGAAAATCGTTATGAGAAGTTAAATGAATTGCTAAGCGACCCAGCAATTATTAGTGATTCAAATAAGCTTCGTGAATATTCAAAGGAACAGTCTGATATACAGGAAACGGTAGAGGTGTATCGTGAGTATAAGGATGTTCGTGAGCAATTAAAAGATGCGAAAGCAATGTTAGAAGATAAGTTAGACGCAGAAATGCGTGAAATGGTAAAAGAAGAGGTTTCTGAGTTAGAATCACAAGAAAAAACATTATCAGAGCGTCTGAAAATTTTACTTGTACCAAAAGACCCTAACGATGATAAGAACGTTATCGTTGAGGTTCGTGGAGCTGCTGGTGGCGACGAGGCCGCTTTATTTGCTGGTGACTTATACCGTATGTATAGCCGTTACGCTGAGGTGCAAGGTTGGAAAACGGAGATTATCGAGGCTAGCTATACAGAGTTAGGTGGATATAAAGAGATTATCTTTATGATTAACGGTAAAGGTGCTTTCGCGAAGCTGAAATTCGAGAATGGCGCTCACCGTGTACAACGTGTTCCTGAAACGGAATCTGGTGGACGTATCCATACATCTACAGCAACTGTAGCTGTATTACCAGAGGCAGAAGAAGTAGAAATTGATATTCATGAGAAAGATGTTCGTGTTGATACATTCGCTTCTAGTGGACCTGGTGGACAGAGTGTTAATACAACGATGTCAGCGGTACGTTTAACACATTTACCGACTGGTGTAGTTGTATCATGTCAGGATGAGAAATCACAAATTAAGAATAAAGAAAAAGCGATGAAAGTATTACGCGCACGTGTTTATGATAAGTTTAGACAAGAAGCACAAGCTGAGTATGATCAAAACCGTAAACAAGCTGTTGGTACGGGTGATCGTTCAGAGCGTATTCGTACGTATAACTTCCCGCAAAACCGTGTTACAGACCATCGAATCGGTTTAACGATTCAAAAGTTAGATCAAATCTTACAAGGTAAGTTAGATGATTTCATCAATGCCTTAGTAATGGAAGATCAGGCTCAAAGGATGGAGGCAGCTGAGTAATGCGTGTCTATGAAGCCCTGAAATGGGCTTCTTCTTTTTTACAGGAGAATGGACGAGATGAAAATGCGGGAGAAATTGTCCTTTGTCATGTATTAAAGACGAATAGAACAGGATTATTGATGAACATGCGTGAAGAAATAAATGCGGAACAAGAAAAAAGTTTTACAGAGTTTATCCACAAGCATGTAGAAGGTATTCCTATTCAATATATGATTGGTCATGAAATGTTTTATGGAAGATCGTTCTTTGTGAATGAAGAAGTATTAATACCAAGACCGGAAACAGAAGAGCTTATAGTAGGAGTGTTAGAAAGAATCGAGCGTCATTTTGGTGATGAGAAACTACATGTAGCAGATATCGGTACAGGTAGCGGAGCGATTTCGATTACCCTTGCTTTGGAAAATAAAAATCTTCATGTGTATACGGTAGATATTGCACAGGAGTCGATTGAAGTTGCAAAAGAAAATGCGAAAACTTTGGGCGCAGAAGTAACGTTCTATCATGGTGATTTATTATCACCATTTTATGAAACGGGTCAAAAGTTAGATGTTGTTGTTTCAAATCCTCCATATATACCGGAAGAAGATTGGCGTGGCCTTTCTCCTGTGGTGAAAGAGCATGAGCCAAAGAGAGCGCTTGTTGGTGGTGAAGACGGATTAGATTTCTATCGCCGCTTTATGGAAGAGTTGCCGAATGTGTTGCAGAAGAAAGCGATTGTCGCATTTGAAATTGGAGTAGGGCAAGGTGAGGACGTGAAAGGGCTGTTACAACAAGCATTTCCACATGCTCATGTTGAGGTTGTTTTTGATATTAATGGAAAAGATCGTATGGTATTTGCGGAGATGGAGTAAGGTTTACACCTTACTCTATTTTTTTGGGAAAAATTCATATAGATTTTGAATTTAATAGTTTAGAAAGATGAAAGTCTGTCCACACTGTTTGTAGAAGGGACGGTGGAGGAAATGAAAAAACAAGTTATTGCTTATCTTCTTCTATTATTAATTGGTGCACAGTTACTTGTGCAGTTTGGATATATGAAAGCTGATGCGAAAGGGCCTTCAGTTATTCCGAAAGAGGCCGTTCGATTACGGATTTTAGCAAATAGTGATTCAGATAAAGACCAGGCGTTAAAGCGCAAAGTGCGTGATGAGGTAAAAGCACAAATTGATGGATGGGTAGCTGATTTAACTTCATTTGAAGAGGCACGCAAGGTCATTCAAAGTCATATTCCAGAAATCGAAAAAACAGTAGCAAATACGTTGAAAAAAGAAGGAAGTAAAGATTCATTTCAAGTGAAATTCAGTAAAAATGTAAAGTTTCCTACAAAGGTATATGGGAATTTTATTTATCCGGCAGGGGAATATGAAGCAGTCTTAATTACAATTGGGGAAGGTGAAGGGGCAAACTGGTGGTGTGTACTATTTCCACCGATGTGTTTCTTAGATTTTTCAAGTGGTACAGCTGTAAGGAAAGAAGAACATGTTGTGAAGGCTGAATCTCCTGAAGAGGAGCAAGTGAAACAAATAGATGATGAAGAAGTAGTAAATGCAGAAGAGAAAAAAGGGGATGAGGTGAAGGAAAAGAAAGTTGTTAAGCAGGAAGTTGCAAAAAAAGTAACAGCTTCTGAAAAGAAAGTAGTAAAAAATGAAACGAAAGTAGAAGAACAACCTGTAAGTAAAGAGGAAACAAAAACTGTGGAAAAAGTGGAGAAAACTGTGGAACAAAAACAAGAAAAGCGAAATGAGTATGTAAAAGTAGAGGAGGAAGAAGAAAAGCCAGAAGTTAAGTTATTTATTGTAGAAGCTTTTACATCTTTATTCTCTAAATAGTACTATTCGTAAATCCCTTCTCATATATAAAAAAGAGGAGGGATTTATTATGAAGAAGGTATATTTTGCGACGAAGGCAGATGTGGAAAGATTGCATTCTTTTTTCGGACAAGCTAATAAAAAAGATGATAAAATAAATGAGTTGTACGCACAGTTTATGATTTTGGAAGAGGCGGAAGAAATACGGGCAGTCATTGGATATGAACAAAGTGAAGAAAACGCACTGATTCGTTCTTGTTTATTCACACCTAATGTGGATAAACAGACTTTCTTATATTTTTTTGAAATGTTTTTGCAGTATATGAAAGAAAAAAATATTCGACAATTGTACTTACTAACAAATCATCCACAATCTATAACAATCTTTCAGTTTTTTGACTTTGTTACTATAGAGAAAGAGAACGTACCAGAGGGAATTCGACAGTTAGAACATTTTTGTAAAAATATAAAAGAGCCAAATGCAATAATACTAAATTGTCAGCTATTCACAAAGTTATCCACGGATTAATTAGGTTTATCCACATTTTGTGGATAAACCTTGTTTGTCTTTTGGATAAATCTCATAGTAAACTAAAAATAGACAAGTATTTCAGGGTAGAAAAGGACGTGGGAAAAAATGCATACAAATATGTGGGTTGTGGATAATGTTGTGGAAAGAAAAAAATATTATCCACAGTTACAAGAAGCAGCAAAATTATTAAGGGAAAATGAGGCGATTGCCTTCCCTACAGAAACGGTATATGGACTAGGTGCAAACGCGATGAATGATGAAGCGATTGCGAAAATTTTTGAGGCGAAAGGAAGACCGAGTGATAATCCACTTATTGTCCACATCGGTACAAAATCGCAGTTAGATGGGATTGTGAAGGAAATTCCGCCAGTTGCAGAAAAGTTAATGGAGCATTTTTGGCCGGGCCCTTTAACAATTATTTTACCTAGAAAAGAAGGGATTTCAGAGAAGGTAACGGCAGGACTTAATACGGTTGGAGTAAGAATGCCTGATCATCCAGTAGCTCTTGCTCTTATTGAGGAGGCAAATGTACCTGTTGCAGCACCGAGTGCAAATCGTTCAGGCCGTCCAAGTCCGACGTTAGCATCTCACGTATATGAAGATTTAAATGAGAAAATCGCAGGTATTGTAGATGGTGGTGCAACAGGAGTAGGTGTTGAATCGACTGTAATTGATTGTACGAGCGCTGTTCCAACGATATTACGCCCAGGTGGGATTACGAAAGAACAATTGGAAGCGGTGATTGGCACGGTTTCTTTAGATCCGGCTCTAAAGGATGAGAAGGAAAAACCGAAATCACCTGGAATGAAATATACACATTATGCACCGAAAGCGCCACTTAGTATTGTTGAAGGTTCACGCGAGTTTATTCAGCGTATTGTGGATAAGAAAAAGGAAGAAGGATTCAAAGTCGGTGTATTAACGACAGAAGAGTATCAGCATGTATATAGAGCGGATGTTGTATTATCTTGTGGTGTTCGAAGCGATTTAGCTAGCGTTGCGACTAAATTATATGATGTACTTAGAACATTTGATGCAAGTGAAGTGGATATTATTTTTAGTGAATCATTCCCGAATGAAGGAATAGGGAATGCCATTATGAATCGCTTAACAAAAGCGGCAGGACATCAAATTATTACTGAATCATAAGGTGCGATTAGCAAACAGAATATTTCTCCTCGGATAAGCATATTTTGAAGTAGCACGTCCGAGGAGGGACATGAATGACGTTTGAACAGATAGTACCTTTAATAATTATGGCATTCGCCTTAGGGATGGATGCGTTCTCGGTGAGTCTTGGGATGGGAATGATGACCTTAAAGATCAGACAAATCCTGTATATCGGTGTGACGATAGGGATATTTCATATTATCATGCCATTTATAGGTATGGTATTAGGTCGTTTTTTATCAGAGCAGTATGGAGACATTGCACATTTTGCTGGTGCTATTTTATTAATAGGATTAGGATTTTATATTGTGTACTCCTCTATTCTAGAGAATGAAGAAACTAGAACAGCCCCTATTGGAATTAGTTTATTCGTATTTGCATTTGGTGTTAGTATAGATAGTTTTTCAGTAGGGCTTAGTCTTGGTATTTACGGGGCACAGACAATTATTACGATATTACTCTTTGGGTTTGTTAGTATGTTATTAGCGTGGATTGGTTTATTCATTGGTAGGCATGCGAAAGGTATGCTCGGTACATATGGTGAGATAGTAGGTGGTATCATTTTGGTTGGATTTGGATTATATCTCCTTTTTCCTATATAATTTTAAGGGGGAGGGCGTTATGAACACGTTATTGGAATGGTATATTCGATTTGTGACTTTTTTTCCGAGATGGTTACGACTGCTTATTATTTGGGCTGTTATTTTACAAATTTCAATTTTAGGTTGGATTAAATTAATTCGCGAATGATAAGATAGTTCCTTTCTGTGCATAGTTTTGTTTGTACTATACTGATTGCGCTAAAAAATTACAATATAGAAAGGATGAGATGGATGACGAGATTGAAGCAAGTTTTTGGTGTTATTATTAGTTTTTTTGTTTTTTGGTTTAGTATGCTCGGTGTACAAATGTTTGCTGAGTTTTTAGATATTGAGTCATTGAAGTTTGTTGCGGGGAAAACGGAGGCAGCGCGTGCTTTTTATTCTCCATACCCGTTTTTAATTGTTTTTCTTATTACATTGCTTTCCCTTTACTTCTTCGTAATTAAGCTTGGGAAACCGAAAAAAGAGAAAGTACCTACTTTAGAGGAGCAGAAAGAAGAGATATAAGGGGGATACTATGTCTAACATTTCTTTGGCAGAAGCTGTAAAATTAAAAAGTGTATTATCGAAAAGAATACATGAATTAGAAGAAGAGATGAATCAAATTGGATTTGTTGAAATTGAAAAAGGTGATACACTTCCAAAACAGACGCGTACATTGGTGCAGGTTGAACAGGAACTAGATGAAGTTCGCGCTGATTTTCGTCTTTTAGATAAATTAATGTATGAAGCAAATATCCGAAATGAAGTGAATTTCAACGGAGAGAATATAACAATTGTTGAAGCAATAGAACTTGCAACGCAGTTACGTGCAAAAGCTCGAAAGTGTAAAGAGTTTGGCGTGAGTAAGAAAGAAGAACATGTATATTCTTACGGTGAAACATCATCGCTCGTAAAAGTAGCCATGTTTGATCCTGAAGTATATCGTGTAAAAGGTTTAGAGTTAGAGAGACAAGCTAATAGGTTATCTAACTTAATTAATGCGAAAAACTACGCCATTGAACTAGACTTTGATGGTGAAAAATACTTTTAAACCTTGAAGTGGTGAGACTCCGCTTCAAGGCATAGAAGAAGACCACTTTTGTAAAAATGAGATTTGTGATGGCCAAAGGACAACCAATCATCCAATAACCGATCACACTGTTACTTTTTACCGATGACCAATAATGGTAAAAGAGGTCGATGACCAATACTGAAAAATTATTTTTCTTCTTCTATGAAAAAGGTGTACCAAATTAATTTGGTACACCTTTTTATATTATTGTTACTTCTATTCTGAGGGGACGCTTCCGCTTTTAAATGTTATCCAGCTCCAGCGGCTAGAATGGTCGGTGGTTTCGCGTCTTCCTACGAGGCAAAAAGCGCCTCTACGTCAGAAGCTCCATCCTCCTCCCATTCTGAGCGAGCCGCTTCCGCTTTTAAACTGGCCTCACTAATTCAAATTGTTCTCCTAGTTTTGCGTAGTTGTGTCCTGCTAGGCGGCTTACTGGTTTTAGTCCTTCTGCATGAATGCGTCCATTTTCGTATAGGTGGTCTGCGACGTGGAAACGAACGACGCGTCCGATTAGTAGATCGCAAGCCGGTGAGTCTTCTGTTCCGCCGAGAGGGATTGCGCGTTCTAGTACGCATTCCATTCGAATATTTGCTTCTTTTACACCTGGAACGGAGATGACATCACTTTCAATTGGTGTTAATTTTGCTAGTTCAATTTCACTTTCATTTGGAGGGAGATTAGCTGCTGTTTCGTTAATTGCCGCTACGTATGATTCATCAGAGATATGTACGACAAATTCCCCTTTTTCAATTGCGTTTCGGGAAGTGTCCTTTCTTTCTCCAGCTTTTCGTTGTACAGAAACTGAAATAAGTGGTGGATTTGCAGCAACGATGTTGAAGTAACTATATGGTGCGCCGTTTAATACGCCGTCTTTTGTTACAGAAGTAACGAATGCGACAGGGCGTGGGATGATACTTCCCGTTAATAATTTGTAATTCTCTTTTTCCGATTGTTCATTTGGATTAATGGATAACATGATTGAAATCCCCTTTCTAAATATGACGACTTATTGTTTGTTTACAAGATGTTAGTGGAAAACTCCTGCTGAAAATAATATTTTTATTACATAAAAAGAACTTACTTCAACCACAATGAAGTAAGTTCCACCTAAATAATCTCGAATTCAAGATAAAAATTATAGTAAAACGTATGCGCCAGGACCGATTAAAGCTACACCGATAGCAACAGCGATTAACATTAAGTTATATTCATATCCATTTTGAGTTACCCAGTAACCGTTTTTTCCATGAACAGTGAATATCGCCATTAACATTGTTCCAACGATAAATAATGAACCGATTGCAGTGAAAATACCTGATGCGAATAAGAAACCACCTAATAATTCAGTTGCGCCAGCCATAAATGCCATAAATACACCAGGGCGTAAACCGATTGATTCCATCCAGCCACCTGTTCCTTTTAAACCGTAACCGCCGAACCAACCAAATAATTTTTGAGCACCATGACCCATGAATGTAATACCTATAATAAGACGAATAATAAGAAGACCGAAATCCATCATTTTTGAAAACCTCCTAAAAGTTATTAACTTACCTTACGTAAGTAATAATAAAATAGTTACTTACTTTAGTCAAGTGGATTTCGAAAAAAGTTTGAAAAAAATTTTACAAATTAACAACAAAAAATAAAATGTAGTAAAGACCTCTAGACAAGTTGGGTAAAAAAAGAGAAAATATAAGTAGAAGTTAACTTCTTATTGTTATTCAGACAATCAGAATTGACTGGAATTTTGTGAGACGCTACAATAAGAGTCTAGTAGTAATGACGTAATTTATTTCGAAAGCGTTTTTACAGTATAATATTCGAAGTATGAGGTCTTACGTTTATTCTGATCTTTAATAGAGATTGCCCTATAAACTTTTAGGTAAATTATAAGGAGGACTATCCTATGTTTAAAAAATTATTCGGTCTTGGTTCAAAAACAAATGAAGAAACAATCGTAGCTCCATTAACTGGAGCAGTGAAAAATATTGAAGAAGTACCAGATCCAGTATTCGCTGGTCGTATGATGGGTGACGGTGTTGCAATCGATCCTACTGAAGGTGTAGTTGTATCTCCAGTTGATGGCGAAATCGTACAATTATTCCACACGAAACATGCAATTGGAATTAAAGCGAAAAACGGTACAGAAATTTTAATCCACGTTGGATTAGAAACTGTAAAAATGGAAGGCGAAGGTTTTGAAGCTCACGTTTCTGAAGGACAAGCTGTAAAAGCTGGAGATAAATTAATCTCATTCGACTTAGAATTAATTCGTGAAAAAGCGAAAAGCACAATTACTCCAATCGTTATTACAAACACAGATGCAGCTGAGTCTATTAAGACAACTGTAGGTGTAACTGCTACAAAAGGTTCAACAGAAGTAATGAAAGTTACAATGAAATAATTATCACATGAAAGGAATCCGTTTCGTATGAAATGGATTCCTTATTTTGTTTTGTAGTCTGTTCCTTATATATGGTAAAATACTTTGGGCACTTGGAAATAGGGTTTCACATATATGTGGATAAGGCGCATTTTTCTTAGAAAAAATATAAGAGAAATGCGCCTTTCGTATATTCACATTTCTTTTGTTCTATTGTAATGTACGCTATGATAAAAGGAAGGAAATAGAGAAAAGGGGTGGGTTTAGATGAAACGAGTATTATTTGTTTGCACTGGAAATACATGCCGTAGTCCGATGGCTGAGGCGTTACTGCGCCATTATGGAGAAGGTAAGTTTGAAGTGCAATCTGCTGGTGTTTTCGCCTATCCTGGAAGTGATGCGTCGGTACATGCAAAGGAAGCTTTAGCTGAAAAGGGAATTGCAATCGATCATGCTTCGCAGCAGGTAAACGAAGCCTTAATTGATTGGGCAGATATTGTAGTAACAATGACGGAAAACCATAAGCAAATTATCCTTGGGCATTATCCGAGTGTTGAAGGGAAAGTAGATACATTATATGGAGTAACTGAGGGGATGAGTAAGGATATTTCAGATCCATTCGGCGGCTCTCTCTCTATTTATAAAGAAACGTTAGAAGAGATGGAAAAACTTGTACAAACTTTACTGAAAAAACATTCAGAAGGTTGATGTTTCGTGTATAATACGATATTGGAGATCACTTCGTCCCATTAAAGGATCAAGTGAGAAATGAAGATAATGGATTGAAACTTTGGAGGGGTAAAAATGAAAGTAGTAGTAGCATCTGATCACGGCGGTATGAATATCCGTAAAGAACTTGTAAGTTTATTAGAAGAGTTGAATATTGAATATATTGATTTAGGTTGTGAATGTGAAGCTGGTTCTGTTGATTACCCTGATTTTGCGTTTCCAGCGGCTGAAATGGTAGCGAATGGCGAAGTAGACCGTGGTATTTTAGTTTGTGGGACAGGCATCGGTATGTCAATTGCTGCAAACAAAGTAAATGGTATTCGTTGTGCGTTAGTTCATGATACTTTCAGTGCGAGAGCAACGAGAGAGCATAACGATACAAACATGTTAGCAATGGGCGAGCGTGTAATTGGTGCTGGTCTAGCACGTGACATCGCAAAAATTTGGTTAACAACTGAATTTGAAGGCGGCCGTCACGAAAACCGCGTAGGAAAAATTAAAACATACGAAGCAAAGTAATAGATTCTAACTAGAAGCAGTAGGAAATATAATTTGGTGAACCAACCTGTGAAAGGAAGAGGCGTAATGACAGAAATCGTAAAGGTAAGAGAACAGCTACAAATTTCGCTTTCTGATTTCCAAGAACAAACTTCATTACAAAGTGGTCAAATTTTTGTAGTGGGGTGTAGTACGAGCGAAGTGCTAGGAGAAAGAATTGGGACATCAGGAACGATGGAAGTAGCAGAGGCGATTTTTTCTGAGTTAAAACAATTTCAAGAACAAACAGGTATTGAGTTGGCGTTTCAATGTTGTGAGCATTTAAACCGTGCTTTAGTAGTTGAGAAAGAGTTGGCGATGAAATATCAATTTGAAATTGTAACAGTTACGCCTGTTAGATCAGCAGGTGGTGCATTAGCAACATATGCTTATCACAATTTGAAAGATCCGGTAGTAATTGAGTTTATTAAAGCAGATGCGGGAATGGATATTGGTGATACATTTATCGGTATGCATTTAAAGCACGTAGCTGTTCCGGTTCGTACTAGTGTGAAGGAAATTGGAAGTGCACATGTAACGATGGCAACAACACGTGGAAAACTAATTGGTGGAGCACGTGCTGTTTATGCGGCGAAGGAAGAGAGTATCACTTGCCGTTAAAGTTACGAATAAGGTATGTTGTCTGACTTTATCATAGAAGAAAGAAAAGACCGATTTTCGGTCTTTTTTTTCTTTTATGATATAGAAAGTCATGTTAGAATGTAGTTGAAAACATGAAGGTTCGAAAGAATTACAACCTGAATTTTCGTTTTTTCTGAATAAATGAGAAAAAACTATTGGGAATCGATGTAATTCGTTCAGAAAAGGGGGATTTTGGTGGATCATTTAAAACGTCAAGATGAAAAGGTATTTGCTGCAATTGAGGCAGAACTAGGAAGACAGCGTTCGAAGATTGAGTTAATTGCTTCGGAAAACTTCGTAAGTGAAGCAGTAATGGAGGCGCAAGGTTCTGTTTTAACGAATAAGTATGCTGAAGGATATCCTGGGAAACGTTACTATGGTGGTTGTGAACACGTAGACGTAGTAGAAGATATCGCACGTGATCGCGTGAAAGAAATTTTCGGCGCAGAGCACGTAAATGTTCAACCGCATTCTGGTGCACAAGCGAACATGGCAGTATACTTCACGATTTTAGAGCAAGGCGATACAGTACTTGGTATGAATTTATCTCATGGTGGTCACTTAACACACGGAAGCCCTGTTAACTTCAGTGGAGTACAATATAATTTCGTAGAATATGGCGTGGATGCTGAATCTCACCGTATTAATTACGATGATGTATTAGCAAAAGCGAAAGAACATAAACCAAAATTAATCGTTGCAGGTGCAAGTGCATACCCTCGTGTTATCGATTTCAAACGATTCCGTGAGATTGCAGATGAAGTGGGCGCATACTTAATGGTTGATATGGCACATATCGCAGGTTTAGTAGCGGCTGGTTTACATCCAAATCCAGTGCCACATGCACATTTCGTTACAACAACAACACATAAAACATTACGTGGTCCACGTGGTGGTATGATTTTATGTGAAGAGCAATTTGCAAAACAAATTGATAAATCAATCTTCCCTGGTATTCAAGGTGGTCCACTTATGCACGTAATCGCTGCAAAAGCTGTTGCGTTTGGTGAGGCACTTCAAGATGATTTCAAAACATATGCACAAAATATCATTAACAATGCGAACCGCTTAGCTGAAGGTCTTCAAAAAGAAGGACTTACACTTGTTTCTGGTGGAACAGACAATCACTTAATCCTAATTGATGTTCGTAACCTAGAAATCACAGGTAAAGTAGCAGAGCACGTATTAGACGAAGTTGGTATTACAGTGAACAAAAATACAATTCCATTTGAAACAGCAAGCCCATTTGTAACAAGTGGTGTACGTATCGGTACAGCAGCTGTAACATCTCGTGGTTTCGGCTTAGAAGAAATGGATGAAATTGCGTCACTTATTGCTTACACATTAAAAAATCATGAAAATGAAGCTGCATTAGAAGAAGCACGTAAGCGTGTAGAAGCGTTAACGAGCAAATTCCCAATGTACACAGATCTATAATAGATTGAAGAAGGCTGCTGAGACGTAATTGTTTTAGCAGTCTTTTTTGTGGACATATATTGTTCTTTAAGTATGTATACAAATGATGAATAAATTTTGGCGATATAATGAAGGATACAGCTCCCATAATTGGTAAAGATACTAGATAGATTCATCGGAAATCATGACTTTTCCAAATTTGCCCTTGAATATTAGTAGCGTTTTCTTTACAATCGTAAATAGTGTAAAAAAGCGTGCAAACGCATGAATATCATCTAAAGGAGAGATTCACATGGGAAAACTGTATGTATTTGATCACCCGTTAATTCAACATAAGATTACATATATTCGCGACAAGAATACAGGTACGAAAGATTTTCGTGAATTAGTGGACGAAGTAGCAAGCTTAATGGCTTTTGAAATTACTCGCGACCTTCCACTTAAAGACATTGAAATTGAGACGCCTGTAAGCAAAGCGACAACAAAAGTGATCGCTGGTAAAAAACTTGGTTTAATTCCGATTTTACGTGCAGGTTTAGGAATGGTTGATGGAATTCTGAAATTAATTCCAGCAGCAAAAGTAGGACACGTTGGCTTATACCGCGACCCTAAAACATTGCAACCGGTAGAATACTATGTGAAACTTCCAACGGATGTAGAAGAGCGTGACTTTATCGTACTAGATCCGATGCTAGCAACAGGTGGTTCTGCAGCTGAAGCAATTAACTCTTTGAAAAAGCGCGGCGCAAAACAAATTAAATTAATGTGTATCGTTGCAGCTCCAGAAGGAGTAAAAGTAGTACAAGAAGAACATCCTGATGTTGATATTTATGTAGCAGCATTAGATGAGAAATTAAATGACCACGGATATGTAGTACCAGGTCTTGGTGATGCTGGTGACCGTTTATTCGGAACGAAGTAAGACAACTGACGAGCAGGGGGATTCCTCAGCTCGTCTTTTTTTTGATGTAAGCAAGTAGGGGAGGGGAGAGGATAAATATACATAGTATATACAACATAAGTTGCATACACATCACATATAATATAGAAGTCTTACGTCTAAAGAGCACTATATTATGGAAGGAAAGCGTTATATCGTAAAAATATAATAGTGACAAACTTGTGAACATTTCCTTCTATTATAAAGAGAAAACTGTTAGAAATTGCATATCTCTAACCAGTATTTAGAAGGGGAACGTTTTCATTTTTGGGAGGAAATGACTAATACTCAAATTTTTTGATTTTTTACGATTTCTCGTTGACACTGTTAATACCCTATTGTATGCTAACAACGGGGATAGATGGTAGGGCTTTCAGTGACAAAAATACATCTATTCCGTGACGAAAATGTAAACTTTTTATTTTGTATAGGATTTATGCAGAAAAATGAGTTATTATTAACACATCGTGAATGAGGGTTACATATTGGAGGGATGAATCCTTGCAAAAAAACGATCGCAGCCATATAAAAGCTTATGCTTTAATGTCAGGTATTCTTGCTCAGTTAGTCGGTTCTATTCTTGTTGGGATCTTTGGTGGGCAGTGGATTGATAATAAGGTTGGAACGTTTCCATTGTTTCTTATTATAGGGTTATTACTCGGATTAGGAACAGGGGTATACGCAATGATTCGACTCATTCGACATTACTATTCGGGAGAGCAATGATGATAGACGTACATGGACTTGTCCAAAGACAAAAGAAATATATGTACTACTTGCTTGCGCTTCTTGTGCTAGGATGGGGATTCACCTCTTACAAGGATGTATTTCTTGGACTGATTATCGGGACGATTTTCAGTTTTCTTAGTTTGCGCATCATTGCACGTAGAACAGACAAGCTGTTGGATCGCGTGACAAATGGAGAAAACGTGAAGTTTAAGGCGACAGCGGTAAGTACATATTCAAGATTCGCCACGATTGGGTTATTAATTTTATTTGCAGCCAAATATCAAGAGTTAATTGCGATGTGGGGCTTAGGTGTAGGATTGCTGACAGGATATCTTGTCATGATCATAGATTTTCTTTATTTAGAGTATAAGAGCAGGGAAGAGAGGTGAATTACTAGTGGAACACGGTAAATTAGTTGAATTTCTAGGTTTAACGTTCGATTTGTCATCAGTTATGATGGTTACTGTAGCAGCAGTTATTGTTTTCTTAATCGCTGTTATCGGAACTCGCAGCTTAGCCCTTCGCCCAACAGGAATGCAAAATTTCATGGAATGGGTGTTTGACTTCGTGAAAGGGATTATCAATAGTACGATGGACTGGAAAACAGGTGGACGTTTCTTAACGCTTGGCGTTACGCTTATCATGTTTATCATCGTATCGAACTTCCTTGGTTTACCATTCATGTATTCAGCAACTGAAGCTGGCGAACATATTGCATGGTGGAGATCACCAACGTCTGATCCAGCAGTTACATTAACATTAGCCGTGATGGTAGTTACCCTCACCCATTATTATGGAATTAAGATGAAGGGTACGAAAGAATACGTAAAAGGTTATTTCCAACCTATGAAATTCTTATTCCCATTAAAGGTTATTGAGGAGTTTGCTAACACATTAACGTTAGGTCTTCGTTTATTTGGTAACATTTATGCAGGTGAGATCTTATTAGGATTACTTGCTAAGCTGGGCGGAGCATCATTCCTTGGAGCATTAGGTGCACTTGTGCCGATGTTAGCATGGATGGGATTCAGTGTATTCGTTGGATCAATCCAAGCATTTATTTTCGTTATGTTAACGATGGTTTATATGGCTCATAAAGTAAGCCATGACCATTAATATAATTTAAGTAAGAAAAAATTTATTTTTTTATAATACAAAGGAGGACAAATTAAATGAGTTTAGGTGTAATCGCAGCTGCAATTGCAATTGGTTTATCAGCATTAGGTGCAGGTATTGGTAACGGTCTTATCGTATCACGTACAATCGAAGGTGTTGCTCGTCAACCAGAATTAAAAGGCGCACTTCAAACAATTATGTTCATCGGGGTTGCTTTAGTTGAGGCACTTCCAATCATCGGTGTAGTTATTGCATTCATCGTAATGAACAAATAAGGGAGACTCCCCTTACATAGATGGCGAAGAGTGTTTTTCCGAACTTTCTTCGCCATTGCTTTATGAACGAAACGTATGTCTTTTTTTTTCATATGATCAATTTAGATATTTTGAAGGGAGTGAATCCTTGTGCCAACTTTATTATTAGGGGCTGCCATTCCATTTGGAACGATTGCTTATACATTGTTCATTTTCTTACTTCTATTAGTAATGCTACGCAAATTCGCGTGGGGTCCTTTAATGGGGATTATGAAAGAACGTGAAGAGCATGTTACTAATGAAATCGACGCTGCAGAAAGAAGTAATGCTGAAGCGAAGAAGTTAGTAGAAGAACAACGTGAAATGTTAAAACAATCACGTGTTGAAGCACAAGAGTTAATCGAAAGAGCGAAAAAACAAGCTGTAGATCAAAAAGATGCTATTGTTGCTGCTGCGAAAGAAGAAGCAGAATCAATTAAAGCATCTGCTGTACAAGAAATTCAACGCGAAAAAGAGCAAGCGATTGCTGCTTTACAAGAACAAGTTGCTTCTTTATCTGTTCAAATTGCTTCTAAAGTAATTGAAAAAGAATTAAAAGAAGAAGATCAAGTGAAGTTAATTCGCGATTATATTAAAGAAGTAGGAGAAGCGCGATGAGCAATGGGATTGTAGCAAAACGTTATGCTGTCGCTCTTTTTAAAATTGCTAAAGAAAAACACGTATTAGAAATGTTTGAAGAGGAATTACGCCTTGTACAAAACGTTTATGTAAAGAACGGAGAACTACATAGCTTTTTAACGCAACCGAACATTTCAAAGGAACAAAAGAAAACGTTTCTTGCAAACGTATTCGGGTCTGTTTCTGAATCTATTTTAAATACGTTATATATTTTAATTGATAACAAGCGCATTGATATCTTACCTGAAATTGCAGATGAATATGTTGTTCTTGCTAATGAAGAACGTAACGTAGCGGACGCAACTGTATATTCTACTCGTCTTCTATCAGAAGAAGAGAAGCTTAACATTGCAGAAGCATTTGCAAAGAGAACAGGAAAAGATGCAATTCGCGTAAAAAATGTTGTAGATGAAGATTTACTAGGCGGCATTAAAGTACGTATTGGAAATCGCATTTATGACGGAAGTTTACAAGGAAAATTAGCACGTATTCAGCGTGAATTAATGAAGAATAGATAGGGGTGAAGCACATGAGCATCAGAGCTGAAGAAATTAGCGCACTGATAAAGCAACAAATCGAGAACTATCAGTCTGAAATCGAAGTTAGTGATGTTGGTACAGTTATCCAAGTTGGTGACGGTATCGCGCGTGCTCATGGTCTTGATAACGTTATGGCTGGTGAACTTGTAGAGTTCTCTAACGGCGTTATGGGACTAGCACAAAATTTAGAGGAAAACAACGTAGGTATTATCATTTTAGGACCTTACACAGAAATCCGTGAAGGTGACGAAGTTCGTCGTACTGGTCGCATCATGCAAGTACCAGTAGGAAAAGAACTAATTGGTCGTGTTGTAAACCCATTAGGTCAACCAGTTGATGGTTTAGGCCCAATCAATACAACAAACACTCGTCCAATTGAAAGTCCAGCACCAGGTGTAATGGATCGTAAATCTGTTCATGAGCCACTTCAAACAGGTATTAAAGCGATCGACGCTCTTGTACCAATTGGCCGTGGTCAACGTGAGTTAATCATCGGTGACCGTCAAACAGGTAAAACAGCAGTTGCACTAGATACAATCATTAACCAAAAAGATGAAGATATGATTTGTATTTACGTAGCTATCGGACAAAAAGAATCAACTGTACGTAACGTAGTAGAAACACTACGTAAGCATGGTGCATTAGAGTACACAATCGTTGTAACTGCATCTGCTTCTCAACCAGCTCCATTATTATACCTAGCTCCTTACGCTGGTGTAACAATGGGTGAAGAGTTCATGTACAATGGTAAACACGTATTAGTAGTATATGATGACTTATCAAAACAAGCAGCAGCTTACCGTGAGCTGTCATTACTATTACGTCGTCCTCCAGGTCGTGAAGCTTACCCAGGGGATGTATTCTACTTACATTCTCGCTTATTAGAGCGTGCAGCAAAATTAAGTGATGCAAAAGGCGGCGGTTCTTTAACTGCACTACCTTTCATCGAAACACAAGCAGGGGACGTATCAGCTTACATCCCAACAAACGTAATCTCGATTACGGATGGACAAATCTTCTTACAATCTGACCTATTCTTCTCTGGCGTACGTCCAGCGATCGATGCGGGTACTTCTGTATCTCGTGTAGGTGGATCTGCTCAGATTAAAGCAATGAGTAAAGTATCAGGTACACTTCGTCTTGACCTTGCATCTTACCGTGAGTTAGAAGCGTTCGCTCAGTTCGGTTCTGACTTAGATAAAGCAACTCAAGCGAAACTAAACCGTGGTGCTCGTACTGTTGAGGTATTAAAACAAGGATTACACAAACCGTTACGTGTAGAGAAACAAGTTATCATTCTTTACGCTTTAACACGTGGATTCCTAGATGATATCCCAGTAGTAGATATCACTCGTTTCGAAGAAGAATTCCATGCTTGGTTAGATTCTAATGCGACTGACTTATTAGAAGAGATCCGCACAACTAAGAAACTTGCGGATGACGATAAATTTGCAGCAGCAATTAATGGATTTAAAAAAGTATTCGTAGCTTCTGAATAATAAAAAGTGAAGCCGACTGTTCAGCCCCATCGGCTAAGAGGCGGAGCTAGATAATATATATAAAGGCATCTCGGGCTTTGGGATTGCCGACGGTTGTGAAAGGAAAAGAGTAGGTGCACCTATTCTTTTCCTTCAATCATGAGCAAGAATATCTTGCAACGTAGATTAGGAAGAGGATTCTTACTAATCGTGCCAACTTCCGGAAAAAAGGTGGTGAAAACCTGTGGCATCTTTACGCGATATAAAAGCGAAGATTAACTCGACAAAGAAAACGAGTCAAATTACGAAAGCGATGGAGATGGTATCTGCATCTAAGTTAAACCGTGCAGAGCAAAATGCTAAATCTTTCGTTCCGTATATGGAAAAGATTCAAGAAGTAGTAGCGAGCATTGCGCAAGGAAGTAAAGGAATTAATCATCCAATGCTAAATGCGCGTCCTGTAAAGCGTACAGGATACATCGTTATTACATCTGATCGCGGACTAGCAGGTGGTTATAACAGTAACGTATTACGTACAGTAAGTAACGTAATTCGTGAACGTCATAATATGGATTCAAACCAATATTCAATTATTGTGCTTGGACGACTAGGACGTGATTATTTAAAACGTCGCGGCTTTAACATCATTGATGAAGTAGTTGGATTATCTGATCACCCATCATTCACTGATATTAAAGACCTTGCTTCTCGAGCAATTGCGATGTTCGCAGATGGTGCTTATGATGAGCTGTATATTTACTACAACCATTACGTAAGTAAAATTTCACAAGAAGTAACGGAAAATAAAATTTTACCGCTTACTGATGTGGCGTCTGATAAACCGACGACAGCATATGAATTCGAACCTTCTGAAGAAGAAATTTTAAAAGTACTATTGCCACAATACGCAGAAAGCTTAGTGTACGGTGCATTACTAGACGGTAAAGCAAGTGAGCACGCAGCGCGTATGACAGCAATGAAGAGTGCTACAGACAACGCAATGGAAGTTATCGATTCACTTACACTTTCATTCAACCGTGCGCGTCAGGCAGCAATTACGCAAGAAATTACGGAAATCGTTGGTGGAGCAGCAGCGTTAGAGTAGTAATAAAAAGTGGAAGCGGCTCATTCAAAAGAGCCGCGTAAGCTTATAAACCAATAAAAAATTAAAAGCTAACTGCTCGTAGAAAGTTGGCTAATTAAAAGAAAGCTAGGAGGGAACCCGATGAATAAAGGGCGCGTTACGCAAATCATGGGTCCGGTTGTAGACGTTAAGTTTGATGGCGGAAAGCTACCAGAAATCTACAACGCCCTTACGGTAAAACAGAGCAACGAAAACGGAACAAGCATTAACTTAACATTTGAAGTTGCACTTCATTTAGGTGATGACACAGTTCGTACAGTTGCAATGTCTTCCACAGATGGACTTGTTCGTGGCACAGAAGTAGAAGATACTGGTAAAGCAATCTCTGTACCAGTTGGTGATGCAACACTTGGTCGTGTATTTAACGTATTAGGTGATGCAATTGACTTAGATGGTGAGGTTCCTGCGGATGTACGCCGTGATCCAATTCACCGTCAAGCACCTGCATTCGAAGAATTATCTACTAAAGTAGAAATTCTTGAAACTGGTATTAAAGTAGTAGACTTACTTGCTCCTTACATTAAGGGTGGTAAGATCGGTCTATTCGGTGGTGCCGGTGTAGGTAAAACAGTATTAATTCAGGAATTAATCAACAACATCGCACAAGAACACGGTGGTATCTCTGTATTCGCTGGTGTAGGTGAGCGTACTCGTGAGGGTAATGACTTATACCACGAAATGAGCGATTCTGGCGTAATTAAGAAAACTGCGATGGTATTCGGACAAATGAACGAGCCACCTGGAGCACGTCAACGTGTTGCGTTAACAGGTTTAACAATGGCTGAGCATTTCCGTGATGAGCAAGGACAAGACGTTCTTCTGTTCATCGATAATATCTTCCGTTTCACGCAAGCAGGTTCTGAAGTATCTGCCCTTCTTGGTCGTATGCCATCTGCGGTAGGTTACCAACCAACACTTGCAACAGAAATGGGTCAATTACAAGAGCGTATTACATCTACAAATAAAGGGTCTATCACGTCTATCCAAGCGGTATATGTACCAGCCGATGACTATACTGACCCAGCACCAGCTACAACGTTCGCTCACTTAGATGCAACAACAAACTTAGAGCGTCGTTTAACACAAATGGGTATTTACCCAGCCGTAGATCCATTAGCATCTACATCTCGTGCACTTTCTCCAGAAATCGTAGGAGAAGAGCATTATGAAGTGGCTCGTCAAGTACAGCAAACTTTACAACGTTACAAAGAGCTTCAAGATATCATCGCTATCTTAGGTATGGATGAGTTATCTGAGGAAGATAAGTTAGTTGTACATCGTGCTCGTCGTATTCAATTCTTCTTATCTCAAAACTTCCACGTAGCGGAGCAGTTTACAGGTCAAAAAGGTTCTTATGTACCTGTAAAAGACACAGTTCGTGGTTTCAAAGAAATTCTAGAAGGAAAATATGATGACCTTCCAGAAGATGCATTCCGCTTAGTTGGTGGCATTGAAGAAGTTATTGAAAACGCGAAGAAAATGATGGCGTAAGGCCTTAGGAGGGACGAAGTATGAAGACATTTCCAGTCAGTATTGTAACTCCTGATGGACCGGTTTACGAAAAAGAAGTAGAAATGGTAAGTGTAAAAGCAGAGAGTGGGGAAATGGGGATTTTACCAGGTCACATTCCAACTGTTGCACCATTAAAAATTAGTGCAGTTCGTCTGAAAAATGGTGGACACACTGATTATGTAGCAGTAAGTGGTGGCTTTATCGAAGTTCGTCCAGATAAAGTAACTGTATTATCATCATCTGCTGAAGAAGCAAACCATATCGATATCCATCGTGCAAATGAAGCGAAGCGTCGTGCGGAGCAACGTCTGCAAGATAAACAAGCACATGTTGACTTTAAACGTGCAGAAATGGCATTACAACGTGCTGTGAACCGTTTAAACGTTTCCGATATGAAATAAAAAATTCGTAAAGGCTTTGCCTTTACGAATTTTTTTATGGATTTTATGGATAATTTTACAAAAATGGTATAATTATATCAGTGCTCGTATAAGTAGAAAATGTACAACAATTTATAAAGGAGATGAATAAATGATTGGTGAAATGAAACGAGAAGCATTGCAATCTTTAAAAGGAAAATGGGGACTAGGTGTTGGATCAACGATTTTATATCATATTATAAGTTATGTCGTTTCAATGGCTGTAATGCTTATACTATTAATTCCAGTAGTTATAATAGTTCTTTTATTGTCTATTTCAACTGGTTCCATTGAAGAAGACACGATGGCAATTGGAGCTGCTATTACGTTTGGGTTTTTTTACTGCCTTATGATAATTTTAAGTTATGCGGCTTATGGCATTACCTCATACGGTTATACAAATTTGTTTCTACAAATAAGTAAACGAGAAGATGCTAGAGTTGATTATTTATTTGAAGGATTTCGTGGTTTTAAAAGAATGATGAAAACAATGTGGGCTATGCTTGCAATTTTGTTATATACAGGTACATGGGTTCCAATGCTAGGAACGATTGTATGTGGGATATTAGGATTCTTTGATGAGAGTGCAAACCCATCATTCATAATCGTTTTCTTTGTTTTATTAGCTATTTCGTTTGTTGTAATGGCTATTTTGTATTTCTCATATTCGATGACATATTATGTGATGGTTGAAAAACCAGAATATAGTGTTTCGCAGGCAATGAAAGAAAGTAAGAATCTGATGAAGGGGCACAAATTAGATCTATTTCTTTTATGGCTAAGCTTTATCGGTTGGGCAATTTTAGCGATTTTTACACTTGGAATAGGTTTTCTATGGCTTAGTCCGTATGTGAGTACAACGACAGCGCATTTTTATCGCTACATTTCAAAGGGTGAATTGCAGTAGGAATATGCTATACTAATAGAATTATTGTGTATAGGAGGCGAGGCTAAACATGATTAGTGATTTAAAAGGAGAAGCGCTGGATTCATTAGAAGGGAAATGGGGATTAGCTGTCGGGGCAACATTACTGATTTCGATTCTTATTTCAGCTTTTAGTTTTAGTATTGATTTTATTTTCTCTCAGGTTTGGGATTGGAAAGAAGTAAATAGCTCATTTTCAGTAGACGTTATTTCAATATTGATGGTAGGTCCATTGACGTTAGGTGGCTATTATTTAGCGCTGCATATCATTCGTGAGAAAGACGCACGTATTGGGCATATATTCAGATGGTTTACAGAAGGAAGTAAGTTTATAAAGTCATTTTTATTATATATAGTAGTAAATATTTATATTTTCTTATGGTTTTTACTATTTATCATTCCAGGCATTATTAAATCATTTTCTTATGCGATGACGTACTTTATAATAAATGATCACCCTGAGTATTCTATAAATCAAGCGATTACAGAAAGCCGTCGTATGATGGATGGGCATAAGATGGAGTATTTCATTTTATGTTTGAGCTTTATTGGTTGGTTTATATTAAGTTGTATTACACTAGGGATTGGATTCTTATGGCTAATTCCATATTTTTATACGACGTCAGCAGCCTTTTATGAAGAGATTGCAGAGGAATATTACGAGAAAAAAATTCCGACATTGTAAAGTGAGCGGGACACTCTGCGTCGATGAATCGTTTTACTGTCCGCAAATAGCATGATAAAAACACCCAGTATGAGCTATTGGTTCATACTGGGTGTTTTTTGTAGAAATTTTATAAATTGATGACTAGTAAGTGGTTTACTGAAATAGTAACCTTGCATATATTTACAGTTGTTCTTTTGTAGAAACTTAAGTTGTTTTTCTGTTTCAATTCCTTCAGCAACGACAGATAGGTTCAAAGTATTTGCAAGAGAAAGGATAGTGGAAACGATGGCCCTTTCTTCAGGGCGATGATCGGCGAGTTGTGTAAATTCTCTCGGTACTTTTAATGTATCAATAGGGAAAATGGATAAATAAGCAAGAGAAGAATAGCCGGTTCCGAAGTCATCAATGGACGTTTGGATACCATATTCCTTTAATTGTTTTAGCTTGGATAACGTTTCCTTTTCATCGATCATTGCAATTCGTTCTGTTAACTCAAGTGTTACATCTTTTGGATCGACTTTAACGTCTGTTATTATTTGTAAAATATTTTCGATTAAATTATTTTGCTGGAACTCTTTAGCTGATAAGTTAACACTTATTTTTAAATCTTTGTAGCCAAAAGTATGCCATATTTTTAGCTGACGACAAGATTCATTTAATACCCAATGACCAAGTGGAATGACTTGGGGAGTTTCCTCTACAATTGGAATGAACTCACATGGCGGAATATCACCTAGGAGTGGGTGTTTCCAGCGTAGCAATGCTTCGGCACCAATGATCTTTTTCTTCGTAATATCAATTTGTGGTTGATAGACGAGATAAAATTCTTCGTTTACTAAAGCGAGTGGTAAATCTTTTTCAATTCGAGCTTTTCGTTCCATTTTTTTATACAATTCTTTCGTGTACAGAGAGCTACCATTTTTCCCTTTATTTTTTGCTTCGTACATGGCCATATCAGCATGTTGTAAAATCGATAACGGATCTTCACCTGCTTCAGGATATATTGCTATCCCGATGCTCGGTGAGATTTGTAAATGTTGATTTTCAATTTCAAATGGTTCGTTCATGGCTGCTACAATTGTATCAGCTATTTTTTTTACATCTGGCCTCTTTTTATAATTTTCGATAAGGAGTGTGAACTCATCTCCAGCTAATCGGGCAAGCTTCATATTGGATGTCGCTATACTTTCGAGTCTTTTTGCTACTGCAATTAATAGAAGGTCTCCTACCCTGTGACCGAGGGTATCGTTAATAACTTTAAAGCGATCTAGGTCAAGAAACATAACAGCAAAAGGCATTTTTGATATTTTGGATCGCGCAATTGCTTGTTCTACATATTGATGAAATGCACGTCGATTTGCAAGCTCTGTTAGCGTATCATGATATGCTAGAAAATTAATTTGTTCCTGTTGTTGTTTGCTTTCCGTAATATCTTTAATCATTAAATAAACTCCAGAAATATGATCCTTTAAAAAGATAGGAACAGCTGTCACATGCAAGTAGTAAATATCTCTATTTTTATGATATGCCCGTATTTCTAAAGAAATAGATTTCCCCTTTTTTACGCGATGAAAGGCATTAATGATTTCTTCCAAATCTTCTTCATACGTAAGTGAATAGTAAGGTTGATTTAATAATTCATTCGTTTGATAACCGAGTAAAGTCGTACCAGCGTTATTCACTTTAAGAAAATTACCGTATAAATCTAATGTGAAAATGGGATCTGGATGATGCTCGTATAAAGATTTAAACATTTGTTGGTTATGATATAGTTCATTTTTTTGTTCTACTAAATCTTCTGTACGCAGTTCAATTTGTTTTTCGAGTTCTGAGTTGAATTGCATTTGGGCTAATAATAATATTTTATTTTGCTTGCGAACTAAACTATGGCGAATGAGAACGAAGGAGAAAGTTATCATAAGCCCGATTACTACAATAGGCGCAAAAACGTATTCGACTAATATGAAAACAATAAGCATTATGACAGAAATATAAGGTAACGATAATCTGATTGATTCCCCAAGTTTAGGTGTTAATAGCACTTGTTCTTGTTTTTCAGGTTCTTTTGTATGAAGAATACAGGCGATTGCTACTAGCACTAAAGTTACTTGATAGAGTGGAGTAATTGTAAACATAGAATATTCGGGCGTGAAGTATTTAATATAAGCATAAATCGCATCTGTAGTCGCATACAAAATTAAAGCACTACCAAGGAGCGCACCGACTTTTTTCGGTAATAAGGAAAGTGGTTTGAATAAAAGGTTAATTCCTATGAGAAAAAAGAGTAAATCGGTCATTGGATAGGTAAGTTGAACAAATATGTCGATATAGGATGTTGAAGAAATGTAAATGGTTCGTTCAATAAGTAAGTAGTAACTTAAAGTGAACTGTGCTGTAACAATAATACAAATATCACATATCATAAAAAGCTTTTCTAATAAATCTCGGTTATAAATGATTTCATATAGAAAGGCAAATGCAAAGCTAATTAAAAAAAGTAGATAAAAAAAATCAGACGGATCAACGAATGTATAGTAGTCCTTTAAAATTAAACGTTGATAGGCAACGATGATATCACCAATGAAATAAGAGAGGGTTCCAACACATAAAATGGTCCAAAATAAACGAGGTAACCCTTCTTTCATGTTTGAAAAATAAAGTATATAACTACAAGCGATAATATCAATGAATAATGTACTCATACCAATTAATATTTGAAAAGGAAATGAGTATTCATATAGAAAAGGCATTGTCACGTAATGAATCATTATAGACAACAATATAATGCTTATAAGAATGCTTACATGTGTTTGTTTTTTCATTTATCTCACCCACGGTATATACATATAAATTCCTCTTTTTATTTTTTATAGTTTCTATACTTATTTTGCACAGGTATAGCCAGTTATAAAAATAGATTTTAATAATTCTCGTTTCTGTCCCCAACATATCGACATAGGAATTTGAAGTTTGCTATAATGATTAAAATAGTTGCATTATTTAGAAAAATTTAAAAATAATAATTACTGCAACTAGGACATATTGTTTACTAAGTGAACTTGTTCTTAATTTAGGGGGGAGGGTTTCACAATGGCAAGTGTATATGAAAATAGTTATATGATTGTTTTGATCTTCTTGCTATTAGGCATATTGCTTCCGGTAGTGGCTCTTACATTAGGAAGGATGCTGCGCCCAAATAAACCAAGTGCAGCGAAAGCGACGACGTATGAGAGTGGGATTGAGCCTTTTCATGATGCAAATATTCGGTTTCATGCTCGTTATTATATTTTTGCTTTATTGTTTGTCATCTTTGATGTAGAAACTTTATTTTTATATCCATGGGCTGTTGCATATGACAAGCTCGGTTTATTTGCACTGATTGAAATGTTCATTTTTGTTGTAATGTTGCTAGTTGGGTTAGCGTATGCTTGGAAAAAGAAGGTGTTACAATGGTTATAAATTTTGAGGAATTACATCCAAATGAGCGAGCGGAATTAGAACGAAATATCTTTTTTTCTACATTGGAACAGTTGAAGGGATGGGCGCGAAGTAATTCTTTATGGCCAATGACATTTGGACTGGCATGTTGCGCAATTGAAATGATGGGAGTAGGTTCATCACATTATGATTTAGATCGATTTGGGTCATTTTTTCGGACTTCACCAAGGCAATCGGACGTTATGATTGTGTCGGGAACGGTAACGAAGAAGATGGCTCCTATTGTTCGGCGCTTATATGATCAAATGCCTGAACCAAAATGGGTTATTGCAATGGGATCTTGTGCGACAGCAGGTGGTCCATATGTAAATTCGTACGCTGTTGTAAAAGGTGTAGATCAAATTGTACCAGTTGACGTGTATATCCCTGGTTGCCCACCAAATCCCGCTGCTTTAATTTATGGAATTAATAAATTAAAAGAAAAAATTCGTTACGAGGCAAAGACGGGGAAGCAGGTGACGAATAAATGAGTGATCCAAACAAAGATTTAGAGGATTTGAAAAGAGAAGCGGCTAGGCGGGCGAAAGAAGAGGCGAGAAAGCGTCTCGTTGCGAAACATGATTCGGAAATAAGTAAACTTGAGGAAGAAAATCAAGAAAAAGAGAAAGCGTTACCAAAAAATGATGGTATGACTGTGGAAGAAGCGAAACGTCGTGCTGCAGCAGCCGCAAAAGCGAAAGCGGCGGCGTTAGCGAAGCAAAAAAGGGAAGAAACAGAAGAGGTAACGGAAGAAGAAAAGGCCAAAGCGAAGGCGAAGGCAGCAGTAGCCGCAAAAGCGAAAGCGGCGGCACTAGCGAAACAAAAAAGAGAAGGAATGGAAGAAGTAACAGAAGAAGAAAAGGCCAAAGCGAAGGCGAAGGCAGCAGCGGCCGCAAAAGCGAAAGCGGCGGCGCTAGCGAAACAAAAAAGAGAAGGAATGGAAGAAGTAACAGAAGAAGAAAAGGCCAAGGCGAAAGCGAAGGCAGCAGCGGCCGCAAAAGCAAAAGCGGCGGCGCTAGCAAAACAAAAAAGAGAAGGAATGGAAGAAGTAACAGAAGAAGAAAAGGCCAAGGCGAAAGCGAAGGCTGTGGCGGCCGCAAAGGCAAAAGCAGCGGCGCTAGCAAAGCAGAAAGCTTCGCAAGGTGATGGGGATTCGGGAGATGAAAAGGCGAAGGCAATTGCAGCAGCGAAGGCGAAAGCGGCAGCGGCTGCAAGGGCGAAGACGAAGGGTGCTGAAGGTAAGAAGGAAGAGGAAGCGAAGCAGGAAGAGCCATCTGTGAATCAACCGTATTTAAATCAGTATGTTGAAGTTATTAAAGGAAAAATAGGAGAGGATACATTAGTAGATTGCTACATTAATAAACTTTCCAAAGATGTGCCAACTCTTGTAGTGGAGCCCTCAAAATATTATGAAGTAATGGAGTTACTGCGATCCCATGAGGAACTTGCATTTGATTATATGTCAGAGTTACATGCGACGGATTTTGTGACACATATGGAAGTGTATGTTCATTTATTTTCATATGGAAAGAAACAGTCAGTAGCGGTGAAGGTGAAGCTGGATAGGGAAGCGCCGCAAGTAGAATCAGTGACAGCGCTTTGGAGAGGGGCGGACTGGCCAGAGCGAGAAGCGTATGATTTGCTCGGCATTGTATTTAAGGGACATCCGAATTTATCGCGTATTTTAATGCCCGATGATTGGATAGGTCATCCGCTTAGAAAAGATTATGAACCGTATGATGTGGAGGTGTAGCTAAATGATCCGTACGGAAGAAATGCTTTTGAATGTAGGTCCTCAGCATCCGAGTACACACGGTGTGTTCAGGCTTGTTATTAAAATTGACGGGGAAATTATTAAAGAAGCTACACCGGTTATTGGATATTTGCATCGCGGGACCGAAAAGATTGCAGAGAGCTTACAGTATACGCAAATTATCCCTTATACAGATCGGATGGACTATTTATCGGCTATGACGAATAATTACGTCATTTGCCACGCTGTAGAGACGATGATGGGGCTTGAAATCCCAGAGCGAGCTGAATACTTGCGAGTACTTGCAATGGAACTTGGAAGGATTGCGAGTCATCTCGTTTGGTGGGGGACAAATCTTCTCGATATAGGAGCGGTCAGCCCGTTTTTATACGCATTCCGTGAGCGGGAGATGATTATTAATTTATTAAACGAATTATGCGGTGCCCGGCTTACTTTTAACTATATGAGAGTCGGCGGTGTAAAGTGGGATGCGCCGGACGGTTGGATTGAAAAAGTGGAAGAATTTGTTCCGTATATGAGAGAGCAATTGGCGGGTTACCATGATCTCGTTAGTGGCAATGAGATTTTCTTAAATCGTGTAAAAGGCGTTGGTATATATAGCGAAGAAGATGCAATTTCATATTCTTTAAGCGGAGCAAATTTGCGGTGCACCGGAGTAAACTGGGATCTTCGCAAGGATGAACCGTACTCCATTTACGACCGTTTTGATTTCGATATTCCTGTTGGGAGCGTGGGGGATGCTTGGGATCGCTACGTTTGCCGCATGAAGGAAATTGAGGAGGCGTTAAAAATTGTCGAGCAAGCTGTCCAGCAATTCCCGAAAGAAGGAGCAGTACTTGCGAAAGTACCGAAGATTATTAAGGCTCCTAAAGGGGAAGCTTTCGTCCGTATAGAGTCGCCGCGAGGAGAAATTGGTTGCTATATTGCTAGTGACGGAAAGAAAGAGCCATACCGTTTGAAGTTTCGCAGGCCGTCTTTTTACAATTTGCAAATTTTACCGAAGTTATTGAAAGGTGAAAACATCGCCAATTTAATTACGATTTTAGGTGGAGTGGATATTGTACTTGGGGAGGTTGATGGCTAATGATTGAAACGCTCTTACAATCACCTTCTAGCTGGACGAATTTCTTCATTTTTTTCGGATTAGCGGTGCTCCTATTATTTGCAGTCCTTGGCTTCGTTACATATGGTATTTTGGCAGAACGGAAAGTGATGGGTTTTATGCAAGGGCGGATTGGACCAAATCAAGTAGGAGGCCGGTTTGGTCTGCTGCAAACGGTAGCCGATGTTTTAAAACTATTACTGAAAGAGGATAGTATTCCGAAGGCGGCAGATAAACCGTTGTTTATATTAGCACCTGTTATTGCATTCGCGCCAGCATTTATGGTTCTTGCAGTTATCCCATTTACTGATAAATTTCAGTTCGCGGATATTGGCGTAGGCTTACTGTATTACATTGCTGTTTCTGGCATTACGACGATTGGCGTCGTAACCGGAGGATGGGCATCGAATAATAAATATTCCCTTTTAGGGGGGATGCGTGCAGCGGCGCAAATGATTTCTTATGAAATTCCGCTCGTAATGAGTGTAATCGGAATCGTTTTGTTAGCTGGTAGCCTAAATTTAAATGAAATCGTAGCAGCGCAGGAGAATGTTTGGTACATTTTCGTGCAACCAATCGGTTTCGTCGTATTTTTAATCGCGGCGGTAGCAGAGTTAAATAGGACGCCGTTTGATTTACCAGAAGCTGAGTCGGAGCTTGTTTCTGGATATCATACGGAATACTCAGGGTTTCGCTGGGCGTTTTTCATGCTTTCAGAGTACGTATATTTCTTCGGGATGGCATCTTTAATTACTGTGCTCTTTTTAGGCGGATGGAATCCAGTTATGTTCCTTGGATTCATCCCAGGTGCCGTATGGTTTGCTTTAAAGTTTAGCAGTGTAGTTTTTCTATTAATTTGGTTCCGCGTTACGTTTCCGCGTATAAGAGGTGATCAGTTAATGGAGTTTGGCTGGAAAGTATTATTGCCAATTGCACTTGCAAATATTTTCTTAACGGCATTGATTAAGGAGTTATTCTTCTAATCTATGAGGGGGGTGCCAGTAAGAGATGAAAGGGCTATTTAAAGGACTAAAATATACATTAAGCAATTTGAGTAAAAAGAAGGTGACGTATGATTATCCGAATCAACCATTGCCATTGCCAGATCGTTTTCGAGGGATTCAAAAGTTTTATCCAGAAAAGTGTATTGTTTGTAACCAGTGCTCCAATATTTGTCCGACAGACTGTATTCAGTTAACGGGGAAAAAACATCCGGATCCTACGAAAAAAGGAAAAATTATCGACACGTACGATATTAATTTTGAAATTTGTATTCTTTGTGATTTATGTACAGAAGTTTGTCCGACAGAGGCGATTGTTATGACAAATAACTTTGAACTCGCGGAATATTCACGGGATGACTTATTCAAAAATTTGCAGTGGCTTGATGAAAACGACGAAAATGTCAGGAAGGAGAATAAAGCATGAATGGCGAGTTTATAGCATTCTTTATACTATCCTTGTCTGCAATTATCGGCGGCGTTCTTATGTTGAATTTAACGAAGGTCATGCATATGATGCTAGCTCTCGTTCTAACATTTCTTAGCATTGCAGGTTTGTACTTTCTTTTATCAGCTGAATTTATCGGGGTTGCACAAATTTTACTTTACTCGGGTGCGATCACAATTATTATGATTTTTGGCATTATGTTAACGAAACATAACGCAGAAAATGAATCACGTCTTACTCTTCGAAAATGGATTATCTTCTTTGCGGTTGTAGCATTTGGGGCAGTTATGTATTTCGCTGTAAACAGTATTGATTTTGCAAATGAAAGCACACAAGGAAGTTTACCTCTCCATGAAAAAAACACACTTCAAATCGGTACACTTCTCTATTCAAAATATATTATTCCATTTGAGCTAACTTCAGTTATTTTACTTGTAGCACTTGTTGGCGCAATTATTCTTGCGAAGAAGGATGAGAAAGAGGAGGATTCCAATGAGTAGCGTTCCTGCTTCTGCGTATTTAACGCTTGCGATTATTTTATTTTGCATCGGTTTATTTGGAGCTTTAACGAAGCGCAATACAGTGATTGTATTAGTTTGTATTGAATTAATGCTGAACGCAGCCAATTTAAATTTAGTAGCGTTTAGTAAATTAGGTTTGTTCCCAAATTTAACAGGGCAAATTTTCTCTCTGTTTACGATGGCCGTAGCAGCAGCGGAGGCGGCGGTAGGACTCGCCATTTTAATTGCTTTATATCGTAATCGTACGACAGTTCATGTAGATGAAATGGATACGCTTAAAGGATAACATTGTGACCGAAAAGGGGGAAGGAAACAATGATCGATTATGCATGGCTCATACCGCTTTTCCCGCTTGTTTCGTTTTTGTTATTAATTATATTCGGGAAGAAAATTAGAGAAGGAAGCAGTGTACTTAGTATTTTCTTCGTCTTTCTCTCCTTTATATTTGCGGTACTTGTATTAATAGAACGGTTTTCGACAGTACCAGTGAAGCATAAGTGGGTATGGCTTAGAGCTGGAGATATTGATATATCATTTGGCTTTGAAGTGACTGCATTAGGAGCTTTAATGCTGTTTATCGTTACGCTTGTGAGTTTACTTGTACACGTGTATTCGAAAGGTTATATGAAAGGTGAGGAAAGATTACCAACCTTTTATGCCTATTTAGGACTCTTTACATTTGCGATGCTCGGGCTTGTTATATCACCGAATTTATTACAGCTTTATATATTTTGGGAGTTAGTCGGCCTTGGTTCGTTCTTACTCATCGGTTTTTATTTCTTTAAAGAAGAAGCGAAGGCTGCCGCAAAAAAGGCTTTTATTATGACACGTATTGGCGATGTCGGTTTATTTATTGGGATGATCTTAATTTTCTGGCATGCAGGTAGTTTTGAATATGACGCAATTTTTAGAGCGATTCATACGGGTGATCTGACTCCGACAATGATTACAATAACGGCGATATTAATTTTTATCGGGGCGATGGGGAAATCAGGTCAGTTCCCGCTTCATACGTGGTTACCAGATGCAATGGAAGGGCCGACGCCTGTTTCGGCACTTATTCATGCGGCGACGATGGTCGCAGCTGGCGTATATTTAGTGGCAACGATGTTTCCGCTATTTTCAGCAAGTGCGGTGGCGATGCAGACGGTAGCAATTGTTGGAGCCTTTACTGCAATCTTTGCAGCTTCCATCGGTCTTGTACAAACGGATATAAAGAGAGTGCTTGCTTATTCTACAGTTAGCCAGCTCGGGTATATGATGCTTGCACTAGGATCTGCCGGTTATGTAGCTGGTGTGTTCCATTTAACGACACACGCTTTTTTTAAAGCATTACTATTTTTGGCAGCAGGAAGTGTCATTCATGCAGTGCATACGCAAAACATTAATAAAATGGGCGGTTTACAGAAGAAGATGAAAGTAACGGGTGCCTTATTTTTAATCGGTACTCTTGCAATTAGTGGTGTGCCACTCCTTTCCGGTTTCTTTAGTAAAGATGAAATTTTAGCGGCAGCTTGGATGAACGGCAATTACGTTTTATTCGTCTTAGCGATAATTGCAGCATTCCTAACAGCGTTCTACATGTTCCGCCTATACTTTCTTGTCTTTACGGGGGAAGCGAAGACGAAGGAAGATGTGCATGAATCGCCCCGCATCATGACGTATCCGATGATTGTCCTTGGTGTTCTTGCAGTCGTGGCAGGTTATATAAATACACCATGGTTTGGAACGTTTCTCGGAGATTGGCTTACGAAAGATGTAGCGTTTAAAGTGCGAGAGGCGCACGGACCAGTTTGGATTATGATTGTTGCGACGCTCGTTTCTTTGACTGGGATTGCTCTTGCATATGTTATATATGGCAAGAAATCTATTTCTAGAGATTGGGCTGGTGGCGAGGAATCGCCTCTTTATAAACTTTTGAAAGAAAAATATTATGTGGATGAACTATACAATATGACGGTGCTTCCTATTACGAAAGGAATCGCTCATGTGCTTCGCCTATTTGAAGTGTATGTAGTCGAAGGAATTGCCGTTTTAATAGGGAGTTTAGTAAAAGGGATAAGTACAATTGGCTCTAGACTCCAAAACGGAAATGTACAAGTGTATGGGACTGTAACAGCTGTTTCACTTGCAGTACTCTTCATTATTTTGCTCTATACGGGAGGGGATTTACGATGAATGATTTGTTATTAACGTTCTTCATTTTTTCCCCGCTTTTAGGAATTCTCTTACTTACATTAACACCGAAAAAAGAATCGCGTACAGTGCGAGCGCTCGGTTTATTTGGAACAGCGCTTCCATTCGGAATCGCTATCGTCCTCGCTTGTACATATGCTTCTGGAAAGAGTTTGTCTCTATTTGATGAAAAAGTGAAATGGATTACATTTGGGGATTTTGCAGCGGTGGATAAAAGGTGGTTTTCCATTTATTACGAGCTTGGTATTGATGGTTTATCGCTCGTTATGATGGTACTGACGGCCCTTCTAGCGATGCTCGCAGCAATTGCAGCATTTACTATTAAAAGAAACTTGAAAGCATTTTATATGCTGTTACTCATGTTAGAAATAGGGATGCTCGGTGTCTTCGCTGCTCAAAATTTAATGTTGTTCTTTATCTTCTTTGAAATTACATTGCCGCCGATGTTTTTATTAATTGGGAAGTGGGGGAAATTGTCGAGTGAAAAGGCTGCTTATAGTTATTTAATATATAACGGTATTGGCTCCGCTATTTTGCTTATCGTTTTCTCGGTTTTATTTGCGAAAACAGGTACAACCAATATTACAGAGCTTAAAGAAATATTAACGAGTGTAGGTACTGGCGGAGGAATGGCTGTCTCAAGTAGCTTACAGTTCGGCTTGTTTCTTAGCATAATGATCGCTTTTGCGATTAAACTACCCGTTTTCCCGTTACATCGCTGGATGGTCAATGTACATATTGAAGCACATCCGGCTGTAGTTATGCTTCATGCAGGTGTTTTACTGAAGATTGGAGCATACGGTATAATCCGCTTCGGACAGGGACTATTCCCGGAATACTTTCGCGAGTTTGCAACGCTCATTGCGATTTTAGGAGTCATCAATTTATTGTACGGAGCCTTCTTAGCGCTCATTCAAACGGACTTCCGGAAGGTGCTTGCTTACTCTAGTATTTCACATATGGGTATTGTATTAATGGGCCTTGGGGCGTTAAATGCACCAGGTACACAAGGCGCTCTATTCCAAGTTGTTTCGCACGGTTTAATTGCAGCCTTACTCTTTTTCTTACTTGGTGTTATAGAACAGCGTTTTGGAACGTCGGATATTACAGCACTTGGCGGACTTGCAAAAAGTGTACCGGTACTTAGCGGATTCTTCTTAGCGGGAGGAATGGCATCGCTTGGATTGCCGGGGATGTCCGGATTTGTTAGCGAATTTCTTGCCTTTCTCGGTTTATTCCAAGGAGAGCCAGTCGTTGCAGCGGCCGGAGTACTTGGCATCATTTTAACCGCTGTATACGTATTAAGAGCAACACTTCAAGTAACATTTGGTAAGAAAGAGTGGGAAGCGAAAGCTGATATACACGGTTGGGAGTATGTTCCTATATTGCTACTTATCTTCTGCATTATTGCAATTGGCGTAATGCCAGAAATACTAGGGGATCCGCTTCAAAATACGTTGAAAACATTGGGGGTGAAGTAGGATGGATATGAATACGTTACTTAGCTTATCGTGGCATCTCATGGTGCCAGAATTCATTATTCTCGGTGCTGCCATCCTTCTTTCCATATGTGATTTGTTTTTTAAGCTGAACCATAGATACGTAGCGCTTGGTGCCATCGCGGCGGTCGTATTAGCAATCGTGTCACTAATTATGCTATATAGCGAACCAGCAGGAGATATTTTAAATGGATCGTTTGTGTTAGATGGATTTTCAAAAGGATTTAAAACGTTGTTGTTAGGCGGGGCGGCCCTCATTTTATGCATCGCAATGAGTGATGATAAGAAAAATCCAATTGAAGATAAGGGAGAATATTATTACTTATTTTTAATGGCGCTTCTTGGGGCGATGTTTATGGCTTCTAGCGTTGATTTCATTACACTTTTCGTCGGTTTAGAATTGCTTTCACTTTCTTCCTACATTTTAGTAGGAATACGAAAAAAGAACCGTGCATCAAATGAGGCGGCAATGAAATATGTCATTAATGGAGGAATTGGAACGGCAATTACGCTCTTTGGAATGAGTTATTTATACGGCATTACAGGATCAACTAATATTGTGGATATGCAAAAGGTATTTGCTGGGGAACTGGCTGGTGGCATTCAGTTATTGCTAGCTCTTGCATTTCTATTATTACTCGTTGGGCTCTCATTCAAAATTGCGACAGTGCCGTTTCATATGTGGGCGCCTGATGTATATGAGGGAGCGGCTACACCTGTTACTGCTTTTCTTGGAACGATTTCTAAAATTGCGGGGTTCTTACTCATTATTCGTTTGTTCCTCATGGTTTTTGCAAGTGTATCGGTGCAAGGAGACACGCAATCTCTATACGGACGTATGAGCATATACATCGCTGTGCTAGCTAGTATTACGATGATTATTGGAAATGTAGTCGCATTAAAGCAATATAACGTAAAACGCCTATTTGCTTATTCAGGAATCGCGCATGCAGGATATTTACTCGTACCGCTTGTAGCATTATCACCATTTACGATGGATAGCATGTGGTTTTACATGCTTGCGTATATGCTTATGAATATAGGCGCATTTGCAATTATCCACGGCTTAATCTTACAAAGCGATAAAGAAAACATCACCATTTTCACCGGATTATATAAAAGGTCGCCATTTACAGCAATCGTGATGACGATTTTTATTTTATCGTTAGCGGGGATACCAGGAACAGCTGGTTTCATTGGGAAAATTAACATCTTTTTAGGGGCACTTCATGTAGAGCCAGCTCATTACGTATTAGCTTCTATTATGATGGGGACGACAGTCATTTCATTCGTATATTATTTCCGTATTTTACAGCAAATGTTTTTCCGTACGGGAGAAGTAGAAGAGAAAATTCGTTTGCCACTCAATATAAAGGTTGTGATGAGCCTTTGCGCAATTTCAATTGTAATACTAGGGATTATGCCGATGGTTGGGTACAATTTCTTTTATGAATATTTTCCATTAATGAAAGATTTCTTCTTCTTAGGGAACGTGGTACAATAGTGAAAATAAAAGGTGTGGAGTCGTTACTCTGCGCTTTTTATTTTGTGTGAACTACGATTGAAAATACATATAAGTATACGCTTTTAAAGAGAAAATTACGATGTAAAATGTAAGATGCTTATTTGTATTTGAAAAAGTGTGGCTCCTACTTATTATGGTATCGTTTTTATATGATTTCGTAAGTAGTAGCTAGGTAAAAAGGAGTCGGTTTTTTGGCACATCTTTTAGGGCAACAAGCACTGATTGCTATCGTTTCGCATTTATTGTTTATTACCATTACGTGGTGGGCCTTACAAGGTATTCACATTGAGCGTTTAATGAAGCCTGGAAAGGTGATGCAGACGAGAGTATTACTTATCTTAATTACAATTGCAATTGGGACATCTGTAAGTAACTTTTTCCTTGATTATTTAGGCTATTCAAAGAGTTTAACGTATTTAGTAAAGTAAGTGTATAGAACCTCATATCTCCGTTAACAATGGGGATAGGAGGGGATGAAATTGAAGCTTAAAGCCATTCTTGTTGTTGCATTAAGTGTTGTTTTATTTTTGGTTGGGTATAGAGAGATGAAACCAATGAGCGATGAACAGAAGATGGAGAGTATGATCGCAGCTGTAGAGAAAAATGATGCTAAAGTAGAGAAATGGTCATGGCTAGCGCGAGAAACAAAAACGATTTCTAATATACATACGTTTCAAAAGTTGTTAAACGACGTGAAGGACAAGGCAAATATTCAAAAGTGGGAATTAGAGCAATCTCCAGATGGATATAAAGCTACATCCTATAAAAAGTTTTCTTCTTATGAAGAACGAGTAGTAGTAACTTGGAGTAAGGAAAATACTAAAGAAAACACTTTCATTATTTTTGAAGTGAGCGGGGCAAAATGGGACCCGAAGTACATTCAGAAAACGAATAAAATTTTTAGTGAAAAACCTATAATTTACACTTGTGTTCAAGGTGCACTGAATGATAAGATTGAAGGTGTTTTGCAAAATAAAACCAATCAGGTTTTGAAAGATCTTTCAGCAAGAGCGATCGAACAGATAGAAGAAAGAGCATTTGTGTCAGTCTCCGCATACAATAAAAAGTGGGATGACGCTCTTTCAACAAATAGAGAGAAAATAAATGTGCAAATAGCAATACGTTCTACAGACAACAAAGATACAATTGTGGTTGGCACACCGATCATAACTTCTGAGTATTGAGTGAATAGATACTGAAAAAAGGACACGGAGGGGAATAATTTGGAAAAGATCATCGTCCGTGGCGGAAAGCGGTTAAACGGCACAGTGCGTGTTGAGGGCGCAAAAAATGCTGTATTACCTATAATCGCTGCAGCCCTATTAGCGAGTGATGGAAAGAATGTACTATCTGAAGTACCAGTTTTGTCTGATGTATACACAATTAATGAGGTATTACGTCATTTAAATGCTGAAGTCGTATTTGAAAATAACCAAGTAACAATCGATGCTTCTAAAGAGCTAAACATTGAAGCACCATTTGAATATGTACGTAAAATGCGTGCATCTGTTCAAGTAATGGGACCTTTATTAGCACGTAACGGTCGTGCTCGTATTGCACTTCCTGGTGGATGTGCAATTGGTTCACGTCCAATTGACCAACATTTAAAAGGCTTTGAAGCAATGGGAGCAAAAGTACAGGTTGGTAACGGTTTTGTTGAGGCATACGTTGAGGGAGAACTAAAAGGAGCTAAAATTTATTTAGACTTCCCAAGCGTGGGCGCGACAGAAAACATTATGTCTGCAGCTACATTAGCAAAAGGGACAACAATCCTTGAAAACGCAGCGAAAGAACCAGAAATCGTTGACTTAGCTAACTTCTTAAATGCGATGGGAGCGAAAGTACGCGGAGCTGGAACTGGAACGATTCGTATCGAAGGCGTTGATAAATTATATGGTGCAAACCACTCTATTATTCCTGACCGTATTGAAGCTGGAACATTCATGGTTGCAGCGGCAATTACTGGTGGAGACATCTTAATTGAAAATGCTGTGCCTGAACATTTACGCTCAATTACAGCGAAGATGGAAGAAATGGGTGTTAAAATTATTGAGGAAAATGAAGGTGTACGTGTTATTGGCCCAGATAAGTTAAAAGCGGTTGATATTAAAACTATGCCTCACCCAGGTTTCCCAACAGACATGCAATCACAAATGATGGCATTATTACTACAAGCTGATGGAACAAGTATGATTACAGAAACGGTATTTGAAAACCGCTTTATGCACGTTGAAGAATTCCGTCGTATGAATGCTGATATTAAAATCGAAGGTCGTTCTGTTATTATGAACGGTCCAAACAGCTTACAAGGTGCTGAAGTAGCAGCAACTGATTTACGTGCTGCAGCTGCATTAATCTTAGCTGGTTTAGTATCAGAAGGTTACACTCGTGTAACTGAGTTAAAACATCTTGACCGTGGCTATGTAAACTTCCATAAGAAATTAGCTGCATTAGGTGCAACTATTGAACGTGTAAATGAAAAAGTAGAAGAAGTGAAAGAACAAGAAGTTTCTGATCTTCACGCTTAATTGAAATAGTCTCTATGTCTTTTGACATAGGGGCTATTTTTTTGGGCTTATTACTGTTATAGTCAAGAAATTCTATACTTATGCACGTACCAGTAAAAATATTTAGAAAATTTTTGTTTTAAATTGGCCCCCTTAAGTATGTTCTAAAAGAAAGAGTTGTTCCATAAGAATGAATGGAGTAAAGCTTTTTTTATATTGGGGGAAATAAGATGAAATTTTCAAAGCCACTTTTTATTACAGTAGCGCTTCTCATAGCGCTCGTTATCATTGTACCTGCTGCTCTTGTGATTCCGTTTGCGAAAGCAAAAGTAGAGGAAAAAGCAGCTTCTAAAACTCCTCCAGCGATAGAAAGTATACCAGCTCCAGGGAAAGTGGATACAGCGGTTCAAGTTGCTGTATATCGTGAGAAACAAAAGAAGGTAGAATCATTGCCTATGGAGGAGTATGTGACCGGTGTAGTAGCTTCTGAGATGAATGCCAGTTTTGAAATAGAGGCGCTAAAGGCGCAGGCATTAGCAGCGAGAACATTTGTAGTCCAGCGTATGCTAAGCGGAGGTAAGAAAAACAATGCGGACGTGACAGATACGGTGAAAGATCAAGTGTACAAAAGCAAAGAAGAATTGAAAAAACAATGGGGCAATAACTATGAAAATAATTTGAAGAAAATCGAAGAAGCTGTTTCGAAAACCGCAGGACAAGTTTTAACGTATGACGGAAAGCCAATCTCAGCATCATTCTTCTCAACGAGTAATGGCCGGACAGAAAATGCGGCTGATTATTGGGGAAATGATTATCCGTACTTAAAGAGCGTAGATAGCCCGTGGGATCAAGCCTCTCCGAAATTTACGAGCGAGCAAACCTTTACCGTAGCTGACTTTCAAAAACGTCTCGGTGTGAAAGTGCTAGCAGACGGAAAAGTTGGAAATATTAAAGATCTTACGGAAGGAAAGCGCGTAAAGGATGTAGCATTTCAAGGAAAAACATTAACAGGAAAGGAAGTTCGTGAAAAGTTAGACTTACGTTCTTCCGACTTCACGTGGAAACAACAAGGGGATAAAATCATCGTTACGACGAAAGGCTTCGGCCACGGCGTTGGTATGAGCCAATACGGAGCGAACGGCATGGCAGCAGAAGGCAAGAAATATACAGATATCGTCGCTCATTACTATAAAGGCGTTGAAATAAAGACGATGAACGACTATGAAGGTAAGTTGATGGTGAAGAAGTAGGTGTCAGGGTCTCCTGGCACCTGTTTTTTTGTTTAAAATATCATAATTTTCCATTAATTGTTTGGTATAATAGGATAAAAAGTATTTGGGGGAGACAAAATGGCGTTACTGGAGTTGAAACAGTTAGGGAAGACGAACCAGTTACCGGCAGTTGAACTGAAGGTTGAGAAGGGGCAATGTGTTGTTTTGCAATGTAATAACCATACAGCTAAAGTATTGCACCGCATTATTATTGGTCAGGAAGAAGCTTCAACTGGCAATGTGCTATTTGAAGGTGAAGCGATTGGAAAGAGAAATTATTCTCGCATCGGCTTTTGTTTTTTGAAAGATGAAGCATATGATCGTTTGAAGGTGAAGGAATACTTTAATTTTTTAATAGGGCTGTATGAATCGAATATGAGTATAGAAGAAGTTGTACAATATGTCGGCCTCTTAGATAAATTAAACGTTAAAATAGAAAAACTATCATTTTCAGAGAAACGTCGTCTTCATATTGGGCGAGTGATGATTCATAATCCGGATTTAGTCATTTTGGAAGAGCCGGAGCAAAATGTAGATACAGAGAGTACGATTATGATTCGAAAAGCAATTATGAAAATGAAAGAGCAAGGAAAGGCGATTTTTATTACATCATCTTTCCTATCTGATGCCCTGTCGTTAACAGAAGATGTATACATATTAAACAATGATGGTGTGAAAAAAGTAGAAATCGAACAAGAGGAAGCAGAAGAGATCGATGAAGAAAAAGTCGTTCAAATGATTCCGCAAATGAAGTTAGAAAGAATACCAGCGAAAGTAAACGATAAAATCATTTTATTAGACCCAATGGAAATCCATTTCATTGAAACGCAAAACGGGTTAACACATATTCACGTTCGTGAAGGGGATTTCGTATGCGCATTAACATTAAGTGAACTAGAAGCGAGATTAACAGGTTTTGGTTTCTTTAGATGTCATCGCTCTTACCTTGTGAATTTACAAAGAGTACGAGAAGTAATTACTTGGACTCGTAACAGTTTCAGCTTAATTTTAGACGACGAAAGAAAAAGTTCAATTCCGCTTTCGAAAGGACGAATGGATGAGTTGAAAGGTGTAATTGGGCTATAAAATTCGCTCCAATAAGCTCAAAATACGATCCATTCATCGGTAAAAATACTCCTTTTACCGGTATTTTACTGCGTAAACCCTTTGATTTTCATATGATTGAGTCAAGAAAAGCGAAACAAACAAACGAAAAGCGCTAAAGCGACTTTCATCTATAAAAGAAAAAAACAAAGGGGCTGACGAGATGACATTGGCAATTGAAATGAAAGATGTAATGAAAAGTTTCAATGAAAAAACGGCACTTCGAAATGTAAATATTGAGGTGAAGCAAGGAGAAATTTTTGGATTCCTCGGACCGAGTGGATCTGGAAAAACGACAACAGTAAAAATATTAACTTCTCAATTACTTCATAGCGTTGGAACGGTAAGAGTATTAGGGAAAGATATTACAGGGCCAAGCAGCATCGATTATAAACGAATTGGTATTTTAACAGACAACAGCGGTTTATATGAGAGACTTAGCATTTATGATAACTTATTATTATTTTGTGACTTATATGATTGCAAAAAAGAACGAATCGATGAAGTGCTAGCGCAAGTGAATCTATTAGATGATAAAAAAACATTAGTAAAGAAACTATCAAAAGGAATGAAGCAGCGCGTCACACTAGCAAGAGCAATCCTTCATAAACCAGATATCCTCTTCTTAGACGAACCAACATCTGCACTCGATCCAGTTAACGTACAAAACATTCATAAAATCTTAAAAGACTTAAATAAAGAAGGAACGACAATTTTTTTAACGACGCACAATATGGAAGAAGCAGAGACGCTCTGTAATCGCATCGCCTTTCTATGCGGTGGAGAAATTGTAGCACTTGATACACCAGAAAACCTACGCTTACAATATGCAAAAGACCAAATCCAAGTCGTATTAAAAGATAAGCAAAAAGAAGTGGTGCAAAAAGATGAATTAGGTGCAAAACGCATTTCAGAATGGATGAAAAAGGGCGAATTACTATCCATTCATTCACACGAACCAACGCTAGGCGATATCTTTATTGAAGTTACTGGGAGGGGATTATAATGACATTTTCAATGAGACGATTTTCAGCTATTTTTCGAAAAGAGGTACAGGATATTAAAGCAAATGCATCTGTACTCGTAATGGCGGCACTGCCACTCGTATTTTCTTTTGTTTATCAACAGATGGATGGACCGAAAGAGCAAATCGCTAATATGGTAACTTTAATGGCTTTAACAATGGTAGGAAGCTTTGTTCAAGCAGCTTTAATTGCGGAGGAAAAAGAAAAACAAACGCTACGTGTAATGATGTTATCTCCAGCATCAACATTAGAAGTATTGCTAGGAAAAAGTGCATTAACAGCTCTTATTACATTCGTAATTTGTATTAGTAACTTTGCTATTTTAGGTGTAATAAAGGGGAATATGGTTTTAATTGCTCTATTTTTACTTGTTAGTATATTTTTCTTCCTTATGTTAGGTACGGGGATTGGATTAATAGCTAAAACAACGGCGTCAACATCAGTAGTAGGTATGCCGATTCTATTTGTTTTTCTTCTAGCTCCAATGTTAGGCGGATTTATTAAAAGTGAGTTTGTAAAAAAGGCAATCGATTTCCTTCCAACGAAGCATCTTGCGGACGCAATGCCGAAATTGCTGGCTGGAAAAGGATTTTCAACTGTTAGTGGTGATTTAATCAATATTATAATTTGGTGTGTCCTTTCCATTATTCTTTGTATGGTGGTTTACAAAAAGAAACAAATGGACTAAAAACTGAGCCAAAACGCTCAGTTTTTTCTTTTTTCAATCATTTCCTCGGAAATTTTACAATCACTATACATATTTTTACAGATTTTGTCGAAAAGTAATTAGTTATAGGTTGTATAGGATGCGTGAATATTGTTCAAAATGATTGCTGAGGTGATGATGGAATGCGAGGAAGAAATAATAAAAAGTCGCAAAAGGTAGTACATTTATTTCAAAAAAGATGGGTATTTCCGGCACTATACATTGCTTGTGCAGCGGTAATTTTAATGGTTGCGCTATGGTTCCAAGGAGCTAATACGAAGAAGACTCCGAACCAAGATCAAGCAACGCCGTATACACAAACGGAAGATCCAGCAGTACCAGTAACGAAGTCTTCAGAAGTAGTGAAAATGCCAGCTCCTGCTAATGCGGAAGTAGTGGTACAGAAGAAGTTCTATGAAGATGCAGCAACTGAGGCGGAACAAGAAAAAGCACTTGTCTTTTATAACAACACATATTCCCCAAACAAAGGAATTGACATTGCTGCGAAGAATGGAAAAGAATTCAATGTTACAGCTGCTTTAAGTGGTACAGTAACGAAAGCTGAAAAAGATTCACTTCTTGGTTATGTTGTAACAGTTGATAGCGGAAATGGTGTAGCAGCTTCTTATCAAAGCTTAGGCAGTGTAAAAGTAGAAAAAGGTGCACGAGTTGTACAAGGTGAAGTATTAGGAAAATCCGGTCTAAGTGCAATGAATAAAGAAGCAGGTTCTCACGTTCACTTTGAAGTACGTAAAGACAATGTGGCTGTGAACCCTGAGCGCTACTTAAATAAGTCAGTAGCAGAAATTAAAGCTGATGCAGGTGCTGCAAAGGCAACGAACGCTTCTGGTAAAAAAGCTGATGACAAATCTCAAAAAGAAGAAAAGTCAACGAGCACGAAACCAGAAAGTAAAACAGAAGACAAGTCTCAAAAAGAAGAGAAATCAACTAGCGGTTCAACTAGTGACAAAAAAGAAGAACCGAAGAAAGAAGAAAAATCAACAAATGGTTCTACAGAATCATCTAACGATTCTTCTTCGCAAGAATAAGAAAGTGAAAAAATCAGTTCTCACTAGGAGAGCTGATTTTTTTATTTCCATATAAAAATACTCAATTTCGAGAAAAAAGTTGCAATAACAAGGAAAAATGACGAGATTCTCGAATATATATTACAAAAGGGAGGGGATACTGTGTCATTTTTGTTTGTTCTGTCGACTGCTATTATTTTATTGTTTGTTTTATTTACTTTATATTATTACATTGCCGGTAAGAAAGAGGTTCCCCACCATCAATTGTTAGAAGAAGAGTTAGAGCGAGAAGAATGACGCCTTATATATAAGGTGTCATTTTTTTTCGCCAAAATAGTCACAGTTAACGTATTTCTCACAAAAAAACGTAATTTTTCTTAACTTAGTCCGCAAAAATAGTGAACATGTAGCATATATCAGTAGTGCGGGCAATACAATGGTATAAACCAAAGCAAAGAGAGTGTTTGAGGTGAGAAATCGTGAATCATTTCATTATAAATCCAAGAATGTTTAACGCTTACAAACAGCACTCACACTTACTTCTAAGTCGTATGCAGCGAGGCTCATTTCACCCTTCTCACATCCAATTTAGGGAGGCGAGTGGTGTGCACGATTACATCAAAGAGAGAACTATCAAGATTGGTAAGTATATCGTGGAGACAAGAAAGACAGTGCGTGTCATTGCAAAGGAATTTGGGGTATCAAAGAGTACAGTCCATAAAGATTTAACGGAACGTCTACCAGAAATTAATCCAGAGCTCGCAAATGAAGTGAAAGAAATTCTTGATTATCATAAGTCTATTCGTCATTTAAGAGGCGGAGAAGCAACAAAACAAAAGTATAGAAAAGAAGATGTAGAAAAGCCGGTACGTCAATAAATATGCGATCGCAAACATTCCGTTTCAATTCGGTAATATTTTTCAGAAGAATTCTTTTTGCGAATATTACGTTTCTGTTAAATTTATGATAAAATCAGAAATTAGGTGTAAAAGAATTCGGGTGTAACCTGATTTTGAATATCGAGGAGGAAAAAACGGGAATGTTTGCGCGAGATATCGGAATTGACCTAGGTACGGCTAACGTATTAATCCATGTTAAAGGTAAGGGTATTGTATTAAATGAGCCATCTGTTGTTGCTATTGATCGTAACACAGGTAAAGTATTAGCAGTAGGTGAAGAAGCAAGAAGTATGGTGGGACGTACGCCTGGTAATATTGTAGCCATTCGTCCACTAAAAGATGGTGTAATCGCAGATTTCGAAATTACAGAAGCAATGTTAAAGTATTTCATTAACAAATTGGACGTAAAGAGCTTCTTTTCAAAACCTCGCATTTTAATTTGCTGTCCAACAAATATCACATCAGTAGAACAAAAAGCAATTCGTGAGGCTGCTGAACGTTCAGGTGGTAAAACAGTATTTTTAGAAGAAGAACCAAAAGTAGCCGCAGTTGGTGCTGGTATGGAAATCTTCCAACCAAGCGGTAACATGGTTGTTGATATTGGTGGAGGTACAACAGATATCGCTGTACTATCTATGGGTGATATTGTTACCTCTTCCTCTATCAAAATGGCTGGCGATAAGTTTGATATGGAGATTTTAAACTACATTAAACGTAAGTATAAGCTATTAATTGGAGAACGTACTTCAGAAGATATTAAAATTAAAGTTGGTACAGTATTCCCAGGTGCACGTAGCGAAGAACTTGAAATTCGCGGACGTGACATGGTAACAGGTTTACCACGTACAATTACAGTATGCTCTGAAGAAATTACAGAAGCATTAAAAGAAAATGCGGCTGTTATTGTACAAGCTGCAAAAGGCGTACTAGAGCGCACACCACCAGAATTATCAGCGGACATCATCGACCGCGGTGTGATTCTAACAGGCGGTGGAGCTTTACTACACGGTATCGACATGCTTCTAGCAGAAGAACTAAAAGTACCAGTATTAATTGCTGAAAACCCAATGCACTGCGTTGCGGTTGGTACAGGTATTATGTTAGAGAATATCGATAGATTACCAAAGCGTGCTTTACGATAAAATGAGAGGAACTAAGGTGTAAACCTTAGTTCTTTTTTTGTATTTTTATTTTTTTATTTCGATTTTTTGAGAAAATAGAAGAAAAATAAAGAAAAACGAAGAATATAGGTAAAATATTCATATATATGGTTAAATTTAATATTTCCTTATTTGAAAACGTTTATAATATAATGAGTCGAATACGACATTAAGGCAAATCATGTTTTAATACATATTGCCTTTCCCTAATCTGGGCATACACTCTTTTCTACCTCCGTGTCAGTTGCAAGTATATGCAACTATTTTAAGGGAATAGAGTGTGTGCATTTTTTTGTATATAAAGCTGAAAAGATATTAAAGTTTCACTTTATAATGACAAACAATAAACAAAATGGGATAATAAACAATATGTCCAAGTGGTAAGACCAATATTACAAAAGGGGCGATTGTTATATGCTAAATATAGAACAAATTAAAGAAATCATTCCTCACCGCTATCCATTTTTACTTGTTGATAAAATATTAGAAGTAGATGAAGGAAAAAGAGCAGTTGGAATTAAAAATGTATCCGCAAACGAAGAATTCTTTAACGGGCACTTTCCTGACTATGCAGTTATGCCTGGTGTACTTATTGTAGAAGCATTAGCACAAGTTGGAGCAGTTGCTGTATTAAAGAAAGAAGAAAACCGCGGAAGACTTGCTTTCTTCGCAGGTATCGACAATTGTCGTTTCAAAAAACAAGTACGTCCAGGTGATCAACTTCGTCTAGAAGTAGAAATGACGCGTGTACGTGGTCCAATCGGAAAAGGAAAAGCAATCGCAACAGTAGATGGTGAAGTTGCATGTGAAGCTGAAATTACATTTGCGATTGGTGATAAAAAAGAATAGAGAGTAATAAAAAATCCTTCTGTGAAATGCAGAAGGATTTTTTTAATTCCTCTTTTTTGTTCGAAATATTAAAATGCAGATTAATCAGAATTTTTATTGTAAATGAATGGAAATTTGTATATAATGGCGCTATAAATATCTTGAAATTAAGATAAATGATAGCGCGATAAAAATAGAGATATCGTTGTCACATTATAGAAGATGTGGGATAGGACAAAGATTATTCTGATTCGTTATGATGAAGAGTAGAGGAAAGTAATGGAGAAATTTAACGGTAGAAGTAAATGGAAAATTGGCGTAGCATATCGAGCATAAAAGAGAAAAAGGGGAAAATGTCGTATTCTGAAAAAAGGAGACCATAACATGTTCGGAAGAAAGAAAAGAAAGCCATTAAGACAATTAATTACACATAAAGAGCCTAAATCACGCATTACGGAACAGTACCGTAATATCCGTACAAATATTGAATTTACATCTGTAGATAACCATATTCGTTCTATCATTGTCACTTCAGCAGATCCAGGTGATGGGAAAACAACGACCATTTCTAATCTAGCAGTTGTTTTTGGACAACAAGGTAAAAAAGTATTGTTAATTGGAGCTGACTTACGTAAGCCAACATTGCAAAATTTATTCGCTGCACACAATCCAAATGGATTAACGAATTTATTATCAGGACAAGCATCATTTGTGCAATGTATTCAAAAAACAGACATAGAGAACGTATATGTTATGTCAGCGGGTCCAATCCCACCAAACCCAGCAGAGCTACTTGGGTATCGTAAAATGGACGAATTACTTCTAGAGGCATATAACATGTTTGATATCGTTCTGATTGATACACCACCTATATTGGCCGTTACAGATGCACAAATACTCGCTAATAAATGTGATGGAGTTATATTAGTAGCACGCAGTGAAAAAACAGAAAAAGATAAACTAATAAAAGCAAAACAAATATTAGATAAAGCATCCGGAAAACTACTTGGTGTTATATTAAACGATAAAAGAGAAGAACAGGAACAATATGGATATTATTAGAAAATAATGTATGAAATAGTGTTTTTTAAAGCTAGTAATTTTTTTGCTAGCTTTTTTGAATTATTTTAAAATTAAGTATCGTATTATACAAAAAACATGATATAATGGAATTTTTGGCAAATTGATGGAATGTGTTGTCATATTTAAGATTATTTTGTAAGATTATATATGTTTTTAAATAACAATCGTACATAGATATTACTAAAATAAAAAAATGTAAGATTATATGTTATAATTTTTGTTATGTGTAAAATTTAGAAAGTTGGAGGAACTTATGGAAGAAACAATTAGTTTGAAAGAGTTATTTCATATTTTAAAAAAACGTTTAGCAATGATCCTCGTAATCGCCTTTGGTGCAGCTATTGTAAGTGCTATCATTAGCTTCTTTTTTATGACACCAATCTATCAATCTTCGACGCAAATTCTTGTTAACCAGAAGAAACAAGAGGGATCGATGTTTCAAGCTGGTGAAGTTCAAACGAATATTCAATTAACGAATACATATAAGGTTATTATTAAAAGCCCAGTAATCTTAGAACAAGTAAATGAAAAATTAAATTTAAATATGACAGCCCAAGCGTTAACGAAGAAGATTAATGTTGCGAATGAAAAAGATTCACAAGTCATTTCCGTAACAGCTGAGGATAAAGATCCAAAAGTAGCTCGTGATATAGCTAATGCAACTGCAGATGTATTTAAAGGTGAAGTTGCAAAAATTATGAACGTGGATAACGTAACAGTACTATCTAAAGCAGAAGTTGCAGAAAATCAATCTCCAATTAAACCACGTCCGATGTTAAATGTGGCAATTGCCTTCGTTGTTGGCTTAATGGCCGCAGTTGGTCTTGCATTTTTACTAGAATACTTAGATAACACAGTAAAAAAAGAAGAAGATGTAGAGAACTTACTTGGTTTACCAGTGTTAGGTATTGTAGCTCGTATGGATGAAGAAACAATGAACGTGAAATCACACGCTCCATCATCAAGAAAAGTGAGGGGACAAACAATTGGCTCTTAATTTATTTAAAAAGAAGAAGAATCATCGTCAACGTCGTCAATTAATTGCTCATCAACAACCGAAATCACCAATTTCAGAACAATATCGTAATATTCGAACGAATGTCGAATTTGCAGCTGTTGATACAAATTTACATTCATTAATGGTAACGTCTGCAAACCCAAGTGAAGGAAAAACAACAACAACAGCGAATATGGCAGTTGTGTTTGCTCAGCAAGGAAAGAAAGTATTATTAATTGATGCAGATATGCGTAAACCAGCGATGCATCAAATGTTTCAAGTAGATAATATTTTCGGATTGACGAACGTATTAACGCATAGTGAACGTTTAGAAAAATGCGTACAACCGACAGCTGTAGATAATTTACACTTTTTAGCGTGTGGGCCAATTCCACCAAATCCAGCAGAATTATTAGGCTCAAAATCGATGCAAGAACTACTTGCACAAGCATATAGCCTTTATGATTTAGTTATCTTTGACCTACCACCAATTTTAGCTGTAACTGACGCACAAATTATGGCGAATGTATGTGATGCGTCTATTCTTGTCGTTCGTAGTGAATCGACAGAAAAAGAAACAGCAGTAAAAGCAAAAGGTTTATTAGAATCAGCAAAAGGTAAATTGTTAGGCGTTGTTCTAAATGATCGTGAACGTGAACAAGGCTTATATTATTACTATGGTGCAAACTAATTTCAAAGTGAGATATGTTTTTATCATATCTCCTTTTTCCTCTTGAATATGAGATGTCTCATATTCAAGAGGAAAAAGATTACTATGAGAGAGGGAGGATGACATAAATGATTGATTTACATTGTCACATTTTACCTGGTATCGATGACGGTGCACAGACAGAAACAGATAGTTTAGCAATGGCACAACAAGCTGTGTCAGAAGGAATACATACAATTGTCGCAACACCACACCATCAAAATGGGAAATATATAAATGAACGTACCTCAATTATTCATGGAGTAAAACAACTAAATGATGAACTACAACAACATAATATTCCGCTTACCATTTTACCGGGGCAAGAAATCAGGTTATATGGTGATTTATTAGAAGACTATGAAGCTGGTAAAATCGTTACTTTAAATGAAACAAATAAATATATATTTATTGAGTTTCCATCTAATCATGTACCTCGTTATGCAGAACAACTATTTTATGAACTACGTGTAAAAGGAATGATTCCAATTATCGTTCATCCCGAACGTAATGCCGAGTTAATCGAGCGGCCAGATAAGTTATATAACCTCGTCAATAAAGGGGCATTAACGCAAGTAACGGCAGGTAGTTTATTGGGTAAATTCGGTAAAAAAATTAAAAAGTTTTCGCTTCAACTTGTAGAACATAATTTAACACATATGGTTGCATCAGATGCACATAACACAACATCAAGAGGATTCCATTTAGCAGAAAGCTATGAACTAATAGAGAAAGAATTCGGTGCAAGTGTTATGAATGATTTAAGAGAGAATCCGTACTTAATCATTAGCGGGAAAGCAATTTATAAAGAAGATCCAGAACAAATTCGTCGTAAAAAATTGTTCGGTATTTTTTAAATAAAGAACTGGTGATGTCTCCTAACCGTTATCAACGGAGGCACTCGGTCGTGCTGTGGGTAGAAATTTTTATTTCGAACCTACCTTAGACGCTTGTCGTCGGGAGTATGACGTGAGGATGGGTTGGATGCCCATAATTTATTTATGATAGAAACTCTACCTATGGAGTTGTAAAGACGACCCTATAAGTAGGGTTTTTTTCATTGTTACATATATATATAATAATATAATTTGGGGGTACTAGATTTGAAAAAAGTAAGAAAAGCAATCATTCCAGCTGCGGGACTGGGGACAAGGTTTTTACCGGTAACAAAGGCAATGCCTAAAGAAATGTTACCAATTGTTGATAAACCAACAATTCAATACATAGTAGAAGAAGCGATAGAATCAGGAATTGAAGATATTATTATTGTTACTGGAAAAGGTAAACGTGCTATTGAAGATCATTTTGATCATTCCTTTGAATTAGAGCAAAGCTTACTAGAAAAAGGGAAGCATGAGATGCTAGAAAAAGTACAAGCTTCCTCAAGAATTAATATTCATTACATAAGACAGAAAGAACCAAAAGGTCTAGGGCATGCAGTATGGTGTGCACGTAAGTTTATTGGAAATGAACCATTTGCGGTATTACTTGGTGATGATATTGTACAAGCAGCAACACCATGTTTACGTCAATTAATGAATCAATACGAAGAAACACAATCGTCAGTTATTGGTGTACAAACGGTACCTGAAAATGAAACACATCGTTACGGTATTATCGATCCAATTGAACAAAATGACCGCCGTTATCAAGTGCGCCAATTTGTTGAAAAACCAGCAGAAGGTACAGCACCATCGAATTTAGCAATTATGGGGCGCTACGTATTAACACCAGAAATCTTTATGTTTCTTGAAGACCAACAAACAGGTGCTGGTGGAGAAATTCAGTTAACAGATGCGATTCAACGATTAAATGAAATTCAACGTGTATTTGCTTATGATTTTGAAGGTATTCGTTACGATGTTGGGGAGAAGTTTGGATTTATTAAGACGACAATTGAAATGGCATTACAACATGAAGAATTAAGAGATTCATTAATAAATTATATGGATGGAATTTTGAAGAAGAGAAATAAGTATAAAGGTGAGGTGAAATAATTTTGAGTTTGGTAAAAATATCAGAGGATAAATTAACAAAGGAAGAAAATGAAGTTCTAGTTTGTGAGCAAGTACCTGTCCGTAAAGGGTATATATTGGCAAAGAGATGTTTAGACTTTGTAGGAGCTTTGTGTGGACTAATATTTTTATTTCCCGTTTTTTTTATTGTAGCAGTACTTATTAAATACGAAGATCCGAATGGTCCTATATTTTTCAAACAAATTCGTATGGGTAAAAATGGACGAGATTTTTATATGTATAAATTCCGTTCTATGGTCACGGATGCAGAAAAACGCTTAGAAGATTTATTAGATCAAAATGAAGTGTCGGGTGCAATGTTTAAAATGAAAGATGATCCTCGTGTGACAAAGATAGGGAAATTTATTCGTAGGACAAGTATTGATGAATTACCGCAGCTAATTAATGTTTTAAAGGGAGAAATGAGTTTAGTTGGCCCAAGGCCCCCGTTACCAAGAGAAGTTCAGGAGTATACTAATTATGATCGTCAAAGATTAATGGTGAAACCAGGTTGTACAGGCATTTGGCAAATTAGTGGAAGAAGCAGTCTGAGTTTTACGGAAATGGTGGAGTTAGATATTGAGTACATAATTAATAGAAGCTTGATGCTAGATCTTAAAATTATTATAAAAACTGTAAGAGTAATGTTATTTGATAAAAATGCATATTGATTTTAATGTATTTTTTATATTTTTGACTTAACAATAGGGAAGTGTAAAAATGTCTAAATTAGAGGGAATTAAACTGGTGTACAATACAGTTAAGTTTATGAGAAGAAAACAGATTAAATCTCGCATTATTTATCAATTAAGAAAAAAAACTTCAAGAACAATTCAGGTGCTGGAAGCGGATAATATAAAGAATAATTTTACATATTATGACCCAATGGTTGTCAATACTTTAAAGGGTTCGTCAGAAATAGTAGTAGATTTTCAAAAAGTAAATGATTTATACAATAAAAAATTTACTTTTCTTAATAATTTAAGCTTTGAATTTCAGGGAGAAATAGATTGGAATGCTAATCCATTTAATTATAGATTATGGAACTTTAATTTAAATTATTTTGACTTTCTGAATGATTTCTCTCACGCATATCTGATTGATAGAGATATCAAGTGGTTAGAAAAGGGGACTGAATATATATTGGACTGGTGGCATACTAATAAAAGTCACTATGATTCAAACTTATGGGATCCGTATGTGGTAGCTAAGAGGATTTTTAATATATCTTTGTTTTTCTCTGTTCTAGAAGAATCTAGTAAAGAGAAATATAAAAAAGAATACGGAAATATAATTAAAACACACGTTAATTTCTTGAAGAAAAATATAGAAGAATACTTGGGGGCAAATCATCTGGTAATGGATGGAAAGGGTCTGGTCTTTGGGGGTGTTTTTTTAAACGACGTTGCGATTATTAAAACCGGAGTTAACCTATTAAAAAGAGAATTTCAAGAACAAGTCCTTGAAAGTGGAATGCACTATGAAATGTCTTCTTCATATCATATTGAGGTTTTGATGCATTTTATGGAGGTCGGAATTGTATTAAACAGAAATGGATTCCAAGATGAGGGGAAATATTTTATAGACCATATACATAAAATGTTTGATTGTTTATATGAATTTATGATGCCTAATTCTGAAATACCGCTTATAAATGATTCCACATTAGATTATCCAATACAAGCGTCAAATATTCTTGAATGTGGGAGTTTACTGTACTCGGATTCTAAATACCTAAAATATTGCCCTGAAAAAACAAGTGTTTATACATATATGTTGTTCGGCACAGAGGGAATAAAAAGGATAGAAGAAATGCGTGGAAATCCGATGACTTATGAGGGGCTTAGTGTTCACGAACATGGTGGATATTATATTATTAAAGATTCATTAGAAGGAATAGGTGGATTGTATCTATTATTTGATTGTGGAAGTTGTGGGCCGGAGTATAACTTAGGTCATACACATGCAGATTCGTTGAATGTAATTTTGACCTTGGGTGAGAAAAAAGTTTTTGTTGACACTGGAACTTATACTTATCAAATTTCGAAAGAGCGGGATTACTTAAGATCTACTGCTGCACATAATACCTTGTGTATTGATGGTACGTCAAGCTCTCAGGTATGGAAAGCATTCAGAACTGCTAAAAGAGCATATACTCATATAACAAAATATGATCAGAGTGAAAATTATGTGCATATCAGTGCAGAGCATGATGGCTATACAAAAACTTTAAAAGATTCTAAGTTATTTCATAGACGAACAGTTATATATTTTAAAAATATAGGTATTATCTTTGTTGATAGGGTTTATGGACGTTTTGAAAAAATGCATAATTTAGAGATTAATTATTATTTAGGGCAAGAAATCGATCAAATAAATTCCAGAGGTATTAAATTTAGAAATTCGAATACGATAGTTAAAACAAATTTTGATATAAAGATAAAAGACAGTCAAGGGGCAGAGCAATTTAATATACATAAGACGCTCAAGAATATAAAATCAATCACTACTATAGGAAGTGAAGCAACTTATATTACGGTGGTAGACTTATACGGTGATAAAATAAATATCTCAGATAATGAATCGATAATAAATATTAATACTATAGATACTTCATATGAGTATGATATAAAACTGGAAAAAATTTATGAAATTAATAAGGAGAATGGATGGTAAGTATTATATGAAATTATTATATATTTCCCAATTTTATTACCCTGAGCGTGCAGCTGCAGCATTTAGGGCTTATGAGAATTCTAAATATTGGGCTGGTGAAGGACATAATGTAACTATTTTTACTGGTAATCCTAACTTTCCAACGGGAAATCTTTTTGCGGGATATGCCAATAAATTGATTGATGTTGAAACAAAAGAAGGTGTTAAAATTATTAGGAATAAAGTCTTTGCTAGGAAAAATACAAATATTTTTAACAGATTAATTTGTTATTTGAGTTTTCCTTTTTTTGGGACTTTAAATATGTTATTTAATCGTAAAAAAATTGGTCAAGATTATAATGTTATTTTAGCAACCACGGGTACAATCTTTGCCCCATTTTTAGGTATATTGTATTCGAAAATACTAAAAAAACCATTAATAGTAGAATTCAGGGATATAACATACTCGCAAATGGTGGCCAATGGAAAATCAAAATCCAGTTTGGCTTACAAAATTGTTAGGAGAATTGAATTATTGTTTTGTAAGCATGCAAAGCATATTGTAACAGTAACAAAAGGTTTTCAAAAAGAGTTAGTGCAAGAAGGGATTCCTAAAGAAAAAATCTCAGTAATATATAATGGGGTTAAAATTGAAGAGAATGACTATGAAACGGTGAAGGATCATTCTAAACAAGAAGTTACTATTGGTTATTTTGGGGCGTTGGGAAAGTCTCAAAACTTACAATTTATTATAGATGTATTTAATAAGATAAAGATTAACGGTATGCAAGTAAATATGGTGTTTATTGGCGACGGAGCAGAAAAAGAGACTCTTAATGAATATATTAAAAATAATAACATCAGTAATATTAAAATGATGGATAATATGGAAAAATCAGAATTAGATACGTATTACGAAAAGTGTGATTTCCTTATTGTTTCTTTAAAAAATAATAAGGCCTTTAAAAACACAGTACCATCAAAAATATTTCATATAATGGGTAAGGCGAAGCCAATAATTTACTTTGGGCCTATAGGCGAAGCGAGTAATATAATAGAAGAGGCAAAGAGTGGAATTATTGTCAATACAGTAAAGCTAGAGGAAGCACAAAAAATAGTCCATGATAGTTTGAAAAAAAGTGTAGACGAAATTAAGAATATGGGTAGTGCTGGATACGAGTTTGTGAAAGCTAAATTTGATAGGGAATACTTAGCTGAAAAGTATATAGAGATTATTAAAAAAGTTTCGTCTCAATAAATCTGTATAGAAGATAGGTGTAATTAGTTATATGAAAGTGCAGTTAATTCCTAAAAGTTATTTAATAGTTATAGTGACCTTTATATTTTATTATTGGAACACGTTTTTTGAAGGTGATTTTAAAAATAAATTAGCTGTATGTATATTTTTAATAGGTGTAGTTATTGGTAGGATGTATGTGAAGATTATTCCAATATATAAGTTTAATCAAAATACGTATCCTTTAAATAACAAGCTACTAATAAAACTAGGGATTTCAATGTTTATTATTGGGTTACTAAGTCATCTTATGTATTATGATATGTCAGTTTTTGGAACAACCCAATATGCTGAGGGATATTTAAATAGTAGGGGGAAGGGATACATCACGGTTTTTTTTGATTGGTTGCCGTTAGGGCTTCTTATAGCACTTCAGGGTTCCAAGGAAGAAAGGAGAAAGAGTGCCGTAATATTTTTACTTCTTCTTTTAATAACCTATTGTGGATTTTACTTCTTTATTCTTATGAAGAGAAGACAAATTCTTTTAGTAGCAATATGTTTAGCTGCACTTTTTATTCCAAATAAGATTAAGATAAGGAATGTAATTGGTGTTTATGTAATTGGATGTTTAGGATATTTAATTTTTGGTATTTTCGGCAGGGTTAGGGGGATGTATCAAAATTCAACTTTGGTTGAAACGCTGGACTTTGTTATTAAGAATTTTGATTGGGATTGGATAGCGTTGGATACCGGATTTGAAGGAAAATATATTTCTATGATATTAGCCGATACAATAAACTATGTAGAGAATATGGGGTTGGACTTAAAAGTTATACTGGGTTCTATTATTGTAATGATCCCAAGATCGTTGCTTGGGGGAGAAAAGCTTTTGGCATTTCCTGAATGGTATACATTTAATTTCCATCCTTATGAATATAGCCAAAATATTGGATATGCAGGTTCCATTGTAGCTGAAAGTTACCTATTTCTATCTTGGGCTGGTATAGTGATAGTTTCCTTTGCTATTGGATATATATCTAAGTTTATAGATAGTCTTGGTCAATCTAGCTATAAGATTGCTTATGGTATATGTATTTATACATTTTTAATAATTCCGAGACTAGATTTTGGATCTTTATTAATAATATTTATGTTCTCTGTAATACCAACTTATATGTTAATAAGGGTGACAACTAAGAAGTTTAATATAAAATAACAATAGTTCTTGAGGGTGGAGTAGCTATAAATTATGAAAAAAATTATTAAGTACGTTGGTGTAATTGCGCTAGGTAATATCCTTATTAAGATATTAGGGTTTATAAGAGAAGTAGCTATTTCATATAAATTTGGTGCTTCACCGATAACCGATGCATATTTAGTGGCATTTACTATTCCGTTAATATTATTCCAATTTTTAGGGGTAGGATATGCAACATCTATAATCAAAGTATTGAGCTCATTGGAAGGAAACGTTCAAGAAAAAAGGGCTTTTATTTCTAGAGTGTTTTCATATACATTGATAACATCAGTTTTATTACTTTTTCTAGGATTTGCTTTTAGTAGACCGATTGTTAGAATATTTTCTCCAGGATTAGAACCCCAAACTATAGAATTAGCATCAGAATTATTAAGGCTTTCTATGCCAATGGTTATTAGTAGTATGATTATTGCTATTTCGAGTGGAATACTGCAATATTCTAATAAATTTGCAATTGATGTATGGTCAAATTTGCCGAATAATTTAATAATCATAATTTCAATAGTTTGCTTTTCAGGGGTGGGCGGAATCTATGCAGTAACTTTGAGTACTGTTATCGGTTCTTTAACAATATTACTCATTCAATTACCTTTTAGTTTAAAATATGGGCTAAATCTTAGATTGGATTTTAGAGTAGACGAAAATTTAAATAAGTTTGTGAAAATTTTAATACCGGCAACACTTTTATCTATGGTACAAATGATTGGGACATTAATTAATAGATTCATAGCATCATTTATGGAAACTGGAAGTATTTCTATCTTGTATTTTGCTGATAGGTTATATAATCTACCGTATTTAGTAGTAGTAATGGCAATCACTACTGTGCTTTTTCCTAAATTAGTTAGTCTTTTTAATAGTGGTGAGCTAGATAAATTTAAGGTATATGTGGCCGGTTTATTTAAAGTAATCATAATATTAATGACTTCTATCGCAATAGTAATGTTTGTTCTAAGACAAGAATTAGTAGAAATAGTTTATCAAAGGGGGAATTTTTCTAAGGAGGCAGTTTCCTTGACAGCAACATGTTTTGGAATTTATTCTTTGGGGATAATTTTCTTGAGCCTTAGGGAGTTATTCATAAAAATATATTTTTGCTTAAATGATACAAAAATATTACTAATGAACAGTTTATACATGTTTCTACTTAATATTACTTTAGGTATAATACTCTCTTATTTTTATGGAATTTATGGCTTAGCGGCAAGTACACCGTTATCGGTATTAATTTCGAGTTTATATTTATATAAACATTTGAAGATGAGCGGTCACTTGAATATTAATAAGGCCTTTTTAATGAAATATTTTATGATTAGTTGTATTACATTTATTATAGCCAAGATATCTCTAGAATATCTTTATAACTATACTGATAACGCATTATTAATAGTTAGTATAATTTCGTTTATGGTCATCAGTATATATGGTAGTTTGGCGTGGATCTTTAGATTAATAAATACTTAAATTTAAATAAAAATATTTAGATTTAACCCAAGGAGATAGTTTTTATGAAAGAAGAAATTATTCTGGTTGGACCAGGAACAGATTCTATGGGGGGCGTCGCTACTCATATAAAGACTTTACAAACCTGTTTTGAAGAAAATGGGAAAACTATTCTGATACATGATATTAGTGGAGGAAAAGAGAAAAATTTTTTGTTAAGAAAGATTAAAGAGTTCAGTAAAATATGGGGATTGAGAAAGGTTACGAAAAATAAGAAGGACAGTGTGGTACATTTAAATCCTTCGATTTATTATGGATCTTTAATGAAATTATGGATTATATTGTCGATTATTAACCATGAAAATATTATTGTCCAATATCATGGGGGCCATTTTTCAGACTTGAGTTTATTTAAAAATAAATTTATTAGATTTCTATTTAAAAAGATTAATACTAAGCCAAAACAAATTCTTTTTTTGAGTAAGGATCAAAAAATGGAGTTTGAATATGTTTATCCAAATGTAAAAGCTAAAGTAAGTTTGGTGCCTAATTTTATTGATGTTAGAGGAATTGAGAAAAAAAATGTTTTTACTGATGGAAAAGTGAGATTTCTTTTTTTATCCAGGTTAATTCAAGAAAAAGGTGTATTCGAGGTATTGGAAGCAGCTAAATTACTTCAAGATAAAGAAGTTGAATTTACAATTATAGGTTCAGGACCTATAGAGGGACAAGTCATAGAATATATAGAGGAAAATAATCTCCATGGGATAGTTAAATTTGTAGGCGCAAAATTTGATGGAGAGAAAGAAGAATATTTGGGTTCATCTCATGTTTTTTTACTTCCAAGTAGCTGGAGAGAAGGAATACCTTATTCGGTGTTAGAGGCAATGAAATTCAGCCTAGCAATTCTTTGTACGCCGGTGGGTGGATTAAAAGAGATTATTATTGATGGGGATAATGGCCTATTTATACAAAAGGATTCAAATAATATATACCAAAAAGTGCTGTATTTGTTAGAGGATACAGATAAGATTAATCAATTAGGTGGAAATGCATTTGATTATGCGTCTAATTATTTATCTTATGAAAAAGCGTTTAATACATTTATGAATATATATAGTGAAACACAAAAGATTAGGAGGAAATAATTATGAAGAAAATATGTGTCGTGGGTTTAGGATATATAGGATTACCAACTTGTGCAATGTTTGCCAAGGCTGGATTTAAGGTAACAGGAGTAGATGTTAATCCTTTAATAATTGATACAGTAAATGAAGGGAAAATCCATATCGAAGAAGTTGGATTAGGTGAATTGGTAAAAGAGGAAGTTTCAAAAGGGAATTTGAATGCAAGTTTAAAACCAGTATTAGCCGATGTATATATTATTGCTGTTCCTACCCCTCATAATTACGATCATACTGCTGATTTAAAATATGTACAATCTGCAGTAGAATCTATTAAACCATTTTTACAAAAAGGGAATATATTAATTGTAGAATCTACTATTCCACCACGTACAATTAATGATATTGTTGCACCAGCAATAGAAGAGGCTGGTTGGAAAGTCGGAGAAGAAATTTATTTAGCGCATTGTCCAGAACGAGTATTACCTGGAAGGATTCTTATTGAATTAGTAGAAAATGCAAGAATAGTTGGGGGAATCAATGAAATCTCAGCTAATAAGGCAGCAGAGATATACAAGAGCTTCGTAAAAGGTAATGTTATTACAACAACTGCGGTAACTGCAGAAATGGCTAAATTAATGGAAAATACATTTCGAGATGTAAATATAGCATTGGCTAATGAATTAGCTAAAATCTCAGCTAATTTAGGAATTAATGCTTTAGATGTTATTAGTTTAGCTAACTTACATCCGAGAGTTAATTTACACACTCCAGGTCCAGGTGTTGGCGGTCATTGTCTAGCGGTTGATCCATACTTTATCATTGAGAAAGATCCTCAAAATGCTCAATTAATTAGTGACGCTAGAGAAATTAATAATTCTATGCCGAATTTTGTAGTTGAGAATGTGGGTAAACTAGTAGGAGAAGGACGCGGTAAAATCACTGTTATGGGTCTAACTTATAAAGGAAATATAGATGATGTACGTGAAAGTCCAGCTATGGAAGTAGTAGAATTACTACGAAAAGAAGGTTATGAAGTGGCAGTTTACGATCCGCATGTGGTACAAGAAGCAGTTCCTTATGAATTAAAAACGTTTAAAGAGGCAGTTGATAAAACACAATGTATATTAGTTTTATCAGACCATAATGAATTTAAAAATTTAGATGAGGAAGCTATAATTAAAAGAGCAGAAAGACCAATAATTTTCGATACTAGAAATTGCGTGCAGGTAAATAATAAAGCTATTTTATATTACAATTATAATAACCTACACGAAGCTATCAATAATTTAGTTTGTAAAAATATTTAGTAATGAAAGAATTGTTAGGTGGCAGATATAAATGAATGTTTATAAATGGTATAAAGTATCAAGGGTACTTTACGAATGGAAAATTCCTTTTATCCCTAGTTTTATTACTTATCTTATTCGCTTTATATTTGGTTGTTACATTCCATTTTCAGCTAGAATAGGGAAAAGGACAACATTAGGATATGGGGGACTAGGAATAGTCATTCATAGAAGGGCTATAATAGGGGATAATTGTATAATTAATGCTGGTGTCACCATAGGAGGTACATCGAAAAAAAATAATGTACCTAAATTAGGAGATAAAGTCTATGTAGGTACAGGTGCAAAAATATTAGGTCCAGTCTCAATAGGGAATAATGTGGTGATTGGGGCAAATGCAGTAGTATTAAAGGATATACCGGATAATTGCATGGTTGTGGGTATTCCTGCTAAGATAGTAAAAACTGATATTAATATTGATAATTACCTTTAAATATGGACAGCAAGTATAATTCTTGCTATGAATATTTGATAGAGGAATATTAATTCATACTTTAAGAGATACCAATGAAAAGGAGGAGAGAGCTGTGAGAAAAAAGGTTTTTCTATGGGTTTTAAGTATTCTAGGCTTGCTACTACTCATAGGAGGAATATATGTTTATCGTGTTTATTCTAATGTATCAAGTACGTTAGATTCGGTGCATCAACCATTAAAACGTGATAAGTCTGAAAAGCGTGATCAAAAAATAAACCTTACTGATCAAAAACCCATTTCAATTTTATTAATGGGAGTTGACCAAAGAGGAGAAGAGACTGGTCGATCAGATTCACTTATGCTATTTACTTTAAATCCAAAAACTAAGTCTATGAAAATTACAAGTATTCCTCGTGATTCTTATACTGAAATTATTGGGAAAGGTAAGAAAGATAAAATTAATCATGCTTATGCTTTCGGTGGTATTGACATGGCTGTGAAATCAGTGGAGAATTTTCTTGATATCCCAGTTGATCATTACATTGAAGTAAATATGGAAGGATTCAAGGATATTGTAGATGCTGTAGGTGGTGTCGAGGTCAATAATGATTTAGAATTTACATCAGTAGGTACACATTTTGAAAAAGGAAATTTACACTTAGATGGTGAAAAAGCTTTAAAATACTCTCGTATGCGTTATGAAGATCCACGCGGTGACTTCGGCCGCCAAATGCGCCAACGTCAAGTCATCCAAGCTGTAATTAAAAAGGGTGCAAGTGTATCTTCTCTAGCAAGCTACGGTGATGTACTAAAAGCAATTGAGAAAAATGTTAAAACAAGTTTAACTCAAGAGCAAATGTTTGATATTCAAAAGAACTATAAAGATTGCATGCAGAACAGTGAAGAAATTCAAATCCCAGGCGACGGACACAAAGCCGCTGATGGTATTTGGTACTATTATGTTCCAGATGCAGCAAAACAAGATTTAACGAATAAGTTAAAAGCGCATCTTGAATTGACTAAGTAATATGTAATAACCCAACTCCTTTGGTAGGAGTTGGGTTTATTTTTGCCTGAATTTATATTAGTATTATATGTTGTGAGAATAATAGATGAGGTGAATCGATGAATAAGAAAGCAGTACTTGTCCTAGTTATTTTTGTATTGTTTGTCGCTTCGGTTGTGAGTGGTAAATTATACTGGAATAAGAAAGTTGCGAATGCGACAGGACAGACGAGTGAAGTGACGAAAACGAAGTCTGAAGTGAAAGATAGCGGTGCGAAGAAATCAGAGAAAAAACAAGATGCGAAGTCATCTTTTAATGAAGCATATGCGAAGAATTTACCAGATGAAGTGAAAGAGAAGTTAAAGAAAGCTGCTGAGGATAAAAAGGCAGTAAATCTTGTTATTGTTGGTGATGAAGCTTCTTCATCTGCAAAAGATGCTTGGGCATCTAAGTTAACGGCTAACCTAGATGCTTCTTATGGTAAAGGTTTATGGAATGTGACGGTAAAGGAATATAAGGGTGAAAGCACAGACGAGTTAATTGCGAATAAACGTGATAAAGAGATTGCGAAAGAAAAGCCAGATGTGATTTTATTGGAACCACCATTTATTACTGACAATGGTAAAACTGGTAATGGAAACTCTGTAGCAAGTACGCAGAAATTTGTGCAAGCACTTTCTACTAGTGCAAAGGGTGCTACAATTATGATTCAACCATCAAACCCAGTGTATGGTGCGAAGAATTATCCGAAGGCAATTGAGGCGTTAAAGCAATTTGCGACGCAAAATGGTTATACATATGTTGATCATTGGGGTGCATGGCCTGATGCAACAACAAAGGCTATCCTACCATATTTAAAAGAAGAATTTGGTTTCCCAAGTGATAAGGGGCATGAAGTTTGGGCGCAATACGTAACTGATTATTTTGTAGCTAAGTAATGAAGGAGAGATAAAAGGTGTACGAGTTCCCGTATACCTTTTCTTTTTATAATTAAGAGATCTGAAAATAGTAGGAGGAAAACAATGAACTCAATCTTAATCTGCGGCGGAGCTGGATACATCGGTTCTCACGCTGTGAAAAAATTAATAGACGAAGGTTTATCTGTAGTAGTAGTAGATAACTTACAAACGGGTCATGAGGATGCAATTACGGAAGGTGCAAAGTTTTATAATGGCGACCTTCGTGATAAAGCATTTTTAAGAGATGTGTTTACACAAGAAAATATTGAGGCGGTTATGCATTTCGCAGCTGATTCTTTAGTTGGAGTTAGTATGGAGAAGCCTCTGCAATATTATAATAATAACGTGTATGGTGCACTTTGCTTATTAGAGGTAATGGATGAGTTTAAGGTAGATAAGTTTATTTTCTCTTCTACTGCGGCGACGTATGGTGAGGTAGATGTAGACCTTATTACTGAGGAAACGATGACAAATCCAACGAATACGTATGGAGAGACGAAGTTAGCAATCGAGAAGATGCTTCATTGGTATAGCCAAGCTTCTAATTTACGTTATAAGATTTTCAGATACTTTAATGTGGCTGGTGCAACTCCAAATGGTATTATTGGAGAAGATCACCGTCCAGAGACGCATTTAATTCCTCTTGTGCTGCAAGTGGCGTTAGGGCAACGTGAGAAGATTATGATGTTTGGTGATGACTATAATACACCAGATGGTACTTGTATCCGTGATTATATTCATGTTGAAGATTTAGTAGCGGCTCACTTCTTAGGCCTTAAAGACCTACAGAACGGCGGAGAGAGTGATTTCTATAACTTAGGAAATGGTAATGGTTTCAGTGTAAAAGAAATCGTTGATGCAGTTCGTGAAGTTACAAATCATGAAATTCCAGCTGAAGTAGCACCGCGCCGTGCGGGAGATCCAGCACGTTTAGTTGCTTCTTCTCAGAAAGCGAAAGAGAAGTTAGGTTGGGATCCTCAGTATGTAAATGTGAAGACAATCATTGAGCATGCTTGGAATTGGCATCAGAAGAAACCTAATGGGTATGATAAGTAAGACTAATAAGTGAAGGAGAGGGTATTGTCGTTCAACATATGTTCGACAATACCCTCTCTTTTTTTATAAGATTTTTGCTATACTAAACTGTACTATAATACAGGATGGAAGGAGGAGAATAATGAAAATACTTGTAGTGGATGATGAGTCGAGTATTCGTAATTTGATTCGGATGCAGCTTGAGATGGAAGGGTATGAAGTGCTTACGGCGGCTGACGGGAGAGAAGCTTTAGAGAGATGGAATGAAGGGCCGGATGTTTTGATTTTGGATGTTATGCTTCCAGATACAGATGGGTATGAGTTGCTTCGTTTGTTCCGTGAGAAGGATCGGGATATTCCGGTGCTTATGTTAACTGCGAAGAGTCAGATGAATGATAAATTGCTTGGCTTGCAGCTTGGTGCAGATGATTATGTGACGAAGCCATTTAATTATGCGGAGCTTATTCTTCGGGTCAAGAATATGACGCGGCGCGTGAAGAAGAAAGAGGTAACGGTAAGCCATGAAGTAATCGGGGCGGGAGAGATAACGATTTGTCCTAAGGAAAGAAAAGTGCATGTGAGTGGACAAGAGATTCAGTTAACGTACCGAGAGTTTAATTTATGTCAGTTGTTTGTTTCAAATCCGCAGCGTGTATTTATGAGAGATGAGCTACTAGAGAAAGTATGGGGATTTGAGTATATCGGGAATACGAGAGCGGTTGATATTATGGTGCAAAGACTACGGAAGAAGTTAGGGAATAGCGGAGAATATATTAAGACCATTTATGGCGTTGGCTATAAATTGGATTGTTAAGTGGTGATGGTATGTCTTTAAAAAGAAATATGGTGTTTGGAATCGTTGGGCTGTTAATCCCGATATTTGTTCTTTTGTACGCAGTTGTTTATATTACGTTAGAAAAGAATATGTATCATAACGCGGCAAATTCTTTAGAAAAGTTAAGTGTAGAAGCACAAATTTATACGATGAATTATTTAGAGAAGGAAGCAGAGGTAGAGACGCTCGGTCCGAATTCACTTTTAATTGCTTCGTATTTAGCGAAGCGCATGGATGTCCGTGTACAGATGATTGGGAAGAATGGGGATGTTGTGGCGGATACGCAAAAGGGAGCACTTCTTCATCGGAATATTGATATTGAGAGTTCCTTGAAGGGGAAGAAATCTTATGTGTTTGAAGAGGGAGACCTAGCTCCAATTCTTTTGTTTTCAAGCCCAGTGTATTATGGAAACGATGTCATTGGTAGTGTTCGTTTTATAAATGAGTTAACGGGTGAGAAGGAAGTTTTAACAAATGTCGGTTGGACGTTTTTAATGACGTCTCTTTGTCTCGTAGCTGCAGGTATTTTCTTTGCGATTCGTTTGGCGAAGTCTCTTCATAAGCCGATTGATCAGTTAAGGCAAATGGCGCACCGGCTTGCGAATGGTGATTATAAAAGTAAGATTGAGCTAAATGAATATGTGGAAATTGCTCAGCTTTCAGCGTCTTTTAATGCGATGGCTGATGGGATTGAACTACATATTAAGCAATTGAAGGAAGAGAAAGAGAAGCAGAAAGATTTTTTAGACCGTATTACGCATGAGCTAAAAACACCGCTAACGGCGATTATTGGCTATGTGGATTTAATTCCGAAGTTAAAGGCGAAGGAAGATGTACAGGAGAGCTTGCGCTATGTAGCTGTAGAAAGTGAGCGTTTATTATCACTTGTAGAGGAATTACTTAAGTCTTCAAAGTACGGGACGAGTACGTTTGAAATATCACCTACAGTTGTGAATATAAAGGATTTAGCCGAAGAAGCAGTTTCAATTGTGAAACCTCGCTTGCAGAAATTTGAGATTGAAGTTATTAATGAGTTAACAGATGTATATGTTGTTGCCGATTTCGATAAGACAAAACAGATTTTCTTAAACGTACTTGATAATGCGATAAAATATAGCGATGCTACGCAAATTCGTATGAATGTCATTGTAAATGAACGTGAGGCGAAGGTGTTTGTTCATGATGATGGCATTGGTATAGATGAAGGTGTGCTGGCAGAGTGGAATGAATCGCCAGAAGGGAAGGTACTTTCTTCTAGTTACGGGAATGGGTATGGTTTGTATATTTGTCAGGAGATTATGAATAAGCAGGGCGGAAGTATGCGAATTGAGAGTAGTGAAGAGGTTGGTACTACAATATTTATTACATTCTTACTTCCGAGACGGATGGAAGACATAAAAAACTTGAAAGCGGTTAAATGATACATTTATGAAACAATTATGCGGTATTTTCGAAACAACGTTTTTTTATCTTGGAGGTAGGCAGAAATGAAAAGGCTATCATTTCAAATTCTTATGTTTGTCCTTTGTATAATCGTTTCTCTTATTTTGTTTTATGTGATGGAGAAGCAAATATATAATCGGATCAAAATCGTGAATGACAAACAAGCTGTTTTACAAAGAGTGAATGAATCCCTGCCTACTGAAATGAAGGTTAGGCATGAAAAGTGGGGAGAAATTGTTATAACGGATGAAGTTCGTTTGCATACGATTGTTTCATTCTTTGACCGAATTCAAATCAATCCGAGTGAAGCTAAGAATCAAGAACAAGTATTTACTGGAGAAGTAACGTACTTGAATGGACAGAAACGTACTTTTGCAGTAGGTGACTTGTTCCAGTACGAGGCTGATATGTACGGAAAGAATGGTACGGATCCAATGATTTCAGCATTGCAAACGTATTTGTTAAGCCTGTATTACACACCAGAACGTATTCATGATTTTTTTGCGTCAGCACAAGGTGTCATAGTACGCCAAGGTGGTGTAGAACGTGCGGTGAATCTTACGCACATACTTGATTCGATTCGGTACGCAAAGCAAATTACAGATTACGGAGAAATTCAGAAGTTATTACAGTCACAGAATGAACCGATCGCTTATATTACCGCTTATAAAACTGGTAAGCGTATAAAGAATGAGCGTGAAGACATTCTTACTATTTCTGTGTATCCATCGTATTTCGTTGTGCAATATCTCGGTGATAATAATGGGAATGTCATGTATATGAGAAGCTCCCTCGCAAATGTATTTGTAAAGGAGAATGTGTCATGAGAAAGATAGCCTTTTTCTTCTTTTTGCTAGTAATTGGAGGAGCGATGTCTAGTTGCTCTCGAGATACAACCTCTATTAAATATAATAAAAGTGGTCTCCCTATTTTGAATGATCGTCATCTAGTTGCGTATGTAGCGGCTCGCGAGGAAGTTGGGGAAGCGTTGCTTTCATCATTTTGTAAACCACGCGGCTGTACGTATGAATTTATTCGTCTTTCGACAGAAGAGCTTCTTCGGAGGGTAGAAGAGGAAGCTGGAAATCCGAAAGCGGATATTATTATTGGCGGTACGGTAGACGCGCATCAAATGATGAAGCAAAAAAATCTATCTATTCCTGTTACGAGTCAGCATGCGAACCGTATTTCAAAAACTGTGAAAGATAAAGACGGTTATTGGTACGGTTATGAAGTAGAGAAGCTGGCAATTGCGATCAATAAAGAGTGGTGGAACGAAGAATTAGCACCGCTCGGACTTCCTTATCCATCAAGGTGGCAAGATTTATTAAATCCAGTATATAAGGGAAAGATTGTTATGCCAGATCCAAATGTTTCAGGAACAGCCTATACGTTTTTTCAATCACTTATTGATACTGTAGGTGAAGAGGAAGCGAAAGAATATGTTAAGAACTTTGCAGGGCAAGTTGGTGAAGTGACAGTGAATGGTTACATGCCAGTAGAGCTTGTTGCGAGTGGTGAATATATGATAGGCATCAACTTCATGGGAGATCAAAGAATGCTTCAAAAACAAGGCTTTCCAGTTGTAAGTATCGTACCTGAGCAAACAGGGCTATCTGTTAATGCGATTTCGAAACTAAAGCGTGCACCGAATGGTATTATTGCGGATTTATTTATTGATTATTGTTTATCAGAAGAAGCGGGTCACATTTTAGAAAAGGTTTCGTTTGGCGTGCCAACAATGTTTGCGAAGAACGAGAAAGAAATAGAAGGACAGCCGGTTAGAAGAACGAACCAACATATATCAAATAGCGGAATAATCGAGATATGGAATAGACAACGTCTCTCTCAGAAGTGAGAAAAGGAGACGAAAGAATATGTTTAAATGGCTCAAGCCAGCACCTGCAATTGAAAGATTGCCTGCGGATATGATCGACCGTGTATATCGATTACTACGTATTCGTGTGTTAATCGGAATTTCAGTTGGGTATGCTGCTTATTATTTAGTTCGTAGTAACTTTACGTTATCAAGCACATATTTAGTAGAAGAATTTGGATTTAGTACAGCTGAAATTGGTCTACTAGGTTCAGTAATGGCAATTGTTTATGGATTTAGTAAGTTCTTTATGGGGAATTTATCAGATAAAGCTTTCGCCCAGCGCTTTATCGCGGTCGGTTTATTTTTATCAGGGCTTGTAAATATTTGTTTCGGTTTTGCATCTTCATTTGGGATGATCGTTACATTACTTGTTGTGAATGGTATTGTACAAGGTATGGGAGCACCTCCTTGTAGTATCGTTATGACGAAATGGTTTTCGAAGAAAGAACGTGGTACGAAAACAGGTCTTTGGAATATTTCACATAACGTTGGTGGAATGCTTGTACCACCACTTGTCGGAATTGGTGTAGGTATTTTTGGTGAAAATCATTGGCAAGGCGGCGTGTTTATTTTCCCAGCGATTATCGCAATGGTAATTGCAGTTCTTGTTTGGATTAATGCGAAGGATACACCAGAATCAGAAGGTCTTCCTCCAATTGATGAGTATCGTAATGACTATGAAAATCTTGAAAAAGCAGACAATGCTAACAAGATGTCACCAAAAGAAATTTTAATGAAGTATGTAGTGAAAAATAAATTTGTATGGTTCTTATGTATTGCAAATGCATTTGTGTATTTAATTCGCTTCGGTGTTATTAACTGGGTTCCACTGTATTTAACGACAGTTAAAGGGTTCTCAAAAAATGAAGCACACGCAGCGTACACAATCTTTGAAGGTATGGCAATTCCAAGTTCATTAATCGTTGGTCTTTTAAGTGATAAATTATTTAAAGGAAAACGTATGCCATTATGTATCTTTAGTATGGTCGGAGTTGTTATTGGTACGTTTGTGTATTGGCAAGCAACTAGCATACTTGTTATAAGTATTGCAGTTTCTATTATCGGTTGTTTAATTTATGTACCACAGTTCTTAATTGGTTTAAGTGCGATGGAATTAGTACCGAAATTTGCAGTAGGTACGACAGTTGGTATGTGTGGTCTGTTCGGTTACGTAGGCGGAAGTCTTGTAGCAAACGCAGCAATCGGTGTTATTGTTGATCGTTCTGGCTGGGATGGTTGTTTCATCTTACTATTAACAGGTGCTATTTTATCAACAATCTTCTTGTTCATCGTTCAACGTGGACATGAAAGCAAAGCTCCTAAAGCAGCGTAATATTTTGTTTGAAAAGCTATCCAATTGTGATTGGATAGCTTTTATATTAGGAAAAACAAACAGTATGTAAAATTGAAGTTTAATATGTAAATGATTTTTGTTATTTAATATAATCTTTTTAGGTTCCATAAACCGAATATGTACATAGTTAGACCAAAAAATCCACCGGCACAACTCCAAAGTACAACATCAAATAAAGAAATAGAGATTTCCTCTGAACCTACATAGGGAAGGATATAATTCATAAAAACAAACATTTGAAAGCCCCAAAGCAAACCTGCTTTTAAGCCAGCTTTTCTTAATTTTTTCTTGTGTTGCACATTCAGTATCACTTAAACCTTTTTTCTTAAATTTAAAGGCTAAATAATTAGCGTAAATCATATTAGATAGAAAAACTAATATAGTTCCTATAGATATTGTATGATTCATAGTATCAACAAGTAACATAATAAGCATGACCAACATATTTAACCACCATAAACCAATTCCAGCTACAGATAATTCTTTATTGATTTCTTGTTTTTGATATTCATCTCGCTCACTCATTGTTCCAACAAAACTATTATAAACTCTTTCTTTCCATTCAATTTTCATCATTTAATCTCCCTCCCAAAATAAACTGTTTAAATCTGTTTTTAGTGCTTTTGCTAATTCGATACATAAGGCTAAAGAGGGATTATATTTATTGTTTTCAATTAAGTTTATTGTCTGTCTCGCCACTTTAACTCTTTTAGCTAATTCTAGCTGCGAGAGACCTTCAGATTTTCGATATTGTTTAACGTTATTCAAATATAAACCTCCTAGTTAATAGTTGTAGACCTTGTGCACCGGAATGTCATGTATATGTGACATTTTATAGTTGAATAAATGAAAAGTCAAATATATATGACAAAAATGATAGTGATGCAATTAGGAAAATAATTTTAATAATTTATCTTTGTGAGAAGTTTATTAATAAAGGATAGCTTTTCTTATATTACTATAATCTTTCCTTAAATCTATCTTAAAAGACATAATGTCATATTTCTAATCATTGGAATTTTTGTTACAATATAAATGGATGTGTAAAACTTTGTAAAAAGAATGTAATAATATGTAATTCATTTTCAGAAAGTTTTATACAATTTTATATTAAACTATTAAGTTATAAAAAGGAGAGAGAATATGGTACCAAATACGGTTCGTACTCCAAACAAGAAGAAGAAATGGATTATTATCGGGGTTATTGCACTAATTGTTATTGTAGCAGCAGTTAATATTTTTGTAATGCAAGGGAAGAAGAAGGGGGCATCAACATCTGCTGATGCTGTAAGTTTCGAGAAGGTAACGGAGCGTAAGCTGAATAATACGAAGTTAATTTCAGGTCAAGTGAAACCTGGGAATATTGAAAGTTTTTATGCGGATCCGACTAAAGGAAAAGTGAAAGATATTGAGGTAAAAGAAGGACAAGAGGTAGAGAAGGGTGCGAAGTTATTCTCTTATGATAATGAAGAGATTAATCTTCAAATGAAGCAAGCTGAGCTTGATCAGAAGATGGCAGATATGCGTTATGATCAAGGGAAGAAGAAAATTGATTCGCTGAAGAAAGAAATTAAGAAAGCGAAAGATAGCGGAGCTGGGAAAGAAGTAACAGATCCGATGGAAGAGCAAGTAAGTGAGTTAGAGATAGCACAAAAGACAACTGATCTTGAGAAAGAAAAAGGGAAGTTGCAGAAAGAAGAGTTAAGTAAAAAGCAGAAAGAGCTTACGATTTATAGTAATTTTGCTGGTGTTGTTCAAAAGTTAGATAAAGATGCGGCGCAAAGCTCATCTCAAGCGTTAGGTGGTCAAGGGAAAGCCTTTTTACAAGTGGCTTCTAAAGATCCATTCCAAATTCAAGGAACGTTAACTGAGCTTCAAAAGTCACAAATTCAAAAGGATCAAACATTTACTGTTACTGCGAAAGCAAATAATAAGAAGAAGTGGACAGGTAAGATTACAGAAGTAAGTGAATTCCCAACGAGTGCAGAGATGGCGCAAGCTGGCGGTATGGGTGAAGCGACTCAAAATATGTCTCAATATACATATAAAGCAAGTCTTGATAGTCAAGATGGTTTATCTCCAGGTTATCACGTTTCATTGCAAGTAAATTTAGAGAATAAGAAGATGGTTGCTGTTCCGACTAAGAGCATTGTAGAAAAAGACGGTGATGCATTTGTTTATGTTGAGGATAAAGGAAAGCTTCGCAAACAAAATGTGAAAAAAGGTTCTACTGATGGAGACTGGACAGAGGTTACTGAAGGCGTAACAGTGGGGCAAAAGGTGGTTAAAAATCCTTCCGACGATGTGTATGACGGAATGGAAGTGAAAGAGAAATGATTACGTTAAATAATATTGCTAAAACGTATTATCAAGGAAAATTGGCAGTGCCGATTTTGCATGGTATTAGTTTAACAATTCAAGGCGGGGAGTTCGTTTCGATTATGGGACCGTCTGGTTCTGGTAAGTCAACGCTGATGAATATTATCGGCTGTTTAGATCGTCCAACAGAAGGCGAATATATGTTGAATGATGTGAATATCTTAACAGCAGACGAGTCAAAGCTTGCTTTAATTCGTAATGAATATATCGGTTTTGTGTTTCAGCACTTTAATCTGCTTCCGCGTCTTTCAGCAGTCGAAAATGTTGAGCTTCCGCTCGTATATGGTGGCATAAAGAAAGCAGAACGTCGGAAGCGTGCTTTAGAGGCGCTTGGTAAAGTCGGATTAGCAGACCGCGTGCATCATTTACCGAACGAATTGTCAGGTGGACAGAAGCAGCGTGTCGCAATTGCAAGAGCGATCGCGAATAATCCAACGTTCATTATGGCCGATGAGCCGACTGGTGCGCTTGATACGAAGTCTGGTGAGCAAGTTATGGATATTTTCACAAAGCTTAATGCAGAAGGTACGACAATTGTTATGGTTACGCATGAAGAGGAAGTAGCAGCGTATTCTTCCCGCCGCATTGTACTGCGAGACGGGAAAATTACAGAAGATAGAAGGTGTGCGGTATGAGTTTACTAGATAGTATAAAAATTGCCCTCTCTTCTATTTTAGCTCATAAACTGCGTTCAGCTCTTACGATGCTAGGTATTATTATCGGCGTTGGTTCGATTATTACTGTCGTTGCAATTGGGCAAGGCGGAGAAGCGATGCTGAAGTCGAAATTCGCAGGTTCTGGCGGTAATAATCTTATGCCAATTCAATTTAAAGCAGATATTAATGATGAATTTAATATGGGCGGGCATGAAATACCGAAGTTAACGGAAGAAGATATTATGGAAGTAAAACAAGTGAAGGATGTATCCCACGTTATTACAACAAATCAGGGAATGGAGATACTTGATGTAAATGATAAAAAGGCAAATCTGAATGTTATTGGTCTGGATAATGAATATTTTGCCGTTAATAAAGTAAAGGTCGTAAAGGGACGTACTTTAAGTGAATCAGATATTACTCATGCAAATAACGTTATGATGATTAGTACAAAAACAGAAGAAACGTTATTTAAGGACGTAAACCCAGTAGGGCAAATTATTGAGATGAAAGGACAACCGATGCAAATTGTCGGTGTGTATACATCTGATAATGAGTTTATGGGATTTGAAATGGAAGAAGCGTTAATCCCTCTTACATTATGGCCTGTTTTATTCGGAACAGATGATATTCAAAATATCGCAATTCAAGCTAAAAATGTAGACGATTTAGAAGCAGCTGGAAAACAAGCTGTGGATGTATTAAATAGTCGTAAGCCAAGTGAAATTCCAGGTAAATATGAACTGGTGAATTTAAAAGAATTCCAAGAAAATGTTTCTAAAGTAACTGGTATTATGACGATGATCATCGGCGGTATTGCAGGTATTTCATTAGTCGTTGGCGGTATCGGTGTTATGAACATTATGCTAGTATCTGTAACGGAGCGTACGCGCGAAATTGGAATACGTAAAGCACTTGGGGCAACGCGTAGTAAAATTTTATTACAGTTTTTAATTGAAGCAGTTATGTTAACACTTCTAGGCGGCTTAATCGGAATTGGTCTTGGATATGGCGGAGCATATATCGTTTCCACATTCGCAAAATGGCCACCTCTTGTTTCATGGGAAGTTGTCGTTGGCGGCGTATTATTCTCGATGACACTCGGCATTATTTTCGGATTAATTCCAGCGAATAAAGCTGCGAAATTAGATCCAATTGAAGCACTTCGTTATGAGTAATTACTAGTGTAGTAGAACTACACATTACCGTTCTAGTGGGCGGTTCGTAGCCTCTATGTGAGGAAGTGAACCGCCCGTTAGAACGGGTTATATAAATAGAAGGAGGCGTTATAATGGAAGCTAATGTGAATACGCAAAAAGCTGGCGGCGAGAAGCCATCATTGTTCGGAATGATTACTTCTCCTGGTTTACAGTTTGAGAGAATGAAGACGACTGAGAAAGTTTGGGGTATGTTCTTCATAGTGGCGCTATTACAAGGACTTGTGGGTGGTTTAAATTCGTATATTACGTATACATCACCTGAGATGATTGAAATGCAAAAGAAATTGGGAGGCGAATTTGCAAAGCAGGGTTCGCTTGCATCAGATTTAATTTCTAGTACGATATGGGGAATAGTAGGTGTTATGATTGCAACATTAGTTGTTGCAGCTATTTATAAGGTGTTTATGATGTTCTATGGGAATGATACTTCTTATAAAAAAATAGTAATGATTATTGTATATGCGGATATTGTTGTTGTTATTGGTGGACTTATTAATGGTATTATAGCTTTAATTTTAGGTGCTGGACCAACTGCGTATACAAGTTTAGGACCACTATTCGATCAAGGTTCACTTGCATATGGAATTGGTAATACAATTGAATTGTTCTATTTATGGAATTTAGTTTTAATTTGGTTAGGATTACAAGTTACAGCAGGATTAAGTAAAGTGAAAGCAGCTATTCCAATTATTGTTTTATTCATTATTAAAGCGGGATTCCTAGCTGCGATTGTTGTATTGATTGCAAAGTTCTTACCTGGTTTACCTGTATAATAATATGATTGAATTAAAGGGTGACTCTTTAAGGGGGTCACCTTTTTTATTTTTACCCTTATTTCAAATAAGACCAGCAAAATTTCAAATTCTACCCATTGTAATTTCAAATTTCGGCGGTTGTATTTAAAATTACTCACAGTGAATTCCCCTCTTTATTTTTATATTGTGGAGGTACCGGCGGAATAACAAAGAGGTATACCTTTTAGAAGTGGGTACTGTGTGAAGCCAGCGACTTTTAAAGAGGCAGTTTTGTTGTATGAAGGATTGATTGTAAATCAAATAAAGAAGTTAGGGATCTATCAAGATTATGAAGAGTATTATCAATGTGGGTTAATTGGTCTTTGGCATGCGTATGAAAAGTTTGATCCGGAGAAAGGAAGTTTCCCAGCATATGCAGTTGTAACGGTACGTGGTTATATATTAGAAAGATTGAAGAAAGAGTTTGCAGTGCAAGAAAAGTGTGTATGTGTAGGAGAGTATGAGGATATCTTTCATTTTGAAGATATTGAAATGAGAGCGAAGGATTTTATGAGTGTATTAGATGAGGAGGAGAAGTATATTATTTTTGAACGTTTTTTTGTAGGAAAGACGATGGGGGAAATCGCTTTAGAGACAGAGATGACCTATTATCAAGTAAGGTGGGTGTACCGGCGAGCACTTGAGAAAATGCGAAATAGCTTAAGAGGATAAACATTATCATAAGAATGGAAGGCAAGTGATATTGCTTTCCATTCTACTTATTCTGTTAAGGTAGTAAATGTAGTAAGAGGCTTTTAAATTGTAGTGAATCTTGCATGTTCATACGTGATAATACATATCCGGCTTTTAATAATTGTTGTTTTAACTTATGGGGACTGATATGTATCGTTGTAGTTGTACCATTTGAAAAATGAATGGTAGCTTTTTTACTTTTTTTGAAAAACTCTATGTCATCTATATGGTTATAAAATAGCCATATACAGTTTGGAGAAGAAGGAGACTCTGTTGGGAAAGCACAAATATATTCTCGATGATTAATTGGAATCGGGACATTTTGTTTGAAATGAAAGTTTGTTTGAACTGCTTTCCGTCTACCTTGATAAGTAGAGTGAACATTGGTTAGACAAGATTGCTTGATGAGTTGGAGAGCAGTTTGACAGGAGTAAAGATGGTTCCCGCTACTTTCGATAATCTTTGTCTGATAGTAAGGGTGCTTGTATGGTTCTAACATCATTGTAGAATTAGAAATAATAATATCATTTTCGTCATTCATAAATTTAATTCCCCCTTTATAAATGATAATAATTCTCAATATAATTATATACGAATTAAGTAAATTAATTGTTAATCTTTTATTTCATATTGTAAATTTTAGCTATTCGTTTACAATCAATAGATGATAGTCTTTCTAATTTGCATCGCTTGTACATATATATGAAAATAGAAAAGAGTAGGCGGTGAGATAGTATGAAGAAAAGGTATATTATTATGGCTCTAGTTGTTGTTCTTCTAGTATATTTAGCAAATAGTAATCCGAGTAAAGGTGAATATACGGATTGGGCAGCGAAGCAGTTTATGAAACGTAATGATGTAAGTAAGAAGCTAGACGAAGTTCAAAAGGAAAATGAAGAGGGGCTCCTTGGTGATTTAGCATCTGCTGGTAAGAAGTTGGCGAAAAAATATGTTGAGCCGCAAGTTGGATTGTTAATCGATCATTATACGAAGCGAGATGATTATATATTCCTCTCAACATATAAGACGGAATTTGATATCGGCGGAGAACACTATAAATATGTATGCGTCGGTTTTTCAAAAATCTTTATTCCAATTGAAATGCCGAAGAAAAAAGACGAATCTGCAAAATGATGCAGATTCGTCTTTTTGTCTATAAGGTAATGGGAACTTCAGATACAGTCCTTTCTACGAGACGAGCTCCTTTTTTTCGGGTATTTTCATTAATTGATGAAAATACAGATGAGGAAAGGATTGTATCCATTACTTGATTTACGACTTGTGCATCAATAGGTGTGATCGGCTTCTCAATAGAAAAGACAACTGTTTTTCCATCTTCTTTCGCGAAAATTAATTCTAGTACTTGCATACGTTGTTTCCTCCTTTTTATTTATCTTGTAATCAGTAGGGGCATCCCCACTGATTACATTTCCACCTTAAAGGTTAGAAAGATCTGATGTGCTAACAAGTTGTACAGCGTGAAGTGGTGATGCTTGTAAAGAAGCAAGAGCGCGTGCTACGTTTTGTACTTGCTCTAAGTTTGCGTTTGTTTTTACGCGCTTAAATTGTTTGTTCTTAAAAACTGTTTTTCCATTCTTATCTAATCCATTGTTTAAGACGAGACGTAAAGTTAAATCCATTACGATTGTTTCGACTGCCATGTTTATCACCCCCTTTCACTATATAAATAGGATGCAAATGTCATGTTTTGGCGTGAAATTTATTCTTTTTTTTGGTACGCTTAAAAGAATAAGAGAGGGGTTTCGGAAGAATGAATCGTAAATGGTTATTTTGGATTCCTGTTTTACTATGGATGGGGCTGATTTTCTATTCCTCGGCACAACCATATAAAAAGCAGGATATGCGTTCGGATATTGAACAATATGTAAATGTGGAGTTTGTGAAAGAGCATTTTTCATGGGTATCTATCGATTACGGCGGTGGTACACCTGTTAGTATTGCAAATAAAGGTGTAGGCGGATTTATTGAGTTTTTCCTTCGTAAAGGTGCTCATTTTATGGTGTTCTTTATGCTCGGTTCATTGACGTATTACGCTTTTCATCGATCAGGTTATTCGAGAAAAAGGTGTTTTATATACGCTCTCCTTTTCGTTGCGGGATATGCAACATTTGATGAAATTCATCAATGGTTTACGGGCGATCGTACACCGATGTGGCAAGATTCATTACTGGATACGTGCGGCGGATTAACAGGTATTATAATAAGTAATTGGTTTTGGAATAGAAAAAGGAGCTAATCTCGAAAAGATTAGCTCCTTTTGTTTATCCCGCTTTAATGGGCAGTAAGACCCCCACCTCAAAATTCAGCGAGAGCAAAGAAGTCAGGTGGGGGATGAAGAAAACCCCCACTGATTAAAGTTTCACTTTATACACCAAGTAATTCTTTTAGTTCATCTGTAGATAGTTCTGTCATCCAACTATCGCTTGTAATGACGGCGTTGTTTAATGATTGTTTTCTTTCTAACATTTCATCGATTTTCTCTTCAAGTGTCCCCGTTGTAATCAGTTTATGAACGTGAACGAAACGCTTTTGACCAATGCGATATGCACGGTCTGTTGCTTGGTTTTCTACCGCTGGATTCCACCAGCGATCGTAGTGAATGACATGGTTGGCAGCTGTTAAGTTTAACCCTGTACCACCTGCTTTTAACGATAAGATGAAGATGTCATACGTTCCGTTTTGGAACTGTTCGATCATTTTGTCACGTTCTTTCTTTGGTACACTACCGTTTAAGAAGAGGACACGCTGACCGAAGTGTTCTTCTAACACATCTTTTAGCATGTTCCCCATACCGATGTATTGCGTGAAGATTAAACAACTTTCATTTTGATCTTTTATATTTTCAATGAGTTCCATGAGCGTGCTCGTTTTCATGGAACGCTCGATGATGTCTTTCGGTTCCGTTTCTTTTAAATAAAGAGCGGGATGATTACAAATTTGTTTAAGTTTGTTCAGCATGAGTAATATAAATCCGCGTCGTTCAATTCCGCTTAATCCTTCTACATTTTGCAATGTATCTTGAACAAGTTGTTCATATAAGGAAGCTTGTTCAACAGTTAGTGGACAGTAAGCTTTCTGTTCTTGTTTATCTGGTAAGTTTAATGCGACTGTTTGATCTTTCTTCGTACGACGCAGTAAAAACGGCGAGATAAATCGTTGAACTTGTTGGATTTTTCCTTCGTCACGGTCCTTTTCAATTGGTGAGACGAAGCGGCGCTGGAATTGTCCTAAGCTGCCAAGATATCCATGATTAATGAAGTCGAAAATAGACCAAAGCTCGGCAAGGCGGTTTTCCATCGGTGTCCCAGTTAATGCGATTTTGTGATTTGCTTGTAAGTTTCGCACTGCTTTAGACTGTTTCGTATGTGGGTTTTTAATATTTTGTGCTTCATCCAAAATAACAGCATCCCAGCATAACGTACTAAGTTCTTCCTCATCAAGCTGAGCTAATGCATAAGATGTTAATACAACATCTGCTGATTGAAGAAAATCTTTAAAGGATTCCCCTTTAGCTCGGTTACTTCCATAATGTAACTGAACACGTAAATCCGGTGCGAAACGCTCAAATTCTTTTTGCCAATTTCCAAGAACAGATGTCGGAGCCACGATTAAAGCAGGACCTGTTTGGAGATTGTTTTCTTTTATATATAGTAAGTAAGTGATCGTTTGAATACTCTTTCCAAGTCCCATGTCGTCAGCTAACAATGCGCCGAATCCAAGTTTTCTTAAATATAATAACCACTCAATGCCATGTTGTTGATACGGACGGAGTGTGGCGTTTAGTGATGAAGGGACATCTACTTTTGGAATATCTCCAATGTGCAATAGTTTTTGGAATAAGTCTTCATAATATCCATCTAGTTCAATTTCAATATCGGTAAACGGACTATCTTCTTCTACAATTTCTGTTTCAGCAGTGTTTGATAAATGTTGCTGAAGGACATCTTTCATTTCAAGTCCATACTTATCAGCACGATTCATAAGCTTTCGTACTTCTTCAATAAAGGCTGGATCTAGTCGCATCCATTGACCATTTATATTGAATAACCGCTTGTTTTGTTCAACGAGTTCAAAAAATTCGCTTTCTGATAAATCAATGCCGTTCGTTGAAATGCGCCAGTCAAAATTAACGAGTGTATTCATGCCGAAGAAAGATTGCGTTTGCGTAGCATTTTGCTTCAGCTGCACACGTAATTTTGGTTTTGTCGCTTTTAAATTTTGCCACCACGATGGTAATAAGATTGTAATACCTGCGGCGAGTAATTCGTTACTTGCTTCTGTTAAGAAGTTCCACGCTTCTGTTTCAAAGAGTTCACTTCGGAATGTATCACCATCTTTTAGCCATGGTACGAGCTTACTGAAGCTTTCTTGTGTTTCCAGAATACGTTCTTCATAATCGTGCCATCGTTTTGGTAAAGAATCGATACTCTCATATACATATATGCGATGTGCCCCGCGCTTTGGTGTAACAATTGTTTCAAGCTTCCACATTTCAAATTCTTCTTGCGGCTCTTGTAGTCGTAGTCCGATTGTAAAGGGAAGGTCATCTTCAATGTAACCAATTTTTCGAAGCCAATCTTCTTCATGTAGTGCTGCGTCTAATTGTCTTTTCGTAAAGTCGTAATGTTCATAAAGTCTTTTTGCATCTTCCCATCCGTCATTTGAACGGTTATCTTGTAATATGCTTTCATTTACTGCAGCCGAGAAAAGAGATGCCAATGTTTCATCTTCGATTGGAGTATTTTGAACTTTCCAAGATGGTTGTTTGGGCCAACGCTCCATATCAGGTACGAAGCTACCGCTTGTGAAGGCATCCCACAATTCGTTCGCATCTTCCGTAAGTGCTGTAATAGGGCCGTTCATTTGAATACGAGCAAAGGAGTTCATCGGTTTATTCGCGATGTATTCAAATGCTTGTGCGTTTGTTAGCATCACACCTTGTCTTCCTTCAAAGGTTGCTTCTTTTAGAAACGTGCCGTAGAAGGAAGTGGAGTGCCATGTAAATGCATTTCGTTTCCAACTTGTTACGGATAATGGAGTACCGCTATCATCTTCTCCCCAAAGGAACCAACCGTGACTAACGTGCTGGAGCCTAATTGTTACTTCAGTTTGATTGATCATCGATTAATTTTCCTTTCCGTAATTCCTCTTGTAGTGCACGCAGACGTGAATGTAAGTTTGCGGTGTGAATAATGAAAGCATCCCATTCATCGGTACGCTTTAATCGTTTATATAATGTACGTAATTTCTTTAAGTAACGAACTGCGCGTCTATATGATTTGCGATTTCGCTCTTCAATAGCTTCGGTAGCAGCAAGGTGATAAAGAGGAAGTGCTGCTTCTGGTGCTTCCTTTTCAATATCTTTCAGCGGCTCTTTCAAAATTTCAATCGCTTCAAATCCATGTAAGAGCTGAAGTTCTGCCCATGTTCGATACTGTTTTTTCGCCAGTACGTATTGCTCATAGTTTGCGAAACTATATGGTAATAGCTCTTGCAAAATCATTTCGAATCCAGCTTGTTCATTTGTATGGGTTGCATACGTTTCATACATGATGACGAATAAGCGAACGATATCTTTTATGAAAATTGTATTTTCGTGCTCATGTATCGTTTTCTTCACTTGTTTATACGTAAAGGAAAGCCAGTTTTTCGCACGATCCCATTTCATTGCATTTAATAACTCTTCTAACCAATAGAAGTAGAGACTTACAACAGAAGCAGGCTGTTTTTTTAGTAAGTCCATCGCTAATCGATCTTCGTCATTTAAAAAGAGTAGATGAGAAGATGCTAATGCTTTAGAAAGTGGATTCATTTTCGTACCAATTCGTTTTTCTTCTTCTTGTAGTTGCTCGTTATTGTGTAACAGTTCACTCCATATGTGACGATAAATAAAGAACCTCTCTTGCGTATAGGCATCGGTGGAGAAGAATACTTCGTGAACGAGACGAGCTGTTTCTTGCAGAATTGATTTAGACTCTGAAGGAATCGATTCTGATTGTAAGTCCCGAACGATAGATTCCACTTTATCTACAAATAGGCGAACGACATTAACAGGCTGGTGATAAGAATACGTTTTATTTGCTTCAAAGTCCTGAATTTCTTCTAATAATTTTTGAAAGCAATAAAGCGCTGCATGTAACCTGAACAATTCATGTATCACAACGATACGCGGAGCCTTCCGCTCAAGTTTCGTATAGAAGTCCGTAAAAATACTCATAAGAAAATACATTTGTTTATAAGTAAGCCGAGCTTGTTCTTTTTTAAATGATTCATATTCGTTATCAAAATATGATTGCCAACTTTTATAATCCGTGTCTTCAAAAGCTGATGATTGCAATACTTGTCTTGCAGTTCGAATAGGAGGAAGAGAAGGTTTCGTATTATTTTTAAATAAATTTAATACATCTCCTACTTGCCCGAAACTAGACGCTGCAGATAGTAACACAGCGAGCATATGCTCACATTGCGTTGGTGCGAAGCAATCGCAATAGCTTTCAGCTACGTTACGAATCGGGATATGGACGCTATATACGCTGCCTTCAGCATCTACAGTTCCTGATAGCGTATAGCCATCAAAGTCAACGTTGTAGACAACACCACTACGATATAGGTGCCGAGCTGTAGCGACATGTTCCTGATCAGCTGTTTGCTGTGGATCTAGTCCTTGAACGAACTCATTCGCAATCATCATAATTTCATCTTTCGTAATTGAGTGTTGCAGCATAATATTCCTCCGTACACATATTTCTTTCCTTTACCATTATAAACAAAAAATGCTCAAAACAGAAAAAATGAAATTTAGATTACATTACTTGAAAATCATGGTAATATATAAAATGTTAATTTCGTATATTACTATATATTTATGGAGGGATTAGGTTTTGTCAGATTTACAATCGAAGTTTGGTAGCGGTATGAACAAATTGCAAGAGGGAATCGAGCAAGGGAAGATGAAATTACAAGTAGCTCAAGAGGTTGCGCAATTAAAGAAAATTACGCAAGAGAAACTACAGGCGAAAACGGAAATTTTGCTGGAACTTGGTCAAATGGCCTATATGCAACTCCGCAATGATGAAGTTCGAGTAGATGTGTTAAAAAATATTATAGAACCAGTACAAGAGCTGGATATAGCTATTTATAACACGCGTAAGCAAATAGCTAATTTACAGAATCAAGGACAGAAAGGGCAGTGTAGCTGTGGCGGTCCCTTATCAGTAAATGATAAGTTTTGTGGACAGTGTGGGAAAGAGAATGAGTTACTCCTTCAATCAAAAAATGATGAAAGTGAATCATGTACTTCATGTGGTGAACAAATTGCAACAGAAGCTACATTCTGTCCAGTTTGTGGTATGAAGCAAAGTAAGGAGTGAGGAACATGTATTGTAAAACTTGTGGTTTAGAACAATCGGATGTAGCGAATTATTGTACACATGATGGATCAAGTACAGGCAGTGTAGAAAGTGAAGTTACGTTAGCACCGAAAGACTCAAAGTATTGCCGAACTTGTGGAGTGGAAAGTAAAGGGACTGCCACATATTGTGAGAAATGCGGGGATTCCTTATTAGGTATTATAAAAAAAGAAATGAAAACAAGATTACCAGACGAAGGTTTACAATTGCATGTAAGTCCATCTGGAAGCACTTTGAAAAAAGGTTTACTTGGTGGTGGGCTTGCAATTGCATGTATGTTTGTAGCCGGTTGGATTGGTAGCCTAATTGTCGATGCGGCGATTAATGACCTAGTGAGAACGATGCTTACAAAGATGAACGGTATGCTGAATATGGATACTGTTAATCAATCTTTCGTTGGCATAGCACCATTAATTTTAATGTATCATTTAATAGGCCTTGAAGTTAGTGGGAGCGGGGAATATGCGATTTCATTTATCCTTCATTTCCCATTGTTCATCTTGTTAGCAATTCCGGCACTTATATTAGGTGGAATTGGATTCTTTGTAGAGAAAAGCAACCCTTCTGCTATTTGGCGTGAGAAGTTACTAACATCGAGTGTTATCGGTATCGTATATGGAATTTTCTTGTGTATTGTCAGCTTTATCGCAAGTTCTTCTACGACAATTTCTCAATTCTATAAAACGATGACAATCAGTATTGGTTATTCACATGTTAGTAGTTTATTGTATGGCATTATATTTGGTTTATTATTTACCTTTATTGGTATGTGTATTCAAGCCGGGCCACACCGTCTATTATCTTCTATAAGTCGAAGTATTCCATATGCAACATCTATTTATTATAGTGTGGTAACTGTATTAAAAGGATTGCTTATTACATTTGGTATTATACTTATTACAATTTTATTTAGCAGTTCAAAGTCAGTGGGACCAATTGATTTTCCAGAGAAAACATATAAAACATTCATTTCATTAGAAGCAACACCATACATGTGGAATATGGCTCACTTTGCTCCAACAGCAATTGAGTGGGGAGATATGGATAGAGAAATGAGAAGATACGCAATGGAAAAAGGGCCATTGCATTTATCTTATACATCAGGAATATCAATAAATGGTACGTCATTAAAAGATCTGGAAGTAGCTAATGGGGCTAATTTTAAACGAGTAAAAGAAATTGAGGATTTCAATTCCTATATGCATTGGTGGGGATTATTAATTGTATTACCATGCATTTTACTATTTAGAGCTGGGATGAAATTGGCTCAATATCCGATGAAAAATATGTACGTAACTATCGCTGTGTTTAGTGTGGTGTATACTGTGATGATGCTTTGTGTAAATGGATTGGCCAAAATTCATGTTGAGGCCTCAGGGAGTAAAGAAGTGATGAAAGAATTTGCTGGGATTTCCGGTCCGTTGTTTTCTATTCAAAGTAGCACGCTGTATTTAATAGTAGGTAGTTTTCTTCTTTCTTACGCATTAGCATTCGCCGGTATGAAGTTAGGGAAAAAATAAGGGGGAGAGCCATTTGAAGTTTTGTGGGAAATGTAATAAACAAGTTGCAGATCATTTGAACTTTTGTTCCGAGTGTGGAAGTAAGGTAGATGTAATTGCTGATCAGGCAGCTTCTTCTCGTTCAGAAGTACAACGAGAAATAAAGCCAGTGAAAAGTAAGAAAAATATAATGTTACTTATAGGCTTTGTTGTTATCTTTGCTATATTGTTTGGTGCGTATAAATTTGGAGCAAGCAAGTTTTCAAAAGAAAAGCAGGTCAATGCTATGATTGAAGCATTCCAAAAGAAAGATGCGAATGCAATTGATGAGTTTGTAAAAGTAGATGATCCGAGTTTGAAAGTGAAAGTTGACGATATTAAAGGATATATCCGTTATTTAAAAGAAAATCCTTCTTATAATAAAGAACTGCTATCTTATTTACAAAGAGAGACAGTGGATCAAGAACTAGCAAGCGATAAAGCATCATTTAAAGATGGTCAAATTATAGAAGACGGGAAAGAATGGTTCTTATATCCAAAATATAAATTTAACATGAAATCTTATTACATGAATGTAAGCACAACTGCGAAAAGTGCTGAAATATATGTGAATGATAAGAAAGAGATAGACCTATCAAGTGATAAAGCTTCAAAAGAAGTTGGTCCATATTTCCCTGGGTCTTACGTTGTAAAGGCAAAAGCGAAGACGGAACTAACTGAGTTAGAAACAGAAAAAGAAGTGGACTTGGCAGATGAAAAAGAGGCGAAAGTGGATGTTACATTATCATTAGAAGGAAATTATGTAACCATTTCTTCTGATGAAAATGATGCAACTGTATTTGTGAATGGAAAAAAACGTGGAAAATTAAGCTATGGAAGTTATAAGCTTGGTCCTGTATCCACAGATGAAACAGTAGAAGTACATTTAGAGAAAACTACTGATTTTGGTGTGATGAAATCTGAAAGTGTTAAAATTGGAGACCAAAGCACGTATTACTTAAAATTCCCGAAAGAAACATCAAGTTCGGCTGTTGGTGACTTTGTACGAAATCATATTTATGATAATGTGCGTGCGATTTCATTAAATGATTTTAGCTTAATTGAAAATAATTATGATAAGAGCGGGAAATCGTATAAGGAAGACCGTGATTATATACAGTATTTACACAAAAAAGGAATTACAGAAGATTTATTAACAATGGAAATTCGTAATGTAGAGCGTCAAAGTGCTACGAAATATAAAGTAACGACATATGAAGAGTATCATATTCTTTACGGTGATGGCTCTGTGAAGTTCAAAAGCTTTAATAATGATCATATCGTTACTGTGAATGGAAATGGAAAGATATTGTACCATTCTCTTGGAGCGAATAATACGTTGAAATCAGAGGAAGTATCTGGTCCAACTCATTAATGCAAAAGACTATCTCATGATTGAGATAGTCTTTTTTCGATTAGAAGCGCGTTTCCTTTAATATCGCTTGTACATATGGATCATGTAATATTTGCTCTATAATTGGTAACATGTTTTGTTCGAATGGAATATCGATAGGGAATGGCTTTTGTGAGCCAGGTTTGATTCCATATTGGACAAATTTGTAATGTGTATTATCTTCAGACTTGAGCACAATTAATTTATATCGATTGTCGTCGTCAGCGAGTGAGAAATCAATGGAAGTAGCGTCGTATGTTACTTCATCCTTATATATATATGGTTTTGGTGTACCGATCCAGTCTACTTTTGCTTGTACATTCATGGACATAACCTCCTTATGGCTATTATAAAGTGAAACTTTAATCAGTGGGGGTTTTCTTTATCCCACACTGATTATCAGCCCTCACCAATCGGACTTTTATGGGCAGTTGATCTCCACCTAACTTCTTTGCTTTCGCTGAATTTTGAGGTGGGGTCTTACTGCCCATTAAAGTGGGATAAAAAAATAAAAGCCAGCTCTCAACAAAGAGAACTGGCTTCAGCAGTCATTGGTTATTTTAAAATTTTCACTTTAACAGTTTTGCGTCCCCATTTTTGAGCAGCGCTATCTGATCCAAGTAGGATGTCGATACGGTTACCTTTAATTGCACCGCCAGTATCTCCAGCGATAGCTTCTCCGTAACCTTCTACCCATACTTTAGATCCTAATGGGATTACTTTCGGGTCAACAGCGATCATTTTCATGTTTGGGTTCGCTGTTAAGTCATGACCCATTGCAGTTAATACACGGCCGCCATATGTGCCACCGTTTTCGCTCGGATGAGCTGTATATGCTGTAGCTACAACTGTTAACTCACGACCACCAGAAGGTGTGTTAGTTTCAGCAGCCTTTACAGCAGGCTTAGCAGCTGTTTTTGCTTGTGCTGCAGGTGCTTGAGCTGGTGCTTGCGCTTTAGCAGGAGCAGGTTGTTCTTGTTTCTCAATAACAGGTGCTGTACCTGTTAAGAAAGGAACGTGAACATAAGCTGTTTTTCCGTTATATTCGAATTGTAACCACTCATTTTGTACTTGGTTCGTTGTTTCGATCATATCATCTTTCTTAAGCGTCCCAAGAATTTCTGAGTTTGTGTTCGCTTCAGCACGTACGTTTAATACGTTAGCTGTTACGTAGTAGATGCTTTTAGTGAACTCTGCACTTACGAATGCGTCTTTACCATCTAAAGTGATTTTTGACCATCCGTTCTCTGTATTTTGAACATCTATTTTATTACCGTTTAGTAATTTACCGACAACTTTTGATTCCGTAGTAGGGTTTTCGCGTACATTTAGTACGTCTGTTGTTACAACAGTTTCTGCATTAGCAGATGATGTGAAAATCCCAAGACCAAAAACTGCTGCTGTTGCTATACCAATTAATTTTTTCATGATAGCCTCCATTGCGTTTGTTTTCGTGTCCTCATTATAGCAACAGATTTTTTCGGATTTGGGGAAAACACACAATTACAAACCATTCGTAATAAGTCGTTAACATCCTGTAATATAACAAAAAATATAGGAAAGCGTTTTTCATTCTATATGTTTATTAGGTTTCTACTTATATTCAAAATATTTAATACAACATATTGTTTTCGGCGTAAATAAAAATATTACAGTAGTGTTACATGATGTTTACTAAACGATTACATTCCTTGAGTATTTTACCGTTTTATGGGTAATATAGTTATATAAACATAAACATTTCGTTTGTGAAACTATAAACACGTGCTATATACTAGCAAAAAAACCGCATAATTGTTACAAAAAGAAAGGGTTGCAAGGAAGGAAAATGCCCTTTTTTACATCTGTAACACATCCTTTTTTGGGAAAATACATTCCCATCCGCATTTTTCTCGCACAATTTGACAGCAGTATTTCGATCTTATAGCTCTTGCAGAGTGAAAAGGTTATACGGAAGGTAAGGCTGTCCATAAGAATTCTAGTTGGTGAAGGTGAAAGTAAGAAAATCACCGCAAAATTATAGTTTTCTATCCGATTTTACATATCGGAATTAATGTTATTTATAAAAGTAAAACCTACGAAGGGGGATTTGATGAGGAAACTGACAAAAACATTCATTGTTTCATTAACATTATGTATTGCATTTACAATTTGGGGGATTATTCCCGAATCTATTATTGGAAAAGGTAGCTTAGGAAATGTAACAACCGCAATTCAAACTGCATTAGTTAGTAAGTTTGGATGGTTTTATATTATTTCTGTTTCTATTATTTTAGGTGTGTCTATCTTTTTAATTGTTTCAAAATACGGTTCTATTCGTTTAGGGAAAGATGATGACGAACCTGATTATAGTTATATGACATGGTTTGCCATGTTATTTAGTGCGGGTATGGGTATCGGCTTAGTGTTCTGGGGCGTTGCCGAACCATTAAACCATTTATACGCGCCTCCGTTTGGAGAAGGTGCAACTGAGGAAAGTGCGCGTCTTGCACTGCGTTTTTCATTTTTCCATTGGGGATTACATCCGTGGGGACTATATGCATTTGTAGCGCTTTGTATTGCTTACTTTACTTTTAGAAAAGGAAAAGCAAGTACAATTAGTGCGACAGTAGGACCGTTATTTAAGGGCGGTGACCATGGGCGCATTGCTCATTTATTTGATGTGTTAGCTGTTTTCGCCACTGTGTTTGGCGTGGCAACATCATTAGGTCTTGGCGCAAAACAAATTGCCGGTGGTGTTAGTTATTTAACTTCTATCCCGAACTCATTAACGACTCAGTTAGTTATTATTGCAATCGTAACAGTATTATTTATGTTATCTGCGCAAACAGGTCTTGATAAAGGAATTAAATATTTAAGTAATACAAACATTATTTTTGCGTTTGCACTTATGATTATTGTATTGTTTGCAGGTCCAACAAACTTTATTATGAATTACTTCACTTCGACAATCGGTTCTTATATTCAGGAATTGCCAAGTATGAGTTTCCGATTAAGTCCATTAGATGAAGGCGGAAATCAATGGATTCAATCATGGACAATTTTCTATTGGGCATGGTGGATTGCATGGTCACCATTCGTAGGTACATTTATTGCTCGTGTTTCACGAGGGCGTACCATTCGTGAATTTGTTATCGGTGTGTTACTCGTACCGACAATAATTGGTGCTCTTTGGTTCTCAGTTTTCGGCGGGACTGGTATTCATATGGAACTGTTTGGTGATGCACATATCTTTGAAAAAATTAAAGAGATGGGAACAGAAGTAGGATTATTCGCTATGTTTGATCAGATGGGAAGCTTTGGATCAGCGTTATCTGTTCTAGCTATTCTTCTTATTTCTACATTCTTTATTACATCTGCAGATTCAGCGACATTCGTTTTAGGGATGTTAACGACACATGGTAGTTTAAATCCACCAAATCGTATTAAAATGATCTGGGGTATCGTTTTAGCTGCTCTAGCTTCTATCTTATTATATGTAGGTGGATTAGAAGCCTTACAAACGGCAGCTATCATTGCAGCATTCCCATTCGTCTTCGTTATTTTCTTTATGATGGCAGCATTATTTAAAGAGTTACAAAAAGAAGGTCGTATGAAGCGTCATAAATAATAGAAGGAAAAAGAGTTGATTATGTATCAGCTCTTTTTTTTATCCCGCTTTAATGGGCAGTAAGACCTCACCTCAAAATTCAGTGAAAGCAAAGAAGTTAGGTGGGGGATGAAGAAACCCCTACTGATTAAAGTTTCACTTTATATAGAAGGAACTTTAACTGCAAGTAAGGGAAATAAAATACTTTACTATATTAGTAGTATGCCTTTTATACCGATAAAAATCGATACATTTCGACAATGTTCGATATCTTGCGGATTCTATTCATATTTTTGACAAAAAATTGTCGGAAATGTGTTGTCACGTTTATATATATGTGCTATATTATTTCCTGTAAGCGATTTCAAATAGTTTTAAAGCGCATTCAAGGGGGACATCTAGAATAATGAAACGTTACGAAAGAAAGTGGAAGCATATTTGTTTGAAACGTGTGGCACATCGTAGTGTCCAAGAAAGCACGGAACCTAAGACTGAAACGCGCAAAGAGCAGCAAGAGAAGCAATTGGTTCTACAAAAATAGCAATCACTTTTTCGTATATAAATGAAGGTCGATCGTTCGTTGGGGGATGGACGTGAAATTACTTTCAGCTAAGGGGTATTGTCTGATATATAATTTATACGGCAATAAATAAGCACAGAGCATACGGCGCTCTGTGCTTATTTTTATTTGTCTTTTTTGAATCGAACAGTTTTATCCCAGCCAATGACTTGTTTCTTGCTCTTTGCACGTAAGTATAAAATTAAGCTACGAATGAATAAGTACGTAAAGAGCTGTGCGTACGTAAAGTACATGATAACACTAATAAAAATATTAGTTGGTGTAAAGGTTCGTTCCACACTCTGGGCACTAAATAATTGAGAAACATATGTAACATATGCGACATACCACATAAATAGTAGTGGAATGCTATATTGAATTTGGAATATCCCGAGTAACCCAATTACAAACCAAACGTTCGAAATGATTAAGAATAACCAAAATACAACATACACTAAAACTTGTTGTAAAGAATGGACGAGCAGTTTTCCTTTAAAGAAACTTAATGAAGAAAACATTTTTTCTAAAATGTACAAGTTCCCTTGAAGCCAACGTGTACGCTGCTTAATAAGGATTTTTAAATGCTCAGGTTCTTGTTCCCATGTAATTGACTCTGGAACGATTGGCAGGAGATAGCCTTTTTGTGTAATTCGTAATGTTAATTCAGCGTCTTCAGCAATTGCATAAGGGTCATAGCCGCCAAGCTCTTCTAATGCAGCGCGACGAAGAAGCATGTTTGTTCCTGTTAGTGAACCTGTTTGGAATAGTAACCAGCGTCCGGATTGCATAAGGAGCTGGAAGATTTGAAATTCTAACGAAATCATTCGTGTTAGCCAGTTTCTTTTTTCATTTACAGTACGAACATGCCCAACAGCTCCAACAGCATCCTCGGTTGTTTCAGCGTGTTCTACAAGCATTCGCAGTGCATGTGGTTCAGGCTGGTTATCTGCATCATAAACACAGAAGTATTCACCATCTGAAATACTAAGGCCATAGTTTAATACACGTGATTTTCCTTTTGGTTCACCAGGTGGAACGCGAATGTGACGAATATGAGCATAAGCTTTGTCAAAATCGTCACCAATTTCAGGTGTCTCATCTTGCGAGTTATCGTTTAATAAATAAACAGTTAGTTTGCCTGGATATTCAATCTTAGCCATCGCCTCTAAAGTATCCTTAATCACGACGCCTTCATTGTGAGCTGGTATTAAAATATCGACGCTTGGGTAATGTTCTAGCGTACGATCTTTTTGTTTCCTACTTCGGTGAACTAAACCTGCGAGTGTTAAGAAAGAATAGTAAACGAGTAAGCCAGAGAATAGAAAGGCTGTAAAAATAAGTACATACTTAATTGAAAATGTGATGCTGATCCAAAAAACGAGTACGCAAAATAGAAGGAATAAAAGAAGTATAACGAGTGTCATCATAATAAATTCTGTCCTTTTGTAGCGATTTGTTCTCGTTTAATCTTAATATCTTGAATGGCCTCATCTGCAAGCCATTTTTCCATTTTAGGCTGTAGACGGTTCATTACAATATCGGCACCAGCTTCATTTGTATTTTGTAATAAAGTGACTAATGTGCTGTTATCATACTCAGCAACAAGGTCAAAGTCAGCTCTTACCGTTTCAACTAATAAGGAAGCTACACGGTCCATAACACTTTCCTTTGTATATTTACTAAAGGAAGTGAAGTCAAAATAAATCATAACGCCTGTTTCATTACGACGATTCATTGCATTGATTAATAATGCTTGGCGTCTCTCGAATTCTTGTCTTGTTAATAATTTCGATTCTCCAATGTATTGTTCTAATGTTCTCACACGTTCGGTTAATTCTTTATTTTCATGAATAACCTTCTTTAATAGATGAGTGGAGATATATACAATGAAGAAATTTGCTGCCATTAGGAAGTGAGTAATAATGTATTCCCATTGTTCTGATGTACTCCATAAGTAAAGCCATGCTTGGTAGAATAGGTAGAATACCGAAATAATGGTTCCTAATATGAAGAAAACAAATGCAGTTTTATCAGGCAAAAATAGAAATAGTACATTAACAATTACATATATAATTGTAAAAATGAGAGCATGCTCATATTGCGTTACATGTACAGTTGTAAAATAAAATAAAATTTGTAAAATCCACATAGAGAGGACTTTATAGAAGTTATCTTTCACAAAACTTTCCTCCTTAAAGATAATTCATACAAGGATACTTGTAGTATGCGCAATTATTAAGAAATAGACCGGATGACTACATTCTTTTTGAGAGAGCAACAATAAGTAGTATCCCTCTTTTATAAGAAAAAATAAACAGACGTACTAATTATTGTATCATAATGTTTTTATATTTCGGCATAAAGTATTTAATATATACTGAGAAAATAAAAAGTCCCCTCTTTAGAAAGAGGGGACTTGCTTTATTTTATAGGAACATCATACCTGCAACTGCTGCGTTTAAGAAGTTAGCTAATGTACCAGCGATAACTGCTTTAATCCCTAATTGTGCAATTTGTTTACGGCGAGTAGGAGCTAATGTTCCTGTTACACCTAATTGAATTGCGATAGAAGAGAAGTTTGCGAATCCACAGATTGCGAATGTTAAAATTAGATTTGTTTTTGCAGAGAACTCTGCCATATGTGGTCCTAAGTTTGCGTATGCAACGAATTCGTTGATTGCAAGTTTTTGACCGATAAAGCTTGCTGCTTGTACAGCTTCACCAGGAGAAACCCCGATTAAGATTGCAAATGGTGATAGTAAGTAACCGAAGATTAAATCAAGGCTAAGTTTAATATGGAACAGAGAGCCAATTAATCCTAATAAACCGTTTAATAAAGCAATTAATGCGATGAAAGCCATTAACATTGCTGCTACGTTAATAACAAGTTGCATACCTTCTGATGCACCACGTGCTGCTGCGTCAATAACGTTTGCATCTTCACGCTCTGTAGAAAGTTCAACGTTATTATCTACTTGTTCTGTTTCTGGCATAATTAGTTTCGCAATTAATAGACTCGATGGAGCTGCCATAATTGCTGCTGCTAATAAGTGTTCTAACGGAATACCCATTGCTGCATAGCCAACAAGAACTGATCCAGCAACAGCTGTCATACCGCTTACCATAATAGCGAAGAATTCACTATTTGTTAAACGTGCTAAGTAAGGTTTGATTAAGATTGGAGCTTCAGTTTGTCCTAAAAATACAGTTGTTACTGAGTTTAAACTTTCTGCTTTAGAAGTTCCAAGAAGTTTACTTAATGCGCCACCAACGACACTGACAAATTTCTGCATAATACCGAAATGATATAAGATTGCAACTAATGAACTAATAAATACGATTGGAAGTAGTGCTTGAATGAAGAAAACAAATCCCCAAGGGCCTTTTGCGTCGACTAAATCCCCAGCAACGAACTTAATTCCCTCGTAAGAAAAATTAATTAATCCTTGAACGCCATCTGCAGCGTGTTTTAAACCTGCTTTTCCGGCATCCCATCGTAATACGATAAATGAAAATGACATTTGTAATGCTAGCGCGATTAAAATCGTGCGCCAATTAATAGCTTTGCGGTTGGAAGATAGTAAGAAAGCGATTGCTAATACTCCAATCACGCCGCCAATTCCCCATAAAAGATTCATGCAGTGTATGCTCCTTCCTCATAGTAAAAAAATGTATAAAACAGTTGTCTATACTTCTGCAAATATAACATCTTAAGTAACTTATCATAATGGACATCAGAGGTCAAACGTCTAACGAAAAGTTTAAATAAAAAGAAAATTCTTCAAAAAAACACATATGAAATGATTAGACATGAAATAGGTTATGTTTTTTATGTAAAAATATACATTATGATAACGTTATGGATCATTATTGTAGAATATAGTGTATGAAATAGGAAAATAGATACATTATTTTTTTTAGGAAATAGGTTATACACATTAAAAAGAGCCTTCTAGTAATCTAGAAGGCTTTAAAACTATTAATTAAGGTGCTTTCGTGTATCCTAAGAAATGGCTCTTCCAATAAGAGTTACTTAACGAAGCGATTGCTACACCTTTATCTCCAGCTTGGATAAATGATCCGCCCCCAAGGTAAATACCCATATGAGAAGGACCTGATTTATAAGTGTTTTGGAAATAAATTAAGTCACCTGGTTGTGGATTTGAAGTTTGTGGTAGGCTACCCCAATATCCTGCAACACTTTGACGGCTAATGTTATGACCAAATTTCTTAAATACGTGGTAGATGTAACCACTGCAGTCAACACCAGTAGCAGAAGTTCCGCCCCAAACGTAAGGTACACCTTGCATTGATTTTGCATATGCAAGTACGGAAGAACTGTCACCGCTATTATTGCTTGTATTGTTATTATTATTGTTGTTGTTTTGATTGTTATTTTGGTTGTTGTTAGGCTTATTATCTACTGCGCCACCAACTGGTGTTTTAGAAAGGTAACGTGTGCCGATATAACCAGTTTGGCCGTTGTAGTTAATTTTGCTCCATCCAGAGTTTTCAGAGATTACTTGAACCTTCTGTCCTTGTGGAAGTGCGCCTATGATTCTATAATTTGTACCTTCACCACTACGTACATTTAAGGCAGAAGCATTAATGTAGTAGTCACCAATTGCACCTTGATTAGGTTGTTCAGGTTGTTTTGGTTGCTCAGGAGTAGTAGTGCCACCTTTAACGAATTTCATGAATTCGCTACTAACGTAGCCTGTTTTTCCTTGATAGTTAACTTTAAACCAGCTACCTTCAGAGCCAATTACGTTTAATGTCGTACCATTTAATACGCCACCAATTACGCTATGGTAAGTAGCAGGGCCTGTACGTACGCGTAGAGATGTTGCGTTAACAACGTAAGTACCGCCAGTTTGAACAGTTACATTATTATTTTGTTCTTGTTTGTTATCTTGGTTGTTTCCTTGTGTAACGTTATCACTAGAACCGCCTTTTGTTACGTAGTCTTTACTTACGTAAGCTGTTTGGCCTGCATAATTGATTTTGAACCAATCTTGAACTTCGCCAACAACTTGTACGACTTGTCCTTTTGTAACAGAACCTACAGTTGTGTGAGAAGTGCTAGGACCTGTACGAACACGAAGGGAAGATACATTTACTGTATAGTTTCCACTTGTTGGTTTTACAGATTCTTGGTTGTTATTATTCGTATTGTTGTTTGAAGAACCTGCATTAGCAGAAACACCAGATACGAATTCGCCACTTACATAGCCAACTTGTCCATTATGGTTGATTTTCACCCAACCATTTTCTTGGCCAATTACGTTTAATGTTTGTCCTGCATATACACGTCCTGAAACAGAACTAGAAGTGTTAGGAGCAGTACGTACACGTAATACATCAGCAGTAACTTTATTGTTTCCGCCTGTTGTACTTACATTGGAATTGCTTGCACCATTTTTTGATACAAATTCGCCACTAACAAAGCCTGTTTGGCCATTCATGTTAATTTTGTACCAACCATTTTCTTCGCCAATCACGTTTAGTGATTGACCGTTATAAACGCGCGAGATGATGTCGTGAGAAGTACTTGATCCTGCACGAACATGTAATACGCTAGCGTTTACCTTATAAGATGAGCTGTTTGATGCAGAAGCTTGGACAGTTGTAGCAGCTTTTTGTGTATTTTGTTCAGGGGCAGCTTGAACACTATCAAGTGTAGGTGCTGCTCCTCCTGCTACAGACACTGCCGCAAGACCGGCAAGGTATTTTTTCATAATTTGTCGATTCCTTTCTGTCTGTAATGTAGTGAAGAAATATTTACCAACTGTTAAAAATTCTAAAGAGCATGTCGATTACTGTCAAGACTTATGCGGGAATCTGAATATGACAAAAAGATTACAAGAAAAAATCAAGGCATAAATCTATACCTTGATTTCCATTTAAATACATATATTGAATGTAGAAAGGATAGAAATTATTCGTGTTTAAGAAGATGACATATTGGATTGTAACAAACTCTGAGAAAATGATCGTTGTAGCATTTTAGTGATAGGGCCAACTTGACCATCTTGGATTGCGGTTCCATCAAGATGAGTCATCGGCAAAATTTCAATTGTCGTTCCTGTAAAAAAGCATTCATCCGCTTGATAAACATCACGAACGCTGAAAAGCTCTTCTTGTACTGGAATACGAAGGGTTTTCGCTAAAGAAAGGACATATTGACGAATAATGCCATTTAAAATAAGGTGATTAGCTGGATGTGTGTAAAGAGTTCCGTTTTTAATTAGAAAGAAGTTAGAGTGGCTTCCCTCAGTTACAGTACCATTTCGTACGAAAAGGGCCTCTTTACAACCTTTTCGTTCCGCTTTCGTAGTAGCTAATATATTCGGTAATAAATTTAATGATTTAATATCACAGCGTAGCCAGCGCGTATCCGGTTCTGATATGGCACGTACACCATATTCAATCCATAACGCTGGTCTTTCTTTCTTTGTAATATAGGCATAGATTGTTGGAGGGACGTCATATGAGAACGTATGGGTACGAGCTTGTACACCACGAGATACTTGCAAATAAATCGTTCCATCTTCGTGGAAATTATTATTTTCGATTAGTTTATAAAGTAGGGTAATCAGTTCCGCTTTTGAGAAAGGGAGTGTTAATTCTATTTCTTCCATGGAGCGATATAATCTTGTAATATGCGGATCTAATAAGTGAAAGTTCCCTTTATATAGACGAATAACCTCGTAGACACCATCCCCAAATTGCAAGCCTCTTTCCTCAAGGTCTATGTACGTTTTTTGTTTCGTTGTATCAATAACTGCATCATTCCAAAGTACAAATCTTTCATATGCCAATTTTCGTCCCATCCTTTCGTAAGTGCATAAGTAAAGTGAAGCTTTCATTCATTTGGAATAAAAATCACTACAGTAATTTTTATGTGAGTAATTCTTTACATATGACGTATATGTATTTGTAAATGGTAGAGAAGTGGTAGTGATTTACAGCATTTCGTATATACAAATTCGAAAATAAGAAATAAGAATCCTGCTTTTAAATAAAAAAAAGCAACATTCTTATGGAATGCTGCACAAGGAGGGTAGCTATCTTTCATAGGGACATCGTCTTATTGAATGTTTTGTGTATGGAAACAAAACATATTGAAAGACAATTATAAGAAAGTAGAAATAAACGATTCACATATTTCTTTAAGGGATCTTATTACAGATGAGAGATAAGAAATATATAGAACCTCGTTTACATATTTTATTATAGGGATACTTCATTAATTATATGTGAATATTTGGTAAAGTTTATGTAATGTTAAAGTTAATGAATATAAGTAATTGTATGGAGGAATATAAAAAAAGAGGCTGAGATTACTCAGCGCTCTTCTTTTCTTCTTTAATAGCTGTCTTTACTTCACCAGTTTTGATCTTGTTGCTTTCAGAGAAGCGAAGTAAGTCACCCTCAATGATTTTGTCAGACATGTTCAATTCATTTTGGGCACGATCAATAAGTGGTTGAGATTCTTCTTTTGGCAGTTGTACAACTTCGCCAGTAGCACGGTCGTAGAATGTACTGTTCGTGTACATGTACTTATCTGTAACGAAGCTACCATCACGAAGAACAACGAATCCTTTATTATCAGGTGAGAATACATCATGACCGAATCGAACGTCATTCGTAGAGTCTACACCAAGTAAGTTTAGAATAGTTGGTTTAATGTCAATTTCACCAGTTGGTTTTGAAATTGTTTTACCTTCTTTTTGACCTGGAACGTGAATAAACATCGGTGTTTTTTGTAAGTTCATATGGTCAAATGCAGTAATTTCTTCTTTTCCTAAGAACTGTGCCATTGCACGGTTATGGTTTTCAGAAATACCGTAGTGGTCACCGTAGAATACGATAACTGAGTTGTCGTAAATACCTTCTGCTTTTAGACGCTCAATAAAGTGTTTCATTGCTTCGTCTAAGTAGCGAGCTGTTACCATGTAACGGTCAAATACGCCATCACCAGAATTGTATTCGTCAATTAATTTTGTATTGTCATCATAAGTGAATGGGTAATGGTTTGTTAAAGTAAGGAAGCGAGTATAGAACGGTTGCTTCACTTGTTTTAACATATCGATAGATTGATCAAAGTACTCGATATCTTTTAATCCCCAGTTTAATTTCGTTTCTGGCGTAATCTTATAGTCAAGCTCGTTGTAGTAACGATCATAACCAAGTGCCGGATACATAATGTTACGGTTCCAGAATGTTGCGTTGTTTGCGTGGAATACTGCAGTGTAGTATCCTTGCTGACGTAAAATTTCTGGAGTTGCTGTATATTCGTTGTTACCGTGTGTGAAGAATACAGCACCACGGTCTAGTGGATACATTGAAGTATCTACTAAGAATTCAGCATCAGATGTTTTTCCTTGCCCAGTTTGATGGAAGAAGTTATCAAAGTAATAACTTTCTTTCGTAAATTGGTTTAAGAATGGTGTAACTTCTTGTCCGTTAACTGTTGCACCAATTAAGAATGTTTGTAATGACTCAAGAGAGACAACAATTACGTTCTTCCCTTTTGCAGTACCAAACATATTTGGATCTGGTTTGCTTTGCGTTGTTTTTACGTAGTTCTCTGTTTCCTGTAACTTACTGCCGTCAGCAAATGCTTTTTGTGAACTTGATTTTGCTTGTAAGCCAAGATCATACACTTGGTGTACATATAAACCTAAGTTTTTAACAAGCATAACGCGGTCGAATGAACGTGTTAATAGTTCTGGACGCTCAGCTTCTGCCAATCCTAAGTTTGCGAAGAAAATAGCAATTGTTGACACGAAGTATAGGGAACGCATTGGGCGTGCTACACGTTCTGTCGGTGCAAAATTCTTCATCTTCTTCAATAAAATGAAGAATACGATAATATCAGCAAATGCAAGGATAATTTTGTAGTTAAACAATTCTTTTACACTAGAACCTAAACTTCCGAAGTTAGATGTTTGTCCTAGTACTGGTAAAGTAACGAAGTCATTGTAGAATCCGTAGAACATTACGTTACCAACAAGAACGATTGTTAAGACAAAATTAATTCCAAGTGCTATATAATTACGTTTTTTCCCTTTTGCAAATAATGCAAGACCAACAAGCAGTAATGATGCTGCTAATGGGCTCAGGAATAAAATGAATTCTTGCATGAAAGATTCAAGTTTTAAATCAAAGCTTGTGCGTGTAATAAGATATGTCTTCAACCATAAGGCTAAAGCTACGAATGCAGTGAAACGCACATTTTGAAATTGTGATTTCAAGGTTTCTTTCATTCATTTCCACCCTTTCTCTATCAGGCTTGGTCGATTTTGGAGCGAAAAATGCTAAAATAAAAAATACATAGTTTTCTTGGCCATAATTAGAGGTTCTATATTCACCCATATACGACTATAACTATGCATACCCTTTTAGTTTCTTGTGTTACTCATAAGCATAACGTCATTTCTGTATTATACAACAAAATTCATTTCTGAGAAACACTATAACATTTTACATTTTTTGTATGAGATTTGTCACTACCAGAGAAAACTTTAACATTCGTTTATATGTCCGTCAACTAGAAAATATAACAAAGGTAGAGCAGAATGTTAAGTGAAAGTGAAAAATTTCTTGTTGAGAAATAAGAAATGACAATGGGTAAGTGGTTATCTAGAAACCTATTATATGAAGGGAAGTATGTAAAAATTAACGAACACTTGTTCTTTTTGAGTTTGTTTGTTACAATGAAAGTTCATTGATAGATTATGTGTAATTTTGATGAACTTTTACTGAAAACATATTGTAGCTTATTTCTTTTAAAAAAATAGGGAGGCTTTTACATGGAGCAAAAATTTTCAGTTGAAGCATTTTGGAAGAAAGTAAAACATGTCGCAAAGCAGGCAGGGCAGTCGGTCATTTATGCAAGTTTATTGTTGTTTTACGTTTTGCAGAAACCAGATGTTCCAAAACGAGTGAAAATTATTGTAATTGGAGCACTTGCTTATTTTATTGCACCGATTGATGCAATTCCAGATTTCGTTGCTGGAATTGGTTATACGGATGATTTAGGGGCGTTAATGGCTGCGCTATTACAAGCGTCGCTATACGTCGATGATGATGTAAAAGATAAGGCACGAGTGAAGTTGGCAGAATGGTTTGGTTCGGATATAGACACATCCTTTATCGATCAGAAATTAGATCAATAGGTGAGAACTGTCACATGGTGACAGGGCGAACGTAAGCGAGGAAGTGCATTATGCCATCAGGAAGAACGCATACGAAAATAAACTTAATATCCCTTCCGGTTGTTTTGTTTATGCTCTTTTCGTATGGACTAACAAATTTTGATTTTTTATTAACTTTTGCAATTGGCTTTTTAGTAGGTACTACATTTTTAACACCGGATTTAGATACGTATAGTAATGCGTATAATAAATGGGGATTCCTGCGTATATTTTGGTATCCGTATAAGAAGGTGATGCCGCATCGTTCCTTTTTTACACACACAATTATACTTGGTGATGTGATTCGTATTGCATACATGTTAATTGTGTTTTCTCCGTTTTTATTCCTATTAAATGTAATCGCGCTTGACGGGAATTTAATAGAAATGGCGAAGGAACATGAGGTTGAAATTGTAACGTTCGTAATGGGAATTGTTGTGGCAAGCACGCTGCACATTATAGCGGATAAAGTGAATACGCGCCGTAAGAAAATGATGAGAAAAAAGAAGAAACGCAGAAGATAAAAAACCGTCCCAAAAAGTATTTTGGGACGGTTTTTTCTTATTAATCAAACGTTTGTTTAAAATTAAGCTTTCAGTACTTTAATACCTTTCACGATGTTCCAAATGAAGTAGTATAAGCTAATGATTCCGCAAATACATAAGACAATCATTGTACCGATGCCCAGTGTTACATCCGGTTGATCAGATCCAAGACCCATAACTCCTAAAATAATCATGCCAATGAATGTAGCGATACTTGGGATAATGTGTGTCCATAGAGCACGTTTTGCATGTGGTTTCGTTTCCGCATCTCCCACAATCCACACAATAATCGGGAATAAGATAGGGGCAAATAATACACTAAAGTATGATAAAGCTGCTAATATTTTGTTTCCGTTCATATATATCACCTCATAAATAATATCCGTTGTTATACCTTTATTATGCAGGAAATGTGGCGAGCTTCCTATCGATGAACATTACAAGAACGTGACGATTTTGTAAGATTTTTTCGTTAAATAATAAAATTTTCAAAAAAATCTTTTTAAAAGGAAATTGTTATGGTACAGTATAAAAGAAAGTTATTGAAAACGTTTTCTTAAACGTTTTTTTATTTTTAGGCTGAAAGGTATGATGACCTGATAGTCTATTGATGAGGTTATTCTATTTAAAAGGGGATTCTTTAGGGGGAGAGAACAATGAACACATGGACACAAGTTTATGATCCGTTCGGAAACATTTGGATTTCGGCAGCGGTAGCACTTATTCCGATTATCTTTTTTTTCTTAGCTTTAGCAGTTTTCCGCATGAAGGGGTATGTGGCAGGATTTATTACAGTTGTACTTACAATTTTAGTGGCATTATTCGCTTATAAGATGCCGTTCACGATGGCAATGGCAGCGACTGGATATGGTTTTTTATACGGACTATGGCCAATTGCTTGGATTATCATTATGTCGGTATTTTTATATAAAATATCTGTGAAAACAGGTCAATTCGATGTGATTCGTGCATCTGTATTATCCATTACGAATGACCACCGTTTACTCGTTATTTTAATCGGTTTTTCATTCGGAGCATTTTTAGAAGGGGCAGCGGGATTCGGTGCACCAGTAGCGATTACAGCAGCGCTTCTTGCAGGCCTTGGGCTAAATCCTTTATATGCAGCAGGTCTTTGTTTAATTGCAAATACAGCACCAGTAGCGTTCGGAGCGATGGGAATTCCGATTACAGTTGCTGGACAAGTAACAGGTATTGATCCACATAAAATTGGACAAATGGCTGGACATCAATTACCGTTCTTATCATTATTTGTTCCATTCTTTATCGTATTTTTAATGGACGGGGTGAAAGGGGTAAGACAAACGTGGCCTGCTTTACTTGTAGCAGGTAGCTCATTTGCAATTACGCAGTTCATAACAGCGACATTCTTAGGACCAGAACTTCCGGATATTACGTCGGCACTTGTAAGTTTAGTTAGTTTAGCGCTGTTCTTAAAAGTATGGCAACCGAAAGAAATTTATCAATCTGGGCAAGCAAATAGAGAAGCAGCTGCAACAACAGCGGCATCGATGCCGAAATTAACGTTGGGAAAAGTAGTAAAGGCATGGTCTCCATTTATCGTATTAACGGTTATGGTAGTCATTTGGAGTCAAAGTTTCTTTAAAGCATTATTTGCTCCAGGAGGCGCGTTAGAAAGTCTTGTATTTAAGTTTGAAATTCCAGGCTTGCACAATTTAGTAATGAAAGCAGAGCCTATTGTAAATAAAGCGACGCCTTACGAGGCAATTTTGAAGTTTGATGTATTATCAGCAACGGGAACAGCAATTTTAATTGCTTGTATCATTTCCATGTTTATTTTGAAAATGAGTGTAAAAGATGCAGTAGTAACATTTAAAGAAACTTTAAGTGAATTAAAAATGCCAATTCTATCTATTGGATTCGTATTAGGATTTGCATTTATCGCAAACTATTCTGGGCTATCTTCTACACTAGCGTTAGCACTAGCAGGAACTGGCGGACTATTCCCGTTCTTCTCACCATTCTTAGGATGGATTGGCGTATTCTTAACAGGGTCTGATACGTCAGCGAATGCATTATTCTCAAATTTACAAGCAATTACAGCGCAGCAAGTCGGTGTATCTGAAGTACTTCTCGTTGCAGCAAATACAACGGGCGGTGTAACAGGTAAAATGATTTCTCCGCAATCAATTGCCATTGCTTGTGCAGCAGTTGGACTTGCTGGAAAAGAATCAGATTTATTCCGCTTTACAGTGAAGCATAGTTTATTCTTCGTAGTTATTGTTGGTATTATGACGTATGTACAGGCATATTATTTAACGTGGATGATTCCATAAGCGACAAAAGAAATAAACTTTGCATTTTTCAGATTATCGTGTATGATGAGAAAGTATTGAAAATTAAATCAGTGATAAACTAGGGGTGCCTAACGTATGCGTAGGCTGAGAGAGAAGCGCGTGAACTTCTTAACCCTTTGGACCTGATCTGGCTCGTACCAGCGTAGGGAAGTTAACGGCTTTACATAATGATGTCTTTTATGAGCCAGGTCCTTATTTTTTTATGGACCTGGCTCTTTTTATTTTGGCATACGCTGGCCATATCTCGTCCTTGTCACGTACAGGGGGGCAACAAAGGTTATGAAACAGTCTGTTTCAGCTGAGCAAATTGAATTGAAATCGAGTTTACCAGGAAGTAAGAAAGTGTATGTGGATGGACCACGAGAAGGTATGAAAGTACCGATGCGTGAGATTGAACAAAGCGATACAAATGGCGTCCCGAATCCGCCAATTCGTGTGTATGATACAAGCGGTCCTTACACAGATCCTGCGTATAAAGTCGAGTTAGAGAAGGGGATTCCAACGCCGCGCCACTCTTGGATCCTAGAGCGCGGAGATGTAGAGGCATACGAAGGGCGCGAAGTAAAACCAGAGGATGACGGTGTGAAGGTGGCTTCGAAACATACACCTGTTTTCCCGCAGATGGATCGCAAACCGCTTAGAGCGAAGCAAGGTGCAAATGTTACGCAAATGCATTATGCACGTAATGGCATCATTACGTCTGAGATGGAATATGTTGCGATTCGTGAAGGAGTAGAGCCGGAGTTTGTTCGTAAGGAAATTGCGGAAGGTCGCGCTATTTTACCAGCAAATATTAACCATCCGGAAGCAGAGCCGATGATTATCGGACGTAATTTCCACGTGAAGGTGAATGCAAATATCGGAAACTCTGCTGTATCTTCTTCTATCGCGGAAGAAGTAGAGAAGATGACATGGGCTACTCGCTGGGGTGCAGATACGATTATGGATTTATCTACAGGTAAAAACATTCATACGACGCGTGAGTGGATTATTCGTAACGCGCCTGTACCAGTTGGAACTGTACCGATCTATCAAGCGCTTGAAAAAGTAAACGGAATTGCAGAAGATTTAACGTGGGAAGTGTATCGTGATACGTTAATTGAGCAAGCGGAGCAAGGCGTAGATTACTTTACGATTCACGCTGGTGTATTACTTCGTTACATTCCCATTACTGCAAAGCGTACGACAGGTATCGTTTCGCGTGGTGGTTCAATTATGGCGCAGTGGTGTTTATTCCATCATAAAGAAAACTTCCTATACACTCATTTTGAAGAGATTTGTGAAATTATGAAGCAGTATGATGTTTCGTTCTCTCTTGGAGATGGATTACGTCCAGGTTCGATTGCAGATGCAAATGACGAAGCGCAGTTCTCTGAGCTTGAAACACTTGGTGAATTAACGAAGATTGCTTGGAAACATGATGTGCAAGTTATGATTGAAGGGCCTGGGCATGTACCGATGCATTTAATTAAAGAAAATATGGAGAAAGAGCTCGATATTTGTCAGGGGGCGCCATTCTATACACTTGGGCCGTTAACGACAGATATTGCACCAGGTTATGACCATATTACATCCGCAATTGGAGCTGCGATGATTGGCTGGTTTGGAACAGCGATGCTTTGTTATGTAACGCCGAAAGAACATTTAGGTTTACCGAATAAAGATGATGTACGCGAAGGTGTTATTACGTACAAAATCGCTGCGCATGCAGCTGATCTGGCGAAAGGGCACAAAACGGCTCATCAGCGTGATGATGCACTTTCAAAAGCTCGTTTTGAATTCCGTTGGCGCGATCAATTTAATTTATCTTTAGATCCTGAACGTGCAATGGAGTATCACGATGAAACATTGCCAGCAGAAGGTGCGAAAACGGCTCATTTCTGTTCCATGTGTGGACCGAAGTTTTGTAGTATGAGAATTTCACATGATATTCGTGAATATGCAAAAGAAAATGATTTAGAAACGACAGAAGCAATTGAAAAAGGAATGAAAGAGAAAGCGAAAGAATTTAAAGAAACGGGTAGTCACTTATACCAATAACACGTTACACTTCTTTACTTGATTGATCACACTGTAGTACCTAACTTAATATAGAAGAAGCCCGATTTGCTAAGACGGTAGCAAATCGGGCTTCTGTTGTTTATACCGCTATTTGCGGGCAGTGAGATTCCACTGATTAAAGTTTCACTTTATAAGGCGAAGAAGAGATGTACCCAATAGAATAAGAGAAATAATGTGACAACTGTTGTGAGCGGGATAACAATAAGGGATACACTTAAATAGTCTTTCCATTTTACTTTAATTTTGTTTTGTTTCAGGATATACATCCAAATGAGAGAAGCTAGTGTACCGATTGGTAATAATAGTGAACCGATGTCACTACCAATAATGTTTGCGAGGTAGATAGTTTTTAATGTGACTGGGTCTAGTCCCATTTCTGTTAACGTAATGGTACCAATCATAAGTGCAGGGTGATTATTGAAGACGTTGGAGAGGAGGGAAACGAGTCCGCCCATTGTAAAGCTAGCATACAGTAGATGCTGATTTACAACTGGTTCAAGCCATTGGACAAGTGCTGCTGTTAATCCTGCGTTGTGAAGTCCGTAAATAATGACATACATAGAGAAAGCAAAAATTAAAATGTGCCAAGGTGTCTTTTTCAAAATGTCGACAGGGTTCGTTCGTAAGTAGTACCATCTCCAGATGAGAAGAACGAGTGAACCGAGTACGGCAACAATCTCGATTGGGATGGATAAGAAGGATGCAACGAATAGAAGACAGCGCATAAGGAAGACGAAGCCTAATACTTTTAGCATAAACCTTGTCCGTTTTTGTTTCGTATCAACTGAATTTTTTCCTTTTAACGGATGAAAGTTTTTCGTGAAGAATATTTCTTCAATATCATATGAAGAAACAGGTAATTTTTTCGGAAGTTTTTTCTTCAAAACCGTATACATAAGCCATGACATAAACAATAGTCCTAATGTTGCAGGTACAAACATCATAGCAGTATGCATATAAAGAGTCATATTCACGATATTTAATGCGATTAAGTTTACGATATTACTTACACCAATTGGTGCACTAGATGCAGTAGCGATTAAAGCACCGCTTAATAAATAAGGGATTTGTTGATGCGGTTTTAATTGAAGATTTTTTAGGAGAAGAATTAAAATTGGCGTTGTAATTAAAATACTACCATCGTTATTAAATAAAAGAGTCATAAGAAAACATAATAATTGAATATACCAGTATAAGCGGCGCCCGGAGCCTTTTGCTAAGTTTGCAAGTTTCGCTGCGGACCAGTGGAAGAAGCCGAAGCTTTCTAATATTACCGCCATAACGATGGTCGCTAATATTGTTATGGAGGCACCGCCAATTTTACTAATAATGTCCATGACGTCTGGTTTTGATACAAGTCCAGTAATCAGGATAATGCCAGCGCCAATTGCTGCCGGCCACGCCTCATTTAAACCACGAGGTCGCCAAAAGATAACAATCATTGTTAAGAAGAATACAATAATAGTAATCCATATTTCAATGCTCATATTTTACCTACCTTTCTACTTTTCCTCAAAGCAATGTAGCTTGTCTTAAGGTTTGTATTGGTAGTATATTCAGCAAAAAATAAGAAGAACTAGACGTATAACGGAGTACAATGAATATGTGTTTTTCAAGTTATGGGACAAGTATCTCTCTTAGTGAAATAACTATTGTGAGAGGAGTCTAGAAATTAATGGGGCAGTAAGATAGTAAATGAAATTTATATAGGTGATTATGGAGATATATCAGCGCAACTCAAAATATATCGGCGATTTTTAAATTATATCGACTTATCGATAAAGCATGACAAAAGGAGCCCATCCCAAAATACCTTTTGGAACAGGCCCTACAATATTATTTTTCCTTCAAAAAAGTTCGATCCTTCAAGAATAAATTCCAGAAGAAAATAAATCCTGGTAATAAAATTGCAATCCCAATTGCATATAGAATAAGCAATGCATAGAATGTTTCGACCGTTGTAAAGCTTGTAAATACAGTTACATCAGGATAAATAATATACGGTAAATGTGCAACGCCGTAAGCATAACTTGCAAATGCATATTGAGCGACGACTGCTAAAACGGCAATGCGAGGGTATCCTAGTGTGCCATACTTCTTGTTTGTCCACCAAAGAGAAGAGTACCCGATAACGAATAAAACGATAGAAACTGTAAACCACGGGAATTGCTTTATGAGCCCTTGCATAAGCCAGTGTGTTTCCGGATCCATTACAACGAGGGCGATAATCGCCGTAACGAGTGTTGCAGGACCAAGGATGATGGCGTTTCTTCTATAAATTCTATACGAATCTTCTGAACCTTGCTCTCTCGCAAAATCAGCAAGAAAGAGGGAGGAAAGAAATAATTCCGAAGTTAGCCCAAAGAGCATATAACAGTAGATCACCGGGCTAGAAAGAAGTTTTCCATACAGGAGTACTTCTTTTCCCTCAGACATTGTAATATAGGCCCCTTCTGTAACAGGTAAAACGGTAATTAATAAGGCTGGAATTAAGAGCCCAGTAATACCTGAAATAACCCGAAGGAGGTACTGATATTTTGGCACAGAGTAAGCAAATACCATGAATGTACTGCGAATTGCAATGAGTATTAAAATTAACATAACTGGTACGAACATGACTGTCGCAAGGGTGAAAGCGGCTTTCGGAAAGAAACCGAGAAAAGCGACAACGACAAAGACGAGAAATGTATTTGTTACTTCCCAAGTCGGTGATAAGTATCGGTTGGCAAGCTTGGCAGCGAGCGTTGGATGTTTTGCGTATACCATGCCCCAAAAACCTGCTCCAAAATCGATGGACCCTAATATACTGTATACGAAAATAAGAGCCCATAAGATGATGATTGCAATACTTTCCTCATGCACGAGAATCGCCTCCTTCGTGATGTAAATCATTTGTAAGCGGATGTTTCTTAAAGAATGTTCGTAGTACAAAAACTGTTAAAATACCGAGTCCAATATATAAAATGATGAATAGAATAAATAAAGGACCGACAAAATCAGCGCGTGTAGAAGCGTCGACTGTACGTTGCATACCGTAAATGGTCCATGGCTGACGACCGCTACAGCTGAAAATCCACCCAAATTCAATGCCGAGCATCATAACTGGTCCACATGCGGCAGCTCCCCAAAGAAGCCACTTCGGTAGCTCTGTTCCTTTTTTTCGGTAAACAAAGTACCAATATAAGAGGGCAATTGCTGCAACTGCAAAGGTAAAGGCAGCAGTGCCAACCATTAAATTGAACAGTGTATGCGTGTAAAATGGTGGCCATGTTTCTTGTGGAAATTCCTTTAGTCCTTTTACGACAGTGCTAGGGTCTAGTCCTACTAGTAGGCTAAGCATGTTCGGAATTTCTAGTGCGTAGTTTAGTTCAAGTGTGTTAGGATCTACAACGCCGCCAATTGATAACGGTGCATGTGATGTCGTTTCAAATAAAGCTTCAGCAGATGCCAGTTTTTCAGGGGAATGCTTATGTAAAGCAATTGCCGATTCGTGCCCCGAAAGCCACATCGTAGCGCCTGTAATAAATGTCACGACGAGTCCTAACAGTAGTCCTTTTTTATGATATGCTACTTCACGTTCACTTACATTCTTCTTTAATAATTTAAATCCGGCGATAGAGGCAATGACGGCAGCTCCAGTTGCGTAGGCTGTAATCACAACATGGAATGCGCTCGTGCCAAAACTCGGATTAAAGAAAGCTTTCCACGGATCAACGTTAAAAACTGATCCATCTGGCCCCATTGAAAAGCCCGCGGGTGTATTCATCCATGTATTTGCCGATGTAATAAGCACGGCGGATGCCGTGGCACCAATCATGACGAAGAATAGCGAGATTAATCTCATGAATGGAGGTAGTTTGTCAGCTGCATATACATAAATGGACATGAACAAAGCCTCTAAAAAGAAGGCGAAAATCTCAATTTGAAAGGGCACAGAAATAACCTGCCCAACAATTTTAGCAAAACCAGGCCAAAGCAGTGAGATTTGCACACCAACGATTGTTCCAGTTGGAATTGCTACACCAAGAAGGATGGCAAAGGCCTTTGTCCATCTTTTCGCCATAATGGCGTAGTCGGAATCTTTCTTCCAGTGATAGAGTATTTCACTTATAAAAATCATTAATGAAAGTCCGACACCAAGTGTTGCGAAGATAATGTGGAATGCTAGTGAAGAACCGAAAAATGCTCTTGCTAATGTTACCGTATCCATATGTAAACTCCTCTTCTTTTTTGCCATTATTTTCTGATTGAATTGGAAGATTTATTCAAAAAAACTTCCAAAAATATATATGTATTTAAAAAGTGGATATGATAATATTATGTTTGAATATTCTAAATAGAAAGAAGTTAATGTTTAATAATATTTTATTTGTTTTTTAGTAAGGAATATTTTATAATCTTTTATGCGAACATAAGTTCTGATTTTGAAGTGAAGAAGTTTATGTGAAATGGAGAGGATGTTTTATGTATCCTGAAGTCATTAAAAAGATGGCATTTTCAAAAGAGCATAGAGATTTATTATTGAAGCTGTATAATAAAGAGATTACGCGTAGTGAGTATGATCGACTCGTGGAATCGCTATATAGACCTTCTAAAGAGGCTTGTGAGAGATAGAGGAACGGGAGACAATCTAATAGATTGTCTTTTTTACATTTACGTATGTTCTGGTAAAATTAAGGATAGCCTTACTAGGGAGGTGAAAAGTTTGCGGAAACGTATATATATAGTGATTGGAGTTATTCTTTTAATCGCTTTAGGTGGAATTGTATTTTGGTCAGCTTTGCAAGGAAACCGTACGGAACATTTTATTTTAAGACATATGGTGAATGAAAATGGGACGCTTGCTACATATCGTTTAGAAGATACAAAAGCAGGTACCGGTGAAGCGAAAGGCCGAGAAGCTTTATCGGAATCAGCAGGACTATGGCTGCAATATACACTCGATAAAGACGATCAAGCGTTATTCGATGAACAAGTTAAGGTTATTCAAAATAACTTTGTACATAAGAACCAAATTGTTTTATGGAAAATCTCTGAAAAGGGAGAAATGCAGTCAGCTACAAATGCACTTATTGATGATCTCCGTATTATAGAACAGTTATATCGCGCTTATGAAATGTACAAGGAAGAGCGCTATAAAAACTTGGCAGATCAATTGAGTGATGCTGTAATTCGTTATAATAAGAAAGGTAATTATTATGTTGATTATTATGATGCAGATGCAAGGAAACAAAATGATTTTGCAACAACGTCATATATAAATCCGCGCGCATTCTCCTATATGAAAAAGTATGGAAAAGTTTCTGCTCAGCAATATGAGGAAGTCGTTCAATTTTTAGCAGATTATCCAAGGCATGGATGGGCATTCCCGAAAGAGTATAAAGCGGATGGTACATTTACGTACGACAAAGAAGTGAATCTTATTGACCAATCATACGTTGCATATCATCGTAGTTTAGGTGGCCTTTCATCAGATGCTTATTTGGAGTTTATAAAGAAGAAATTCCAGGAGGATGGAAAGTTATACGGCCGTTACAATTTAGAAACGGGAAAACAAACTGTGAATTATGAATCGCCAGCCGCTTACGGATTAACGATTTTGTACGTACTACAAACAGGTGATACAAAGTTTGCAAAGGAATTATATGATCATATGGCCACATTCCGAAATGACAACGTATTTAGTAGATATTACGGTGGATATGTAACAGGCGAAAATAACAATACGCATATTTTTGATAATGTTTTGCCGCTTTTAGCTGAAATAGAATTAGAGAAGAGTGAAAAATAAAAGGTGCCACCCTATGGGGATGGCACCTTTTATTTTTTGATATCATTTTAAGTCCTAATATTGGAGAAGTACTCAATCACGAATTCACGGAATTTCTGAGCAGTTTTCGATAAGTAACGTTTTTTTGACCAGCTTAAGCCAATCGTTCTCTCACAATTTGGTTCAATAATACGTAACTTATTTAATGCTAAAGTAGAGTTTTTTAATAAAGTTAAACTTGGGACAAAGGCGATGCCGAGGCCTTGCTTAATCAGGTCGCTAATCACGGTTGGTTCGTCTACTTCAAAAGCAATATGTGGAGTGAAGCCAGCTTCTTTACAAAATTCATCTGTTAAGTGCCGAAATCCATAACCAGTGTTCATACTAATAAACGGTTCGTCCTTTACTTCATGCAGATATACACTTTTACGTTCTGATAAACGGTGCCCTGAAGGGACGACTAAGAAAATTTCTTCTGTAATAAGTGGTTCCCAAATAATCTCCTCGCCTTCAATTGGCACAGAAGAAATGCAAAAGTCAATTTCTATATTATCTAGTTGTCGTTTCATAGAAGGAGTAGATGCGAGAAACTGTTGGAATCGAATGTTAGGATGTTCTAGTAAAAAAGAACCAATTAGTTCGGGTAATATTCTTGGAATAGAAACAGCCAGCGTAATAGAGCTTTGTTGTAAGTTAGCTAAATCTTTAATTTCTCGTTCGCCTTCACTTAATTCATGAAAAATGCGCTCTACTCGTTTTAAAAATACTTTCCCGAAAGAGTTTAATGTAATTTGTCGCCCTTGGCGGTCAAATAACGGAACGCCTAAGTCCTTTTCTAATCTAGCAATTGTTTTGCTGAGCGAAGGCTGCGCGATATGCAATTCTTCAGCGGCTTTTGTCATATGCTCTAATCGTGCAACTGTTTGAAAGTATTTTAGTTGAAGAAGTTCCATTTTGACTCTCCTTTCTATAGACCAAAAGGAATGGATTGATAATTAAAGATGTATTATACAGTATGGAAATGGACGTGTATAGTAAATCTGTTAAACCATTCTAATGGTGTGAAATTCGGAGAAGGAGTATGTTTCATGAAAGGAATTCAACTTGTATTTAAAGATTGGAAAGCGATGTGGTACCATAAACATGGGCGTATCGCTTTAATTTTTTTGTTAATCGTTCCTTTAATTTATTCAGGGTTCTTTTTAGCTGGATATTGGGATCCATACGGAAAATTAGATAAATTACCTGTTGCAATTGTAAATTTAGATAAGGGTGCTGCAATGGATGAGAAAATAATTCGTGCAGGAGATGATTTTGTAAAAAATTTAAAAGAGAATAAGGAACTGGCTTTTCATTTCGTATCAGAAAAAAATGCTGAGGAAGGGCTAAAAGAAGATAAGTACTATATGGTTGTTACGATTCCAGAGGATTTCTCTAAAAAGGTAAGTACACTTATGGATGAGAAACCAGAACCAGCACAATTGCAGTACAAAGTAAATCCGGGTAAAAACTTTGTAGCAGCGCAAATTGGAACGACAGCTGTTGAAAATATGAAAACAAAAATTTCAAATAGTATTACGAAATCTTATACAGAAGGTGTCTTTTCAAAGTTTCAAGACTTAGCACAAGGGTTGAGTGATGCAAGTAATGGTGCTGGGAAGTTACATGAAGGAACGACAGATGCAAGAAATGGGGCAAATCAGCTTGCAGATGGTATTCATCGTTTAAGTGACGGGACATCAAAAGTGAAAGAGGGAAGTGAAAAACTTGCTTCTAGCAAATCAGCCTTAACTGATGGAGCGAATGAGCTAAGTCAAGGAGCAACCTCACTTCATAGCGGTATGGAGTTATTGACGCAAGGTGAAAAAAACTTACAATCAGGGGTTAGTGAATTAAATGCTGGTACAAATGAATGGGTGAACGGAAGTGAGAAACTGGCTGAAGGGCAAGCGAAAGCGGACAATGCAGCAAATAGTGTAAAACAACAATTAGAAGAGTACGTGAAAAGTCATCCAGAGGTGCAGCAAGATCCTGCTTTTCAAAAGATTATCGCTACTTCTAATGGATTAGCTCAAGCAACAAACACTTTAAATAATAGTCAGAAACAATTGACACAAGGTGCACAGAAGCTTGCAGATGGTCAGCATAAGGTTGAAGAAGGTATGAATACATTCGGAGTTAAGTTAAATGAAGCTACTGCTGGAACGAAAAAGATAGCAGAGGGTGCTACAAATTTAGCTAGTGGATTTACAAAATGGGGAGCTGGATTTACATCATTACAAGAAGGTGTAAATCAACTTGCGAGCGGGGGAACAGAGCTGAATCATGGTGCTGATCAGTTAACGAACGGACTTGTTAAACTTGACGATGGTGCGAAAGAACTTTCTACGAAATTAGGAGAGGGCGCAGAGAAGATAGCGGATGTTCGCAATGATGATGCACGCAATACGATGTTCTCAGAGCCGGTTCAATTAGTGAAGTCAACAGTTTCTGACGTGCCTAATTACGGTTCAGGTATTGCACCATATTTCTTATCGCTTGCATTTTATGTTGGCGGAATTATGGCATCGAATATTTTACCGCTTGGCCGTAGACAAAATATGAAAGTAAGCGGAACGGTACATTTTATTAATAAATTAGGGTTAGTATATGTAATTGGACTTATTCAAGCATTACTTGTGGATGTGGTTGTGCTAGGAGTTATGAAATTAGAAGTTGCAAGTGTGCCACTCTTTGTTTTATCAAGTATCGTTATTTCCTTTACGTTCATGACGTTTATTCTTATGTTAGTAACGGTGTTTGGTCTTGTTGGAAAGTTCTTAGCGGTAACGCTTCTCGTCTTGCAATTAGCGACGAGCGGTGGGACTTTCCCAGGAGAATTAAATATAGCTGTTCTTAGCAAGATTGGACAATTTCTCCCAATGTCCCATTCTCTTAGAGGATTGCAAGATGTGATTTCTTTAGGAGATTGGTCGCAATTACAAATGCAAATTTTAATATTGTTATGCTATCTCGTTATTGCTGGTGGAATTGCTTGGATCACGAGCCATATACAACATAGAGAAACGAATGCAGAACAAGTTTCTTAAAATGAAAGAAGCTATCCGGTTTTTTCGGATAGCTTCTTTTTTATTTGCGTTCCATTACCGCAAAGTAATTGTTTTCGTTATCAGCGAAGTTAAAAGCTCTGCCAGTAGGTAAATCTACAACTTGTCCAACAGTAACGTTTTTCTCAGAAAGATCTTTATACAGTTGATCTAAGTTGTTAGAGAAGAACATAAGTGAAGGTGTATGTAAGTTTAATTCAGGTTGCATTTTTGCAATTAACTCTTTATCGTGAAGGACGATGCTTGTGCCTGCTTCTTTTGACGGCGCAATTTCAATCCAGCGAAAACCTTGTCCGTTATTTTCTTCCGCAATAATTTGGAATCCTACTGTTTCAGTCCAAAATTGTACTGCTTCATCTTGATTATTTACATATAGCATAATTTGTCCAATTTGATTAATCATAGGTGTGTCCTACTTTCTTTTCTTTTATGGAATTCTATTATATCAAAGATATGGTTTGAATACCTTTTCGTGACTTTTCCGAAATACAATCTTCGCCCATTTCATATTTGTCGTAGGAGAAGGTCCTGTAATCCATGTATGAAATGGTAGTGTACTGCATATGACCATTGTTGAAATCGAGATTGTGGCTGTTATTGTAAATAATAATAAGCTATACAATATTGTGTTTTCTTGCAGCGTGAATAAAGAAAGAAACTTTGTACATAGTTGCAAGAAAAAAAAGTGAGCTAAATAAGCACCGTACGTGTAATTCCCGATAAATCGTAAAGCTTTATATAAGAAACCGCGTCGCTGTACGATTGTAATAGATAGCACGTAAAGTATGATAATTTCGCATACGATATATAAAAACATAGACGGTTTTAAATAAGTCGAAACGGTTAAATGAATAGAGTTTGCTCCGTAAAAACTAAATAACTCATAATTAATGAATAAAAATAAGACGAAAAATAATATTGTGATAAGCGGGATATGTTTTATGACAAATGTACGCCACGCTTTTAGTGCGACAGCAGCGATTCCTCCCATGACGAAATAGAACGAATAGAAGAAGAAGGAACGATCTGTATAATGTAAAATTGTTGAGCTAGTCAATTTCTCTCCATTAAAAATGTAGTGCGAAGAATACCACATTAAGAGGAAATATAGAGAAGCAAAGACGGTCATATATTTATATATGTCTTTTTTATTTTCTGTTCGTTTTTGAAACCAATAAAATAGTGTGCACAGTAAAGGGAACAGTAGGTGAATTTGAAACATCATAATCACATACCAAAGATGGGGTGCGGCTGTTCCGAGTAATAAACTTTTTATTCCACCTTGTAATGTGATCATATCGTTTGTTGTTAATAAGTAAAGAACAGACCAGAAGAAATAAGGAATGAGTAAATGTGCGGCTTTTTCATAAATATATTCTGTGTAGGCTAGTTGCTTCGTATATTGACGAATTAAGTGGAAACCGACGATAAATATGAATGCAGGTGCTGAAAATTTTGCAAGGTTAAATAGCATACCCATAATGAGGGATTGCTCAAGTAAGACATTTCCTTGATTCATTGTATATAATAAGGAACTTTGCAAAACGACAGCAAGGAATGCAATGCTTTGCAAAACTTTAAATTCTGGTGCGCTTTGTGTCATTATGTCCACATCTCCTTTTCCATACATGATTATAGTACGGAGAATGGATGATGGGTGTGGAATGTTTGTGAAAATTTTAACAAATTTGTGGCGGAATAGATTATATCGACGATTTTTCGGATATATCGTTCATAACTTCAAATATATCAACGATTTTTTCAATATATCGACGTTTCGACAAGGGATATCGACTTATCAACAAATAACGACAAAAAGAGGATGCTCAAAACGAGCATCCTCTTTTTATCTATTAAGCAAATTTGTTTTTGATCCAGTTCTTACCTTCTACAAGGCGAGCTGTCATTACGGCACAAGCGTTATCTGCTGTTACGTTTAACATCGTTGCAGGAGGATCAATGATTGTACTAATCGCTGCAATAATTGGTAATGCTTCTGGCGGGAAGCCGTATAGGGAAACGATTAACATTTCACCAATCATACCGCCGCCTGGAATAGCGCCCATTACTGTTCCTACTAATAAAGAAACAACAAGTGCGATTGCTAATGTTTTTGGTCCTTCGAATTCCATGTTGAAAATACCGAATAAGAAAGCAATTTTTAATACGCCGCCTAAAACAGAGCCGTCTTTATGAAGTGTAGATCCAAGAAGGACAACTGTTTCACGAACGTCAGAAGAGATACCCATTTTCTTCGTTGCTTCTAAGTTTGCTGGAATACTTGCGGCACTACTACAAGTTGCAAGAGATGTAACTGTAGGAGAGACCATGTTCTTCCAAAATACTTGTACACCTTGCTTGCGACCTGCAAGGTATGCATAGAACGTAAAGAATACAAAGAAGTAAATAAGAGACGCTGGATAGTATACCATTGCTGCTCGGAAGTAAGTTCCAAGAAGCTGTGGTCCGAATTCACCAACTAATGCTGCGAAGTAAGCAGCAAGTCCGATTGGAGCGTAGTACATAATGAAAGATACGACTTTCATTGAAATTTCTGCACCAGCTTGTAAGAATGTAGCGAATGGTTTTCCTTTTTCACCAACTGCTGAAGTTGCAACCCCCATTAAGATAGAGAAGAAAATAAGAGCTAACATATTTTCACGAGATAGTAACTTCGAGAAGTCAGATACTGTTAGAATACCGACGATTTGATCTGCAACACTAACTGCTTTTTCAGCTTTGTCAGGTTGGGTTAGTTCTAATACAACACCTTGTGCTGGCGGGAATACTTTCACGACAATAATCATAAAAATAGCAGCTAAAATACTTGTAAATAAGAAAGTCCCAGCCATACTAGACATAATTTTACCGAAACGTTTTAATCCATCCATATTAGCAATAGATGACGCGATGCTAAAGAACACTAGAGGTACAACAATCGTAAACATTAAGTTTAAGAAAATGTCACCAAGCGGCTTTAAAGCAACTGCATCGGCACCCATGAAATAACCAATGAAACCACCAATTAGGATAGAAGATAATAAAATAAGTGGAAAGCGATATGCCTTCATAAATATATCCTCCTATCAATTATAAAAAATCATACTGAATTATTATAGCGAGTTAGAGCCCTCTTTACTAGGAGAATACGGATAGATGGAATAGCGTGAAAACCGAGAAATTTTTGTTTTTAAGCTCGGCATACAGCAGGAAATCTAGACATATATATTTGTAACCTAGTTGTGGTAAGGGATGCGCCGTAACCTAGGCTTGGAAAAAGGGGGAGGGGAAAAGGGATGAATATTTTACTTTGCTGTGCAGCGGGAATGTCTTCCAGTTTGATTGTTACAAAAATGGAGAAAGCAGCAGAGGCAAAAGGGATAGAGGTAAAGATTTGGGCTGTATCAGGTTCTGAAGTAAATAGCCATATTGATAAAGCAGATGTACTTTTACTTGGACCGCAAGTACGTTATTTATTACCGAAAATGAAAGAATTATGTAAGGAGAAAGGAGTACCTGTTGATGTCATTCAATCCGTCCATTACGGACTTTGTAATGGAGAAGCTATCTTGCAAGCAGCTTTGTCAATGAAACCATGAGGAGAGTGGGATAGATGATACGGTTTTTAGAGAAATATGTAATGCCGGTAGCAGGAAAGGTTGCAGAGCAGAGGCATTTGCTAGCAATTCGTGATGGACTTGTATTGACGATGCCGTTCTTAATTATAGGATCAATTTTTCTTATTATTAGTACATTACCAATCCCTGGGTATAGTGAATTCATGGCGAGTTTGTTCGGGAAAAACTGGAACGTAGCATTAGGGTATCCAGTTAGTGCAACTTTTAATATAATGGCTTTAATAGCTGTTTTTGGAATCGCTTACAGGCTTGGAGAATATTATAAAGTGGACGCTTTAGCATCCGGGGCATTGTCGCTTGTGACATTTTTACTTGCAACTCCATTTCAAGTTGCATATATCATGCCGGGTACGAAAGAAAGTATACTGGTAGATGGAGTAATTCCAGCGGCATTAATGGGAAGCCAAGGTTTATTTGTAGCGATGATTATTGCAATTATATCTACTGAAATATACCGATTTCTTGTACAAAAAAAGATGATTATAAAAATGCCTGAGACAGTTCCACCGGCAGTAACGCGTTCATTTGCAGCGCTTATTCCTGGGTTTATTGTTGTGACAGTTGTTTGGATCATTAGATTGATTTTTGAACACACAACTTTCGGAAGCATTCATAATGTTGTAGGGAAGCTACTGCAAGAACCGCTGAGTATACTTGGTGCTAGTCTTTGGGGAGCAGTTATAGCGGTTATTCTCGTTCATGTCCTTTGGGCGTGTGGAATTCATGGAGCTACAATTGTGGGCGGTGTAATGAGCCCGATTTGGTTATCGTTAATGGATCAGAACCGGATTGCTTTTCAAGCGGGCCAAGATGTACCGAACACGATTACTGCACAGTTTTTTGATTTATGGATTTATATGGGCGGTTCTGGTGCAACATTAGCCTTAGTTGTCGGAATGTTATTGTTTGCACGAAGTCAGCAATTAAAAAGTTTAGGACGATTGTCAATTGCACCTGGTATCTTTAATATTAATGAAATGGTAACTTTCGGTATGCCAATTGTCATGAATCCACTTTTACTTATTCCATTTATAGTAGTTCCTGTTGTATTAACGATTGTTTCTTATTTCGCAATGGAATGGGGATTGGTAGCTCGCCCAAGTGGTGCTGCTGTAACATGGACGACACCAATTCTATTTAGTGGATATTTAGGATCGGGTGGCAAAATTTCAGGTGTGATTTTGCAACTCGTTAACTTTGCACTAGCGTTCGTCATATATTTACCGTTCTTAAAAATATGGGATAAACAAAAAATAGCGGAAGAAAAGGGGGAGTAGAGAACTAAAATGGATACGATAGAAACGAAGGCTTTTCATTTAATTTTGCATGGGGGAAATGCGAGAAGTTGCTCAATGGAAGCAATTGATTGTGCAAAGCGTGGAGAATTTACAGAAGCAGAAGCGAAATTACAAGAAGCGTTAGAAGAATTAAAAGAGGCGCACCGTGTACAAACGGATCTCATACAGAAAGAAGCTGGTGGTGAAAAGACCGAAGTCACCCTTCTGATGGTGCACGCGCAAGATCATTTAATGAATGCAATTACGGTGAAGGAATTAGCGAGTGAATTTGTAGAATTATATAGGAAGATGTCAATATCTGAATGAACCTTGCGTATGCAAGGTTTTTTATTTCATTAAATAGAGGGTAAAAACACTAAAAATTTTTTTTAGTGTTTTTTTGTTTTAAATACAACTAGACAACTAAACACTAATCTATTTTCATACAGTTATGTGTTAAAAGCGTGTTGTTTTATAACACACTGTGTGTTTTTTGGTCGACACACTAATTGAAAGCGTTAACACACAAAGGGAATGGTCGAAAAAGTGCTGATTTTAGTGGTTTTAAAAAGTTGGCACGCTAATTGCATTAATAAATAGCGTAAAGAAAAATAAATAAAACATAAAATTTTTATACTACACAAGGGGGATTTTCAAATGAATATTTTATTATGTTGCTCAGCAGGGATGTCTACAAGTTTACTAGTTACAAAAATGGAAGCGGCTGCAAAAGCTCGCGGTCTAGAAGGAAAGATTTGGGCTGTATCTGGGGATGCAGTAAAAACAAATATCGATCAAGCAGACGTATTATTATTAGGACCACAAGTTCGTTACATGCTTTCTTCAATGAAAACGCTTGCTGATGAGAAAAACGTTGGAATCGACGTTATCAATCCAATGCACTACGGCATGATGAATGGAGAGGCAGTTTTAGATCACGCATTAACACTTAAAAAATAATTAGGGGGGAAGTAAAATGCAAAAGTTTATTGCATTTATGGAGAAGTACATGGTTCCGATTGCTGGTAAAATCGGATCGCAACGTCACTTAGCTGCGATTCGAGATGGATTTATTGCAGTTATGCCACTTATTTTAGTTGGTTCGATGGCAGTACTAGTTAATGGTTTACCAATTCCAGCATTCCAAAATTTTATGAAAGATTTATTCGGTGAAACTTGGACACAAATTGGTGCTGGTATGTGGACAGGGTCCTTCGGGGTATTAGCTCTGATGGTGGCGGTTACCATAAGTTATAACTTAGCAAAATCTTACGGTGTTGATGGATTGTCAGCAGGTATTATTTCGTTTGGTGCATTAATTATTCTTACACCAACAACACCAAAAGAAGCTGGAATAAATATGCTTTGGACAGGCGCACAGGGTTTGTTCGTTTCACTTATTGTCTCCATACTCGTAACGGAGGTATTCCGCTTCTTTGTTCAAAGAAACATTACAATTAAAATGCCTGACGGTGTACCACCAGCAGTAATGAAATCTTTCGCTGCTTTAGTTCCAGCATTTGTGATTTTAACAGGTATTGCAAGTATTCAATTAGCAGTAAAACTAGCAGGTACAAGTGTTCATGAGTATATCTTTAATACATTACAAGTTCCATTACAAGGTTTAGCGGGTACGTTACCAAGTGCAATCTTTATTGCGTTATTAGTACATGTACTTTGGTTCTTCGGTTTACATGGTCCAAATATTGTTGGTGGTATTATTGAGCCACTTTATTTACCAGCATTAGAGAAAAATATTAAGTTATTCCAAGATGGTACATCTGCATTTGATGTTCCAAACATTATTACAAAACCATTCTTTGATACTTTCGTATATCTTGGTGGTTCTGGTGCAACATTAGCGTTTTTAGTCGTTGTATTAATTGTAGCGAAAAGTGCACAATTACGCGGTGTATCTCGTCTATCAATTGGACCTGGTGCATTTAACATTAACGAACCAGTAATCTTTGGTACACCAATCGTATTAAATCCAATTTTATTCATCCCGTTCGTATTAACACCTGTTGTGTTAGTTATTACATCTTATACAGCAATTTACTTAGGATGGGTACCAAAAACAGTAGCGATGGTTCCATGGAACGTTCCACCAATTATTAGTGGGTATCTTGTAACAGGTTTACATCCTTCTGGTGCGATTTTACAATTATTCAACTTTGTTGTTGCAATGGCGATTTACTTCCCATTCGTTGTCGCATGCGATCGTTCAGTTATCCGTACTGAGAAAGCAGCACAAGGAAATAACAACTCTGTACCTATGTAACACAGTAATTGTTCTCACAGATAACACTATCTGTGAGGACAATCACCTTTATATCATGTTCAAAAAGATGAGAACCATCTACAAGAACACCAAACTATCATTCATAAATTAATACTTTAATAGACATGTTCAAACTGAAGGGGTATTTCAATCGGTTGAACCATAATAGAGAGGGCGGTAATTATGATGACTACAGCAGAACAAATTCCATTCCAATTAATTTTAAATAGTGGTAATGCACGAAGCTTTGCGATGGAGGCACTTCAATTTGCCAAACAGGGGAAAATGGCAGAAGCTGATGAAGCGATGGCAAAGGCGAAAGAAGCGATTAATGAAGCGCATCATTTTCAAACGGAGCTCATACAATCAGAAGCAAGAGGAGAAAAAACAGAGATTAGTGTTCTTTTAATTCACGCACAAGATCATTTAATGAATGCGATTACAGTAAAAGAATTAGCAGCAGAGTTTATCGATCTTTATAAAAAGCTTGAAGCGAAAGGGGAATAAAGCATGACTGGAATTAAAATTGCTACAATCGGCGGTGGATCTAGTTATACACCAGAGTTAATTGAAGGATTTATTAAGCGTTATGATGAGCTTCCTGTTCGTGAAATTTGGTTAGTAGATATTGAGGCAGGAAAAGAAAAGTTAGAAATCGTTGGTAACTTAGCGAAACGTATGGTGAAAAAATCTGGTTTACCAATTGAGGTACATTTAACGCTTGATCGTCGCGAAGCATTAAAAGATGCTGACTTCGTAACGACGCAGCTTCGCGTAGGTTTATTAGAAGCTCGCGCAAAAGATGAAGCAATCCCGTTAAAATATGATGTAATTGGTCAGGAAACGAATGGTCCTGGTGGTTTATTCAAAGCATTGAGAACGATTCCTGTTATTTTAGAAATTTGTAAGGACATGGAGGAGCTTTGTCCGAATGCATGGTTAATTAACTTTGCAAACCCAGCTGGTATGGTAACAGAAGCTGTTCTTCGTTATACAAATATTCAAAGAGTAGTTGGTCTATGTAACGTTCCAATCGGAATCCGTATGGGTCTTGCAAAATTACTTGAAGTAGATGCAAGTCGTGTACATGTGGACTTCGCAGGTTTAAACCATATGGTATACGGACTAGACGTATATTTAGATGGCGTAAGTGTAATGGATCGTGTGTTAGAACTTGTAACAGATCCAGAAAAGCAAATTACGATGGAAAATATTGCTGCGCTTAACTGGGAACCTGACTTTATTCGTGGCCTTCGTGCAATTCCATGTCCATACCATCGTTACTACTACAAAACACGTGAAATGCTAGAAGAAGAGAAAGAAGCTTCGGTTGAAAAAGGTACACGTGCAGAAGTAGTAAAACAATTAGAAGATGATTTATTCGAGTTATATAAAGACCCGAATTTAGATATTAAACCACCACAATTAGAAAAACGTGGAGGCGCTTATTATAGTGACGCAGCATGTAGCTTAATTACGTCTATTTATAATAATAAAGGTGATATCCAGCCTGTTAATACACGAAACAACGGAACAATTGCAAGCTTGCCACATGATTCGGCTGTTGAAGTGAACTGTATTATTACGAAAGAAGGTCCAAAACCAATTGCAGTTGGAGATCTTCCAGTACCAGTTCGCGGTTTAGTACAACAAATTAAATCATTCGAGCGCACAACAATTGAAGCTGCTGTTACAGGGGATTATCATAAAGCGCTGCTTGCTATGACAATTAATCCACTTGTACCATCAGATAAAGTGGCAAAACAAATTTTAGATGAAATGTTGGAAGCACATAAAGAACATCTTCCGCAGTTCTTCAAAAAGGTAGAGAAATAAAGCGGCGCTATTTAGCCCGCTTTTTTACTCTATTAGGAGGTATTACGATGATTAAGTTAATTGTAAACGCAGATGATTTCGGTCTTACAGAAGGTACAAATTACGGTATTATTGATGGGCATATAAATGGACTTGTAAATTCAACGACGATGATGATGAATATGCCAGGAACAGAGCATGCGGTACGTTTAGCGAAAGAACATAACACATTAGGAGTAGGCGTACATCTCGTATTAACAGCAGGGAAACCGCTTCTTGGAGATGTACCATCACTTGTAAGTAGCGATGGATTGTTTCATAAACAAAGCATCGTATGGGAAGGGAAGATAAATCCGGAAGAAGTCGAGAGAGAATGGACTGCTCAAATTGAGAAATTCTTATCTTACGGATTAACGCCCACTCATTTAGATAGTCATCACCATGTGCACGGATTACCGATTTTGCACGATGTTCTTGAGAGATTAGCGGCTACATATAATGTTCCGATCCGTCGTTGTGAGGAAGAGCGAGCAGTACGCCCGTTTTCTGACGTATTTTACAGTGACTTTTACGCGGATGGTGTGACGGAAGATTACTTTGTGAAGTTAAAAGAAAGAGTACAAGGTGAACAAACGGTAGAAATTATGGTTCATCCAGCTTATATTGATCCAGAGCTTGTGAAACGTTCTTCTTACGTAATGGATCGCGTGAAAGAATTGCGTATTTTAACAGAGAGCGAGTTGCCTGAAGGAATAGAGCTTGTGAAGTTTTAATAGAAAAACGACGGCTATATCATGCCGTCGTTTTTTCTATTTATAAAATGGATAGAACATATCCGCCAAAGGCTCCGAGTATAACGATAACCCAAGGTGGTGTTTTCCAAAAAGCGAGCAAGCAAAAGAGAAGAGACGCAAAAACAAAATCTACAGCGTTCATAACTGTGCTTGTCCAAATCGGATCATAAAAAGCAGCAATTAAAATACCAACAACAGCGGCATTGACTCCAAGTAGTGCGCCTTGTATGAAAGATATTTTTCTCAAACTATTCCAAAATGGTAAAACACCAATAACGAGTAAGAAAGCAGGAAGAAAAATCGCAATTGTTGCAAGTATGGCCCCAAGCGTTCCGTTTAACACTGCTCCTATATAAGAGGCGAATGTAAATAGTGGTCCTGGCATTGCTTGTGTTAATCCGTATCCAGCCAGGAACTGTTCTTTCGTCAGCATTCCGTTTTGTACGAACTCACCTTCAAGAAGAGGTAGCACGACGTGTCCGCCTCCAAATACAAGTGCACCAGAGCGATAAAAACTATCAAATAAAGCGATGTAATAAGAGAACGGTCTTAATATTGGTAGCAGTAGTAATAGTCCAAAGAATAAGACGAGACAAGAAACTGCTATCTTTTTTGAAATAGGTACTTTTATATGTTGAGATTGGCTAATTGGTTGGTTGCGATATAAAAGCCAGCCGATACAGCCAGATATGATAATGAGAGTGACTTGTGTCCAGCTACTTGGCCATAATAGGGCGATTGAGGCAGTTGCAATTGCAATCGTCGCACGATTTCGGTCTGGCGTTAATTTTTGCGCCATTCCCCATATGGCATGAGCGACAATAGCGACTGCTACAACTTTTAGTCCATGAATCCAGCCAGTACTTCCAAGATCGAACTGATTAAGGAATGAGGCGAAGAAAACTAAAACAAGCACAGACGGTAAAGTGAATCCAATCCATGAAATAATAGCTCCGAATACCCCGCCTCTTAATAATCCAACGCCCATACCGACTTGGCTGCTAGCAGGACCAGGGAGGAATTGGCATAGTGCTACTAAATCTCCATAGCTTCGTTCATCCATCCATTTTCTTTTTTGTACATATTCGTGGTGGAAATAGCCGAGATGGGCGACAGGTCCACCAAACGAAGTAAGTCCTAATTTAAATGAGACGAGAAAAATCTCTAATAATGTGTGAAAAGTGTATTTGTTTTTTTTCAAAACGACCTCCGAGAATGTGTTTTCTAAATGCATTATACAGGAGGTAGTAAAGCAAAAGAAACGATTCTAATGTAAAGATTGTGTGAATCTTTTCTTCGTAATTAACACTTGAAAAAGTCATAAATGATTATGTATAAACCATAAAGTAGTAGAAGTAGTGCTGGGAAATTTATATGAGGAGAATGCCCGTATGACAACACATTTCTTTGCGAGGTTAACAGGAAAAAGGGAAATACCTCCTGTAAATACAGAAGCTTTTGGCGTAGCAGAGTTTATATTTAGTGAGGATTTAAAGAAGTTGCAATATCGGGTCATATTGAAAAACATCGAAAAAGTTACATCATGCCAAATTCATTTAGGGAAAACAGATCAAATTGGTCCAATTGTTTTAAGTTTATTTGGTCCATTAAAGCAAGGTATTAGTGTTAATGAAGGAGTCGTCACTGGTGTAGTTAATGTGGGAGATTTTGAAGGGCCTTTACAGGGGCGAGCGTTTGATAGCTTACTGCAAGAGATCATTCAGGCGAATGTATATGTAAATGTTTATACGAAGTCTAATAAAAAAGGCGAAATCAGGGGGAGAATTAGGAAAGTAAAGAAGTAGAAAAAAGGCTGTTCATCTGGAACAGCCTTTTTTCTATAAGGTACAAATTTTAGTGAATATAGCCGGTAAATCGATATATCTTGAAAATCGCCGATAAAATCCGAGTTATGGTCGATATACTACAAAACTGCCTCAATTAATTTTTTACAGGCTGATTTTTAATGAAGAAGTCCATAACATAAAACACTTCGTCATCAGGTATTTGTATTTCAAATGTATTTTCAATTGGCTGCAATGCTTTTTTTACTTTCATATACATCCAGTATTCATCTTGTCTTCGTTTCTCTTTATCCGGATGAGGGAGGAGGCTTTCTCCTTTTTGAAGACGGTCAACCATACAGCTCATATGCAGAATAACACCCATTAAACTATCAGGAGTTAGCTGTAAGGAAATTAATTCTTGAATTGTATTTAATGCGTATCGAATTGTTTTAATAAGTAGTGCTCCGTCGTTACGCTGCATTTGTTGTTCAAGAATATCAGCCATTTTTGCATATGTTTCTTCATACGTAATTAATTCTTGAATTGGCTGAATCGCTGTGTAGTTTACAATGTCTTGGAAATGATAAGTTAAGCATGGCACCTGCACATCGAAATTCGTGACGATACAAATGATATTCCGCTCTTTTTTTATGTTCTCAATCATTTTCGTTAAATCTTTTTCATGGACGATACTAATTGGAATGATTTCAATTAAGTCTTTGTCAAATCGCAAATAGTTCTCCAACATTTTCTGAATAGCTAAAGCACTGCCTTCCCCAGTTAAACAAGCTGTTAAAATAACAGATTTCATTGGTGATAATGGCTTTTTCTTTTCTTCTTGTACGTTTAAGTAAAACGGTGTTAAGTTCTTTACTGTTTCATATAATGCATCTAACGAGTAGCCAAGCTGAGCTTTTCGAGCAGCTTCTAGTGCATGTGGAGTGCTCGTCATGGAAAGAACACGTACCGGAATTTTGAACTCAGTTTCTAATATATCACCAATATAAGCGAGAGATCCCATATCAACGAGTAAGAGAAGCCCGTTTACATTTTGGAGTGTTTTCATATACACTTTCACACGCTCTAAGAAATCTTTCGGCGATTCATGTAACGGCATATCGATACCGGTTACTTCCTCAATGCCGAGCAGTTCGTTTGCGACGTTTGCCATTTCTGTTGCTATGCCGTTGCCGTGCGCTAATATTAATACTTTTACTTCTGTTTGTGAGGCAGGAATTGGATCAACAACGAAGAACATTGTTAAAAAGCCTGCTTCATCGATAGGCATTGTTATTTGTAATTCGTCTTCCAGTAGTTGAATGCATTGCATAGCTACGGAAAAAGCTTCTTTATATTTCGTACGAATTTGATTTAATTGTGGGTGATGAATTTGTTTTCCAGCTTGTAAACGTTGTAGAGTTGTCTGTACATGTAAACTTAAAGCGAGAAATACTTTTTCATCGAATGTCTTGGATAAATGTTTTTCAGCAAGTTCAGCAATTTTTTCACAAACGGAAACGATATTACGATCTACAATTTTAAAAACATTTTCATGACTTGTTTTTTTTGACATTTGGTTAAAATATTGTACGAAAAAGCTTTGAATATCATTTTCTATTAGTAATTCTAATTCTTCCTCTTCAATACCACGAGCTTGAAGCTCTTCATATTTATAGTCAATATAATCGTAAATAGAAGACTGTTTTTCGTTTTCTGCTTTATGATTACTCCAACCTTCATCACCTGTAAATATAAATGTTTCATTCGGTATTTGGTATAGGTGACGGCTTTTTCTTTCAATGAAGAGCCCTTCCTTCATATACCAAGGTAAGTCTGTACTTGAAACATAGACGGAATCACGTTTCTTTGTCACGAAGTCAGAATAGGCTTTCGCACAGGCAATTTGTACATCCGTTTTTAATTGGCCGATGTTATTGGGACAATTGTAAAAGACGAAAGCACGCATTGCATTCGGACTAACGTGAATTTCTTTTCGCAAGCGAATTGCTTCATTTGTGAAAAATAGTTGCAGTAAAGCAAAACGTTCTTTATGTGTACGCTCACGAAGTGGTGGCAGCGTGACAGTCATTGGTATACGTCTTGTAAATGTTTTTAATAAAAATGAATTTGGTTCTTCTGTTGTAGCAGTAATGATCAATACTTGTGCTTTACGTTCGTTTTCTGTTTCTCCAAGGCGGCGATATACTCCGCGGTCAATAAAGGTGAAAAGCATTTCTTGTCCCTCTGGAGGAAGGCGATGTACTTCATCTAAGAAAAGGATCCCTTCATGTGCTTTTTCAATTAACCCTTTTTGATCACTTGCCCCTGTATACGCTCCTTTTTTAATCCCAAATAATTGCCCGAGTAGTAGCTGTGGGTTATTCGCATAATCAGCACAGTTAAAGACGATAAATGGTGCATTTTTAGGAAGCTGTTCAACTTCAATTGCATATTCGTGCATTAAAGAAGCAAACATGGATTTTCCGACGCCTGTTTCTCCGAGCAGTAAAGTATGCATACCGTTTGGAGGATAGAGAATAGAAGCTTTCGCTTTTTCGATTGCGATTTTAAGGCTCGTATTTTCAACTGCAAATGTATCTAATGAAGTTACTTCTTTTGAATGCGTTTCCAACGAAGTGTTCGTTTCTATATAAAAACGAACAGGACGCGTATTTGTTTTTAATAAACGTTTATCTTTTACGAGTTTGTTTAAGTCGCTACTTACATTGGCTCGATCTAGCTGCAACAGGGTAGCGAGTTCTGATGCAGTTACACCTTCTGTATAATTGCCTTTTTGTATTGCGTTAAAAATGAGATCTATTCGTTTCATTTCTATTCACCTCGAAACTTCATCACTATTTAAAATTTTACACAAAAATGGGAAGGGTGGGAAGAGAAAAATAAAACAGCTTTAGCACATAGGCACTAAAGCTGTTACAATCTTGTGTCTTTCCAAAAGTTTACTTCGAGATGAGAAGATGGATTATAGGGAAGAAGCTTGTATCCTTGTGACTGTAAGTAATCAATTACTTGTGGCAGTATTTGTACGGTTACACTCGAATCATGCATTAAAATTACTTCGACTTGTTCATCGCTCTGATTACGTACCCTTTCTAGTATGGCAGAAGGATTGTCGTAGCTTTTCCAGTCGTATGTATCGATTGTCCAATCCCACATTTTATACTGGGCTGATACAAGTGCATCACGGTAATTCTTTTTTAAGTAAGGCATGCTACCATATGGGACACGAACGAGATGTGTATTTAATTTTGTAACTTGTTGGACAATGTTTTGAGTTTGTTCCATTTCTGTAATTAAAGCGGATGGATCACCAGTGTAAAGGCGTTTTACATCATGGGACATACTGTGAAGTCCGATATAATGTCCATCTTTAATTAATCGTTGCATTGTCTTTTTATAATGTGGTACTTTTCCACCAATAACAAAGAAAGTTGCTTTTCCGTTCTTTTCTTTTAAGATGTTTAAAATTTGCGTAGTATATTTGTTTGGTCCGTCATCAAATGTTAAGTACGCGATTTTTTTTGTAGAAGAGGAAGTTTCGGTATTTGGATGATGTTCAGCAGGGGGAATTGTAGTTGCTCCTGCATGAGATGACGCGTACATAGTAATCGTTAAAAATAAAATAATGTATTGAAATACTCGCTTGATCATAACATTCACCCTCAGTTTGACAATCAAGATGTAAAAAAGAAAATATAATCCTTTTCTTATTATGTATATCTTTCTCCAATAGTGGAACTCTCAAACAAGCTATATTTTGGAAATATAAAATAACGAATAAAAAATAGCATCCTCTTATAAGAAAGAGGATGCTATTTGAATATTTCATAATAGTAAAGGCTATACTACAATTAGTCTTCGCGTTTTTTCACTTTTTTATAAAAGGAAATAAGTGGTTTGTAACGTTCATGTACAAGTCCAATTACTTCAGCAATAATCTCTGTAAAGAAGATTAAAACGAAAAGAAGAATAATGGATAACCATAATGTCGCACTAGAGAAAATGATTGCATTTACACTAAAGAAAATACCGAATGCGTATATAATTAGTACCGTTTTACGATGAGAGAAGCCCATTGCAAGTAAACGGTGATGTAAATGCGACTTATCTGGTGCTGAAATAGGTTTTTTATTTACGATACGACGGATAATTGCAAATGTCGTATCAAATACAGGCACGCCTAAAATGATAACTGGAACGATAAAGCTGAATAGCGTTACACTTTTGTATAATCCAAGTAACGATATAACAGAAATACAGTATCCTAAAAATAGTGCTCCTGTATCTCCCATGAAAATTTTTGCTGGATGGAAGTTGTAGAATAAAAATCCAATTGTACTTGCTAATGTAATTAATGCTAGTGGTAAGATAATAGCAGCTCCAGTACCCCATGGGCTAGTGAAGGCCATATATGCTAGCGTTGCCAGTACGATAGATGAAATACCAGCGGATAATCCATCTAAGCCGTCAATTAAGTTGATGGCATTTGTAATACCTACAATCCAAAATACTGTAATTGGGTAAGCAAGCCATCCAAGTTCAGTATCCCCGAGGATTGGAATATATAATACTTGCACTAATAATCCACTTTTTACAATCATAATGGCAACTAATAGTTGTCCACCGAATTTTACCTTCGCAGATAACTCGTACATATCATCTAAAATACCGATGATTACAATGATAATCGCACCTAGCGTTATCGATAACATTCTTTGTTCGTATAAGCCACCGACAACAAATCCAACAGCCACACCAATAAATATTGCTAACCCGCCAAGACGAGGCATAATCTTTTGGTGCACTTTACGCGCGTTTGGCTTATCTGTTGCTCCTATTTTAAAAGCTAACTTAATAACTAAAGGAGTAACGACGAGTACAGTGATGAAAGATGCCAAAATGGCATAAATCACTTGTGAGTCCATTAATACCCCACCCTTTTATAGTCTAACGTAATTTTTTTTAATATATTTATCTGAAAATTATGATGTTTATTTACAGGCTCATAACATATGGTATCACAAAAAGATTAGAATTCAATCTTTTTTTCGTTTTATGGTAAATGGAAGCAGATAGAATATATGACAATGGTATACAGAATGTTGAATCATTTGAGAAGGTTAATCGTATTGGGCTTTGGAATATGACATTTTTTCTTTCTCTTTAATAGCGAATAATTTTATTTCAATATTATAAGTGTTACACGTAGAAATGAGTAAGTTCCGTGTTAAAATGTGGGAATTTTTCAAGCCTGAACGTACAGCTTTAATCTCGGTAAAATTTCTATTGGTTTTATGGACAATATTTAATTTTACAAAAACTTAAAAAAGAATGAAGAAAGCAATTCATATAATAAAGAAGTAAAAGAGTTTTCTCATTTTTAATGTGAGAGGGGGAAGCACAGGGGAAATTCTATGTATTCGTATATTTTCTATTGTATATTCCTGTGCGAAAAGGAAATGAAAATTACGATAATAGGTACCGGATACGTTGGATTGATTACAGGAGTAGGATTGGCAGTATTGGGACATTCGGTTACATGTTTTGATATAGATGATGAGAAAATTGAACGGATAAAACAAGGGGATCTGCCTATTTATGAAGCTGGCTTATATGAATTAATACATGATGCGTGTGAGAATAATCGTTTAACTTTTACAACAAGTAAAGAAGAAGCATTTCATGATGCAGAATTTATATTTATTGCAGTTGGAACGCCATCGTTATTAGATGGGACAGCAGATTTAACATATATTCAAAATGCATGTTTTGATATTGGAGCATATGCGACTAAAGACATTATTGTTGTTACAAAAAGTACTGTTCCTGTAGGGACGAATGGTGCTATGAGGGGATGGATTGAGGAGACATTACAAAATAGGCATGAATTACATATTGTATCGAATCCCGAATTTTTACGGGAGGGTTCAGGGATTTACGATTTTTTTCAGGGAGATCGTATTGTAATTGGAGCTGATGATGAGGAAGCGGCGCGAAAAGTTGAGAATTTATATAGTAAATTACATTTGCAAACGTATGTTACAGATATAAAAAGTGCAGAGATGATTAAATACGCATCGAATGCCTTTTTAGCGACAAAAATTAGTTTTATCAATGAAATTTCAAATATATGTGAGAAGGTAGGAGCTAATGTATTAGATGTTGCAAAAGGAATGGGAATGGATAAGAGAATTGGGTCGTCTTTTTTAAATGCGGGCATTGGTTACGGGGGATCGTGTTTTCCGAAAGATACGAAAGCGCTTGTGCAAATTGCAGGGAATGTGGCGCATGATTTTCGTTTGTTAAAAGCCGTCATTGAAGTAAATAATAAACAACAGCTATTATTGATTGAGAAAGCGAAGAAAGTAATAAATATGAACAAGAAGCGGATTGCAGTGCTGGGAGCAGCATTTAAACCGAATACAGATGATATAAGAGACGCACCGTCCCTTATTATGATACAAGAATTAATGAATATAGGTGCAGACATAGTACTATATGACCCGAAGGCGATTCAAAATATGAAAAATATCTTTGGGGAGACTATACAATATAGCGAATGTATAGATGAATCGATTAGAGGAGCGAGTGCGGCTTTTATCGTGACAGAATGGGAGGCTATCCGAACGTATCCGTTAGGAAAGTACGTACAACTTATGAGAGAACCTATTTTATTTGATGGAAGAAATTGTTATACTAATGAGGATGTCAAGAAACAAGGAATAGATTATTATTCTGTTGGAAGAGAAAGTATTCATAAGAGGGATTTTTCCGTTATTCGTTAAAAAGGTATGTATTCATGTATATTCTTATATGTCATAATAGGATTTGTAACTAGTGAAAGAAAAGAGGCAATGAAATGACTGAACGTTTAAAAGTAATGACAATTTTCGGGACACGTCCAGAAGCAATTAAAATGGCACCTCTTGTATTAGAGTTGCAAAAGCATCCAGAGAAAATTGAATCAATTGTGACTGTAACAGCACAACATCGTCAAATGTTAGACCAAGTATTAAGTATCTTTGGAATTACACCAGATTTCGATTTGAATATTATGAAGGATCGCCAAACTTTAATCGATATTACAACGCGTGGTTTAGAAGGTTTGGATAAAGTAATGAAAGAAGCAAAGCCGGATATCGTACTTGTACATGGTGATACGACGACAACGTTTATTGCAAGCTTAGCTGCTTTCTATAATCAAATTCCAGTAGGTCATGTCGAGGCAGGACTTCGTACATGGGATAAATATTCTCCATACCCAGAAGAGATGAATCGTCAATTAACAGGCGTAATGGCAGATCTTCATTTCTCACCTACAGCAAAATCAGCAACGAACTTACAGAAAGAAAATAAAGATGAATCACGCATTTTCATAACAGGAAATACAGCGATTGACGCACTAAAAACGACTGTAAAAGAAACATATAGTCATCCTGTACTAGAGAAACTTGGAAGTGATCGTCTTGTACTTATGACAGCTCACCGTCGTGAAAACCTAGGAGAGCCAATGCGTAATATGTTCCGTGCAATTAAGCGTCTTGTTGATAAGCATGAAGACGTACAAGTTGTGTATCCTGTTCATATGAACCCTGTTGTTCGTGAAACTGCAAATGATATTTTAGGCGATCATGGCCGCATTCATTTAATTGAGCCGCTAGATGTAATTGATTTCCACAATGTTGCAGCTCGTTCATACTTAATGTTAACTGACTCTGGCGGGGTACAAGAGGAAGCACCATCACTCGGTGTGCCAGTTCTTGTTCTTCGTGATACAACAGAGCGTCCAGAAGGTATTGAAGCAGGTACGTTGAAATTAGCGGGAACAGACGAAGAGACAATCTTTAGCCTTGCTGATGAGTTGTTATCAGACAAAGAAGCTCATGATAAGATGTCAAAAGCGTCTAATCCGTACGGTGATGGCCGTGCATCAGAGCGTATTGTAGAAGCAATTTTAAAACACTTTAATAAATAAAAAAAAGCCAAATCGCATGCGATTTGGCTTTTTTATTGCTGATTTCTCATAATCCACTCTGCATGAGCATTCGTAGAAGGAGGGGGATCAGTTGGTGTTTTGTTCTGATTCTGATTCTGATTCGTTTCTTTCTTCGCTTTCTCGTTAGAGTTAGAATTTGAAGAAGGAGTGGATTCCGTTTTTGTTGTTGAATTTTCTTGCGTGGTTACCTTTTCTCCTAGTTCTTTTTTAATTTCGTTACGTACTGCCTCAACACCGTTTGGATCTGGAAGGAAGTAATAAATACCACCTATTTTTTTGTCTTCTCCTTCAAGTTTGAGTGTTTGTATTGTAGAAGGATCAAACCCAGAAAGTTTCTTGTAAAGAGCAAGGCCATCAGAAATAGGAATGTCAGTTTTTATATATTTTCCAACGACCGCTGTTAAATCTTTAATTTTAAATACGGTAGAGGTGGAATTTAGTTTTTGAGCAACAGCAGCTAGTAATTGTCTTTGTCTAGCGGCCCGACCATAGTCACCATTTGGATCTTGCTTTCGCATACGAACGTAAGCGAGTGCTTCTTCACCATTTAATTCTTGCTGTCCTTGCTTAAATTGGATTTTTTTGTAGTAATCTACGTCTGAACGCTCCCAAAAATCGAAGGGAACATCAACAGTAACACCGCCAACAGCATCAACAATACCTTTAAATCCTTGGAAATCAATTTTAACATAATGGTCTACAGGTACTTTTAGGAAACCCTCGACAGTTTTGATTGCCATTTCTTCTCCGCCGTAAGCATGCGCAGCGTTAATTTTGTCCTCTTTATTCTTTCCGACAATTGGAACGCGACTATCACGAGGAATACTCATAAGCGAAATCTTTTGCGTTTTCGGATTAACTGTCGCAAACATTAATGAATCTGTACGACCGTTTTGACCGTCTGTTGCATAATCTTCTATACCCATAATAAGGAGTGTAAAAGGCTCCTTTGTAATTTCTACATCTTCGGTTCTCAAATCCGATTTTTCACGAGTAAAACCACTATACATCCCCATGAGAGAAGAGTAGGAATTTAATATATAAAGTCCTACACTACCAAATAAAAATAAGAAAATAAGGAAGTAGAAAAACTTTCTTCTTCGTTTCTTTTTTATTCTGCTATTTTGGAGATGATAATAACGTTCTTCCATATATAATCTCCTTAGTTCATTTGTAGGAAAGTAATTCACTACATTAATCTTTAAAGGCGATACAGTAGTTATTCTTAGATAATATCTTGTTCTAAGTACAACATATCTCCTTCTGTAATTGTACATTTCCCATTTGTTAATTCAATCATCCAATCCGTGAATGCTTGTTTTCCATCTTCTTCTACATACGTATCAAATGTGACATTTTCGAGGTAATGTATATCTTTAATGGCATATTTTGAATTACGTAATTCATTTTCAATTTTGCCAAGTAATGTGTAATCAATTTCGGTCTGCATAATACGCATTAGCTTTCGCTCGACAATACCGACATGATTAATGCCTTCGCTTGTACATTTTCCATATGCGCGAATTAATCCACCAGCGCCCAGTTTGATGCCACCAAAATAGCGGGTAACGACAACGACGGTATCTTTTAAACCGCGTTTTTTTAGTACCTCTAACATAGGTACGCCAGCTGTACCACTAGGTTCACCATCATCATTTGCTTTTTGGATTTGATCTTGTTCGCCAATTAAATACGCAGAACAATTATGTGTTGCATTCCAGTTTTGTTTTTTGATTTTTTGTATGAATTCTTGAGCTTCTTCTTCGGTTGTAGCACGACTAACATAGCAGATGAATCTTGATTTTTGAATAACAATTTCGTGTTCACCGTAGTCTTTTATTGTTAAATATTGTAATAACACTTGTATACGCCCCTATCCATCAAAATGACTAGTACTTTACATTTTAAAAGCGGGCGTTTTTATATTCAAACATTTTTTATAAATAAGCTGAAATTTTTGATGAGTATTTTACCTTTTTGTTGTAATTTGTCGAGATGATAAGTATAATTTCAAACCCGCATTTTCATGTATGGATGCACCATTTTTAGTTTTCGTGTAAAATTAGGAAATAAAAACTTTTTTATAAGGCAGGTACGAAAATGAAAACAGCTATTGTTACTGATAGTACAGCATATATACCGAAGCATATTCGTGATGAACTCAATATATATATGATTCCATTAAACGTTGTGTTTGGAACGGAATCTTATCAAGAAGAAGCTGAAATTTCAGCAGATGATTTTTATGTAAAAGTACGTGAGCAAGAAGAGCTTCCGAAAACTTCTCAACCAGCAATCGGAAAGTTTGTTGAGCTATATGAAGAATTATCTAAGGATTATGATGCAGTTATTAGCATTCATCTTTCAAGTGGGATTAGTGGTACATATCAAACGTCAACGACAGCTGGTCAAATGGTAGAGGGTATTGATGTATATACGTACGACTCTGAAATTAGTTGTGAAGTACAAGGATTCTACGTGCGTGAAGGTGCAAAGCTAGCAAGCGAAGGGAAGGATCCAAAAGAGATTATCGCCCGTTTTGATGAAATGAAGAAAACGATGGACGCTTATTTTGTAGTAGATGATTTACACCATTTACAACGTGGAGGACGATTAAATAGTGCGCAAGCTTTCATCGGTAGTCTGTTACAAGTAAAGCCGGTTTTATATTTTAGAGACAAAATCATTATCCCGTTTGAAAAGATTCGTACGCGTAAAAAAGCGTTAAAACGTATCATTGAAATTTTTGATGAGCAAGCAAGTAAAGGTGTACCTATGGAAGCAGTTATCATTCATGCACAACGTGAAGAGGAAGCGAATGAATGGAAGGCAGAATTAGAAGCAAAATATCCTCATGTTACAATCCGCACAGGTTATTTCGGTGCTGTAATTGGAACGCATTTAGGTGAAGGTGCACTAGGTCTTGGATGGTATACGAAGTAATAAAGATATAAAAAGCTCTCTTTCGGAAGAGGGTTTTTTTACGGATATTTTACGTGAAGTTGACAAGTTAATATTTGGAAATGGTAAAATGTACGTAAAATAAAATAATGAGGAAAGTTTTATAACTTACTTTTTACAAGAAACTATATTATAATAGAAGAGAGGTGAAACATATGGAGCATAATTCTTGTTTATGTCCAAAGTTTGAGTCAGCTTTTACTTTGCTTAGTAAGAAATGGACTGGCTTAATTATTAAATCTTTGCTGGAAGAGTCAAAACGTTTTAGAGAAATCGCAGATATTATACCGAATATGAGCGATCGTATGTTATCAGAGCGTTTAAAGGAATTGGAAAGCGAAGGCATTGTAGTTCGTAATGTTTATCCAGAAGTACCAGTTCGAATCGAGTACGGCTTAACGGACAAGGGAAAAGCGTTAGAAAGTGTTATGGATGAAGTCCAAAATTGGGCTGAGAAATGGATGAAATAACGTTTTGATTTCATCCGTATTAGTATATTTAATAAAACGTAAGGGGAACCTTGCGTTTTTTTCTTTGCTTAAAAAAACTTTTAAAACTCTACACATATATACAAAAATATGCATATTTTGCGATAGAGTTACATATAATATTACATTTGTTTTACAAAAGCGTAACATTAGCAAAAAAAATCCCGAATTATGGTATAAATTTTATAGGTTATATACGGAAAAAGAAAAAAGAAAGCGGTGTAAAAAATAAAATGAAAAAGCTAAAAATGGCATCTTGCGCATTAGTTGCAGGGTTAATGTTTTCAGGACTAACACCAAATGTATTTGCGGAAGATAAAATTTCTGACGTGAAATCACAAATTAATACACAAAATGACACTTTACATAAACAACAACAAGAACGTGATGAATTACAAAAACAAATGAATGACTTAAACAAAACAATTCAAGGTTTAGATAAGTCTGTTCAAGAGAATGCTGCAAAGCTTGATGAAACAACGAAAAAAGTTGCGGACACTGAGCAATTAATCGAAAAGAAAAATAAAGATATTGCAGAATTACAAACGAAAATTGCAAAACGTGAAGAGTTATTAAGAAAACGTTTAGTTGCACTTCAAGAGCAACCAAACACGAACGTTGTAACAGAAGTTCTTGTAAACTCTAAAAACGTTGCAGATTTAGTTGATCGTTTAACTTCTGTTTCTAAAATTCTTGAGTCTGACGAAGATATCATGAAAACACAACAAGAAGATCAAGCGAACGTGAAAAAAGATGTTGAAACGGTAAAAACAAAGCAAAAAGAATTAAAAGAAGCACAAGCTCAAATTGAAACTGCTAAGAAAGAACTTGACGCTGAAAAAGAGAAAAAAGCAGCGGCAGTAAACGATTTAAGCGGTAAAATGGATACAGTTGTAACTTCAATGACAAGTACGGAAAGTCAATTGAAAGATCTTGAAAAACAAGCATTACAATTACAACGTATTGCTGAACAAGAAGCGCAAGAAAAAGCTGCACAAGAAGCTGCTGCTCAAAAACAAGCAGAGCAAGCTGCTAAAGATGCGCAAGCTCAACCAGCACAAGCGGCACCTGCTCAGCCAGCGGCACCAGCAAACAACGGTGGACAAGCTCAAAAAGAAGAACCTAAAAAGGAAGAGCCTAAAAAAGAAGCACCTAAAAAAGAAGATAAAAAACCAGAACCGACACCAGGCCCAGCTCCAGCTCCTGGCGTAATTGGTAAAGCGCAACAATACTTAGGTTTACCATATGTTTGGGGAAGTGCATCTCCATCAAACGGTGGTTTTGACTGTAGTGGATTCATTTCTTACGTATTCGGTGTAGGTCGTCAAGACGTTGCAGGTTACTGGAATTCAGTTTCTAAAGTAAGTAGCCCACAACCTGGAGATTTAGTATTCTTCCAAGGTACTTATAAACCAGGTCCATCTCACATTGGTATTTACGTTGGCAATGGCCAAATGATTCATGCTGGTGACAAAGGGATTGCTTACTCTAGCTTAAGCAGTAGCTACAACCAAAAACATTTCTTAGGATACGGTAGATTCTAGGATTTATAATCGAATAAAACATGTGTATAAAGTCGATAGCTTACTATTTTATAGGTAGGTTATCGGCTTTTTTGCGTTTTTACGAGATTATAAGAAAGGTTTATAGTAATGCTGGAGGTGACGTTAATGCTTGCTGGAAAACAGTTGCTATTAGAAGAACTCTCTTCAGATTTACAGAGAGAAATAAGTAATTTAAAAGAGAAGGGAGAGATCGTATGTGTACAAGGTGTAATAAAGAAGGCTTCTAAATATATATGTCAGCGCTGCGGAAATATAAAGCAGCGGCTATTTGCATCATTTTTATGTAAAAGGTGCGGTAAAGCATGCGCGTATTGCCGGAAGTGTATCACGATGGGGAGAGTTAGCGAATGTACTGTACTTGTTCGCGGGATTCATGAAAGAAACGGAGACAGGGAGCTAAATCCATTACAGTGGAATGGGGCTTTATCGATTGGTCAGGAGTTGGCGGCGCAAGGAGTTATAGAAGCGATTAAGCAGAAAGAATCTTTTTTTATTTGGGCTGTGTGCGGGGCTGGAAAAACAGAAATGTTATTTTACGGTATAGAAGAGGCGCTCCAAAAAGGAGAAAGAGTTTGTATCGCAACGCCAAGGACGGACGTTGTACTGGAATTAGCGCCGAGATTACAAGAAGTGTTTCCAAGTATAACTGTAGCTGCTTTATACGGAGGGAGTGTAGATCATAAAAAAGATGCAGCGTTAGTCGTTGCAACGACTCACCAACTGTTACGTTACTATAGAGCGTTTCATGTCATGATTGTAGATGAGATTGATGCCTTCCCATATCATGCGGATCAAATGTTACAGTATGCAGTGCAACAAGCGATGAAAGAGAAAGCAGCGCGTATTTATTTAACTGCAACCCCTGATGAAAAGTGGAAGCACAATTTCATCAGGGGGAAACAAAAAGGTATCATTGTCTCAGGGCGATACCATCGTCATCCGTTACCAGTTCCTCTATTTAGTTGGTGCGGAAATTGGAAGAAAAGCCTCCAGCATAAAAAAATTCCTCGCGTGTTACTACAATGGTTAAAAATGAACTTAAACAAAAAGTATCCTATTTTTTTATTTGTTCCTCATGTGCGATATATAGAAGAAATAAGTCAGTTGTTGAAAGGGTTGGATAATAGAATCGATGGCGTACATGCAGAAGACTCGATGAGAAAAGAAAAAGTAGCATCTTTCAGAAAGGGAGACATTCCGTTATTAGTTACAACGACAATTTTAGAAAGAGGAGTAACTGTGAAGAACTTACAAGTGGCTGTGTTAGGAGCCGAAGAAGAAATTTTTTCAGAGAGTGCGCTCGTACAAATTGCAGGGCGAGCGGGGCGTAGTTTTGAAGAGCCGTATGGTGAGGTTATGTATTTTCATTACGGTAAGACAGAGGCAATGGTACGTGCGAAAAAACATATTCAAAGTATGAACAAAAATGCGAAAGAACAAGGATTGATCGATTAATGCATTGTTTACTTTGTGATGAGTATATGGTGGAAACAGTTAGTTGGTACACCTTCTTTGTAAAGTCCCTAAAAAAATATGTATGTGATAGATGTGAGCAAAAACTTTCCTATATTATAGGAGGAATTTGCATGGATTGTGGTCGTCCTTTAGATGACTTACCTACTCGATATAAAGAAAATGACATTTGCATGGACTGTATAAGATGGAGGAATGAGGAAGGATATCGTCCTTTTAAAAATCGTTCGTTGTACGTGTACAATGATGACATGAAAGGTATACTAGCGCAGTTTAAGTTTCGAGGTGATGCGGAGTTAGTTCGTATTTTTTATCAATCTTTTCGGGAGCTATTTCAAAAGCATTTTACGGACGTTTCAACTGTTATTGCTGTTCCGCTTAGTAGGGAACGGGAATATGAACGAGGTTTTAATCAAGCAGAGTTATTAGCAGCTTGTTTGCCTGTCAAAAATTTTTATTCATCATTAAGAAGGAAGGAAACAGAAAAGCAAAGTAAGAAGTCGCGTAAAGAAAGGCTTTCGGGAAGTAATCCTTTTTATTTTCAGAGAGAAGAGATGTTTCATGGTCAACATATTTTACTTGTTGATGATGTATATACGACAGGAATTACAGTGAGACAAATTGGAAGTCTTTTCTATGATAAAGGAGCAAGCGAAGTTTCTAGTTTGACGCTTTGTAGAAGTTGATCTGTAACTGTCGAAAGGGAGAATAAAAAGACGATAAGTCTTCTTTGACTTCGTAAGTTGTCATTCGTTATAGTGAAATTATGGGGCAAATGCCCTGATTTTTAGAGTGAAGGGAATGGAATGAACATGCAAGGAAGAGTAAAATGGTTCAATGCAGAAAAGGGATTTGGGTTTATTGAGCGTGAAGATGGTGATGATGTGTTTGTTCATTTTTCTGCTATTCAACAAGATGGATATAAGTCATTAGAAGAAGGGCAACAAGTTGAGTTTGATATTGTAGAGGGAGCACGTGGACCGCAAGCAGCTAATGTTGTAAAACTGTAGGTATATTGTTTTTGGGAAGAGAAAGCTGCGTTTGTGGCAACGTTATATATATATGGTAGAACCTCTTGTTTTTTTGCAAGGGGTTTTTGTTATGAATGGAGTTGTCAAAAAGTTGTTTCTTTTCTGTAACGAATTGTCCACAGTTATATTCGTTATTCACGATGTTAATAGGATAAAATAAAGATAGAAACGATGCATCTTTTCATTTCAACAAAAAACGATAAAAAAATCGCAATTCCACTAATTTTTTTAAAAAAGTTAGAAGGAGTTTTTAAGCCGGTGTCGAAATTATAGTACATAGGCTTGAAAGGAGGAATTCATCTATGAAATTCAACATTCGTGGTGAAAATATTGAAGTAACTCCAGCATTAAAGGAATATGTAGAGAAAAAACTAAGTAAGTTAGAGCGTTATTTTGATACATTCCCAGAGATTAAAGTTAATTTAAAAGTATACTCTGACAAGCAACGTGTCGAGGTAACAATTCCATTTACTGATTTATTACTTCGTGCAGAAGAAACTAATAGCGATATGTACGCTGCTATCGATTTAGTAGTTGATAAACTTGAGCGACAAATTCGTAAACATAAAACAAAAGTAAATCGTAAGTTACGTGAGAAAGGTTCTATGAAAACGAACTTTATCCTTCCACAAGCAGTAGCTGTCCTGGATGAGGTAGAAGAGGATGAACTAGAGCTTGTACGTACAAAACGATTCGATTTAAAACCGATGGACGTTGAAGAAGCGATCCTACAAATGGATATGCTAGGACATAATTTCTTCGTCTTCACAAATGCTGATACAAATGAAACTAATGTTGTATATGGCCGTAAAGATGGGAAATATGGTTTAATCGAAACTAAATAATAATTCAAAAGCGCAGCCGAAATGGCTGCGCTTTTTTTGCTGAAAATAGATTCCTGAAAAAAAGTTTTCTTAATTTAGAACGAGACATTCGGCCGATTGTTGTCATAGTTATAAGACAAGTGTTACAATTATCATTAGGTATATACATTTTAGTTTTTTTAATTAGGAGAAAAATTGGCATAACATACATTTGATTTTTATAACGACTGATTGTAATAGAGAAAAAGAAAAAACAATCGGAAGTTTTATTTTAATAAAAAGAGGAGCGTATTTCCTATGATCGGTATTTTAAAAAAGGTGTTTGATGTAAATCAACGCCAAATTAAACGTATGCAGAAGACAGTTGAGCAAATTGATGCACTAGAGCCATCTATTAAGCCATTAACTGATGAACAATTAAAAGGGAAGACGCTTGAATTTAAAGAACGTCTAACAAAAGGTGAAACAGTAGATGATCTACTACCTGAAGCTTTTGCGGTTGTTCGTGAAGCTGCGACTCGTGTTCTTGGAATGCGTCCGTATGGTGTACAGTTAATGGGTGGTATTGCCTTACATGAAGGGAATATCTCTGAGATGAAAACGGGTGAAGGTAAAACGTTAACATCTACATTACCTGTATATTTAAATGCTTTAACAGGAAAAGGTGTTCACGTTGTTACAGTCAATGAATACTTAGCACAACGTGATGCGAGCGAAATGGGACAACTTCATGAGTTCCTAGGATTAACAGTAGGAATTAATTTAAACAGTATGTCACGCGAAGAGAAACAAGAGGCTTATGCTGCTGATATTACGTATAGCACAAATAATGAACTTGGATTCGATTACTTACGTGACAACATGGTTTTATATAAAGAGCAGTGCGTTCAACGCCCACTTCACTTTGCTATTATCGATGAAGTCGATTCTATTTTAGTCGATGAAGCGCGTACGCCACTTATTATTTCTGGACAAGCTCAAAAATCAACAGAGCTGTACATGTTTGCAAATGCATTCGTTCGTACGTTAGAAAATGAAAAAGATTATTCATTTGATGTGAAGACGAAAAATGTAATGTTAACAGAAGATGGTATTACGAAAGCGGAGAAAGCTTTCCATATTGAAAACTTATTTGATTTAAAACATGTAGCGCTTCTTCACCATATTAATCAGGCACTTCGTGCGCACGTTGTTATGCATCGTGATACAGATTATGTTGTACAAGAAGGCGAAATCGTAATTGTAGACCAATTTACTGGTCGTCTTATGAAAGGTCGTCGTTATAGCGAAGGCTTACACCAAGCTATCGAGGCAAAAGAAGGCGTAGAAATTCAAAATGAAAGTATGACGCTTGCGACAATTACATTCCAGAACTACTTCCGTATGTACGAAAAGTTATCTGGTATGACTGGTACAGCGAAAACAGAGGAAGAGGAATTCCGTAACATTTACAATATGAACGTTATCGTAATTCCAACAAACAAACCGATTATTCGTGATGACCGTGCAGATTTAATCTTCAAATCAATGGAAGGTAAATTTAATGCTGTTGTTGAGGATATTGTAAATCGTCATAAACAAGGGCAACCTGTTCTTGTCGGTACAGTTGCGATTGAAACGTCAGAGCTTATTTCAAAAATGTTAACGCGTAAAGGTGTACGTCATAACATCTTAAATGCGAAAAACCATGCGCGTGAAGCGGATATCATTGCAGAAGCTGGTATGAAAGGTGCTGTAACAATTGCGACGAACATGGCGGGTCGTGGTACGGATATTAAGCTTGGAGACGATATTAAAAACATTGGTTTAGCAGTTATCGGTACAGAGCGTCACGAAAGTCGTCGTATTGATAATCAGTTACGTGGTCGTGCTGGTCGTCAAGGGGACCCAGGTGTTACGCAGTTCTACTTATCAATGGAAGATGAACTAATGCGCCGCTTCGGTTCTGATAATATGAAAGCGATGATGGATCGCCTTGGTATGGATGATTCTCAGCCAATCGAAAGCAAAATGGTTTCTCGTGCAGTAGAATCTGCGCAAAAACGAGTAGAAGGAAATAACTATGATGCACGTAAGCAGTTACTACAATACGATGATGTGCTTCGTCAGCAACGTGAAGTTATTTACAAACAGCGTCAAGAGGTAATGGAGTCTGAGAACTTACGAGGTATTATTGAAGGTATGATGAAATCTACAGTAGAGCGTGCGGTTGCACTTCATACACAAGAGGAAATTGAAGAAGATTGGAACATTAAAGGTCTTGTTGACTACTTAAATACAAACCTTCTGCAAGAAGGAGATGTGAAAGAAGAAGAATTACGTCGCCTTGCTCCAGAGGAAATGAGCGAGCCAATTATCGCGAAATTAATAGAGCGTTACAATGACAAAGAAAAGCTTATGCCAGAAGAGCAAATGCGTGAGTTCGAAAAAGTTGTTGTATTCCGTGTTGTAGATACGAAATGGACAGAGCATATCGATGCGATGGATCACCTTCGTGAAGGTATTCATTTACGTGCTTACGGTCAAATTGATCCACTTCGTGAGTATCAAATGGAAGGATTCGCAATGTTCGAATCAATGATTGCTTCTATTGAAGAGGAAATTTCTCGTTACATTATGAAAGCTGAGATTGAACAAAACTTAGAGCGTCAAGAAGTTGTTCAAGGTGAAGCTGTTCACCCATCTAGCGATGGCGAAGAGGCGAAGAAAAAACCAGTTGTAAAAGGTGACCAAGTGGGCCGCAACGATTTATGTAAATGTGGTAGCGGTAAAAAATATAAAAACTGCTGTGGCATTGGGAAGTAATATAGGGCGGTAGCCCAGGCTGCTTTGCAAACTTTTACATCAAAAATGTATAATTAAGAAGGATTAAACTCTCTCCGTCATAAGTGGAGAGAGTTTCCCTTGTTTTCATACGAAAGTAACAGCAATTACATAGAGGTGAAGGAAATGGAATTAGTAGAAATTAGACAGGAATTAGAGAAAATGGCTAAGAGATTAGCGGCTTTTAGGGGGTCTCTTTGACCTCCCTACTAAGGAGAAACAAATTGCAGAATTAGAAGAGAAAATGATGGGCGCAGGATTTTGGGATGACCAACAAGGCGCACAAGCTGTAATTAACGAAGCAAATGCACTGAAAGATATGGTTGGAAAGTTCCGTCAGCTAGATGAGACATTCGAAAATCTAGAAATTACACATGAGCTTTTAAAAGAAGAGTATGATGAAGATTTACATGAGGAGCTTGAATCAGAAGTAAAAGGCTTAATTCAAGAAATGAATGAGTATGAGCTGCAGTTACTACTTAGCGATCCTTATGATAAAAATAACGCCATTTTAGAATTACACCCAGGTGCTGGTGGAACAGAGTCACAAGACTGGGGCTCTATGTTACTACGTATGTACACACGTTGGGCTGAAAAACGTGGATTTAAAGTAGAAACGGTTGACTACTTACCAGGTGATGAAGCTGGTATTAAGAGTGTTACTTTATTAATTAAAGGTCATAACGCTTACGGTTACTTAAAGGCAGAGAAAGGTGTACATCGTCTTGTACGTATTTCTCCATTCGATTCTTCAGGCCGTCGTCATACATCGTTCGTATCTTGTGAAGTTGTACCTGAGTTCAATGATGAAGTTGAAATTGAAGTGCGTACAGAAGACTTGAAAATTGATACGTATCGTGCAAGTGGAGCGGGTGGACAGCACGTTAATACGACAGATTCAGCAGTTCGTATTACGCATACACCGACAAATACGGTTGTAACGTGTCAGTCAGAGCGTTCTCAAATTAAAAACCGTGAGCATGCGATGAAGATGTTAAAAGCGAAATTATATCAAAAGAAATTAGAAGAACAACAAGCGGAGTTAGATGAAATTCGCGGAGAGCAAAAAGAAATCGGATGGGGTAGCCAAATCCGTTCTTACGTATTCCACCCATATTCTCTTGTGAAAGACCACCGTACAAATACAGAGGTCGGTAATGTGCAAGCAGTTATGGATGGAGAAATTGATCCGTTTATTGATGCTTACTTACGTTCTCGCATCTAATAAGCTAAGTGAAAAAAAGCCAACAAAATTGTTGGCGCATGCTGAGGATATAGAGGACATAAAGAGTACTATTTTATTTATATGGATGAAGTACAGAGGAAGAGAAGTTGGAAACGACAACTTCTCTTTTTGATGGGATTATATGTAGCATACAATGTTGTATATTGTTTTGTAAAAAGTAGAAAATAGTAAAACAGATTGGCAATAGAGTAAGGCTTTCTGCAGAATTTTTCTAAATTCCTGTTCAAAAAGGATCCTTTATAGAAGTTTTTACGTTGTTCACAGAATTGAAACAACTTATAAAAGCTTTATATCATTGGGGTTCCCACTGTATTTTTGAAGAATATGAAATATACCTTAGTTTTTCTATATAAAGATAATGCTTATAATGAAAATGAGTGTGTTAGGAATGAAAAGAATATCAACAATGGGGAGCGATAGAAGTGAAAAAGAAATTGTTGGCTATTGCGCTAGGAACATCAGTCGTTTTTGCTTTAGGAGCGTGTGGAAATAAAGAAGAGAGTAAGTCTTCGAACCAGTCTGCAAGTACAGACAGTGCAGAACAAATTTTCCAAAGAAGTTGTGCTGGGTGTCATGCAACAGATTTATCAGGAGCAACTGGACCTGATTTAAGAAAAGTAGGCGGGAAGTACGACGCTGCAGATATTGAAGAAATTATTAAAAAAGGTCGCGGTTCAATGTCACCAGGACTTATTCAAGGTGAAGATGCGAAAAAAGTAGCTGAATGGTTAGCTGAACATAAATAAAAAGGGGTAAAATGGACGAGTTGATTCATATAATCAACTCGTTTCCCTTTTTTTGGAATGTAACATAACTGTAACAAAAATGTATCCAAACTGGAAACCGTTTGATGTTACAATGAGGTTTGTAGAATTTTGCTGAAATATATTACATAGAGTAGTATTGCTTAGAAAAAGAGTATAAGTAGACTACCTTCAACAAGAGTGGTTTAAAAGAGAATAAAGGTTTAGCTTTTATTTTCAAATGTACAGAAAAGTATTTCGAAAAAAATCATTAAGTATTGGGTGATAAATAATGATAAAAATGACGAATGTTTATAAGGAGTACCCGAATGGTATGAAAGCCATTGCTGGTCTCACAGTTAACATTAAACAAGGCGAGTTTGTATACGTAGTTGGACCGAGTGGAGCCGGGAAATCTACATTTATTAAAATGATGTATCGTGAAGAGAAACCATCTACAGGATCTATTAATGTAAATGGACTTACTATCGAGTCATTAGCAGAAAGAGACGTTCCATATTTCCGTCGTCAATTAGGCGTGATTTTCCAAGACTTTAAATTACTACCTAAATTAACGGTATATGAGAATGTTGCGTTTGCCTTAGAAGTAATTGAGGAAGAGCCAGATGCAATTCGTGAGCGTGTAACAGAAGTGTTAGGTCTTGTAGGTCTTGAAGATCGTGCAGACGCACTTCCAGGCGAACTTTCAGGCGGAGAGCAGCAACGTGTTGCGATTGCGAGAGCAATTGTTAATAGACCAAAGGTTGTAATTGCCGATGAGCCAACAGGTAACTTAGATATTGAAACAGCTCTTGATATTATGAAGATTTTCACGCGTATTAATGAGCGTGGTACAACGATTGTTATGGCGACACATAACGCAGATATCGTAAATACAATCCGTCATCGTGTAATCGCGATTGAAGGCGGAAAAATTGTTCGAGATGAGATTGAGGGAGGATACGGATATGAAGGCTAAGACCCTTAGTCGACATTTGCGAGAAGGTGTAAAGAATCTATCACGTAACGGATGGATGACGTTTGCTTCTGTTAGTGCAGTAACAGTTACATTATTACTTGTAGGTGTCTTTTTAACAGCGATTATGAATATGAACCATTTTGCGACGAAAGTAGAGCAAGATGTAGAGATTCGTGTACACATTGATCCAGCAGCAAAAGAAGCTGATCAAAAGAAATTAGAAGATGATATGAGTAAGATTGCAAAAGTAGAATCTATTAAATATTCTTCTAAAGAAGAAGAGTTAAAACGTTTAATTAAAAGCTTAGGCGATAGCGGAAAGACATTTGAGTTATTTGAACAAGATAACCCACTGAAAAACGTATTCGTCGTAAAAGCGAAAGAACCAACAGATACAGCGACAATTGCGAAAAAGATTGAAAAAATGCAGTTTGTAAGTAATGTTCAGTACGGAAAAGGACAAGTTGAACGATTATTTGATACTGTAAAAACTGGTCGTAACATCGGGATTGTGTTAATTGCTGGTCTTTTATTCACAGCGATGTTCTTAATCTCTAATACAATTAAAATTACAATTTATGCTCGTAGTACAGAAATCGAAATTATGAAACTTGTAGGTGCAACAAACTGGTTTATTCGTTGGCCGTTCTTATTAGAGGGATTATTCCTAGGAGTATTAGGATCAATTATTCCAATTGGCTTAATTCTAGTTACGTATAATTCGTTGCAAGGTGTGTTTAACGAAAAACTTGGCGGAACAATTTTCGAACTTCTACCATACAGCCCATTCGTATTCCAATTAGCTGGTTTACTAGTGTTAATCGGGGCTTTAATCGGTATGTGGGGAAGTGTAATGTCAATTCGTCGCTTCTTAAAAGTATAAAAAGTTGCAAACATAATTCGTACAAGCTTATCATATAGTAGAAATAGGTAAAGGCATCACACACTGTGTGATGCCTTTTGCTACACCACCTGTGTGTTTTGGAAAGGGGAATTCCGCATTGAAACGTAGAGTTGCAATTATTGGAATGGTTGTTGCATTTTTAATTGGTGCTGGCGGAATGTTTGCAGGTATGTCTTTATTTGGGGTTAACCCAGCAGAAGTAACGCAAACAATTTCGAGTGGAAACGCTAGCACTGCGCAAGGGAATTTGGCAAAAATTAATGAGGCGTATGCACTAATTGATTCACGTTATGTGGAAGACGTGAAAGATGAAAAATTAGTCGAAGGTGCAATACAAGGCATGTTGTCTACGCTGAAGGACCCTTATTCCACGTATATGGATAAAGAAACGGCTAAACAGTTTAGTGAATCGCTTGATCCTGAGCTAGAGGGGATTGGGGCTGAGGTGAACAAGACGGATGGTAAGCTTATTATCGTATCTCCAATTAAAGGCTCACCGGCAGAAAAGATTGGAATTAAACCGAATGACCAAATTTTATCTGTAGATGGAAATAGTGTGAAAGATTTATCACGTGAAGAAGCGGTATTAAAGATTCGTGGTAAAAAAGGAACGACTGTTGCGATTGAAATTAAGCGTGCAGGAGTGACTGATCCGATTGTATTTAAAATTAAGCGTGAAAAAATTCCAATCTTCACAGTGTTTAGCTCTGTGAAACAAGAGAGCGGAAAAGATATCGGTTATATGCAAATCACTTCTTTTGCTGAAAATACAGCGAAAGAATTTAAGGATCAGTTAAAAGAGTTAGAGAAGAAAAACATAAAAGGCTTAGTTATTGACGTACGTGGTAATCCTGGTGGCTACTTAAATAGTGTAGAAGAGATACTAGGAGAAATTATGACGGATAAAAAGCCGATGCTACAAGTAGAAGAGCGAAATGGTGAGAAGAAGAAATTCTCTACGGAACTGAAAGAGAGAAAGCCATATCCAATTTCAGTATTAATTGATAACGGAAGTGCTTCTGCTTCAGAGATTTTAGCGGGTGCGCTAAAAGAGGGAGAAGGATACGATTTAATTGGTGAAAAAACGTTTGGTAAAGGGACTGTTCAGCAAGCTGTTCCATTTAAAGATGGCAGTAACATCAAATTAACGATGTTTAAATGGCTGACACCGGATGGAAACTGGATTCATAAAAAAGGAATCAAGCCAACTGTAGAAGTGAAACAACCAGATTATTATCATGCTACACCAATTCAAATTGAAAAGACACTTTCATACAATGCAAATGATGTACAAGTAAAACACGCCCAAGAAATGCTTAAGAGTTTAGGATATGTACCAGGACGTGAAGATGGATACTTTAGTAAAGAGACAGAATCAGCACTGAAAGCATTCCAAAATGCGAATAAGATGGAAGCGACAGGACAGCTCGATAAAAAGACAGCTGAGGCGATTCAAACGAAAATTATTGAAAAAATCCGTTCTGGAGAAAATGATCTACAATTACAGTCAGCATTAAAATTAATGGCGAAATAAAGTGAAACTTTAATCAGTGGGGAGGGCTTCATTCCCCACTGATTATCAGCCCTCACCAATCGGACTTTAATGGGCAGCCCGCCCCCCACCTAAATTCTTTGTTTTCGCTGAATTTTGAGGTGGGGGTCTTACTGCCCATTAAAGTGGGATAAAAAGAAATACAGGCGGTTTGCTGCCTGTATTTTTTTGTGTTAAACAAACGTTTGTCCAGTTATGATAATATAAAAAGAAAGAATGATATAAATGGTGGTGAATGGGTTCGTGGAGGCATGGATTTTTGAAATAATGCGGGCAGTTGGACGTTTTTTCTTACACCCTGCTGTCTATGTATTTTTAATAAGTAGTATCTTCGTTGGATACTTACGTATGTTACGAGAACGAAAAGATTTTTCTTTTAAAGTTTATGATATTTGGTTTGAACTGCGAACGTCCTTATTTGCGGGAGTTAAATACGGATTAATCGTATCTATCATCACAATTGGGCTTGGACTTGTTGTTTCTAAAGCAAGCTTATGGGCCATTTTACTTTGGACGTTACTATTTGGATTAACTGCTATGTATCGATATTTATCAGCGGCTTATACGTTTAGTATCGCGATTGTATGTGTTCTATTATCTTCTAAGCTACCAGTTTCTTTCTTACAGCTTGGAGAAGGTGAAGAGAATACAATCGTATCCCTTGCTATTTTGCTAGGCATCATGCTCGTTGTAGAGGGCTTGCTGATTTCTAAAAATGCAGTAGGATATTCGACGCCGAAGATTAGGAAGGGGAAGCGTGGACTAAAGATTGGTTTACACGAATCAAAGCGTTTATGGATCGTTCCTATTTTTATTCTTGTACCAGGTGAAGCAGTAACGCAGTTTATTTCATGGTGGCCTGTCGTTTCAATCGGTTCACATACATATTCTCTATTCCTCGTTCCATTTTTAATTGGATTTATGAGAAGGATTAGAAGTTATGAGCCGACGGAAGCTTTATTATTTACAGGAAGACGTGTGTACGGATTAGCAGGACTTGTGCTTGTTTTAGGAATCGCAAGTTATTGGTGGAACGTACTTGCCATTATTGCAATGGGCGTTGCAATGCTTGGACGTTTTACAATTTCCATGCAAGAGAAAATTGCGGATGAAACAAGACCAGCGTACTTCGCTGCACGTAATGATGGACTCGTTGTACTAGATACAATTCCAAATACAATTGGAGCAGAGCTGAATTTGCTACCTGGAGAAATGATTACGAAAGTAAATGGAGTCATTCCAAGAAACGCTGAGGAATTTTATGATGCGCTTCAAACGAAGACGACAGGAGCATTTTGTAAGTTAGAAGTATTAGATACAAATGGAGAGTTACGTCTTGCTCAAACGGCATTATACGCTGGTGGACATCACGAATTGGGTATTGTGTTTGTTCAGCAGGAGCATGAATGGGATTCGGAAGCGATGTAATAGAAGAAAAGGTATCACCTTGTGGTGATGCCTTTTTTGTGTAAGATGGGCGGTAGTTATAGTACATGAAATTTATATCGGCGATTATCGGAATATATCAGCGCAACTTGAGATATATCGGCGATTATTGAAATATATCAGCGATTATTCAAATATATCGACTTCCCGGCAAAAAACGACAACTATCGCAAACCTCATTTTAGTTTCATAGTCGAATCACTTGAATAATTATTTGATAATGGTTATCATTTAGAGAGTCTTTTTAATTTTAGAAAATGGAGGGAAGATATGCTACGTAAATTTTTTTCTTACTATAAACCGTATAAAGGTTTATTTATACTCGACTTTTCTTGTGCAGTCGTCGCAGGATTACTAGAACTTGGCTTCCCGCTTATCGTAAATCAATTTATTGATAAGTTATTGCCAGGGCAAAACTGGACGCTTATTTTATGGGCTTGTTTCGGTTTACTTGCAGTGTATATGTTGAATGCAGGCTTACAATATGTCGTTACATATTGGGGACATATGCTTGGTGTTAACATTGAAACAGATATGAGGCAGAAATTATTTGATCATATTCAAAAGCTATCATTCAGATTTTTTGACAATAATAAAACAGGTCATTTAATTTCACGTCTTACGAACGATTTAATGGAAATTGGGGAAATTGCTCACCATGGGCCAGAAGATTTATTTATCGCTGTAATGACTTTAGTTGGGGCATTCTCATTTATGATGATGATCAACTGGAAGTTAGCGCTATTAACATTCTTCGTTATTCCATTCTTATTATGGTTAGCGCTGTACTTCAATAAAAAAATGACAGGTACATTTAGACGTTTATTCTCAGACGTTGCTGATTTCAATGCATGTATTGAGAATAACGTTGGTGGTATTCGCGTTGTACAAGCATTCGGGAATGAAAAGTTTGAGAAAGAGCAATTTGCTGTGAACAACGCTCGTTTCCGTACAACGAAATTAATGGCGTATAAAATTATGGCGCTAAATTCGTCAATTAGTTATATGCTTATGCGTCTCGTAACGCTCTTCGTCTTAATATGCGGTACATGGTTTGTTCTGCAAGGAGAATTAACGTACGGTGGATTTATCGGATTCGTTCTATTAACGAATATTTTCTTCCGTCCAATTGAAAAAATTAATGCGGTAATCGAAAGCTATCCGAAAGGGATTGCCGGTTTTAAAAGGTATGTAGAGCTTCTTGAAACAGAGCCTGATATTGTAGACTCTAAAGATGCAATGGAAGTGAAACATGTACATGGCGATATTCAATATAACAACATTACGTTCGGATATGAAAATAAAGAACCGATTTTAAATGATATTAGTTTGAAAATACATGCAGGTGAAACAGTTGCTTTTGTTGGACCATCTGGAGCTGGAAAAACGACGTTATGTAGCTTATTACCACGTTTTTATGAGCAATCATCTGGATCCATTCAAATTGATGGTATTGATACGAAAGACATGACGTTATCTTCACTTCGTAAGCAAATTGGAATTGTGCAGCAAGACGTGTTCTTATTCTCTGGAACGATTCGTGAAAATATTGCTTACGGAAATTTAAAGGCGTCAGAGGCTGAAATTTGGCAGGCGGTAAAACGTGCGCAGTTAGAAGACTTAATTTACTCACAACCAGAAGGTTTAGATACTGTTATTGGTGAGCGCGGTGTGAAACTTTCAGGTGGACAGAAGCAGCGTCTAGCAATTGCTCGTATGTTCTTGAAAAACCCGCCAATTTTAATATTAGATGAAGCGACTTCCGCATTAGATACAGAGACGGAACTTGCGATTCAAAAATCACTTGCTGAACTATCTGTTGGCCGTACAACGTTAGTTATCGCTCACAGACTTGCAACGATTAAAAATGCAGATCGCATCGTCGTTGTAAATAAAGATGGGATTGCAGAACAAGGTTCACATGATGAATTAATTGAACAAGGCGGGGGATACAGTAGGTTATACGAAGCTCAGTTTAGTTCGTAAATATAATTTGTACTGAATTAGTGCACCATAAGTAAGTGAAAATCTTATATGGGAGGCTATGAAGCATGATTGTAACAACAACGTCTACAATTCAAGGAAAAGAAATTATTGAGTATATCGATATCGTCAATGGAGAAGCGATTATGGGCGCGAATATCGTTCGTGACCTTTTCGCCTCTGTCCGTGACGTTGTCGGCGGTCGTGCAGGTGCTTATGAAAGTAAATTAAAAGAAGCGCGCGACATTGCAATGGAAGAGATGAAAACTTTCGCAAGACAAAAAAATGCGAATGCAATTGTTGGTATCGACGTGGATTACGAAGTAGTTCGCGAAGGGATGCTAATGGTTGCGGTGAGCGGGACTGCTGTCCGTATTTAAAGTAAAAAGCCGTGCTGATGCACGGCTTTTTACTGTTATTGATGCTATTCTATGTCGAAGTTTCAATATTTCTTGGGAAATGCGGAAGGTCTCGTCGATATATAGGGAAGACATTAGAGTGCTTCTTGGCATTCCCGGATTTGAACTAATAATGTTTCATATTCTTGTTCGAGAGATTTGATGTCATCGTGATGATTTGGTATGGAAATTCGGCCAATGATTTCTGTTAATTTTGTTTGTAATCGTAACAATTCTTGTTCAGTAACGTTTACAGAATCCTCGGTTGTTCTTTTTGTGTATTGCTCGTAATTACCGTGGAAGATTCTTGGTTCACTCTCATCTACTTGTATAATATGGTCTGCAACAGAGCGAATAAAGGCGCGGTCATGGCTAATAAAAAGTATAGTGCCAGGATATTCTTGTAACATGCTTTCTAATTCTTCTTGCGTCGCTAAGTCTAAATAGTTTGTCAAACTTATTTCAGCTTGTGATTTTTGAATTCGTTATTATAAATTTGTGCCTTCGCTAGCGCCTCAGCATCATTTTGGATTTCATCTAATCCATTCGCATCTCCAATAATATAACCTTCAAATGATGAACCAACAAAATCAAAGATGTATTGGAACTGGGAGATAAGCGGTAATGCTTTTAGTTTCGGATTATCGCCGCCAACGATAACAACGTACATTTTTTTGCCTTTCATTTTTTCTTTGAAATGAAGGGATGTATCACGCAAGCTTTGTGACCAGCGATCGATGAAGTTTTTCATATGACCACTCATCCCGTACCAATATAATGGGGTAGCAAAGATAATTGTGTTGTGCTCTAACATGCGCTTGGTTAACTGCTCGTAGTCATCATCTACAGGTTGGAATCCTCCTGCATCATGACGCTGATCTGTAATAGGATAGACTGTGTGATCACGTAAATAAATTTGTTCTGTTTCAATTCCATCAATCATCATATGTGTTAAAGCTTCCGTATTTCCATTTTGTCTTGAACTGCCGTGTATAACAAACATGTAATCATTCCTTTTCTTTTGCTTTTTTTAGGAGTGAAACGTGTTTTTGCAAATTCGTTTGAATATTGGAAAGCAATGAGATTTGCTTTGTTACTTCATTAAGTTTATCTTCATAAAGCGTAAGGATGCTGCTGCACGGATTGTCGTATAAGTGCGGTTCAATTTCAAGGCAGCGCAGCATCCTTGCCGTCTCTTCTAAATTTAAGCCAATTTGTAAGTACATTTGAATAAGCTCCACTTTTTCGATGGCACTTTCGTCAAAATCACGATAGCCATTTGCGAGGCGCTTCGAAGGGAGTAATCCCTTTTCTTCGTAATGTCTTAGTGATCTTTCGCTAACGCCAGTTTCTTTTGATAACTCCCCGATTCGCAATACGTTTCACTCCTTCTACATGTATTGTAAACCTTCACACTAATGTGAGGGTCAACTCTGTTTTTTCGCAAAAGAATCTACATGATTTAAAAACACTTGAATAGCTTTAGATGGAATGAAATATTTGCCACGCACGATGGAGAATGGACGGATAAGTTGTTCATTTGGAACTTCGACGTGGAATAGTTCTTTTGCCAGTAGCTCTTTCCGTACAGTCCAATCAGAAAGTATAGCAATGCCAAGCCCGGCACTAACTGCTTCCTTTACACTTTGGATACTACTAAATGTAAAGAATCGTTTCATTTTTAAATGGTGTTGATGAATAAAGCGATCGCTATAAGCACGTGTTCCAGAACCACTTTCTCTTAATACCCATACTTGGTCTTGGAGTGTCCTTTCATTTATTTCATTTGTGCGGAGCAGTGGATGATTTGGCGGAACGACGAGCTTCATTTCATCTTGCATAAATGTTTCAACGTCAACGTCGGCGTATACGACTTGTCCTTCCACTAAGCCGATATCAATTTGATTAGATCGAAGACTTTGCAAGACGTCTTCTGTATTGGAGATAAAAGTATGGACTTCGACATGCGGATTTTCATTCGCATAGTTAGCTAGTATTTTTGGAAGTAAGTATTCGCCGATTGTAAAACTAGCACCAATGCGAAGCGTTCCTGTTACAACGTTATGTAGCTCGTTAATTTCTTGTTTGGCATCTTCGTAAAGAGAGAGCATTTGCTTTGCGTGTATATATAAGATATTTCCGGCCTCGGTCACTTGAACGTGCTTCGGGGATCGCTGAATGAGTGTAGTTCCAAATTCGTTTTCTAAGTTGCGAATGTGCATACTTACGCCAGGCTGTGAAAGGTTTAATAATTCCGCTGCACGAGAGAAGTGTTTCTGTTCAACAACCGTAACAAAAATTTTTAAAATGTCTACGTTCATATCATCTGCTCCTTTCTTTTTCTATCATTTTATCATAAGTATTTCTGATGATAGAGATTTGGTATTGGTATTAAACTTATTATAGAAACTCTCTTATAATGTAAGTAGAAAGAACATGCATGTTCCAATACGATTATTGGAGTGGTTCAAAGTGGAACAAACACTTGTTATACAAAAGAAGAAGCGTTTTGGATTTTCGCAAGGGATTGGGATTACATTATTAATCGCAATTGTGGCGAAATATTTAGCGGAGCTTCCATTTTTAAATATTATGGGACAATTAGTAATTGCTATTCTAATTGGGATGGTTTGGCGTGCGGCAATTGGAGTTCCTCATGATGCGATTGCAGGAACGAATTTCGCGAGTAAGAAATTACTTCGCTTCGGGATCATCTTACTTGGAATGCGATTAAATCTTGTTGATATTGCGAAGGCGGGACCGAAAGTATTGGTTATCGCTGCGGTTGTTATTACATTTACGATTTTCGTTGTATATGGACTAACGAAAGTATTTAAAGTAGAAAAGAAACTTGGGATTTTAACAGCATGCGGGACAGCAATTTGCGGCGCGGCAGCGGTCGTGGCAATTGCGCCGCAAGTGAAAGCAAAAGATGATGAAACGGCAGTTGGGGCTGCAATCATTGCAATTTTAGGTACGATATTTACGCTTATTTATACGTTATTATATCCAGTACTTGGCCTATCTCCATACGGTTACGGTGTATTCTCAGGGGCCACGCTGCATGAAATCGCTCATGTCATCGCAGCTGCGGCGCCAGGAGGAAGCACGGCTGTAGACATCGCAGTTATCGTGAAGTTAACACGCGTTGCAATGCTTGTACCAGTAGCGATTTTAATTGGGTTATGGTTTGGTAAGAGTGAAGGTAGCAAAGAAAAGAAATCGTGGCGAGACCTTCCAATTCCGTGGTTCATTTTCGGATTTTTAGCGATGAGTGCGGTGCATTCGCTGGGCGTGATTCCAGAAGTTGTTGCGGGATATATTGTAGTCATCGCTTATATGCTTATCGCAATGGCGATGGCCGGGCTTGGTTTAAATGTAGAGTTTAAAACGTTCCGGAAGTTAGGAAGCAAAGCATTCGTCGCAGGGCTGATCGGCTCGGTTTGCTTATCGGTTCTTGGATACGTTCTTGTATATGCGTTAGGGTTTATGTAGTAGAGGAGAAAGCTGTTCCCAAGGTATTTGGGACAGCTTTTTCTTATGCTTATCTTGCTACGAATGTCGGTATTTGTCGGTAAGTCGATATATTTGGAAAATCGCTGATATAAATTTAATTCCCCCTGTACTTTGTTAGAAAAGATGTTCAGTGAAATGTTTTTCTAAAATTTGTAAAGATATCTTTACTTGTATCTGGAAAATATTTATAATTAAAGTAAAGATATCTTTACTTTTGAAGGTGGAGCCTATGGGTGTGAAAAATAAAATTAAAGAATTAAGAAAGCAACATCATATAACACAAGTTGAAATGGCAAAGGCGATGCAAGTGACACGGCAGACAATCGTGGCGATTGAAAACCATCATTACAATCCGAGTCTAGAGTTATCCTTAAAAATCGCCAAATATTTTGGAGTGAAGGTGGAAGAAATATTTACGCTAGAGTAAGGGGAGAGAAAAATGCAGGATGAGTTTGAGAGATTTCAGTCAGATAAAGCGTTTAAATATTTAGGGTTGTTTTTAGCGATTAGTTTAGCCATATGGAGTTTGTACAATTTAATTGTTTACGGAAGTGCTGGTATGCCGTTTGTGTTATTTGTACTAGGGCAGTTTGTTTATTTCTTTGTGAACTATTGGCCGAAATGGAGATATAGAAATAGTAAAGAGGCTGATCGTGTATAAGTATGGCATCGATGAGTATTTTCGCAACAAGGAATAGATAGAAAAAGGGGAACTGGGATGGGATTACCGGTATTATGTGTCGCTACAGTTATATTTGCGCTTCTTTGGGGAATGCAAAATTTTTCTCGTAATCCAGTGCCAAGCATTTGTATTATGATTGGTACTGTAGGTTTATCGTATTATTTATTACTATTAGCTCATTATCATAAAACCGCAACGAGCGTTGTTGTTGGCGCGCTTATTTTATGTTGTGGTCGTGCTGTACACAAGGGGTTATTTCCGTAAAAGCTGTTTATACAAAGAGTATAAACAGCTTTTTGTATTTTTTTTACAAAAGGCTTGAAAGTGACGTAACGTCATCTTTTATAATGAAGGGGAAGAGGTGATGGTAGTGATTTCAATACAACAATTGACGAAAGAAACAGGGGTAACAGTACGTACATTACGTTATTATGATCAAATAGATTTATTAAAGCCGAGCGGGAAAACAGAAGGGGGCCATCGTTTATATAGTGAAGCTGACGTAATACGTCTCCAACAAATTTTATTTTTAAAGGAAATGGGATTTTCACTAAAAGAGTCTGCGAATATGTTAGTAAAAGGTGAGCTTAACTTAAAGGATTCGCTTGAAAAACAACTTCGATTTGTACAGGAAGAACAAAAGAAATTTAATCGAATGGAGCGTGTTCTACAAGCGGTTGTTTATTCAGTAGATGTAGAGGGAGAGCTCGATTGGAAAGTTATGTTTGAATTAATTCAGCTTTCGAAACAGTCTCCTCGTATACGTGAAATATTCCAAAATGAAGTGTTTTCAAAGGAAGAACAAAAATTGCTTCAGAATTTGCCAAATATGAGTGAAGAAGATCCGAATGTTTTAGAATGGGTAGATTTATTAAAGCAATTACGTACTTTTATGAAAGAAGGTAAAGAAGCCGCTAGTGATGAGGTACAAGAAGCAACGAAGAAATTAATGCAGAAGTGTTTAGAGATGGCTAATGGTGACGAAGCGTTTTTAGATAAGTTATGGGAAGTTAGAAAATCGAAAGAAGCTTCACAGAAAATGAGCATGTATCCAATCGAAGAAGAACTTTTACTATATATGGATGAAGCTTGTCGTATTTATGATGAAAAGGAGAAGGATAAATGAGTATGCTCGCAGAATATCGTTGGTATTTTTTAATTGGGGCAGAGATTGTATTTTGGTTATCGGCTATCGGTTTCTTTTTACTCCGTTACGGATTTCGTTTGAAAAAGGCGAGTTTTATTATGGGGATTGTACTACTCATAAATGAAGTGTTTATTTTAACTTTAGGAGTAGTGGATTACTATCAAACAGGAAAGTTCTCTAACTTTCAAATCATTACTGTAATCATTTTATTGTATGCAGTCTTTTACGGGAAAAAGGATTTGAAGAAGCTTGATATATTTGCGCAAAAGCTAGTTGCGAAATGGCGGAATGAGCCGGCGCCTATTATAGAAGGACAGGTAGAATTAACAGGTATGGCTTATGCGAAGCAGGAAATAAAAAATTGGGTATTGCACCTTAGTTTGTTTGTTGTTGTGCATATTTTCTTTTTCTTTCTGTACGGTCTTGCCCCGGTTGAACAATGGCGTAATTGGTTAGAAACGGGAATTGTTTTAAATAAAGCAGCGAGTCGGGTTAGCCAAGTTTGGGCGATTATACTTTTAGTGGATGCAGCTATTTCATTTTCATATGTTCTTTTTCCGAAGAAGGAGAAAGGGAACAAGAAGCTAATTTCGTAGGGGAAATTAGCTTTTTTAGTATACCAACAGTTTGTGTAGGAGAGGCTGACAGTAGGAAAAAGAGTTGATTTTAAATGAAGTGGAATCTTAATCGGTGTGGTGCTTACTGTTTGTTCATGCGTAAGAAGATTTGATAAGGAAGGAGGTGCACTCTCCTTCCTTTTTCTATATATATTGTCGAAAACTTTACCGAATATCTGTTCGTTTTTTTAGGTTTTTTATGAGCATTCGTGGTAAAATAATAATACAGATTTTTATGAGGAGGTCGGATTTTACTTGGAACATCAATTTGAAATTATCTCAGCGTATTCCCCGCAAGGTGATCAGCCGGTAGCTATAGAGAAGCTTGTAAAGGGAATTAATAGTGGAAAGAAAAAGCAAGTGTTGCTTGGGGCGACAGGAACGGGTAAGACATTTACGATTTCAAATGTCATTAAAGAAGTGCAAAAGCCAACACTTGTTATGGCTCACAATAAAACGTTAGCAGGACAGTTATATAGTGAGTTGAAAGACTTTTTCCCGAATAATGCAGTTGAATATTTTGTTAGTTATTATGATTATTATCAACCAGAAGCGTATGTGCCGCAAACAGATACGTTTATTGAAAAAGACGCACAGATTAATGATGAAATTGATAAATTGCGTCACTCGGCAACGTCTGCATTATTTGAACGGGATGATGTAATTATTGTTGCGAGTGTTTCGTGTATATATGGTTTAGGTTCTCCAGAAGAATACCGCGAGTTAGTTGTTTCACTTCGAGTTGGTATGGAAAAGGATCGCAATCAATTGCTTCGTGAACTTGTTGATGTGCAGTATGGACGTAATGATATTGATTTCAAGCGTGGTACATTCCGCGTGCGCGGAGATGTAGTTGAAATCTTCCCGGCATCACTTGACGAGCATTGTATTCGAATTGAGTTTTTTGGTGATGAAATTGACCGTATTCGCGAAGTGAATGCGTTAACAGGGGAAGTATTAGCAGAGCGTGATCATGTAGCAATCTTCCCAGCATCTCACTTCGTTACACGTGAAGAAAAAATGAAGGTCGCTATTGAAAATATCGAAAAAGAATTAGAAGAGCGTTTAAAGGAATTAAATGATAACGGCAAGTTGTTAGAAGCGCAGCGTATAGAGCAGCGTACACGTTATGATTTAGAAATGATGCGCGAGATGGGCTTTTGTTCAGGTATTGAAAACTATTCCCGTCATTTAACACTCCGTCCAGCGGGGGCAACGCCGTATACGTTATTAGACTATTTCCCGAAAGATTTCTTAATCGTTATGGATGAGTCGCACGTATCAGTGCCGCAAGTAAGAGCGATGTATAACGGGGACCAAGCGCGTAAGCAAGTGCTTGTGGATCATGGATTCCGTCTGCCATCAGCTTTAGATAATAGACCGCTCACATTTGATGAGTTTGAAGAGAAAACGAATCAAGTTATTTACGTTTCGGCAACACCAGGACCGTACGAATTAGAGCAGTCGCCAGAAGTAATAGAACAAATTATTCGTCCAACAGGGCTTTTAGATCCGCCAATTGATATACGACCAATTGAAGGGCAGATTGACGATTTATTAGGAGAGATTCAAGATCGCATTGCAAAAAATGAACGTGTATTAATTACAACTTTAACGAAGAAGATGTCAGAGGATTTAACAGACTACTTAAAAGATGTAGGGATTAAGGTGAATTACCTGCATTCTGAGGTGAAAACATTAGAACGTATTGAAATTATTCGGGATCTTCGTCTTGGTAAGTTTGATGTTCTTGTTGGTATTAACTTATTGCGAGAAGGGTTAGATATTCCAGAAGTATCGCTTGTAGCGATATTAGATGCGGATAAGGAAGGGTTCTTACGTTCAGAACGTTCATTAATTCAAACAATTGGCCGTGCAGCACGTAATGAAAACGGCCGCGTTATTATGTACGCAGATCGTATAACGAGATCGATGGGAATTGCGATTGAAGAAACACAGCGTCGTCGTAGTATACAAGAGGCTTACAATAAAGAGCATGGTATTACGCCGAAAACGATTCAAAAAGGTGTGCGTGATGTAATTCGTGCAACGACAGCTGCTGAAGAAACAGAAACGTATGAAGCAACGCCAGCTAAGAAGATGACGAAAAAAGAGCGTGAAAAGACAATTGCGAAGATGGAAGCAGAAATGAAAGAAGCAGCAAAAGCGTTAGATTTCGAGCGTGCAGCTGAATTAAGAGATTTACTATTAGAATTAAAAGCGGAAGGGTGAAAAGAGTGAGTAAGAGCAAGGATTTTATTGTTGTAAAAGGTGCTAGAGCACATAACTTAAAAAATATTGATGTAACCATTCCGAGAAATCAGCTTGTCGTTGTAACAGGATTGTCTGGTTCGGGGAAATCATCATTAGCATTTGATACAATTTATGCAGAAGGGCAGCGCAGATACGTAGAATCGTTATCTGCGTATGCACGCCAGTTTTTAGGACAAATGGATAAACCGGATGTAGATACGATTGAAGGATTGTCACCAGCAATTTCAATCGATCAAAAAACGACGAGTCGTAATCCGCGTTCAACTGTTGGAACGGTAACGGAGATCTATGATTATTTACGTTTATTATTTGCGCGAATTGGTACGCCAATTTGTCCAAATCATGGCATTGAAATTACATCACAAACAGTAGAGCAGATGGTAGACCGCGTCCTTGAATATCCTGAACGTACGAAATTACAAGTGTTAGCTCCTATCGTTTCTGGCCGTAAAGGTGCACATGTGAAAGTGCTTGAAGATATTAAGAAGCAAGGATATGTTCGTGTACGTGTTGATGGTGAAATGCTTGATGTGTCTGAAGATATTGCGTTAGATAAAAATAAGAAGCATTCCATTGAAGTTGTAATAGACCGTATTGTTGTAAAAGAAGGAATCGCAAGCCGTCTTGCGGATTCACTTGAAAGTGCATTAAAGCTTGGCGGGGGACGAGTGTTAATCGATGTTATGGGAGAAGAGGAACTTCTATTTAGTGAGCATCATGCTTGTCCGCATTGTGGTTTTTCAATCGGAGAATTAGAGCCGCGTATGTTCTCATTCAATAGTCCGTTCGGTGCATGTCCTTCTTGTGATGGACTTGGCTCAAAGCTAGAGGTAGATTTAGAACTTGTTATTCCGAACTGGGATTTATCATTAAATGAACATGCGATTGCGCCTTGGGAACCGACAAGTTCACAATATTACCCACAGCTTTTACAATCTGTATGTAATCACTACGGCATTGATATGGATGTGCCTGTGAAAGATATACCGAAAGATTTATTTGATAAAGTGTTGTACGGAAGCGGTGAAGAGAAAGTTTATTTCCGCTATGTAAATGAATTTGGTCAAGTAAAGGAAAATGAGATTTTATTTGAAGGTGTTATTCCAAATATTGAACGTCGTTATCGCGAAACGAGTTCTGATTACATTCGTGAGCAAATGGAAAAGTATATGGCAGAACAAGCTTGTCCGAAGTGTAAAGGTGGACGTTTAAAACCTGAGAGTTTAGCTGTTTTCGTTGGTGGAAAAACGATTGCTGATGTAACGAAATATTCTGTTCAAGAAGTACAGGAATTCTTCTCAAGTGTGGAGCTAACAGAGAAACAACAAAAAATTGCTCATTTAATTTTAAGAGAAATTCAGGAGCGCGTTGGGTTCTTAGTGAACGTTGGTTTAGATTATTTAACGTTAAGTCGTGCCGCAGGAACTTTATCAGGTGGTGAGGCGCAACGTATTCGTTTAGCAACGCAAATTGGTTCTCGTCTTACTGGCGTACTTTACATTCTTGATGAGCCTTCTATCGGTTTGCATCAGCGCGATAACGATCGTCTGATTCGTACATTGCAAGAAATGCGTGATTTAGGTAATACGTTAATTGTTGTTGAGCATGATGAAGATACGATGATGGCAGCTGATTATTTACTTGATATCGGGCCTGGCGCAGGTATTCACGGTGGACAAGTCGTATCAGCAGGTACACCAGCTGAAGTGATGCAAGATGAGAATTCGCTAACAGGGAAGTATTTAAGCGGTAAAGAGTTTATTCCAGTTCCACTTGAAAGACGTAAAGGTGACGGACGAAAAGTGGAAATTGTCGGTGCAAAGGAGAATAACTTAAAGAACGCGAAAATGTCATTCCCGCTTGGTACGTTTGTAGCGGTAACGGGTGTATCTGGTTCTGGTAAAAGTACGATGATTAATGAAGTACTATATAAATCGTTAGCGCAAAAGTTATATAAAGCGAAAGCGAAGCCAGGTACGCATAAAGAGATTAAAGGTCTTGAGCATTTAGATAAAGTAATCGATATAGATCAATCGCCAATCGGTCGTACACCACGTTCTAACCCTGCGACTTATACAGGTGTGTTCGATGATATTCGTGATGTGTTTGCTCAAACGAATGAAGCGAAAGTGCGCGGATATCAAAAAGGACGTTTCAGCTTTAACGTAAAAGGTGGACGTTGTGAAGCGTGCCGTGGTGATGGAATTATTAAAATCGAAATGCACTTCTTACCAGACGTATACGTTCCGTGTGAAGTTTGTCACGGTAAACGTTACAACCGTGAAACGTTAGAAGTGAAATATAAAGATAAAAACATTTCTGAAGTGTTAGGGATGACGATTGAAGACGGGGTAGAGTTCTTCGCTAATATCCCAAAAATTAAGCGTAAACTTCAAACGCTTGTAGATGTAGGGCTTGGTTATATGAAATTAGGACAACCAGCTACGACGTTATCTGGTGGTGAAGCACAGCGTGTGAAATTAGCTTCTGAATTACACCGTCGTTCTACAGGTCGTACATTATACATTTTAGATGAGCCAACGACTGGTTTACATGCGCATGATATCGCACGTCTGCTAGAAGTGTTGCAACGTCTTGTTGAGAGCGGTGAGACGGTACTTGTAATTGAACATAATTTAGATGTAATTAAAACAGCGGATTATATCGTTGACCTTGGACCAGAGGGCGGAGACAAAGGTGGACAAATCGTTGCTTCCGGAACGCCAGAGCAAGTAGTGAAAGAAGAGCGCTCGTATACAGGTAAGTATTTAAAAGAGATTTTAAATCGTGATAAAGCAAGAATGAAAGAGAGAATAAAAGAAGTAGAGCTATCTCAATAAGGGTATTACGAAAAACCGAGTGGGAATGACACTCGGTTTTTCGTTCATAGGGGGAGAAGATGGGGTTTTTAGATGTGTTGCGAAAGAGAAATATGAAGGTAAGAGAGTTTCAAAAGTGGGGTGTATATTTTCGAAAACGCTGGGAGGATCATTTTGCAAACCATTTAAGTGATGAAGAAAAAGAGGGCATTTTCCTTTATGGAGATAAGTATGCATGTGGATATCTTTGGCACATATTTAGTTATGAGAAAAAGAAGTGTTTAGAGGGGAAAGAAGCGGAAAACGCGTTTCATAATGAAGTGAAAAAGGAGTGCTACATCTTCTATCAACACTGTGATGATGTACTACTAATAAAAGATGCAAGTTTATTAATTATGGATGATATATTACGTGAAACAGATGATATGTATAAAGGCGATATTTACATTGTAGATAAAGATTTCACTTGGACTTTTGTGAAAACGCATGAGCATAGATGGTGTGGGCCTTATTTCGCAAAGAAGTGTTAGTAGGTATACAAGCATGAAGAGTAGAATAAGTTGATATAAGTGTTTGCTGATACTTGCGTTTATTATCTATTAGCGTATGATGAAAGATATATGTTTAAAAGGATGTGTAAGAAAATGAGATGGATTGTATCACTTCTTGTAAATAGTGTTGTGTTAATCGCTGTATCGGGACTTTTAAAAGGGATTGCACCAGACGCGTTTTACGTAGCAAATATACAAACTGCAATTATTGCGAGTATTATTTTGGCTGTTTTAAATGTGTTTGTAAAACCGTTTTTAATTTTAATTACGCTACCAATTACTGTTGTAACTTTCGGGTTCTTCTTAATTGTTATTAATGCAATTACGTTAAAGATAGCAGATTCATTATTAGGGGATGCATTTAATATATCAGGTTTCGGTGTAGCGATTGTTGCGGCAATTTGTATATCAATTTTTAATATGATTATTGAAAAGGCAATTGTGGAGCCTTTATATGAAAAAAAGAGAAAATGACAAAAAGAAAAACATTTCATGATATGTATGAAATGTTTTTTTCTATTTATTAGAAACCGTATTTCTTGTTTCCAGAAAAAAATGGTACAATATCCGGTAGAATGGAATTTTACATCAAATGAGACTGAACCCGCAGCGGAGTGGAGGTTTATACATATGCCGAAAGTAAGGACAAAAGATTTAATTGAACAATTTCAATTGGAGTTAATAAGTGGTGAAGAAGGAATTCATCGTCCGATTGATACAAGTGATTTATCACGACCTGGTATTGAAATGGCAGGATTTTTTACATATTATCCAGCTGATCGCGTGCAGCTTCTTGGAAAGACGGAGCTTACGTTCTTTGACACGTTAACGTCAGAGCAAAAACAAGAGAGAATGAAAGCGCTTTGTACTGAGGAGACGCCATGTATTATTGTAACTCGTAATCAAGATGTACCAGATGAGTTGCTGCAAGCATCGCGTGAATCAGGCATGCCTTTATTACGCTCTTCTCAAACGACAACGAGATTATCAAGTCGTTTAACAAATTATTTAGAAGGTAAGTTAGCACCAACAACAGCTGTACACGGTGTGTTAGTTGATATTTACGGCGTTGGTGTTTTAATTACAGGACAAAGTGGTGTCGGTAAAAGTGAGACAGCTCTTGAGCTTGTAAAACGTGGTCATCGCCTTGTTGCGGATGATAGTGTAGAAATTCGCCAAGAAGATGAAGACATGTTAGTTGGAAGCTCGCCAGATTTAATTGAGCATTTATTAGAAATTCGTGGTCTAGGCATTATTAACGTTATGACGTTATTCGGTGCAGGGGCAGTGCGAAATTATAAGCGTATTACACTTGTTATTAATCTTGAAATTTGGGATCAAAAGAAAAATTATGATCGCTTAGGTCTTGATGAAGAGAAGATGAAGATTATTGATACAGAACTTACGAAGATTACACTTCCAGTTCGTCCTGGTCGAAACTTAGCTGTTATTATTGAAGTGGCAGCGATGAACTTCCGTTTAAAACGTATGGGAGTCAATGCAGCACAGCAGTTCTCAGAACGATTAATGAGTGCGATTGAGTTAGGAAATCAGGAGTAAACATTGGAGAGGGAGGTCATACATATGCTGTTAGGTTCTGTACCACAGCTTGACCGCGTAGCTATCCAACTTGGACCGTTTCCTGTTTATTGGTACGGGATTATTATCGGTACAGGTGTGCTATTAGGTCTTTGGCTAGCAACTCGCGAAGGAGAAAGGCTAGGTATTCCAAAAGATACATTTGTTGACCTTGTATTAATTGCAGTACCGATCGCTATTCTATTTGCGAGAATGTACTATGTTATTTTTGAATGGGAATATTACGCGCAAAACCCGAGTCAAATTATTAATATTCGTCAAGGTGGTTTGGCGATTCATGGTGGCTTAATCGGGGCTGTTATTACAGGGATTCTTTTTGCGAAACGCCGCGGGGTTTCATTCTGGAAGTTGGCTGATATTGCTGCACCAAGTATTTTACTAGGACAAGCAATTGGCCGATGGGGAAACTTTATGAACCAAGAGGCACATGGTGATGAAGTAACGAGGCAGTTTTTAGAAGGCCTTCATTTACCGGATTTCATTATTAATCAAATGTATATTGATGGTGTTTACTACCACCCAACGTTTTTATACGAATCATTATGGAATTTTGCGGGGGTAATTCTATTACTTGCATTACGAAAAGTGAATTTACGCCGCGGAGAATTATTCTTCACATATTTAATTTGGTATTCAGTAGGGCGCTTCTTCGTAGAAGGGTTACGTACAGATAGTTTAATGCTAGGACCACTTCGTATTGCACAAGTAATGTCAATTGGACTTGTTGTTATTTCTATTATTTTCATTATTGTGAGACGAAAAATGGGGCAAGCTGATAAAAGATATTTAGAAAATTAGAGAAAAGTAGCATCTTATTATAAGATGCTGCTTCTTTCATATTCAGGAAAGAGAAAGGAATAAGGCAATGAGAATAAATACAGTGTTATTTGATTTAGATGGAACGTTAATTAATACAAACGAACTTATTATTTCTTCTTTTTTACATACTTTACATACATATTATCCAAATCAATATAAGCGTGAAGATGTATTGCCATTTATCGGTCCATCTTTACATGATACTTTCAGCAAGATTGATGAAAGTAAGGTTGAAGAGTTAATTACGAGTTATCGTCAATTTAACCATGATCATCATGATGAATTAGTAGAAGAATATGAAACTGTATATGAAACAGTTCAAGAGTTAAAGAAACAAGGCTATAAGGTTGGTATTGTTACAACGAAAGCGAGACAAACCGTTGAAATGGGATTAAAGTTCTCAAAGCTTGATGAGTTCTTTGATGTTGTTGTGACGATTGATGATGTCGAGCATGTGAAACCACATCCAGAGCCACTTCAAAAAGCGCTTCAGTTATTAGATGCGAAACCGGAAGAAGCATTGATGGTTGGGGATAACCATCATGATATTGTTGGCGGACAAAATGCCGGTACGAAAACAGCTGCAGTTTCATGGACATTGAAAGGTAGAGCGTATTTAGAGGCTTATAAGCCAGACTTTATGCTAGATAAAATGAGTGATTTATTGCCGATTTTGTCCGACATGAATCGTTCGTAAAGATAAGTAGAGGAGCGAGTGAAGTGCGACGGACAACGCGCTATCCTGTTTCAGGAGAGAATTCATTATGGAATGTGTATAAAACAGTGTCTTTTTGGAAGGTAATGAAAAACTTTATGGTTATCCAAATTGCACGTTATACACCTTTTTTATCGGTCAAGAATTGGTTGTACCGCACATTTTTGCGGATGAAAGTAGGAAAGAAAACATCGTTTGCGCTTATGGTAATGCCGGACATTATGTTCCCGGAAAAGATAACTGTGGGAGAAAATTCGATTATAGGCTATAATACAACGCTTTTAGCACATGAATATTTAATTCGTGAATATCGACTTGGAGAGATCATTATAGGAAATGAAGTGATGATTGGAGCGAATACAACGATATTACCAGGTGTGAAAATTGGAGATGGCGCGATTGTTTCAGCTGGCACACTTGTTCATAGGGATGTTCCAAGTGGTGCTTTCGTAGGTGGAAATCCAATGCGTGTTATTTATACGAAAGAAGAAATGGATGCTAGAGAAGGTTGATACTAAAAATGTAACATTTCTCTTCTTTTTTAATGAATAAAAAGGAAATAATTGAGTATAATATACTGTTTTGTTTTTTACGGAATCGTTTATACTTATAGATAGAAGAATGTGTGAACGAAGAAAACAAAAAACTGGAGGATATATGGGGAAAAATCAAAGAATATATAAGGAGAACGGACAAGTTATCTCTTTTAATCAATTAGCGGACTTCTTTTATAAAAAAGGGATGAGGGCTTACAAAGGACAAAAATTGCAAGATGCAATTAAATATTTTCGAAGAGCGGCACAAAGTGAGAAGGAGCCGTTTATTTTATGTCAATTAGCAACAGTATTATCTGAGGCTGGTGAATATCAAGAGTCGAATCAAACCTTCTTTAAGCTTGTTAGGTCTAATCCAGAACTTGAACAGTGTTATTATTTTATTGCAAATAATTATGCATATATGGGGCTATTTCAGCAGGCGAAGAAGTATGCGGATCGCTATTTAGAAGTTGCAGAAGAGAAGGAATTTGTTGAAGATACATTAGAATTACTTGAAATTATGGAAGAAGAAGCGATGGGTGCGGAAGAGATTGAGGATGAAGATGATTTAATTGTTATGCAGGAAGAAGCCAATCGTTATATTCGTAACGGACAATTGGAAGAAGCAATTGCTACATTAGAAATTGTTACGAAAGATTATCCGGAATTTTGGTCGGGGCATAATAATTTAGCCATTGCGCATTTTCAATCTGGTAATGTAGATAAGGCACTGAAGTTAACGGAAATGATTTTAGAGAAAAATCCAGGTAATATACATGCGCTTTGTAATACGCTTATTTTTCTATATTCAATTGGAGAGCATAAACAAGTAGAGGCGTTAGCTGCTCAGTTAGTTTCGGTATATCCGATTTCGTTTGAACATCGTTTGAAACTTGGGACGACACTTGCAACAATTGGTCATTTCGAGCCTGCATATAAATGGTTCAAATTATTAAAGCGTCAAGGATACGAGGGAGACGTTAGTTTTTATTATTGGTTTGCATATTCTGCGTATATGGTAAAAGATCAGCAAGTAGCTGAAAAAATGTGGCAACATGTTGTAGAATTGCACCCTGATAAAAAGGGAAAAGAACCGTGGAATGCATTGAATTTAGCGGATGAAGGACAAAACGTGTTATTTGAAGAATTACGAAAATCATTTCAGCAAAGTGCGACGCTAGAGGAACAAATGCTAGCTTTATACTTAATGAATGAATTATCAACGCCAGAGAAGGTTGGATTCTTCTTTGATGTAACGCAGGCGAAGAATGGTGTTCCGATCGTATCGCAACTTGCAAAGTATTTCTTTTTACTGAATAGCCATAAGAGTATTCCAGCTGATTTACAGCAATTTGAACAGTGCGCGCGAATCGCGGATGCTTTATACAATTATACGAAAAAAGATGATGAATTAATCGAAGAGTGTTTACAATTTTGGTTTTGTACGTTCATACGTTTATATACATCTGGGGCAGTTTTTACAAATGTATACGGCTGGTCAGCTGCGGTTGAATATATCGTACGCAGTGAACAAGGAAATAAGATGACACAGTCGGAGCTCGGAGATGTGTATAATGTATCTGTAGCGACTGTTCGAAAGTATGTGCAAGCTGTTAAGCGTACGCACACATAGATAAGCAAATCATTGGGAAAAAAATGATGCGAACAGTATAATGAGGGTAACTTAATTGTGTAGGAATGGATAGGAGTGAATAGTGTGTCGGAAGAAAAAATTTATGATGTCATTATTATTGGTGCAGGACCAGCTGGTATGACAGCTGCAGTATATACATCTCGTGCGAATTTAAGCACATTAATGCTTGAGCGTGGTATTCCAGGCGGGCAAATGGCAAATACAGAAGATGTAGAAAACTACCCGGGTTATGAGTCTATTTTAGGACCAGACTTATCAAATAAAATGTTCGAGCATGCGAAGAAATTTGGTGCTGAATATGCATACGGTGATGTGAAAGAAGTCATCGATGGTAAAGAATACAAAACAATTGTTGCTGGTAAAAAAGAATATAAAGCACGTGCAATTATCGTTGCAAGTGGTGCAGAGTATAAAAAAATTGGTGTACCAGGTGAAACAGAACTTGGCGGCCGCGGTGTATCATATTGTGCGGTATGTGATGGCGCATTCTTTAAAGGTAAAGAACTTGTAGTTATTGGCGGCGGAGATTCTGCTGTTGAAGAGGGTGTGTTCTTAACACGCTTCGCATCAAAAGTAACGATCGTTCACCGTCGTGACACGCTTCGTGCACAGAAAATTTTACAAGATCGTGCTTTCCAAAACGAAAAAGTAGACTTCATTTGGAACCACACGATAAAAGAAATTAACGAAGCAAATGGTAAAGTAGGAAGTGTAACACTTGTAGATGTAAACAGTGGAGAAGAGAAAGAAGTCAAAACTGACGGCGTATTCGTATACATCGGTATGTTACCACTATCAAAACCATTTGTTGAACTAGGTATTACAAATGAAAATGGTTACCTTGAAACAAACGAGCGTATGGAAACGAAAGTTCCTGGTATTTTCGCAGCAGGTGATGTTCGTGAAAAAATGCTACGTCAAATTGTAACTGCAACAGGTGATGGTAGTATTGCAGCACAAAGTGCACAACATTACGTAGAAGAATTATTAGAAGAACTAAAAACTGTATCAGAAAAATAAGGGATAATATACCTTTTGAGAAGAAAGCTACCGATAGGAGCTTTCTTCTTTTTTTGTGTGAAAATGTCAAAGTTTTGTCAAAAAATATTGGGATTATAAGCTTTCTTATTGATATACTGGACTTTACGGAAAAAATCACTATAAGAAATGAGGAATTTATTCAGTATGGAATGGCGTAATATATATCGTGGATTTTGTATGGGCGTTAGTGATTTAATTCCTGGTGTGAGCGGCGGTACAATCGCTGTTGTGTTAGGGATTTATGAACAATTGCTTGCGGCAATTAGCGGATTCTTTAGTCGTGAATGGAAAAAACATTTAGGATTTTTAATTCCACTTGCAGCTGGTGTGGCAGCAGCGTTTTTAACGTTAAGTCATGTTATTAAATATTTACTTGCAAATCATTATGAACCGACTCAATTTTTCTTCCTCGGTTTAATTATTAGTATATTACCGATGTTAATGAGAGAAGCTGATGCAAAGTCATCGTTTAAAGGTAAGCACATTGTTTTATTAATAGTTGCAGCAATTCTTGTTGCGATTACAGCTTTCTTTAAACCAGATAAGACAGCAGACCCAATTACGACGTTAACAATTTTAAATGCAATTGGTTTATTTTTCGCAGGATGGATGGCTAGTATGGCTATGTTGCTTCCTGGAATTAGCGGATCATTTATTTTGTTAATTATTGGTGTGTATCCGACAGCAATTAATGCTTTAACTACACTCAACGTACCTTTAATCGCAGTTATTGGTGCTGGTGTTATGGTAGGGTTCGTTGTAAGTAGTAAAGGAATTAGTTTCTTATTAGATCGATATAAAAGTATGACATTTGCGGCAATCATTGGACTAGTTATCGGTTCAATTGTAATTGTGTTCCCTGGTATTCCAACTGGAGGATTTTCAATTATAAGTTCAATTATTACCTTTATTTTAGGATTTGCGATTGTTACTTATTTCGGTAAGAAATAAAGGTTTTAATCCCCTTGGCGATAAAAATCGTTAAGGGGATTTTTCATGCTATTCATGGAGAGTCCAGGCATTTACATTGCTTGTTATAGAAAGCTTTCTTAAAATTGTTGAGTAGCGTATGCTTAGCGAAAGGAGACTGGCTCCTTCGTTGTAGCAAACTGTTTTTGATAGTATAATGAAATGAGTATGCAGTGAGGAATTTGCTGCAAGTAGCTGAGGTGAAGAAACATGCAAAGAGTGACAAACTGTGTGTTAATTAGAGATAATGAAGTACTCTTACTCCAAAAACCTCGCCGGAATTGGTGGGTTGCACCAGGCGGGAAAATGGAGCGTGGTGAGACCGTAAGAGATTCCGTTGTTCGCGAGTATCGTGAAGAAACAGGTATTTATTTAAAGAACCCAGCGTTAAAGGGGGTCTTCACCTTTGTCATCCAAGAAGGTGATAAAGTTGTTTCTGAATGGATGATGTTCTCCTTTTTAGCGACAGATTTTGCAGGAGAAAACAAACTAGAGAGCGAAGAAGGCATCATTGGTTGGCATACATTTGATAAAATTGATGATTTAGCAATGGCACCAGGAGATTATCACATTATTGATTATTTAATTAAAGGAAATGGCATAATCTACGGTACATTTGTATATACCCCAGATTTTGAGTTGCTTTCATATCGATTAGATCCGAGTTAAACCGTCAAGGAGAGGATACGATGACAGAGAATAATGATATAAAAATGGTAATTATTACAGGAATGTCTGGAGCTGGAAAGACAGTAGCTTTACAAAGTTTTGAAGATTTAGGATATTTCTGTGTGGATAATTTACCACCGATGTTATTGCCGAAGTTTATTGAGCTTATGGCGGATTCAAAAGGAAAAATGAATAAAGTAGCACTTGGTATTGATTTACGTGGCCGAGAGTTTTTCGAACATTTATGGGAAGCGCTTGATGATTTATCAGAACGTACATGGATTATTCCTCATATTTTATTCTTAGATGCGAAAGATAGCACGCTTGTAACTCGTTATAAAGAAACGAGACGCTCGCATCCACTTGCACCAACTGGTCTGCCGTTAAAGGGAATCGAAGCAGAGCGTAATTTATTAACAGATATGAAGGCACGCGCTAATATTGTGCTTGATACATCTGATTTAAAACCGAAAGAATTACGTGAAAAAATTGTTCACCTATTTTCAACTGAAACTGAGCAAGCATTTCGTGTAAATGTTATGTCATTTGGATTTAAGTACGGTATTCCAATTGATGCAGATTTAGTATTTGATGTTCGTTTTTTACCAAATCCATATTACATTCCACATATGAAGCCATTAACAGGACTAGATGAAGAAGTTTCATCGTATGTGCTGAAATTTAATGAGACGCATAAGTTTTTAGAGAAATTGACTGATCTTATCACTTTCATGTTGCCTCATTATAAAAGAGAAGGCAAGAGTCAACTTGTAATTGCAATTGGATGTACAGGTGGACAGCATCGTTCTGTTACGCTTACAGAATACCTTGGGAAACATTTGAAACCAGAGTATAGCGTTCATGTATCTCATCGTGATGTGGAGAAGAGAAAGGGTCATTAAGGGATGAAAAAAGAGAGAAAACCTAAAATTGTTATCATGGGAGGCGGAACGGGACTTTCTGTTTTATTACGAGGATTAAAACAATATCCGGTTGATATTACAGCAGTTGTTACAATCGCTGATGATGGTGGCAGTTCAGGTAGATTACGTGATGAGCTAGAAATTCCACCCCCAGGTGACATTCGTAACGTACTTGTTGCGTTATCAGATGTAGAGCCACTGGTGGAAGCTTTATTTCAGCATCGTTTCACAACGGGAGATGGGCTGAAAGGTCATGCGTTAGGAAATTTATTATTGGCAGGTATGACCTCGATTACAGGAGACTTCTTCCATGCTATTACAGAAACGAGTAAAGTTTTAAATGTTAGAGGACGTGTATTACCAGCAGCGAATCAAAGTGCAGTACTACATGCGGAACTAGAAGATGGAGAAATTGTAACAGGTGAATCAAAGATTCCTTATTTCGGAAAGAAAATTAACCGTGTCTTTTTAACTCCAGAAGATGTAGAGCCGTTACATGAAACGTTGACTGAAATTAAACGAGCTGATTTACTTGTTTTCGGTCCAGGAAGTTTGTATACGAGTATATTACCGAATTTAGTTGTTAACAAAATTGGGGACGCTGTTCTTGCTGCAAAAGCGAAGAAGGTATATGTGTGTAATGTTATGACGCAAGCTGGTGAAACGATGGGATATACTGCGTTTGACCATGTGCAGGCGTTACATGATCATTTAGGTGAACCATTTATCGATACTGCAATTGTAAATAACCGTGATATTCCTTGTGAATTACGTCAGTTATATGAGGAAGAAATGTCGGCGCCAGTTGTAGTAGATGAAGAGCGTTTTACTGAAAATAATATTAATGTGATTCAAGATCAATTAGCGAAGTATGATGACCGTGTTGTAAGACACGATACATTAAAACTAGCTTCTATTTTATATTCACTGTTGTAGATGTGCGTTGCCTCGTTTGAGGTAACGCTCCTCATTTCATATAGGACAAGATTTTTGTTCCACAATAATCGTATAAGGAGGTGTTGGCTGTGTCATTTGCATCAGAAACAAAGAAAGAGTTGACGAATCTGGAGATGAAGGAATGCTGTGAGAAAGCAGAATTATCAGCTTTACTTCGAATGAACGGATCGCTTTCTTTTTCAAATCGTCGTCTATCAATCGATATTCAAACGGAAAATGCGGCAATTGCAAGAAGGATTTATACGCTTTTGAAAAAAGGATATGACGTGACGGTAGAATTACTTGTTCGTAAAAAAATGCGATTGAAGAAAAACAATGTATATATCGTAAGGCTTGTTGAGAAGTCGCGCGAAATATTAGCTGATCTTCATATCGTTCGAGATGACTTTTCATTTATTCGAAATATATCACAAGAATTAATTGAGAAGAAATGTTGTAAACGATCGTATTTACGCGGTGCATTTTTAGCAGGTGGTTCAGTAAATAACCCAGAAACATCATCTTATCATTTAGAGATCTTTTCGTTATATAAGGAACATAATGATGCTATATGTGAACTGATGAACGGATTTGATTTAAATAGTAAGACGTTGGAAAGAAGAAAAGGGTACATTACGTATTTGAAAGAAGCAGAAAAGATTACAGAGTTTTTAAATATTATAGGTGCTCATAATGCACTTTTAAGATTTGAAGATATTCGAATCGTACGTGATATGCGTAATTCTGTAAATCGTTTAGTGAACTGCGAAACAGCTAATTTAAATAAAACAATTGGTGCAGCGCTAAGGCAGATTGAAAATATCCGCTATATTGATGAGACGGTTGGTCTTGATATATTGCCGGATAAACTACGAGAAATTGCACAATTAAGAAGAGATTATCAAGATGTAACATTGAAAGAGTTAGGTGAGATGGTATCCGGGGGGAAAATTAGTAAATCGGGTATTAATCATCGTTTGCGTAAAATCGATGATATTGCAGAGAAATTACGCGCGGGGGAAACGGTAGCAAAAAAATAAGAGGTTAAAGGGGAAATGGAGCTGTGGTTCAAAAAAGAGTTCAGGTTTCATTAAAAAACGGTTTACAAGCACGTCCGGCTGCGTTGTTTGTACAAGAGGCCAATCGCTTTCATGCAGATATCTTCATCGAGAAAGATGGGAAGACAGTAAATGCAAAGAGCATAATGGGGATTATGAGCTTAGCAATTGGAACTGGTAGCATGATAACAATTACAACAGAAGGTTCAGATGCAGAAGAGGCTTTAGAGGCGTTAGCTGCATATGTACAATAAGAAGCTATCGCGCATGTGCGATAGCTTTTTTGTTGTTTGGGGCTTGTTGGTGGGGGTATGTGGGGTGTGCGTACTTGTCGAGAATTGTCGTTAAGTCGATAAGTTGTGTCGAAACGTCGATATATTAAAATAATCGCCGATATAATTGGAGTTACGGTCGATATATTTGAAAAATCGCCGATATATTTCGGCTGATACTAGGTGGGGTATACGGGCGAAGAACAGCATATAAAAAAAGCGCCCTGTTATAGGGCGCTTCCGCTTTAAATTTATCCAGCTCCAGCGGCTAGAATCTCCGGTTGTTTCGCTTTTACATTCGAGGCAAAAAGCGCCTCGGATGTAAAAGCTCCAACACCCTGCGATTCTGAACGAGCCGCTTCCGCTTTTAGTTATTAACGATTTGTAAAGATCTTATCGATTAAACCGTATTCTAAAGCTTTTTCTGCTGTCATGAAGTTGTCGCGGTCTGTGTCGCGTTGTAGTACTTCAAGTGGTTGACCTGTGCGGTCAGCAAGAATTTGGTTTAGTTTTTCACGTAAGAATAGGATACGTTTAGCAGCGATTTCGATTTCAGTCGCTTGACCTTGTGCTCCACCAAGTGGTTGGTGAATCATTACTTCACTGTTTGGAAGTGCATAACGTTTTCCTTTTTCACCTGCTGCAAGTAAGAATGCACCCATAGATGCAGCCATACCGATACAGATTGTTGATACTTGCGGTTTAATAAACTGCATTGTATCGTAAATTGCCATACCTGCTGTGATAGAACCACCAGGGCTGTTGATGTAGATGTGAATATCTTTTTCTGGATCTTGAGATTCCAAGAATAAAAGCTGGGAAACGATTGAGTTAGCTACGTTGTCATCAATTGCGCTACCAAGCATAATGATGCGGTCTTTTAATAGTCGAGAGTAAATATCGTAAGCGCGTTCTCCACGATTTGTTTGTTCAATTACTGTAGGAATTAAATTCATCTGTTATTTCCTCCTTATAAAGCTTTCTTAGTCTTATAATACAATTATGGTCAATAAAGGTCAAACGAAACCACTTTAAATCAAAAAAATATGTAGTTGTACCATGAAATATTCGCTATGTTTTTGAAATTCCCTGCTTATGTATCTTCAACATCATAACCGAATTACATAAATTTAAACGTTATAAAAACTGTAGAAAAAAAGAAAAGAACGCCTTTTGACTGAAGCGTTCTTTCGATATTTATTCTTTTAAAAGATAGGTTACTTTATTTAAAATCTTTTCGATTTGTTTCGCGTTTTTACTATACATTTCGCTTGCTGATTTCGACTTTGTTTCTAGGGAAAATAGTTCGAGATCGGCATGACATTTTTTTAATGATGCTAATAATAAAGGTTTGTTTTGAGGAGAAGGCATTTGTAGTTTGTCATTATAAATGTCGATAGTCAGTTGTCCGTATGAATCAACTTGACCGAGAAAGACATTTTCGATAACAACACCGAGCTTTTCTAGTTCAGCATGTAGCCAAGCGCGGTTATGTCCACTTGCGGATAGCGGTTCATCTAAGACATTGCCATCCATAATAACAGTTTGTGGTTCTTTTTCGTTCGGCACTTTTAAACCGATGTCTTTTGCTGTGAGTGGTTGGCGATCTTTCTTTAATAATACATTTAATTCTCCGCTCGGTTCTAATACAGCAAATTCAACATCAGCTACGCTGAAAGCATCTTTTCCACGGAGAAGTTCCAGTAATTCGTCACTTGTATATTTTTCTTTCTTTAAGTTATCTTCGAGTATCTTTCCATCTTTTATTAATACGGTAGATTTCCCTTCAAAGAAGTCCCGAGCTGTTTTGTTCTTTAAAGAAAGGATTCCTGTTAAAAAAGGTACCACAGCGAAAATGAGTATCGCAAAGACGCCGTGAAAAAATTTTGAATCGAGCCCTGTAGATACTTGGGCAGCGATGTCACCGATTGTCATTCCGGCAATGTATTCAAAAAAGGAGAGCTGAGAGATTTGTCTTTTCCCTAACCATTTCGTAATAGCGAATAAAATAATTAATATGAATACAGAGCGAAGAATGACAAGTGTCCATTCCGGCAGGTGAGACATAGTCATTTCCTCCAGTCTACTTAAAACCCTTTATATTGAGGTTCTTCACGTTCTAATACTGAAACTCTATTTTGTAAATCAGCGATGATGCTGTCCATTTCTAACATACATTCATGAAATACACGTTTTGATTCTGCGTCCTGTGAATGTAGTGAAAGGGAGCTTAAACTTGCTTGAGCGCCCCTTACACTAGCAAGGCAGGTTTTGACGCTAGCGATAACTGTCATACGAACACCTTATCCTTTCGGTTTGAATAGCAATGCTCCGATGAAGCCGAAAATAATAGCTGCGGATACACCGGCGCTTGTTACTTTAAACATGCCGGTAATAACGCCAACGATGCCATGTTTTGCAGCTTCTTCCATTGCGCCGTGAACGAGGGCATTACCAAAGCTTGTAATAGGTACGGTTGCCCCAGCTCCAGCGAAGTCAATTAATGGTTCATACAAATTGAATCCATCTAATATAGCTCCAGCAACAACGAGTGTTGCCATTGTATGAGCGGGTGTTAGCTTGCCGACATCAAACATAAGTTGGCCGATTACACATATGAGTCCGCCAATGACGAAAGCCCAGAAAAAAATCATTGCGTTGCACCTCCGAATTCAATTGAAACGGCGTGAGCGATGCACGGAATCGTTTCTTCTTGTTGGAATGTAAGTGGAGATAGTAAAGCGCCTGTCGCAACGACAAGTATTTTTTTGAACTCTCCTCTTTTCATTCGGTTTAATAAATGACCGTACACGACTGTTGCGGAACATCCTGGTCCACTAGCACCAGCTATGACAGGTTGCCCTTCTCTATAAATGAGTAGCCCGCAATCTTGAAACTGTTCGCTCGTTACTTTCGTTCCGTGTTTATGTAGTAAGTCATAAGCAATTTCACGTCCTACATGCCCGAGGTCACCGGTTACGATTAAATCGTAGTAAGAGGCATCAATTTGGCGTTCGCGTAAGTGGGCCTCAATTGTATCGACGGCGGCTGGAGCCATTGCGCCTCCCATATTAAACGGATCTGTTAATCCCATATCAACCACTTTTCCGATTGTTGCGGATGTTACCCTAGGGCCGTGTCCAGTATCACTTAAAATAGCGGCCCCTGCTCCAGTTACTGTCCACTGCGCGGTAGGTGGCTTTTGTCCACCATATTCGGTAGGGTAGCGGAACTGTTTTTCTACAGCAGTGTTATGACTTGATGCCCCGGTTAATAAATATTTTGCGCCTTTTGCATTTACGATACTCGCTCCAAGTGCTAAACCTTCCATAGAAGTAGAACAAGCACCGAATAGTCCGAGATAAGGAGTGCCCAGTGTACGGCAAGCAAAGCTTGTAGGGGTAATTTGATTAATTAAATCTCCTGCGAGTACAAATTGAATATCATCTTTACGAAGTTCTGCTTTTTCAGTGGCGCGGCTACAAGCTTCTTCGAACAAAATTTTATGTGCTTTTTCATAGGAATCTTGTCCGAGCCATAAATCTTCATGAAGGATATCGAAGTCTTCTGGGATTTTCCCTTTTGCTTCAAACGGTCCGCCAACGACTCCAGTTGAAATGATAACTGGTTTGTTTTCAAATACCCACGTTCGGTGTCCTTGTAACATTTATAGCCCTCCCCATTGAACGAGAATCGTTTTAATAAGTGCGATGACGAAAGCTGAAAATACACCAAATAAAATAACGGATCCGGCTAATTTGAACATGTTACCGCCAACGCCAAGGACAAACCCTTCCGTCCGGTGTTCGATACATGCGGCGACAACAGAGTTACCAAATCCAGTGACAGGTACAGCTGTCCCAGCACCTGCAAATTGACCGAGACGATCATATACGCCGAACCCAGTTAGTAACATCGAGATGAAAATAAGAGTTGCTACTGTTGGATTCCCTGCTGATCGTTCAGTGAAATCGAAATACGTAATATAAAAAGTAGAAATGAGTTGCCCAATTAGGCAAATGAAACCACCAACGAAAAAGGCTTTTATACAGTTTTTTAAGACAGGACGCTTCGGTTCGCGTTCTTGCTCGAATTTTTTATATTCCTGTTGCACAGGGGTTAAGTTTTTATCTTTACTAGACATTGCAAACCTTCCTTTTCTTTTAAAAAGCGTTAAGTGTTAGACTCCATTTTTTTACCAATGAATTTTAATTGTTTATTAATTTCATCTTTAGATACTTTCTTTTCCTTAATTTTTCTTTCAAGCTTTTCAAGTAACATAAAGATTTTTTTATCTGTACTTACACGAACATCGAAAGTGGGGTGCTCATCACTTAGCTGCTTTTGAAGCTTCTTACGGAGAGGTTTTAATCCAAATCTTTCGTGATGCTCAGGTGTAACTGCTATGTAGAGATCTAAATTTGAATTTACTGCTGTACTTTTTATAATTTCATCCATAGCGAGAGCTCTTTTCTTGGCTCCTTGTGATATAGATTGATTAAAGGATTCCATACTCGTTTTTGTTAACTTTGGACCTTTCTCTTTCTCCGTTCGTTTTGCTTCTTCTTTCACTTTTTTATCTAAAGGACTATTATCACATCCGGTAAAAGAGCTAAATAGAAGGGCAAATAATACGGTTATGAGTCCGAGTTTTTGCATACTTATCATTCCATTTCTATTGCAATATGTAATGTGATAGAAAAAGGATGACTGCATATCATCCTTTTTCTATTTCACAGCAAGACTGATTCGTTATTGCTGTGAGTATTGTGGTTCTTCTTGTTGGACTTCTTCAACACGTGGGTTTAAAGAATCGATAATTGTTTGTGTTTGCTGCGCAGCTGTTTGGAAAAGTTGCTTAGCTTGTTGGTTATCCGTATCAAGAGCGAATCCCTCTAAGCTAGCTTGTGCACTTTTTAATCCAGAAACAGTTTGCTTTAATTTCGTAATTACAGTCATTGAATGAAGCCCCCTTTGGAATATCAATTCAAAGGTTATAATTTGTGAGTTAGGGTGAATTTATGATTGGGAATTTTAGGGATGAAGCATCTGAGCATTACAATTTTGTAATGAACATGTAAGGAAAAGCGATAGTGACAAAAACTTTTTTCTCCTAGAATAAAGAAGGTAAAACAAGTTAAAAGCATATTGTAAGGAGAGAAAAATGAAGAAATTATTATTAGGTTTAATTGGAATTTTTATATTAGTTATTGGTGTGGCAAGTGTTTCTTATAATGAGATAACAGATAGATACAATCCGCTTGTGAAAGAGGACTTTGTATATGTAAAAGCGAAAGAATCTGGCCGACTATCTAAAATTGGAGAGGTAGCTGGGGATTATAAACTAATGGGTTATTATGCTTCAGGTGAAGAGAGAGATGTTAAGTTTTATGCACCTCGTGGACTTAGAGAGGGAGCGTATGTAAAGGTTAAAACAAAAGGTGAATATATTGAAACATATCAAGAAGTACAGCCGAATGAAATTCCAAAAGAGATTAAAGAGAAACTAGATAAATAAGACCGTTAAGAATTGCCTCCTAAATATAGAAATTAGGGGGCTTTTTTATGCAAAAAATAGCGTATATATAACGTGCAATCAAAGAGTTTTTATTGATTTAAATGGTTTTTATTGCTATTATTATGAAGAGAAAATGAAGTGTTTTCTATAATCATGCGCCCATAGCTCAGTCGGATAGAGCGGTGGTTTCCGGTACCACGTCTGCCGGGGGTTCGAATCCCTCTGGGCGCGTCAAAAAGTCCTAACTTACGTTTTGTAGGTTAGGGCTTTTTTTATTACCCTCTTGTTATATCTAGTTATAAGATTTACTATTAGTATGTGGTAATAATTTGTTGTGCTATTATTTTCTTTCAATATTATTCAAATTTCGGTTTTAAGTTGTAAATCTCATTAATACATATAAATTAATAATATTTTGGAATGGGTGTCTGTGATAGCATTCTCCTTTTACCAAACTTATTGTACAATAGAAACAAGGGGGAGATTAGTTTGAAGGCAAGTCTTTTACAAGAACAAAGCTTACGTTTGGCAATGACACAAGAGTTAAGGCAAGCGATTACAATGCTCCAGTATAATGTACAAGAATTATCGGAGTTTTTGTATGAGCAATCGTTAGAGAATCCCCTTATTGAGTTAGGTGGTTTTGAGAGGGAGAAGAAAAAGAGCTCTAACAACAGTAAAAGTACCAGCAAACAAGTCGAGAATCAGATGGAAATCTACAGTGTGGATTCTACAACGATTCAGCAACATTTATTAAATCAAATACAGTATTATAAAATAGAGGAAGAAGAGCGAAAAGTAGCTTCTTTCATTATTATGAACATGGATGGAAATGGGTATTTACAAGAAACGAACGAGGAGTTAGCAAATCTTCTTTCCGCACCGCTTCATGTAGTCGACCGCTCTGTAGAGCTTGTCCAATCACTCGAGCCAGCAGGGGTAGGGGCGCGTAATATTCAGGAATGTCTAACTTTGCAATTGAAGCGCTTACAAAGGCGGAATGGATTAGCAGAAGAGGTTGTGGAAGATCACTTCGCTTATTTCGTAAAGAAAGATTGGCGAAAGCTCGTTCAAGTGTTGAAGTGTAGTAATGAGGAATTACAGAGTGCTGTAAATTGTATAACGTCATTACAACCAAAACCAGGTCTTGCGTTTTCTTCTGATAAACCACTTTATATTGTGCCTGATATGGCGGTGAAAAAAGACGGTGATCGTCTCGTTTTACAAATGAATGAGAGAAATATGCCGAGAATTGAAATTCATTCTGAATATAGTGCGCTTCTTAATAATAGTGAAAGTGAAGTAGCATCTTACGTTTCAGAAAAGTATCAGCATGTACAGTGGATTATGCGTAGTTTGAAACAAAGAAAACAAACGCTTTTGCAAGTGATGACCATTATTATGGAAAAACAACGTGATTTCTTCTGGAAAGGTCCGGAGTATTTAAAGCCACTTGCTTTAAAAGAAGTAGCAGAAGAGCTAAGCGTCCATGAATCGACAATTAGTCGTGCAACGCGAAATAAATATGTGCAAACACCACACGGTTTATTTGAGATGAAATCGTTCTTTAGTAATGCCGTTTCGACTACTGAAGATGAAGCAGTTTCTACAAAGCGTGTAAAACAATTTATTCAAACGCTTGTTGAGGCGGAGAATAAGAAAAAGCCACTTTCAGACCAAAAGATTTCAAAATTGTTAGAAGAAGAGCATGAAATCGTTATTTCTCGAAGAACAGTGGCGAAGTATAGGGAGCAAATGCACATCCCAGCGTCGTCATTACGAAAAACGATCGGATAGGTGAAGAAGATGAAAGTTGTACTGTATACAAAAAATGATTGTGGCCTTTGCGTGAAGGCGAAGCAAGTTTTACAGGAAGTACAATGTGAATATTCTTTTCAAATTGAGGAAATAGATATATATGAAGATAATGACCTTTTAGAAAAATATCACCTAATGATTCCGGTTGTAGAAATAGACGGAAAACAAGTAGAATATGGTAACATTCACAAAGGTGTCATAATAAACTATATAAAGAATGCAGTTAAGAGTTGAATAAGTTTCTATCTCCTGTTACAATAATACACGTAGCAGGGATTATTTTTTTAACCTATGTGGGACACAAAATGTCACTACGGGACGTAAAGTGACCACGAGGGAAAATGAACCGATGTAGTGAGGAGAAAAGATATGCGCTCATGGATTCAGAACACAAAAAAATTATTACCTGATCTGCTACCTGTTATGCAAACGAGAATGCAAATTCTTCAATACATTAGGCTTATGCAGCCGATTGGAAGAAGAAATTTATCAGCAAGTCTCGGTATGACAGAACGAGTATTGCGAAGTGAAGTTCAAGTTTTGAAAGAACAAAACTTAGTTCACGTCGCTTCTTCTGGAATGACTTTGACAGAAGAAGGAACAGCTTTAGTTCTTGCTTTGGAAGACTTTATGAAAGAAATTTCCGGGTTAAAGGTTTTAGAAAAGCAACTTAAGGAAACATTAGACTTGGATGAAGTTTTCGTTGTCCCTGGTGATAGTGATGAATCGCCTTGGGTCAAACTGGAGATGGGCCGTGCTTGTGTGACTTGTATAAAAGACCGTCTGACAGCGAATAATATCGTTGCTGTGGCTGGAGGAACTACGCTAGCTGCTGTTGCGGACATGATGCAGCTTGATTGCAAAGATTTACATATGCTATTTGTCCCAGCACGTGGTGGAATTGGAGAAGGCGTCGAGTTAGAAGCCAATACTATTTGTGCCAAGATGGCGCAAAATACGATGAGTAATTATCGCTTATTGTATGTTCCAGACCATGTTAGCAGCGAAGCATATGCGTCTATTGTGACAGAGCCTTCCGTGAAAGAAGTTCTTGAGTTGATTCGATCTTCCAATATCGTCATTCATGGAATAGGTGATGCGTTAACAATGGCACGTCGCAGAAATACTTCGGAAGCAGATTGGTTAAAGATTCAAGCAAGTGAAGCAGTTGGCGAAGCTTTCGGTTACTACTTTAATGAACAAGGAAATGTTGTTCATAAAGTAAGAACAGTTGGTATGCAACTTGAGGATTTACAAAGTGTATCTCACGTTGTTGCAGTCGCTGGAGGTTCTTCAAAGGCAAAGGCAATACAGGCTGTAATTAAACAAGGGCACACTTCAATTCTAATTACAGATGAAGGTGCAGCAAAACAGTTAACAAAGGGTATTACCCTTTAATATAATCCCCCAAGGAGGAAATTCAAATGACTAAAATTGGTATTAATGGATTTGGACGTATCGGACGTAACGTATTCCGCGCAGCTCTTAACAACTCTGAGGTAGAAGTAGTAGCAATCAACGACTTAACAGATGCTAAAACATTAGCTCACCTTTTAAAATATGACACAGTTCACGGAACTTTAAATGCAGAAGTATCTGCTAACGAAAACAGCATCGTTGTTAACGGTAAAGAAATTAAAGTTATCGCTGAGCGTGACCCAGCTCAATTACCATGGAGCGACTACGGAGTAGAAGTAGTAGTAGAATCTACTGGCCGTTTCACTAAAAAATCAGACGCTGAAAAACACTTAGGTGGATCAGTTAAGAAAGTTATCATCTCAGCTCCAGCTTCTGACGAAGATATCACTGTAGTTATGGGTGTTAACCACGAACAATACGATGCAGCTAACCACAATGTAGTATCTAACGCTTCTTGTACTACAAACTGTCTAGCTCCATTCGCTAAAGTATTAAACGAAAAATTCGGCGTAAAACGCGGAATGATGACAACAATTCACTCTTACACTAACGACCAACAAATCTTAGACTTACCACACAAAGATTTACGTCGTGCTCGTGCAGCAGCTGAAAACATGATCCCAACATCTACTGGTGCAGCTAAAGCAGTAGCATTAGTATTACCAGAACTTAAAGGTAAATTAAACGGTGGCGCTGTACGTGTTCCAACTGCTAACGTTTCTCTAGTTGACCTAGTTGTTGAACTTGACAAAGAAGTAACAGTTGAAGAAGTAAATGCAGCATTCAAAGCAGCAGCTGAAGGCGAATTAAAAGGTATCCTTGGATACAGCGAAGAGCCATTAGTATCTATCGACTATAACGGATGTACAGCTTCTTCTACAATCGATGCATTATCTACAATGGTAATGGAAGGTAACATGGTTAAAGTACTTTCTTGGTACGATAACGAAACTGGTTACTCTAACCGCGTAGTAGACTTAGCAGCTTACATGACTTCAAAAGGTCTTTAATTCTTAATTATATAAGTTATCAATGACAAAACGAGGGAGAGGGTTTGTTCCCTCTCTCTCTTCTTTCGTTTTAAAAGCAAATGTGTTAAGCTTTTGAGTGGGTTTTGTCAATCCTAACTAGTAGTCGGAGGGAAATCCAATGAACAAAAAATCAATTCGTGACGTAGATTTAAAAGGTAAGCGTGTATTTTGCCGCGTTGACTTCAACGTACCTATGAAAGAAGGCAAAATTACAGATGAAACTCGTATCCGTGCAGCTCTTCCTACAATTCAATATTTAGTAGAGCAAGGTGCGAAGGTTATTTTAGCAAGCCACTTAGGCCGTCCAAAAGGTCAAGCAGTAGAAGAATTACGTCTTACTCCAGTAGCAGCACGTTTAGGCGAGCTTCTTGGTAAAGATGTTAAAAAAGCAGACGAAGCATTCGGACCAGTTGCACAAGAAATGGTTGCAGCGATGAACGAAGGCGACGTATTAGTTCTTGAAAACGTACGTTTCTATGCGGGCGAAGAAAAGAACGATGCAGAACTTGCGAAAGAATTTGCAGCTCTTGCTGATATCTTCGTAAACGATGCATTCGGTGCAGCTCACCGTGCTCATGCTTCTACAGCAGGAATCGCAGACTACCTACCAGCAGTATCTGGTCTATTAATGGAAAAAGAGTTAGAAGTATTAGGTAAAGCACTTTCTAACCCAGAACGTCCATTCACAGCTATCATCGGTGGTGCGAAAGTAAAAGATAAAATCGGTGTAATTCGTCATCTATTAGACAAAGTAGATAACTTAATCATCGGTGGCGGACTTGCTTACACATTCGTTAAAGCTTTAGGTCATGAAATTGGTCTATCTCTATGTGAAGACGACAAGATTGAACTAGCTAAAGAATTTATGCAACTTGCAAAAGAAAAAGGCGTAAACTTCTACATGCCAGTTGATGTTGTAATCACTGAGGAATTCTCTGAAACTGCAACAACTAAAATCGTTAATATCGATTCTATCCCTTCTAACTGGGAAGGCGTGGACATCGGTCCTAAAACACGTGAAATTTATGCAGATGTAATTAAAAATTCTAAGCTTGTTGTATGGAATGGACCAATGGGTGTATTCGAAATGACTCCATTCGCAGAAGGTACAAAAGCAGTAGGACAAGCATTAGCAGATGCAGAAGGTACATACTCTGTTATCGGCGGTGGTGACTCTGCAGCAGCTGTTGAAAAATTCGGTATGGCTGATAAAATGAGCCACATTTCTACTGGCGGCGGTGCGTCATTAGAATTCATGGAAGGTAAAGAGCTTCCAGGTGTAGTTTGTCTTAACGACAAATAAGTAGCAGCCAAAGAAAAAGGACGGTGCAAAGCATGCGTAAACCAATTATCGCAGGTAACTGGAAAATGAATAAAACTCTATCTGAAGCAGTTAGCTTCGTAGAGGAAGTTAAAGGTCAAATCCCAGCAGCTTCAGCTGTTGATGCAGTAGTTTGCTCTCCAGCTCTATTCTTAGAGCGCCTTGTAGCAGCGACTGAAGGAACTGATTTACAAGTAGGTGCACAAAACATGCACTTCGAAAAAAATGGTGCATTCACTGGCGAAATTAGCCCAGTAGCACTTAGCGACTTAAAAGTAGGCTACGTAGTACTTGGCCACTCTGAGCGTCGTGAAATGTTTGCTGAAACAGATGAGTCAGTAAACAAAAAGACTATCGCAGCATTTGAACATGGTTTAACACCAATCGTATGTTGTGGTGAGACTTTAGAAGAGCGCGAAAGCGGAAAAACATTTGATCTAGTAGCAGGTCAAGTAACAAAAGCACTTGCAGGTTTAACAGAAGAGCAAGTTAAAGCAACTGTTATCGCTTATGAGCCAATCTGGGCTATCGGTACAGGTAAATCTTCTTCTTCTGCAGATGCAAACGAAGTATGTGCGCATATCCGTAAAGTTGTTGCAGAAGCTGTTTCTCCAGAAGCTGCAGAAGCTGTTCGTATCCAATACGGCGGTAGCGTAAAACCAGAAAACATTAAAGAGTACATGGCACAATCTGACATCGACGGCGCTTTAGTTGGCGGTGCTAGCTTAGAGCCTGCTTCGTTCTTAGGTCTTCTGGGGGCGGTAAAATGAGAAAGCCAACAGCTTTAATCATTCTTGACGGTTTCGGACTTCGTGAAGAAACTTACGGGAATGCTGTAGCACAAGCTAAGAAACCTAATTTTGATGGTTACTGGAACAAATTCCCTCACACAACGCTTACAGCTTGTGGTGAGGCAGTAGGTCTTCCAGAGGGTCAAATGGGTAACTCTGAGGTTGGTCACTTAAATATCGGTGCTGGCCGCATTGTATATCAAAGCTTAACACGCGTAAACGTTGCAATTCGTGAAGGTGAGTTCGATAAGAACGAAACGTTCCAAAGTGCAATTAAAAGCGTAAAAGAAAAAGGTACTGCACTTCATTTATTCGGTTTACTTTCTGACGGTGGTGTGCACAGTCACATGAACCACATGTTTGCTCTTCTTCGCTTAGCAGCTAAAGAAGGCGTTGAGAAAGTATACATTCATGCATTCTTAGATGGCCGCGATGTTGGACCAAAAACAGCACAAAGCTATATCGATGCAACAAATGAAGTAATTAAAGAAACAGGAGTAGGACAATTCGCGACTATCTCTGGTCGTTATTACTCCATGGACCGTGACAAGCGTTGGGATCGCGTAGAAAAATGTTACCGTGCTATGGTGAATGGTGAAGGCCCTACTTATAAATCAGCAGAAGAGTGTGTAGAAGACTCTTATGCAAATGGTATCTACGATGAATTCGTATTGCCGTCTGTAATTGTTAACGAAGATAACACGCCAGTTGCAACAATCAATGATGATGATGCAGTTATCTTCTATAACTTCCGTCCAGACCGTGCAATTCAAATTGCTCGTGTATTTACAAACGAAGACTTCCGTGAGTTCGATCGTGGTGAAAAAGTACCTCACATTCCAGAATTCGTATGTATGACACACTTTAGTGAAACAGTAGATGGTTACGTGGCATTCAAGCCAATGAACCTTGATAACACTTTAGGTGAAGTTGTTGCGCAAGCGGGATTAAAGCAACTTCGCATCGCGGAAACTGAAAAGTATCCGCACGTTACATTCTTCTTTAGCGGTGGTCGTGAGGCTGAATTCCCAGGAGAAGAGCGTATCTTAATTAACTCACCGAAGGTTGCAACGTATGACTTGAAACCTGAAATGAGCATTTACGAAGTAACGGACGCTTTAGTAAATGAAATCGAAAATGATAAACACGATGTTATCATTCTTAACTTTGCGAACTGTGATATGGTTGGCCATTCTGGGATGATGGAACCAACAATTAAAGCAGTAGAAGCAACTGACGAATGTTTAGGAAAAGTTGTAGAAGCGATTCTTGCAAAAGATGGTGTAGCACTTATTACTGCTGACCATGGTAATGCGGATGAAGAATTAACTTCTGAAGGAGAGCCAATGACAGCTCATACAACTAACCCGGTTCCTTTCATTGTTACTAAGAACGACGTAGAATTACGTGAAGATGGTATCTTAGGTGATATCGCTCCAACTATGCTTACACTTCTTGGTGTTGAGCAACCGAAAGAAATGACAGGTAAAACAATTATTAAATAATTTGCTTATATAAAAAGGAGAGAATTTATTATGTCAACAATTATTGATGTTTATGCTCGTGAAGTCCTTGACTCTCGTGGTAACCCAACTGTAGAAGTAGAAGTTTACACAGAAAGCGGCGCTTTCGGACGCGCTATCGTACCAAGTGGTGCATCTACTGGTGAGCACGAAGCAGTAGAATTACGTGACGGTGACAAATCTCGTTACCTAGGTAAAGGTGTTATGAACGCAGTAAACAACGTTAACGAAGCAATCGCTCCAGAAATCGTTGGTTTCGACGTAACTGACCAAGCTGGTATCGACCGTGCTATGATCGAATTAGATGGCACTCCAAACAAAGGTAAACTAGGCGCTAACGCTATTCTTGGTGTATCTATGGCAGTAGCTCACGCAGCAGCTGACTTCGTAGGTCTTCCATTATACCGTTACCTTGGTGGATTCAATGCAAAACAATTACCAACTCCAATGATGAACATCATCAACGGTGGTTCTCACGCTGATAACAACGTAGACTTCCAAGAGTTCATGATCTTACCAGTTGGTGCTCCAACATTCAAAGAATCAATCCGTATGGGTGCTGAAGTATTCCATGCACTTAAAGCTGTATTACATGACAAAGGTCTTAACACTGCAGTAGGTGACGAAGGTGGATTCGCTCCAAACCTTGGTTCTAACCGTGAAGCACTAGAAGTAATCATCGAAGCTATCGAAAAAGCTGGTTACAAAGCTGGCGAGAACGTATTCTTAGGAATGGACGTTGCTTCTTCTGAGTTCTACAACAAAGAAACTGGTAAATATGACCTTGCAGGCGAAGGCCGTACTGGCTTAACTTCTGCAGAAATGGTTGATTTCTACGAAGAGCTTTGCAAAGACTTCCCAATCATCTCTATCGAAGATGGTTTAGACGAAAACGACTGGGATGGTCACAAATTATTAACTGAGCGTATCGGTGATAAAGTACAATTAGTTGGTGACGACTTATTCGTAACTAACACTCAAAAACTTGCTGAAGGTATCGAAAAAGGTATCTCTAACTCAATCTTAATTAAAGTTAACCAAATCGGTACTTTAACTGAGACTTTCGAAGCTATCGAAATGGCTAAACGTGCTGGTTACACAGCAGTTGTATCTCACCGTTCTGGTGAAACTGAAGATGCTACAATCGCTGACATCGCAGTTGCAACTAACGCTGGCCAAATCAAAACTGGTTCTATGAGCCGTACTGACCGTATTGCTAAGTACAACCAATTATTACGCATCGAAGACGAACTAGGCGAAATCGCTGTTTACGATGGTATCAAATCTTTCTACAATATCAAACGATAATTGTAGAAAATAACGACAGACCGTGAGAAATCACGGTCTGTTTTTTTTTATGTTAAAATTGTTCCCCCGTCATAAGTGACATGAAATGTTTAAAGAAACGGTTATAATCAAAATCAATTGCAATTTGATGACCCGGCCAATCAATAAATGGCTTTTGGTTCACTAAAGAACGAAATTCCCCTATGCTTGCTCCTTGTGCAGAGGATTCTGTCATAACAACGATAGGGGATTTGTGATACGTAAACATAGAGTTATCAAGTAAAGCGAGTATTGGCATTGTGTCATGGAAGGGGCTACCCTTTAAATGTGGTAGAGCATTTTTATAATAGCCGTAGTAATAATGATCGAATAACGGTTTGACGAGTGGGGCTTTTCCTTTTGCTTCAATATATTCAGCCATTTCTGGTGTAATGATGGAATATTGGGTGACGTTTAATGGATAGATGTACATGTTAGGTGAGGATTGAAGGACTATATTAGCGGCAGTAGGATCGCCATAAAAGTTTGCTTCAGAAATAGGGGTGACATTACCAGGATGTAAAAAGGCACCGCCCATTACGTAGTAAGATTTAATTTGTTTCATTAACTGTTTGCACATGATAAATAAAATTGCTAGAGATGTAAGTCTTCCTAAACTTACAATGATTAATTCATCTTTATACTGTTCAATAAGAGGAATCACTTCAAAGAAATTCTCCATTTCTCCATTAGTCACATTCCCCTTTGGAATAATTGGCCCAAGCCCTTGTTTCCCGTGTACATCTGTAAAAAAAGCAGGCGGGGCACCAGTAAGAGGGCGTTCTGAACCACCGAATATCTTAATATTTCTATTCCTTGTTTCATTCTTAAGAAAATGAGCATTTTGTACGGCCATCTCTTTTGGAACATTGCCGTAATCAGCAACAATACCGATGATTTCTATTTCATCGATAAAGAATGCTAAGAGGAGAGCCATCGTATCATCAATCCCAGGATCACAAAAAATGAGAACCTTTTTGGGCATATGTTCACCACCTATCTTGTTCATCCCACTTTAATGGGCAGTAAGACCCCAACCTCAAAATTCAGCGAATTGGTTCAACTAATAATCAGTGGGGGATAAAGAATCACCCACTGATTAAAGTTTCACTTTATATATATGTAAGCTTAAGGATAAAAAGATTATTTTATTGAAATAATAACCTTTAAAATTCAGAAAATAAAAACTTCTTATATTAGGTCAAGGTTTTTGACTTAATTTTCTTTTGAAAATGTAGTCATATCAAGGTTGTAAGCGTATAACATAGGCGTTTTTTGCTGTCAAGTTGATAAATTGCAGCTTTTTACAATTTATACTATGATAAAGATATTAACAGAAGATCGTATAAACAAGAGGGATGATGAACATGAAATTTACAAAGATTCTTGTCCAAATTGCTGCTCTTTACGTTTTTTATATGGTTGGAACTTGGGTACAAGAAATGTTAAATATTCCGATCCCAGGAAGTTTGATTGGAATGTTCCTCTTACTTGTTTTACTTAGCCTAAAAGTTCTTCCAGTGAAATGGTTCGATTTAGGAGCAGAAACACTCGTTGCTATTATGCCGTTTTTATTAATTCCGCCAACACTTGGCCTAATGAATTACGGTGCTTTTTTTATGAGTAAAGGAATTTCTCTTTTCATTACAATTGTAGCGAGTACATTTTTAATTATTATTGTTGCAGGACATACAGGACAATATCTTGCAAATAGAAAGGAAAGAGAATCGAGATGAGCCAAATATTAATCGGAATCGGTTGGGTTCTTTTTACGGTGCTATTATACCAATTATCTAAAAAAATCTATAAATTATTTCCAACACCATTCACCATTCCAATGCTTGTAGCAACAGGATTAATGGCTTTCTTATTTATTATGCTTGATATACCCTATCAACATTATATGGAAAGTGGTGGCGGCTGGATTGCAAAACTGCTCGGACCCGGTGTTGTAGCATTTGCAATTCCTCTTTATAAACAACGCCACGTTCTTCAAAAGTATGTTGTACCGATTGCTGGTGGCGTATTAGTAGGTACAACAGTTGCCATTGCAAGTGACTTTGCTATTGCGTCACTTATGGGAACAGATAAAAGCTTAATTTTATCTTCTTTACCAAAATCAGTGACAATGCCAGTTGCGATGAGTGTTTCAGAGCAAGTTGGTGGTGTACCGTCATTAACAGCAGCCTTCGTTGTTATTGCAGGTATTACCGGAACGATTACTGGCCCGCTTTTATTAAAATGGAGCCGCGTTACAAACTCAGTTGGTAAAGGTATCGGATTTGGATGTGCTTCTCATATTATGGGTGTGATGAGAGCGATGAAAAATAATGAACATGAAGGTGTTATTGGATCGGTAACAATGACATTAACAGCGATTTTGACATGTTTGCTCGGGCCGCTATTTGCAATGATGTTCATGTAATGGAAGAAAAGCGAGAGCAACCTTATAGCTCTCGCTTTTCTATAGAATTTATGCTACAGTTACAATAACTGAATCTTTGTAGGAGGTACGCCAAGTGCATACGTTATTATCCGTTTTACTTATTATTGTATCGATTTTAATGATTGTTATGGTACTTATGCAGTCTAGTAATAGCTCAGGCCTTTCAGGTGCAATTTCAGGCGGTGCAGAGCAATTATTTGGTAAGCAAAAAGCACGTGGAATTGAAGCGGTATTAAACCGTATTACAATTGTTTTAGCTGTATTGTTCTTCGCATTAACAATTGGTGTTACGTACTTAAACTTATAGAATTGAAAGAAGAAGCGTTAGTAAGATGTACTAATGGTTCTTCTTTTTTTGTTTTGCCATTTGAAAGATGTTTCTAATTAGATTATAGAAATATAAATATGGTACACTAGATATAGAAAGAATACGACTAGATTACAGAAGAGAAAGAGGAGAAGTACATGATGAAATTAGCATCTCCGAAACCATTTACATTTGAGGGTGGAGACCGCGCTGTTTTATTACTACATGGATTCACAGGAAACTCAGCTGATGTACGTATGTTAGGGCGTTTCTTAGAAAAGAAAGGCTACACTTGTCATGCCCCAATTTATAAAGGGCACGGTGTACCACCAGAAGAGCTTGTTCATACAGGTCCTGAAGATTGGTGGCAAGACGTAACGGAGGCATATCAGCTTTTAAAAGATAAAGGGTTTGAGAAAATTGCTGTCGTTGGATTGTCACTTGGCGGCGTATTTTCACTAAAATTAGGTTATACAGTACCGGTTTTAGGTGTAGTACCAATGTGTGCACCAATGTATATTAAGAGTGAAGAAACGATGTACCAAGGTATATTGGCATATGCCCGCGAATATAAAAAGCGTGAGCAAAAATCACCAGAGCAAATCGAACAAGAAATGTTGGAATTCCAAAAGACACCGATGAATACATTAAAAGCATTACAACAATTAATTGCTGAAGTACGTAACAATGTGGACATGATTTATGCCCCAACATTTGTTGTACAAGCGCGTCATGATGAAATGATTAATACAGATAGTGCGAACATTATTTATAACGGTGTAGAATCAACGTTAAAAGACATTAAATGGTATGAAGACTCTACGCATGTCATTACACTTGATAAACAGCGTGACGAGCTACATGAGGATGTATATAACTTCTTGGAGCAACTAGATTGGTAAGATCTAGTTGCCTCTTTTTTTCATAAGGGATTTTTTGTGAAAACTGTAAAAATCATAAGGGGAGTATTGAAGTTTCGCTTTATACATCCCCTATCTTTCGGATACACTAAATAATATAAGGTTTTAAAGGAGGTATTTTTGCTTGGAAGAAATCATACAAGAACATATTGATAAGTTGTTATTATTTATGAGAGAAGAAGCGTATAAACCGCTAACGATACAAGAGTTAGAAGAGGCATTTGGGATTGAAGGTTCTGAGGGCTTTAAAGATTTCGTAAAAGCACTTGTAACGATGGAAGAAAAGGGACTTGTTATTCGTACTCGTAGCAATCGTTACGGTCTTCCTGAAAAGATGAATTTAATACGTGGTAAGTTAATTGGACATGCGCGTGGCTTTGCATTCGTTGTACCAGACGAAAAGAAAACAGGAGATGATGATCTTTTCATCCCGCCTACAGAATTAAACGGTGCACTTCATGGCGATACAGTATTAGCACGCCTTAGTTCCCAATCGAGCGGTTCGCGTCAAGAAGGTTCAATTGTACGCATTTTAGAACGCGGAACGAAAGAATTAGTTGGTACATATACAGAATCGAAAAACTTTGGGTTTGTTATACCTGACAATAAGCGCTGGACAAGTGATATTTTCGTATTGAAAAGCGCATCAATGGGTGCTGTAGAAGGTCATAAAGTAGTTGTAAAAATTACGAGCTACCCAGAGAATCGTTTAAGTGCGGAAGGTGAAGTTATTCAAATTCTAGGTCATAAAAATGATCCAGGAGTAGATATTTTATCTGTCATTCATAAACATCACTTGCCTTTAGCGTTCCCTGAAGAAGTGATGGAACATGCAAACAGTGTACCAGAAACGATTTCAGAAGAAGATTTAAAAGATCGCCGTGACCTACGTGATCAAATGATCGTAACGATTGACGGTGCAGACGCGAAAGATTTAGATGACGCTGTTACAGTAACGAAGCTCGAGAATGGTAACTATAAACTTGGCGTTCATATTGCGGATGTAAGTCATTACGTCCAAGAAGGTTCTCCAATTGATGTAGAAGCAGCGGAGAGAGCGACGAGTATATATCTTGTTGACCGTGTAATTCCGATGATTCCGCACCGTCTATCTAACGGTATTTGTTCATTAAATCCGAAAGTAGATCGTCTGACATTATCTTGTGAAATGGAAATCAACAACTTAGGTGACGTTGTAAAACACGAGATTTTCCAAAGTGTAATTAAAACGACAGAGCGTATGACGTATGCTGACGTAAGAAGCATTTTAGAAGATGAGGACGAAGAATTAATTAAGCGCTATGAGCCGCTCGTACCGATGTTTAAAGAGATGGGGCAATTAGCACAAATTTTACGTGAAAAACGTATGCGTCGCGGTGCAATCGACTTTGACTTTAAAGAAGCAAAAGTATTAGTAGATGAAGAAGGAAAACCGACAGACGTTGTTATGCGTGATCGTTCAGTATCAGAGAAGTTAATTGAAGAATTTATGCTTGTTGCGAACGAAACAGTAGCAGAGCATTTCCACTGGATGAACGTACCATTTATGTATCGTGTCCATGAAGATCCGAAAGAAGATAAGCTAGAGCGTTTCTTCGAGTTTGTAACGAACTTCGGATATGCGGTAAAAGGACGTGCAAATGAAGTACACCCTCGTGCGCTACAACAAATTCTTGAAATGGTTCAAGGGCAACCAGAAGAAGTAGTTATTTCGACAGTAATGCTTCGTTCTATGAAGCAAGCACGTTACGATGCAGAAAGCTTAGGACATTTTGGTCTATCAACTGAGTTCTATACACATTTCACATCACCAATTCGTCGTTACCCAGATACGATTGTTCACAGATTGATTCGTGAATATATCATTAATGGTAAAGTCGATAATGAAACGCAAGCAAAATGGCGTGAAAAATTACCTGAGATTGCAGATCATTCTTCTAATATGGAACGCCGTGCTGTTGAAGCAGAACGTGAAACAGACGAAATGAAAAAAGCAGAGTATATGGTTGATAAGATCGGCGAAGAGTATGACGGTATGATTAGCTCTGTAACAAACTTCGGTTTATTCGTAGAGCTTCCAAATACAATTGAAGGTCTTGTACACGTTAGCTACTTAACGGATGATTACTACCGTTATGATGAGCAGCATTTCGCAATGATTGGAGAACGTACAGGTAACGTATTCCGCATCGGTGACGAAATTACCATTCGCGTTATTAATGTAAATAAAGACGAGCGTGCAATCGACTTTGAAATCGTTGGCATGAAAGGTACGCCTCGTCGTAAGTTCAAAGATCGTCCAGTCGTGATCGAACAGCCAAGAACAGGCAGAAAGAAACGCGGCGGACGTAGCGAACGCAGTAATGAGCGCGGCGGAGAACGTGGCACAGGTAGAAAATTTGACCGTGGTGGCAAAGGTAAAGGAAGAGGATCTGCATCCGCGTCCGCTAGCCAACCAGGGAAAAAAGATGGTAACGGCAAGAAGAAAAAAGCATTCTTCGAAAACGTACCAGGATTCAAGAAGAAAAAGAAAAAGCGTAAGTAAGAAAAGGATGGCTTCGCTTTGATGAAAAGCGAGGCTTTTTCTTTTTTCTTGGTGGCTTGAGAGCGAGCCACTTTCGCTTTTTATGGGAATCCAGCTACAGTGGCTAGAATGTTCGGCGGCTTCGCTTTTTGTTGGAATCCAGCTACAGAGTGGCTAGAATCTGTTGGCCATTTCACTCCCTCGGACGAAGCAAAAAGCGCTTCTCTGTCGGGAGTTCCAATGTCCAAAGATTCTAAGCGAGCCACTTTCGCTTTTTAGTAACATTTGTTACAATAGTAAAAATAGAGGAGGGACGTTATATGCCAAAAGGTTCAGGTAAGGTTATTGCACAAAATAAAAAAGCATTTCATGATTATTTCATCGAAGAAACATACGAAGCAGGGCTTGTCCTTCAAGGAACGGAAATTAAGTCGATTCGCGCTGGACGCGTGAACTTGAAAGATGCGTTTGCACGTGTACATAATGGTGAAGTATGGGTTCATAATATGCATATTAGTACGTACGAGCAAGGAAATCGTTTCAACCATGATCCGCTTCGTACGAGAAAGTTACTTCTGCATAAAAAAGAAATTGATAAATTAGCAGGAGCTGCAAAAGAAACAGGATATGCATTAGTTCCACTTAAAATCTATTTGAAAAATGGATTTGCGAAAATGGCACTTGGTTTAGCAAAAGGTAAGAAACAATATGATAAGCGTCACGATTTAAAAGAGAAAGAAGCAAAACGTGAAATTGCACGCGCGTTCCGTGATCGTCAAAAGATGTAATACAGATATTTACATTTGTAAAACGGCGCGCGTATGTTATAATAACTTATGTAAGATTGTTGCACATTGAAAAACAGCTCTTAGTAGCTATCACGAAATTTTCTTCGTATGCTCCATTTTTATCATGGGGACGTTACGGATTCGACAGGGATAGTTCGAGCTTAGGTTGCGAGTCGAGGGGATCGGCCTCGTTAAAACGTCAAAGCCTATAATTGGCAAACAAAACAATCTTTCTTTAGCTGCTTAATTGCACTAAAGGTTCCTCCCTCCATCGTCCATGTGGTAGGGTAAGGGACTCAAACTAAGTGGACTACGCCGGAGTTCGCCGTCTGAGGACAAAGGAAGAGAACAACCAGACTAGCAACTTGGAAGCCTGTCGATAGGCTGAAGAGTTTGCGAAATGCTAATATATCGACTACACTCGTAGAAGCTTAAGTGCCGATATTTTTGGACGTGGGTTCGACTCCCACCGTCTCCACCAATACATATTTGGTGGTTTTTTTATTTTGTGTGATATGAACCATAACTTTGCCAGGTTGGTGAGGGGATGGTTCTTTTTGTTTTGTGCTTTTATAAAATACTTAAGTTGATAGGGATGAGGCAGTACCCCTGAAACAGAAAATAAAGAAATGGTTATGGATGATAAGCAGGTAGATACTATAGCTGCTCGTAAACGCCTGATTGGTGAGTTTCTATTAATAAAATCATTTTATTCAAATCTTAATATGTTTTGTGTTTCTATCTATACCTATTGTAAGATTATATAGAGTTCTCCTAATAAGCTGTTATAATGAATTTTTTTAGGAGTTTAATACTTATAAATCTTAAATTATTTTTGGAGATAATTTTTTATCTAACCAAGTTATATTGAAGTAGAGGTGAACCATCGGTGAGGCAGGTGTTAGTAATTAAAAATGAAAGGTCTTTATCAAAGAAAATCGTAAGCGGTTTAACGGAAGAAGGCCATTTCATTTTAAAACTTCACAATGAAAACGAAGGTTTAAATATAGTATATGAACAAGATTGGGATATTATCATATTAGATTGGGATTCATTAAGCATATCTGGACCAGAAATTTGCAGGCAAATACGACTTGTTAAAATGACACCGATCATTATTGTGACCAACAATATTTCTAGCAAGGATTGCGTAGCAGGGTTACAAGCAGGAGCTGATGATTATATACGAAAACCATTTGCGAAAGAAGAATTAGTAGCAAGGGTTCAAGCTATTTTAAGGAGAAGCGACTGTAACCAGCAAAATGAGACAACCTTTTATCAGTTTAAAGATCTCTTTGTTGATGCATCTAGCAATATTGTGAAAAAAGGTGGTAAAAATCTCTCGCTTACTAAGCGTGAGTACGATTTACTTGTATTTTTAATCAAGAATAAAAATACAATATTGAGCCGTGAAATGCTTTTGAACCAAGTTTGGGGACATAACGTAGTCGTAAATCCAAATGTAGTAGACTTATATATTGGGTATGTAAGAAAAAAATTAAAATGTGAGAAGAAAAATAGATATATTCAAACGATACATGGCAGAGGCTATTCAATGGTTGAATGATAAAATAGTTTATGTGAAATATGAAAAATTAGCTATTAATGGTCATTTTTTTTATAGTAGAAATCACAGTTTATAAAGTGCTAATCTACTGGTTAGTACGTGTGGGGGATGAATTTGTTGCGCATTAGTTGAGATTATATCTAAGTTATGTTTAATTTTATTAACTCACACCATTCACAAGATTTTCACATAATTAATGACTATACTTATTTACAGGATATTCAAATGAAAATGATTATCAATATTGATTTAGGTGAATAGCAGTTACTATCTAATTCAATCTTTGGAAGTCATCATTTTCGAAATAAATTACATTATAAGGAGTATACGTATGAAAAAAACTATGCTTTTAAAATTAGTAAGTATTCTAGCAATTTTTACTTTAATGTTAGTAGCTTGCTCAGATTCAGGTAAAGAAACTTCGAAGGCTACTAAAGATAATAGTAGTGATAAGCCAAAAACGGTTGAAATCACTGATGCGCATGGAAAAGTTACAGTTCCTGTAAATCCAAAGAATGTAGTTGCTTTAGATAATAGAACGTTTGAAACTTTAGCTGATTGGGGAATTAAATTAGCGGCTGCTCCAAAGGATGTCATGCCTGCTGATTCAGCATATAAAAAGGATGAAAAAGTTCAAAATATTGGGAATCACCGCGAACCAAATCTTGAAATTATCGCAGCTGCAAACCCTGACCTTGTAATTGTTGGTCAAAGATTTGCTAGCCATTACGAAGAAATCAAAAAATTAGTACCAAATGCAGCTGTTATTGATCTTAATTTTGATGTTTCTGAGAAGGCTACTAAGCCTGGAGAAAACTTAGTAAAAGGACTTAAAGATTCTACAGTTACTTTAGGAAAAATCTTTGATAAAGATAAAGAAGCTAAAAAATTAGTAGCTGATTTTGATAAATCTATTGAAAATGCAAAATCTGCTTATAACGGAAAAGATAAAGTTATGAGTGTTATCGTTACTGGTGGTAATATTGGTTTTGCTGCTCCACATTCTGGTCGTGTTTGGGGACCAATGTATGAAATTTTCGGTTGGACTCCAGCATTAGAAGTTTCTAATTCTACTGCAGGTCATAAAGGTGACGACGTTTCTGTTGAAGCTATTGCACAAACAAATCCTGATTGGCTGTTCGTATTAGATCGTGATGCTGCAACATCTGATGCAGCTAAGTCAGCTCCTGCTCAGGATGTTATTTCTAAATCACCAGCTCTTCAAAACACAACTGCTGTTTCTAAAAAACAAGTTGTTTATGCACCAGCAGATACTTACACAAATGAATCAATTCAGACTTACATAGAGTTATTTGGAAATATCGCAAAAACTTTAGCTAAGTAGTGTAAAGGAGTACGAAGCAGTGTCAAAAAATATAATTTCTAGGGTTGAGAATATTTCTCAACCCCAGTTTTATAATCACAATAAATTATGGACAAAATCTTTTATAATAGCGATTATAGTTGTTCTAATTTTAGGGATTATATCACTGTTTACTGGCGTTTATGATATACGTGGACAAGAGGACGGAATGGAGATGTTTTTCATCACTCGTGTTCCGAGAACAGTTGCATTAATGCTTACTGGAGCTGCAATGGCGATGGCTGGGCTCGTTATGCAACTCATTACACAAAATCGTTTTGTTGAACCTACTACAACGGGAACTATTGAGTGGTCAGGCTTAGGCCTGCTTTTTGTGTATTTACTATTCCCTGCCCCGACGTTAGTTCAAAGAATGACTGGTGCAATCATTTTTTCTTTTATAGGAACTATGATTTTCTTTCTATTTTTAAGAAGAGTTAAGCTTCGTTCGTCTTTAATTGTCCCGATTATAGGATTGATGCTTGGAGCTGTTATCTCTGCAGTGTCTACTTTTTTGGGACTCCTTTTTCAAATGACGCAAAGTATTGAAACTTGGTTTGTAGGTTCATTTGCTAACATTCAGGTCGGAAGATACGAATATTTATGGCTGATTGTTATCGTTACTTTGCTTATTTTTATGTATGCGAATAGATTGACTTTAGCTGGACTAGGAGAAGATGTCGCAACAAGCCTTGGAGTTAATTACAACCGAATTGTTCTTTTTGGAACGGCCCTTATTTCTTTTGCCGTTGGAATTGTTGCAGCTGTTATTGGAAACTTACCTTTCTTAGGGTTAATTGTACCAAATATTGTTTCCATGTTTAGAGGTGATGATCTTAGAAGTAATTTACCTTGGGTGTGTCTGATCGGAATGGGGACAATAACTGCCTGTGATATCATTTCTCGAACAATTATAAAGCCTTTTGAATTACCTGTTTCTTTAATACTTGCATCAGTGGGAGCAGTCGTGTTTATTACTATTTTATTGAGAAAAAGAAAACCAAGGAGGCCACGATGATCACATTAGATTATAGAAATAAAGAAAATGTCGAAGTCGATTCTAGCCTTCATAATGAAAGTAGATCAGCTAGCGCTTTTCGTTCTAAGAAGGAAGCAAGACGTTATTGGATTGTACTGATAACATTGATTGCTTTAGGCCTCCTTTCTTCATATGGACTGTTAGTGTATAACAATCCGGTTCCGATAGATTCACCTTCTTTTATCCCAGTTGTTAAGAGAAGGATTGTAGCTATTGTTGCAATGATTATTGCAGCTGTTTGCCATAGCTTGTCGACAGTTGCTTTCCAATCCATTACGAATAATAAGATTATTACTCCTTCGCTTTTAGGTTTCGAATCACTTTATTCAGCAATTCACACGAGTACAATATTTTTCTTTGGTGCTAGTGCATTGATCAATTTTACTGGGATTGGTCCATTTTTATTTCAAATTGTTGTTATGGTCCTCATGAGTTTGATACTTTATGGATGGCTACTTTCCGGTAAATACGGAAATTTACAACTTATGCTTTTAGTCGGGATTATTATTGGTGCTGGACTAAATTCTATGTCAACTTTCATGAGAAAGTTACTTGCGCCTTCAGAGTTTGATCTTTTACAAGCAAAATTATTTGGCTCTGTTAATCATGCAGATCCTGCATATTTTCCTATTGTCATTCCGATGATCATAATTGTAGCAGTATTAATTTTTGCTCATTCTAAGAATTTGAATGTTTTGTCGCTAGGAAAGGATGTTGCTACTTCCTTTGGAGTTAAATATCAACCTAGTGTAATTTATACGCTTGTATTAGTAGCTATTTTAATGTCTATTTCAACAGCTCTAATTGGGCCACTTACTTTCTATGGGTTTTTAGTAGCAACTTTGAGTTATCAGGCGGCGGCAACTTATGATCATAGATATATTTTCCCAATGGCTTTTGCAATAGGATTTTTAATAATGACGAGTGCATACTTTTTAATGTATCATGTATTCCATGCTCAAGGTGTAGTTTCAGTTATTATTGAATTATTTGGTGGAATTATATTCTTAACTATTGTTTTAAGGAAGAGGGCTTTATGATAAAAATTGATAATGTTAAAAAGTTCTATACGGATAAGGTAAAAATAGGACCTTTGGATATTGAAATACCAAAAGCGGGCTTTACTTCTTTAATTGGACCAAATGGTGCTGGAAAGTCTACGACACTTTTGATGATTGGCAGACTTTTAGATATGGATGAAGGTCAAATCCAAGTAGCAAATATGGATGTTTCTGAATCCAAATCAAAAGACTTAGCAAAAGTTTTGACTATATTGCGACAAGAAAATCATTTTGTAACGAGGCTTACTGTTAGACAATTAGTTGGATTTGGACGCTTTCCTTATTCAAAGGGAAGATTAACGAAAGAGGATGAAGTTATTATTTCTAAATATATCGACTTTCTAGATTTAACGAATTTAGAGAATAGATATTTAGATGAGCTTTCTGGTGGTCAAAGACAAAGGGCATATGTAGCGATGGTATTGTGCCAAGAGACTGAATATGTACTTTTGGACGAGCCGCTAAATAACCTTGATGTTGCTCGTTCTGTTCAAATGATGGAGCATTTGAGACGTGCGGCTAATGAATTCGGAAGAACAATTTTGACTGTTATGCATGACATAAATTTTGCAGCCAAATACTCTGACAAAATTTGTGCGATGAAAGATGGAAAAATTGCTGCTTTTGGAACAGTAGAAGAAGTTATGGACCCAACACTTTTGACAGATATTTTTGAAACAAAAATAGAGATTATTGATGGTCCTTATGGGCCGATCGCCGTTTATTAGTTATAAAATGTAAAAAATACTGTAGCTTGCGTATATAATGCAAGCTACTCGAGTTGAAGTTGCTGTCTGTATTTTATAGGCAGCAGCTTTTTTGTGATTACATTTATAAAAAAGTTATTTTACATAAGGTGAATGTGATTCTCTTGTTTTTAAAATGTCGTAATCAAAAGGGAGGAGTAACATTATGCTTACAGTGCGATTTTAGATGTGGTGATATACTGTTTATGAGTGTTTGTTGTGTCGTTTTTTGTCGGTAAGTCGATATTCTATGTCGAATCGTCGATATAATGAAAAAATCGCTGATATAAGTGGAGTTATCGTCGATATATTTGAAAAATCGTCGATATATTTGGGGGAGGGCTAAAGATGATTGTGAAAGAACGGCAAATGCCGATTTATTTACGGCAATTAGAAGCGTTATTTAGGCGATTACCAGCTCATCATCCGAAATGAGATATGATTGTAGAAAGTTTAGCGAAGCATAAGGCTGGTTATAAAGGTGAACAAGCTATTAATTATCCGCTAAGTTTTCTCTCGGAGGAAAAATATCGTATTTTGCACGATATAAGGTTGTTTGATCAAAATTACCATTTTCAAATTGATACGATTATCATTTCAGCATATTTTCTTCTTTTCCTCGAAATAAAAAATATAGCAGGTACGTTACTATTTGATTCAAAGTTTAATCAACTTATTAGAATATCAGAGGGGAATTCAGAAGGCTTTCCAGATCCAATTCTACAAGTGAAAAGACAAGAGGAACAGCTTAGGAAATGGTTAAGTCTAAATGGATTTTCTCGTTTTCCAATTGAATCACTTGTTGTGATTAGTAACCCCCGAACTATTATTAAAGCTTCAGATGATAATCTCCTTAATACAATTATCCACAGTGCAAATTTACCTAATAAAATAAAAAGGTTTGAAAGTGCATATAAGAAAAAAGCTATAAAAAATGTAGATATTCTTATTCGTCAAATAGTAGCCAACCATGCTCCATTACGGCAAAATATTCTTGAACAATTTAAAATTAAAAAAGAAGAGTTGTTACACGGTGTACAATGTGAGGTATGTTCTGTACTACCAATGTTTAAATTGAAAAAAGGCTGGTATTGTTCGAACTGTAAAGCTATCTCTAAAGTGGCGCATGAATTTGCTTTAAAAGATTACGTACTTCTTATTGGTGACACTTGTACAAATATGCAGTTGAAGAAATTTCTTAACGTTCAATCGAGTGCGACTGTCAAAAGACTCCTCAAAACAATGAACATCCCACACACCGGCAACAACAAAGGACGAACCTATGATTTAACCCACCTCCAATTATAATTTTGCTATAATAAATATGTACTTATACGAAGGGGAGTTTAATGAGAAAATGAAATCATTTAATATTGATCATTTTATCGCGAGTGTTTTACAGTGGATATTAAATATAGCGCTAATTATATTATCCATTGTCTTATCTATTTTTTTGATTAACGAGACGATTACTTTTATTCAATACATATTTTCAGCGAAGAAGTATACGTCATATAAATTAGTTGAAAGTATTATCGTTTATTTCTTATACTTCGAGTTCATTGCATTAATTATTAAGTATTTTAAGTCGAACTACCATTTTCCGTTACGTTATTTTATTTATATTGGAATCACGGCGTTAATTCGATTAATTATTGTGTCTCATGAGGAACCGATGGAGACGTTATTATATGCAGGAGCAATTCTTATTTTAGTTATTGCTTTATACATATCAAATATGAGAGATTTGAGAAAAGAGTAGTAGTGCAGACATAAGTTTGCACTACTTTTTTATATCTTGACCTTCAAGTTACTTGAAAGTTTACAATGTAAATAGGGCGTTTGAAATTGAAAAAAATTGAGAAATTAAGTGAAGAGGTTTCTTTTATTTGGAGGTTATAGAAATGAGTCAGGAATTGAAATTGCGTCCACTAGAGCGAGAAGATTTAAAGTTTGTACACGAACTGAATAATAATGCACATATTATGTCGTATTGGTTTGAAGAGCCGTATGAGGCATTTGTAGAGCTGCAAGACTTATACGATAAACATATACATGATCAAAGCGAACGCCGATTTATCGTTGAAAAGGACAATGAAATGGTTGGATTAGTTGAGTTAGTGGAAATCGATTATATTCACCGTAGAACGGAATTCCAAATTATTATTGATCCGAACTATCAAGGATATGGTTATGCAGCGGAAGCGACGCGTTTAGCGATGGATTACGCTTTTTCTGTATTAAATATGCATAAACTCTATTTAGTTGTTGATAAAGAGAATGAAAAAGCTGTACATGTTTATAAAAAGGTTGGATTTATGGTGGAAGGTGAACTGTTAGATGAGTTTTTCGTGGATGGTAACTATCATAATGCAATAAGGATGTGTATGTTCCAAAAGGCATACTTTGGAACGAAATAACCGATTGAAAAAGCTATAGATAATATTGTGTCTATAGCTTTTTTGTAATGTAAACAGAATGTATTTATCGATAAACAATAAATAATTATTGACTTGTGATACTGTCGGGCTTATTATGATGGTAATAAGATCAATGAAAATTAAAGGAGAGTACAGGATGAAAAACAAATACGCGGTAGCTATTTCTTTCATGATTTTAGCGATTATTACTTTAGCTATACATGCTTCAAACAGTAAAGTAGGAGCGAATGGATTCCTTGAAGAACCTTTCTTTTTCTTAGTACCGATAAGTTATATATTGTTCCTTAGTGGTATTGGTGTATTACTATTTGGACTTATTACTTCAAAGCTGAACAAGAGCAATAGATAGGGCTGTTAATCGGGATAAAACACTCACTATGAAATAGAAACATACCATATGGAAGAAAAATAATAAGTGAGTTGAATCATGATGGACCATTATATTTATAGAGGTAGACAAGTGGGAGCAGCTATTACACTTGCTGGGGCACAGGGGACCATTCATGCTGTGAATCAAGTGATTCAAATGCAGCAACAAGCATATTTTGCACAAATGATGCAAGGACAGTATATGCCATACTCACAACTTCCAATGCAAAGTATACATTATGATGTGTATCCAGCGAGTTTAATTTCCATTCCATATGGCGGGACTTACTTCTTATAAAAAAAGCGACTGATAAGAGTCGCTTTTTTTATATTCCGCCTAGATGCATTCCAAGGAATGCGAAGAGGATACCAATGATATAAGTAGCACTTAAATATAGAAATAGTATGCTAAGGTTTTTACGATTGAAGAGCTGAATGGACTCAAGCTTAAACGTTGAAAACGTCGTGAAGGCACCCATAAATCCAGTACCTAATAATAATTGCCAACCTGTAGTGACTCCGTTGCCAATTATATATCCGAGTAAAAACGCTCCTGTTATATTAATGAGAAATGTAGCGATTGGAAAGGAAGTTTTATTTCTTTTTTTAAACCAATTGCTGATTGCAAATCGTGTAATAGCACCGAAAAATCCTCCTGTTGCTACTAATAAAGCTTCTATCATAAGTGATCACCTTCCGTAAGATGTTTCTTAATTAAGAAATCACCTAATGTATAGCCAAGTCCAGACATAATGAGGCCACCAAGTATGCTGCATGATACATATAAGAAGGCTATGCTCCACTCAGAATGATTAATCAATTGAATAGTTTCTACACTAAATGTTGAAAACGTCGTAAAGGAACCGATGAATCCAGTCCCGATGCCTGTGATAATTTCTGAGGGCAAGATGTTTCGCTGGGCGATATACGTAGTCAGCCATGCTAATAAGAAGCAGCCGACTAAGTTAATGAGTAATGTAGCTAGTGGAAATGTATGATGCCAAAATTCATGAATCGTAAGACCTAAATAATAACGAGAAAGCGCCCCTAATATACCGGCAATGCCAACGATAATATAAATCAATTTTCTCACCTCTTTAAATAGCTTGCTCAAAAAAATAGACTCCTACCAGTAGTGATACTGGTAGGAGTCATTAGCTAAGCAGCGTTTATGGCGAACTCCATCGCCTATAATTATTACATATAGTGTACTAAACATTGCGCTTGATTTCCAGTGAAGGAGTTAGGGGATTTTGTATTTTTGATAATGTAAGAGCAAGAGTTATTGTTTATAAACTAAATATAGTGATATAAGGTTTTTGATATGATAAAATATTTGTTATGTCTGTCATTCAGTTTTATTTAACTGAAAATAAAGATAATTAAGTTATGTGTTTTAGAAAAGGGGCGTTTATTTGAAGAAGTTATTAAAAATAGTACTTATATGTATTTTAGTAGGGGTAGGAGTTGTAGGTGGTTTTTTAGGGTATATGACACTTACTAAAGAACAGCCTGCTGATGTTGTAAGTTTGAAGGTGGAAAATAATAAAGAGCGCGTATTAGCGACAGGAAATGAATTTAAAGTTACAACATTTAATATTGGATATGCCGGATTAGATAAGGACCAAGACTTCTTTATGGATGGAGGAAAGGGGTCTGGTTCAAGTAGTAAAGAGCAAACGGAAGTTAACCTAAAGAATATGCTTTCGTTTTTACAAAATGAGAATAGTGATTTTGCGTTATTACAAGAAGTCGATATAAAATCAATGCGATCTTTTGATGTAAATGGGCATGAATTTTTGAAAAATGGATTACCTGATTATGCTTCATCGTTCGGAAAGAACTATGATACAAAATGGGTCCCTGTCCCAATTACAAGTCCAATGGGATATGCGGAGGCTGGATTAAGTACATTTTCTAAATATAAAGTTCAAACAGCGGAGAGGTTCCAACTTCCTGGAATGGAGCCTTGGCCGAAGCGTTTGTTTGATTTAGATCGAGCGATTGTTGAGCATAAAATTCCTGTTAGTAATGGGAAGTTTGTTAGACTCGTAAATTTACATTTGTCTGCGTATGATGAAGGCGGGAAAATTAGAAAACAGCAAGTAGAGTTTTTAAAAGAATATATGAACAAGCATTATAAAAATGGTGATTACGTAATAATGGGCGGAGATTGGAATCAATTACTTTCTAACGTTCAATTAAGTGATCCGAAGTTTGTGAAAGAGCGTCCTGAATGGTTGGTAGAGTTACCGAAGGACTTTACTGATGGTGGCTTTAAGTGGGCTGTAGACTCATCTGTTATGACGGTGAGAGACGATGTGAAGAAGTATGTAGAAGGTGAAAACTTCGTCACGATTATTGATGGCTTTATCGTTTCACCGAATGTTGAGATTGTAAATGTGCAAGGAAAAGATTTAAAGTTTGAAAATAGTGATCATAACCCAGTGAGTGCGGTATTTAAGCTGAAGTAATTAAGTGCAGAAGGTGGGACTATATATGGAATGGTTAAAGAAAACTTGTTTTTCTAACCTTGAGAAAGAATCACAGAAAAATCATTTATTGCTGTTTATTACAATTTGTAGTTTCTTCCTTGGAATCATCGCGATTGGGTATTACGGATATATTTTTACAGAGAGAGCAATCGCGTTTTGGGTTTGTGGTATTTCTGTCGTTGTATTTGGAACGCTTCTTACTTTTATAGAAAGCATGGAAGCGATGTATAAATATATCATGACGTTTATGTTACTTACGATGTCTTTCATTATGGTACAAGCTTTTAATGAAAGCCCAGCTGTATTTCAAATGGTCTATTTTACACTAGCCGTTTCACTTATTTATTTAAGTGAACGTCTCGTTGTAATTCTCGGCGGAGTGGCAGTTGTAATCACATTTATTCTTTGTAGTTATTGGCCCGAGCAATTTTTTGCTTATACAGCAGCATCTGAAGCTGCAAACTTCGCAAGCTTGTTAGCGATCGTTACAATCGCTATGTGGGGCGTCACGAAAATTGGTTCTAACTTACTGGCTCGTTTAAGTGATGAGAAGCAAGAAGTAATGAGAAAAGCTCAGGAGTTAGAAGAAACGCAAAGGCTTATTGAGGAAACGGTTGTGAAACTAGATCGTAATTTCAATTATTTAAGACAAAATATGAATACATCGATGGAGTCAATGAGTGAAATCAATTTTGCTTTTGAAGAGGTAGCAGTTGGCACGCAATCCCAATCAGAGATGATGCATCGTTCGGTAGAAGTATTGAACGATATGGAGGGAAATATTGAACAAATCATTTCTCAAGTAAGAAATGCATCGATTCGTGTTGATGAAAGCTTAGAAATTTCAAAAGGTAGTGTACATACTCTACGAAGTTTTGAAGCGAATATGAGAAGTTTAAATGATGTTGTTTCACAATCAGGAATTATATTTAGAGATTTAATGATGCAATCGAAACAAATTAATGAAATTGTAGATGTAATAACGAATATTTCAAGTCAGACGAGTTTGCTAGCTTTAAATGCAAATATTGAAGCTGCAAGAGCAGGTGAGCATGGAAAAGGATTTGCTATTGTAGCGAATGAAGTATTAAAGCTTGCTGAGGAATCGAATCGTTCTGCGGGAAGAATTCAAGGGATTTTGAAGGATTTTAGTAATCAAGCAAGTAAGGTAGAAGTGCAAGTAGAGAAATCAGAAAGAGTACAAGAAGAATGTAATGAAATGCTAGTAAGTGTTTTAACAAATGTAACGGATTTAGGGAAGTTTATTGACGAAATTAATGATGTAATGAGAGAAATCGTTGGTCATCAAGAAAGTTTCCAAGTTAAAACGACGAATATCGTAAAGGATGTTACACATGCTTCCAATGTAATCCAGCAAACTTCTGCGGCTACAGAAGAAGTGCTAGCAAGTGTGGAAGAAGAAAAACATCGAAATGATACATCTGTGAAGACATTACATACTGTTAGCGAACAAGTGAAATTGTTAGAAGATATTTTAGAAAAGTAATATCACTTAAAAAGGGCGCAACGTTTGTGCCCTTTTTTCATTTAAACGAAGACTTGCTCGGATTTTAATTGCTTTTCTGCTCGTTTTCTGCCAAGCTTAAGAAGATAAAATTCAGCTAATAGCGGAATTAAAATACTTCAAAGAAAGAATTAAATAGGTGACGCATATGATCGAAGTTAAGACTTCTGAACTTAGTGATGGAGAATTTAATAGAGGTGTATTTGCAACTCGTGATATTAAAAAAGGTGAGTTGATACACGCAGCGCCAGTTATCTCTTATCCGAATGAACAGCATGAACACATTGAGAAAACATTACTTGCTGACTACGCATTTGAGTATGGGATTAATCATACGGCAATCCTTTTAGGATACGGTATGTTATTCAATCATTCATATACACCGAATGCAACGTATGATATTGTCTTTGAGAACCATACGTTTAACTTCTATGCTTATAAAGATATAAAAGCGGGAGAAGAAATCTTAATCAATTATAATGGTGAAGTGGATAACGATGAGCTGTTATGGTTTGATAAGGAAAAAGAAGAGAACGAAAAGTAATATAAAGAGTTTGGAAAGAGCACATTCTGTGGGATGTGCTCTTTTTTATGGCGTGTCCAGTCAGCTGGTGGAGAAATCCTACGATTGAGCCCTGTGATAAAGTAATTTTTCTGTTTATAGAAATGGGAGAGTATTTAGGAGTATACAGAGCCAAGAAATACACTATATTTACAACTAAATGATATGGTGAAAGGCTTAAATCTAACCTTACAACGATTTAAAAATTACTATATCCCATCTCCAATGGGGTAAAGGTGGATTGGTAAAATTGATTGGTATGTCTTAGAATGGTTTGCACTAACATCTCCCTAAAGATACAGCATTGTATCTTTAGGGAGATGCTTTATTAGCTTTATAGTATAGAGGAAGAGATTTTTAGTTAATTTATTTTTAATCTTATTAAGTTATTATTTTATACAAATTAACAATAACAAATTCGGACTTTTATTTTCAGTCTTGTTAGAAAATTCTGTTTATTTTATTCTTTAATAGTGAGAAATAATAGGAAATGTAAATTTTAGCTATTTCTCATTATTATAAGATTTGAGAGGAGAACGGTAGATGAGAATTATAGCTGGGATACTTTCTTTCGTGTTAATGTTTAGTTTTGCATTGCCATCATTTGTTGATGCAACTGTTGAATTAAATGATGATACGATTGTCGAAGAATATGTTCCTGAAGAAGATGGTGGCATTGATTTATCTAATGTCGATGTTTCTAACTTCGATTTTGAAAAATTTGAGAATGAATATGATTTTTTAGTAACTGATCCTGTATTTTTACAATTAGAAGGAGAACTAAGTAAACCAAGAGTTGAATATGTTATTGAAAAAAATCCTCTTACAGGTGAATTAATAGTTAAACAAGAAATATTACCAGCTCTTGTTATCGGAGCATTAAGGGTTTTAACTTCAAAAGTAGGCAGAACAGCTGCCGATAAAGGTTGGAAGATAGCAAGACCATATGTACAAAAAGCATTAAACGCACCAAGTAAATATATCCTTGAAGGACCATCTGGAACAAAAATTATTCAAGTAAGATCTAAAGCTACGAAACAAGTTATATTTAGGTTAGATTATGGCCCGGTATATCATAAAGGACCATATTTACATTATCATGTTCCACCAAATTTAAATGATCATCATATTATTTGGTAAAGAGGAGGTTATTTCACATTATGTGTAACTATGAAACACACCAGCATATGCATATAGGCTATTATGAAGATGGTTATGATTTAGAAGTCACTGCATATAAAAAAATAAACAAACCTATTTGGGATGTATTTATTGAAGAGTATGAAGCGGGTTTTTTATATGAATTTGCTAGCAAACATAAATTAGGTGAATATTTTACTGGATGCGGTTTAAAAATATTTACAATAGATGACAAAGATGCTACTGAAGAACAATCTAGATTAATTTTTGAAAAGTGGTTAAAAACTAATAACATTGTTTAAAAATTGGTTTATCTTTATTCCACTAATCAAAAAGGTAGAAAAGTATACTTTTCTACCTTTTTGTAGTTTATATACAAACCTTACCAAAACTTCTAACACGGCTTTTTCTTCTCTTTCGCAACTGCCACTTCATCTTAAAATTCCTTCGTTAAATCCTTTGATTCCTGTATCTCACTTAGTATCTTCATGAGAGTCTTATCTCCCGCTTTCAATCGATTTTCTTATATGTCATAAACAAAGTAAAAATTACAAAAAAATACCACTTTATTTTCGTATGGTATAGTAAGATACTGAAGGGTAGTGTTTTGAAAAAGTAATATATTTTACAAATTGTTGTCTTTCTGATGACATGTCAAGTTTAGTAGCCCATTTGGGTTGCTTTATTATGCAATATATATTTTAATATGAGTGGCACCTCTTATAAATTAAGAGGTTAATAGGTGTCTCGAATTGATTTTGGGTACACTGTATCCACCACTTTAGGTTCATTTCATGTATGTGGGGATATTATGGGCCCGTATAACGGGATAAAAAGATTATAGAAATAGAGGAATCGTAAAATGAATATGCAAGAGGTTTATGAATATTTAAGTACGGTATTGCCTGAAGGTCATGTGAAACAAGATGAAATGTTAAAGAATCATACGCATATTAAAGTTGGCGGAAAAGCAGATGTTTTTGTTGCGCCGACAAATTATGACGAAATTCAAGAAGTTATTAAATATGCGAACAAATATAATATTCCAGTTACGTTTTTAGGAAATGGATCGAATGTTATTATTAAAGATGGTGGAATTCGCGGGATTACAGTAAGTTTAATTCATATTACAGGTGTTACTGTAACAGGAACGACGATTGTAGCACAGTGCGGTGCAGCAATTATTGACGTATCACGTATTGCACTAGAACATAACTTAACGGGTCTTGAGTTTGCTTGTGGTATTCCAGGTTCAGTTGGTGGAGCATTATATATGAATGCAGGTGCATACGGCGGTGAAATTTCGTATGTATTAACAGAAGCTGTCGTAATGACAGGTGATGGAGAGCTACGTACTTTGACGAAAGAAGCATTTGAATTTGGATATCGTAAGAGTGTATTTGCGAACAACCATTACATTATTCTTGAAGCGAGATTTGAACTTGAAGAAGGTGTATATGAAGAAATTAAAGCGAAAATGGATGATTTAACGTTTAAACGTGAGTCAAAACAGCCTCTAGAATATCCTTCATGCGGTAGCGTATTTAAACGCCCACCAAATAACTTTGCTGGTAAATTGATTCAAGAATCAGGACTACAAGGTAAGCGAATTGGTGGAGTAGAAGTTTCTCTAAAACACGCTGGGTTTATGGTGAATGTTGATAACGGAACAGCACAAGATTATATCGATTTAATTCACTTCGTACAAAAAACAGTTGAAGAGAAATTTGGCGTGAAGTTAGAGCGTGAAGTAAGGATTATTGGAGAAGATAAAGAATAACATATACGTATGAAACTGCGAATTATTTTAAAATAATATTTGGGTATTGTTGACAATTTGTTTGCAATTCAATATAATGGCTAATAATTTAACAAATAACATACGTTGAAAGAGCCCAGTAGCAGTTTGTCACTGTTAACGAGAGAGCTAGGGGATGCTGGAACCTAGCACAAACAAACTTGTGAATTACACTCTGGAGTATCTTAGGTAATGCTAAGCGGATTGGCAATCGATACTATTGCTGAGAGTGGTATGAGTAGCTATGCTATTTATACAAACTGGGTGGTAACACGGTGAATAATCGTCCCTATGTCATAGACATAGGGATTTTTTGTTTTTAAAAAATAAAGGGGATGACAAAAGATGAACATTATTGATGAATTAGAATGGCGCGGCGCCATTAATCAACAGACTGATGAAGAAGGTTTACGTAAGCTAGTAGAAGAGAAAAAGATTTCGCTATACTGCGGAGTTGATCCGACTGGTGATAGTATGCATATCGGACATTTGATTCCGTTTATGATGATGAAAAGATTTCAATTAGCTGGTCATCATCCAGTTATTTTAATTGGCGGGGCAACAGGAACAATTGGTGATCCGAGTGGACGTCAATCAGAACGCCAACTTCAAACGTTAGAAGTAGTTCAACATAATGTGGATGCGTTAACAGCGCAAATGAAAAAGCTGTTTGATTTTGGTGGAAATAGCGAAGTAAAGATGGTAAATAACTACGACTGGACACATGAAATAAATATTATTGAGTTTTTACGTGATTACGGGAAAAACTTTAGCATTAATAGTATGTTAGCAAAGGACATCGTAGCAAGTCGTTTAGATACAGGAATTTCTTTCACAGAATTTACGTACCAAATCTTACAAGCGATGGACTTCCATCATTTATACACGAAAGAAGATGTTCAACTACAAATTGGCGGTAGTGACCAATGGGGAAATATTACGAGTGGTTTAGATTTAATTCGTAAGTTAGAAGGGCACGAAGCGAAGGTATTCGGATTGACGATTCCACTATTATTGAAATCAGATGGTACGAAGTTTGGTAAATCAGCAGGTGGTGCAGTTTGGCTTGATCCTGAAAAAACAACACCGTTTGAATTTTACCAGTTCTGGGTGAATACAGATGACCGTGATGTCGTTAAATACTTGAAATACTTTACGTTCTTAACGAAAGAGCGCATCGATGAGTTGGCAGTGAAGGTAGAAACAGAGCCTCATAAACGTGAAGCGCAAAAAGTATTAGCGGAAGAAATGACGAAATTTGTTCATGGAGAAGAAGCATTGCTGCAAGCTGCGAAAATTACAGCAGCGTTATTTAGCGGAGATATTAAATCGTTAACAGCCGATGAAATTGAACAAGGCTTTAAAGAAATGCCAACATTCCAGTCTTCAAAAGAGACGAAAAATATCGTAGAATGGCTCGTTGACTTAGGAATTGAACCATCTAGACGACAAGCACGCGAAGATATTAATAATGGAGCGATTTCCATGAATGGCGAAAAAGTAACGGATGTAGGTACAGATGTTACGGTAGAAAATTCATTTGATGGACGATTTATTATTATTCGTAAAGGGAAGAAGAACTACAGCCTTGTAAAGTTAGGATAGTGAACAAGGTGGGAAAATTATATCGGCGATTTTTCGAATATATCGACCGTAACTCGAATTATATCGGCGATTTTTAAAATATATCGACCGTAACTCGAATTATATCAGCGATTTTCTCGATATATCGATTTACCGACAAAAGGTGACAATAAAAGCTGTTCCAAAACGGGACAGCTTTTATTATAAAAGTCAGTATATTTAGATAAATTTAAAGGGTATATCATTTTTTTGACGAATAAATAAGTTAGAGAAAATTACGGATAAAAATAGCCCGAACCATGCAGGGCATGATTCGGGCTTATATTCAGATTAGTAAGCTAAGCTGAATAGACCTTTAATGTGTGATAAGTAACGAACGTTACTTGCTTCTTTCATTAATGATGCTGGTAAGCCTTTAAGTGGAGTATTGCTTGCTCCGATTGTAGCAACAGCATCTTTACGTCCTAGACTAGCAAGTGTTCCAGAGTTTACAGGTGCGAACTCTTCGAATGCTTTGCCTTCTAGTGCTGCGTATAAGTTGTATCCAATTAACTCACCCATTTGCCAAGCGATTTGTGCAGTTGGTGGGTATGGACGTCCGTCTGGAGCGAAGACAACAGCGCTGTCTCCAGCAACGAATACGTCTTTGTGAGAAGTAGATTGTAGGTATGCATCAACTGTTGCACGACCACGGTTTACTTCAAGACCTGATTCACCGATTAGTGGGTTACCTTGAACGCCACCTGTCCAAACGAATGTGTTAGCAACAAGTTTTTGACCGTCTTTTAAGTCGATTTCATTGCCAGCAACGTTTGTTACAGGAAGACCAGTTAAGAATGTAACGCCGCGTGCTTCTAGGCTAGTAGTTGCACGTTCGATTAAGTGGTCTGGTAATACTGGAAGGATTTTTGGACCTGCTTCAACAAGAAGAAGTTTAACTTCTTTTGGATTTACGCCGTGGCTTTTTGCAAGTTTAGGCATAATGTCAGCAAGCTCACCAACTAGCTCAACGCCAGTTAATCCGCCACCACCGATTACGATTGTAGCATCAGCTTCGTTTTTCGTTTTCGCGTATTCACGAATACGGTCTTCAACGTGTTTGTAGATTTTGTTTGCATCAGCAGCAGATTTTAATACCATGCTGTTTTCTTCTAGTCCTGGAATACCGAAGTAAGCAGTTTTACTTCCTAAAGCAACTACAAGTGCATCGTAAGATAAAGTAGTGCCGCCAGCTAATTTGATTTCTTTGCTATCAACTGAGAATGACTCAACTGTTGCGATTTTAAGATCGATATCTTTACCTTTGAAAAGCTTTGTAAGTGGCATTGCAACTGCTTGCTCAGACACGTTACCAGCTGCAAGGCGGTGTAGTTCAGTGATAATTTGGTGTGTTGGGTATTGGTTAATCACTGTAACTTGTGCTTCTGATTTGCTGTAATATTTACGTACGTTTAAAGCGGCAAGAAGACCGCCATAACCAGCGCCTAAGATGACAATTTGTTTTGACATAGTATGATATCCCCCGTCTTTACTAATTGTTGTTATAAGTTAACTTATTTATTGTTACGTTCTGCACTAATTTGAAGATATGCGTTCACAAATCGGAACATTTTTTGTGCTTGTGGGTCTTTTAATAATTTCAATAGACCGAACAGGCCGATAACTTCGTTGCTTTCGTCAGCACGATCTTTCGCTTCGATTGCAGTAGCAGCCATGCTTTTCACTGTATCTTTTACAGGTTCTACAAGCTCTGTGATTGCACCAACAGTGTCGCTTTTTAATACTTCATCAGTAGCAACAGTTTGAGCGAAGTCATAAGACTTAGTTAAAATGTTAACAAGCTCAGTTAATTTTGGAAGCTGTTCTACTAGTGTTGTTAATGATTCTTGTACCTCAGGTTTTAACAACTGATCAAGTACATCAAGTTGTCCTTGGCTAGCAGAAATTTGTACAGTTTCTTGTTCTGGCTTTGTTTGAGTCATAGTTTCTGGCATCTCCAATTCTCCTTTACGATAGCAATACTCTTATTTTTGATAAGTAAGATAGTAAACGGTTACGAAACTTTATACAAAGTTTCACAAAACACAATAAAATGCCTTTAAATTTATGACAGCAAGTAAGCTGCAAACATAAATCTAAAACCATAACGTCTTACTTATTATTTATGAACTGTCCGATATATGGCTTGTCCGCATAATGGAAAAGCTCCGTTACCGGAAAGTGTATATAATATATATCCTATATTATATACTATATACACCTATGTTAACATAAAAATGATTCCTAATTATTTGATATTGAGCGTATAACGTAGTACTGACAAGGTATGGAAGCGTATAAAATATTTTGTTCCAGTTAGAAATGTACATATATATAAACAAAAAAAGGAAAAAACGAACAAATTCATGTTCGTTTTTTCCTTTTTCCTTTTATTCACTTTCTGCAATTAGCATCGATGTCTTGCCTTCTTTTTCAAGATGGCATTCGCCCCAAGTACAAAGGGAATCAAGAATGGATTCTAAAGACCAACCGTAGTCTGTAAGGGAATATTCTACTTTCGGTGGTACTTGATTGTATACCTTTCTTTGAATAACGCCGTCGTCTTCTAGTTCGCGTAATTGCTGCGTTAACATTTTTTGTGTAATACCAGGCATGAGACGTTTTAATTCACTCGTTCTCTTTGTACCTTTCGTTAAGTGGCAAAGAATAACGACTTTCCATTTTCCACCGATAACTTCTAAAGTCGCTTCAACGGGAATGTTATATTTCTTCATATAAAAATCTCCTTTGATGAATCTAGATTGCATTTCTCCAACAAAAGAAGCTAAATCATTTAAATGTTACTAAAAAGTACCTATAGCACTTTAAAGTACGTACTTTTTATCATGTTGAATATGTTCCATAATAGCATACGTAAGAGGGAAATGAGTAGTACGGTACTAAAAAGTGCCTATGTTACTTTTTGGTACCTATCGTACTTTTAAGTGCGTTCTTCAAAAAAAGAGCGAAGCCATTCATAATAGCATATATGAGCAATAAAGTTATTTTTGTAGAAGAAAAAAGGCCTTTTTTCACACTATTATGATTGGATTTCTCGTATTAAGGAGGGGTTCAATTGAATTCATATACAGTATCTTCTTCGGCTATGCAGACGAATCGAAGAAGTATGTTTGCTTTATTAGCACTAGCCATTAGTGCGTTTGGAATTGGTACAACCGAATTTATTAGTGTCGGTTTATTACCATCTATTTCAGAGGATTTACATGTTTCTGTTACAACAGCGGGTTTAACCGTTTCTTTATATGCGTTAGGAGTAGCGTTCGGTGCCCCGGTATTAACGTCAGTAACAGCTAGTATGTCGCGAAAGACATTATTAATGTGGATTATGATTATTTTCATTATTGGTAATGGAATTGCGGCAGTGGCAACAAGCTTTACTGTGTTACTTATCGCAAGGGTTGTATCTGCGTTTGCACACGGCGTTTTTATGTCGATAGGATCCACAATTGCGGCTGCGCTTGTACCTGAGAATAAACGTGCGAGTGCAATTGCATTTATGTTTACTGGTTTAACGGTTGCGACCATTACAGGTGTGCCAATTGGAACATTTATCGGTCAGCAATTTGGATGGAGAGCATCGTTTATGGTAATTGTGGCAATTGGAATCGTTGCCTTAATCGCCAACAGTATGCTCATTCCTTCTAACTTAAAAAAAGGTACGTCTGTATCATTTCGCGATCAATTCAAGCTGATTACGAATGGAAGACTATTACTTGTATTTATCATTACTGCATTAGGGTACGGGGGAACATTCGTAACATTTACGTATTTATCGCCGCTATTACAAGAAGTAACAGGATTTAAAGCAAGTACCGTTACAATTATTTTGTTAGTGTACGGAATTGCAATTGCGATTGGGAATATGGTTGGCGGGAAATTATCAAATCATAATCCGATTCGAGCGTTATTTTACATGTTCTTTATTCAAGCAATTGTATTATTTGTTTTAACATTTACAGCGCCGTTTCAAGTCGCTGGATTCATCACAATTATTTTTATGGGGCTATTCGCATTTATGAATGTTCCAGGACTACAAGTGTATGTCGTTATATTGGCTGAACGATTTGTACCTAGCGCTGTTGATGTGGCATCCGCGATTAACATTGCGGCATTTAACGCTGGAATCGCTCTCGGTGCTTATTTAGGTGGTATTGTAACGAATTCGTTAGGATTAATTCATACAGCTTGGGTAGGCGGTGTGATGGTAGTAGGTGCTGTTATTTTAACGGCGTGGAGTATGACTTTAGAAAAAAGAGATCAAGTGAAATAGAAGGAGAGAAAATATAATGAAAAATTTACAAAGTACAACAACATTGCATAACGGTGTAGAAATGCCTTGGTTCGGTTTAGGCGTATTTAAAGTAGAAGATGGGCCAGAACTTGTAGAAGCTGTAAAATCAGCGATTAAAGCAGGATACCGCAGCATCGATACAGCTGCAATTTATGGAAATGAAAAAGCTGTAGGTGAAGGAATTCGTGCAGGTATCGAAGCAACTGGTATTTCAAGAGAAGATTTATTCATCACTTCAAAAGTATGGAACGCAGATCAAGGATATGAAGAAACAATTGCTGCATACGAAGAGAGCTTAAAGAAATTAGAACTAGATTATTTAGATCTATATCTTGTTCACTGGCCTGTAGAAGGAAAGTATAAAGATACATGGAGAGCGCTAGAAACACTTTATAAAGAAGAGCGCGTACGTGCAATTGGCGTAAGTAACTTCCAAATCCATCACTTACAAGATGTAATGAAAGATGCAGAAATTAAACCAATGATTAACCAAGTAGAATACCACCCTCGTTTAACACAAAAAGAACTACAAGCTTTCTGTAAAGAGCAAGGTATTCAAATGGAAGCATGGTCACCATTAATGCAAGGTCAATTATTAGATAATGAAACATTACAAGCAATTGCGGAGAAACACGGTAAAACGACAGCTCAAGTGATTTTACGTTGGGATCTTCAAAATGGAGTAATTACAATTCCAAAATCAACGAAAGAACACCGTATTATTGCAAACGCTGATGTGTTTAACTTTGAATTAACGAAAGAAGATATGGAAAAAATCGATGCATTAAACCAAAATCACCGTGTTGGTCCAGATCCTGATAACTTTGATTTCTAAGATTAAGGTGAGAAAAAAGAGTGCGTAAAAGCACTCTTTTTTTATGCATAAAAATAGTTTCTAAATAAATACTACTTAGTATTAAGTTTGTTATTAAGGGGCTGTAAACATGAATATAAAGCAATCGTTCAAAATTTTAGCTATGTTTTTAAGTGTTTTATTTGTGTTATTCCCACTTCAAAAAGCATTCGCAGAAGTTATGGACCATACAAAGTATCAAATGGATTGGAGTTATAGTAAGTCCAAGAAGAAACCAATCCGAACAGAGCTTATTAAAACGGCAGATGGCAAAATTGCTTTTTGCTTAAATGTAGATTTGAAATCTCCAAGCGGTCAGGATTTACCGGAAATGGGGAAAGTGGATATTAATGTGTACCGTGTACTATTGAATGGATATCCACAAAAGAGCCCGCAAGAATTAGGTGTTTCTGATTGGAGAGAAGCACATTATGCAACGCAGCTTGCAGTGTGGAATGCATTAAAACAAATCGATATTAACGATTTAGATTTTCGTAATAAAAATGTAGAAAAGGTAACGAAAGATATCGTTGCCAAGGCAAATGCTAGTGAAGAATTACAAGAAATTACGATGAGTGTAACTCCTACAGAAGAACAAGAAGCAGTATTGAAAAATGATTTCTTTGAAACAGGCTTATATACGGTAGAAACAAATGCCAAAAGTGGAACGTATAAAGTGCAAGCAACAGGTGCACCAGCGGGAGCCAAATTTGTAAATGAAAAAGGCGAAGCAAAAACGGAATTTAATGTAGGAGAAAAGTTCCGCATTTTAATTCCAAAACAAACACCAGCTGGTGGATTCAGCTTTAAAGTAATAGGAAATTTAACGAAACTACAAGGCATTGCGCATAAAGGTACACCGACAATTCAAAATGCAGTCGTATTACTTGAGCGTAGTGAGGAAAAAACAAGTCCTGAGTTATCGGTGAGCTGGAAAAAAGGAAATGGTCATGATAATAATAAACCACATACTCCAAACGAACCGCATAAACCGAATCAAAAGAGATAATGAAAAAGCATTGGCGTGTGCCAGTGCTTTTTTATATTTCTTGCATCGCCAGTACTAACGATTGGATGAGTTACGATATAATGAGGATGATAAATTAGAAAGAGAGATAAAAGATGAACCTTCGTATTTGTGAAATAACAAAAGAAAACTGGCATGAAATTGCTAATTTAAAAGTAACAGAGGAACAGCATAAATTCATTGAAAGTACAGTTGCGCATTGTTTAGTACAAGCTGAAACAGAATACAAAGAAGAAGCGGTTTCAGTAGGTTTATATGAGGGTGATATGCCTATTGGATATGCGATGTATGGATGGTTTGATGAAAAAGAAAAGGCTGTATATTTAAATCAATTTGTCATCGATAGTGCATGCCAAGGAAAAGGTTATGCAAAACCATTATTACGTTTGTTAATAGAGCATTTTAAAAAAGAATATAATCGTAAAGTTATGTATTTAAGCATACATCCAGAAAACAAGCTTGCCCAAAAATTATATGAGTCAATTGGGTTCCATTTAACCGGTGAAATGGAAGATGAGTGGCTGCACGGAAAAGGATTTGTAATGAAACGTATACTGGACTAATAAAAAAACTGTCATAAAAGAGTAGCATCTTTTTTTGCAGTTTTTTTATTTTAAAATAATATTAAATTCCTTTAATCGCAACGTTAAGATTAATGAATTTTATTCACAAAATTGTAACATTATTCTGATTGGAAGTGCTATCAAACAAAGTGTAAAGCGTGTACAATTCAGTTGGAAAAACTACCTATAGATGGTCGTGTATGAAGAAAATGTAAATTCCTATTGCTATTTTTATTATTAGATGTATAGATGACAAGACTAAAATATATTTTTTACTATTCTCTTATTATGTATGAAGAGAGCTCATCACAAGTGGAGGGAAGTGAGGAGGACGTAATACATAAAAAATTTACAATGTAAGAAAGCGAATACATTAAGAGAAATGCGGTAGTAATTGATATAGGTGAGCGAGGTATTAGTCTATTCATTAAATGTTTTTATAAAAATAATAGGATCTTTAATTAAATGAATGTATAGGATAGTTTGTCTAAAAACAGGACAGGGGACACAGATTATGTCAAAGAAGAAAAAGAGTAGGGTATTAGTAGCTGGAGTTTGTTTAGCTGCGTTATTAACTCCGTATGGACTCGAAGTGCCTAAAGCATATGCAGAGATGACGATTGAAGATAAGGAGAAAAAGCAAGAAGAGCGCGTGTATCAATTGCTGCCAAAAGGTAATGTAGAAGAGATGCGTGAGTTGCATCAGCGTCGAATGAGTTTTTCTCCTTATGAACCAACGGGCATTTATGTAAAGCCAGGTGAAGAGGTAGTTATTCAAGTAGAAGGGACTCAACAGATTAAAGCTTATATTGGTACATATTCTTATGAAAAAGAAGAACCTAAACAATTCAATTTAAATCCTGGTGAGAATAAAATTTCTTCTTTAAATGGGGGACTATTATACTTTTATAATTATCACAGCAAAGGAGAAGTAGTTGCTAAAGTGAAAAAAGGTGGTACACCAAATCCTTTATTTATTTTAGGAAAGCATACGACAAAAGATTGGAAGCGTATGTTGGCAGAGAACCCTAATCCATATGCAATAGAAATGAAGGGAGAAAATAGTTTATTAACTATGCATCCTGAAACTGTGGCGGAACATTTGAAGCAAGAAGATCCAGCTGAGTTATTAAAGAAGCACGATGAAATAATTAATATAGAACATAAGATATCAGGTTTATCAAAAGATGGTGCGGGTGTTGCGAATCAAGGTAAACATTCTATTCATTTTGTTGAAGACTGGTATACGGACAATTATATGTATGCGACTTATTATCGAACAGCTTATAGTAAAGGGAATTTGGAGCCGGTACTAAATCTAGAAGAGTTAACTAATGATGGATGGGGGCCTTGGCATGAAGTGGGACATCAACATCAACAGGATACTTGGTTATGGGATGGACTTGGAGAAGTAACCGTTAATATTTATTCTTTGGCAGTTCAAACTACATTCGGGCATAAAACAAGGTTAGAGCAAGAGGGGCGCTATGAAGCTGCATTTGCTTATTTAGGTAAACCGGATGCACAAGAGAAGATGAATGTATTTGAGAAATTAGTTATGTTTTGGCAGTTACATTTAGCTTATGGGGATCAATTCTATCCGAATTTACATCAAATGTATCGTTTGTTACATGATACAGAACTGCCTAAATCTGATGAAGAGAAAAAGCAGATGTTTATGTATATGACGTCAAAAGTGGCAGGACAAAATTTAATTCCTTTCTTTGATAAATGGGGATTATTTGCAAATGATGCTACGAAAGAAAAGATTGAAAAATTAAATTTACCAAAATTAGAAAAAGAAATTTGGTTATCTACAGATAGCAATCCAATTCGTGAAAAACAAATTGAGTTATATGAAGTTCCATATGGTGAGCCAAATAATGAAAAAATACAAAATGTAGTAATCGGTACTACATATGATGAGAAAAAAGCAAAGGAACTTGTACAGAATTTAGGAGAAGGTGTAAAGACAACAGGTGTGATTATGCAAGATAAGCCTGGAGTTGGAGAAAAAACTGTAAAAGTAGAAATTGTAGATGAAAAAGGAAATAAGAACTTCATTCCAGTTGTAGTGAATGTTGGATATGGAGATAGCCTACTTGTATATGGATTGAACTATACCGGTGAGGGAGACTTGAAGTCAACCGTAACTCTACATCATGGTACGAAAAAATTTAGTGCAACAGATACAAAAAATTTAATTCACGATTACTTTAAAGATGAAAAGTATTTTGAGTTCACACTGTACGATAAAGAAGGAAGAGAGAAGAAAAATGTAGCGGTAAAGGGCTTGGAGAATACGAAAGCTTTTGCTAAGGAAGTAAATGGACTTTCATTTGAGTACGGAGATGTGGTGAAAGTATACCATGCGGAATCTTCTCGCTTACATTGGTACCAAAAAGACGTATATGTGGGAGAAGGGAAAAATAAAGAAATAAAGGAACTGTTCTTCAAAGTTACTGAAAATGGATTTGAAAGATTAGAAGCCCTGCAAGAAGTAAAAGCAAAACCACAACAAGTAGTAATCGGAACAGACGTTGAAAAGTTAGATCCAAAAGCTTTTGTGGAGGTAAAAGATGGAGAAGTAATTGGATTTGTGGAAAAACCAACTACATTAAAAGTCGGAAAACAAACAGTAAAAGTAGAAACGAAAGATCGTTTTGGAAATAAGCAAGTAACAAAAGTACCATTAGAAGTGGTTTATGGAGATAGTATTGCATATGCAGGATATGGCGATGATATTGCTTCAATTGTAACTTTAAAGCACGAAGAGAAGAGATTCCATGCAACTGATATGGATAGCGAAATTCATGAGTATTTTAATAAAGAGTTATACATGGGAATTACGTTATATGATAGAGAAGGAAAAGAGAAAAAACATGTGACGGCAGAAGGGCAAGAAACTCCAAAGAACTTTGCAGAGCAAGTGAATGGTATGCAGTTCGAGTATGGAGATGTAGTGAAAGTATTCCATGCAGAACCAAATCGCTTGAAATGGTATCAAAATAATAATCTTACTGGTCAAGGTGAGAAAAAAGGAACAAAAGAACTATTCTTCAAAGTAACAGAAAAAGGTTTTGAGAGAATGGACATGTTGCAAGAAGTAATAGCGAAACCGCAACAAGTAGTAGTAGGAACAGAAGTTGAAAAGTTAGATCCAAAAGCTTTTGTTGAAGTGAAAGATGGAGAAGTAATTGGTTTTGTAGAGAAACCAAATACAACAAAAATCGGTGCACAAAAAGTAAAAGTAGAAACGAAAGATCGTTTTGGAAATAGGCAAGTGACAGAAGTTCCTCTAACGGTAACATATGGAGATAGCCTACTTGTATATGGATTGAGTTATGGTGCTGACGATATGAAATCAATTATAACGCTGCATCATGATACGAAAAAACTGAGTGCGACAGACACAAAGAATTTGATTCACGATTACTTTAAAGACGAGAAGTATTTTGAATTCACACTGTACGATAAAGAAGGAAAAGTGAAGAAAAATGTAGCAGTAAAAGGCTTGGAGAATACGAAAGCTTTTGCTAAGGAAGTAAATGGACTTACGTTTGAGTATGGAGATGTGTTGAAAGTATACCATGCAGAATCTTCACGATTACATTGGTACCAAAAAGATGTATATGTGGGAGAAGGAAAAACTAAAGAAATAAAGGAATTATTCTTCAAGGTTACTGAAAACGGATTTGAAAGATTAGAAGCCCTGCAAGAAGTAACAGCGAAACCACAACAAGTAGTAGTCGGAACAGAAGTTGAAAAGCTAGAAGCGAGAAACTTTGTTCAATTGAAAGATGGAGAAGTAATTGGATTTGTGGAGAAACCAGATACAACAAAAATTGGTGAACAGAAAGTAAAAGTAGAAACGAAAGATCGTTTCGGAAATAAGCAAGTGACGGAAGTTTTGATGGAAGTGATTTACGGAGATAGCATTATGTTCTTTGGTACTCATGGTGCTGGTGAAAGTAATGTCAAATCAGTTGTAACATTGAACCATGATGAGCAAAAGTTGAGTGTAACATCGACAAATGGTGAAACGCATTATGTATTTCAAAATGAAAAGTATATGGGAATGACATTATACGATAAAAATGGTACAGAAAAGAAAGAGGCATCAGCAAAAGGGTCTGAAAATACGAAAGTATTTGCAGAGCAATTTAATGGAGTGGCTTTCGAATATGGTGATGTAGTAAAAGTGTATCAAAGAGAAGATGATAGATTTAAAGTATATAAAAAGAACGTTTTAGTAAATCCAGGACCGTTATATATAGGTAAAGAAGTATTCTTTAAAATTACAGAGCAAGGTTTTGAAAAAATAGAAGGTATAAAAGAAGTGGAAGCTTAAAGAAATAAAAAAGCTCGTAAAACATTATGTTTTACGAGCTTTTCTTTATTATTCAGCTTCAGAAACAACTGTGAAGCGTTCGTTTACGTGTTTCGGATTTTCGATTTCATCAAGTGCTGCTACTGCGAAGTCTTCGTAACTTACGTAGCTATCACCTTTTGCGTTCACAAGGAGGTTGTCTTTACCAGCTTTGTAAGAACCAGTGCGTTTTCCTAATGCGAATAGTGCAGAAGGGCTGATGAATGTCCAAGTGATGTCATTTGTTTGTTGTAAGATTTCTAAGTTTTTGCCTTGGTTTTGAGCAGTTGCAAGGTATTCTTTCGGGAAACCTGGTGTATCAAATACACGTGTTGTTTTCTCTTCGTCTACAAATAAGCTTCCAGCGCCGCCAACTACAAGTAATTTTGTGTTAGGTGCACCTTTCATAGCTTCAATTAGTACATTTCCTGCATCTACGTGAAGGTGTTCTTCGCCTGCTGGAGCACCGAATGCATTTACAACTACGTCAAATGCCTGCAGGTCGTTAGATGTAAGAGAGAATACATCTTTCTCTAAAACTTTTACATTTTCTTCTGTAATTTTTGCAGCGTTTCTTACGATTGCAGTTACTTCATGTCCGCGATCTAATGCTTCTTTTAAAATGCGACTTCCTGCTTTACCAGTTGCTCCGATAATTCCGATTTTCATAATAAATCCCTCCAAAGTGTGTTTTGTTAAAGTGTATATCTGAAAGTAAATGAATTTGTTGTAATTAGATTTGTTACAACCTGTTGTAATCATTATAGTTACAGGTTAGTGTTTTTGTCAATAGGGTTGTTTGTGAATTATTTTTTGTTTTAGTATGCACAGTTAGAGGGAGGGTAGTCATAAAGATATTTTTACTGCGAGCCTGGCTAATATTTGGAAATTGCAAATTGTCGAAAAATGTTGATTTTTGAATGTTTTTTAAATATAATTCGTTTTATGGAGAAAAGGAGGGGTTAATTGTATGAATATTTTAGAGCAATTTATTTCATCAACAAATACAATTCTTTGGTCATATATTCTTATTGCGATGTTAATTGGTTTAGGTCTTTATTTTTCTATTAAATTGAAATTCGTACAAATCACTCATTTAGGGGAAATGGTTCGATTAATGAGTGATGGATTAACTGGAAAGACGCGTAAAAAAGGTAGTGTATCTTCTTTCCAAGCGTTTTGTATGAGTTCAGCAGCTCGTATTGGTATCGGTAACTTAGCTGGTGTAGCATTAGCTATATCTATGGGAGGACCTGGTGCAGTATTTTGGATGTGGGTGATTGCGATTATCGGAGCGTCTTCAAGTTTTGTAGAAAGTACGCTTGCCCAAATTTATAAAGTAAAAGATGGCAGTGGCTTCCGTGGTGGTCCTGCTTATTATATGGAAAAAGGTTTAAATAAACGTTGGATGGGAATTTGGTTCTCTATCCTTATTACAATTAGTTACGGTTTAATTTTTAACTCAGTACAAGCAAATACAGTTACATTAGCATTTAAAAATGCTTTTGGTATTGAGCGTTATATTGTTGGGGTTGTATTAGCTGCATTAGTTGCGGTTATTATTTTTGGTGGTGTAAAAAGTATTGCACGTATGTCGGAAATGATTGTTCCGCCAATGGCGCTTATTTATATTGCAGTAGCGATTTTCGTTGTCATTAAAAACTTCTATTTAATACCAGATGTGTTTACGGAAATCTTTAAAGGTGCATTCGGTTTAGATTCAGCTGTAGGTGGCGGTATTGGTGCTGCGATGAAATATGGTATTCAACGCGGATTATTTGCGAACGAAGCAGGTATGGGTAGTGCTCCGAATGCGGCAGCAACAGCTGATGTAACGCATCCGGCAAAGCAAGGTTTTATTCAAACAATTGGAGTGCTAGTAGATACATTCTTAGTATGTACATCAACAGCATTTATCGTACTATGTTCTGGTGCATATAAAGCAACGAATTTAGAAGGTATTGAACTAACACAAAATGCATTAAGTTCACAAATTGGCCCATGGGCAAGTAGCTTCTTAGCGATTATTATTTTCTTATTTGCGTTTAGTTCACTTTTAGGAAACTACTATTATGGTGAAACGAATATTGAATTCATTAAACAAAGTAAAACTTGGTTAACAATTTACCGTATTGCGGTAGTGGGAATGGTATTATTCGGTTCTGTTGCGACGCTTCAAGTTGTATGGAATATGGCGGACTTATTTATGGGACTAATGGTAATCACGAACTTAATTGCGATTACACTTCTTGGACGATTTGCGTATGCTGCATTGGCAGACTATGTAAGGCAAAAGAAACAAGGAAAAGATCCAGTCTTCAATGCAGATTCTATTCCTGGTTTAACGAACACAGAGTGTTGGGATAAGTCAGCGGTAACGGATAAAGAAAAAGCAGTATAATGAAAAGGCGAGCATCGAGATGAATTCGGTGCTCGTTTTTTATTGTAGTAAATGATGAAAAGAGTGAGAGGTAATAATTAATATAATTTTTGTTTGTTCATTTCTCATGTTATTTGTAGGGAACGTACTGTCTTAAAGATATGACTGGTCGCATAGGGCGAGTGATTTAGTATTGGATAAATGCGCGTACTAGTTATAATTTCACGTAAAAAAACATGTGTGTTAGATAAGTTAACTTACCTGTGTTAGAAAACCTAACATAAAGTTCTTGATTACTAAGAGTTTTTAGAATATAATTTTCTTATTGTGAAGAAGAGGGGGCAATGCAATTATGGATTTTTTAGCTAAGGTAATTGGGGATATAAATAATGTCCTTTGGTCATATATCATTATTGCGATGTTAATTGGGTTAGGACTTTACTTTTCATTCCGTGTGAAATTTGTTCAAGTTCGTTACTTCGGTGAAATGATTCGATTGCTTGGGGATGGGGCGAGTTCGAAAACGAGGAAAGCACAAAAAGAGAAGAGTGGTGTATCATCATTCCAGGCTTTTTGTATGAGTACAGCTTCTCGCGTAGGTACTGGTAACTTAGCTGGTGTAGCTATTGCAATTTCAGCAGGTGGACCAGGAGCAGTATTTTGGATGTGGTTAATCGCGGTAATTGGGGGTGCTTCTGCATTTGTAGAGAGCACATTAGCGCAAATTTATAAAGTGAAAGATGGGAATACGTTCCGTGGTGGTCCAGCGTATTATATGGAAAAGGGTTTAAATAAGCGCTGGCTTGGAGCTATTTTCTCTGTATTAATAACAGTAAGTTTCGGATTAATTTTTAACGCTGTACAATCTAATACTGTAGCAGCTGCTTTTGATGGGGCATTCAAAACAGATAGTAGATTAGTAGGTCTTGTAATGGCTGGTTTACTTGCAGTTATTATTTTTGGCGGAGTAAAGCGAATTGCACGCGCAGTTGAAATGATTGTTCCAGTAATGGCGATTATTTATGTAGCAGTAGCATTATTCGTTGTTGTAACAAACATTACGGCAATTCCGTATGTATTTAAAGAGATTTTCTTACATGCTTTCGGAATTAAAGAAGTAGTAGGCGGAGGATTAGGAGCTGCGATTTTATTAGGGGTAAAACGCGGATTATTCTCAAATGAAGCAGGTATGGGTAGTGCGCCGAACGCAGCTGCGACTGCAAACGTAACGCACCCAGTTAAACAAGGTTTCATTCAAACTTTAGGGGTATTTACAGATACATTATTAATTTGTAGTTGTACAGCATTTATCATTCTTTTATCAGATGTGCATAATGCAGCTGATTTAAATGGTATTCAATTAACGCAACAAGCATTAAGTCAACATATCGGACCGTGGGCATCTATATTTGTAGCAGTTGCAATCTTCTTGTTTGCATTTAGTTCATTAGTAGGTAACTACTACTACGGTGAAACGAATATTGAATTCTTAAATGGAAGTAAAGTGTTATTAACAGCGTACCGCATTGCTGTACTTGGTATGGTTATGTTAGGGTCTGTAGCAACAATTCAAATCGTTTGGGATGTAGCTGATCTATTCATGGGTATTATGGCTGTTATTAACTTAGTTGCAATCGTATTCCTTTCTAAGTATGCTTTTGCAGCGTTATCAGATTACGTAAAGCAAAAGAAACAAGGAAAAGATCCAGTCTTCTATGCGAATTCAATTCCAGGTCTGAAAAATACAGAGTGCTGGGAAGAGCAAGTAGCAGATAAAGAAAAAGCGGTATAATGAGGTGAGCATCAAGTGAAACTTGATGCTCATTTTTTTTGTTTTATCCAGATATTTATTGGTAGTAAAAGACGAACATTAATGAGTGTTTTATAATAAAATGTAATTTTTTAAAGAAAAGTGCGGATATGAGTTGTGATTTATGTTAGAATGGAAAATGCCTTTGAAACAAGAGGTTTTATGATTTTTCTTATCCGATTGAAGATTTTGGAGGAGAAATGGAAAGTTCGGATTATTTCTTGTTTTGAGTGGTCAGACGTTCAACGTTAATGAAGAGTTAAATGGAGGATTTTATTAATGAAGTTTGTTATGTTTCTTGTAGGATTACTCGTTGTATTTGTACTCGGTTTTCTTATAAGCTCCGATCGAAAGAAGATTAAGTATAAACCAATCGCAATTATGCTTATTATTCAGCTAGCATTATCTTATTTCTTATTAAATACGCAAATTGGTTATATTTTAGTAAAAGGAATTTCAGATGGATTTGGCGCACTTCTTGGATATGCGGAAGCTGGAATCGTTTTCGTATTTGGTGGTCTTGTTAATAAAGGAGAGGTTTCATTCTTCTTAACAGCGTTATTGCCAATCGTATTCTTTGCTGTTTTAATTGGAATTCTGCAGCACTTTAAAATTTTACCGATATTTATTCGTGCTATTGGTACTTTGTTAAGTAAAGTAAATGGTTTAGGAAAATTAGAATCATATAACGCAGTAGCAGCTGCCATCGTTGGGCAAGCAGAAGTATTTATTACAGTAAAAGATCAATTAAGTAAAATCCCAAAACACCGTTTATATACATTATGTGCATCTTCTATGTCAACAGTATCGATGTCAATCGTCGGTTCTTACATGAAAATGATCGAACCAAAATATGTAGTGACAGCACTTGTGTTAAATTTATTTAGTGGTTTCATTATTATTCATATTATTAACCCGTACGATATTACAGAAGAAGAAGATACACTGAAATTAGAAAATAAGAAAAAACAGTCATTCTTTGAAATGTTAAGTGAATATATTATGCTTGGTTTCACAATCGCGATTACAGTAGCAGCGATGTTACTTGGTTTCGTAGCATTAATTACAGCAATCAATAGCTTGTTTGATTCAGTTTTCGGTATTACATTCCAAGCTATTTTAGGATACATTTTCTCACCATTAGCATTCGTAATGGGGATTCCGCAAGCAGAGATGGTAACAGCGGGACAAATTATGGCAACAAAATTAGTATCAAACGAGTTTGTTGCGATGCTTGATCTTGGAAAAGTAGCTGGTGATTTATCAGCTCGTACAGTAGGTATTCTTTCTGTATTCCTTGTATCATTTGCGAACTTCTCATCTATCGGAATTATTGCAGGTGCAACGAAAGGTATCGATGAAAATCAATCAAATGTTGTATCATCATTCGGTTTACGCCTTGTGTACGGTGCGACATTAGTAAGTATTCTATCAGCGATTATCGTTGGTGTTATGTTATAAAAAAGATGGTCCTAGCTCATAGCTAGGGCTATTTTTTATGGTAAATTTGCATAGAAAAACCAATTAATTAGGAATATATTAACATATAAAAATCTTTTTAAATTTATATTGCTTTTCAGTTAGATAACGCTTACAATTTGATTTGTAGGTGGTATCAATTTCAGACTTTCAAGTATGGTAGGAGAGAAGAGGCTACCTTTAATAAATTGCAATTTATGTAAACGCTTACTGATTTTAGATAACAGTTGAATAGTATTTAGGGGTTTTAAATTTTTTTAACATCAATGGTCAGACGTCATTCGTTATACGTTATACGACCAATAACTCGTGGGAGAAGTGGAGGATTCACATATGAAAATAGTAATGTTTCTAGTCGGTTTACTTGTAGTATTTGTACTAGGTTTCCTTATCAGTTCAGATCGTAAGAAAATTAAATATAAACCAATTGCACTTATGCTTGTCATTCAATTGGTACTTGCATATTTCTTACTAAATACAAAGGTCGGATTTGTATTAGTAAAAGGGATTGCAGATGGGTTTGGCGCTATTTTAAAATTTGCGGAAGCAGGGGTTAATTTCGTATTTGGTGGTCTAGCAAATGATGGACAAGCACCATTCTTCTTAACGGTATTATTACCAATCATTTTCTTAGCAGTATTAATTGGGATCTTACAACATATTAAAATTTTACCGATTATCATTCGTGCAGTCGGTTTCCTATTAAGTAAAGTGAATGGTTTAGGGAAACTAGAATCATATAATGCAGTAGCAGCTGCGATTGTTGGTCAAGGGGAAGTATTCATTACAGTAAAAGATCAATTAAGCAAATTACCGAAAAATCGTTTATACACACTTTGTGCATCTTCCATGTCAACAGTATCGATGTCAATTGTCGGTTCTTATATGAAAATGATTGATCCAAAATATGTAGTAACGGCACTTGTATTAAACTTATTTAGTGGATTCATTATCGTTCATATTATTAATCCATATGACGTGAAAGAAGAAGACGACATTTTAGAATTACAAGAAGATAAAAAGCAAACATTCTTTGAAATGTTAGGCGAATATATTATGCTTGGTTTCTCTATCGCTGTAACAGTAGCGGCGATGTTAATCGGTTTCGTAGCATTAATTACAGCAATTAATGGTGTTTTCGATTCAATTTTCGGAATCACATTCCAAAGCATTTTAGGATACATTTTCTCACCATTAGCATTCGTAATGGGTATCCCAACATCAGAGATGCTAACAGCAGGACAAATTATGGCAACGAAATTAGTAACGAACGAATTCGTTGCAATGCTTGATCTTGGTAAAGTAGCTGGTGATTTATCAGCTCGTACAGTAGGTATTTTATCCATCTTCCTTGTATCATTTGCGAACTTCTCATCAATTGGAATTATCGCAGGTGCAACGAAGAGTATCGATGGTAAACAAGCAAACGTTGTATCATCATTCGGATTAAAACTTGTATACGGTGCAACGTTAGTAAGTATATTATCAGCGGTTATCGTTGGGGTTATGCTTTAATAAATAGTAAAGAAGTCGTTTATCTCTCGCTTAGAGGGATGAACGACTTTTTTGTTTTGGTATGATAAATAATACAGAGAGGGGGAATTAGGTTGGAAGAACAGGATATCTTAAAGGAGTTTGACGAGATTATAGATAACATTGATCAATTAACTGGAGAAGATGCTAGAGCGTTTTTGAAATTGATACATGGATATTTGAGCATAGTAGAAGAAGGCGATGGGACTTTTACTCATAGTGATTTTGTTGAAAAGGTTTCTAGGTTTTATAAGAAAGATGTGGCGAGGGTTATTCAGCTGAGAGAAGAAATAAAAAAATCACCTTAATCCATTTATTAAGGTGATTGAAATACTACTCAGCTGGAGGCGTAAATGTACGTTTCTCTAATTCAGCATCTAACATAAATAATGCGTTTGAATCGCTTGTAATACGTTTTAATTTTTGGATGATGCTATCGAATGAAGCTTCTTCTTCTACTTGCTCATCGACGAACCATTTTAAGAATGTAATTGTTGCGTGTTCACGCTCATCCCAAGCGATATCAGATAAGTTGTAAATACGCTTCGTTACTTCACGCTCGTGCTCAAGTGCTACTTCAAAAGCGTTCAGTACAGAGTCATATTCGTTATTTGGATTATCAAATCCAGTAATAATAGCACGCTCACCGCGGTCATTAATGTAGTTGTAAAGCTTCATTGCGTGGAAACGTTCTTCTTCAGCTTGTACAAGGAAAAAGTTAGCGAATCCATCATAGCTTTCGGCTGTACAGTAAGCAGCCATTGCCATATAAGCGTGGGCAGAGTAAAACTCAAAGTTCATTTGATCGTTTAGTGCATCGTGCAATTTTTTAGATAACATAAAATCCCCCTTAGTATTGTGACAAGAATATTATATCATAATTGATAATATTCTCATTTGGATGTTTCAAACCTTTTCGAAAGCTTTGTGACGTGTGCGTCCATAATGTCTTGCAAATCTAAATCATATTTTTGTGAAAGAATAATAAGATTAGATAGTACATCACCAAGTTCTTCTTTTAGTTCTTGTTTTAGCTCTTCTTCTGTCTTAGCGTCTTCATCAGGACGATCGCGACCGATTTCGATTGCGCGAACAACGCGTGAAACTTCCCCAACTTCCTCTGTTAAGAAATTTAAGCGAATAAAGGCATTATACTGTGACCAGCTTCGTTTTTCGTAAAATTCCTCAACCCATCTTTGAAATGCAACGATATCCATTTCTTTCTCATCCCCTCAATATGTTGTACAATGTTCATTGTATCATAACAATATATAGTTTCGGGGTGTAAGGATGAGAAAGATTTGTGTGTTTGCAGGTTCCAACTTAGGGGAGAGACCAGAATTTAAAGAGCAGGCAATAGCGTTAGGAAAAATGTTTGTTGAGAACGACTATGAGCTTGTATACGGTGGTTCTTGCGTTGGATTAATGGGAGAAGTAGCAAATGAAGTACTTCGTTTAGGAGGGCGTGTAACAGGTGTTATGCCGCGCGGTCTATTCCGAGGAGAGATCGTTCATACAGGGTTAACAGAATTAATTGAAGTAGAAACGATGCATGAACGTAAAGCGAAAATGGCAGAGCTTTCGGATGCTTTCATCGCACTGCCAGGCGGATATGGAACGTTTGAAGAGCTATTTGAAGTAGTATGTTGGTCACAAATTGGTATACATAATAAGCCAGTTGGTTTATTGAACATAAAAGATTTTTATGGACCAATTTTGCAAATGGTTGAACGCGCAGCGGAAGAAGGATTTATGAATCCGTCAAATAAAGAGTTAATCGTTTCAGCTGAGACAGCTGATAAATTAATTCATGAAATACAAAATTACGAGCGTCCTGTTTTAGGAACGAAGTGGAAGCAATTATCATAATACAATTTTATAGAGATTATTGGAAACACATGTCATTTTATCTTCAAAAGGCATGTGTTTTTAATTTGGTTAAATATGTTAATGTTGAGATATAATGTTTTGGGAAAAGGAGAAATAGATGGAGGAGTTTGTGTATTTAAGGCCGGTTTTTAAAAGTATTTTAGCAGCATCTATTCTTGTTATGTTAATTGTTTCAATACAGAAGAAAGAGCTAATTAATGAATTTTCTCTTTGGTTTATTTCGATATTGTGTATCGGTGTTTCGGCGATTACGTTGTTTATGTCTGGGTTTATTGTTGATGAGTATAATTTAGGTGGAGATTCGGTGTCGTTTGATATGTTTATTGGGATAGTTTGTATTAGCGGTTTGAATTTCATTATTTATTATAGGCGGAAATAAAAAGAAGGCATTCCGTATTACTTTGGAATGCCTTTATCATTTTGATTACTTTGTTTTTTATACAAGTACCAGCCACCCCAGCCGCCACCAATTGCTACTACAACGAGGAAAGCGTAGTCTTTCACCTCGATACGTATGTTGAAAATATTAGCTATAAGTAAGACAATCCCAACTGTTATTAACGCAAAAAATGCTCTAATTAAGTAGTCTTTCAACTGAACCACTCCCGCCATTTAAATAGTAAATGATGAATATGGAAAAGCTTTTTTGAATCTATGTTACTATATTTTAACATAAAAGAGATTGTAATATATTGATGAGAGTAGGGGAGAGGGATGCAGATCTTGTCGTGATTTGTCGGTAAGTCGATATCCTATGTCGAATCGTCGATATAATGAAAAAATCGTTGATATATTTGAAAAATCGTCGATATATAGGGAAAATCGTTGATATAAATTTCATGTACTGATACGCGCGACCATTCCATAGAAAAAAGCGACTCTGAACGAGCCGCTTCCGCTTTTAAATAATATCCAGCTCCAGCGGCTAGAATCTCCGGTCATTTCGCTCTCTCGCTCGAAGCAAAAAGCGCTTCAAGGTCGAGAGCTCCAATGCCCTGCGATTCTGAGCAAGCCGCTTCCGCTTTTAAATAATATCCAGCTCCGGTGACTAGAACAGTCGGTCATTTCGCGCCTTCCTGTGAGGCAAAAAACGCCTCTTCGTCAGGAGCTCCAATGCCCTCCAGTTCTGAGCAAGTCACCTCCGCTTTAAAGTCTATTATTGATTTAAGAACGCACGTAGCATCCAAGCGTGTTTTTCTAGTTCTGTGTAGATGCCTAGTAGTAGGTCAGATGTCATTTCGTCGTCAGAGTTTTGAGCGATTTCCATGCCTTTTTTCAGTTCGACTAGCATCATTTCGTAGTCTTTCATGATTGCTTCGACCATCCCTTCTGCAGTTTCTCCGTATGCAGCTTCTTGAATAGTAGAGATTTCTAGGTATTCTTTCATTGTTGCTACTGGTTTACCACCAATTGCTAAAATGCGTTCTGCAATTTCGTCGATGTGAGTAGCTGATTCTGTGTAAAGTTCTTCAAATTTCTCGTGTAATGTGAAGAATTGAGGTCCTTTTACGTACCAATGGAAGTTGTGTAGTTTCGTGAATAAAACGCTCCAGTCTGCTACTTGTTTGTTTAATACTTCGATTACTTGTTTGTTCATTATGATCAATCTCCTTTTGAGTTGTTATGTGATATCAATTACTAATTTATAATAATTATAATATAGTAATTCGTATAAATCAACCCTTTTGCTGGAATTAATTTGAACAAATTATGAACTGTTGTAAATAAAAATCCCTATTACCGTGGAGTAATAGGGATTTGCTTTGATATATAATTTTTTGTTCTAAACGAGCCGCTTTCGCTTTTAGTGATATCCAGCTCCAGCGGCTAGAATCTCCGGTCATTTCGCTCTCTCGCTCGAAGTAAAAAGCGCTTCAAGGTCGAGAGCTCCAAATAGCCTGCGATTCTGGACGAGCCGCCTCCGCTTTTAATTATTACACAGCCTTCTGTTTTTCTTCTATATCCTGTCCATCCCAGCACTCTGTATTCTGTAAGCCAGGGATAGAACTTGCAACGAAAACAGGATCTTTTCCTTGTTTCTTTTGCTTCAAATAGTCTACTAGTGCTGCGTAGGCGAATTTGCTTAGGAATGAGATGGCAATTAAGTTCGTGAATACCATTAGTCCCATGAATAAATCAGCTAAGCTCCAAACTGTTTGAAGGGCAGCGATTGATCCGAAGAATACCATTCCGACAACTGCAACGCGATAAATCATTAACCATGTTTTACTTTCTTTAATGAATGCGATGTTTGTTTCACCATAATAGTAGTTTCCTAGAAGCGAACTGAAAGCGAATAGGAAAATAATAATCGCTAAGAAAGTGCTTGCCCACGGTCCGATTTGTGAACTTAATGCATTTTGTGTTAATTCGATACCTTTTAAATTTGTTCCTTTGTAAAGTCCAGAACATAATACGATAAATGCTGTTGATGTACATACTAAGAATGTGTCTACGAACACTCCTAATGCTTGAACAAGTCCTTGTTTTACAGGGTGAGATACATCTGATGTTGCGGCTGCGTTAGGCGAGCTACCCATACCTGCTTCTGTCGCGAATAGACCGCGCTGAATCCCGAACTTGATTGCTGCTCCAATACCACCAGCGATAGCTTGGTCTAAGCCGAATGCACCATTAAATATTTCCATAAAAATGCTTGGTAACATAGTAAAGTTGTTAATCACGACAAAAATAGCCACACCAATATAAATGATTGCCATTGGAGGAACAATCATTTCCGTAATACGTGAAATGCTCTTAATACCACCAAAAATAATAACTGCAACTAATAAAGCTAATAGAGCCCCTACGATCGTTCGCTCTAGTCCAAAAGCATTTTCAAATGCTATTGTTACTGTGTTTGCTTGTACAGAATTGAAAATTAATCCGTACGCAACTGTAATAAGAAGTGAGAACCAAACACCCATCCAGCGTTTGTTTAATCCTTTTTCCATGTAATATGCTGGCCCACCACGGAACCTGCTGCCATCTTTTACTTTATAAATTTGAGCGAGCGTACATTCTACGAAACTAGTAGCTGCTCCGATAATTGCGATAAACCACATCCAAAATATTGCGCCAGGTCCACCCATTGAAATGGCTAATGCTACACCAGCTAAGTTTCCGATACCAATGCGCGCTGCTGCACTTAAGCAAAATGCTTGAAACGGGGAGATGCTATCTTTCTTTTTTTCTTTTCGATTAAATCCTTTACTAATTAAACTGACCATCTCACCGAAATGAGTAATTTGGACAAATTTTAATTTAAAAGAAAAATAAAGACCGAAGCCGATTAGCATTGCAATAAGAATATATGACCATAAAATATTATTCGTTACCTCAAGGAATCTGCTAAAGATATCAACCATATAATACACTTCCTTTTTTCCGTAATAAGAAAATTATATGCAAAAAATATACGAGAATCAATTTTTCTAAAAAATTATGTTACTTAAACTAATTTTATGTTATGATTATGTTACATCATAATATTTTTAGAATTATTTACATTTTAAAAAACTAAATGTAACGCAAGAAAGAGGGGATAATTTGAAAGAAGAAACTTTATGGAAAGTAAGCCTTAAAAGTTTGAAAATGAGAAGTAATATATTTTTTATCGTTACATCTTTAAGTATCTTTTTAGGAGCCACTTATTATTACAATAAAAGATTTCCAAGTCACAGGTATCCTGAATGGTTAGAGTTTCTAAAGTTGATTGGATGAATAAAAGACAGAAAAACAGAAAATTCAAATAAAAAGTTGTGGAGGAGCTAAATATGAATATTAGAGAAAGTGAACTTCCGGGTATTGGTTATAAGTTTCAAATCGTTACGAAAGGTAACGAGAAGATGGTGATTGTTATTCATGATGACGGGCGTAGAGAAATGTATCATTTTGATTCAGACCATGAAGAAAGTATCTCAAGTATTTCATTACGTGACTCAGAGGCAAGACAAATTGCAGCCATACTAGGTGGAATGGTATATAAGCCGAGAGCATTAGAAAATGTTGAAATGGTTTTTGAAGGGTTGGCAATTGAGTGGTTTAAAGTAGAGAATGCTGCTCCAGCGCTTGGAAAAACAATCGGCGATCTTGAAATAAGAAAAACATATAGCGTAACGATTATTGCAGTTATGAAAAAGAATATGAAAAAGCTATTTAATCCAGGACCAGAAACAGTAATTGAGGAAGGCGATATGCTTGTAGTTTCAGGCGAGAGAGAAGAAATTAAAAAAATTATTAATGAGTTACTTTCGAATAGGGGGACTGACTAGATGGATACGTTAATTTTTGAAGTTGGTACAGCGTTAGTATTAGTTGCAATTGCGGCAGTAATTGCTGGAAAGTTTAAATTCTCAGTCATTCCATTTTTAATTGTTCTTGGAATGTTAGTGGGGCCACACGCGCTGACGATAGGTGTGATCGATTTCAAGTTTATTGAAAGTGCAAGTGTCATTTCTTTCCTTGGACGGATTGGAGTTCTGTTCCTTCTGTTCTATCTAGGACTAGAGTTTTCGATGAAAAAACTAATTAAATCTGGACGTTCTATTGCGATTGGCGGAACGATCTATATTTTAATTAACTTTTCACTTGGATTATTGTACGGATTTATCATGGGATTCCCTTTACTAGAAATCTTAATTATTGCGGGTATTATTACGATTTCTTCTAGCGCTATCGTTGCAAAGGTGTTAGTAGATTTAAGAAGAACTGGTAATAATGAGACCGAATTAATTTTAGGAATTATCATGTTCGAAGATATATTCCTTGCTGTATATTTATCAGTCGTTTCAGGTTTAGTTCTAGGAGATCATGCTTCCTTCCTAGGTGCTCTTACTTCAATTGGAATTGCTTTAGGATATATGCTTCTATTCTTTATTGTAGCTAGAAAAGCGACTCCATTATTAAATAAATTGCTCAATATTAGTTCGGATGAAATTTTCATTATTGTAGTATTTGCTTCATTATTCTTTATTGCAGGATTCTCGGAAACGATTCATGTTGCTGAAGCAATTGGAGCACTTCTTTTAGGATTAGTTTTCTCTGAGACAGAGCATAGTGACAGAATTGAACATCTCGTTGTTCCATTTAGAGACTTTTTCGGAGCTATTTTCTTCTTCAGTTTCGGATTAAGTATTGATCCGTTCTCATTGGGCGGAGCGATATGGTTAACGTTAGGTGCGGTTCTTCTTACAATCATCGGGAACTTTGTAGCGGGGATGATTGCAGGACGACAAGCTGGATTATCTCATAAAGCGTCAACAAATATTGGATTAACAATCGTTTCAAGAGGAGAATTCTCCATCATTATGGCCAATATCGGTATCGCCGGTGGTTTAATGTCAGTCTTGAAACCATTCTCAGCACTATACGTGCTTATACTATCTATCTTAGGTCCACTTCTGACAAAAGAGTCAAAGAATGTATATAAATTTTTAAATAAAGTCTTTAAGTGGGATACGAAGACTAACTAAATAAAAAGATAAAAGTACAAGATATGTATGAAAAAGTGATTACGGAAAAGGAATCTATGTCGGCATAGGTTCCTTTTTTATTGGTATTTTTTCAAGGATGAAAGAATACGTTTAATATTTACCATATTGTGGCATACATATAGAAAAAGGGTGCTTGGAAAGGGGAATAAAGAGAAATGGAACTCCAGTTTCAAAATGTATATCAACAGGTGGAGAATTGGTATGTGTTGGATTCGGAGCTTCCTTGGGATGTCAAAAGGCTTAGAGACGATTTATTTTCACTGATTGAAGTATGTAAAACACCGGTTATTTTTTGTGATACGTGTGATGCGAATCATGTCCTTTTATCACTAGGAGAAGAAGAAGAGGAATTTTTATTCCCGGTAGGTGGTTTTTATCATAAAGAAAAACAATTAATTTTTGTTTGTATGTGGGAAGAGTATGAGCAAGTCCTTAAAACACTACTGCATGAATTTCGTCATGCGATGCAGCATAAGAGCGAAGTATTGTATGTTGGAAGTGAATTGTACGAAGATAGATGGATTGAGAAAGATGCGAGAAAGTTCGCGGAGAGGAAGTTAGATGAATATAAAAATAGAAAGTTAATGTAAAGCATAGTGGAGAAATAGCGCTGTGTTTTCTTTGTTTCTTACTAAAAATAAGTAATTGACTTTTATAAAGTTTAGTTCTAAACTAATGGTATGAAACGAGCGAGGTGATGAAATGAAAACAGAAGATAGACTAGGTTTACTATTATGGTTTCGTTTATCACGTTTTTATAACAAAAGTATTCGTGAGACGAATCAGCATTTGAAAGAATGGAAAGTATCTGCCGCTCAGTTTGATGTACTAGCTCAAGTTGGAGGGCATGATCGTTTAACGCAGCAAGAGCTTGGAAATAAGCTATTTGTTACGAAGGGAAATATTACGCAGCTTTTAAATAAAATGGAGCAGCTCGAGTGGATTCGTCGTGAACAAGAAGGTACTGCGAAATATATTTCGTTAACAGAAAAGGGAAGAGCTTTATATGAAGAAATCGTCCCGCCTCAAGAAACATTCCAAGCGAAGCAGTTTCAAAATTTAAATGTAGAGGAACAACATCAATTACTACAATTACTAAAAAAGTTACAGTGAGAAAAAATTTAAAATAAATCTTGAATTCGAGATAATATGAGGTGAAGGATATGTTTAGAAAAGTTGATCATAAAAATATGGGAAGAGCAAATCACGGTTGGCTAAATACACATTTTCATTTTTCATTTGCAAATTATTATAATCCTAATAACATGAACTTCGGTGCATTACGTGTAATTAATGATGACTTAGTAGCACCGCAAACTGGTTTTGATATGCATCCCCACCGCGATATGGAAATTATTTCGTACGTTGTAGACGGTGCTTTAACACATGAAGATAGCATGGGTAACCGCGGAACAATTGAGCGTGGACATGTTCAATATATGAGTGCGGGTACGGGTGTATTTCATAGTGAGCATAATTTAGGAAATGAAACATTACGTTTACTACAAATTTGGATTTTACCAGATCGCGCGGACCATAAACCAAACTATGGTGAGTTTAAATTTGATTGGAGCAAGCGTGAAAATGAATGGTTTCATATGGTATCTCAAGTAGAAGGCGGGGCACCAATTCAAATTCACCAAGATGCGAATTTATATGCTTTATCGTTACATGCTGGAAAAGAAATTCATTTTCCAGTGAAAGAAGGCCGTCAATTGTATCTTGTACAAATTGAAGGTAGTAGCGTAATAAATGGTGAGACACTTGTTATGCGTGATGCGGCAGAAGCGGTGGAGGAAGATATTCATATTGTAGCGAAAGAGCAATCTCACTATTTAGCAATTGAATTGAAAAAACAATAAAAGGTTTGAAAAGAGGACATCCGATAGATGTCCTCTTTTTTTGAGTGGAATTGTCAGAAAAAACTTTCTCAAATTTTAGGGAAAGGTATCAACTTGAAAAACAAGAATTGTATAAAAGTGTCAAAAATCTTTATGGGAATGGGGAATGTTATAGTGAAAAAGCAAGTCATTTCATCAGCATTAGCGTTAACTGTTATCGCCGGGGGATTTGGAACATTTGGAGCAACGACAACGAAAGCGGAAGAACAAAAAATTCAATACCATCAAGAATTTAAAACGCCTGCATACATAGGTGAAGAATGGAAAGCGCCGGAAGGACTAGATAAAAAAGAGACGGTCTTTCAATATTTAGAGAGTAAGAAAGATATGTTCAAATTAGCAGGAAATATTGATAAACACTTTAATGTCGTTGGGGAAGAAAAAGATGCTGAATCCGGTACAACACACGTGAAGCTAGTTGAGAAACATAATAACATTCCTGTGTACGGTTCAGATCAAACAGTTACACTAGATAAAGAGAATAATGTAAAAGCATTCTTCGGACAAGTTATTCCGAATTTAGAGGATAAAAATATTCCTGCATTTGCAAAGATTAGCGCAGAGCAAGCAGAAACAATTGCAAAGGCAGATATTGAAAAAGAAGTTGGTAAAGTAAAGAATTATGACGGTGTGAAAAAAGATTTATATGTGTATGAAAAAGATGGGAATTACTATCTTGCATACTTAGTGAAAGCATCGATTTCAAAGCCAGCTCCAGGGTATTGGCATTACTTTGTTGATGCGACAAATGGAAATGTGATTGAGAAATATAACGCTGTAGATCACATTACAGGATTTGGTTATGGAGTATTGGGCGGTAAACAATCATTTGAAATTGCTCAAGATACGAAAACAGGAGAATTCAACTTATTTGATGGTAAACGAGGACAAGGTATCCATACATTTGATGCAGAGAATATGGACGAAAACTGGTTTAATCTATTCTCACAAATTCTTGGGTATACGGGAGAAGAAGTTAAGAGTAAATCTAAGTTCTTCGAAGATAAAGCGGCAGTTGATGCGCATGTAAATGCAGGGAAAGTATATGATTACTACAAAAAGACATTTAATCGTAACTCTTTCGATGATAAAGGTGCGAAGCTAATTTCTACTGTTCACGTTGGAGAAAGCTGGAATAACGCAGCTTGGAACGGTGTGCAAATGATGTATGGTGATGGCGATGGTAAAACATTCATTCCATTATCTGCTGGACTAGATGTTATCGGTCACGAATTAACGCATGCTGTCACTGAGCATACAGCAAATCTTGTTTATAAAAATGAATCAGGTGCGTTAAATGAATCGTTATCTGATATTATGGGTGTTATGGTTGAGAAGAAGAGCTGGGATTTAGGTGCTGACATTTATACACCTGGTAAACCTGGTGATGCACTGCGTTCATTGAAAGATCCAGCGTCTATTCCAAACCCATTAAAACCAGGTGAAGGTTACCCAGATCATTACAATAAACGCTACACTGGAACAGCTGATAATGGCGGCGTTCATATTAACAGTAGCATTAATAATAAAGCTGCATACTTAGTATCTGAAGGCGGGGAGCATTACGGCGTGAAAGTAACAGGAGTAGGCCGTGAAGCGACAGAAAAAATTTATTACCGTGCTCTTACGAAATATTTAACTGCAAACTCTGACTTTAAGATGATGCGTCAAGCAGCACTTCAGTCAGCTGAAGATTTATATGGTAAAAACTCTAAAGCTGTACAAGCTGTAACGAAAGCTTATGATGCAGTAGGCGTAAAATAATAAGAGAAAAAGACCTGACTAGGATGTCAGGTCTTTCTTTATCCCGATTGGTGAGGGCTGATAATCAGTGGGGATGAGGAAAACCCCCACTGATTAAAGTTTCACTTTATTTAGTCGCGAATACCTAATGCGATTTTCGCCATACGTGACATACGTTCTTTAGACCAGGGCGGATTCCATACGACATTTACTTCTATTTCATTGACTTCAGGTACGTTCGTTGATAATACTTTTTTAACGTCTGATACAATTTGCCCAGCCATTGGACAACCGATAGAAGTCATCGTCATCGTAATGACAGCATTATTATTTTCATCTGCTGTAACGTCATAAACTAATCCAAGATTAATAATATCAACACCGAGTTCAGGGTCAATAACAGCTTCTAAGTTTGCATATAACTTTTCTTCAAATGCTTGTTGTGACATGTGTAGCACCCCCTACATATTAATGATATCGATTCTCATTATAACGGATATATGCATAAAGTGCAGGAAATGAGCTCAAAAAAATATCCCTCTTGGAAGAGGAATATTTTTGGAATGGCTATTCAGTTTTAAAATGAGATACGAGTTGATCTAATTCTTCAACTGTTTGTTTCATTTGTTTAGCTGTTTGTGTCATCTCATTCATCGTAACGACTTTTTTCTCAGCAGATTGTGCTGTTGCCGCTGTTTCACTAGATACTTCAGTAGAAATAGAAGCGATGTTATTCAGTGAAGCGTTCATTTCTTCAGCACTTGCAGCCATTTCTTCAGCAGTTGCTGAGATGTCTTGCATTTGAGTAGATACTTTGTTTACTTGTTCTACAATTGTTGTGAAAGAATTGCCAGCTTCACGAATAACATGAATGCCTTCAGATGCTTCAGAACGACCTTGTGACATCATAGAGCTCGCAGTTTCAGTGTCTTGTTGAATTTGATGTAATAATTGGTTAATATCTGTTGCCGCTGTTTTAGATTGTTCAGCAAGTTTTCGAACTTCATCAGCCACGACAGCGAAGCCTTTTCCTTGTTCGCCAGCACGAGCTGCTTCGATAGAGGCATTTAAAGCAAGTAAGTTTGTTTGCTCTGCAATATTAGAAATAGATTGTACAGCTGTATCAATATATTTCGTGTGAGTGATTAGACGTTCGACCACTTCTGACGTAGCATTTACCGCGTCGTGTATCGTTGTCATTTGTGAAACAGATTTTTGAATAACAGTACTTCCGTCGTTAGCTTGTTCAGATGTAACTACAGCAAGCTCAGTTACAGATGAAGCAGATTCAGCAATGCGCTGAACGCTTACTGCCATATCGTCCATTGCAGTTGAGCTTTCTTCCATGCTAGAGGCTTGAGATTGAATACTTTCATTTAAGTTGGACATCGAGCTTTGAACTCTTATCGTTGCCTCACGTGATATATTTGTCTTTTCTAGCATATTTTCAGAAGCGTTTTGTACTTCCACAGATGTTTTTTGAACACGATTAATGATATGTTGTAGATTTTCTAACATTTTATTAAATGATGTTGCAATCGTACCAATTTCATCATTACTATTTACTTGTAGACGGGCTGTTAAGTCACCTTCTTGAGATGATAATTCTTTTAGCTTGCTATCAATTTGTTGAATTGGTTTTACAAGTTTACCAGAGAACCACCATGCAAGTGTGATAGCTACGATAATACAAATAACAAGTGATAGGAAGATAACATATTCAATTTGTAACGAAGATTGATCGATTTTTTCGATAGATTGATCACGTAACTTAGCTTGTTCATTACTATAATTTGTGAAGTCACCAATTACTTTATAAACAGTACCATTTTCTGCATAAGCTACTTGTAAAGCTTCTTCCCACTTTTGTTCTTTTGCGAGAGTGAAAACTTTTTCTTCAATAAATTTTCTCCAAGTCGATCCTGATTCCATTGTATCTTTCACGGATTGAGAAATATTTGGATTAGAAAGAAGTTTATCTTTTGAATCCTCCAAACGTTTACTCATCTCATTAAACTTGTCTAATTCGACTTGATCATGTTGTAATAAATAACCTCTTAAAGCAGAAAGTTGTACTTGATAAGCGTCTCCACGTTCTTTCAATTCTGTTGCTAGAGGGGAAATTTCTTTTTGTAAAGCTTCAGCTTGATGCGATTGATCAATAGCAAAAAATAAAATAAAAGCTAAGGCGATGCCAAATAAAGCGCAAATCGTTCCCATCATGAACATTAGTTTTTTTCGAATGCTAATAAAATTCATATGATAAAAAGCCTCCTTTGTGAAATCTTAGTATTAGAATTAATAAATGTAAAAAATTGAAAGAAAGCTTTACTCCGTCTGGAACAAAGCTTTCTTCTTTCCTTTAGGAATTATAGCAGACGGAATGAGAGATAGAAAGAGATATTTTAAAGTGAAAAAAGAGAGATTGTAAATCTCTCTTTTTTCACTTTAAGCATTTGTTTTGAAATGAGAAACGAGAACTTCAAGTTCTTGTACGGTCGTTTTCATTTCAGATGCTTTTTTAGCAACGACACTCATTTTGTTTACTTGGTCACCAGCTGAAGTTGCTGTTTGTGATGTTTCGGCGGCAACTTCATTTGAAATAGAAGCAATGTTATTTAAAGCTGCATTCATTTCTTCAGAACTTGCGGCCATTTCTTCAGCAGTTGCAGACACCTCCTGCATTTGTGTAGAGACTTTGTTAATGTGGTTAACAATTTCTGAGAATGAAGATCCAGCAGTACGAATGACTGTAATGCCTTCAGAAGCCTCTGACTGACCTTGCGTCATCATTTCAGATGCTATTTTTGTATCTGCTTGAATTTGATGAAGTAAATGGTTAATATCAGTTGCTGCTAGCTGAGATTGTTCAGCAAGCTTTCGTACTTCATCGGCAACAACAGCAAAGCCTTTTCCATGTTCACCAGCACGAGCCGCTTCAATGGAAGCATTTAAAGCGAGTAAATTCGTTTGTTCCGCGATATTAGAAATGGATTGAAGTGCAGTATCAATATGATTTGTATGTGTAATGAGTCGTTCCACTACTTGTGATGTAGCGTTCACAGCTTCATTAATGGTATGCATTTGTGTAATAGATTTCTCAATGACTTTATTACCACTATCAGCTTTTTCTGAAGTAGTAACAGCTAGGCTAGCAACAGAAGATGCGGATTCTGCAATACGTTGAACACTCGTTGCCATATCGTCCATTGCAGTTGAACTTTCTTCGATGCTGGAGACTTGTGAACGAATATTATGCTCAAGAGCATTCATAGTTTCTTGCGTTTTTGCTGTATTTTCCATAGAAGCAGTTGTTTCAATAAACACATTTTCAGATGCTTCTTTTACACTTGTTGATGTTTGTTGCACTTGTTTTATTATGCGTTGTAAGTTAGCGAGCATTTGATTAAAGGAATTGGCGATATCACCGATTTCATCTTTACTCGTTACGTGCAACCTAGCAGTTAAATCACCATCTTGAGAAGCTAATTCTTTTAATTTCTCATCAATTTGTCGTATCGGTTTAACGAGTTTACCAGAGAACCACCATGCTAATAAAATAGATGTTACTGTACATGTAATAAGTGAGAAGAAAATAATATATTGAATAAGAGATGAAGAAGACTCTACGTCAGCAATTAATGCGTCACGTTTATCGTTTTCTTCATTTGCATATTTCGTAAAACGGCTTAAAAGGTCATTTACATAATCGGTTTGAGCTAAAGCGATTTTGGATGCTTCGTCCCATTTTCCTTCGCGAGCGAGAGGGAGGACTTCATTATCTATGACGCTGCGCCATTTCCCTCCCATTAAAATGGCTTCTTTCATTCCTTCTGGAAGTTTTTTATCACTTGTTACCTTCTCTCTAGTATCAGCTAGTTTTTTTCCTTCTCGGTTAAACTTATCCAATCCTTTTTGATCATGAGACAGTAAATATTCTTGTAAACCAGCAACTTGTGCTTGGAACCAATCACCGCGTTCTTTTAAAATCGTTGCTCGTTTTGATACATCATTTTTTAACGTTTCAATTTCACTTGCTTGGTTCATAGCGAATGAAAGAATAACAATAAGAGCAATGCTAAATAAAGAAGAAATGCTTAAGAGTGTAAACAGTAGTTTTTTTCGAATACTAACATATTTCATCGTTACCCCTACCTTTAAAAACTATTTATTATAATTTATAAATATTAAGAGCAGAATTAATAAAAACATCATTATGAAGTTATTAATCTGTTCAATGAAAATTATAGCAGATAATGGAAGATGACAGATTGATATGAGTAAATGTTCTTAAAATGTATACATTTGTATATCAAAAAATTCATAAATAAAAATTAGAAATGCTATTGTAATTTGAAAAAACATCATGTATACTTCTAATTAGTTGATAACGATTATCAGTATCAACTAATGACATTACTCTTCGTTATGTTGGTCATACCCCTTTTTGACGACGTAAGTCAGAGACGAAATGTTGAAATATCTTGTGTCCTATTCTACAGAATTATGGTAATCTCCAACCTCAACTTATATGCGTGAGCATGCAAAAAGGATCCTATCCGTGAAGGGATCCTTTTTTGCATGCTGTTGCAATTAATGTATATAGACCTGGCACACGTTCTTCCATTCCTTCCGGTGCAGTAGGAGGGAAGACCCATCTTTGATGGGGCCCATGTTCTTCAACTAGTTTTTCAATTTTAAAATGTGCTTCCGCGAGCGTTGTAATGATTTCTCCTAGCGTCCAGCGACGGATAGTTGTTTTAGGTAGCGATTCTTTCTGTGCTTCTGTAAGAAGGATGCTATAAGCAACATCATCTTCAATCAATTCTTCATCAAAATAATTTCCATTGGCCTGAAATGATGGGTGGTCGACTCCTAATAATTTCGTGTAAACAGGATGATAGTCACGAAGGATAAGCATTCCATCTTGCTTAAGCAAGGTAGCAATTTTTTGAAAAAGCGGTTTTAAATCGAGAAAGTAATGGAGTACACCAAGTTCCAGCAATACGACATCGAATGACTCTGATAGTTGCACATGTAATACATCAGAAACGACATACTGAATAGAGACACCTGCTGCGTCCGCAAGTTCATTTGCATATTTTGCATTACTTGTTGAAATATCAACAACCGTTACGTCAGCTCCTAAAAGGGCGAGAGCAACAGCTTTATTTCCTTTTGACCCGAGTAAATTAATAATACGTTTTCCTTTTGGAGATTGTATGTAGGGTAAATAGTGATCTACCTCGCGCATGGGATCTTCCATAAGCTTTTTTGCATAATCTGCTGGCGCCCCGTGGCGATTCGTCCAAGCTTCATAAGCAGCTGCATTCCAGCTTTTTTCATTCCGCGCGCTTAGTTGTTTTTGATTCAATCATATCACTCCTTTTGTGAACGTATAGGTATTCGGCGGGAGGATGGGATTTCCTTTTCTTTTTGGATAAAAGTTTGATTTTTCTGTTATTAAGTCGTAAAATACGTGTTATACGTAAAAGCGTTGAAAAGGAAAAGTAGGATGAACACATTCTTTCCAGAGAGCTTCGGTAGCTGAGAAGAAGCAAGAATATTCATTTGAACAATGGCCTTTGAGCTTCGTCCTGAACTTATGAAATGATAATAGTAGGCGGCGACGAGAGTTGGTACTCGTTATCAAAACCACAGTATAAGAGCATATAGCTCCGTACTTGTTAAGGCTAATTATGTGAGTAATTGGCGAAATAAGGTGGTACCGCGACTGTTTATACAGCCCCGCCCTTATCTTTTTTTAGATAAGGGCGGGGCTTTTTATATTTTAAAGGAGGAATGTAAGATGAGTATTTTTATTGGAGGAGCTTGGCCATATGCAAATGGCTCATTACACCTTGGGCATATTGCGAGTTTGTTACCTGGAGATATTTTAGCACGTTATTACAGGGCAAAAGGTGAGAATGTGTTGTATGTGTCGGGAAGTGATTGTAATGGAACACCGATTGCAATTCGGGCAAAACAAGAAGGTGTGACGGCGAAGGAAATTGCTAATAAGTATCATGAAGAGTTCCAGCGATGTTTTCGTAACCTTGGTTTTACGTATGATTGCTATACACGTACAGATAGTGAGCACCATCATAAAACGGTTCAAAAAGTTTTTTTACGTTTATTAGAAGAAGGCCATATTTATAAAAAAACAGTGGAACAAGCATATTGCGAAACGTGTACGCAGTTTTTACCTGATCGTTATGTAGAAGGAATATGTCCGCATTGTCATGAAGCAGCAAGAGGAGATCAATGTGATGCGTGTTCAGCTATTTTAGATCCACTCGATTTGTTAGAAAAGAAATGTAAGTTATGTGGTAGTACACCATCCGTACAGGAAACAGAGCATTTCTATTTCGCGTTGCATACATTTCAGGAGCAAATTAAAAGGGCTGTAGAAACCGCAAAGCAAACAGGAACATGGCGCGACAATGCGATTCAACTAACAGAGAGATATGTAAAGGAAGGATTACTAGATAGGGCTGTGTCACGTGATTTACCAATTGGGGTACCAATTCCAATAGAAGGGTATGAAGATAAGAAAATTTACGTATGGATTGAAGCGGTGACAGGCTATTATTCGGCGAGTAAACATTGGGCTGAAAAAACAGGGAAAGATGATCAAGAGTTTTGGGATAGAGAAGCGAAAACATATTATGTACACGGAAAGGATAATATTCCGTTTCATTCCGTCATTTGGCCAGCGGTATTGCTTGGAATAGGAGAAGGGGCAATTCCTCGTCATATCGTTTCGAATGAATATTTAACAGTGGAAAAAAGAAAATTATCTACGAGTAAAAACTGGGCAGTATGGGTGCCTGATATATTAGAACGCTATAATCCGGATTCTATTCGTTACTTTTTAACAGTGAACGCACCAGAAAATCGTGACACTGACTTTTCATGGCGGGAATTTATTTACAGTCATAATAGTGAATTGTTAGGTGCATACGGAAACTTTGTGAACCGGACATTAAAGTTTATTGAAAAATATTATGGTGGTATCGTGCCGAAGGGAAGTATTGATATAGAGCTGAAAGATAAAATAGAAGGATTATATAAACATGTAGGAGAGGCGATTGAGCAAACTAAATTTAAGGTGGCGCTAGAATCAATATTTGATGCAGTACGTTTTGCAAATAAATACTTTGATGAGAGGCAGCCTTGGAAAGAAAGGGAGGATGATCCAGTTTCATGCGAAGAAACGATTTATAATTGTGTGTATCTCATCGCTAATTTTGTAAATCTTCTTGAACCGTTTTTACCATTTTCATGTGAAAGAGTTAGAAACACATTAGCAATTGTGAAAGGAAATTGGGAGCCTCAAAACACGTTGCCGAATAGAATTGATAGTGTACAGCCACTATTTGAACGGATTGATGTAAAACAAATTGAGCATGAGATAGAAAAGCTATATGGAGCGGTAAAGTGAGATAGAGAAAAAGACCTTTCAAATATATGAAAGGTCTTTTGTTATGCAGTAGGATTCTCTTTCATATCCTTTAAGAAGAACAGCACAGCAAGGATTACGAGAATAATAGCTGCAATATCATATGTTATTTTGAATGTGGTATTAAAGTTTAAGTACTCCACCAAAGGGGTTTTGACTGCCCCAGCATATATGCAAATGGGAATGAGGAGCGCATCGTAAAATTTCTTTTCTTTCATATATCTTATTAGGAAGAAGATACACATAATGGCAAAAAAGGCTACGCTTAAAATAGTCATTTATACCTCCAAATAGATTTGAAATTATACCACATTGTAACTGTATTTACATTTATATGCAAGTTTCTATTTTCATGCACTATGCACGCTACTATGTTTCTTTTCTTTCCTAGCGGTAAGTAGCTGAGGAGTGAAAATCCCAAGTAGTATAAAGATGATCCCAATCCACTGCATAAACGTTACGACTTCATGTACAAGTGTAATAGAAGCGATAATGGCGGTTGGTAATTCAGCTGCTCCTAGTATTGTACTAAGTCCTGTTCCTACTTTCGGTACGCCAATTGAAAAACAAATGACAGGTACGACAACGCCGAACAACCCGAGGAAGAAAGCATATTTCCAAAGGCCGGCTTCCAGGGCACCATCGGTTAAAAAGGTTGGCGGGAAGAATAGGCATACGATAAGAGTAGCGCTTGTTGTCATAAGAAAGCTTTTCGTATAAGGCGGAACTTCTGTAGCAACACGCCCGCTTGCAAAAACATAGAATGAAAAAGAGACAGCGGCTAATAGACCAAAGATCATACCTTTCGTGGAAAAGTTTTGTCCGAGGCCTTCGAAGACACCGCCTGCAAACAATGTACCAGTAAATAAAATAATGATAGATATAACTTTCTCACGGCTTGGAAATGTTCGGTTTGCAATTGCTTCAATAACGACACCAATCCATGTGAACTGGAAAAGTAGCACGACAGCGATAGATGCTGGTAGTTCTTCTACAGAAATAGCGTAGAAGATACCGGTCATACTCATCGTTGTGCCAACTGTTAGTAAGGAAAAGAATTGCTTTTTTGTTACTTTATGACGTGAAACGAAAAGAACGAGCAGAAGAAGACCGATCCATCCGAAGACATATTGACCTCCTAATAGTTGATGGGCTGAAAATCCATCAATGAATCCGAGTTTGAAAATAGTTGAAAGTACGCCGTAGCTACAAGCTCCGAATAAAACGAGTAATGAATACTTAAATTTCTCCATGAAAATCCTCCTTTTACATAATAAAAAACGCCCGCTATCCAAATAAGGATAACGGGCGAACGAAACAGAGTCATATACTCTACAAAATTCCGCCACTCATACGAAGTATGAATTTGGGATATGAAATTGTAGTAGGTTTTTACATTGCTTTTGGGAATACAATAGAACATTTTACACCTTGAGGCGTGTTTTGTATACCATAAGGAAATTGATGTTTATCTAGTATTTGTTTTACAATGTATAACCCAAGACCACTACCTTGTACTAAGCCGTGTTTGTCAGGGTTTGCGCGATAGAATGGCTCAAATAAATGGGCAAGTTTATCCTCATCTATTTGTGAACCTGTATTTAATACTTCTAATGCGTAACCGTTTGGCTTTTCATAAAGCTTTATATATACATGCTGATGGTCAATTGTATAATGAATTGCATTTGAAATAATGTTAAAAATGGCAGTTTGAATAAATTTAGGATCAGCTAAAACTTGTACATCTTGTTTAATGTTAGATTGAACATTTAACTGCTTTACAGATACGAAATAATCTACTTTCTTCATAACGTCCTCAATAATATTAGTTAATGAGATAACTTTTAAATCAGGTTTAAATTGAGGGTTTTGTATTTTGGATAATTCCGACATTTTTTCCGTTAATATGTTAATGTCTTGCATCATTTCATAGGAACGTTTTAAATATTTATCTCTATCTTTATAAGCTCCAATTCCGTGAATCATGCCATCTAGTTGTCCCATAACGGCTGCGATTGGTGTTTTTAATTCATGGGAAACCATAGACATAAATTCTTTACGAGATTGTTCTAATTGTTGCTCCTTTTTGAGTTCATTTCTTAAATCTTGATTGCTCGCATGTAAATTCTTCACTATATTTGGTACTTGTGAAGCAGCTACTTGTAAATTAAAATCTGTTTGATCAGTATTTTTGTTGAGTAGTTTTTTATCTGAGAAATCAAGATTCATAATATCTTTTAAAGCATCACTCATATATTGAAAAGGTTTAGCAATTAGTTTTGCATAAATTAAAGATCCAAGCAGAGAGAGTGCAAGCATTGTTGCGCCAATATGTGGAGCTAATTGCTGCAGTACATCTGTTAATTTTGGATTATCTTGTGCATCATTTGCTTTACTTGCTGCATTTTGTTTATGTAAGGCATCATTAGTAGCGACTTGCTTTTCCGTTTCTGTAAGTGGAGCAGAAGCGCTATTTTTCCCCGAAATATTTTGAGTATGTTCTTTTGCTTTTGCAGTTTGGCTAGGCTGCAAAAGGTGATTGATAGCTGTAGAGAGAGAATTATAATCTATAATAGAAGATTGGAAATTAAACATGTCCCCCTGTGATACAGCTTTATTTTGATTCGTTTTACTTTGGTCGTTTTGTTTATCTGAATCCGCTTGTTCTGTAGTATGCGTTCCATTTTCTTTCGCAAAACGTTCTTTATCGTAGTTTGAAGCTAAGAAGTAAATAACTTGATAAAGACAAAGTGATAAAAGAATACAAAATAATAAGGTTTTGATGAAAATATTTTTGGTGATGTTGTCTTTGCTACGATTCGATTTTGTAGCCAATGCCTTTCACCGTTTTAATATAAGGAATTCCTAATTTTTTTCGTAAGTTTTTAATGTGTGTATCTATAACTCTTACATCACCATAATGTTCATAGCCCCATACCTTATTCAACAAATCACTTCTTGATAATACTTTTCCTCGATTTTGCAGTAAAGTATAAATAATTTCAAATTCTTTTGTTGTCAATTCAATTTGATTACCATGAACATAAGCGGCGTATGCTGTAGAATTTAACATCAATTCATGGAATTGTAGTATAGTCGCAGCTTCGGCTTCCTTCGTTGCTGCCCTTCTTAATACAGCTTCTACACGTTTAATAAATACGGTGTAATGGAACGGTTTCGTAATATAGTCATCAATACCTAATTCAAATCCTTTAATTTCACTTTCTTCATTATGTAAGCCTGTTAACATAATGATTGGTACATCAGATTGTCCTCGCATAATTTTACAAATACTATAGCCATCTATATCTGGTAACATCACATCAAGGAGGACAAGATCGTATGAATTTTTTTGGAAAAGAAGTATACCTTCTGTTCCAGCACCAACGACATCAACAGTAAAGTTTTGTGCCATTAGAAATTCACGAATTAGTTCTTGTATATCTGGGTTGTCTTCAATCACCAGTATATGCGTCATAGTAACACCTCCTAAATAACGCTTTTAACTGCAATATTCGAATTCATCATTTTTCCGATGACTCAGATTGTTTATACATATAATAAGCCCCCGCCATAAAATAATCATGAAAGTAGCAAGGGGAGTTGTTTAGTGAAACTGAATATTTAAGAATTACAGTAATTCTATTATAGTATGTATTGTAAAATTTATAAAATATTATAACTGTATAATTTTAATATCCATGTTTATCAATGTTTGGATGTTACCTAACACAATCTATTCCTATTATATATGTAAATACAGTTGTTTTGCTACTGTAAATGAAGAAATAAAATAAGCCAAGACATAAAATTCTTGGCTACATGTAAATCGCGCTTTGAGGTTATTTTACAGTGACAGTAGCTTGCTGGGGAATACGCTCAAATAACCAGTGTATATCATTGTTATACATACGAATACAACCTAGTGTTGTCCACTTACCAATTGCCTGGTTATTGTTCGTACCATGAATCGCATAAGTTGTTCCGTAAGTTCCTGCCATGTTTAGTCCGAGCCAACGGTCACCAAGTGGATTACGTGGATCGCCGCCTTTAATTTTGCCTGTGTAATAAGGACGATTTTTAATTTTATTTACGATTTGAAAAGTACCTTTAGGTGTAGGAGTAGCTGCTTTTCCAGTAGCGACAGTAAAACTTTTTATGAATTTTCCGTTTTGATAGTAATCCATTTTATTTAACTGTGTATTCACGATAAGCTGGTCATTTGTTGTAGCTGCCTCAGCATTTGTGAATGGAATAGTTAAAAATCCTAATGATAATAGTGCGCTTAATAATAGTTTTTTCATTTTATTCTCCTTTTTACTATTGTAATAGTCTTACATACAATGAATTTGCAATCCTCGTAATACTTTATTTACATTTTCATCTAATGTTTCAAAGAAGGTAGTAATTTTGGCATTGTGTTTGTTGTTTTTATCAATAAGTAATCTTTCATTTAATAAAAGTTCGCCATGTAGTCCAAAACTTTGAACTTGAATATTTAATTCATCTTCCGTTTCAGAAATAATTGGTAAGAAGTAGTGAAAAGCTTTCGTTGGAATGATGTAGCTTTTGCCAATCATGCTTTCTTGATTTGAATTAATCCATTTTTTCGTAACAATCTTAATGTTCTTTTTTGAAACGATAAAAGACAGTGTTGTAGACTTTGTTAAACTTACGTCAAATTCATTTGTTTCACATATGTGTAAATTAAAAACGGTTTCATTTTGGTGAGATTCAACATTTGTATTAATAAAATCGTGCATTTTATAAGCTTCCATTTTTTATTCACCCTTTTTTCAATTTCGAAAAGCGATTAATATTTATTCAAATTAATGTTTAGTCATATATTGGTTAAATTTTTCAACAAATTCCGATATAATCTTACAATACGTATATGAAGCTAATATGAAGTTAGTATGAGTTTGTAGTGGTTTTTTATTAAGAACAAAATATAACGATTTTTAAGTGTTAAAAAATGGATAAAAAATGCATATTAAGGCCCTAATTTTTCGCAGTATATACTTGTTAAATTGTTTCAAAATGAGAGTACATAATGAACGTAAAAGTTTAGTGAGAGCCTTACAAAAATGTAATAAAAATGTAAGCTATTGTGATAGTTATTTCGACAATTTTTTTATACAATATTAGTAAGAAGTTGCACGTGATTGAAAGGAGAGATGACATGGAATGGATTCATGAATTATTTCAGCAATACGGGTACTATGTTGTACTTGTTGGTTTGCTGTTAGAATATATTGCACTTCCGTTTCCGGGAGAGCCAACGTTAGCATATGCGGGATTTTTAGCACATAAGGGTGATTTAAGTTTACCGATTTTAATTATCCTATCCTTTATTGGGACAAGTGTAGGAATGACAATCCAATACTTTTTAGGAAATAAATTAGGAATGCCCTTTGTTCAAAAGTATGGGAAATACGTATTTTTAACACAAAGAAAAATCGACTTAACAAGAATGTGGTTTGATAAGTATGGATACTTCTTGATTTTTATCGGTTTCTTTATTCCTGGTGTACGTCACTTTACAGGATACTTTGCAGGAATTATTAACTTACCATTCCGCCGGTTTGCAATTACAATTTACTCAGGTGCTCTATTTTGGGTATCATTCTTCTTAATCGGTGGTTACTGGTTAGGTGGAAACTTGCATGATATTTTTGGAGCGCTAGAAGGTCACATTGGTAAAATTATTTTTGGAGTGATTGCGATTGTAGCAATTACGTTAGGAGTTCGTTTCCGCAAACAGTTAAAACGAGCATTCTTACAAAACGCAAGTTAATATGGAATCCATTCTATGTAAAAAATTAGGGAGGCAGTGCAGATGCACGGCCTTTTTTATTTAATGTTCCAATCTATTTTCAACTTTCCTTTTAATTGATTTCCGCTAACTATAATGTAATAAGTACCTGTCTTAATTGCTGCGAAATGGTACGTATTAGGACCAGCTGGAGCTAAATAAATTTCTTCCTCTTGAAATTCACTAGCCATTTTTATGTCCCCTATGTAGCCATTCGAATTATCAGTTCGTGATTCAATAGTGAATTCTAATATGTCACCTCGTTTTAATTCAATTGGGACTTTATGTTCACCACTAAAATGTTGAAAAGATGCTTCGAAAGAGTTATCGGTTTTTGTTTCGATCCATTGTTCTTTTGATATTCCAACCCTTTCTATATCTACTAAGTTAATTGTGATAAATATAATAAGCATAATGCTTGGTACGAAATACGGTATCCACTTAAATTTTGTTGCTATGACTGTACATAAATAGAAAGAAAGAGAACATACTGCTCCGATTGATCCGAGGAACAAGAACTGTATTAGATCAGCTTCTTTAAATATTAAAAAGGGAAGAAAAAATAAATAGCCGCAAAAAATATAAAGTAATAATGTCTTCAGTCTTGTATGTGTTTTTAATTTCAATTTATCTATGCAAATAGAACAAAAAATTGCATATACCGCAAGGACAGGAACGAAGGGAACATATAGTAGTTCTCGTAATCCAGCTAAGAAACTATATAATGTTGGTTGACTAGTTGTTAAGAGAAGCGTGCTAATAAGTGATAATAAAAAGAAAGTCGCTGTAAGCTTAGTAAGAATATAGAAAAAAGTAGATGTTTTATTCATAAGTCACTTCCTTTGTTTAATATTTCACATTCATTATATAGGTTATTTCCACCATAATATATCTTTATTTTTGTCAATTATTAACGTCAAAATGACAATTATAATTGACAAAAATAAGGATATTATTTACAATTCTAATTAAATAAATGAAAAAGAGGGAAGACATGAAGCTTCAAAATCGAGTGAGGGAATTGCGGGCAAAGCATCGTTTATCACAAGGGGATTTAGGGAAAGCGATTGGATCATCGCGGCAAACGATTAGTTTAATTGAGCGCGGGGATTATGCACCATCAATTGTATTGTCGTTAAAAATTGCACACATTTTCAATGTACCGGTGGAGGAAATATTCACGTTAGTGGAGGGGGAAGAGGATGATGAAGAGTAAACGAAAAAAACAATTTGATTTTGTGGGGAAAATGGCATTAAGTATGATGGGTGGATTTTTAACATCGTATATAGCTTTAGATTTACTCTCGCATGAACCGAGAAAATTATCATCTAATCTATTTATAGGTATATGCACCATTTTTGGAATCTTAATGATGTACTACACTTGGAAGAATACACGTATGTTAGCGGAGACACGTGATGAAGAAGAGAGTGTACAAGGCAGAAAATTAGGCATTATAAGTATATATTTACGTGTAGGTGATATAGTTACGCAGGCATGGTTTGTATATGCAGTTATTGCATGTAGACGTGCACTGTTGCAGGATACAAATGTTTCATTTGCAGTGTGGAATTTAGTAGCTTCTATTGTTTGTTTAACTATTGTAGTGATTAGTGGGCTGATAACAAAAAATCGTTATAACAAGCTATATCCTGAACAAGGTGTAACATATATGGAATCTATGAAAATGTGGACGAAAAACGCAGATGAAGGATTAAAGCACATTGTGCATGAGGCTGGATATAAAGCGTATGAATTTACGAATACAATATTGGCATATGTATGGTGGGCTGCCGTTATATATACGGCGGCTAGTGATATCGACTTTGTATTAATTGGTTTAATCTCATTTATTTGGATATTGCATCTCGGAAAGTTCATGTACGAAATGCAGAGAAAAATGATTTACTAAGGGGAGAAAAAGGTGGATATTTTAAGAAGGCCAGCTGGTTCAATGACGGCGGCGTTGGTTTTGTCCATTTTATACGGAGTAATCCGAACTGGGAAATTAGAAGTAATATTGGATGTATGGGAATTATTTGGGATTTTTTTATTAGTGCTAGCTATTCATGAGCTAGGACATGTAGTGTTTGGTTTAATAGGTGGTTTGAATTTTAAATTTATGACAGTAGGGCCGATTACTTTTCAAAAAGAGAAGGGGAAAGTACGCATTCGAGAAAATAAATTGTGGATGTACTTTGGAGGCGTGGCGATGTTAGTGCCTCCTTCTATAGAGACACCGAATCTTTCAAAAAAATGGGCGTGGATGACTTTAGGTGGACCGATTACGAGTTTATTATTTGGTATTACTTTCGGTTACATATACATGATGAGTTATTATCAATATCTTTTATATTTTTCTGTTTTACACTTTGTGATTTTTGCAGCTACAATCGTACCGATAAAAGGAACGTTTTTGAGTGATGGCATGCAATTTCTTATTTTAATTAAAGATGATGAAAAGGCTAGGCAGCATTTATATAACATTCAAGTATCGAGTGAATTATTTAGTTATAAAAGGCCGAAAGATTGGGATGAGAGATTAATAGAGCTTAGTGAGGAAAAATTAAAAGAGGATAAAAGTATAAGAGATATAATGAGTGGACTTATGCTCGTTTTTTATGCCAGGGCGGATCAAGAGGGAATGGAAAGAACGATACCGTATGTAGAAACAATTGTTCAACTACCTGTAACGAAAGAGAATAAATTTTTCGTTAGTAGTTTTCATAGTTGGTATCTTTTATATAAAGCTCTTTATGAGATAGATCGTCTTTCTTTAGAAGAAGCGAAAGAACATGGGAAGGCTATTACAAAAATAGACTTACAGGGGTATTATCGTACACAAGGAATTGTGAAATATGTAGAGGGCGATATGGAAGCTTCCAACGTTTATATGAGAAAAGCGGATAAAGAATTGAAGAGTGCTGAGAATAGTGAAATGGGATATTTACAATTAGAGAGAGAATGGTTTGAGCAGCTAAAGAAGAGGGTATCTTACGATGGGTGAGGTATCCTCTTTTTTCTATGTCGTCTTATGCCGTTCCATAAAAAGTGTGGGGCGAGTAAAATAAGATAAGAAGAGCAAAGCTTGGAGGAATTCTAGATGGAAATTTTAACGATTATTTTAATCGTCTTGCTCATTTATGCTGTTTTTAAAGTAGCGTATGTAGCATTAAAAATACTCGCGATCCTATTAATTATCTTTTTAATCGTAGAGTTCGGCAGTAAATTGCTTGGGGGATAGGGTATGTTGAGCGTCTTGATTGTCGAAGAATGTCGGTAAGTCGATATCCTGTGTCGAACCGTCGATATAATGAAAAAATCGCTGATATAAGTGGAGAAATCGTCGATATATTTGAAAAATCGCTGATATAATCCGGTTGATACTGGATGGGGTATATGGAAAAGAAGTTGCCGTGAGGGTAACTTCTTTTTATTTGTTTATAAATTGTTTATTTTTACCTTCTATTCTTAGAGTAAGGAGGCGGTAGAGATGAAAAAAGCGGTTTTAGAAGTAAGAGATGTGACGAAAAAGGTGAAGGGGAGAACGTTGCTAAGTCATATGTCTTTTTCTGTTTATAAAAATGAGATTTGTGGTTTTGTTGGGCCAAATGGTTCTGGGAAGACAACTCTTATTCGAACAATTATGGGGTTAATTCGACCAAATGAAGGAGAGATATTAGTTAATGGTATTAGCGTACAAAAAAGTCGAAAAGAAGCTCTTCAGCATGTAGGTGCAATTGTAGAAGCTCCAATTTTCTTCTCTTATATGTCAGGAAGAAAAAATTTACGGAATTTAGGGAGGATTACGCTACGCACTGATGGAGAAGTTCTTGAAAAAAAGGTGCAGCAAGTATTAGAAATCGTCGGTTTAGAAAATCGTGCTGACGATAAGGTTGGTACGTATTCGTTAGGGATGAAGCAGCGTTTAGGTATTGCACAGGCACTTCTTGGGGATCCAGATTTTATCATTTTGGATGAACCATCTAATGGATTGGATCCAGTTGGAATTAAGCAGCTTCGTAAAATTGTACTCGATTTACAGCGTGAGAAGGGAATTACTTTCTTCATTTCTAGTCATTTAATTCGTGAATTGGAGCTTATGTGTGATTCATGGGTCATGATTCGAGAAGGATCATTAATATGGCGGGGAACGACGGAAGAAGTACAAGGAAGGAATAAAGAATTAGAAGATATTTTCGTGGAGATGATGAGCTCATGATGATGTTAGTACGCTCGGAATGGGAGCGGCTTTGGGCGAAGAAAGTAACATGGCTTTGTTTTTTAATGATACCAGTGATGTTACTTGGGGCTGCTAAGTACTATTTAAAACATAATCAAGAGGTCGAAAGGATAGCGGTTGATTATACATATGCGAATTCGTTCCCTGTCCTTGCATTATCTGAAATGCTTATGAGTATATGTAATCTTGTTTTACTCGTTTTAATTGTTCTTGTGTTTGCTCAAGAGTATCATAGCGGTCAAATTAGGATGATAATCCAAAGATCATATACGTATTCGGAGGTTCTGATTGCAAAAATAATTACGATAGTAGCGGTAAGTTTGCTATTTATAAGTGTTTATTTTATTTGCAGTTATTGTATTGGCTATATTTTCTTTGAGCATGAACCGAATATTCTTTTGTTTTATCATACGGAAAAAACGAATGCACTTGGCGTGTTCTTATACTGTATTTCTTATTACGGAATTGCTTATCTTACTTTAATAGCAATGGCTAGCATATTAATTATGCTGTCGGTTATAAGTAAATCGACAACAAGTGCGACTCTTCTCGGTATGGGATTCATTATATTTTCCTTTGGATACCCAGCGATGGCGTTAGTGATAGGCAAATCCCCGACTGTTCTTTATATTAATTATTCTTCTTTAATTAAATTGCAACATGAAGGAATTGCTATATCTTTATCTGGTAGTTCAAGAATGATTTTTTTTGGATCTGTAGTTTTACTACTATATATTGTTGTTTGTAATACTGTAACAGTTTATTGGATAGGGAAAAAAGATAATTTTGTGTGAGGTGTGAAGAATGAGACAAATACTTATAAGTGAATTTGAACGGATTTTTAATAGAAAAAAGACGAAAGTATTAATAGTTATTTTTGGGCTGCTACTTATTTTGCATAGCGTATGGGTTCATACTTTTGGAGTTGCTATTTATGATACAAAAGGAACAGAAGCAATCTTAAGTAATTTAAACTTTCCTGTCGCAGTTACAAGAGAATGGTATTTTACGTTATTCTTATTAATTTTTCCAATCTTATTTATTGATAGTTTTAATGGTGAAATTTCATCTGGTGCGTATCGGCTTGTTATGATTCGTCCCGTAGGTAGATGGGAATTATTATTGGCGAAATGGATTACTCAAATGAGCATTGTAAGTTTGTTTTTGTTAATGGCATTCATTGAGAGTTATATATATGGAACATTTTTTATAAGGCGTGCAGAAGAGACATTCTTTTTAGATAAACAAGTCATTTATAGTGCGAATGCTTCTATTTTATATACTGTAAAATATTATTTAATACTATGGTTTATAGCAAGTGCTTTAACAATGTTGAGTAGTTTTGTAAGTCTGTGGTTTCAAAACGCTATCATTACGTATTTTGTAATAGTTGGTTTATTAGTAGCAAGTTTATATGTGAATGAAGAATTAAGTTATTTTGTAATTGGAAGTGGATCAATTCTAAGAATATTAAGTGAGGGGAAAGGAACATTTTACCTGATAAATGGTACAATTTTAGGAGGATGTGCAATAGCGGCTATGTTTAGTTGGTGTAAAAAAGATATATTTAATTAGGAGGGGCTTGCCGTGACGAGCAAAATACTACTTGTAGACGATGAACCAGATATTCTTACATTTATTGAAGATAGTCTTGTCATGGAAGGGTATGAAGTAAGAAGTGCATTAAGTGGTGAAGAAGCTTTGAAAAAATTAGATAATAGCGTGGATCTCATTATTTTAGACGTTATGTTGCCAGATATGAATGGGTTTAAAGTTTGCGAGAAGATGAGAGAGTCTTATGCATGCCCAATCTTATTTTTAAGTGCGGATAGTAGTGAACGGTCTCGGATAGAAGGTTTATTGATTGGTGGAGACGATTATATTAGTAAGCCATTTAGTTTAAAAGAGTTGAAAGCGAGAATTGTTGCCAATTTGCGCCGTACGACAGATTTAAGAATGGTGGATCAAAAGGAATTTTTACGCTATGGAAGTATATTAATAGATTTGCAAAACTACGAAATAATGACTGGGAAAGAAAAAATTCATTTTACAAAAAAAGAGTATGAAGTTGTGAAAATGTTAGCACTTCATGCTGGTCAAGTTTTGACGAAAGAGCAGCTGTTTGAAAAGATTTGGGGATATGATAGTGAAAGTGATGTCTCTACTGTAGTTGAGCATATAAAGAAAATTAGAACAAAGCTTAGTGTATATGACAGAGAAAATACATATATTCAAACGGTGTGGGGAATTGGATATAAGTGGAGTGTACAGAATTGATGCAAAGGTTAAGGATTAAACAACAGCTAGTAGCTGGCTTCTTAATAGTTCTACTTGGTAGTTTAATACTAACGGTTTTAACAGCGGCTAGTGGTTGGTATTGGCTAACGAAGAATGGGAAAGTATTTCCTGCGAATTATTATGAACAGAAAATACCTATGATAAAAGAATATGTAAAAGATAAAGGCATACTATTGTTAAATGAGAAAGAGCGAAATGGATTAGAGAAAATTGTCCCTAAAGAGGGAATTAAATATCAAATTGTTAATAGGCAAGGAGATATTTCTTATGGTACATATAACAAGAAATTAATAACAAATGAGAGACCGATTTCGAGTGTTATTAATACAAATATTTATGGTGAAGAAGATGATAATGAAGTTACGACATATCTGCCTTTAGTAGATAGGAATGGAGATTTACAAGGAGCGATAGGGTTTAATTATCATTTAACAATATCTACTGCTTCGGCAGTTGATTCCTTTTTTGTAATCTTATTTTTAGCTGCACCCTTTATATACATTACAATTTTGTCCTACATTATTTCAAATCGAATGGGAAAAAGAATAAAGAAACCACTAGTTGAACTATCAGAGGCCTCAAAAAGAATTCAAGAGCAGGATTTAAATTTTCATTTAGAGTACAACGCGAAAAATGAAATTGGTGAATTAGTCAGTTCGTTTGAAAATATGCGTGCAGCGCTAGCTACTAGTTTGTCACGACAATGGGAGTTAGAAGAAGAAAGGAGAGAATATATTAGAGCTATTTCTCACGATTTAAAAACGCCATTAACGATTGTGCAAGGTCATACAGAAGGCTTGCAAAGTGGTTTATGGAAAAATGAAGATTTGTTACATCGGTATTTACAAACGATTGAAAGAAACACAAACAGAATGACAAAGCTTCTTGAGGAGTTCCAAATAGTAAATGAGCTAGAGAGTTTCTCATTTCAATTACGTTTAAATAAAGTACATATAAATCCATTCTTTCTTAAAAAACTAGAAGAATATGAATGCATAGCTAGAAAAAAAGAAATTGATTGGGATGTCATCTTTGAAAATAATGAGGATATACAAAGCTTAGTATTTGATCAAGAGCGAATCAGTCAAGTAATGGACAACATCGTAATGAATGCAGTTCGATTTACTCCGGTGTCAGGGAAGATGCTTTTGAAAGTATGTGCTTGGCAGGATGCAATAGAGTTTCATGGATATGATTCAGGGCCTGGTTTTCAAAAAGGAGATTTAAAAAAAGTATTACAACGTTTTTATCAGGGAGATCAGTCGCGTTCAGGAAACAAGGAACATTTTGGACTCGGGTTATATATTGCTAAGACAATTGTTGAGAAGCATGGTGGTAAAATTCAGGTAGAAAATAGTGAGGTGAGAGGCGGGGCACACGTTTCGTTTCGGATTCCGAGCGGAGGTATATAGATGAAAATTGATTGTCGAAGAATGTCGGTAAGTCGATATCCTGTGTCGAACCGTCGATATAATGAAAAAATCGCTGATATAAGTGGAGAAATCGTCGATATATTTGAAAAATCGCTGATATAATCCGGTTGATACTGGATGGGGTATATGGGAAAGAAGTTGCCGTGAGGGTAACTTCTTTTTATTGTGATGCCGTGGTATGCAAACCAACATAAAAAAAGCTGGAAGAATCCCTTCCAGCTTACGAGTTACTTTCAATTTGGCGACCGTTTTCTTCTTCGTTGTCTTGTAATAGGTTGAATACATCTGCTAGACAGAATGCAATGAACCAAGTCCATAGACCGTGGAAGAAAGCTGAGCTTAATTGAAGTGGTAATGTATAGTTAGTCATTGAGTAGGAAATACATCCGCCAACGATTCCGATCATTGTTAATAACATTGTTTTTTGCGCATTTTCTTCTGGATTAAAGAGGAAGAAAATGTATCCACCTAAAATTGAAGCGCTTACAAGTGTTTCGATTCCATTAAAAATGATATTCTCTCCAAGCTGAGTGTTTGTCCAGAAGCAGATTGTTCCGCCGATAATAGCAAACAGGACAGCTATTGTATATCGTATATATTGATTCATATGTTCATCTCCTTATGTAATAAGATGATTTGGAAGTCAAAAAGGTAGGTATAGTATATTGAAGTGAGTTTTAGTTGTACGTATCTTTTTATAAAAAGATCATTGAAGAGTGATCGGTTTTTTAAACCGTTACGTGTATGGTGTCTGAAATATACCCGACTGCTCGTTTCTTTTTGCTTGTAAAATAAGAGAAACTTCCAAGTCTATATACTCTTTTTTTGTGAGTCTGTTTTCATTATAACACATTTAGAGGCATAATAATAGAATTATCTGATTTTGTAATAAGTGTAAAAAATAAAAAGTGCAAAGAAATACCAGTAACGGTGCAGTTTAGAGGAAGAAGGATTTTCATTTACTATGATGAAATATGTAATCAAGGTGGGATATAAGAAGGGGACTTAAATACTATAAAAAAATGTTTTATGCCATGAATGGAAGGGAGGAGAGCTAACTTGGAATTCACAACAGAAAGATTAACAATTAGACCTTTTAAGAGTACCGATTTACAGGATGTATTTGCTATTTATAATAATGATGATACATGTAAGTTCCTATTATATAATAAGTGGACTCATGAAGACATGCAGAAAAGATTTAATAAGAAGCTAGAAAATAATGTACTTACTAAAGACTCAATATTAAGTTTAGCAGTTATATACAAAACGAAAGTAGTTGGTGATTTATCTGTATGGTACACAAATATGAAAGACACTGTTGAGATTGGTTATAGTTTTTCAAATGAAGTAGCTGGGAGAGGTTTGGCAACAGAAGCAGTAAGTAGTTTGGTATTTAAATTATTTAATGAATGTAATGTACATCGCATACAAGCTAATCTTGATGCGCGTAATACAGCTTCACAAAAATTGTGTGAACGAGTAGGCATGAGAAAGGAAGCACATTTCATACAAGATTTTTGGAGTAAAGATGAATGGACAGATAGTATTGTATATGGAATGCTATCCTCCGATTTGTAGTAATAAACTTAATGATTGTATTATGCTAAAGGGTACGTGAGTTGAATAACAAAGGGCATAACATATTATATATGACTAATATGTTATGCCCTTTCATGTATTGACCTTTTTTATCCCACTTTAATGGGCAGTAAGACCCCCACCTCAAAATTCAGCGAAAGCAAAGAAGTTAGGTGGGGGATCAACTGCCCATAAAAGTCCGATTGGTTCAACTATTAATCAGTGGGGGATGAAGAAAACCCCCACTGATTAAAGTTTCACTTTATATACGTTTGAAACGGCCGACAATTTCAACTGTTTCAGTAATGTTCATAAATGCTTTGTTATCCACTTGACGGATAATACGTTTCATTTCGCCTAACTCATAGCGAGTCACGACAGTGTAAATCATTTTTTTCTTATGGTTTGTATAGCCGCCGACAGCATCTACCATCGTCACGCCACGTATGCCGTGATGTAGTAGGGCGCTTTTTATTTCCTCGCCTTTTTCTGTAATTGTCATTATCGTCAATTTAATATGTTTCGTATGCACAGCATCGATCACTTTGCTGACTACAAATCGACTAATTAACGTATAAAGTGTAATATCCCATCCGAAAATAAATCCTGCTACAACAAGTAAGATTAAGTTGAATACAAATATAATTGCTCCAATTGAAACATCGCGATATTTCGCTACAATCAATCCAACAACATCAAATCCACCTGTTGAAGAAGCAAATCGGAATATGATTCCTGAAGCTGCTCCGCAGATTACACCGCCGAATACAGAAGATAGTAAAATATCGTCTGAAACTTGGTGTACAGGGATAATGTTCATCGCTAATGATGATACAGCTACAAAGTACGCTGTTAAAAAGGTTGTCTTCTTGCCTAAGTAAAAGTGACTTAAAATAAGAAGAGGAATGTTTAGTAAAAAGATAAGTGCACCGATATTGTAGTGCATTAAATAACCGATAATCATCCCTACTCCAGCGAATCCACCGCTAATCATGTTATGCGGGATAAAGAACATATTCATAGAAATTGCATACAAAATAGAAGCTATGAAAATAACAACCAACTGTATGATAAATTCTAAGTGAAATGTTTTAGCTGCTGGGAAGGATAAAAAGGCGGTGTCGGGAACGTAATCGGCGTCTCCTAGTTGACCCATAGTATGTTTCATCTCCATATTCATTTTTGATTACAAGAAGAGAATAAAGGTTTTTTCAAAAACTGGCAATAGTTTTATTATAATGCAAAAATTTTATAAATTTCTAATAAATCAAACCTATTCATTGATGTGTGTGAATATACTAAAGAAAGCGAATACAATGTTTCTTAATTATTGTTTTCTTGAGAAAATATGCAAAATACTTTTTTTGACGATAAAAGGAAATAGAGAATGTTTGCCGAATGTGCTAAAATGACCTTATTAAGGATGTGAAGCGATGGAATTTTTATTGCAGGATGCGATTCTATATATATCGTTTGTAACGACAGCACTTTGTTTATTAGAAGTTTTCTTCCTTGCTAACGTTTCTCGCTTTGTGCGTCAGCAAGCATCAAGCGGTAGACAAAGAGCATTTGCGTTAGTTGATACGTGTGAAGATAGTGCGGGGAATGTACCGCTATTTTCGATTTTTTATAAATATGGAATGATTCGTTCTGTACGCAGACAAGAATCAAGTGAAGAGAATGACGAGGTCGGTCCGTATACACCAATGTTTCGCTAAATAATTACGAAACATTGGAGGAATGAACATGTTAAAATCATACCGAACTGCGCTCGTTAGTTTATCATTATTACTTGTTTTTGTTTTATCTGGTTGTAGTAATGCAGCCCCAATTGATGCACATAGTACGGGAATTTGGGATCATTATTTTGTATATCCAATCTCGTTTATGATTCAATTTGTTGCTCATCATATACCGGGAGCTAGCTTCGGGATTGCTATCATTATTATGACGCTCGTTATTCGTTCAGCAATGATTCCATTAGCTGTTTCGCAATATCGTAGCCAAGCGAAAATGAAGAAAATGCAACCTGAATTGCAGAAGTTAAAGAAAAAATACGGTGATGTAAGTAAAGATCTTGAAAAACAAAAACAGTATCAAAAAGAAATGTCAGAACTAATGAAATCAGGCGGTTGGAATCCACTTGCTGGTTGCTGGCCAATCTTTATACAAATGCCGATTTTCTCTGCTTTGTATTATGCCATTAGCCGAACAGAAGAGATTCGCACATCTTCGTTTTTATGGGTGAACTTAGGACATGCAGATCCTTATCATATATTACCGATTATTGCAGCATTAACGACATTTATTCAGATGAAAGTTTTCCAATCTAATATTACACCTGGAGAACAAGTACAGATGCTAAAGATGCAGCAAATTATGATGCCAGCAATGATTCTATTTATGGGATTCGCAGCACCATCAGGACTTGTGTTGTACTGGATAACAGGTAACTTATTTACAATGACACAAACAATTGTATTAAGAAAAATAATGGAACGTGAAGAATTACAATTACAAAAAGCATAGAAAAACACCGCTCATCATGAGCGGTGTTTTTTTTGTTAAGTCGTTAAGGAAATTTTAAGAAACCAACATTACTATAGGCATTGTATACGAGAGTGTACATGCATTAGAAATATGAAGGAGGAAATTTCCTATGAAGAAGAAAACAGTTGGGTATTTAGCGATTGCAGGTGCTTTATCATTCGGAATCATTGGAGGAGTCGGCATCCCGGCATTCGCGGCAACGAATACTCCAGCAGCTGAGCAATCTACAAAAACGGCGAAAAAAGATTTAGATGACGCCACAAAACAAAAAGTAAAAACGATTATGGATGATACAAAGAAACAGTTAGAGGAGCTAGGTGTAAAACTTCCAGAGAAAGAAAAACGTAAAGAAATGTTTGCGGGATTAGATGAAGCGACAAAAGAAAAAGCGAAATCAATTTTAGAGCAAGAAAAGTCCGGCAAATTAACACGTGAACAAGCAAAAGAAGAATTAACAAAATTAGGCGTGAAGTTCCCGGAAAAGGGTAAACACAAAGAAATGTTTGCGGGATTAGATGAAGCGACAAAAGAAAAAGCGAAATCAATTTTAGAGCAAGAGAAATCCGGCAAATTAACACGTGAACAAGCAAAAGAGGAATTAACGAAGTTAGGCGTGAAAATGCCAGAGAAGAGTAAGCATAAAGACATACTTGCTAACTTAGATGAAGTAACAAAGGAAAAAGTAATGTCTATTTTTGAACAGGAAAAGTCCGGGAAATTAACGCATGAGCAAGCAAAAGAAGAATTAACAAAATTAGGTGTGAAACTCCCAGAGAAAGAGAAGCATGAAGACATCTTTGCGGGATTAGATGAGGCAACAAAAACAAAAGCAAAAGCGATTTTAGACAATGAGAAGAAACAATTAGAGGCATTGAATGTTGATTTACCGCACCATAAGTTTTTTATGAAAAAAGATGAGAAATAATTGAATGAAGTCGTATCTTTCGTGTGGGCAACCGGAAGATACGTGCGAGGACCGATTTCTGCTGACAGAAATCGGTCCCCTTTTAATGATTCAATAAAATTCTTTTCATTGTTAGTATGTATCCAAAGACGCAGTAGAAGATTGCAAAACCGATAAACACTTCCGTATATTGATATTTACCTAATACGTAGAAGGAAACAGCTGGTATAATAGCTACCGCTAAAATGCTATAACCAGGATACTTGTACCTGAACATGATAGCGAATAGAACAGAAAGAAATGTAGCGATGATACAAAAAACAGCAATCATGGTTGATGCACCTCCTATATAGAGTATACCATTTTTAGGGAATTAGAGAAGTGTCGTAACTTCTGTTATAATATAAGAAGAGAAATATTTCATATGTTATATAAAAAATATATTGATTTTTTCTAACAATTCAATATAATGAACAATAACTACAAAATTCGACATCAAGAAGTGATGATGAGGACACGATCAATTTTTTACGATTCTCAGAGAGGGAGGCCTTTGGCTGTGAGCTTCCTAATACGGAAAAATAGATTACCACCTCTGAACTGCAGCAGTGAACGAACATCTAGTAATTGCTTGCCGGCAAAAACCGTTATGTAGACTTGAGAAATTGGTGAAGTGTGTTACTTTACGAATTGAAACAAGGGTGGAACCACGAATACAACACTCGTCCCTTTTTTAGGGAGGAGTGTTTTTTTATTTCATTTTTGCATCACACTAGGATTGGAAGGAGGATACGCAGCATGCATCATGATGAGAAGAACAAAATTGGTTTAACGGTAGCACTTTCTATCGTAGTAGGAACGATTATTGGGTCTGGTGTGTTTATGAAACCAGGCAGCGTATTAGATTACTCGGGGAGTTCTAATATGGCGATTCTTGCTTGGGTAATTGGTGGTCTGTTAACGTTAGCAAGTGGTTTAACAGTAGCTGAAATTGGAGCGCAAATCCCGAAAAATGGTGGGTTGTATACGTATTTAGAGGAGATTTACGGAAGTTTTTGGGGATATTTATCAGGCTGGATGCAAACGATTGTTTATGGGCCAGCTATTATTGGAACATTAGGGTTATACTTTAGTTCTTTAATGATTAATTTTTTCTATTTAGATAAAGTATGGAATTTACCAATCGCAATTGGAACAGTTGTGTTCCTTGGCGTTGTAAATAGTATGGGAACAAAATACGGAGGTATCGTTCAAACGATTACGACAATCGGGAAGATGATTCCAATCGTATTAATTGTTGTGTTAGGTTTTTGGAAAGGAAATAGCGATATCTTTAACGTAGTTGTGCCTATATCAGAAAATCAAAGTATCGGGATGGCAATTTTAGCAACGTTATTTGCTTATGATGGCTGGATTTTACTTGCTTCGATTGGTGGAGAAATGAAGAATCCAACAAAGTTATTACCGAAAGCTATGACAGTTGGGATTTTAATTGTAACAGCTGCTTACGTATTAATTAATTTGGCGTTACTGAATGTATTACCAGCAACACAAATTGTAGACCTTGGAGAAAATGCAACAGCGACAGCTGCAGGCATGCTACTTGGAGAATATGGCGGGAAAATTATTAGTATCGGTATTATCGTTTCTATTTTTGGTTGTTTAAATGGAAAGATTTTAACGTTCCCACGTATCCCGATGTCGATGGCAGAACGTGGACAACTTCCATTTGCTAAGTTTATTGCGAAGGAAAGCCCAAGATTTAAAACACCAGCAAATGCGATTACTGTTGAAATCATTTTAGGAATTATTTTAATGATTATTAGTGATCCGAATAAGCTATCTGAGATTTCCGTATTCATTATTTATATTTTCTATGTAATGACGTTTATTGGTGTCTTCATTTTAAGAAAACGTAATAAAAATAAAGAGCGTGCATACAGTGTACCGTTATTCCCAATCGTACCAATCGTTGCGATTTTAGGTTCGTTCTTTGTAATTGGTAGTGCCATTATCAATGATCCGATAAGTTGTTTCTTATCCATTGGAATTGTCTTTACGGGGCTGCCGGTATATTGGTATTTAAATAAGAAGAATAAAAATGAAGTATCATGAGTGAAGGGTAGGCGTATAATACGCCTACCTTTTTTACTGTAAAAAAATTGTACTTGTGTTCAACTTCTATTTTGGTTACTATAGTCGTAGTAACCAAAATAGAAAGCGTGGGGAAAGACTTGAATTTTCGTGTGTATATTTTAGCTATCGCGGCTTTCGTAGTCGGAACGGTTGAGCTAATTATAGGAGGAACGCTTGATTTAGTTGCCAATGATTTAGGAGTATCTATTAGTGCAGCTGGTCAGCTTATCACAATATTTTCAGTAGTATTTGCTTTATCAGGTCCTGTTTTATTAGCATTAACAGGGAAATTTGAAAGAAAAACATTGTATGTTGGGGCATTATCAATTTTCTTAATCGGAAATATTATTTCAGCATTTAGTGTGAATTATGGGATGTTAATGTTCTCAAGGGTGATTTGTGCGGCGAGTGGTTCGCTTATTATTGCACTGTCAGTAACACTTGCTTCTAGCGTTGTAGAACCGCATTTTCGTGCGCGTGCAATTGGAATCATTTTCATGGGGATTAGTGGGTCACTTGTACTTGGAGTACCGCTTGGCCTTGTGCTCGGAAATGCATATGGATGGCGTGCACCATTTGTGCTCATTTCAATCTTAACAGTGATGGCAATCGCTTGTATTTCATTATTCTTAACGAAAGTACCACCGACATCGGTATTATCAATAAGAGAGCAAATTGCTACGTTAAAAGATAAAAAAATCGTCAGTGCACAGTTAACGTCGTTCTTATTTTTAACGGGTCATTTAACACTATATGCATATTTAACACCATTTTTAAAAGATGTTATGCATGTGGAAGCGAATTGGATTAGTGTATTTTATTTCATCTTCGGAATCGCAGCAGTAATTGGGGGCGGCTTCGGAGGCTGGCTTGCTGATAAATGGGGATCGAAGAAAAGTATTATCTCAATTATTATCGTATTTGCGTGTGCAATCTTCCTATTGCCAATGATGACATTCTCATTCCCACTGTTCATTATTATGATGGGACTTTGGAGCATGCTGAGCTGGGCTATTTCACCAGCACAACAAAATTATTTAATTGAAATTGCACCGGAATCAGCTGGTATTCAGCAAAGTTTAAATAACTCTGCCCTTCACTTAGGGATTGCGCTCGGTTCAACAGTAGGTGGAGTTGTTATTGAAAAATCATCTGTTATATATAACGCTTGGGTAGGGGGCGGTTTTATTATATTAGCGCTACTTTGTGCGATTTTCTCGATTACGAGAGGACGTTCTACTCAGTTTGCAAAAGAAGAATCTATCGTTTGATAGGTTCTTTTTTTATTTGTAAAAAATGGAAGGGTTTGGTGGGTGGATGGAGAAAGGTGTATATAGCGAGGTGATGGAAAATGATGTCTAATTTCTCGGTATTCGGCATGATAATTGCGCTACTACCGATATTGATAGTTGTTTTTATATTAAGATGGGTCCGTTTCATCTATCAAAATTCAGAGAAACAAGTGGAGCAGAATGAGAAAATGATTGAGTTGTTGACGGGGATAAAGGAAAAAGATAAGTAATATGTATTCGTTTGAAATTTGTTTTCCGTAAGTTAAAAAGGCACTTATAAAGTGTCTTTTTTATTATGTTTGAAAATTGAAAACATGTAATGTTTATTTGTCAATAGCACTATGACAGCAAACAGTTTTAAAGTTGCTTATTACTTTGGAACTTTCTCAACAATTCGACAAGATACTACAAAAAAACCACCTATTCTCTTTTTTTCACTATAAGTACAATGAAACAGTAAGATTGATTCATGTAGAAATTTATATATGGTGGTGGAGAGAATGAAACGAAAGATGGCAGGAAAATGGTTTAGTTTTTTAAGTGCTCTTATTATTTTATTAGGAATTGCAATGCCACAAGTAAAGGCAGAAGTAATGAACAGAGAAACATATAAGATGGATTGGAGCTATAGTAATTCGAAACAGCGTGAAATAAAGACCGAAATAATTAAAACGGCTTCGGGGAGTATTGCGTATTGTTTAACGCCTGATTTACGTTCTCCCAATGGGGATGATTTGCCTGAAATGGGGAAAACATCTGATGCCGTATATCGTGTTTTATTAAATGGATATCCTCAAAAAAGCCCATCTGAATTAGGTGTAGCGACAACGGAAGAAGCGCATTATGCTACACAATTAGCAGTATGGATTGCAGCAAATGAATTAACGGAAGAAGATTTAGTTGCAAAAAATGAACGTGTACATAATCTTATGAAGCGTTTAGTAGAGGCTTCAAAAAAAGAAACTGGATCACAAGATACATTCCTTAAAGTTAATCCTGTAGATCCGCAAACTGCTACACAAAATGGTGATTATTTAGAAACAGGATTTTATGCAGTGCAAACAAATGCGGTTTCTGGCTCTTATACAATTGTTCCTGAAAATGCTCCTAAAGGGCTTCGAATTGTAAATGAAAATGGAGAAGAGAAAAGCACGTTATCAATTAACGAAAAATTCAAAATTTTAATCCCGAAAAATACGAGTAGTGGTAACTTTAAGATGAAAGTGAAGTCTACTTTAACAAATTTACAAGCAATAGCTTTTAAAGGATCAGAAAAAGTTCAAAATACAACGGTATTGTTACAAAGAAATAGTGAGAAAATCAGTACAGATTTAGTTGTAAATTGGGAATCAGTAGGATCTTTAAAGATTATGAAATTAGGAGAAAAAAAGGAAGTATTAAAAGGAGCGGTGTTTGAAGTTTCTAATGAAAACTTTAAACAAAATGTTACGACTAATGATAAGGGGATTGCGGAGTTAGGTAATCTTCCAATCGGTATATATAGCGTCAAAGAAATTCAAGCGCCAGCTGGATATGTGTTAGAAGGAAGTGTTAAAAAAATTGAAGTGAAAACTGGTGAAACTGCTGTATTAGAGCTGAAAAATGAAAATGTAAAAGGTGAATTAGAAATAACGAAAGTAGATGTAGCGGATGGGAATACAAAATTACCGAACGCAGAATTTACAATCTACAACGAACAAGGGAAAGAAGTAGTAAAAGGGAAAACGGATGAAAAAGGTATAGCGAAATTCAAACTGCCATACGGAAAATACACGTATAAAGAAACAATAGCGCCGAATGGATATGTAATAAATGAAGAGACGTTCGCATTTGAAATAAAAGAGAATGGAGAAATTATTAAACATATCGTTCAAGATAAGAAGGTAGAAGGTGAATTAGAAATAACGAAAGTAGATGTAGCGGATGGGAATACGAAATTACCAAATGCAGAGTTTACAATCTACAACGAACAAGGGAAAGAAGTAGTAAAAGGAAAAACAAATGAGCAAGGTATAGCGAAATTCAAACTACCATACGGAAAATACACGTATAAAGAAACAATAGCGCCGAATGGATATGTAATAAATGAAGAGACGTTCGCATTTGAAATAAAAGAGAATGGAGAAATTATTAAACATATCGTTCAAGATAAGAAGGTAGAAGGTGAGTTAGAAATAACGAAAATAGATGTAGCGGATGGAAATACGAAGTTACCGAACGCAGAATTTACAATCTACAATGAACAAGGGAAAGAAGTAGTAAAAGGAAAAACAAATGAGCAAGGTATAGCGAAATTCAAACTACCATACGGAAAATACACGTATAAAGAAACAATAGCACCAAATGGATATGTAATAAATGAAGAGACATTCGCATTTGAAATAAAAGAGGATGGAGAAATTATTAAACATATTGTGAAAAATAAGAAAGAAGAAAAGGCATCGCTTCCTTCTAAGCCAAATAAGCCAACATCGAATGGAGAAGTGAAACCTTCCGCTGATGTGAAGCCGATGCAACAACCTAGTACTCATAATGAAGTGCGATTACCAGCTACAGGCGGCGTCGGCAATGAATTTACGGTTTTATCCGTTTTAGGACTTGTTTTTATTATTGTTGGTGCTTATGTGTTAAGGATGAAAAATAGAAAAGAAATGTAGAAAAAAACGCCTTGTAATAGAGGCGTTTTTTTAATATCTCAACTTCATCAACAAACTCTTAATTTCCTCATCTTCCATAAAGAGATCATGGTGTTTCTGGGTAATCTTTGCAAGTGCAACGTCGTGATAGAAAAATTCTGTAAAGAACTTTACGAAAGGTTGTGACATTGTTTTCATTGCTTGCCATGACTCTTGCTCTACACCAGCAAATAAAATTTCGCGGTCGTCAACGATGAGTAGTAAATAGCGCTCTAATGCGTTAGGTTCTTCAGCTGGAATTAGAAAATGCATGTTTTCTAAATTCGTTTCTACTTCTCCAACTATAAGAGATTCAATTTGGACGGCTTGCTTTGCTTTTTCTTCTAGTAACGGAAGATATTCTAAAAGAGTATCGTTCCAAGCTGAAATGCGAATCGATTCTTTTGCGCTTTCGATGAGCTCTTTACTTTGAACGCGAATAGAAGATTGCATTTTTAAGCTCCACACACGGTCATCTGTAAATGATTTTTTTGATATAGTTGTCTCTAATTCTTTAATATTAGATTGGAATTCTGTCGTTAATTTTTCAATTGCTAGTTTGAGTGGTAATGCTGTGTACAGCTTTTTCTTTTCTGAAACAGAATCCATTACCATTCCTTTATCGATCAGGCGTGCAAGCACTTCATATATTTTGGCTTTTGGCACACCAGAATGCTTCACAATCGTTGTAGCATCTAATGGTTCGTTGCTTGATACGACAACTTCATAAGCTTGGCTTTCATATTGTGAGAAACCGAATTTTTGTAACATAGTTACCTCCGAACGAATGAGATTATATAGTTTAAGGATAATGAACTATTTGTTTTTACACAAGTGGTAGTAGGTTTTCTAATGGGATTGAGTTGAGAATTAATTTCAATTTTTTAATTTTATCCATTATACTTAATATAGTGATTAATATGATTACAATACAACGAGAAGGGGATGCGTTGGGGAAGATGTTGAGAAGTTTACGTTTAAAAATTGCAGTAGTATTTTCAGTACTTATTTCAATGATGTTCGTAATTTTAGGTACAGCTATGTATCAATTACAGAAAGAGAAGGAAGTGAGCTCCTTAGACCAGTATTCTCAAAATACGATGGATCTTGTGACAGAGCAGTTAACTGCATTTATGCAGCGAATTGAAGAAGATATGGGTCATTATGGAAGCCATGATGATATTCAAAACATGTTACAAGATGGAGTGACTCCAGAAGAAGAGAGCTTTATTTTAAAAGAGTTTTCAAGATTTAAAAAGAACCATCCTGACATTTTAGACGTATACATTGGAACGAAAGATAAAAAAACGTTGAGTGCAAATCTTGCTGACGGAGGAAAAGTACCAGAAGGGTATGATCCAACGAGTCGTCAGTGGTATAAAGCATCAGAATCTGATACAAAATCGATTATTTGGGGGCAACCACAATATGAAATCGCGACAGGTAAGTTAAGTATTGGAGTTTCAAAAGCTATTGTCGGACAGGATGGCTCTGTTTTAGGGGTAGTAGCAATGGATGTATCACTAGGAACAATCCAAAAGCTACTCCATAATATTCAATATAATAATGGCGGAGAAATGTTTATCGTAAATGATAAAAATATTGCTATTGTATATCCAGGGCAAGTAGGAAAAGATGTTTCAAAAGAATCACTTGTAAAAAGTTTAAATAAAGATGAAACAAAATTTGCAGTGACGACATTAGGAGGGAACGATGTAGTAGCCTATAGTCAACTGTTTGATAAGATGAAATGGAAAATTGGGATTGTTTATCCGAAGGACACGATTGATGGGCTATTAAATAGTACGAGAAATACAGTCCTTATAATGGCATGTATTAGCTTATTCGTTGGAATTGTAGCCTCATACTTGTTCTCAAGAAGATTAGCAAGACCGCTGCAACTATTAACGAATCACGTTCAAAAAGTAGCAGAAGGTGATTTAACGTTGCAAATGAAAGTGACAAGTAAGGATGAAGTTGGAGAGCTGACGAACCATTTTAATCATATGGTTGAGCAAATGAATGAAATGGTAAGCAAAATTAAAAATAGTGTATCAACCGTGCAACAATCAACGAGTAATCTACATTATTTAACGAATGAGACTGTAGCAGCTAGTAGAGAAGTGTCAGGTGCAATGGATGACGTGAGCGGAGGAGCTTCTACGCTTGCTAATAGTGTAGATGAAGTTTCAGAGCAGCTCGAGAATATGGCGCAGTCAGTGGAACAAATGAATAACTCTGTTGGTGAAATAAAAGGTGTGGCTGGCAAAGCTGAAGAGGCATCTAAGCAAGGATTAAATACGATGCGTAATTTAGTTCGTACGAGGGGCCAATCCTCTTCGATTGTTGTTCATACAGAGGAAGCATCCGGAAAGTTAGAGCAAAGGGTTGGATCGATTCAAAATGTTGTAGAGCTTATAAAAGGCATTTCGGATCAAACGAATTTACTTGCTTTAAATGCTTCAATCGAGGCGGCACGTGCAGGTGAACAAGGTAAGGGCTTTGCTGTTGTTGCGGAAGAGGTTCGAAAATTAGCGGAACAATCAAAAGAAGCAACAGTAGAAATTGCGACGATGATTGGTGATGTACAAGTAGAGGTAAGGAGAGTTGTAGAAGTTGTAAGTAAATTGAAAGACATTGCGGATATACAAAATAATGTTACGACAGAAGCAGAGGCGGAATTCCGTACCATTATGTCAGTTGTAAATACAATTAGTACTTCAGTGGAACAAATTGTAGAAGAGGTACATAACATCGGTCACGAGCAAGGAGAAATTACAGCGGTCATGCATACAATTGCTGGTACGAGTCAAGAAAGCGCAGCGGTTTCGGAAGAGGTAAATGCTGCAACTGAATCACAAGTGAATCATCTAGAAAAGGTAGCTCATACGATGGAAAGCTTGACGGAGCATATGAGAGACTTAGAAAGATTAGTTGAGCAGTTTAAAATAGAGGAATAACAAATTAGTAAAATGATGCGTATTTCGGTAAAATAGACAATGGATATATAAGAAGCAAGTATAGGAGGAAGACTACTATGGCAATTGTTGACGTATCGATTATTCCAGTAGGAACAGGTAATCCAAGTGTGAGTGAATATGTAGCAGAAGTACAAAAGGTGCTAGAGAAAAACTCAGATCGTGTGAAGTATCAATTAACACCAATGAATACAATTATTGAAGGAGATCTTCCTGTCATTCTAGAAGTAATTCAACAAATGCATGAAGTTCCATATGCGAAAGGTGCGCAGCGCGTTGCGACAACAATTCGTATCGATGATCGTCGTGATAAAGTAAGCACAATGGAGAAGAAATTAAACTCTGTTCGATCAAAATTATAAAGAAAAGCAGCGATCTTCGCTGCTTTTTTCATATAGGAGGTAGATAAGATGAGTGAAAAGTTTAACGAACAATTTGACGGGTTGTTAGAGAAATACACGGAACTATTACTTGGAGAGAGCAATGAAGAGAGAAAAGAACAGGTACAGAAGTGGGCGCTGTATTCTTACATAGCGAAGACGATGCCGGCTTTAGTGAAGCATTGGAATGAGACTTATCCCGATGCGAAAGAAGAGATGGTGCAGTTAATTACACATATTAAAAGGCTGAATGAAGAGAAGAGAAATGAGCAATAAAAAAACTTGGGGTAAATATAATCTCAAGTTTTCTGTATTAATATCCTCATATAATTTACATGGAATATAAAGGGTTTTATAGGCATGTCGAATATTTTCGGCATGCCTATTTTGTGCCTATTAAACTCTATTTTTCTAAATGTCGAAAAATATTTCAGGCATATTTATAAGCGAGAATATAGGTTTTTAAATGTTTTTATAGTATTTTATAAATTATCTAAATAATTATTTGTATCCAATAATTTTAAACAATGATATAATTTCGAAGAGGGGTAAAAAACAGATAAATTAAGTCATAGGGGTGAATTACATGGAACAATTAATGCGAAATTCGTTTCTTTTCTTATCTAAAAATAAAGCGCTAACAAAACTGGCTAAAAAGTACGGTTTACGCTTTGGTGCAGGTCGCTTTGTCGCAGGGGAGACAATTGAATTAGCGACAGCAGCTATTAAACAATTAAACAAGCAAGGACTTTGCGTAACAATCGATTATTTAGGGGAATTCGTTGATAATGAAGCGGAAGCAAATGAAATGGCTAACCAATCGATTGAAGCAATCCGTGCAATTGGAAGAGAAGGTCTTGATTCGCAACTTTCTTTAAAGATGACTTCTATGGGGCTAGATATCTCTGATGAAATCGTAATGAACAATATGCGCCGCATTTTAGAAGCTGCAAAAGAAAATGGTGTGTTCGTTACAATTGATATGGAAGATTATACACGCTGTGGAAAGACAATTGATATCTTTAAACAGTTAAAGTCTGAGTACGATAATATTGGTACTGTTATTCAAGCTTACCTATATCGTACCGAAAAAGATATTGAGGACTTAAATGCTTATAATCCTAATTTACGTCTTGTAAAAGGGGCTTATAAAGAACCTGAAGAAGTGGCGTTCCCGGACAAGAAAGATGTAGATGACAATTATAAAAAGATTATTAAAATGCACTTATTAAATGGAAATTATACTGCAATTGCTTCACATGACGAAGCGATTATTGAATATACAAAAAAACTTGCCGAAGAACACAACATTCCAAGGGATCAATTTGAATTCCAGATGTTATACGGTATTCGTAATGAGCGTCAACTGGAGCTAGTAAAAGAAGGTTACAAAATGCGTGTTTACGTACCTTATGGAAACGACTGGTATGGATACTTTATGCGTCGCCTAGCAGAGCGTCCAGCAAACGTTGCGTTCGTATTAAAAGGTATGGTTAAAAAATAACCAAGGAGAAAATACTCCTTGGTTATTTTAATTGCTGAAATGCGTAATGTGCCATTTTCTTCGTATCAGGATACAGTTGCTTGCGAGTAGAAGATAATACAACATTAATGACACGTTTACCGTCTTTCTCATCCACTGTTACGACCGTATATTTTCCGAGTGCTGATAGACCGCTTTTACTTCCAATTGCATATGGATCGTCATATAGTTCTTCTCGTCCATAGTTTGCAATCTTTGGGGAGCGTTCTGAAGTATGTAGAGTTGTACGCGTTGAATTCATATATTCTAAAACAACTGGGTACTTTAATGCTTCTTTCGTAATTATAGCAATGTCATATGGTGATACTTTGTTTCCTATTGCATCAGCACCACTTGCGTTTTTGAAAGTCGCATGCTTTGTACCAAGTTCCTTCGCTCTAGCATTCATCATTTTTACAAATTCATTTTTTGATCCTGCAATATGTTCTGCAATGGATTCAGCTATTGGGTCTGCACTAATGATAAGCATCAGTTTTAATGCCTCATCACGTTTTAACTTTTCCCCAGCACGAAGTTTAATTTTCTTACTTTGGCTTTCTGTTTTAATTGCGTTTTCTGTAACTGTAATTTCTTCATCTTCTTTTACATTCTCTAGTAAAAGAAGGGTTGTCATCATTTTGGCTATACTAGCCGGATAAGAGCGTTCGTCTTCTCGTTTCCCATACAAAATTTCACCTGTGTCTGCATCAATTGTAATGCCGTATTGCCCAGTGATGCTAGGTTGATCAGCTCTTACAGCTTGTTGTCTTTGTGCGTAAGAGAAGAAAATCATCCCTGTAAATAGTGTGGCAATCATTACAATCATAACTATTGTTCGTTTCATTATAATTCCCTCATTTGTGACAAATAAATTGGGCAGAAAAAGCAGCCATTACCCATTATGCCACGTTCTCTGCCCAAAAATATAGCGTTATTTTTCGCCCATATTATGCTTCTTATATTGTTGGTTATTACCTTGACGTCCTTTTTCCACGCCTCGATCAGTTGGGCCAGCGTTTCCTGTCACACTTGCTGCGCTAATTCCAGCCTTTGAAGGGTTCTTCTTAAGTTTTGCCATATATATTCCTCCAGTTTCGTCAGATTATAAAAAGGGAAAGTGTATTTTAGTGAAGAAAATACATATATAGCATGGGCAAATAAAAGAAAAATATTTATTTCAGAAAATTTTATCAATAAATATATTGCGAAAATTTAAACAGTATCATATATTTATTAGTAGAGGCTCACTCATTGATTGCGACTTATGTCGAAAAATTGAATGAGCATTCATTCAAGAATAGGGGGAGAATTGGATGTTCCAAATTAAAAAGGCTGCTGTTCTAGGGTCAGGCGTAATGGGTTCAGGAATTGCGGCACACTTAGCTAATATTGGTATTCCGACATTATTGCTTGATATTGTACCACCTGCGCTTACGAAAGAAGAAGAAGCGAAGGGACTTACATTAGAACATAAAAGTGTGAGAAATCGTTTTAGTAATACGGCACTACAAAAACTATTAAAGCAAAAACCAGCTCCTCTGACAGTGAAAGGAAATTTAGCACTGATTGAAGCAGGTAACTTAGAAGATGACCTTGAGCGTCTAGCTGATGTAGATTGGATTATTGAAGTAGTAGTTGAAAACTTAGATATTAAAAAGAAACTATTTGAAAAAGTAGATGCTGTTCGTAAACCGGGTTCTATCGTAAGCTCGAATACGTCAGGCATTTCAGTTGAAAAAATGGCAGAAGGTCGTTCAGACGACTTCCAGAAACACTTCTTAGGCACACACTTTTTTAACCCACCACGATATTTAAAACTTCTAGAGGTAATACCGACGAAAGAAACTGATCCACAAGTATTAAGCTTCATGAAACTATTTGGCGAAGACGTTCTTGGAAAAGGCGTTGTTATCGCAAAAGACACACCAAACTTTATTGGAAACCGCATCGGTACGTACGGTTTATTAGTAACTCTTCAAGAGATGGTAAAACGCGGCTATAGCATTGGGGAAGTTGATTCAGTAACAGGCCCACTTATTGGTCGTCCGAAGAGCGCAACATTCCGTACATTAGATGTTGTCGGTTTAGATACATTCGTACACGTTGCAAATAACGTATATGAAAACGTACAAGAAGAAGAGCGCGATGTATTTAAAGTACCAGCTTTCATGCATGACATGCTTGATAAAAAATGGCTTGGAAGCAAAACAGGTCAAGGCTTCTTCTTAAAACAAGGAAAAGAAATTTTAGAATTAAATCCAGAAACGATGGAGTACGAAGCTCGTAAAAAATTAAAAGCTGCATCGATCGAGTTAAGTAAACAAGAAAAAGGTTTATCGAATAAATTGAAAGCGCTTGTATACGCGAAAGACCGCGCAGGAGAGTTGTTATGGAATATCATCACACCGACTCTTTTATACTCTGCAAAACTGCATAAAGAAATTGCTGACGATATCGTTGCAATTGACCAAGCGATGAAGTGGGGCTTCGGCTGGGAGCAAGGACCGTTTGAAGTTTGGGATGCCATCGGCGTTGAAAAGTCCGTTCAAAAGATGGAAGAAAACGGCGTAGTTGTTCCGGCTTGGGTGAAAGAAATGTTAGAGAAAGGTTTCACTACTTTCTACAAACATGATAACGGAGATAGCTACTATTACGATAATGGCGAATATAAGCTAATCGAACGTAATAAAAAGGCAATTTCTCTTAAGCAATTAAAAGCGAAAAATGGCGTATTAAAGAAAAATAGCGGAGCGAGCTTAATTGATTTAGGAGACGGCATCCTTTGCTTAGAATTCCATTCGAAGAGCAATGCGATCGGTATGGATATTACGCAAATGATTAACTACGCTGTTGATGAAGTAGAAAAGAATTATAAAGGTCTTGTTATCGGTAACCAATCGAAGAACTTCTGCGTTGGTGCGAACTTAGCAATGATCTTAATGGAAGCACAAGACGACAACTACTTTGAAATTGAGTTAGTTGTGAAAAACTTCCAAGATGCAATGACGAAAATTAAATACTCTTCTAAGCCAGTTGTAGCAGCACCATATGGTATGACGCTTGGCGGAGGTACAGAAGTTTGCTTACCAGCAGCGAGCATTCAAGCTTCTAGTGAAACGTATATGGGCTTAGTAGAAGTTGGTGTTGGCTTAATCCCTGGCGGAGGCGGTAATAAAGAGCTATACATTAAACACTTAAATAAAATGGCAAATGGCGTAGAGTTCGATCTACAAAAAGTTGCAAATAAAGTGTTTGAAACAGTCGCAATGGCGAAAGTTTCCACTTCAGGACAAGAAGCGATTTCTCATAACTTCTTAGGTGATAAAGATGGTATTAGTGTGAATGGTGATCACTTACTATACGATGCGAAACAGAAAGCACTTGCTTTATATGAAGCTGGTTATAAAGCGCCGATTCGTAAAAAGATACCGGTTGTTGGTGAAACAGGATATGCAACTCTTGCACTTGGTGCAGAAGCAATGCATTTATCTGGTTACATTTCAGAGTACGATCTTCACATTGCGAAGAAACTTGCATATGTCATCGCGGGCGGAAAAGTGCCGTATGGAACAGAAGTTGATGAGCAGTATTTATTAGATGTAGAACGTGAAGCATTTATTAGCTTAGTAAGTGAGATGAAATCACAAGCAAGAATGCAGCACATGCTTGTAAAAGGAAAGCCATTACGTAACTAATAACGAGGGGAGATATCGTTCATGAGAGAAGCTGTCATTGTTGCGGGAGCAAGAACACCAATTGGAAAAGCAAAGAGGGGTTCATTAAAAACAGTTCGTCCTGACGATCTAGGGGCGTTAGTAGTAAAGGAAACGTTAAAGCGTGCGAATTATGAAGGACCAATCGATGATTTAATTTTCGGTTGTGCGATGCCAGAAGCAGAGCAAGGTTTAAATATGGCTCGTAATATCGGCGGATTAGCAGGACTTTCTTACGATGTTCCAGCTATTACAATTAACCGTTACTGTTCTTCAGGTTTACAAAGTATCGCTTACGGAGCAGAGCGCATTATGCTTGGTCACTCGGAAGCGGTATTATCAGGCGGAGCGGAATCAATGAGTTTAGTTCCAATGATGGGACACGTTGTTCGTCCAAATAGTCGCCTTGTAGAAGCAGCTCCAGAATATTATATGGGTATGGGACATACAGCAGAGCAAGTTGCTGTGAAATATGGAATTTCTCGTGAAGAGCAAGATGCATTTGCAGTAAGAAGTCATCAACGTGCTGCGAAAGCATTAGCTGCAGGAAACTTTGCTGATGAAACAGTGCCTGTAGATGTAACGTTACGTACTGTTGGATCAAATAACAAACTGCAAGAAGAAACAATCATTTTCGCACAAGACGAAGGTGTAAGAGCAGAAACAACGCTAGACATTTTAGGTAAATTACGTCCAGCATTTAACGTTCGCGGTTCTGTAACAGCTGGTAACTCTTCACAAATGAGTGATGGTGCAGCATCTGTATTATTAATGGACCGTGAAAAAGCAGTAAGCGATGGTATGAAGCCACTTGCGAAATTCCGTTCATTTGCAGTAGCGGGTGTACCACCAGAAGTAATGGGAATTGGCCCAATCGCAGCAATTCCGAAAGCATTAAAACTAGCTGGCTTAGAGCTATCTGATATCGGCCTATTCGAACTAAATGAAGCATTCGCTTCACAATCGATCCAAGTTATTCGTGAACTTGGTTTAGATGAAGAAAAAGTAAACGTAAACGGCGGTGCAATCGCACTTGGACATCCACTTGGCTGTACAGGAGCAAAACTAACACTATCTCTTATTCACGAAATGAAACGCCGCAACGAACAATTCGGTATCGTAACAATGTGTATCGGCGGCGGAATGGGAGCAGCGGGAGTGTTTGAATTACTATAAAAAAAGTGCAGGTGGCTTGCTCAGAACAGGAGGGCGTTGGAAGCCCTGACGAAGAGGGGCTTTTTGCCTCACAGGAAGGGGTGAAACGACCGACTGTTCTAGCCACTGGAACTGGATTATGAAAAAAAGTGGAAGCGGCTCGCTTAGAATGTGAGGGGGATGGCGCTTCAGACGTAGAGGCGTTCTTTGCCTCGCAGGAAGAAGTGAAGCCACCGAATATTCTAGCCGCTGGAACTGGATTAAAAAAAGTGGAAGCGGCTCGCTCAGAACGAGACGTCACCAATGCAAAGAATGGAAGCAACAAAGGTTTATAAAAAATAAACGGGAGAGCCAGCTTCTTTCAAAATGAGAGAAGCGGCTTATGAAAATATGAAGGAGGAAATTTTCATGGAAAAAACAGTAGGAAATGCGGTTAAAGGCGGTAGCTTTTTAGTAGATGAGATTACGATTGATCAAGTGTTTACGCCAGAAGATTTTTCATCTGAGCATAAAATGATTGCAAAAACGACAGAGGACTTTATCGTAAATGAAGTTCTTCCAGAGCTTGAATATTTAGAGCAACATGAGTTTGATCGCTCTGTTCGTCTTTTAAAAGAAGCTGGGGAACTTGGTTTATTAGGCGCTGACGTACCAGAAGAGTACGGCGGAATTGGTCTTGATAAAGTAAGCTCAGCGTTAATCGCAGAGAAATTCTCTCGCGCTGGTGGCTTTGCAATTACTCACGGTGCTCACGTAGGTATCGGATCGTTACCAATCGTATTATTCGGTAACGAAGAGCAAAAGAAAAAGTATTTACCATTACTTGCAACTGGTGAAAAATTAGCGGCATACGCATTAACAGAGCCAGGTTCAGGATCTGACGCATTAGGTGCAAAAACAACGGCGCGTTTAAATGCAGAAGGTACACATTACGTATTAAATGGTGAAAAACAGTGGATTACAAACTCTGCATTCGCTGACGTATTTATCGTATATGCAAAAATCGATGGAGAGCACTTCTCAGCATTTATCGTAGAGAAAGACTATGCTGGTGTATCTACAAGCCCAGAAGAAAAGAAAATGGGTATTAAATGTTCTTCAACTCGTACGTTAATTTTAGAAGATGCGTTAGTACCGAAAGAAAACTTACTTGGTGAAATCGGTAAAGGTCATATTATCGCATTCAACATTTTAAATATCGGTCGTTATAAATTAGGTGTTGGTACAGTTGGATCTGCGAAACGTGCAGTAGAAATTTCAGCACAATATGCAAACCAACGTCAACAGTTCAAACAACCAATCGCTCGCTTCCCATTAATTCAAGAGAAACTTGCGAATATGGCAGCGAAAACATATGCAGCTGAAAGCTCTGTATATCGTACAGTAGGCTTATTTGAAAGTCGCATGAGCACATTATCTGAAGAAGAAGTAAAAGACGGTAAAGCAGTAGCAGCTTCTATCGCTGAATATGCAATCGAGTGTTCTTTAAACAAAGTATTCGGTTCTGAAGTACTAGACTATACAGTAGATGAAGGTGTTCAAATTCACGGTGGTTACGGATTTATGGCAGAGTACGAGATTGAAAGAATGTACCGCGATTCTCGTATTAACCGTATTTTCGAAGGAACGAATGAAATTAACCGCCTAATCGTACCAGGTACGTTCTTACGTAAAGCGATGAAAGGTGAATTACCACTTCTTCAAAAAGCACAAAAATTACAAGAAGAGTTAATGATGATGATGCCAGAAGAAGTAGGCGATGAGCCATTAGCACTTCAAAAATATTTAGTAAATAACGCGAAGAAAATCGGCTTAATGGTAGCTGGATTAGCTGCTCAAAAATACGGTAAAGCATTAGATAAAGAACAAGAAATTCTTGTGAATATCGCTGACATCGTAAGCAACCTATACGCAATGGAGTCAGCTGTTCTTCGTACAGAAAAAGCAATTAAAACAACTGGTCTTGAAAAGAATAAACAAAAAGTGTTATACACTGAAGTATTCTGCCAAGAAGCATTTAACGAAATCGAAGCAGATGCGAAAGAAACACTTATCGCAGTTGAAAACGGCGACATGCTACGCATGATGTTATCATCATTACGTAAATTAACTCGTCACACACCACTTAACGTAATTCCGAAGAAACGTGAAATCGCAGCGAAAATTTTAGAAGATGAGCGTTACACAGTTTAATATCTTTAAAGAACAGTAGTCGTATAAACGACTACTGTTCTTTTTTTTGAAAAAAAAGAAATTTTTAGTGACATAAAACTAATGCCATTAGTATAATGAAACTAATAGTATTAGTTTTCGTGAAAAGGGAGATGGGAATATGAGAATGATGCATGAAAAAACGGTATATCAATTGTCATTTTTGCCAAGAGTGTTTCCTGTGAATTGTTACTTTATAGAAGAAGAAGAAGATGGTTTAACTTTAATTGATGCTGCTTTGCCATATAGCGCAAAAGGAATTTTACAGTCGGCTGAGAAAATAGGAAAACCAATTACGAATATTGTATTAACACATGCGCATGATGATCACATCGGTGCATTAGACGCATTAAAGGAAGTGCTTCCTCATGTTCCAGTCTATATTTCTAAGAGGGACGCAAAGCTGTTAGAAGGAGATACGACGTTACAAAAGGATGAACCGAATATACCGATAAAAGGCGGTGTACCCAAAAAAGTAAAAACGGTACCTGATGTTTTATTGGAAGATGGCGACCGAGTTGGATCGCTTCTTGCGATTATGACACCGGGACATACGCCAGGCTCCATGTCGTTTCTTGATGTACGAAATAAAGCTCTTATTGTTGGGGATGCATTCCAAACGAGAGGAGGTACGGCTGTTTCGGGACAAATGAAATTTTGGTTTCCGTTTCCAGCGATGGCAACGTGGAGTAAAGAAATATCATTACAAAGTGCAGAGAAGTTAAGAGAATATGAGCCGTCCTTGCTTGCGGCAGGGCATGGGAAAATGATAAACGATCCAGGGGCTGTCATAGAGCTTGCTATTAAGGAAGCGAAGCGGAATATAGAAAGTAGAAAAGAGGGGTAATTTATGTCACCGAGAATCGGACTTACATTACAGAAAATTGTAGAAACAGCAGCAGAAATTGCAGATGCAAATGGAATACAAGAAGTAACGTTAGCTTCACTAGCACAAACATTAGGGGTACGTTCCCCCTCGCTATACAATCATGTGAAAGGCTTACAAGATGTACGGAAACATCTTGGTATTTACGGAATCAAACAGCTGTATAACAGACTGGAAGAAGCGACCGAGGGTAAACGGATGGATGAAGCAATTCATGCTTTAGGAGAAGCGTATGTAACATTCGTACGTAAACATCCTGGACTGTATGAAGCAACTTTTTTACGAGATGAAGAAGTAAGAAGAGCAGGTGACGGCATTGTAAAGCTTTGTCTTCAAGTTTTACAACAGTACGGCTTAGAAGGAGAAAATGCACTTCATGCGACGCGTGGATTCAGAAGTATTTGTCATGGATTTGCATCGATTGAACAGCAGGGTGGATTTGGTTTGCCGTTAGATTTGGATATAAGTTTACATGTATTGTTGGAAACGTTTATTAAAGGATTACGTGAATAAGAAGCGAGACAAACAAAAACCTTAGAAGTGATTCTAAGGTTTTTAGTGCATATGATTTGAATAGAACGGTAGGCTTTTTCTCATTACATGATATTATTTTGCAGGTTTGAAAAATGTGCATATAGCTAAGGACAGGCAAACGAAAATAAATGCAATAGGATCTTGATATGGACTAGGCTCAGAGCCCTTCTGGATTTCTGTAAGGAAGTCGTGGGTTTTCATGTTCATTGCTCCTTTAACTATTAAGTTTTATATGATGCGAGGTTTATGGTGAATAGGAAGTGTTTTTTGAAATTTCATATAATAATTATTGCATAGCAATTCTATTCCTAAAACTATAAAATATAAAGTTTTTATAATATGTAAAATTGCATATTATTCTTTTTGTAAAATTTGTTATATTATCTTTATATTTAAATTAAAGGATTTTAATGATATAAATGAGAATAACTGGAGGGATACTGTGAGTAAAACAGTGTTAGAAGCGTATAGTGCGGAAAGAAAAATAGAGAATATAACATATAAAAATCTATTTGTAATGATAGCAATGATTATAGGGATTTCACTCCTAGGAGGATTATTCCTTGGTTTAGCCTTTGGGATTTATGGAGAAGAAGCATTAAGTACTAAATTAGAAGGATATTATTTGCTCTTATTCGATGCATCTGTTGTTGCTATCGTTTTATTAGCTTATAAACCGGTTCTTCATTTTATTAAATCTATTTGGGATTTATCCGTTTTGAAGAGTGGGAAGACATATTTATATCTATTAAGTGGTTTTATTATCATTGCAGTATCACAATATTTAATGTTACATGTATTTAGTTTTGAAAGTGCAGCAGAACAAAAGGAACAATTAGGGAGTTTAGGGCTTCAAAATAGCATACAAAGTATTATATATGTGTTAAGTGTTGCTATCATTACACCGGTTAAAGAAGAAATTCTATTTCGAGGTATTTTATATCGATTTTTAGAAAAGAGATATAATTTTTTAGTTAGTATCATGATTTCTTCCTTCGTTTTTGGAATTCTTCATGGAGGTCTTCTAATTACGGCAACGATTATGGGAATGGTATTTGCAATGTTATACAAAAAGACACAATCTATTATACCTAGTATTATTTTACATATTGTATGGAACTTACTTGTGAGTATAAGTATGATTGTATCTCTATAAAAATAAATACATAACCAGTATAAAAGATGAATGGCTTAGCTATTCATCTTTTATTTTGTATGCACGTGAAAAAGTTAATTTATGTATACAATCAAAAAATAGCTAAATACTAACAGTGAACGAATAAAGAAAGGTAGGAGTATTCTATGCAAAATTTAACAGAGCTTGAAGTAGAAAACTTACGTCATTTAATTGGTGGACATGCAACAATTATTAACAAGTTGGAGCAGTATGCACAGACGTGTACGGATCCACAACTGAAACAAATGCTACAAAAAGATGCGCAAGATGCACGAAATACGAAACAACAATTAATGACTTTCTTAGGATAGGAGGAAGCGAAAGATGAATGAAAAAGATATGGTAAATGATTATTTAGCAGGATTAAATGCAAGTTTAACAAGTTATGCAAATTATATCGCTCAGTCTGATAATGAACAGTTACACCAAACGTTAATTCAAATTCGTAATCAGGATGAGATGCGTCAACGTAATATGTATGAGTATGCAAAGCAAAAGAGTTATTACAAGCCAGCAGCACCTGCGAATCCGATGATTGTACAACAATTAAAAAGCCAATTAAGTGCGGAATAACAGAAAAAAGAAAACGAGCGAATCTATTCGCTCGTTTTCTTTTTGTATATGTCAATAAATACATAATAAATATTTTTCCAGTTGTAACAAATATGACGAAAATGGAATATAACAATTCACAAAAAGGACAAAACTTTGCTCAACATTTCACAAAGTATCCATGGTTTATATCGTGGGAATCTCTATAATTAGGAGTGTAAAGAACAAAAGAAATAGATTATATGATCAATTAGGAGAGATTGCTATGAAACGAAATACAAGAAAAATTGCAATTATCGGTACTGGATTAGTTGGATCAAGTTGTGCATATTCCATTGTGAATCAAGGCATTTGCGAAGAGCTATTATTAATTGATATAAATCATGAACGTGCAGTTGGGGAAGCGATGGATTTATCACACTGCATTAACTTTACAAATACAAGAACAAAAGTATATGCAGGAAGCTATGAAGACTGCAAAGATATGGATATTGTTATTATTACAGCAGGACCAGCACCAAAGCCAGGGCAAAGTCGCTTAGATACTTTAGGAGCGAGTGCGAAGATTATGGAAAGTGTTGTTGGTGGCGTAATGGAAAGTGGATTTGACGGTATTTTCTTACTTGCATCGAACCCAGTTGATATTATTACATATCAAGTGTGGAAATTATCTGGATTACCTAGAAATCGTGTAATCGGTACTGGTACTTCACTAGATTCTTCTCGCTTACGAACAATTTTATCTGAAATGTTACATGTAGATCCTCGTAGTATTCACGGGTATTCATTAGGGGAACATGGTGATTCTCAAATGGTTGCTTGGTCACACGTAACTGTTGGTGGAAAACCAATTCTGCAGATTTTAGAAGAGAAAAAAGATCAATTTGGTGAAATAGATTTAGATGAAATCGTTGAGAAGACTGCGAAAGCTGGATGGGAAATTTATAAACGTAAAGGAACTACTTATTACGGAATCGGAAATTCTCTAGCATATATTGCAAACTCAATCTTTAACGATGATCATCGTGTCATTGCTGTATCAGCTATTTTAGATGGTGAGTATGGTGAATATGATATTTGTACAGGAGTACCAGCTATTATTACTAGAGATGGTATAAGAGAAATTGTAGAACTAAATTTAACAGAGGATGAAGAATCTCGATTCGCAAAATCAAATGACATTTTACGTGATTATATGAAAACAATTGGCTACTAACTTATAGGAGAAGGTGAAACAAATGAAGGAATATATAATGTCTCGTGTATTTAAAGCATCAGCTGGAATCGCACAAGGTATTTTCGTATCCCTTGGAATTGGTTTACTAATCGAAAATATAGGAAGAATTGTTGATATTCCGTTGCTTATTACAATCGGAGTTGTTGCAAAATCACTTATGGCACCAGCCATTGGTGCCGGAATTGCTTTTATGCTCGGTGCAAATGGCCTTGTAATCTTCTCGGCTATGGTAGCTGGAGCGATTGGTGCCGGATCCATTTCAATTACTGAAGCAGGTCTAATTATTAAAACAGGTGAGCCAATCGGAGCATTATTAACAGCGACTTTAGCTGTATATATTGGTAAACGTTTAAGCGGAAAAACTGCGTTAGATATGATGCTCGTTCCATTTGCCGCAATATTAGGTTCTGGTTTAGTCGGTATTTGGTTATCTCATAATATTACTCCCGTTTTAAATACAGTTGGAGCATTCATTAAAGATAGCTCAGCTGGTAGCCCGTTCATCGCTTCTATCGTTATTGCGGTAGTTTGGGGACTATTACTTATCTCCCCAGCTTCATCAGCTGCGTTAGCGATTGCACTTAGCTTAGACGGTGTTGCAGGTGGTGCTGCTCTTGCAGGCTGCGTTGCTCAGTTTATCGGATTCTCTGTTATCTCAGCGAAAGAAAATAATTTAGGGGGCATATTAGCTCAAGCACTTTGTACTCCGAAAGTACAGTTGCCAAATATCACTAAAAACCCAATGATTCTCGTCCCAACTGTTGTCGCCAGTGCGATAGTTGGTCCAGTATCTGCATTAATTTTCCAACTGGAAGCGGGAAAAGAAATTGCAGGTCTTGGATTAAGTTCCCTTATCGCACCAATTAATTTAATTTCCAGCGAAGGATGGGAAGTTGTCCCAGCGATGGTAATCACTTATATCGTCATTCCAGTAGCTGTTTCTTATATACTTTACATTGCTCTTAAAAAAGCAGGTCGTATTCACTCTGGTGATATGACTGTACCGCAATCTTAAATTGAAAATCTCCTTTTATATAGAGAAAAGCAGACTGAGAAGCCACAGTCTGCTTTTTACATTTTTTGATTTTGTTTTACTGGAACACGTACTGTTTCTTTTGCTAATAAAAGTTGGACGCCGAAGTAAAGTATGCTTGCAAGAATCATTCCAGAAATGGCGTCTACAAATGCATGTTGCTTCGTAAATAGCGTTGATAAAATAATAAGCGTACCGAAGAAGGTAAGGATGTAATATTCAAAAGCATGTTGTTCTCTACGTTTAAAGGCAGCTAGCATAATGACAAATGTAGTCAGAACGTGAATGCTTGGGAAACAATTTACTGGTTGATCGATACTATAAATATAGCGGACTAGTTCGGAAAACACGTCTGATCCAACAACGGTTGGACGTGGTACAGTTGTCTGCCAAAAATAATAAATGGAAAAACAAGCAAGTTTTCCAAGAATGATACTACTTAAAGTGACATAATATTGCTTTCGATCTGCAAAGCAGTAATAAATAAGTGCGCCGTATAAGTAAGGAAACCAAAGTAAGTAAGGAATAATAAATGCTTTCACAAATGGAATCCAATCATCTACTACAGTTGTGACATCTACTGCGTGTACAGTCGATTTATTTAATACATCGTAAAGGGGACTTACGAGTACGAGTAGAAGTATATAACTTAACGGAAGAAAAGATGAAAGTTTAAATTTCTTCATGATAATCTCCTATGTTTAGTAATGTAAGTAAATTCAATTGATTATAATATAGAAACGCAATTTGGGCTATCGATTTTACTTACATTTTCTTGAATGAACCTTACGTTTTTGTCACTTGACTGAAAAGAAGGGGAGGGTGCTAAATGAAGCGTTTATCGTGTTTATTAGTTTTTATATTGATATGCCTAGTTGGTGCTGGGTGTGCAAAGGATAAAGAAGGAGAGAAATTAGAATATAACGGAAGAGCACTCGTAATTGGAGTTGTTGGAGAAAAACCAAAGGATACGTTTAGGAATATAAAATTTGAGGAAATGAAGTTAGAGGAACTGGAAAAGAAATCTAAGGAAGTAGATGGTTTTCTCATAATGAAAAATCACTTTCAAGAAGCCTCAACTGAGCAGTATAAAAGTGTATTTTCATCGCTAAAGAAACCAGTGTTTTTTATCGGTTTGCAAGATAAATCATATTCAACGTTTACTACAAAAGGGATAGAGTATAACAGTGCACGAAAAGATGTAAATGCTATGTATACGCAAGGCTTTGCAAATATAGGAAGTGGTGAAGGACAACAATGGGCAGTTGGTTTATCGAATGGTGGAAATACTGAAGAAAGTATTCATAATATGTATATCATCGTATTTCAAACAATTGCAGATTATTTGAGTCGATGAAGAAGGAGCCTGTAAACAAGACTTCTCCTTTATTTCACATGCAGGAATCGGTTACATAGTGGGTTCAAATGATACCATTGTTTATGAGGTTACTATTCGGAATTATGGACTACTGTCAATACAATATGCAAATATGCATATTGTATTTATTTGGATTTTATATATGTTAAAATTAAATATAAGGATTTTTATATATGATGAACTGAAATTAGAAATATTCAATGAAATTTGAGAGGTGTTACATGTTTAAAAACAAGAAATTAATTCGATTTGGTCTAACATTACTTGTATGTTTATTTGTAATTGATTTTACAATTAGTTATTTTCAAACATATCTTGAATCAGCGGCAGGTATTAAATGGGTAGTCTCAGAAACTTGGAGAACTATTTTGTTAGATGCCCCTGAAAGTATACTGGTTATTTTAGGCGCAATTGCTTTATATGATTTCACAAAAGAAACATCGCCAAAAGACGCATCCATTTAAATGCGTCTTTTTTCTTTGCAGTAATTTCTTCAACATCATGGAATACTCTCATTATTACGGCCAAAATCGTTAGTTCCTTTTATCTGTACGCCTTTGTCATTTAAGGTGTTTCTAGGTTTTGTGACTATAGGATGAAATGCTTAAATAAACGTTTGTTTAAGATATATGTTCGGTAGGAAGAAATCGATGCAGCTCAAGGGTTAACAAGGGAAAATGGGGAATTAATCAAACGTTTGTTTAAGATATATGTTCGGTAGGAAGAAATCGATGTAGCTCAAGGGTTAATGAAGGAAAATGGGGAATTAATCAAACGTTTGTTTAAGATATATGTTCGGCGAGTGATAAGAGAAGAATCAAAAAAAATTATATATTTATTTTTTCTTAACAAATGGCGGAAAAATAAGAAAAATTTGCAGGATTATTAAAAATTATCACGAAATAAGTAAAAGTTTAGCGAATAATCGTTTGAAATAATAAAACGTTTTCTATATGATAAAGGTAAAGGTTAGTAAAAAAGTAGGTGAATTTATGACAGTAACATTTTATTCATATCCAAAGTGTGGCACATGTCAAAAAGCAAAGAAATGGTTTGAGGCAAACGATGTAGCATATGAGATGATTCATATTGTTGAAAATCCACCATCAAAAGAAGATTTACGTAATTTACATGAAAAAAGTGAATTACCATTAAAAAAATTCTTTAATACAAGTGGAATGCGTTACCGTGAACTTGGTCTGAAAGATAAGCTAAAAGATGCAAGTGAAGACGAAATGTACGAGCTTTTAGCATCTGATGGCATGTTGATTAAACGTCCAATTGTAACAGATGGAACGAAGGTAACACTTGGTTTTAACGAAGAGCAGTTTGAAAGTGTGTGGAAAAAGTACCAATAAGGTATTTTTACATAATTAATACATTCACTGGAGGTACAGTCATGAGCATTCCAAATAATTTACGTTACTCTGAAGAACACGAATGGGTAAAAACTGAAGGTAATGAAGTTGTTATCGGTATTACTCACTTTGCACAAAGTGAGCTAGGCGATATCGTATTCGTTGAACTTCCAGAAGTAGGTGCAACAATCGAAGCTGACGAGCCATTCGGAAGCGTAGAATCTGTTAAAACAGTTTCTGAATTATACGCACCTGTAAGCGGTAAAGTTGTAGCAGTAAACGAAGAATTAAGTGACCAACCAGAACTTGTTAACGAATCTCCATACGAGGGTGCATGGATGGTTAAAGTTGAACTTTCTGATGCAAGCCAAGTTGAGAAGTTATTAACTGCTGAAAAATATGCAGAAATGACAAACCAAGACTAATTATAGTCGACTGAAGGACAGCCTTTGTGCTGTCCTTTTTTATTTTGTGTTACATAATACATTTAAAATCGAGTGTAAATGAATAAGCTATTATAGGAATGAATGTTTTTCGGTAAGGTTTTATGGAACTTTACAACCTGAAAGAGCCGCTTGCGCTTTTCATTGTCCAGCTCCAGCGGCTAGATTGTTCGGTGGCTTCGCTTCTTCCTGCAAGGCAAAAAGCGCCTTTACGTCAGAAGCTCCATCCCCCTCGCAATCTGAACGAGCCGCTTGCGCTTTTCTTTTGCAAAAATAAACAGGAAACAACATGAAAATAACGAATATACTATATACTAAGTTAAAGGTTGTATAGTATATGGTGATCGGGTGATGACATATGGTTTATGTAGAAAAAGTCATTATTGTAGAAGGTACATCAGATAGAAGAAAGATTGAATCTATTATTCGGGAACCGGTGGAAATTGTTTGTACAAATGGTACAATTGGTTTGTCGAAAATGGATGAGCTCGTTGATCAGTTTTTTGATAAGGAAGTGTATGTACTAGTGGATGCTGATGATGCTGGAGAAAAGTTAAGGAAACAATTTCGAAAAGAATTCCCGCAAGCAGAGCATATTTATATTGATCGCTCGTACCGAGAAGTGGCAACTGCGCCATCTTCACACTTAGCAAATGTATTATGGGGAGCTGACATTGACGTTTATACAGAATATTTACGGTAAGGAATGATAGAAGTGATTGACTGGACAGGAGCCGAAGCTACAGCCCTAATAGAGAATGAAGAAAAAACAGTGTTATATGTATATACTCCAATGTGTGGAACATGCCAATTAGCAAAAAAGATGTTAACTGTCGTTGAGATGACAATTGAAGATTTGAAAATTGGAATGTTAGATTTAAATTATGCTCCGCATTTCGCGAAAGAGTATGGGATCGAAAGTGTACCTTGTTTACTTGTTTTTGAAAATGGGACACTGATGAAGAAGATATACGCATTTCATTCGGTTGAATATTTATATACGGAATTAAAGTAGGCGGCAAAGTTTTTGCCGCCTCGACATATTTCTCGGGAAATATGTCGAGATGCAGGGTGGTTACAGTATTTGTCGAGCGAAAATAACAGGATTGCTCTTTAGTGAGAGGGAATGGTATGTGTAATAGAAAGTGATATGAAGGATGTGATTTAGAGTGAAATTATATTCTTTGCTGCAATCATTTGTAAATTACGCTAATGGTCAATATCATTTAGAACCGCTTTTAAGACAAGGAGAAAAAACTGTTAATTTCCGCTTTGGAGATGAAAGTTGTTCGTTACAAATTTCAAGAGATTATATAGAGCTGCTACATGAGGAAAGAGGAACGGAGCAAATCGTTTGTGTTGGTGAAGAAGATGTAAAACAATTGGTGAACGGCAATGTACGATTGCAAATGTTAATGAATGATGGACGTGTACAATATTCAGGAACGTATCGAACCATGCTATTAGTTGAATCGATGTTTCATATATGTAAACCGATGTCAGTAGGTGCTTAAAATTCTGAAGTTTCATTTTTTGCGAAAATTTCTGTTGACATGGTGTGTGGATATTGATACAATTCAATTCATAAAATATAGACAATTTCATAAATTACAAATCAGACGAAAATGTAATCTGATTTCTCTTATCAAGAGAGGTGGAGGGACTGTGCCCTGTGAAGCCCGGCAACCGTCAACTTATGTTGAAATGGTGCCAATTCCTGCAAAGCAAATGCTTTGAGAGATGAGAGAGAGGGATAATGTTGTTATATACGCACATAAACCTTTCTGCTTCTCTAAAGCGGAAAGGTTTTTTTGTTGTTTGAATGTGGAGGACATTCAAATAATAAAAGTAGTGATAATGGTGGACTACACGCATTAAACATAAAAAATTGCGGAGTCGATCTAAACAAAAAGGGGTGAACATCATGATCTTATTAGAAAATGTAAAGAAAATATATAAAGCAAAAAGCGGTGATGTCACTGCTGTAGATAATGCCAATTTAAAAATAGATAAAGGTGAAATATTTGGTGTTATCGGATATAGTGGCGCTGGAAAAAGTTCTTTAATTCGATTATTCAATCAGTTGGAGAAACCAACTTCAGGCCAAATTACAATTGCAAATCGCGTGATTTCAGCGATTACAGGAAGCGAACTTCGTAAGGCAAGGCAAGAAATCGGAATGATTTTTCAACACTTCAACTTACTTTGGTCACGAACTGTACGTGAAAATATTGAGTTCCCACTTGAAATTGCAGGTGTTGATAAGGTGAAGAGAAGAAAACGCGTGGATGAGTTAATTCATCTTGTTGGATTAGAAGGAAGAGGAGACGCGTACCCATCTCAGCTGAGCGGAGGACAAAAGCAACGTGTTGGTATTGCGAGAGCGTTAGCTAACAATCCGCAAGTACTTTTATGTGATGAAGCAACGTCAGCTCTTGATCCAGAAACGACAGATCAAATTTTAGATCTATTATTAGATATTAATAAACGTCTCGGTTTAACGATTGTGCTCATTACACATGAGATGCACGTAATTCGAAAGATTTGTAATCGTGTTGCAGTAATGGAAAAAGGGAAGATTGTAGAAACAGGTCCAGTACTTGATGTGTTCCGTAATCCGCAGCAAGACATTACGAAACGATTTGTACAGCAGTTAACGGATTCTGAAGATACAAATGAAACGATTGAAAGTTTAATTGAAAAATATCCAGATGGAAAAGTAGTTCGTTTGCAGTTTATCGGTGAAGCGGTAGAAAGACCAGTACTTCAAAGATTAATGCAACGCAGTGATATAGAAGTTAGCATTTTGCAAGGAAATATCGCACAAACGAATAACGGCTCTTACGGTAGTTTAGTTGTTCATTTAAATGGTGAGGAAACAGCGATTCAGCAAGCAATAGAGGGAATACATCAAGATCAAGTAGAGCTGGAGGTGATTGCACATGGATAAGTTATTCACAAATGTTGATTGGAATCAAATGTTAGAAGCAACTGGTGAAACGTTATATATGACGGCAATCGCCGCTCTTGCCACATTTGTTTTAGGACTCATTTTAGGATTGTTACTCTTTATGACAGCGAAAGATAATTTATGGGAAAACAAAGCGGTTAACACAGCGATTGGAGCGTTCGTAAACATTTTTCGCTCGATACCGTTCATTATTTTAATCATTTTATTAATTCCATTCACAAAGATTTTGCTTGGAACAATTCTTGGAGCGAGTGCAGCACTTCCAGCTTTAATTATTGGAGCGGCACCGTTTTACGCAAGAATGGTTGAAATTGCACTTCGCGAAATTGATAAAGGTGTAATTGAAGCTTCAAAAGCGATGGGAGCAAAAACAAGCACAATTATTTTGAAAGTGTTAATTCCAGAATCGTTACCAGCGTTAGTATCTGGTATTACGGTTACGACAATTGCTTTAGTGGGCTATACAGCAATGGCGGGAGTTGTTGGTGCTGGTGGTCTTGGAACACTTGCTTATTTAGAAGGATTCCAACGAGGAAATAACGACGTAACAATCGTTGCGACAATTTGTGTATTACTAGTTGTATTTTTCATTCAGTGGATTGGTGATCGTGTAACGACTCGAATAGATAAACGATAATAAAAAACGGGAGGATGTTTCAAATGAAAAAATTATTACTTACAGCACTGATTTCAACTTCAATTTTGGGGTTAGCTGCTTGTGGCGGGAAAGATAAAGATGAAAAGAAATTAGTTGTGGGGGCTTCTAACGTGCCGCATGCGGTTATTTTAGAAAAGGCTAAACCTTTATTAGAGAAAAAAGGAATTGAGTTAGAAGTGAAAAAATTCCAAGACTACGTATTACCAAATAAATCGTTAGCAGATAAGGATTTAGATGCAAACTACTTCCAGCACATTCCGTATTTAGAAAAAGAAATGAAAGATAAAAAATATGATTTTGAAGTAGCAGGGAAAATTCATTTAGAACCGATTGGTGTATATTCTCAAAAATATAAGAGCTTAAAAGAACTTCCAGACGGAGCGACAATTATTATGAGTAATTCAGTTGCTGACCATGGACGTGGTCTAGCAATTTTACAAAAAGAAGGTATTTTAAAAATTAAAGACGGAGTAGATCCGGTTAAAGCAACTCCAAAAGATATTGCGGATAACCCAAAAAACTTGAAATTCAAAACAGATATTGAGCCTGGTTTATTGCCACAAGTGTATAACAATAAAGAAGGCGACGCGGTTCTAATTAACTCGAACTATGCAATTGATGCGAAGTTAAACCCAGAAAAAGATGCAATTGCAATTGAAAGTAATGATTCACCATACGCAAACGTAGTAGCTGTTCGTAAAGGTGATAAAGATAAGAAAGAGATTAAAGCTCTTGTAGAAGTATTACATTCTAAAGAAATTGAAGACTTCATTAATAAAGAATATAAAGGGGCAGTTGTTCCTGTAAAAGAATAATTGCTGTAAAAGGGCTGGTGTATGCCAGCCTTTTTTATAACTACATAATTATACGGGAGAAGGGGACACCATATGAAAAAGATTCTATTGTCAGTTGTTACAGCGCTGTCTGTATTTACATTAGCTGCTTGCGGAGGAAAAGAGGAGAATAAGCTTGTTGTGGGAGCTTCTAACGTACCGCACGCTGTTATTTTGGAAAAGGCACAGCCGATATTAGAGAAAAAGGGTATTAAATTAGAAATTAAAAAATTCCAAGATTATGTGCTACCGAATAAAGCGTTAGCGGATAAGGAAATTGATGCAAACTACTTCCAGCACATTCCTTACTTAGATAAAGAAATTCAAGAAAAAGGATATAAAATTGTAAACGCAGGAAAAATTCATTTAGAGCCAATGGGCATTTATTCTAAGAAATATAAAAGCTTAAAAGATTTACCAGATGGCGGGACAGTGATTATGAGTAATAACGTAGCGGAGCGTGGCCGTATGCTAGCGCTGTTACAAAAAGGCGGCGTTATTAAATTAAAAGATGGAGTAGATGTTGTGAAAGCAACAGTAAAAGATGTTGTAGAAAATCCGAAAAACTTAAAGTTTAAAACAGATGTAGAGCCGGGTCTTTCACCGAAGTTATATGAAAATAATGAAGGTGATGCATTATTTATTAATTCAAACTATGCAATTGATGCAAAATTAAATCCAACAAAGGATGCGATTGCGATTGAAGGATCAGACTCTCCGTATGCAAATATTATTGCAGTTCGTAAAGGTGACGAGAAGAAAAAAGAAATTAAGGAGCTAGTAGAAGTACTGCATTCAAAAGAAATTCAAGATTTTATTAATAAAGAATATAAAGGTGCTGTACTTCCGGTAAGTGAATAAATATAAGGAAAGGGCTGGAATTTTACCAGTCCTTTTTTCTTTATATAAATAAGAAGAAAGGTGTATCATATAAGGATGCAAGTGAAATACTTATATACATTTGTGAAAAAATTGTTACTTTTTTTCATCGTTTGCGATATCATTTTATTTGATATAAAATTAGAATGAGAATAAAATGAGAATATGAACGTTTTAGGAATTTTTAAAATGTATATATAGGATTAATGGAGGTATTGAGATGGCTGGTTCTACATTAACGGTTAAAGACTTACACGTATCAATTGATGGCAAAGAAATTTTAAAAGGTGTAAACCTTGAAGTAAAAGGTGGAGAAATCCACGCAATTATGGGACCTAACGGAACAGGTAAATCAACTTTATCTTCTGCAATTATGGGTCACCCAAAATATGAAGTAACAGAAGGTAGCATCATCATCGACGGTGAAGATGTATTAGAAATGGAAGTAGACGAGCGCGCACAAGCAGGTCTATTCCTAGCAATGCAATATCCAAGTGAAATTAGCGGAGTAACAAACGCTGACTTCTTACGTTCTGCAATTAACGCACGTCGTGAAGAAGGCGATGAAATTTCTCTTATGAAATTTATCCGTACATTAGATAAAAACATGGAATTCCTAGAAATGGATCCAGAAATGGCACAACGTTACTTAAACGAAGGTTTCTCTGGTGGAGAGAAAAAACGTAACGAAATTCTTCAATTAATGATGATTGAGCCAAAAATCGCAATCTTAGACGAAATCGACTCAGGTCTTGATATCGATGCATTAAAAGTTGTATCTAAAGGTATTAACGAAATGCGCGGCGAAGACTTCGGTTGCCTAATGATTACGCATTACCAACGTTTATTAAACTACATCACTCCAGACTTCGTTCACGTTATGATGAACGGTCGTATCGTTAAATCTGGTGGCCCTGAGCTTGCACAACGTCTAGAAGCTGAAGGTTACGACTGGATTAAAAAAGAATTAGGTATTGAAGACGAAACAACAGAGCAAGAAGCGTAAGAGAGGAGCATAAACATGACAATCGGTACATTACCTTTCGATCAAGAAACAATCCGTCAACGCGCAAGCGAAGTAAACGAAGCAGCTTGGTTGACTGAGTTCCGCTTACAAGCTCTTGCACAAGCAACTGAACTTCCAATGCCAACTCCTGATAAAACGAAAATTGACAAATGGGACTTTATCGGAAAAGGCGACGCTGCTAAGCAAGAGCCTGTAAGTTCTTTAACAGAGCTTCCAGAAGCAGTGAAAAATTTAATCGATGAAAATAACAGCGTATTAGTGCAACGTACTGGTACAACTGCATTTGTTTCTTTAGCAGACGAAGCAAAAGAAAAAGGTGTTATTTTTACAGACATCGTAACAGCTGCAACTGAGCATGCTGAACTAGTACAAAAGTACTTAATGAAAGACGGCGTGAAGGTAGACGAGCATCGTCTAACTGCACTTCATGCTGCATTAATCAACGGCGGTGCATTTGTATATGTTCCGAAAAACGTTGTTCTTGAAACTCCACTTCAAGCTGTATTCTTAGTAGACGGCGAAGAAGCTAACGTATATAACCACGTATTATTCGTAGCTGATGCGAACAGTACTGCAACTTATGTAGAGAACTACGTTGCAAATGAAAATGCTAAAGGTATTGCAAATATCGTAGCAGAAGTAATCGTGGAACAAGGCGCACAAGTGAAATTCGGTGCGGTTGATCTATTAGCAAAAGACGTAACAACTTACGTTAACCGCCGCGGTATTGTTGGACGCGACGGCCGCGTTGATTGGGCTCTAGGCCTTATGAATGACGGAAACACAATTTCAGAGAACGTTACAAACTTAATGGGCGACGGTTCATATGCTGATACGAAAACAGTAACAATTGGCCGTGGTAACCAAACACAAAACTTTACAACTAAAGTTGTTCACTTCGGTAAACACTCTGAAGGTTGGATTTTAAAACACGGTGTACAAAAAGATAGTGCAACATCTATCTTTAACGGAATTGGTAAGATTGAACACGGTGCATCTAAATCAAATGCACAACAATCTTCTCGCGTTCTTATGTTAGATGAGAAAGCACGCGGTGATGCAAACCCAATTCTTTTAATCGACGAAGATGATGTAATGGCAGGTCACGCAGCTTCAGTAGGTCGCGTAGATCCAACTCAACTATACTACTTAATGAGCCGTGGTATTCCAAAACGCGAAGCAGAACGTTTAGTCATCCATGGATTCTTAGCACCTGTAGTTAATGAGCTTCCAATTGAAGGAGTAAAGGCACAGCTTGTTGAGGTAATTGAAAGGAAAGTTCGCTAATGAATATTCATGAAATACGCAAACAGTTTCCAATTCTTGATCAAAAAGTGAACGGCAAACAACTTGTTTATTTCGATAGTGCAGCAACTTCTCAAAAACCAATTCAAGTCATTGAAACGTTAGAACGTTACTATAAAGAATATAACTCTAACGTGCATCGCGGTGTTCATACGCTCGGTACGAAAGCTACCGACGCGTATGAAGGTGCACGCGAGAAAGTTCGCAAGTTTATTAATGCGAAATCGATGGAAGAGATTATTTTCACGCGCGGAACGACAACTGCATTAAATACAGTAGCGGCTAGCTATGGTCTTGAAAATGTAAAAGAAGGCGATGAAATCGTTATTTCTTACATGGAGCACCATAGTAACATCATTCCGTGGCAGCAAGTTGCGAAGAAAACTGGCGCAACTTTAAAATATCTTCCGCTTCAACCAGATGGGACAATTTCAATAGAAGATGCTCGTCAAACAATTACACCGAATACAAAAATCGTTTCTATCATGTATGTTTCTAACGTACTTGGAACGATTAACCCTGTAAAAGAAATCGGAGCAATCGCACATGAGAATGGCGCAATTATGGTCGTTGACGGTGCACAAAGTACACCTCATATGAAAGTGGATGTACAAGATTTAAACTGTGATTTCTACGCATTATCTGCTCATAAGATGTGCGGACCTACAGGTATCGGCGTATTATATGGTAAGAAAGAATTGCTAAACAATATGGAGCCAATTGAATTTGGCGGTGAAATGATTGATTTCGTAGATTTACAAGAATCTACTTGGAAAGAGCTTCCGTGGAAGTTCGAAGCAGGTACGCCGATTATCGGTAATGCAATCGGACTTGGTGCGGCAATTGATTTCTTAGAAGAAATCGGTCTTCATAATATTGAAAAGCATGAGCATGAATTAGCGCAATACGCTTTAGAAAGACTATCAGAAGTAGATGGCGTTACAATTTATGGTCCAAAGCATCGCGCTGGTCTTGTTACATTTAATATTGAAGACGTACATCCTCACGATGTAGCGACAGTATTAGATGTAGAAGGCATTGCAGTTCGCGCAGGACACCACTGTGCACAACCGCTTATGAAGTGGCTGAAAGCTTCTTCAACAGCACGTGCGAGCTTCTATTTATATAATACAAAAGAAGAAATTGATACATTTGTTGAATCGCTAATCAAGACAAAGGAGTATTTCACAAATGTCATTTAATAATTTAGATACGTTATATCGTCAAGTTATTATGGATCATTACAAAAATCCTCGTAACCATGGCGTGCTAGAAGATAGTGTTACAGTGAACTTGAACAATCCAACTTGCGGCGATCGTATTCAACTTACGATGAAAGTAGAAGAAGGTATTGTGCAAGAAGCGAAGTTTGAAGGAGAAGGATGTTCTATCTCAATGTCTTCAGCTTCAATGATGACACAAGCAGTAAAAGGTAAGAAAATTGAAGAGGCACTTCAGCTTTCTAAAATTTTCTCTGACATGATGCTAGGAAAAGAGTACGATGACAGCATCGATTTAGGAGATATTGAAGCATTACAAGGCGTATGCAAGTTCCCTGCACGTATTAAATGTGCAACATTAGCGTGGAAAGCGTTAGAAAAGGGCTTAAACGAAGATAAGTAATGTTAAAGGTTCCTAAAAACGAGGTTATCTAAGGAGGGACACACCAACATGGCGAAGCAACTGCCAGATATCGGCGATTATAAATATGGTTTCAAAGACAAAGACGTTTCGATTTTCCGTGCTGGACGCGGTTTAACAAAAGAGATCGTTGAAGAGATTTCACGTATGAAAGAAGAACCACAGTGGATGTTAGACTTCCGTTTAAAATCACTGGATAAGTTCTATGAAATGCCAATGCCACAATGGGGCGGCGACTTAAACGACTTAGATTTCGATGAAATTACGTACTACGTAAAACCATCTGAGAAATCTGAGAAGTCTTGGGATGAAGTACCTGATGAAATTAAAGCGACATTTGATAAATTAGGTATTCCAGAAGCTGAGCAAAAATATTTAGCTGGTGTATCTGCACAGTACGAATCTGAAGTTGTATACCACAACATGAAAGAAGACCTAGAAGCTCTAGGAATCGTCTTCAAAGATACAGATAGCGCATTAAAAGAGAACGAAGATATTTTCCGTGAGCATTTCGGAAAAGTAATTCCACCAACAGATAACAAATTCTCTGCATTAAACTCTGCAGTTTGGTCTGGTGGATCATTCATCTACGTTCCAAAAGGTGTTAAAGTTGATACACCACTTCAAGCGTATTTCCGTATTAACTCTGAAAATATGGGACAATTCGAGCGTACGCTTATCATCGTAGACGAAGGCGCACACGTACACTACGTAGAAGGTTGTACAGCACCTGTTTACACGACTAACTCACTTCACAGTGCGGTAGTAGAAATCATCATTAAGAAAGATGCATATTGCCGTTATACAACAATCCAAAACTGGGCGAACAACGTATACAACCTAGTTACAAAACGTGCGGTTTGTGAAGAAAACGCAACGATGGAATGGATTGACGGTAACATCGGATCTAAATTAACGATGAAATACCCAGCAGTTATCTTAAAAGGCGAAGGCGCTCGTGGTTTAACATTATCTATCGCGATTGCTGGTAAAGGCCAACACCAAGATGCTGGTGCAAAAATGATTCACTTAGCACCAAACACGTCTTCAACAATCGTTTCTAAATCGATTGCGAAGCATGGTGGTAAAGTAACTTACCGTGGTATCGTACACTTCGGACCAAAAGCGAAAAACTCTCGCTCTAACATCGAGTGTGACACGTTAATCATGGATAACCAATCTACATCTGATACAATTCCTTACAACGAAATCAAAAACGATTACGTTTCACTTGAGCACGAAGCGAAAGTATCAAAAGTATCAGAAGAACAATTATTCTACCTAATGAGCCGTGGTATTTCTGAGCAAGAAGCTACAGAAATGATCGTAATGGGCTTCATCGAGCCATTCACTCGCGAACTTCCAATGGAATACGCAGTTGAGATGAACCGCCTAATCAAGTTTGAGATGGAAGGTTCTATCGGTTAATATATGTATGAAGAAAGCGCCCTGCTGTGCAGGGCGCTTTTTTATTGTGTGAGCTTGGCTTGGGGTGGGGTTAGCCGAGATACCCAGGTGGGTTTCTGGCTAAATATATCAGCGATTTTTCAAATATATCGACGATAACTCCTAATATATCAGCGATTATTTCAATATATCGGCGATTCGACAAGGGATATCGACTTATCAACAAATTACGACAGGAAGAACAGGTCGTATACCCCGAACCTAAATCGCATCCACCTTATCCACAGATTTAACACGGTCCCAAATATACTTCATCCCAACAAAAGAACCGTACCCAATTAAAGCTCCTAGCATATTGAGTATGATGTCATCAATATCGAAAACACCAGTAAAGGTAAGGAGTTGTAACGATTCAATTAATAAAATGAACTTAATAAAAATTTTGGATGCCATTTTTACATTGTTAATTTGTTTAAATAATAAAGGTAGCAGGAATCCGAATGGGATAAATATGATGACGTTTCCTAATGTATTCATAAGTACGATGTCTATATTATAAGGATCTAGTAAATGAGTAGGATCGAATCCACTTAAATAGCGGATTGTACTTTTGAAAGGAACTAAGTTTATTAACCCACCGTGTATAGCATGCCAGTCACCTGTTTCAAAGAAGTACTTCAGATTACCAAAGTAAAAAGCTGACCTCCCGAGCAATAGTTTAAATAACAAAACAAACGAATACGGTAAAAACAATCCCCAGCCAATCCACTGTACATATTTTTGCGTAGAAGATTGCATCGCTTTTTCAATTTCAGTTCCTAAAGTAGAGGCTTCTCCAAAGTTTTGAATGGCTAATGCAGTAGCTTCTTTTTCAGATTTTCCTTGATCGAGAAATTCTTGTTTTAAGCTTGTAAGATGATCGTAAATTTCGAAGTATAGTTCGTCTTTATCAGATTGGGATAGGTTTGTTTTTTGAATGATACTCTTTATGTATTTTTCAATCGTCATTAATTTAAAGCTCCTTTCTGACAAGTTTTAATAAGAGCTGTAACTGAATCCCACGCTGTTAGTTTTTCTTCTAAAATTTTCTTTCCGTTCGTAGTAATGCGATAAAATTTTCGTTTCATACCCGTTTCAGATTCGCCCCAGTAGGAATTGATTAAATCTTTTTGCTCCAGACGTTTGAGTGCTGGATAGAGTGTACCTTGGCTCATTGTGTATAAATCATTGCTGTTTTCTTTTAGCTTTTGAATAATTTCATATCCGTACGTATCATGCTGTTTAATGATGGAGAGAAGTAAAATATCAATACTTCCTTTTAATATCTCTTTATCCATTTTATGGTTCACCACCTTATAATGAGATTGTAACACGACATATGTCGTGTTACAAGGTATATGTGCATGAGTATACCCCTGCTAGTATATATTGAAATATATCAGCGATTTTTCAAATATATCGATCACAACTCGGAATATATCGGCGATTATTTCAATATATCGACGATTCGACAAGGAATATCGATTTATCAACAAATTACGACATAGCAGAGCGGGCGTATACCCCTCAATATTTAGATGATATGCATGAAGTGGCCGAATGGAAGTAGTTGAGGCTAAGATACTGACAAACCCCACAAGGAACCCACTAAACTCCTCGTAAAACAATCAACAAACTTTCTGATAAATCCCCCCCGTTCTACCAACGAATCCAACAACTAAAAAAAGAAAGTTTCTCATATGAAAAAGGGCAATCTTTTGCTTTTTCTCACAATGCGAGTACAATGTAAAATAGCAAGAAAAGACGAAAAGTATTTACAGGATTATTGCGTACGCATAGCGTAAATGGCAGTAAGGAACTGAGAGGAGGTTTTTTCTCTGAATATAAATAAAGAAACAATTATCCACCTTTATCATACAAACGATATACATAGTCACTTTGAAAATTGGCCGCAAATTTCTCGGTTTGTACAAGGAGAGAAAAAGCGAAGACAGGAAGCGGGAGAGACCGTTTTGACTGTAGATATCGGCGATCATGTGGATCGTTTTCATAGTATTTCGGAAGCGACGAATGGACTTGGCAATACGAAGCTTTTAAATGAGGCGTTATATGATTATGTAACGATCGGAAACAATGAAGGAATTACGTTAGCGAAGGAGCATTTGAATCGTCTATATGATGATGCTGGATTTGAGGTGCTTGTCGCGAATTTATTTGAAAAAGAAGGGGTACGTCCAGAGTGGGCAAAGCCTTATAAATTACATACAACGACAGATGGGATTACGATTGCTTTTATCGGATTAACGGTTGCGTATCCAGAGTTTTATCAAATGTTAGATTGGCATATTGAAGATCCAATCGAGCATTTAGAGTCTATTTTAGAAGAAGTGAGAGATGAGGCTCATATAACGGTTGTCCTTTCTCACCTTGGAAAAAGCATGGATGAGCATATGGCGGAGCATTATGATATAGATGTTATTTTAGGGGCACATACGCATCATTTATTTGAGCGTGGTGTTCTTATGAATAATACGTTACTTTGCTGTTGTGAGAAGTGGGGACGTTACGTTGGGCACGTTCAACTTACTGTGGATAAAGAGATGAAGAAGCTGTTGAAAAAGGATGGTAGAGCGATTAAGACTGAACGTTTAGGTGCTTATAGCAAACCGTTATCCACAATTGAAGCGCTGCAGGAAGAAAGTGAACATATTATGGAAGAGCCTGTCGTTCATTTAAAGGAATCATTACCGGTTAATTGGTTTCATGAGACAGCATTTTCGCACATGTTAGCAAATGCGCTGAAAAACTGGTGTGGTGCAGAGATTGGCATGGTGAACGCTGGTGTACTTCTTGAAGGATTAGAAGAAGGCGTTGTGACGCGCGGAGATATTCACAGAATTTGTCCACATCCCATTAATCCATGTTTATTGAAAGTGCCGGGGAAAACGTTACGAGAAGTGATATTGAAAGCACGTCGCCCGAATATGGAGAACCTTGAGGTAAAAGGATTCGGATTCCGCGGGAAAGTAATGGGAAAAATGATTTACGCTGGTGTAGAAGTCATTCCAGATACGATTCCTGGGAATAAAATTTTACTCGAAGATGTATTAATTAACGGGGAATCGCTGGAATTAGATCGTATATATACAGTAGGAACGATTGATATGTTTACATTCGGCTACTTATATCCAGAGCTATCCACACTTTCTGACAAACAATATTATATGCCAGAACTACTTAGAGATGTGTTAACAGACATGTTAATAACTTATACATCTTCCGTCAAACTATAGGCTAGTTAACTTGTAACACTCATTTTTCTCTTGTCATACAGATAAGAAAGAGAGGAGTGTGAACTATGGTTAATGTGGAGCCAATTATAATCGATAATTATACGTTTATTGCGGTTAGCGTCAAACTTCCAAAGACAAATTTGCTAGCTGTAATGAGCGATAAAGGATATATTATGTGCGGTGCATTAGATGTAGGTCTTTTAAATGAGAAGTTAGGGGATCGAGGTATTATTGCCGGCCGCGCGGTTGGTGTAAGAACGATTGAACAACTTCTTGAAGCGCCGCTAGAATCAGTAACGATTGAAGCTGAAGCTTTAGGTATTACGGCTGGCACAATCGGAAAAGAAGCATTATTAAAAATGAGATAAGCATATATCGTCCCTCCTTCTTGCATAGAAATGATATAAGAAGGAGGGTTTTGTATGAGTATATTTCGTTCGAAAAATTCGCGGTTTCGAAGGGGACCTATTTCCTTTCGGCACATACTGCTTATGTCGTTTATTCTTTTTGTCATATTACTCGTGCAAGGATTATGGATTGTGAATAGCAGCATTCAGCCGACATTAATGAAATATGGAGAAGTAGAGACACATAAAATGGCGACAGCGGTTATGACGAAGGCGGTAAAAGATAGGATCGATGAGGGATTCGATGTCGATTCATTAATGAAAGTACAAAATGATAAAAACGGGAAAGTGTCCACAATTAATTTAAATACGAAGCAAGTAAATGAAATCGTAACGTCAACGACCACATACATAGAAAAATATTTACAGCAAGTAGAACAAGGGAATTTGAAGGGGCTAGGTATTTCTGAAAAAAATGGGGCAACGATGGCAGTTCCGTTTGGCCGTGTAACAAATAATGCACTTCTTGGAAATATCGGACCCGACATTCCAATTGATTTCACAACGATTGGTCATGTAAATACGGATATTAAACAAAAAATTGAGCCGCACGGAATCAATACGACTGCGATTCAAATTATTATGGAGATGGAAGTGACGTTGCAAGTCATTATTCCATTTCATACGAAAGAAATAAAAGTAAAACAAGATGTTCCGATTGCGACGCGTATCGTTCAAGGGGAAGTGCCTACGTATTATGGAAGCGGAAGTGTTGTTGTACCTGATAAAAAGAAAACGGATAGTTAGTCGAATATAAAAAATAACCGTAGCAATGTGCTACGGTTATCGTTTTGTATTCGCGCGTTCTTTTCGCTCCCAAAGACTTAAATGCATGTATGGATCGAAAGCCCATTCTGTATAACCATTGTCTTTATACATACCGAAATGTAGGTGGGGCGGGAATTTTCCAGCTGTGCCGGGAGGTCCGTAACCGGTGCTACCAACAAATCCGATTACTTTTCCAGGCTCGACAATTTGCCCAAGCTGTATTTCTTTTGAGAATCCACCTAAATGAGCGTAATAATGGTAATTATTATGAAGGTCGCGAATGCCGATGCGCCATCCGCCAAGGCGGTTCCAGCCTTTTGTTTCAATAATGCCATAGCAAGTGGATCTTACTGGTACGCCATAGCCTGCAAAAATATCAGTTCCTTCATGAACTCTTCGTCCTCCAAAACTTCTTCCAGCGCCGAAAGTACTACGGTAGCTATGGTCACTGCGAATAGGGAGAGGAAACGCATTTCCTTCTAAATTAATACGTCCATAATGTTTATAAATTTGGGCGTATTCGGTGATTAAATCAACTGTTTTTGCACGTCTATAATATTCCCAGAGCATGATTTTAATACGTTCTTCTGACGTTCCTTGTTTCTTTAAAATCGTTGCTGCTGTATGCAAAAGATCACGGTCGTTATTTGCATTTGCAAATCCATCTTTGTCACCATCTAAACCTAACCCGCCAAATAGAGCAATTGTATGGGGGAGAGTGTCGTTACCATTAACAGGTCCAGCCCATATTTCTGGTTTGAAATAAAGGGAAATGATGGCATCTGGTTTTTTCGGAATATCTTTTCTTACGCTCCGTATATTTCTTTCGTATTGATCCATTGCAGCTAAGTAATACCACGGAATGCCTGAAGATTGCTCGGTTTCTTTATATAGTGCCATGCGCTTTTCGTATATGCTTTGCTGATTATCTTCACCGTAAGCGATGTTTTGGTGGAGAAGAAAGCAAATCGAAAGCAAAAGAGAAATTTTTCGAAGCATGAAATAGACTCCTTTCACATCATCACTCTTTTTAGTGTGGGATATACGGAGTATTTCATTATAGGGAACGATTGGAAAAAATCTTAGAATCTTCATTTGAGCAAATCGCTTTCATACGTTAGAATAGATATGTTACATTGAAAGAAGCGAACACGGTAAACTATTTCATATTGTGCGGAGTTGATAACCATGACAAAACAAACAGAATATAAGCGCAAGCCCGAATGGTTGAAAATTAAGTTAAACACGAATGAAAACTATACAGGCTTAAAGAAAATGATGCGTTCTAAAAATCTTCATACAGTTTGTGAGGAAGCGAAATGTCCGAATATTCATGAATGCTGGGCTGTAAGAAAAACAGCAACATTTATGATTTTAGGTGCGGTTTGTACACGTGCTTGTCGTTTTTGTGCGGTTAAAACAGGCTTACCAACTGAGCTTGATTTACAAGAGCCAGAACGCGTAGCAGATTCTGTAGTACAAATGGGCTTAAAGCACGTTGTTATAACAGCGGTTGCACGTGATGATTTAAAAGACGGGGGAGCAGCTGTTTTTGCTGAAACAGTACGCGCTGTACGTCGTAAAAATCCGTTTACGTCAATCGAAGTATTACCATCTGATATGGGTGGAGTAGAAGAAAACTTAAAAATGTTAATGGATGCAAAACCAGATATTTTAAACCATAACATTGAAACAGTACGTCGATTATCTGACCGAGTTCGCGCTAGAGCAAAATATGATCGTTCATTAGAGTTTTTACGTCGAGCAAAAGAAATGCAGCCTGATATTCCAACTAAATCGAGCATTATGGTGGGCTTAGGTGAAACGAGAGAAGATTTAATTGAAGCAATGGATGACTTACGTGCAAACAATGTGGATATTTTAACTCTTGGACAATACCTACAACCATCTAAGAAGCATTTACCAGTTCTTAAATATTACCCACCAGCAGAATTTGCAGAGCTAAAAGAAATTGCACTTAGCAAAGGCTTTAGCCACTGTGAAGCTGGCCCACTTGTGCGTTCTTCTTACCATGCGGACGAGCAAGTTCGTTCTGCAAAAGAAAACACAGCAGAAGCAAAATAATGAAAAAAGGGAGCTAATGATTAGCTCTCTTTTTGTTTGTACTCCAAAACAGTATTTGAACATGTTAATAAAATCTTTTTTAATTCTTCTGTGGATAATTCAATTGTAAATTCAGGTACACCAGGTGTAATTAAAATTTTATCGTACGTATAAATAGCGTTATCCACAATAATTGTTACATCGTGTGAATACCCGAAAGGAGCTACACATCCCGGCATACAACCAGTTTTGTCTCGCAGTTCATCAGGAGAACAGAGAGATAAGCGTTCTCCTGTTAGTTCTTTCATCTCTCCGCGGTTAAGCCTTGTGCCCTCTAACGTGAAAAATACGTAATAATCTCCAGCCTTTGATTTTAAAAATAAGCTTTTACTTGGAGTGCCTTGTAAGCCAAGCCTCTCGCGTACGATCCGATCTGTCTCATAATCGAGTACTGGTTCGTGTTCAAACTTTTCATAAGAAACATTTGTTTTATGTAGTAAAGCAAGTACATCTTCGTACATATGGAGTGATACCCCTTTCTATTATTAGTACAGTTTCTTCTCGTGGCGTCAACTGAATGTGTTGGAAAGAGATATTACTTGGACGGTGCTTTCCATAATCGTTTTAGGCTACATTGTTCATCAATTGTAATTTCGTACATATCAGGATTGGTTAAAGCTTTCCATTCATGAAAGCCAATCGTATGATCAAAGTGCTTTAAAATGAGCGTAAGTAAGTTTCCATGTGTAACGAGTAATGTTGTAGTATGGTTTAATTTTAAAACGTCTTCGATAAGCGATATAGCACGGTCCGTTGCTTGTTTTGTTGACTCTCCGCCTGAAAAGGCAATATCTATATTTATAAAAGTAGATTCTAGTTTTTGCATCCAATCGTCCATTGGAACGTCGCTTAATATGCGTTCAGCTAATCGTTCATCTTCTTGGATAGACAAATTAGCTTGGATTGCATAGGGCCGAATAGAATCGATAGCTCGCACAAATGGGCTTGAAATAATATGATCTATTTGTAGTTGGTTTTCTAAGAGGAATGTAGCAAGGCTGTTTGCTTGTTTTTTTCCATCGGTCGTTAATTCGGCATCACGTTCTTGGCCAGTTGCTGAACAATGTCGTATGACAATAATTTTCTTCATAATTCATCCCCATCTTTCAAGTTGACGCTATATACTTCGACAAATGCGAAAAAAATCCCTTTTTATTGGAAAGTGCATAGTGATTTATATATGTGGAAAAGTAATGTGGATAATGAAAATTGAGGTGCCAGTATGAAAAAAATGATATGTATCGTATTCATGATGTGTTTTCTGACGCAAATGTCCACAACATATGCACAATCCAATCAAAAGTTAGATTATCCAAGTAATCGAAATAAGCCATTTGTGAGCGAAGATGTGTTTTACGAACAGTTAGATAAGAAAATGTATAAAGAATACAATAATGCAGCGTATAGTGTTCGTAAAAAAATTTCATTTAAAGAAGTGGCTGATGAGGAGTTTATTTTTAGACAAAAAACAAATGCTGACTGCCACAGTAAAATGACGATGGACGGTTCTTTTGTCCACCCTGATCGCCAAGTTTATTTTTTCGCTTCCTTTTCTCAAAATGAAGTAGAAGAGTTACACAAGTACATCGTTATAGATGCAGAAACAAAGAAGGAGCTGCAAAGTGGCAAAAGTTATCATCACTATGATAATCCATATAAAAAATAACCCACCAATTGGCGGGTTATTTTTTATTCCGGCACACTCATTAATTTCTCTTTCATTTTACGAATAAGAATGATAGCACCAATTGTGAAGAGAAGGGTGATTCCTTCTGCAACAAAGATGTTAATTGTTTTCGTTTGGTAAAGTGCCGCGAAGAAGTCTACAAGTGCGTGGAATAGTATAGCGTACACAAGGAAGATATACTTCTTCTGTTTTACTGCGTATAAAACAAGCATTGTAAAGGCGATTTGCAGCACGAGTGCCATAATTCTTTCTAGGCTACCAAGGAAGTATAAGTAGGCTGGTTGCTGGATTAACATGTCCTGTAGGCGACTTAGTTCCGGCATTTTTTCGACCATCTGGGCGAAGCTACCGTTGTTAATTGAATTCGCAAATATAAGTGCTTGGAATGCAGAGAATCCGCCAACTAAAATGGATTCTATCCCGCCGTGACCTATTCCGTAAGCAAAGCCATCTTTATATTCTTGATATTTTTTTAGTAGGAAGAAGAAGGCAACGAAGCGTCCTAATTCTTCAAAAATACCAGCAGTGAGTCCGCCATAGAGTGCGAAGACAAATGGATTTTCTAAAATTGGAGCGATTGCTGGATTACCGCGCATAAATAGGTGGAATGGTGTTTCGAGAATTTGGGTAAATCCGATAAAGATAAGAACACCAACGCCGACCACTTTCCAATTTATATTATATTTTTTACGGAAATAAACGAGTACAATAATTGGGACCAGAATCGAGACAATGAGTTGAAAGATGATGCTGGCAATTACAGTATTTGAAACCATACTTTCACCGCTTTCTAATATATGTACATATCTATTATGCATGAAATATAGGAGAGATGAAACTTTTTAAGATAAAATGAATTTACTTATTGACTCTAACGTTGCGTCATACTTTATCGTATGTATTAAGGGGGAGATACACATGACAATGAAGGTAAAAGAAGTAGCTAATTTAGTTGGAATTAGTGTGCGCACACTGCATCATTACGATGAAATTGGGTTGTTAACCCCAGACGAGACGACAGAGTCTGGATATCGTTTGTATTCCAATGAAAATTTAGAGACATTGCAGCAAATTTTATTTTTTAAAGAACTAGGCTTCCCTTTGAAGAAAATTAAAGACATTATCATGAGTCCATCATTTGACCGGAAAGAGGCACTGCAGCTTCATAAAAAAATGCTTCTTGAAAAGCGTGCTCGGTTAGATAAAGTGATTGCGACGATTGATAAGACAATTCAGCATACAAAAGGAGAGATTGAAATGACGAATAAAGAGAAATTTGAAGGCTTCGATTTCAGCCATAATCCGTACGAAGAAGAAGCGCGTGAAAGATGGGGAGACGCAGCTGTAGATAAAGCGAATGAATATGCGAAAGGTATGTCAAAAGATAATCAAGAAGAGTTTAATACGATTTACAGAAATTTAGCGGCGCTTAGACATGGTGCACCAGATTCTAAAGAGGCACAAGAAGCAATTGGAGTATGGTACAATTACTTGCAAAAATTCGGTGAATATTCATTAGATGCTTTTAAAGGACTTGGTCAAATGTACGTCGCTGATGAGCGCTTTACGAAAAATATCGATAAATTTGGTGAAGGATTAGCTCAGTTTATGTGTGATGCGATGGAGGTTTACGCAAATCGTAAGAAATAGTAAAAAAATAAAGAAGATGGAGGTTTTCTCCACCTTCTTTATTTTTTAATCATATCATTCAAAGTCTGATCCCCCGTATTGTTCAAATGAGGATTTTTACTCATTTCACGTTTTAACATATCGAGGCTCTGTGTATATTCTGTATCATTTAAGGCACCAGATTGAAGGCCTTGAATTTGAGAAATCAACTTTTGGTCTGTTGATACATATGCTTTATAATAGCGAGGGACGATGGACAAAGCAGCTCTATATACTTGATCCGCTACGAGTTTTGGATCTGTTGTGTTTGCACGGTATACAACAAATACTTCATCATCGGTAACGAGTGTAGCAGCGTTTGTAACGTCAGGAAGTTTGACTGTCATACTTGTAATCATTTCAGCGACTTTCTCACGGTTAATGGCTCCTACTTGTTTGTTAGATACTTCATGCTTTTGTTTAGATGAATAGCCGACTCTTGTAAGCCGTGTATTTGTATTTTCCGTATGATACATGTCGTTTTTATTGGAAACAAGAACACGACTTCCTTCTTCACGTTCCATTTCGGCTTTATTCGTTGATTGGCAGCCTGCAAATAAGGAAAGAGTGAGAAGAGAAAGGATAATTTGTTTTTTCACGATGTATCACCTCCTTCTCCATAGCATGCACTAATTTTCAATTTTTTGTATTTGAAATTGTTGGTTGGTATGCTTTGTGATACGATAAAAAGAAGAATGCTTAGAGAGGAAGTTAATGATGGAGCAAAAGCAAGAGATTCATGCTACGGTGAGCATTAATAATGTGCAGTACGAAGTAATTAAAAACTTTCGTGACGGTTTTAGTGAAGAAGCATTTAAAGAGCGCTATGCAGAAATTTTAAATAAATATGATTACATCGTTGGGGACTGGGGATATGAGCAACTTAGATTGCGCGGCTTCTTTGATGATAGTAACCAGCGTGCGACATATGATACGAAAATTAGTACGTTAACGGAGTATTTATACGAGTACTGTAACTTCGGTTGTGCACACTTCGTATTACGAAAAGTGAAGAAATAAAAAAATCCTCTTACGATTGTAAGAGGATTTTTTGCATATTCTCGCTTATAAACAAATTGATATATAATCGCCTTCAGAAAGTATTGTATTTGGTTTCATTTGTTGTCCGTTCAATTGAATATCTCCGTTTTTAATTTTATCCACAATGAGTGTACGGCTCCAATCTGAAATATATGTGGATAAAGCTTTATCCATCCGGTGGGAACCGAAAACGAGGTCTAATACAATCGTAATTTCAGCTATGCCACTTTCTTTATGCTGTGTAATGGAAATAGTAGTAGTTGTTTCCGTTTGATCTTGCTGCGTCATATCAACTGTTTCAACGTGGTCAGTAAATGATTTATAAATCCGAAGTTTTTGATTCCACGTATGATCTTTCGGACATTTATAAATAGCAAAGCGATATATGTTTTTTCCGTTGGCGTTATGCCTACGAACATTTGTGTCGGTAAATAGGGTAGTGCGTCTGCAATTTTTACAATACTTTTCGATTGTGTTTTGCTCGTTTTCATATAAACTCCAAGAAAGTTGTACTTTCTGCATTTTCCTTCACCTCTTATAGTAGTGGTAAAGGAACGTAATACAGCTATTTGGATGTCTTGTAGTATGAAGACAGGAGAAATAGATAAAAATAAAAGGAGGTTCCCCAAAGAGGAACCTCCGTAAACATCATACTACAGATGCGTTACGCTCCTTTGTAATGGGAATGGGCAGACTACTCCCTTGAAAAAGCGTGGTGCTTTTTTGAGAGTAATGCTATCCAATTGCTGGTCCATTACAAAGTAAATGTTGGCATACGTAGATAACGTCCTTTCTATCCAAATAGATTTATTCTTCATTATAACATGAAGATTTGAAAATTCAAAATACTTAAAGCGAAAAAACACCAGCTAAAAAGCTGGTGCCTAAGATAAATTATATAAGTTCAAATAAAAATGAGCGTAGTTCTTCTGCAATTTCTTCAGTCATAGAAAATGCGTGCTCTAAGTAGCCTGGTTCGTTTAAATCGTCAGCGCCGATGATTGCGAATTTATTACGCTGCATATCAAGGACAATTGTTTTACCGTAATGACGATCGGAGTATAATAGCGCTAAATCATGACGCTCATTTTCTCCCATAAAGCTAACGAAACGAGTTTTTGTAGCGACAGTGTCGTCGTACAGAAAGAAACGTTCTTCCATACACATGGCTCCTTTTATTAAATATCTAAGTTTAAGTGTGGCTTATGATCTAAATGGTGATGCGTTTTAATGAATCGTACTGTTCTTGTTTTGTAACGCATTACGATAGAGTATGTTTCAGCTAAATCTCCGCCTAGGAATTTCACTCCGTCTAATAACTCACCAGCAGATACACCAGTTGCTGAGAAGATTGCATCATCACCAGATACTAAGTCTTCTAGCATTAGAAGTTGACGAGGGTCTTCTAGTCCCATTTCACGACAACGAGCTTCTTCTTCTTCGTTCATTGGAACTAAGCGAGCTTGCATTTCACCTTCAAGACATTTTAATGCTGCTGCAGAAATAACACCTTCTGGAGCTCCGCCGATACCTACGAATAAGTCGATACCTGTTCCAGGTAGTGCTGTTGCGATTGACGCACCAACATCACCGTCACCAAATAGTTTTACACGTGCACCTTTTGCACGAACACGATCAATAATATCTTGATGACGTTCACGTTCTTGAACGATAACTGTTAGATCGCGAATCTTTTTATTGTTAGCTTCTGCTACAATTTCAATTGTTTTTTCAATTGGATCATCTAAGCTAATTTTACCAGCTGCTTTTGGACCAACCGCGATTTTTTCCATGTACATATCAGGAGCATGAAGAAGGTTTCCTTTATCTGCGATTGCGATAACTGCCATTGCATTTGCAAGACCTTTTGCAACGATGTTTGTACCTTCTAATGGATCAACGGCGATATCTACTTCTGGACCGTTACCTGTTCCTAGTTCTTCACCAATATATAACATTGGTGCTTCATCAAGTTCTCCTTCACCAATTACAACTGTACCTGCCATGTTTACTGAATCGAACATATCACGCATTGCTGTAGTTGCTGCATCATCTGCTTCATTCTTCTTTCCGCGGCCCATCCACTGTGCGGATGCTAATGCTGCTGCTTCTGTTACACGGACAATTTCTAGTGCGAGTTCACGTTCCAAGATTCCATTCCTCCAATTTCAAAAATCATACAAATATAACTATAACAAATAACGGAGAAAAGGTGAATTCGAAAAATTGTCGATTTTTTCAGAAGAAAGCGTTACAATTAAAATGTAAATGCTTTAATTTCCAGGTAGGTGACATTCATGTATTTTGTAGACAGAAAGAAAATAGAACAAATGCTAGTATGTTTAGAACGAGCAACAAGTACATTTCAAGAGAAAAAGATATATGAAACCGAGTTTGAATTTTACGCATTAGAACGCATAGCTCATCTAATGATTGATTCTGTATTAGATGTAGGGAATGCGATGATCGATGGATTTATTATGCGCGATCCAGGAAGCTATGAAGATATTATTGATATTTTAATGGACGAGCGAGTGATAAGTGCAGAAGATGGACAAGGAATGAAAGAAATTATCCTTCTTCGAAAAATGCTTACGCAAGATTATATTCAAATGAATCATGATGAATTATATAAGACGATTCAAAAACATATTGCAGTGGTAGAAAAATACCCAGCAAATATTCGCAGTTATTTAGAGAAGGAATTAGGGCCTGTATCTGCATTTGTACCAGAATAATTATGCTTATAAGATCCCCAAAGAATGCCTTTTGGGGGTCTTATATTGTATGTGAGGGAGAAGGGTGAAACATGGGGGAAGCACGTACGACGAAAGATGAAATTGTACAGTTGTTGAAAGTAAAAGGAGAGCACACGGTAGCGGAACTAGCTGAAATTTTAGAGATTACAGAAATGGCAATTCGAAGACATTTAAGTAATCTTGAGAAAGATGGTTTCATCTATTCCAAGATGGTAAGGCAACATGTCGGAAGACCAACTTATTTGTATGGATTAAGTGAAAAGGGAGAAGATACATTCCCGAAAGAGTATAAGCAATTTGCGATTGATATGCTAGAAGATTTAGCGCGAATGGGCGATGAAAAAATACTTCGTTACGTTTTAAAAGAAAGAACGAAGCGTATGGAAGAACAGTTACAAAAGCGCGTGAGTAATCAAAAGAATTTAGCATATAAAGTGCAAGAGATAGCAGCTATGCAAGAGAAAAATGGTTATATGGTTCAAATTAAGAGAGATGGAGAGAACTCTTTCATAATTGAAAAACAAAACTGTCCGTTAAAGGAAATCGCTGAGAGATTCCCGCAAGTGTGTGAAGATGAAAAAGAGATGTATAATCGTTTATTTGCGAACGCAGATGTGAAAACGCTAGCAAACATGTGCGAGGGCGATTGTAGTTGTTCTTACCAAATAAAAGAGAAAAAATGAACGTTATGGGGCGCTTTAAGGTAAAGCGTTTTTTTCTTTTGGAAAAGCGGGTAATATAAGAGTGGTATGATAAGGTGAGAACGTTAGCATAGAAGGAGAGACATAATCGATGTATAAAGGTTACTTAATTGACTTAGACGGTACAATGTATCGCGGAGAAGAACAAATTGAAGAAGCGAGCGACTTCGTCAAAGCGTTAGGAGAGCGCGGTATTCCATATTTATTCGTTACGAATAACTCAACTCGTAAACCAGAACAAGTGGCAGAGAAACTTGTTCGTTTCGATATTCCAGCGAAAGCAGAGCAAGTATTCACAACGAGTATGGCAACAGCAAACTTCATTTACGAACGTAAACAAGACGCAACTGTATATATGATTGGTGAAGAAGGCTTACATGATGCGCTTGTGGAAAAAGGATTTGAACTTGTGGATGAAAATCCTGATTTCGTTGTTGTTGGTTTAGATCGTGACATCACATATGAAAAATTAGCAAAAGCTTGTCTTGCTGTGCGTAACGGCGCAACGTTTATTTCTACAAATGGAGACATTGCCATTCCGACTGAGCGCGGGTTATTACCAGGTAACGGTTCATTAACATCAGTTGTAGCAGTATCAACAGGTGTGGAGCCAATCTTTATCGGAAAACCAGAATCAATCATTATGGAACAAGCTTTGAAAGTGCTTGGCATAGAAAAGAATGAAGCATTAATGGTTGGGGATAACTACGATACAGATATTTTAGCAGGAATAAATGCTGGTATGCATACGCTTCTTGTCCACACTGGAGTAACAACTGTGGAGAAGTTAACAGAATACGAAGTTCAACCGACGCAAGTTGTGCATAACTTGACGGAGTGGATTGCGAAGATGTAATGAAATGCAGGTAACCGGAATAGGTTACCTGTTTTTTTATGCATAATTGCATATGCGCTATTGTTATATAAAATGTAAAATTTGTATGTAATGATGTAAGGGGGGAGAATAAGAATGTACTGGATGTCATGTATTATGTTTGTTTTTACATTATGTGTTTTGTTTTTTGTTCTATGGAAAATATATAAAATAAATGAAATGAAAAAAAGCGCAGGAAAACTGATTGCAATGTATCCTCGGGTGAAAAGACGTTGGATTGCATTACTTGGACCAGCATATTTCATTGGACAATGTATGTATATATATGCTCGGTACGTAAGTGGCGATATTCATACAGTTGAACAGTTTCTCATTCAGCTAGGTATTCATGCTGTAGCAAGTTGTTTTATGACTTTAATAGCCATCCATCTTATTAAAAGTGTACAAATATATGAAAAAGGTGTAGTAGACGGATTAAACTTTTATTCATACGAAGAATTAAAAGGCTATAAAACATCAACATGGGAAAATCCAAAAGAAAATATATTTTTATATCGCGGTCGAGAAAAAATGAATGACAATGTGAATTTACTTATTAGACAGGAAGATATGAATGAATTAGAAAGCATTCTTCAAAGATATATTCCGAAATTAATGATGAAATAAAAAACTCCGGTTGTTAAAGCCGGAGTTTTTTTATTAAAATGCACGATTCACAACATCTTTAACCTCTTCAAGATATTGTTTACGCACACTATCATCCACAGAAGGGACACTTGTATAGAATGTATGCTCAATTGTTTCAATGCCTGTAAATTCAAAGATACCAACATCAGCTGTTTTTTTCATTGCTTCAAACATACCGCCTGCTGTGTATGCCTCTTTCGTATTTCCCATTGTAGATAATAATAAGCCTTTTTTACCGCTTAATAACTTCTCGATGCCATTTTCACCGTAAGCATAAGCGAAGCCGTGGCTAAATACACGGTCAACGTATCCTTTTAAAATAGCAGGAAGTCCCGCCCACCAAACTGGGTAAATGAATGTAATGCTATCAGCCCAAGAGATATGCTCTTGCTCTTCTTTAATATCTTCTGGTATGTTGCCTTGAGAGAATGAGATGAAATCGGAAGCGCCTAATACTGGATTAAAGTTTAACTCGTATAGATCGCGAACGCGTACTTCGTGACCTTTTCCTTCTAATTCACTTTTTACCGTTTCTAAAATAGCGTGGTTGAAACTTTCTGTATTCGGGTGTGCATAAACGATTACATGTTTCATTGTTCTTCCTCCTATTTGTGGATATGTGAATAGTTTATCTGTAACCATTATTGTTACTTCATTTGCGAAAGTCAAGTAATACATATGTATGTATAAAAAGACGCCTCAAATCGTCTTTCTATACCCCGCTCATACAAAGTACAAAGAAAACAAATAAAATGATGACAATACCAATGCCGAAGTTAAATACGAGAGTACTATCCATATTATGTAACCTCCTAATTTGAAAGTAAAAAGCACTCTAACCAAGAGTGCTTTTTTATTTTGAGTCTACTTCACAACTTTTAGAAAAGGATTCGTGCATGTAAAGATTTATATTATTTTATGTGTTTATGCTTTGAAATGAGTAAGTCCTTGTGAGATATAGAAAAAAAGACACTCTTTCGAGTGTCTTTCAAGATGACAAAATGTGCCAATTGCTTGAGTTTGATAAGACGCTAATATCCGTTTTAACGCCTTTTCTTTGATCAAGAAGTGTAGCAACAGCGATTCGAATAAATTGTACCATTTGTTCCACGGGCGTGCGTATGCAATTGTGCATATTTCAATTATGAGGTAGGTGATGAACTGTGAATGATTTGAAGTGATTTACTTACGATTTCTTCTGCGGCATATATGCCGATTGCATCTGTTTTTACAATATGGGGTTGTAAATGATTATATGTTGCCCCTAATTCACCATGAAGTGGTGCGAAGGCATAGTTCGCCTTTTCAAGCATGCATAAATCAAGTAAAGAATCCCCAGCTGTAATAATAGTATCCATTTGTAGTATTTCTTGTATATATTGCACGGCGTCCCATTTGTTAATTGGTTTTGGTACAAAGTATAGTTTCCTACCTTGAAGTGAATGATTCCAGCCCTGTTTGTCTAACCAGGAAGTGAAGGATGATAATTCATCATAAGGAATGTTCTCTCGTTTAATGATGCAATAGTGGAATAAATCATCAGCCGTTTTTTGTGATATAACCCAATCTTTATGAGCGATTTGTTCAAATTCCTTTAGTATATCGTTCCTCTCTATACATTCTACTGAAATTCTTTTTTTTATTTCTTTGTTCCAAGTAACATCTTGCTTACCGTTATGAAGGATATTACCGCCGTTACTTGTAATGGCATATTCAGGAATGATTTCATTTTGGAATAAAGTAATACGTTGAAATTGTTCAATCGTTCTTGTTGTAACTGGGATAAAATATGAATGCAGTTGCAATTTTATTAGTAGTGAAATGGTTTTATGTGTTATGAAAGAAATTTCTTTTCCATCTAAAGTTTCAATGAGCTGAATTGAATTATCTTCTATATGAGCACGAAATGATTTACGGGAATAAATAAGTGTCTGATCAAGATCACTGGCGAAAATCATATCGTATTCCCCCTAAGAGGCTTAATGAGTCCGCAACATGAATAAGTCATATTCTCATATATTTCAACAGGGACATTCTTTTCTTTAGCGAGAAGTAAAATATGCCTTAAATCAGGAGTGTCTTGCTTTCGTATTAAAATTTTCCACGGTATTCTCCGGAGTAATACGCGAGTTGTTTCACCGACTCCTGGTTTAATTAGATTAATATCATCAATTTCAAAGTGAGTTTGGATAGATTGTATATCTTTTAATCCTTGCCAAGATGGATCGGTGTATGTTGAAGCAATATAATGTAATTGATTATCTATATGAGAATGAACAGAAGGGAATAAATCTGTTATCTCATCGATAAAGAAATTTGATAAATCTTCTTGTTCTAGCTCTTTATAATATTTAACACCATGAAAATCATTTGGGCCAATATAGGTGTCATTTAGTACAGTGCGGCTAATTAGTCCAGAGACGGTCGCATTTAAGCAAGCACTAGGGATAAGAAAATCTTCGCGTGTACCGTAAATTGAAGTACAGTAACCGGGATCGGCAAGTACAGCCATACAATGAGAAAGGTGTGTATTATTTCTCTCGTTAAATGTATGTACTGCCTGTTCCAATTCCTTTTTTATTGCACCCTTTCCAGTCCAGCCATCAATGAATTGAATTGTTTCTTTAGGATGATGTTCTAAAATATAGTGAAGTGCATTTTCATCGATGCCGCGTCCACGAATAATAGAAATACAATAGTGAGGTACATCAAGGTTATATTGATAGCGTATGTAGCGTTTTATAAGAATACCAATAGGTGTACCAGCACGCGCTAATGAGACGAGGACGAGATTCGTTCCCTTAGTCTGTATAATTTGTTCAGCGACAACTCCGACAGCGATAGCTAGTTTGTGTTTGTAATGTTGCAGGGAAGAAAAGAATAAATCCATATATGCTTTAGATGGTTTATATTCCGTTGGTAACATTTCAGAATAATGTATGCCAGCTTGAATGGCTTGTTCTCTCGTTTCTGTGGAACTTTCTTTCATTAAATCGCTAATATCTTTTAATAGAAAAATAGCATCATTTGGATCGTAACTACTAATATGGGAATTTACCTTTACCATAATTATCAACCTTCCTTTTCTATGCTATTTGAAAATGAGACGATATGAATACAAGGAATAACTGTTTGTAACTGCTGTAGAAGAGGCGATAAGGCTTCTTCTCCTACATCACGTTCCATAAACACAAATACTTCATCGTAATCATGAGGTGAAATATTATAAAAGTAATTTGTAATAGTAGAATCTTCGGGATTTGGATACGAGAAATGATTATGAATGGCGTAGTTCACATCATTTGAAACAGGATGGATAGGGCTTCGTGTTGTAGATTGATATAAAATATTTTCACCCATTTCAGCAGCAATTTTCATTGGAATATACATAAACTCACCCGTTCCGAGGCAGAGTGTTCGTTTTCCAATTCTTTTTCTTTGTAACATTTTTCCTGCTTCTTGAGCAAAAGAATGAATGTGCTTTTGTTCATATGATGAAATGCCAAAGCGTCCAGTATATTTTATATAATTTGATGTATAGGATAATGCCGGACAAATAATCGTATGTTTTTTGAAATAAGGTTTTGTTTTTTCAATAGGAGTATCTGTTTTTGTAATATTCAATGGCTGGCCAGTTGTGTGAATGCGGCCTTCTAATAAAGAAATAACATGAATTTTTATTTGAAGTTCTTCTTCTAGTTGTTTAAATTGTCTTCTATTAGTATTAGAACGCCAGTCTAATAACGAAGCGATGGTATACTCTTCTCGTGGAAATTGCTGTTGAATAGACCTGATAATATTTAGTGCGGTTTTCCCAGTTGTCATCTCATCATCTACGAGAACAATTGGATTGTTGTTTTGAAAAAAGCTTTTATCTACATAACAACGGTGTGAGGTTGCATGGGAATGTTCTTCCTCAAATGTAATGACAGATTCGAGATTGGGTATCGATTCCCTAGTTGTATGTACATACTTTGCATTTTGAAAGCATTGAAACATAGAATGGCCAAGTGCTGTTGCTGTTTCAGCGAATCCGATAAATAACACTTCTTCTTGTAAGGGATATTGATAACGAAATACTTCCTCTGGAATTTTATCAATTTCTAATGAAATAAGATTTAAAACTTCTTTTTGAAATGGATGAAAAGTATTATGTAGTATTTCCATATATCTTGCAGCGAGAGCAAATCCACTTGCTAGAGAGACTGCAGGTTTAATAGGAAGATGCTTTCCAAGAATTGTACTTACAAATAAAAAACTCCGCTTCTTATTGATTCTCGCAGCCATTTGAAAAAGATTGTCTAATTCTAAGTTATATGGATTATCACGTACTTCTACATGAACCTTTATATTATTCAAAACGTTATACGTGTTGTTTTGCGTTTGTAATAAGGAGATCGGTGAATTGTTTGTTTTCATGTAGCACCCCGTAAATATTAGATTTTAAAATGGTTTTGCGAGCCCAGTTATAATGGGGCTTTACTTCATTCATTTTGTTAGCAAAACTGCTTTTTAGCACTCCGTTATACGTATTTGCATGTTGTAAAATTGACCTTGCGTCTAAATAATCTTCCATTGTAACAATGTGCATTGCTTGTACAACTTTAATATGAGATGGGTGAATGACTGTCTTTCCGATTAATCCATTTGCATGGTCAAGCGATACCTCTTGAATGAGCCCTTCTTCGTAATCATTAGAAAAATATTCCCATACACATCCTGAAATAACATATCCATTTGTTGCTCTGGAGAAAATATTAATAATGTCGGAAATACAATCACGAACAACAGTAATATGATAGATAGGGGTGTATTTATTACGCCGAATACCAAATATGCTTGAAAAATCAGTAGCACCAATGCGTACATTTAAGATGTAATCACGATAGGAATCTAGTAGATCTTTTATTTGTAACAATGATTCTACACGTGTTTCTCTATACATAATTTCTGGTGATTCTAAAATCGGCATTCCATAAAGGGATAATGAATATAGCTTGTTTATATAGGCAAGCTGATCGATATAAGACTTTCCATTAACGGGTGTGAATTTTGGAAAGACAAAACCACATAAGCAATGAACCGCACTACCTAATTCAGTAACAATTGTCCTCATTTGACTTGGCTGTCGAACTCTAATAAAAAGAAGGGGGATGTCTGCTTGATTTAGTATGTTAGCACTGACCAAGTTGGCGATTTGCTGTATTTGAAAGACGATATTTTGCTCTGCAAACTTTACTTCCTTATCGCTGATAGAGTCTTCTAGACAAAAAATAATCGAGGTAGCTTCCACATGTTTTTTTCTAATTATATCTTCCGCGATCGTTTCTTTCGTGCCAGGAGTATATAGTGTAGCACCTAATGCGTACGCTAATTGCTCTTTCTCTATATTTTTTGAAAAACTAAGAGGTTCTTTATAGAAAAAATTTTGACGTTCTTCTAAGGAGAGATAAGAAAAATAATTCAAATTGTCACCACCTTATTTCAAATAATTCTGTTTAATCGTAACATAATAAGAAAAATCTTCCATAAAAATAAAGCGAGAAATTAAAAAAACATATTGAGAAAGATGAATTATAAGATGAGTATCGAATATTGTTAGTAGAAATATAATAGGGGGAAGAGAAAGTGGAAATACATGAGCTGACGGTAGAAGAAGCAAATGAGATAAATACGTGGACGTACGAAGAACCCTATAATTTATATAGTTTTTCAGGCGAGAAAGAAGTAATAGAGGAATTATTAGATGGGACGTATTATGGCTGTTGTGACGATAATGGGGAGTTTATTGGCTATTTTTGTTTTGGGGAAAATGCACAAGTGCCAGGGGGAAGGGATGCTCATTTATATGGTGGAGAAGATGTAATTGATATCGGACTTGGCATGAAGCCGACGTTAACAGGGAAAGGGCTGGGGAAAATGTTTTTTCAAGCTGGGATAGCCTTTGCTGTTAAAGAATTTAAGCTGAAAACGTTTCGACTTAGTGTAGCGACATTTAATACAAGGGCGATTACGCTTTATAAAAACATAGGTTTTCAGCAAGGCCCTATTTTTTTGAGCCGAGGAAGAGAATTTATGCTCATGGAATACAAAAGACCGTCAGTATAACACTGACGGTCTTTCATATTTCACTCCGAATGCTCAGCTCTGTGCGCTAAACGGCTTGAAGCGGCAGCAGCGATTCCGCCAACGATATCGTCAAGGAATGTATGCACCTTTCCAGTTGATTTATCATTTAAGTATTCTAAAATACCAGGTTTTAATTTATCGATATATCCAAAGTTCGTGAAACCGATAGAACCGTACACGTTAACGATAGAAAGTGCAATCACTTCATCAATTCCGTATAAGCCTTCATCACGTTTTACGATATCCTGTAACGGCTCACTTAACATTCCTTTTTCAGCAAGGACATCGAGTTCGATACCAGTAATTAGTGCATTCTGTACTTCACGTTTTGATAATACACGCTCAACGTTATAACGGCATTCTGACATCTCTAAATTTGGATGATATTTTTTTTGAAGAAAATGAACAAGCTCAGCAATATCATCAATTGTTACACCGCGTTCTTGTAATAGTTGCAATGCTCTTTCTTGTAGTTGATTTGATTCTTTCATGTTTATCACCTTTTTTTCTTTTTAGTATTTGTATACGTTTCGTTGCTTTATCATGTGCATAGGAATGAAAGGCGAGCACAAGCTCATATATATAAAGAAAAACCATAGGTGGCGACTGCGATGATTCATCATATTTATGAGCATTATCATATGCATGTTAAAGAATTAATCCCCCTTGGCCCCTATAAAAGCTTTTGGATTCGCAACAAAATTTATGTACTTGTTCCAATTGGAGAGATGGAGGAAGAAGTACTTGTAGAGATGAAAAAGCTCAGTGATTATATGAACCAGCAAGGGGATATAACTGTAGCGACTTTCGTTCCGACTATACACGGCTACTATGTAAGTGAGATAGAAGAACAAAATTACTGCTTATTAAAAGGTATGCGCGCGTTAGAACGACATGCTATGTCATTAGGGAGTGAGCTTTCTATATTCCATAAACGAGGTGCATTCTTTCCAGAAGAAATTGAGCAATTAAGCCGCATTGGTGAATGGAAAGCGTTATGGGAAAAAAGGCTCGATCAGTTAGAAAAGTTTTGGCAATCACAAGTGATGAACCACCCTACAGACGTATTCGATCAATTGTTTATTGAATCCTTCCCGTATTACTTAGGAGTTGCGGAAAATGCCATTCAATACGTTGTTGATACAGAGATGGATGATACGCCGCAATTAACGGATGCAGCAACCATTTGCCAAGAACGATTCACACCTTTATTATGGCATCAAACGAAGCGTCTCAAACTCCCTTTTGACTGGGTGTATGATCATCCAACTCGAGATATAGCAGAATGGATTCGCTATATGATGATTGAAAAAAAGAAAGACTGGGAGCAAACAATCGTTCAATTTGTTACAGATTATGAACGGAACTATTCGCTATCCTCATTTGGGTGGCGCCTATTATTTGCAAGGCTCTTGTTCCCACTTCACTATTTTGAAACAGTCGAACGATATTACCAAACTGGAAACGAAGAACAAAAAAGCATATATAGAGATCGCTTAGAAGCCATTTTACACGATGTGAACCGCTCTGAGCAATTTATGAAGCATTTTTATGGCTCACTCCGTTTACCAGTTGATAAGCTCGGGATTAGAAAATTAGATTGGTTATCTTAAAAATATAAAAAAGAGACCGATTGAGGTCTCTTTTTTATATACCACAATTATATGTAATACATTATGCCCCTACCTGTTGATCTGCACATATATTTAAAATGAATTGATGTTGTTCGATTTTTTCATTTACTTTACTCAATAATTCTTGCTGGATTTCTTTAAATAAAAATTGATAGCTCGCATTCCATGTCGGTATAACGGATGAAAGGTCTAATAAATACTCTTTTTTCTTTTCTAGTTCTTGAATTGTTAAAAACGTGTTCCCCATTTTTGGCATGTGTCGTCCCCCTATGTTTTTTACTTTATATGTGTGAACGATTCACTATATAGTATCAATTATCGCATTTTTTGAGAAGGATTTCCAATTTTGTTTTATGATGTTAACGGATAAATGTGATTTGTATAAAAAAAGGAGACCAAATTTGGTCTCCTTTTAGCAAGTGGCTTTGAACGAGCCGCTAGATGATATCCAGCTCCAGCGGCTAGAACAGTCGGCCATTTCGCGCCTTCCTGTGAGGCAAAAAGCGCCTCTTCGTCAGGAGCTCCAATGACCTCCTGTTCTGAATGAGCCGCTTCCGCTTTTAATTAAAATACTTGTTCTACTTCGATAACGCCTGGTACTTCTTCAAGTAACGCGCGTTCGATACCAGCTTTTAGTGTGATTGTAGAACTTGGGCAGCTTCCGCATGCACCCATAAGGCGTAATTTTACGATACCTTCTTCAATGTCTACTAATTCAACGTCTCCGCCATCGCGAAGTAAGAATGGACGTAATTTATCTAATACTTCTAGTACTTGTTCTTGCATATGTGGGTTTTCCATTTTTATCGACTCCTTTCATCAGTTTTATTATAATCAAGATAGAGGGGAAAATCTATTTTTTCTGTTCTTGTTTTATTGCCGAAATTTTTTATCATGTTTACAACGTGTTTTTTCAGTATAGGGGTATGGAATGAGTTTGTAAAATGATGTGCTTATGTAATAAGGTATCTGAATATACTGTTAGAACAAGAAGTGGGGGAGAAGAAATGGTTAATGTGCAAGTGTATGGGACGAAAGTAATTTGTGCGAGCTGCGTTGGAATGCCATCTTCAACAGAAACGTTTGAGTGGTTACAAGCGGCGATTGGTCGTAAATATGAAGGACAAGAAAATAAATTTAATTTCGAGTATATTGATTTTCAAGAAGAACAAGAAGATGAAGATAAAAAAGCATTCGCAGAGCGCGTAGTGGAGGAAGATTTATTTTATCCGGTCGTTCTTGTAAATGGAGAAATTGTTGGAGAAGGAAATCCTCGTTTGAAGGATGTTTACGAAGAAATCGAGAAATATTTATAAAGCAGGAAGCCTTTGCGAATTTGCAAAGGCTTTTTTTATTGGAGGGATAGATGTGGAGAATGTAGTGAAGCATGCGTTACCGAAAGAAGTAGAGCAGTTGATGGAGCAGTACATAGGAGGACTGAAAGAAATTTTTTTAGATGAAAAAATAGTCGGGGTATATATTTACGGATCCATCGCACTCGGTGCATTTCATGCAGAAACGAGCGATGTTGATTTTGTCACGGTAATAAGTGATCCCGTGAATGAAGCTGAAAAACAGCAACTTGTAGAGCTTCATAAGAAACTTAGTGGTAGTACGTTAGGGAAAAGAATGGATGGTATGTATATTCCGCTTGCTGATTTAGGAAAATACAATGATGAAATGAATGAGTACGTGTATTGTGCGGATGGTAAGGCGAATATAGGACATTGGGATATTAATGCAGTCACATGGTGGACATTGAAAAATCAAGGTATTACAGTGATCGGGAAAGAAGCAGAAGACCTTTCGTTCCAAATAAGGTGGGATGATGTAGTAAATACGATGAAATACAACGTAGAACAGTACTGGAGCGGGAAGGCGAAGCAGCCATATTTATTCTTTATAGAAGAATGGGTAGAATCAGCGGTCGTTACGATGGGTCGTATTTTATATACACTAGACCATAAAACAATCGTTTCAAAAGATAGAGGATTGCAATACTTATTAGAACATTCATCAGAAGAATGGAAGCCTTTATTAAAAGAAGTAGCAAGAATACGGGAGAATCCAAAAGAAAAGCGAATGCTCTCAAGGTGGAGAAGGGCAGATATGACGAAGAGGTATTTGCTGCACTTAATTGAGGCGTGTAGAGAGAAATGGTAGGGAAGAAAATGGACAATACAGTTGGGTGTATTGTCTTTTTTTATATACAATTTGGTATATAATGGTTAAAAAGGTTTAATTATACTGGAGGGGATGGGATGGACACGGAATTAGTTACATATGAAGAAAAGAATGTACAAATGAGTATGCTAGAAGTAATCGGTATGATCGTAATTATTTTTGGGGTAATGTATGGAATTGGTTATTTGAACTTTTTATATGAATTCTCATTATATCCGTGGTATGTAAATCATCTCATTTCACCCTTCACGTTTTGTATGATTATTGTAATGTATGCACCGGCAAGAAATTACTGTGTGCATTTACTAAAATCAATACAATTCAATAACTCAAAACATTATGTAACAATAATAATGACGATGATCGTACTGCTTATATATCTTGCGGTATTAAATTTAGTTTTACCACATGGGCTTGGTGTGGAGGGATCTAATATAGTAATAGAGCCTACTAAAAATGAAATCATTTTATATGTAGTTGTACTCACGATTTTTGCGCCGATTTGGGAAGAGCTTGTATTCCGAGGTATGTTTTTTATGAAATTATCTCAGCGCTTCTCTACACTTAGTAGTGCCGTTATAAGTGCTTTCATATTTACTTTAGGGCATCCCCTTACAGTAGGGAGTATTTTATATATTTTTGGTATAGGGATATGTTTAGCCTACACCTATAAGAAAACAAACAATTTACTCGTTCCAATTGGAATTCATGTATTAAACAATTCATTTTATTTATTAGTAAATTTTCAACTGTAAAAAAGGCGCCTTTTTGAAAGGGCGTCTTTCGTATTTTGTAGAGGAAAGATAATACGAAATATGGATAGTTTCATGTGAAACATTTTTATTATCAAATATACAAAATGATTAACTTAGTGTATTAAATGTATCATTCATAAGTATTCTAATATATTTAAAAGTAAAATGGAATAAGAAACGGGTAATTGTCGGAATATATTCGATTTCCATTCATTTTTATGAAATATATGTACTTTTTGTTAGATTCCTTCTTTTTATTTCTATAAAATACACGTATGTAGATATGAGAAAAGGATGATGTACGTGAAGGACACTGTTTTACAAGAAAAAATTTCTCCGCAAGAGTCGCATAAAGTTGTTCAAAAGAATACAGCTTATTATGACTTTAAGTGGGGCAAAGTAGAAAATCCAGCGCAAGGAAATACGTGGAATTGGGTAGCCTTTTTCTTCCCAACTTTTTGGTTAGCTTATCGTAAAATGTATAAGTTGTTTATTATATTTACGTTATTAGCGGTACCTACTTTCATTGTAGCTACTTTTATTGATATACCAATGTGGATAGATTTTATCATATACGCTGGAACGATGCTGTTTACTGGATGGCAAGGAAATCGATTGTATTATAAGCATGTTATCCGTATTTTACATAAAGTAGAAGATGTACCTGAGTATAAGAAAGAGTATTATTTACAATCAAAAGGCGGCGCTCATATCGGGCTTATGATTGGTTTGCAAGCGATAGTATTTGTATTGTTTGCAGGTGCTAGCTTTGGTTTATCGTATGTACCAACTGAACCTAATATTAAAAATGTTGTTCGCCTAAGTCTTGAAGGAGAGGCTTTAGAGTCTATTACAGATAAGTCAAATTGGAAGTATGTAAAGAAAGAAAAGGATTATGACGTAGTAGAATTTACTGGTTATGATTATGAAGAAAAGAAAAATGTAAAAATTAAATTCGCTGTATACTTAAATGATGATTATTTTGAATGGCAAGAAGTGTATGTAAATAATAAAAAGTTAAGTGAAGAAGAAGTAGAAGAATATCAAATGTACGTTGAAGAAAATATGTGGTTTTTCTAGAGGGAAACTCGTCCATTTTGAAAAGAAGAATCTTGTGAGGGTTCTTCTTTTTTATTGTAAAACACCATACGAATTAAAAATTTGTAAAATACAATAAAAAATGAGAATTCCAGGTAGGCTTGTCAATAACGTGAGACTATGGCACTATAAAGAAATGCTGTACAAATTTTATTTATCGAGATGTAAACATCAATTTTGATTTTTACGTATAAATAATGAACGGAGGAAATGAATTTATGGCTACTTTACCAAATTGTCCAAAATGTAATTCAGAATATACGTATGAGGATGGCGTTCTTTTCGTATGTCCAGAATGTGCTCATGAGTGGGGCCAAGAAGCAGAAGCTGAAAATAATGATGGTGCAAAAGTTGTAAAAGATGCGAACGGCAACGTTCTTCAAGACGGCGATGCTGTTACTGTCATTAAAGATTTAAAAGTAAAAGGAACTTCTTCAGTTGTGAAGATCGGTACGAAAGTAAAGAGCATCCGTCTAGTTGATGGCGATCATGATATTGATTGCAAAATCGACGGTTTCGGAGCTATGAAGTTAAAATCACAATTCGTGAAGAAGGCGTAAGTAAATAAAAAGAGGAGGCGTATAGGCCTCCTCTTTTTATTATGTCATTTTTTGTCGGTAAGTCGATATTCCTTGTCGAATCGTCGATATATTTCAAAAATCGTTGATATATTTTGAGTTATGATAGATATATTCGAAAAATCGTCGATATAATTTCACTCACCGAGAAATGTGCATCATTTACCGAGCAAAAAGCCAGATTACCGTCCGCCATAGTCAATCTCCTTCAACTGACATCGCTTATTAAAGAAAGTTTTATATCCAAGCTGTAAGAAGATAATAACAGCAAAAGCGGTACTTCCTGAAATACCGAGTATAATTGCGATTTGATATTGAATGGCTGTAAATGGTGATACACCAGATAAGATTTGACCGGTCATCATGCCCGGTAAGCTTATAATTCCCATTCCGACCATAGAATTGATTGTTGGTAAAATAGCGGAGTCAAAAGCGTCGCGTATGAGCGGAGCAGCGGCTTCTTTCGGTGTGGCACCGAGCATAAGTGCCCCCTCGATTTGACCTCTTTGCGATTTCATATTGTTTAAGAACGTATTTGCACCGAGAGAAACACCTGTCATCGCATTCCCAACTAACATTCCGGTAATCGGAACAATATATTGCGGTGCATACCACGGATCGTGTCCGATAATAACAAAGATAAATAGTAGAAGTGGCCCAATTGATCCGGCTACCATGGAAAGGGCGGCTACTCGTTTTAATTCTTTAGACATTGGGATATTAACTCGTTTATAAATATTAAAAATTGCAAAGGTAGTAATAGAAGTAATAAGAGCAATTGTATAAAATGGATTACTATTTTCAAATACGTATGTAAGGACATAGGCAACGAGTACGAGCTGAATCGTCATACGGAACGTTGCGAGCGCGATTTGTTTTTCGCGAGGTATCCCTTTTAATTTCACGAGCCCGATTAAAATAAGAATGAAAATATATGCAGCGGCAAGTTGCCAAATTTGGAGTTCAATCACGCCCTTCAACTGAGAGCACTTCCTTTCTAGTTGCACCGTTTGCTTTACTAATCTCAATAATATCGTCTGCAATTTCTTCTGGAAGTTGTTGCGAGTGTGTGATAAAGATAACTGTTTTGTTCGTTTCTCTTGCTAGCGTAGTGAATTGTTTCATAACGCGTCGTTCTGTATCGCTATCCAGCGCCGAAGTTGGTTCATCTAATAAATAAACAGGTGGATCCATAAGTACGATACGTGCAAAAGCAAGTCGTTGTTTTTCCCCGCCTGATAATGAATTAGCGTTGTCTTCTAAATTTTTTTCTAAGCTAACAATCTTTAATACGCTTTGCAAAATATCATCATTTGGAAAGTTTTTTTCAGAAAGACGAAGTCCCATTAATAGATTGTCTTTAATGGTTCCATCGAAAATAGGTGGCGTTTGCCCAAGCATGACTACGTCACGTCGTAATTGAATAGGGGGATAGTCAGAAATTAATTTTCCGTTATATTCAATTGTTCCAGATGTTGGAGATTGTAAGTCATTTAACATACGGAGCAGTGTGCTTTTTCCGCTCCCACTCTCACCGATTATACATGTGATTTTTTCTTTTTGAATCTGTAAATAAGGAATGTGCAGTATATCTTTATATGTAACGTCTTTTAATATAAACATAGATGGCTCCTTTCTGATTCTAGTTCTATCGTATCAAAAAAGAGAAGGTAACGGTTATAAAGAGCAACGTTTTTTCTTCGTCTTGATTTCTATTAATAAGTTAAGTAAACGATCTAATTCTTGGCTGAAAGAAATTACTTTATGATGAGTGAATCCATATTGTTCAACGAGATGAATCAACTCTTTCTTCTTCGCTTCTATTCGATCGTTTAGTTTCGTTACGTTCATAAGTGAAATGGAATGCCTCCTGTAAAAGTATTTACAACACAAAAAATAAGACCGAATGAATTCGGCCTTAAAGGAAATAAAACAACTTATAAATAGCATACACTGTTTATTGGTAGTTTTTAATATAAAAATGAAAAATAAATCATGATTCATATTGAGAAAGATGTGTCTGATAATTATATTTTAACGAATAAGAGAGGCTGCCTACTTAGGAGACAGCCTGTAAAGTATTAACCGTTATGATATTTGTACATCCAGAGGATACCGGATTTTAGTAACCTTGGTACACGTCCCATTAATGGTTGGTTTGCTAGCAAACCAAAGCCATGCTTCTTACCAAGAGAGCCGAGAACACCTTTTAATTTAATGACAGGTAGTTCGTCAGGAAGTGGTTCATTATTCCAACGTTTTAATAATATTTGGACAATTTGTTCTCCTTGTCCTTCAGCAAGTTGTGCAGATGGTGCGTGTGGAAGTGCTGCACAATCTCCTACAACATATACGTGCTCGTTATTTGGAATATTGTGATATTTTGTTAAAACAACCCGTCCGCTACCATCTTGTTCAACTGGAAGGTTTCGAACAACTTCATTGGCTTGAATACCAGCTGTCCAGACGATTGCATCACATTCAAGTGGTTCATCGTGGTTGTACACAATATTTGGCTCTACTTTTGTAATGTTAGAGTTTCGTATGATAGTAACTTTATGTTTTACGAACCATTCTTCTACATATCTACTTAATTTCTCTGGATATGGGAATAGAATTCTATCTTTTCGATCAAATAAGTAGATTTTTAAATCAGAACGACTCTCGCGAAGTTCACTTGCAACTTCAACGCCACTTAATCCAGCGCCAACGACAGCTACTGTTGCATTTGGTTCTAGACTATTTAATTGTTCATATGTCTTACGTGTTTGTTCAATCGATTGTAGGCTATGTGTATATTCCTTCGCCCCAGGAACGTTATGGTATTTATCCTCACAGCCAAGTCCAATAATTAAATCATCATATTGGAGCGCTTCGCCGCCATCGAGATGAACAGCTTTTTCTTCGAGATCAATATTTGTTACTGTGCCGTATTGAATATTGAGGCGTGGGTGTTCAGGAAACGGTATACGAATATGCGTTTCTGAAATAGTACCCGCAACTAATGCATAATATTCAGTTTTGAAGCAATGATATGGTACTTTGTCGATTAATGTCACTTGTACATCATCTGGAAGTTGGTTGCTTGGAAGTAGCCGCTGCAGAATTCTCATTCCACCGTAGCCGCCACCTAATATTACGAGGTGTTTCATGATGGATTACCCCTTTTCTGTTGAAATATCCCCTAATCATAAAATTTTATATTAATAAAATATTTTGACTTTACTCAATCAAATTATATCGAATTTGTGAACAAATAACAATGCATGAATGAATACTCTGTTGTACAATAAGAAGAAAAGTAGAGTAAACTGTTTTTCTTATTTAGTTACCATTTCATCGCAAGTAGCATGTTATATAGAAGGAATCATCTATTTTGAAGTGAAATAATGAAGTAACTAAATAGTTTAGAAGGTGTAATGAAAACAACAAGAAACAGCTTAGTTTTTTTCTTATAGATGAAGTCAGAAAGTAATTTGTTTTGTAGTACAGGGGGGAGAATTTTGATTAAACCATTAATTGAATTTTGTGTAGGTAACCTTGCAAGTGGTTCACAAGCAGCTTTAGAGAAATTAGAAAAAGATCCGAATTTAGATGTAATGGAGTATGGTTGTTTAGGATATTGTGGCATTTGTTTTGAAGGACCGTTTGCACTTGTAAATGGTGAAGTAGTACAAGGTGCTACAGTAGAAGAACTTGTTAATAATGTATATGAGTATTTGGATGAAAATCCAATGTTTTAAGGTGTTGCAATCGGCAGCACCTTTTTATTTTTCTTATGAGATAAAATCTTCTTTCACAGGGGGATAATATTGTATATAAATAAAAAAAGGCCCTTTTAGAAGGGCTTTTTCTTACACAATTTGCGCAAGATTGGCTCATCGCCAAATGTTGTCAAATATTAGAAACGGGGGACATTCATATTGTGTTCTAAAAGCGTGCATTTTATACTTGAAATAACAAATTATTTTTGGAGTGAATACAAATGAGCCAATTTTCTTTTACAAAAATGCATGGTCTTGGCAATAGTTATATATATGTAAATATGTTTGAAGAACAAATTCCGGAAGAAGATTTAGCTCTTGTGGCGGAAAAGGTTTCAAATATTAATACTGGTATTGGAGCAGATGGAATGATTTTAATTTGTCCATCTGACGTAGCGCCGGTGAAAATGCGCATGTTTAATAATGATGGATCAGAAGGAAAGAGCTGTGGTAACGGTTTACGCTGCGTAGCGAAATATGCGTATGAGCATAAACTAGTAGAAGATACAGTTTTCACAATTGAAACGTTAGCTGGCATTGTAACGGCGGAAGTAACGGTAGAAGAAGGGAAAGTTACATTAGCGAAAATCGACATGGGAGCACCTCGTTTAACACGTGCAGAAATACCGATGCTTGGTGAAGGTGAAACACCATTTATTCGTGAAAACTTCTTATACAATAATCATCGTTATGCATTTACAGCTGTTTCAATGGGGAATCCGCATGCAGTTATTTTTGTTGATGATGTAGAACAAGCACCTCTTACAACGCTTGGTCCAGTCCTTGAGACACATGAAATGTTTCCGGAACGAGTAAATGTTGAATTCATCGAAATCTTAAATGAGGAAGAGATGAACTTCCGCGTTTGGGAACGTGGATCTGGTGTAACACAAGCTTGCGGAACAGGGGCGTGTGCTGCAGTTGTAGCCTCTATTTTAAATGGAAAGATGGAACGTGGTAAGGAAATTACAGTTCATTTGGCTGGCGGCGATTTAATGATTGCATGGACAGAAGAAGGCAATGTGTTAATGAAAGGACCAGCGGAAGTAATTTGCCGCGGAGTGTATGAGTACAAGATAGAAGCGTAAAGATGTATAATAGAATGAGAACAGAAAGGATGGTGTATTTCATGATTGAAGTTACAGAACAAGCAGCTTTTCAAATTAAAGATATGTTAAAAGATGCTGAAGATGGAGAGAAGTACGTGCGCCTTGCTGTACACGGCGGCGGATGTAGTGGTCTTTCTTACGGCTTAGGATTTGAAGTAGAACCAAAAGAAGACGACACAGTTCTTGAGTTTTTCGGTGTTGAATTTGTTATCGATAAAGAGAGTGCTCCAATTGTTAAAGGAGTAAAAATTGATTATAAACAATCTATGCTTGGCGGCGGATTCACAATTGACAATCCAAACGCAATCGCATCATGCGGATGTGGATCATCTTTCCGTACAGCGACGAATGCTGGTAAGCCAGAAGAGTGCTAAGTTTTTAGCAGGAATAGAAAAAGACCTTTTTAGCGATGGAATAAAATAATCGTTAAAAAGGTCTTTTCTTTTGGCGTAAAAGTCCAATTGGTAATGGCTCATTAAAGTTTTACTTTATCTTTGCATAAATGCAAGTATCAGTTAGTTGCTTGCCGTCAGCTGAAAGATCTTCATTACGTAATATCCCTTCAAGCTCAAAGCCTAGTTTTTCAGGAATCGCACGACTTTTCGTGTTATGAGATTCACATCGTATTTCGATCCTTCTAAAGTTGAATAACTGAAATCCAAGGTTTATTAACGTACTTACTGTTTCGGTCATATAGCCACTGCCACTAAATTGCGTGTTAACCCAGTACCCAATTTCACATTTAGAAACATTCCAATTAATTCGGTGAAGGCTAGCCGTTCCAACAAAATCATTCGTCTCCTTATGGTAGATAAGATAGCGAAAGCTTTCTCTTTTCAAAAAATCTAAATGCGCATTTCTCAGGAGAATTTCCGTTTCTTCAACCGTAGGAATTGACTGGAATAAAGACAACCATGGCTTTAATTCAAGAATTGAATCTTTAATAGCTTCATGTACTACATTCCCTTCACCAGCTTGAAGTGGTGCCCGAAGGATGAGTCTATCTGTTTCTATTTGTAACGGAACATCTAACAAAATGGGATTCATATTATTTCTCCTCTCAAAAGCCAGAAAACAATAAATATATATTCCATTCATCACTTAGAAATCCTTTTTCATCTAGTGACTTCTAATTTCTTTATCATTTATTTGAGCTTCAAGTTCTCTGTTTTCCAGTTATAATTGAAGGGCAGAAAGAGAGGATATATGCTGGAAAATATTTTTGAATTTATATTGAAGTACACTATAGGTCCTATTCTTAGATTTATAAGATACATTGTGATAGATATTATAATAGAATGCATAATAGAAGGTGTAATAAACGGTATAAGGAAATTACGTGATAAAGCCCATGATAAGTGGCGAAACTGGCGTGAAAGACGTTATTGGCGGTAATCGGTACATAAAAAATTGGTAGTAAAGAGATAGCGGAGAAAAAGCCTTAAGGGAGATGAATGATAAAATTCATCTCCCTTAAGGCTTTTTCTTTTGACATTATGTATACAAACGTATACACTTGTGATTGATAAAATAAATGTATACATTTGTATACAAAGGGGGATTTGAAATGAGAAAAGATAAGTTCATGAAAGAAGGACACCACCGTGGTGAGCGTCATAAAGGGAGAGATGGAGCGCATCATCGCGGACCGAAAACATTTCGACGCGGGAGAGCAATTGCTTTTTTAGAAATGATGAATTTGAAACGAGCGACAATTAAACAACAGTTAAGTGAGCCAGAATTCCAGTCTATTCAGCAAATTTTAATTGGGGAATTAAAGGCAATTGATATGGTTATTAATGAATTTACACAACTATTTGAAATACATGAGAGTGAAACAGAAGAAGTGCCTATGTTAGATGAGAAGGCAGATTTAGAGAAAGGGACTGCATCTGATGAAACAAATTAATCGTTATATTGATTCCGTATTTTGTAGTCAAGATACAATTTTGGATGAAGTGATTGCTTCCATAAAAGAAAACGAAATGCCGCCCATATCGGTATCGCCTTCTTCTGGTAAACTTTTGACGATGTTAGTTTCTATTTCTGGAGCGAAAGATATTTTAGAAATAGGTGCATTAGGTGGGTATAGCGGAATTTGTCTTGCGAAAGGTTTTGGAGAAGGGGGGACGTTAACTTCACTGGAACTAGAAGAAAAATATGCAAAGGTAGCACATAGCAATCTACATAAAGCGGGATTCGGAAAACAAGTGTTATATATGACTGGTGCTGCCTTACAAAGTCTTGAAATATTAGCTACAGGTAATAAGCGATTTGATTTTTTCTTTATCGATGCCGATAAGGAGAATTATGAAAATTACTTAACGTACTGCATTAAGCTTGCTAAGCCAGGTGCTTTAATTGTTACAGATAATGTTCTAGCTGGTGGTAGTGTAGCTGATGAAGGTGCGAAACAAAAACGTTATACAGAAGTTATGAAGAAGTTTAATGAAGTAGTAGCAGCTCATCCGAATTTAGAATCTGTACTTATTCCAATTGGTGACGGGATGACGGTTTCTAAAGTGAAGAAATAATTACTATCTTACAAAAGTGTAATGTTCATGTCATGTTTTTGAATTTCTTCTTTAAGCTCTGGGCTTTAAGATAACAATATAAGAAAAACACATGAGGTGAAGGAAATGAAAAGATATATTGCACTTTTTAGTATTTTAGTTGTATTTGCGAGTCTTTTAGTTGGCTGTGATTTAAATCGTATGGGTAAAGATGAGTACTACGTTCAAATTACAGTAGATGGAAAAGAGTATAATGGTAAATCTGATAATGGTGAACCATATAAAGATTACCAATATAAATTAACTGGATTTGATAAAGAAGGTAAAGAAAAAGAATTAGAATTTACTGCACAAAAAAATCTTCGTAAAGAAGCATTCTTACGCGTATATCACTCAGATAAAAAAGGTGTATCAGCTTGGGAAGAAGTAAAGAAAGACGAGCTTCCTGCGAAAGTGAAAGAAAAACTAGGCGTGAAATAAGAAAGAAAAGAGGAATTGACGAACAGGGTCAATTCCTTTTTATATTCTCAAAATCCTCTTCTGAAATGACTTTCAATCCATGTCTTTTGAATAAAGCAGTTGTTACCCCGTAACCAGTTTGTTTATTCCCGTTAAATTCTCCAGTGTAAATTGTAGAACTACCACAAGATGGACTACGTTCTTTCAAAATAATATATTCTGGTTGTAAATTTTTAATTTGTTCTAGCGCTTTATAAGCGCCACTCACGAAAGATTCCGTGACATCTTCACCGTCTTTTGTCATCACTTTTGCTTTTCCATCCAAAACGTCATCGCCATTCCCGCCGATAATCTCAGCCGAAGGACGAGGCGTTGGTAATCCTCCTAATACTTCAGGACAAATGAGGACTGTATCTTCTTGTTGCAGCAAATCCCCTATTTTTGAAACGAGATTGTCATTTCCATCATACCGACAAGCGATACCACCTAAACAAGCGCTAATTACGATCATATTTTCATCTCCACTAAAAAAATATTAAATAGCACGCCAAATTCCCTTCCTGCCTCTTACTTATAAATGAGGTGATAAAAATGGGAAGCTTATATAACTTAATGAAACCATATAGTGAATTTCGAAGTAAAGAAGAGTTTAATACATATCAAAAACAAGTTTTGAAACATTATCGATTTCAATTAAATAAAACGGATGCTACCATTATTCATTTTTTAGGAAAGTACGCGGTGAATGAGAAACAGAAAACAGTGGGAGTTGCTTGTCCGTTAATGGAGACAATTGCTATAAATGTTGGAAAAAGTATTCGTACAGTACGTCGCTCCATTGCAAAGTTAGAGGAATTAGGAATTATAAAGCGTGTTGCAACAAAAGAAAGACATAGGCGAGGCGGATATAGTGCGAACTTATATGTTTTTCTTACATCTGCAATTGACCGCATGGATGACCGTATGAGAATGTCCGCATGTGAAAGTGAGAATGATGCAGCTGGCTGTAGTAAAAATGAGCAAAAAAATGAGGGGGAAACAATTCTTTTTAAAAACTTTCCACAAATAAAAGAGAATAGAAAAGGAACGTACGAACTTGATGAGACGTATTGCCGTCATGATATACCGAAGCCTTTTATATATGCACTTCTACCGATGACGAGTAATCCGAAGAAGATCAATATATTTTGGAGTAAGGTGGAACTTGCATATAAAAAGAGTGGGTTACTAGAGCAAGGTGTTTTACTGGAGCAAATATTAGCTGATGAAGAAGTGTATGGAAATTTCATTTGGCGCGTGAAAAGCGTTGTGAGAGCGTATAAGTACGGAGAAATCCGTAAAAATGTGAAGGCTCTTTTATATAGTACAGTGCGGGATTTATTTTTAGAAGTTGGATTAGAATGGGGAGCAGCACTGAGAAGAAGTAAGGGGATACCGTTATTTGATCCGTTTAAAAAGGAGCCATGCGTATAACGCATGACTCCAAGTAGTTAATCAAACTTTCTTACAACTGGAACACGAATCGCTACAAATAGTACGAAGACGATAACGGCGATTGCACCACTTTTCATAACGGTTACGATTGGAATTCCAATTGCAAGCGCGATGGATGTGAATGCATAAGAAAGCGGGATAAAGCCCATTGATGATAGCATAAGCAAACTCATTACGCGCCCCATCATTTCTTCTTTTACTGTCGATTGAATCATCGCCATCAGTGGAACGATAGCCATTGCGATTGTAATACCGTAAAACATGCCAGCTAATAATGCTTGCCATAGTACAGTGCTAAAGTTGATGGATAAGAAGAAGACACCAGACAGTAGCATCATGATAATGCAAAATAGACCGCGTCTACGATTAATATTCTTTAAACCGACAATGACAGCGCCTATCGCCATTCCGCCTCCTACAGATGCTTCTAAGTAACTAAACTGAAGTGAGTCACCGTGCAGAACATTTTTAATGAAAAGCGGGAAACCGACTTGCATCGGACCGATTAAAAATAAGTTTAGAAAGGCGCTACAAATAAGGAAAGTTGAAAGAAATGGCGATTCCTTTACATATAAAATTCCTTCTTTAATAGAAGTGAACATGCCTTTGTCTGTATTTTGCTGCTCTGGCATCGTAAATTGTATTTTTTGAACGAGTATGGCTGCGACAATGAGTAATAAAATTGTAATCGAGAAAATCGTTTCATAGTTCGTAAATTTGATAAGAATGCCGCCAAGTACAGGGCCTAAGATGACCGATGCTTGGTTTGTCATTTGTGTAAGTGAGTTTGCTTGTGTTAAACGGCTTTTTTCGACAAGTTCAGGCAAGATAGATCCATCAGCTGACCAGAAAAAAGCATCAGCAAGCCCGAAGAATAAAGCGAATAAAGCAAATGTATATAGTGTTACATCACCTACGATAAACCATGTAAGGATGGTTGCGACAAGAATAGCACGAACAATATTAGAATAAAACATAATGTTTTTTTTCGGGAATTTATCAGCTACAGCGCCGCCGATAATCATAAAAATAAGCCTTGGAACACTAAGAGCTACGAAAACAACACCGAGTGATGCTTCAAGGTTTAATGTTTTTGCTATGTACCACGTTTGTGAAAAAGTAAAAAAGGCTAAAGCGAAACTTGAAAAAAGAGTAGCTGCCCAAAGAAAAAGGAAATTCGTATTTTTTAATAACGGTTTTCCGCTTCCTTCTAAAGCAGATTTATTTTGTTGTAGTTCCTCCATATTGCTTCCTTTCTATGCGACAAATTTAAACTAAAAAACTTGTTAACAATCACTTTATACAGTTTCTAATATTTCTATACTGCACTTTCTCATTGTAGACAATTATGTTGGATTTGCACAGTGGCTATTTAACGACAAAAGAGAAGATACCAAATGGTATCTTCTCTTTTGTCGTTTAGGCTAATGCAATATAAATATCCAATTGTGCGTTGTTTGGATCTGTTGCTTTTTCATCGTATAGCTCGAAGTCTATTGTGAAAGCACGTTTGTTTTCTTTTGACCATTTCCAAATATATTCCCAAGCTTCGCAAACGACTTCAGCAATTGGTCCTTTTCTTGTTGTAAATACCGCATACGTAGCGGCAGGTATTGTTAAAGTTGTCATATTTTCAGGAACGTCTTCTAATGAAGAAACGGGCATACCGATTGTGAATTGATATGTACCAGTTTCGTCTGATTTGTAGTTTGAGTAGAAAGCGAATGTTTCTTTCGTTTGTTGATTTGGGATGTGATGCATGAGTTGTTCTTGGAAGTAGCGGTTCCAAAGACCAGGAATTTTTCCTTCAGTAGATGCCTCTTTTTCGTTGGTCGTCGTAATCGAAATGCCTATTGCTTGGAAAGCTTCTTTTTTTACTATAATTGGTTCGTTTATCATAAAAAATTCCTCCTCCAAAACGAGAACGTTTGTTCTTATGTTAAAAATATAACATATTTTTACATATAACGGTTACTGTTTTTCGAAAATTTTAATGATAAATAACAAACTGAAATAAGTAAAAAATGGTAAATTCCCTATTGCTTGTATAAATAGATTAGGGAGTATGTTAAGATTTTTATGTATCCTTTAACTGTTATATAAATCTATACAATTAGATGCTTTTTACTATATTAAAAAGTAGTAAAGGTTTGTATAAGTATCCGATATATATGCTATTTTTGATAAATTAAAATAGTAATATTCTATAAGATTTGCATTGTTGAAATAAAGGTTTCAATGAGAAATCTTCATAGGACGGATTGTTGCGAGTGGATATATATTGTTATGTTTTTGTCTATAAGTAGACGGATAGCAAATATATAGAAAGGAGAAAGGTAAAAAATATGAAGAAATCGTTGAAGTGTTTTAATGTCGTAACAATAATCGCGCTTCTCCTATCCATCATATTGCCTTCACCTAGTGCTTTTGCTACAGAGATAAATAAGAAGAACTGGGATGAGTTACAAGGAAATGATGTGAGAATTAAGGCAAAGCAAGTAAATGCTGAAATATATAAGGGAGAAGTGGCTGAGAGGGAGCACGTATTTCAATATACGATTGAAAATACGGGAGATACACCAATTCAAGAATTGGTACTTAAACAAAGTAATGAAAATGAAATTACGTTTCTTTCACAATCTGTGAAAGTAAACGGAGAGAAGTTACCTGAAAATAAGGTAAATGATTACTATATTGAAGAAAAAGATAAGGGAGGAAAGCTTCTTTCTTCAAATCTTAAAATTCAAGATTTAAAATCACATAAAAAAATAACGGTGTTAATAAAAGCTAGTCGCACGCAGCATTTTAATAAAGAATACAAACAAAAGATTAGCGTGCAAAAAGATCAAGTACAAATAGGGAACATGTCTGTAGATGTTGAAGGGATTCCTTCTGAAGACAAGGTTGAAGCTAATGCCGATGATGAGGCTGACAGTAGTAAGAAAGAAGTCGATCCATCAGCTGGTAATACAATTAAAAAAGTTGATGAAAAGCTAAAAGTATCTGTAGAGGATAAAAATAAATCTGCATCAAAAACAGAACTGCCAAAACAACCAGTAGCTGAAGATGAGAAGCAGCTAGAAAAAGAGGCAGAAAAGCAGAATGGTACAGAAGTACAAACTGCATCAGAGAATGCTTCAAAGGTTAAAATCCAAGTAGGAGATAAGCAAGGGTTTGGAGATCCACTGTATTCTGTAATTACTGCTGGTAATTTAGTACAGACTGGTAATGTGACACTTGGGTTAACAGATAATCATTATACTAGGCAAAGTGTGGGCGGAAAAATAAATAAACAAGCTGTAGATGTTGATAATGATGATACTACATTTAATTCATCAACAGGTGCTTTTCCTAACATCCCTGCTGGAAGTAAAGTGAAAAAGGCGTATTTATTTTGGACAGCAGCTATGGGGACTCCAGGTGATGCAAGGCCAGATTATAGAGTTAGCGATGAAGATGTAAGACAGCCCGTTAAAATGAAAATGGGAAATAAGCAATACGCTGAAATAAGTGCCGATAGTATACGAAAAGCAGACTATTTACCGTATATTGCAAATCACTACAGCAGTGGTGCAGGATATGTTGCATATGCTGATGTGACGAATGTAATTGCAAAACAAGGCATTTCTCAAACGGTGACAGTTGCGAATGTACCACAAATTAAATATGAAAAGGGTAGTGGCTACTACTGGGGCAACTGGAATCTTATATTAGTCTATGAAAACTATAAAGAAACCGTAAAAGATATGAAAGTTTGGGAAGGTTTAGTTTCTCAAAAAAGTACAGCTTGGGCAGATATTAATGTTAATAAAATAAACACACCGAAAGAAGGGGCTTTTAAGGCGAAATTTAGTTATTTCTCGTCACAAGGAGATCCTGCTGATAATGATGGATATGCCTATGATTATGGAGAATATGACTTTGGATTAGGATATCAAAAGTTAAAAAATATTAACGGTAAAGATAATGATGTTAATGACTCGTCTATGACAGAAGTACAAGTGGATGGTACTAACGAGTTTGTTACAAAAAAATATCCGGGATATAACCCAGATTGGACAAATTCATTTAGTACTGATATTCATACGTATCATCTTGAAGGTCCAAAACAAGTGAAAAATGATCTAAAAGAAGGAAAGCTGCGTTTTAGAGCATACGGTGGTGGCGGTGATATTTACGTACTAAACAATACCACATTCGTCACAGAGCATAATGCACCAAACTTACAAGTTGATAAAAAGGCGTTAGATAGCGCCGGAAAAGAAATTAAGGAAGTTAAAGCTGGCGAAGAGATTACGTACCAAATTGAAGTGAAAAATGATACGAAGAACAATCAAGCGCCGGTATCTAATGTAAAAGGCTTTGATAAATTAGATGATCACTTAGAGTACGTCCCGGGGTCCATTCAATATGTTACTGGTAGTAATAAAGGGCAAAAAACTGATGATGCGAACGATGATGAAGCAGAGTTTGTAAATAATCAAATTGATTTTCGTATTGGTGAAGGGGCAGATGCTAAAGACGGTGGCGTTTTACAGCCTGGTGAAAGTGCCGTTATTACATTTAAGGCGAAAGTGAAAGAGTCTATACAATCAGATACAAAAGTAAAAAATGTTGTTGCTGTAAAGGGACAAGATAGTGCCGAGATAAAGTATGAGAGTGAAGACGATGCAAATGTTACGGTTACGATTCCAAAAGAGATTCATGGAGAAATAGAAGCGACAAAAGTGGCTTCTAATAAAACACCGATTGTAGGTGACGAGGTAGAGTATCGTATTAGTTTTAAAAACATTATCAAAGATGGACGTCTAGATGTATTGACGATTGAAGACGAATTACCGAGTAGTCTTGAATTTGTAAAAGGTAGTTTGAAAGCTGAAGGTATACAACCAGAGCCGATAGAACTGAAATTTGAAAAAGGAAAAATCATTGCAAAGTATCCAGCAATTACGGATATGGAAGAAAGAAGCATCGTCTTTAAAACAAAGGTAAAAGAAACTGCAAAAATTGGTGAAGAAATTGTTAACAAAGCAATTGTTAGTGATAAAACAAATCCACCAAAGAATCTAGAAGAAAAGATTACACCACAGTATAAGGCCGGTAAAATTGATGCAAAGAAAAAAGCAACAAATAAGAAGCCGAAGCTAGGAGAAGAAGTTGAATATGAAATTAGCTTCAAAAATACGGTGGAAAATGGAAAACTAGAGGCAGTTACAATAGAAGATGAAATTCCAGCTAACTTAGAATTTGTTCCAGGTAGTGAGAGAGCTGAAGGTGCTGGACCAAGTCCAGTAGAGTTAAAAGTAGAAAGTGGTAAGGTAATCGCAAAATATCCAGAGATTACGGATACGAAAGAGCGAAGCATTACTTTTAAAGTGAAAGTAAAAGAAGAAGCAAAAGTAGGAGAAACAATTGTTAATAAAGCAATTGTGAGCAATCCGAATGTTCAGTCGGAGCATCCAGAAGAAAAGATTACGCCGGATTATAAATACGGTAAAGTGGATGTAGACAAAAGTGTAACGAATCAAACACCAAAACTAGGAGAAGAAGTGGAGTACCGCATTACATTTCATAATACGGTAGAAAACGGAAAACTAGAAAATGTACTGGTAGAAGATACATTACCTAAAGATGTTGAATACGTAAAAGATAGTTTGAAAGCTGAAGGCATCAAACCAGAGCCAGTAGAGCTAAAAATGGAAGATGGTAAAGTAATTGCAAAGTATCCAGAAATTACGGATACAGAAAAAAGAAGTATTGTTTTTAAAGTGAAAGTAAAAGATTCGGCAAAAGTAGGGGAGGCAATTGTAAATAAAGCAATTGCAAAAGATCCGAAAAATGAGCCTGTTGAATCAAAAGTTGTTATTACACCGCAAAGTAAAAAAGGGGAAATTGCCGCTACAAAGGTAGTTAATAATAAGAAACCAAAGCTAGAAGAAGAAATTGAGTACCGCATTAGTTTTCATAATATGGTAGAGAACGGAAAACTAGAAGAGGTGCGAGTGGAAGATACAATTCCAAAAGGTCTTGAATATGTAGAAAATAGCATCAAGGCTGAAGGGGAAGCACCTGAACCAGTAGAATTAGCTGTTGAAAATGGAGTAGTTAAAGCTAAGTATATCGATATTACGGATACGAAAGAAAGAAGTATCGTCTTTAAAGTAAAGGTGAAAGAAGAGGCAGAAGTAGGTAAAGAAATTGTGAATAAAGCAATTGTTGATGATACGAAACATCAACCAATTGAGCCGGAAGAAAGAATTACTCCGCAATATAAAGATGGGATCATTGATGCGGCTAAGGTAGTAGATAATCCATCACCAAAACTAGGAGAAGAAGTGGAATACCGAATTAGCTTTAAGAATACGGTAGAAAACGGAAGACTAGAAAAGGTAAAAATAGAGGATACAATTCCTAACGGTTTAGAGTATGTAAAAGATAGTGAAAAGGCAGAAGGCGATAAACCGACTCCAGTAAAGTTACATGTGAAAGATGGAAAAGTTATCGCTGAATACGAAAATATTACGGATACGAAAGAAAGAAGTATCGTCTTTAAAGTAAAGGTGAAAGAAGAAGCGGAAGTAGGTAAGGAGATTGTCAATAAGGCAATTATTGATGATATGAAAGATTTGAAAGAGCCAGAAGCAAAAATTACGCCATTACATAAAGATGGAAAAATTAAAGCGAAGAAAAGCGTAAATAATGAAACGCCGAAGTTAGGAGAAGAAGTAGAATACCGAATTAGCTTTAAAAATACGGTAAAGAACGGAAAACTAGCAGAGGTGAAAATAGAAGATACGTTACCAGAAGGTTTAGAGTATGTAGAAAATAGTTTGAAAGCAGAAGGTGCCGGACCAAATCCAGTAGAGTTGAAAGTGGAAAATGGTAAGGTAATGGCAAAGTATCCAGCAATTACGGATACAGAAGAAAGAAGTATTACTTTTAAAGTAAAGGTAAAAGAAGAAGTAAAAGTCGGTGAGAAAATCGTCAATAAAGCAACTATTAATGATTCGCAAAACAAGCCAGTTAATCCGACAGCGGAAATTATTCCTCAGTATAAAGATGGAAAACTTGAAGCGAAAAAGACAGTAAATAATGTATCACCGAAGTTAGAAGAAGAAGTAGAATACCGAATAAGCTTTAAGAATACGGTAGAGCACGGAAAGCTAGCAGAGGTAAAAATAAAAGATGATTTACCAAATGGATTAGAGTACGTGAAAGGTAGTTTACAAGCGGAAGGTTCTAAGCCGGATCCGGTGGAATTGAAATTTGAAAACGGTAAGGTAATGGCGAAGTATCCAGAGATTACGGATACAAAAGAGAGAAGTATTACCTTTAAAGTGAAAGTAAAAGGTAACGTGAGCGATACAATTGTTAATGAAGCAATTGTGAGTGATACGAAACATCCACCAGAGACACCGAAAGCAGAAATTATTCCGCAGCATAAAGATGGAAAACTTGAAGCGAAAAAAGTAGTAAATAATCTATTACCTAAGTTAGGAGAAGAAGTAGAATATCGAATTAGCTTTAAAAATACGGTGGAAAACGGAAAACTAGCAGAGGTAAAAATAGAAGATACGTTACCAGAAGGTTTAGAGTATGTAGAAAACAGTTTGAAAGCAGAAGGTGCCGGAACAGATTCAGTAGAACTGAAATTTGAAAACGGTAAGATAATGGCCAAATATCCAGCAATTACGGATAGAGAAGAAAGAAGTATCATCTTTAAAGTGAAAGTAAAAGCTGAAGTGAAAATCGGTGAAAAAATCGTCAATAAAGCAATTATTGATGATACGAAAAATGAGCCAGAAACATCGACGGCAGAAATTACTCCGCAGCATAAAGATGGAAAAGTTGAAGCAAAAAAAGTAGTAAATAATTCATCACCGAAGTTAGGAGAAGAAGTAGAATACCGAATTAGCTTTAAAAACACGGTAGAAAACGGAAAACTAGCAGAGGTGAAAATAGAAGATAATTTACCGAATGGATTAGAGTATGTGAAAGACAGTGTGAAAGCAGAAGGAGCTAAGCCAGAGCCGGTAGAGTTGCAAGTGAAAGATGGAAAAGTAATTGCCAAATATCCAGAGATTACGGATAGAGAAGAAAGAAGTATCATCTTTAAAGCGAAAGTAAAAGAAGACTTCAAAGTTGGGGAAGGTATTGTTAATAAAGTAGTTGTTGATGATACGAAGAATCCAACGACCTCAGAGGTAACGATTACCCCAGAATATAAAGACGGTAAGCTGAAAGCTGAGAAATTTGTAAATAATAAGAAGCCGAAATTAGGAGAAGAAGTAGAATACCGAATTCGTTTTAAAAATACGGTAGAAAACGGAAAACTAGTAGAGGTTAAAGTAGAAGATGAAATTCCAGCTGGATTAGAGTATGTGGAGAACAGTTTAAAAGCAGAAGGTTCTAAACCGGATCCAGTAGAACTGAAAGTGGAAAACGGCAACGTAATGGCAAAGTATCTAGAAATTACGGATACGAAAGAAAGAAGCATTGTCTTTAAAGCGAAAGTAAAAGAAGAGGCAGAAATAGGTAAGGAAATTGTCAATAAGGCAATCGTAGTAGATACAAAAAATGAGCCAGAAGAACCTTATGTGGAAATTACTCCGCAATATAAAGACGGTAAAGTTGTTGCTCAGAAAGTGGCGAATAATCATAAACCAAAACTAGGAGAAGAAGTAGAATACCGAATTCGTTTTAAAAACACAGTAGAAAACGGAAAACTAGTAGAGGTAAATATAAAGGATACGTTACCAAATGGTTTAGAGTATGTAGAAGGAAGCATCACGGCAGAAGGTTCTAAACCGAAACCAGAAGAGCTACAGGTGAAAAATAATAAGGTAATGGCAAAATATCCAGCAATTACAGATACAGAGGAAAGAAGCATTGTCTTTAAAGCGAAGGTAAAAGAAAGCGTAAAAGTGGGGGAAGAAATCGTAAATGAGGCGATTGTGGATGATACAAAGAATGTACCAGAAAAGCCTTATGTACCGATTACACCGCAATACAAAGATGGGAAAATTGAGGCAAGAAAAGAAGTAAGTAATCACGAACCGAAGCTAGGCGAGGAAATCGAATATCGAATTATTTTTAATAATACGGTGAAGGATGGAAAGCTAGCAGAGGTGAAGATAGAAGATGAAATTCCAGCTGGTTTAGAGTTTGTACAAGGCAGTGAAAAGGCGGAAGGTGACGAGCCGAAACCAGTAGAGTTGAAAGTAGAAAATGGCAAGGTAATCGCAACATATTCAGAGATTATTGATACGAAAGAAAGAAGTATTGCTTTTAAAGTAAAGGTGAAAGATTCAGTTGCAATAGGTAAGGGGATTACAAATAAAGCGATTATTCATGTGGATGATCCAAATCACCCTATAATTGAACCGACAGCTAAAATTACACCTCAATATAAAGATGGTAAAGTTAAAGCTGATAAAAAGGTAAGTAAAAAAGATCCAAAGCTGGGGGAAGAAATTGAATACCGCATTTCATTTCATAATACGGTGAAAGATGGAAAACTGGCAGAGGTGAAGATAGAAGATGAAATTCCTTCTGGTTTAGAATATGTGAAAGATAGTCTAAAAGCAGAAGGTGATGAGCGGGCGCCAGTAGAGTTGAAAGAAGAAGCTGGTAAGGTTACCGCGAAGTATGAAAATATTACTGACACGAAAGAAAGAAGTATTATCTTTAAAGTGAAGGTGAAAGATTCAGTTGAAGTGGACAAAGCAATTGTAAATAAAGCAATTGTTGATGATACAAAAAATCCACCAGAGCGACCAGAAGTAGATATTACACCGCAGCATAAAGACGGTAAAGTTAAAGCCGATAAAAAGGTAAGTAAAAAGGATCCAAAGCTAGGAGAAGAAGTAGAGTATCAAATTCGTTTTAAAAATATGGTAGAAAACGGAAAACTAGCAGAAGTGAAAATTGAGGATCAATTACCAACTGGTTTAGAGTATGTGAAGGATAGTTTAAAATCAGAAGGTAATGAACCAAATCCAGTAGAGTTAAAAGAAGAAGCTGGGAAAATTACAGCGAAGTATGAGAATATCACTGATACAGCTGAGCGTAGTATTATCTTTAAAGTGAAAGTAACGGAAGTAGCAAAAGTCGGTAAGAAAATCGTGAATACGGCAATTGTGGATGATGATAATCCGAAGAACCCTCCGCAAAAACCAGAAGCAATTATTACGCCGGAGTATAAGGATGGAAAACTAAAAGCTGATAAAACAGTAAATAATCCAGCTCCAAAATTAGGAGAAGAAGTAGAGTATCGAATTACTTTCCGTAACGTAGTAGAGCATGGAAAAGTAGCGAAGGTGAAGATTAAGGATGAATTACCAAATGGCTTAGAGTTTGTGGAAGGTAGTGAAAGAGCCGAGGGAGAGAATCCGAAACCGTTGCATGTGAAAGTGAAAAACGGAATCGTTCTTGCAGAATATCCAGAAATTACGGATATGAAAGAAAGAAGTATCGTCTTTAAAGTGAAAGTGAAAGAAAAAGCTAAAGTAGGCGAAGAGATTGTGAACAAGGCGATTGTGGAAGATACAAAAAATCCACCAGAGCAACCGAATATCTCTATTCAGCCTCAATATAAAGATGGTGCATTACAAGCAGAAAAAACAGTAAGTAATCATGAACCGAAGTTAGGAGAAGAAGTAGAATATCGAATTAGCTTTGAAAATACGGTAGAAAACGGAAAACTAACTGAGGTGAAGGTAGAAGATGAGATTCCAGCCGGTTTAGAATACGTACAAGATAGTATAAAGTCTGATGGGCCGGAACCAAATCCAGTGGAACTTAAAGTAGAGAATGGAAAAGTAACAGCAAAGTATCCGGAAATTACAGATACGAAAAAAAGAAGCATCATCTTTAAAGTGCGAGTACAAGAAACGGTACAAGTAGGAAAAGAAATTATAAACAAGGCGATTGTAGATGATAATAATCCGAAGACTCCGCCAGTTGAGCCACTTATACCAATTACGCCGCAATATAAAGATGGGAAACTAGAAGCAAGGAAAGAAGTAAGTAATCATGAACCGAAACTAGGAGAAGAAATCGAATATCGAATTACTTTTAACGGCACAGTGGATGGCGGGAAGTTAGTTGATGTGAAAATTGAAGATGAGATTCCAGCCGGTTTAGAATATGTGCAAGATAGTTTGGAAGCTGTAGGTGACAAGCCTGCACCAACAGAGCTTAAAGTAGAGAATGGAAAAGTAATAGTGAAGTATTCAGATATTATGGATACGAAAGAAAGAAGTATCATCTTTAAAGTGAAGGTGAAAGAAACAGTAAAAGTTGGAGGGGAAATAACAAATAAAGCGATTATTCATGTGGATGATCCGAACCATCCAGTTACGGAACCGACAGCGACAATAAAGCCAGAATATAAAGATGGTAAGTTAAAAGCAACGAAGACGGTAAGTAACAAAGAACCGAAGCTAGGAGAAGAAGTAGAATATCGAATTAGCTTTAAAAATACGGTAGAAAACGGAAAAATAGCCGTGGTTAAGGTAGAAGATGAAATTCCAACCGGTTTAGAATACGTGCAAGACAGCCTTAGATTTGAAGGTGCCGAGCCAAATCCAGTAGAGTTAAAAATGGAGTTTGGAAAAGTGACTGCTACGTATATAGACATTATGGATAGAAAAGAACGTAGTGTTATTTTTAAGGCGAAGGTAAAAGAAACGGTTAAAATTGGTGAGGATATCGTGAATACGGCGATTGTGGGAGATACAATAAACCAACCAGAAGAACCGATTGTTTCAATAACACCGCAGTATAAAGATGGTATGCTTGAAGCAAAAAAAGAAGTAAGTAATAAAGAACCGAAGCTAGGAGAAGAGGTCGAATACCGAATTAGCTTTAAAAATACGGTAGAAAACGGAAAGCTAGCAGAGGTGAAAATTGAGGATCAATTACCAACTGGCTTAGAGTATGTGAAAAATAGCGTAAAAGCCAAAGACGCAATAGAAGTAAAAGTAGAGAATGGAAAGCTAACTGCAAAGTACGAAAATATTATAGATACAAAAGAAAGAAACATTACTTTTAAAGTGAAAGTAAAAGAAAAAGCCGGTGAAGAAATTGTGAATAGAGCGATTGTTGATGATGGAATAAATCAACCGCTTGAACCAACAGTCTCAATTAAGCCGAAAGAGCCGGAAGTGAAACCGGAAGATCCAAAAGAGCCAGAAGTGAAACCGGAAGATCCGAGAGAGCCAGAAGTGAAACCGGAAGATCCAAAAGAGCCAGAAGTGAAACCGGAAGATCCAAAAGAGCCAGAAGTGAAACCGGAAGATCCGAAAGAGCCAGAAGTGAAACCGGAAGATCCAAAAGAGCCAGAAGTGAAACCGGAAGATCCGAGAGAGCCAGAAGTGAAACCGGAAGATCCAAAAGAGCCAGAAGTGAAACCGGAAGATCCGAAAGAACCAGAAGTGAAACCGGAAGATCCAAAAGAGCCGGAAGTGAAACCGGAAGATCCGAAAGAACCAGAAGTGAAACCGGAAGATCCAAAAGAGCCAGAAGTGAAACCGGAGGATCCGAAAGAACCAGAAGTGAAACCGGAAGATCCGAAAGAACCAGAAGTGAAACCGGAGGATCCGAAAGAACCAGAAGTGAAACCGGAAGATCCAAAAGAACCAGAAGTGAAACCGGAGGATCCGAAAGAGCCAGAAGTGAAACCGGAAGATCCAAAAGAGCCGGAAGTGAAACCGGAGGATCCGAAAGAGCCGAAGGAACCAGAGGTGAAACCAGAAAATCCAGAAGTCAGATTGGAAAAATTAATTAAAGAGCCGCAAGTAAAAGTAGAAAGAGAATTACCTAAAACAGGGGCAGCATCTCCATTGATGATGTCAGTTGGTGCGGGAATTTCATTCTTAGTTGGCGGAGTATTATTCATATTAGGTAGAAGAAGAAAACAATAATTCTTTTTTAGGTGAAAAGCACGATGAGTTCGATCTTGTATTGGATTCATTGTGCTTTTGTTTTTGATATATAAAGAAAAGCTCCTTCCATACATGGAAGGAGCTTTATTTTTGTATATTAAAACATACTAGAGCTATGCATCGGTTGAAGTTTTGCGTTTGGATCGAAGTAAGCTTTTGCATTGTTTACTGCTGTTGGTGCTTCACCGAAGCCGCAAGCAATGAGTTTTACTTTTCCTTCATATGTACAAATGTCACCAGCAGCGTAAATGCCAGGAATATTTGTTTCCATTTTCGAGTTCACGAGAATGCTGTTTTTTTGTATATCTAAGCCCCAGTTTTTAATTGGGCCAAGGGAAGAAACGAAGCCGTAGTTTACGATTACATCATCAACATCGATGATAATTTTTTCTTCCGTTTTTACATGCTGAAGAACGACTTGTTCAATTTTGTCATCACCAATGAGTTCTACTGGAACGTATGGTGTGCTTACTTCTGCACGAGAGTTCATTAAGCTTTCTACGCTATGTTCATGCGCACGGAATTTATCACGGCGATGAACGATTGTAACTTTGTCAGCGATTGGCTCTAACATCATTGTCCAATCAACAGCTGAATCGCCGCCGCCAAATACTACGACGCGCTTACCAGCAAATTTATTCATATCATCAACGAAATAATGTAAGTTTTTCTTTTCATACTTTGCTGTTCCCTCTAATTCTAAGCGGCGTGGTTGGAAAGCACCATTGCCAGCAGTAATAATTACTGATTTAGAATAGTGAGTTTGCTTATTTGTAACAAGTTTAAATATACCGTCAGCTTGTTTCTCAAGCGTATCAACAGCTTCTTCTAAACAAACGGTTGGATCAAATTTCTTCATTTGCTCTTTTAAGTTATCAACTAATTCTTGTGCACGCACTTTCGGGAATCCGGCTACATCATAAATGTATTTTTCAGGGTAGAGTGCGGATAATTGTCCTCCAAGCTGAGGTAAGCTTTCAATAATTTTTACACTTGCTTGTCTCATACCACCATAAAATGCTGTGAATAGTCCTGTTGGACCACCACCAATAATTGTTATGTCGTAAACTTTTTGATTTTCTGCCACTTTCATTCCCCCTATAGATGGAATTTTGATATTGATTTCATATATTGTTCATATGTACACGAAAATCCTGCAAATGATGACACTTTCAAATAAATGATAGCATATTTGAGTTCATAATACTTCTGAAAACGACTGAATTGTGTGTAAGTTTTCGCATAGATGCTTTTTACATTGTATAAAATATACAGAAAGGAAAATACATGAAAAAAAGGCTGAAAAACCCTTGAAAACGCTATGTTATTTTAAAATATTGATAATTCTCCAGACGCTTGAATTCTGGAATAAAACCGACTAATATAGGGAAGTATTATGTTAAATTTCTATGACAAAATTCGTACGATTTTTTGACTGCGTTTTGTTATGATATAGAATGTGATAAATTCCACATTCTTGACAAATAGATTTTTTAGTACTTGGTATTATTTTTCATTACTATTATATAAAGAAAAGGGTTGTGATTTGGTGAAGACTCCAAAAATCGTAGTTTTAGGTGCAGGTTATGGCGGGATGATTACGACTGTTCGTCTGCAAAAAGCATTATCTGTAAATGAAGCTGAAATTACGTTAGTAAACAACAACAGCTATCACTACCAAGCGACTTGGTTACACGAGAGCGCAGCTGGTACATTACAAGATGAAAAAATCTGTCTAGATATTCAAGACGTTATTGATACAAATAAAGTGAACTTTGTACAAGATACAGTAGTAGAAATTAAAGCTGCTGAAAAACGCATTATCTTAAAAGACGGCGAGTTAGAATATGACTACTTAGTAATCGGTCTTGGTTTCGAATCAGAAACATTCGGAATTACAGGATTAAAAGAGCACGCATTCTCAATCGCTAACATTAATGCAACTCGTCAAATTCGTGAGCATATGGAAGCTAGCTTCGCTAAATATGCAGATGAAAAGCGCGATGAGTTAGTAACAATCGTTGTTGGTGGTGCTGGATTTACTGGTATCGAGTACGTAGGTGAGCTTGCAAACCGCGTTCCTGAACTTTGTAAACAGTACAATGTACCACGTGAAAAAGCACGCATCATCTGTGTAGAAGCTGCTCCAACAGCACTTCCAGGTTTCGATCCAGCGTTAGTAGAATACGCTGTGAAACAACTTGAGAAAAAAGGTGTAGAATTCCGCATCGGTACAGCAATTAAAGAAGCAACTGAAGAAGGTATTATCGTTGCAAATGGTGATGACACTGAATTAATTAAGTCTGAAACAGTAGTTTGGGCTGCAGGTGTTCGTGGTAACGGTATTGTGGAAGAGTCTGGTTTTGAAGCAATGCGCGGACGTGTAAAAGTTGATGAGTACATGCACGCTCCAGGATACGAAGATGTATTCATGGTTGGTGACGCAGCGTTAATCATTAACGAAGAAATTAACCGTCCATACCCACCAACAGCACAGATTGCAATTCAACAAGGTTATAACATTGCACACAACTTAACTGTGTTAGTTCGTGGTAAAGGCGAAATGAAGAAATTCGTATTCGATAATAAAGGATCTGTATGTTCTTTAGGTCATGACGATGCAATGGGCGTTGTTATGGGCAAAAAGTTAACAGGTTGGAAAGCTTCCTTCATGAAGAAAGTTATCGATAACCGTTACCTATTCTTATTAGGTGGACCTTTATTAGTTCTTAAAAAAGGTAAATTAAAGTTCTTTTAATATATAGTAGAAAAAGCAGAAACGGCTAAGAGCTGTTTCTGCTTTTTTCATTTAAAAAATATAGTATAATATATAAAAAGAAAGAATATTCTGTCCGTTCTGGTAGAGGAGGGTATTGCATCATGGAGAAGCGAGGAAAAGTATGGTTAGCTGTCAGTGGCCTAGTAGCTACAAAAGATGGCAGGTGGCTATTCGTTAAGAAGAAATACAGTGGATTAAAGGGGAAATGGTCTTTACCGGCTGGATTTGTAAATGAAGGTGAGACCGTTGATGAAGCTGTGAAGCGTGAAGTGTTAGAAGAGACAGGTATTGTCGCTCATGTGAAGGGGATCATTGGTGTTAGATCGGGTGTGATTCGCAATGAGATTAGTGATAATATGATTATTTTCCTTTTGGAGCCTGAAGGGGAAGAGATTATTGTACAGGAGAAGGAATTGTCTGAAGTAGCGTTTCTACATCCGGATACGATTGCGGACGATCCAAATACTTCTGTGCTTATTACATATTTGTTAGAAAGACAATCAGAATTACATCTTGAAATGGACAAAACATTAAATCCAGGAGAGCAATTTGGTTATACAGCCTATCACGTATTTACGGCACGTACGAAGGAGAGGGAGAAAGAGTGAGTATACCAGTACTACTTATTTCAATGATGTTATTTTTTATTTTGTTTTTTGGAATTGGATTTTTACTCAACATGATATTACGAGCGACATGGGTAATGGTTATTGTGTATCCGATTGTTTGTATGCTTATTATTAATAAGGCGAGTGTGTGGGATTATTTTTCAAAGCCAAAAGAAACATTCTCTTCATTTGGGACAAGTGTATCGCATTTAGGACAAGCAGATGTGTTTATTTTATCTACTGGATTGATTGGTGCTGCTTTAGCCGGAATCGTTATTAAGAAACTTCGGAAAAGCGGATATCAAATGTTTTAATCTCCAATGCAATTGGAGATTATTTTTTTGCATATTCTTTCATCGTATAGGGAATGATTAACGATGAAGGAGTGTGGAATATAAAAATGTTAAAACGATATTGTATTCGCATTATGATGACTTGTTTACTTGTATCCGCATTATGCGTAACATGGAATGCTTTCACAGGAGTTTCTTTATTAGAGATTGTAAAGAAATATGAGGGAACGAGTGCAAAAGAAGTACATGCAGCAGAAGTTAAGAGAAATGTTGCTCCGAGTAAAGAAGTGATAAATGCTTTAGAGCAGGCAAATGACTGGTCTAAATATCGTTCAATTGAAATGACTGCAACAGGTTATACATCGGGAATTGAGTCAACTGGTAAGAGGCCGGGACATCCGGAGTATGGTATTACATATTCAGGTGTTAAGGCGAAAAGGGATTTATATTCCACAATCGCAGCGGACTTACGCGTATTCCCGATTGGAACAATTTTATTCATACCAGGTTATGGGTATGGTGTAGTAGCTGATAAGGGCGGTGCAATAAAAGGAAACCGTCTTGATTTGTATTATGATACGGTGAAAGATGTTTATAGCCAATGGGGTAAGAAAAAAGTAAATGTGTATATAGTTAAGCTAGGAAATGGTAAGTTTTCAGAAGAAGAGTTAACGATGTTAAATCAAGACGAAACGATGCAAGTGTTTCGTGGTCAATATTTAAAACAAAGATAGTCTAGTGGTAATTACCCTAGACTTTTTTTATTTTATATCGGATGTAACAGAAGTTAGAATTGTCGCATTTTATCGAAAATAAAGTTATAATAAAGATAGAGTAGAGAAATTTAGGGGGTCTGAACATGTTTCACGTACAAAAAGAATTAGGAAGCCATGAAGCGCTGATTGTTGCCTTATTTGAAGAAGAGAAAACGAGTAGTTTTGTACAAGAACTGGACAAAGCGTTTGAAGGACAATTACAAGTTTTATTAGAAGAGAAAGAACTTTCTACGAAGAAGAAAGCTATTTCAAAAGTACATAGTTTAGGAAAAACAAATGTGAAACGCTATTATTTCGTTGGTTTAGGTAAGAAAGAATCTTATACGACTGAAACATTACGTGTAGCTCTTGGTAAGGCATTTAAAACATTGCAAGCAGCAAAAGTACAAGATGCAGCAGTCTTGCTTGATTCTTTCGTAACAGAGAAATTAGACGCGATTGATGTCGCTCATATCGCAGCAGAGGTTCAAGGCCTTGGTACATATGAGTTACAAACGTATAAATCAGATAAAAAGGATCGTGTGGAGCTAGAGAAGTTCACGGCTATTACAGCGGAAGATACACAAGAAATTGAAGCTGCATTAACAGTTGGCTACGTACATGGACGTGCAACAAATTCAGCTCGTACACTTGTAAATATGCCGCCAAACGTATTAACAGCGACAAAGCTCGCTGAGTATGCTGTTGAGTTAGCTGAGAAGTATGATATGGATTATAAAGTTCTTGAGAAAGAAGAGATGGAAGAGCTTGGTATGGGTGCGTTACTTGCAGTAAACCAAGGTAGTGTAGAGCCACCAAAAATGATCGCTCTTATTTATAAAGGAAAAGAAGAGTGGACAGATGTTATTGGATTCGTTGGAAAAGGAATCACATACGATACAGGCGGTTATTCTTTAAAACCACGTGAAGGCATGGTCGGTATGAAAGGTGATATGGGCGGTGCGGCAGCTGTATTAGGTGCGATGGAAATTATCGGTGAACTTCGCCCAGAGCAAAATGTGATCGCTGTTATTCCATCAACAGATAACGTTGTAAGTGGTACAGCATTTAAGCCAGACGATGTAATCACATCTATGAGCGGAAAAACAATTGAAGTATTAAATACAGATGCAGAAGGTCGCTTAGCATTAGCTGACGGTATTACGTATGCTAAAAAATTAGGTGCAAACTATCTAATTGATGTTGCGACATTGACAGGTGGAGTAATTGTTGCACTTGGAAATCATACGACAGGTGCAATGACAAATAATGAAGAATTATTTGAGCAAGTGCTAGAGGCATCTATGGAAACAGATGAATCAATTTGGCAATTACCGATTTTTGATCGTGATAAAGAACGCGTGAGAAACAGTAAGTTTGCTGATTTAAATAACTCACCAGGCCGCGAAGGACATGCGGTTATGGCAGGTACATTCCTAGGTGAATTCGCTGAAGATACACCTTGGGTACACTTAGACATCGCTGGAACATCCGAATCATCAGGAGCGCATGATTTAGGACCAGCTGGAGCGACAGGTGCAATGGTACGTACACTTGCAACACTTGTTGAGCGTTTCGGAGAAGAATAAGATAATAAGAGAAGGCTGTTCCTACATTTTGGAACAGCCTTTTTATATGGTTGTTTTATCTCAAATGAACGGCCCGTACGATAGTTTCACTTTATAGAGAAATTGTATATAAAGTCCCGTTTAAAGCAAAGGAAGTGCGGCCCGTTTCTTCAGAGACAACTAAAATAAGTGCATCGCTTTTTTCTGATAGGCCAATTGCAGCTCTGTGACGTGTTCCGAGTTCAGGATCAACTTCTGTACTTTTCGTTAATGGAAGAATATTAGCAGCAGAAACAATATGGTTATTTTTAACGAGAACGGCTCCGTCATGAAGAGGGTTCCCTGGATAAAAAATCGATTCGAGCAGTGGTGCGGTTAAATGAGCGTTTAATGTTGTTCCAGTTTGAATACAAGATTCAAGTGGCTCGTTTCGTTCCACAACAATAAGAGCACCATGTTTTCTGGCACTTAAATGTTGAACAGCTGTTGTAATGAACTGTGAGCTTTCTGTATAAGGTGATAAATACGCTTGAATATAGTATGTAGCTGCCAGTGTTTGTACATTTGCTAACATATGATGAATATCTTCCATCTTGCACAAAATACATTCATCTTCTTTATCAATTGCCTGCCTCATAATTGATAATTCTTTTTCAGCAATTTCAATCATTTGCTTTGTTTGTATTTTGAGCTCTTCTGACAAGCCCCATTCTTGCATAATCCTCATTCCCTTTAGTGGAGTATTTAATCATAGTGTATACAAATATTCCTAGTAAAATCCTGTTAGATTGTAAAAAATATTGAGATACAGGTTGTTTTTTTCATATAATAAAGGTATGACAAGCGAGAGGAGATAGAAGTATGAACTGGAAACAAGAATTTAGTCGCTGGCTTTCATATGCAGAGTTAGATGCAGAACTAAAAGAACAGTTAGAAAACATGAAGCAAGATGAGAAAAAAATCGAGGACAGCTTTTATAAAAATCTAGAATTCGGCACAGGTGGTATGCGTGGTGAACTTGGTGCTGGTACGAACCGTCTGAACGTATATACAGTTCGTAAAGCGACACAAGGATTAGCGAAGTTTATTGAAAAGTTAGGTGAAGAAGCGAAGAAGCGTGGTGTTGTTGTAGCGTATGATTCTCGCCATAAATCACCTGAGTTCGCAATGGAAGTTGCTGCTACACTAGGTGCACACGGCATTACAACATATGTGTTTGAAAGCTTACGTCCAACGCCAGTGCTTTCTTTCGCAGTTCGTCATTTACATACAGTGAGTGGAATCGTTCTTACTGCAAGTCATAATCCGCCTGAATATAACGGTTATAAAGTATACGGTGAAGATGGTGGGCAGTTGCCTCCAAAAGAAGCTGATGAATTAATTAGCTACGTAAACGCAGTGGAAGATGAATTAACAGTTGAGGTTGCTGACGTGGAGCAATTAAAAGCTGACGGTTTATTACATATTATTGGACAAGAAGTCGATGATGCATATGCTGCAGAATTGAACAATGTCATTATTAATAAAGAAATGGTACAAAAGGTTGGGAAAGATTTAAAAATCGTCTTCACACCACTACACGGAACATCAAATATTTCTGTACGCCGTGGTTTAAAAGAAGTTGGATTTACAGATGTAACAGTTGTAAAAGAGCAAGAGTTACCAGATCCGAACTTCTCTACAGTAAAATCACCGAACCCAGAAGAGCATGCAGCATTTGAATATGCAATTCGTGACGGTGAGAAGGTAGGCGCAGATGTGTTAATCGCAACGGATCCTGACGCAGACCGCCTTGGTGTAGCAGTTCGTAATCACGATGGTGAGTTCCAAGTATTAACTGGTAACCAAACAGGTGCATTAATGCTTGATTACTTATTATCTCAAAAGAAAGAAAACGGAACGCTACCAGAGAACGGTGTTGTATTAAAAACAATCGTAACGTCTGAAATTGGTCGTACAATCGCGAAAGCATACGGTTTAGATACAGTTGATACGTTAACTGGATTTAAATTTATCGGTGAGAAAATTAAACAGTATGAAGAAAGCGGACAATACGAATTCCAATTCGGTTATGAGGAAAGCTATGGTTATTTAATCCGTCCATTCTGCCGTGATAAAGATGCAGTACAATCTGTTCTATTTGCATGTGAAGTAGCTGCATACTACAAATCACAAGGTAAAACGTTATACGATGGTCTATTAGAAGTGTTTGAGAAGTACGGTTTCTTCCGTGAAGATCTTGTATCGTTAACGCTAAAAGGAAAAGATGGAGCGGAACAAATCCAAGAAATGATGGCAACATTCCGTGAAAATCCTCCGAAAGAAGTAGCGGGTTTAACAGTTGTAGCAGTTGAAGACTATAAAGCGAGCATTATTACATCTTTACAAAATGGACATAAAGAAGAGATTCACTTACCGAAATCAAATGTGTTAAAATATCAATTAGAAGATGGTTCTTGGTTCTGCCTACGTCCATCTGGAACTGAACCGAAGATTAAGTTCTACTTCGGTGTTCAAGACAATTCTTTACAAAATAGTGAACAAAAGTTACTTACTATTAAAGAAGATATTATGAATCGTTTATAATATAAAGTAATTTTAAGTAGTAGGAAACAAAAGGGAGCGAAACCTCCCTTTTGTTTTATGTAGGAAATGATTACTATTGATTCCGACAGGAGAGAGGGTATTTTGTGATGAAAAAAGTAAGAAAAGCGATAATCCCAGCAGCTGGATTAGGAACACGTTTTTTACCAGCAACGAAAGCGATGCCGAAAGAAATGTTACCGATTGTTGATAAACCAACTATCCAATACATTGTAGAAGAAGCAGTAAAATCAGGAATCGAAGATATTATTATCGTTACTGGTAAAACGAAGCGTTCTATTGAAGATCATTTTGATAATGCATTTGAGTTAGAGCAAAACTTATTAGAAAAGAAAAAGTATGAGTTACTTGAAAAAGTACAGGCTTCTTCAAAAATGGTAGACATTCACTATATTCGTCAAAAAGAACCAAAAGGATTAGGTCACGCTGTTTGGTGTGCGCGTAAATTCATTGGTGATGAGCCATTTGCTGTTTTATTAGGTGATGATATCGTTCAAGCTGAAAAACCATGTTTACGTCAATTAATTGAAGAATATGATAAAACGCTTTCTTCTGTTATTGGTGTACAAACGGTTCCAGAAGATGAAACACACCGTTATGGAATTATCGATCCGTTAGAGCAGGAAGGACGTCGTTACCAAGTTCGCAATTTCGTTGAGAAACCAGCAGCAGGTACAGCACCTTCAAACTTAGCAATTATGGGACGTTACGTTTTAACACCTGAAATCTTCATGTTCTTAGACCAGCAACATGTTGGTGCTGGTGGCGAAATTCAGTTAACAGATGCGATTCAAAGCTTAAACGAAATTCAACGTGTATTCGCTTACGACTTCGAAGGAAAGCGCTACGACGTAGGTGAAAAGTTAGGATTTGTTCAAACAACAATCGAAATGGCACTACAACACCCAGAATTACGTGATGACATGGTTACGATGATGAAGAAAATTTTAGAAGAACAAACGAATCAAGAGTCTTAATATAGTGATATAATCCCCTGTTGGATGAGCGGTAAAAGAACGTATTTACTGCTTAATCTAAAGGGGATTTTTTTGAGAAAAAAGACACTCTGGAGAGAGTGTCTTTAATTTTGATCAGTAGGCTTTAGCTCATTCGCTTTGGATTTAATTTCATCAGTAATAGCGATATTAATATTTCCAGCTGCTTTTTTGTATTCTTGAATCAATGCATTAACGTTTTGATTAAATGAAATTAAGCTACCACTTGGAGATTGGGCTTGTTCGTTAAGCGCAGTGATAATCCCATATATTTTTTTATATTCTTCGTAGGTTTCTTTATACTTATTAGGCTGTTCTTTTGCAGCTTCAGAGACTAACTTTAAATCATTTCCCATATTGCTATAAAATGTATCAACGGTTGTAATCATTTCGTCAATTTCTGTTCTCTTAGAACTTAGTGCATTATTGAAGTCCTGTCTTTTATCTATTGCACTTGACCATGTAGTTGAATACTCGGATAATACGTAAGATGCTGCATATTTAAAGGTGTTTATATTATTATAAAAAGATGCTGCTGCAACTAAATAATTAGCTTCTTTTTTCTTTTGGGCTTGAAGAGCTTGATACTCCTCTTCCATATTTGTTACTTTTGTGATCGTAAAGAGAAGAACGATGACGGATATAACTGTTGTTAGAAATAGTATTAACGATGTTATTAAAGATTTTTTTGCTGGTAATTTTCGTATTTTCTTAATTAACCCAATAACAATAAAGCTTAAAGCCGCGCATAAACTAACTATAGTAAGAATTAAAAAGAAAAATGCTAGGCCGTTTCCAATGGTGTATGACACTCCTAACTCGCTATCCCCATATAATTTGTAACTGATGCTCATACCTAGTATGAAAAATAAAAATAATACTCCGACACTTACTTTAATAAGTGTATTTTTTGATAGATTCACTGATTTTCCTCCAAAACATTGTTCTAATTAGATGTGCAAAATATAAGATTTGCTGAATTAGCATAACAAAAATCATTTTTAATATGTGTCGTATATTGTCGAAAAATAAAAAAGAGTTATCTTAACATAGTAAGATAACTCTTTTTCTTATGAAATCGTCGAATGAGAATGCTGATAAGCGGAACGACGTACAGCATAATATATACGAGGTGCAATAATAGCACCGATAATGGTAAATGCAATATCTTTTACTGCGAACCACATCATAATCATCCAAGCCGCTTTATAGCTCATATTACCACCCATGAAGAGATTGACTGCCCCGTACATGTAAGTAGTACCGATAATATACGTTAAAATGATTCCTGTGAAAGAGGCAATTGCAAATGTACGAAATGTCGGTCGTTCCTTTTGTTCTACTAATTTTCCTGATACGTAAGCAACGATAATAAATGCGATAATAAAACCACCAGTAGGATCTAAAAGTGCTCCAAATCCAGCTTTGAAGTTAGCGAAGATTGGCGCACCTGCTACTCCAACGAGCATGTAAACGGTCATTGATAATGCACCAAGTCTACTTCCAAGAAGAAGCCCTGCTAAAATTGCGAAAAATGGTTGCATAGATAATGGGACGCCCGCTATTTGTAAGAATGGTGCCCAAGATACAATATTTGCACCAATGGCCATAAGAGCAACGAACATGGCAGCTAATGCTAAATCTAAAACATGAAATCTTCTCATAATGTTAACCTCCTGTTGTTTTTAGGTTAACATTATCGTAGCGAAAAGATTTACTTGTTGTCAATTAAAATATTTTGATAAGAAGGCTTCAAATAGTCTCTTAACAACGTATAAGGAATACGAAATTGCGGAATTCCACTTGAATAAGGGGCAATCTCATATAAAGGGAAATAAATGACGAGATTGTCCGGTTCTAAAAAGAAGTGGAACTTTTTCGTGCTCATGACTTTTTCAGTTGCATCAGGAAAATAAATACTTTCATTTTGTTTAATTTGTCTTACAATCTCAGCACGAATTACTTCTTTGTATGCATCTTTTTGTTGAAATAAATCGTCTAAGTGTAGTAACTTTTTTTCGTTTAAATCGAATGTGTTTGCCTTCCACGTATAAAGACCATGTGCTCCGCCTGTATATTGATAGTAATTCAAATATAGGCTAAGAAAAGGTGGTTTATTTAAAGAGACTTTATAATCAACATTCGCCACGTACGGATGAAATGGTGTACTTGACCCTTCTGTTTCTTTATAATATTTTTTTGCGTCTTTTTCTAATTTGGTTTTAAATTTGTCAGTAGATTTTTTGTAATAGAAATTGAGCTTATTTTGAAATTTAGAATCGGAAAAGTTATGAAAAGAAGGTCTGTTAATTTGATATTCTATATAAGGTTTCTTACCTTTTTGCGTGACAGTCTGAACATCGATTGTCAGGTTGGATGCTTTGGCTGCTAGTGTACAATTTGGTACAATAGTCAGCAAGGAGCACATAAGCAGTAATATACAAAATTTCTGTTTCATTTAGGTGAAACCTCCTTATATAAGTGTTATAAGTAGTTTGAAAATAAATAGGTAAAATTATACATTTTATTAAAGTAAGAGAAGGGGGAAACGATATGGCAAAAACTTTAATGGATTCACTTGGAATTGAGTTGTTAGAGATGACAGAAGATAAGGTGGTTGCTACAATGCCCGTAGATGAGCGTACGCATCAGCCATTTGGATTTTTACATGGTGGTGCTTCTGTTGCGTTGGCGGAAACAGTAGCAAGTGTCGGTTCATACAATTTAATTGATCAAGAGAAATGTATTTGTTTCGGTCTAGAAATTAATGCAAATCATATTCGCTCAAAGAAAGATGGAATTGTAACAGCAATCGGAACACCGATACATAGAGGAAACTCAACGATGGTTTGGGATGTACGTATCATTGATGAGAATGACGATTTATTATGTATTTCAAGATGTACAGTAGCAATTAAAGAAAAACGTGAAAAGTAAAAAAAGAGGCGCTCATTAGAGCAGCCTCTTTTTCTTATAATTAGAACTGGATTTTCTTCTCTAAGAAACCTTTTAGTTCGCTAATTGGCATACGAACTTGTTCCATTGTGTCACGGTCACGTACTGTAACAGCTTTGTCTTCAACTGAGTCGAAGTCGTAAGTGATACAGAATGGTGTACCGATTTCGTCTTGACGACGGTAACGTTTACCGATAGAACCAGTTTCGTCAAAGTCTACCATGAAGTCTTTAGCTAGTTCTGCAAATACTTCAGTAGCACCTTCAGATAGCTTTTTAGATAATGGTAAGATAGCTGCTTTGTATGGTGCTAAAGCAGGGTGGAAACGAAGAACTGTACGAGAATCGTTTTCTAATTGCTCTTCTTCATATGCATCACATAAGAATGCTAATGTTACGCGGTCAGCACCTAAAGATGGCTCGATGCAGTATGGTACGTAACGCTCATTCGTTTGTGGATCAATATAGTTAAAGTCTTCGTTAGAATGTTCCATGTGACGTTTTAAATCGAAGTCTGTACGAGATGCAACGCCCCATAGTTCGCCCCAACCGAATGGGAATTTGAATTCAATGTCAGTTGTTGCGTTACTGTAGTGAGATAATTCCTCTTCACCGTGGTCACGAAGACGCATGCTTTCTTCAGTCATACCAAGTGAAAGTAACCAGTTCTTACAAGTTTCACGCCAGAATGCGAACCACTCTAAATCTTCACCAGGCTTACAGAAGAATTCAAGTTCCATTTGTTCGAATTCACGTGTACGGAATGTGAAGTTACCAGGCGTGATTTCGTTACGGAAGCTCTTACCGATTTGGCCAATACCAAATGGAAGTTTTTTACGCATAGAGCGTTGTACGTTTTTGAAGTTTACGAAAATACCTTGTGCTGTTTCAGGACGAAGGAAGATTTCGTTTGTGCTAGACTCTGTAACACCTTGGAATGTTTTGAACATTAAGTTGAACTGACGGATTTCAGTGAATTCTTCACTACCGCAATCAGGACATTTTACTTCATGTTCTTTCATTAAGTCAGCCATTTGGTCGAAAGTAAGACCATCAACAACCATTTCGATGCCTTTTGCATCTAATGCATCTTCAATTAATTTGTCAGCACGATGACGCGCTTTACATTTTTTACAGTCGATCATTGGATCGTTGAAGTTACCAACGTGACCAGAAGCGATCCAAGTTTTTGGGTTCATTAAAATAGCTGCGTCTAAACCAACGTTGTATGGAGATTCTTGAATGAATTTTTTCCACCAAGCTTTTTTAACGTTATTTTTTAATTCGATTCCAAGTGGACCATAATCCCAAGTGTTTGCAAGACCACCGTAAATTTCAGAACCAGGGAAAACGAAACCGCGATGTTTCGCTAAGTTTACTACTTGTTCCATTGAATACATAATAAAATCCTCCTTTTGAAAGTTAACGTATTGGCGATGACGTGCTCAGGTAACTTGTGAAACGAGCAGTATATGCTTTAAAAAACATAAAAAAACGCTCATCCCAAGGCTTCATTGCCTAGGGACGAGCGTTTGCCCGCGGTTCCACCCTAGTTGATACACAAAAGGTGCATCCACTTTATCACGTATTGCTCGAGACTGCCGTTTCCTTGCGGCTTCAGGCTTTCACTATCCCTGAATCGCTTTTTGTGCAAGTACTTATAAGTCCGTCATCGCTACTTATATTAATAATAATGAACATATTCTAACACGTTCTTTTTTAAATCTCAATAGAGGAACGCGTCTATCTATGATAGAGTCTCGCCTATTTTTTCGTTATTTATTCCGTAATTTTCTTTAATGTGCTTAATTGCTTCACGCCTGCTGAGCGGGGCAAGCTCGTTATTTTGCACGTATTCCCAAACGACATCGGGCTTTGTTTTTGCATATTCGCGAAGCACCCATCCAATCGCTTTTTGAATGAAAAATTCTTTCGAAGAATGTAGTTGTCCAATAACCCAAAAAAGAAGTTCTTCATCCATCTTTTGTTTATATTTTAGCTGGAATAAAATAGCGGCGCGTTGTAACCATATGTTATCTGATGCAATCCATTTTGGAATATAGGCAGAAATCAATTCGGGATGTTGTAAAAAGATATTACCTAAAAATGTAGGGACGATGCTATCGACAGTGTCCCACCAAGATTTTGTTACAATGAGTTCTTCTAAGAAGGGGATATGCGTTTCGTTTATATGCTTTTTATATTTTTGCATCATATCGAGTGCGGCTGCCTGAAATTCTCGTTCTGGTAAATCCCAAAGCTCACGTACGATAACTTGGCAGTCTTTTTGGTCTGGGAGCGTATGTATTTGAATGACGTCTTTCAATAATTGTCTTCTCTCGGGAGTTTGAATACCAAGAAACGGGAAGCGATTTTTCATATAACGTGCCATCGGTTCTGCTTTTTCTGGATTTTTATGAGCTATGAAATGCTCTTGTAATGCTTTTACAAATGGGTGCATAAGTACATTCTCCTCTCTTATTATCTTGCTTATTTCATTATACAGAGAGTTTGGTTGAATTTTAAAACATAACTTGCCATGTAACGAAATATGTTGAGAGTAGAGAGGAGAGGATAAGATGGAAGATCAAGGCGTACTAGCAGGTTTCTTTGCTCTTAGTTTTGCGTTTATTCTTGTTATCATAATTTGGGCAATTATTTCGTATTTGTTAACGGCTTTTGCACTGTATACGATGGCGAAAAATGATGGTGCAACGGATGGGGTTCTTGCTTTTATTCCTTTTATAAATAGTAAAACATGGGGCGATTTAGCAAAAGATAAATTACCAGATTTCTTGAAAGAAGAAGCAGGATGGAAAGTATTCGGCATATATGTCGCGTGTTTCATTTTTAATTTCGTACCAATTATAAGTATACTAGCGACAGCTGTATCAATTGTGTTGTCCATTTATCTCATCTACGCTATCTTAGACAGGTATGGAACGAACTCTATATTATTTACAATTATTCATGTCATCACATTTTCGGTGTTCTTGCCGATTCACTTGTTCATTATTCGAAATGAGCCGGTGAGGTATAACGAGTAGTATATGTAATATTTGAGATAGAAAAAGCGCCCTGAAAGCAGGGCGCTTTTTGTACTACATAAGGTAGCGTACATAAATATAAATATGAGAAATGATTAATGAAACGATCATAATTGGGAAACCGACTTTTAAGAAGTCCATGTAGCTAAATTTATGTCCTTCTCGGCTTGCGATACCTGCGACAATTACGTTAGCAGAAGCGCCGATTAATGTTCCGTTTCCGCCTAGACAAGCACCTAATGCTAATGCCCACCATAATACGTCGATTTGTGCGTCAGCAGGTGATAAACCTAATCCGACAGCCATATCGTTAATAAGAGGAATCATTGTTGCAACGAATGGAATGTTATCAATTGTTGCAGAGGCGATACCAGATACCCATAAAATAAGGATAGATGCGTAAGAAATATCTCCGCCTGTTATGCCAATTACTTTTTGAGCTAACATTTTAATAAGACCGATATCGATAAGTCCTCCAACTAGTACGAATAGTCCTGCGAAGAAGAAGATTGTTACCCATTCTACACTTGCGAATACTTCTTCAATTTCATGTTCTTTCACACCGATTAACATAAGTACAGTAGCACCAGTTAAAGCGATGATAGCTGCATCAACGTGGAAAATGGAATGGGTCATGAAACCTACAATTGTAAGTCCAAGTACTGTTAAAGACTTTTTCATTAATACTGGATCTTTAATGTATTGCTTTTCATCTAAACTCATTAATTTTTTTACTTGTACAGGATCAGCGATTAATTGTTTGCGGTACATGAAGTAAAGTATTGCTGCTGTCACAGCAATAATAATAATTACGATTGGCGCTAAGTTTAGCAAGAAAGCATTGAAATCTAAATGCTTATTGGCAGAACCAATCATAATGTTAGGTGGATCACCAATTAATGTTGCTGTTCCCCCAATGTTTGAAAAAATAATTTCAGAAAGTAAATAAGGAACAGGATTTACTTGCAGTATGCGCGTAATAGATAAAGTAACTGGAACAACAAGAAGTACAGTTGTAACGTTATCTAAAAACGCGGAACCAAGTGCAGTAAGTAAGGAAAGTGAAATTAAAATTTTAATTGGATTTCCTTGCGCTCCTTTTGCTGCTTTAATGGCAACGTATTGGAAGACACCCGATTTACTCGTAATGTTCACCAAAATCATCATACCGATGAGTAGTGTAATCGTCCCCCATTCAATATGTTTCGTAAAGGCATTGTGTAAATCAACAACCCCCATAATTACCATGAGTGCTGCACCAAGAAGTGCGATGACAGCGCGATTAATTTTTTCAGAAATAATAATGGCATATGTAATTAAAAAGACTGCGATAGCAAAATAATACTGCCAGTTTGCGAGCTCTTGCGTTGTTTCGTGCAAAACTCTCATCTCCTTTCATTCACTTTTCTTAGTGTGTCAAAAATTAACTAGATGAAACACACATAACGTCATTATAAAGTAGAAAAATGTCGGATGTAAATGAAAGGGCTTATTTTGTTATATTTTCTGCAACTGTTACTTTTTCTTATTTTTAAAAATATTTGCGGGCATTTGACATATATATAAGATACATCCAATCTGAATATTTAAAATGGAATTAGCATTCGAGCTTGTTCGTGTAGGAGTGTCAAATAGAAAGGAATGACAAAGATGATAAGGAAGGGATCGTATGAATGAACAACGATTTTTATTTTTGGATTTTGAGTTTACGATGCCCCAGCACAGAAAAAAACCAAAAGGATTTTTCCCGGAGATTATTGAGGTAGGACTCGTTTCGGTTGTTGGCTGTAAGGTAGAAGACACGTATTCAGCTCATGTTAGGCCGAAGACTTTTCCTTCTTTAACGGATCGATGTAAGAAATTTTTAGGGATTAAACAAGAAGTCGTAGATAAAGGAATTTCGTTTCCAGAACTCGTTGAAAAACTTGCAGAATATGAAAAGAGATGTAAACCGACCATTGTTACGTGGGGAAATATGGATATGAAAGTGTTGAAGCATAATTGTGAAAAAGCGGGAGTAGATTTTCCTTTCCAGGGACAGTGTCGTGATTTATCACTTGAGTATAAGAAGTTTTTTGGTGAGAGAAATCAAACAGGACTGTGGAAAGCAATTGAGGCGTATGGAAAAGTAGGGACGGGTAAGCATCATTGTGCGCTAGATGATGCGATGACGACGTATAATATTTTTAAGTTAGTAGAAAAAGATAAAGAGTATTTAGTGAAACCAGCACCTCCAACATTAGGGGAACTCGTTGATTTTTCAAAAGTGTTAAAGAAAGTGAGTACACAGTAACGACCAAATTGCACAGTATGTAATTTGGTCGTTTTGTTTTTTTAAAGTTTGTAGTCTTTTTTTAATTGTTCTAATGTTTCTAGACTACGAACTGCAAAAGGTGAATCATCTTCAGAAAATGAATTCATTTGAGTTTCTAATGCTAATTTGAGTGAATCTGTATAATCAGGAATTTCTCCTTCATATTTCTTCACCATTTGCTCTGGAATGTTCGTCTGTTCACGAAAAGCTAAAGCACGTCTTTCGTGGAAAAATGGTACGTCAGCTTGTTTTACGTTATGTAAGTCACCTTGCACCGGATGTTTTAAAACAGCTAATACTTTTACGACGTAACTGCCAGGGCGGCTATTTGTAACTTCGCCAATGTATTTTCCCGTTTTATAAATACCAGTAACGATTTCGCCAATTTCAAATGTTTCTCTCATATTTTTCACCTCAAGTTTATAGTAAGGAAAGTAGGATAAGGAGTCAAAGAAATCATTCGCGTTCGGAATGCCCCCTTGAGAATGTGGATAGGTTCCACTATAATTTAAGATAATATAACAGAAAATTCTGATGTTTTACAAATCCTATACTAAGGAGTGATTTATATGATGCCATTATATTTTCCGGAAGATAAAACAGAATATATTATTCCGGGGATTGTTTGCGTTCTATTCATCATTGGTGCGGTTGCCACGTGGCGTATGTTCATTCGTGTATCAAAACGAGAAGCAGATCGATTACAGAAAGTTGAAGAAAAGCTGTTAGCTGAAAAGAAACAGTAACTCATTTTTGTATGTTTCCCTCTATGCTCGGACAATCTAAGGGCAGAATGTATTTTGGAGGGAATAAAATGAAAAAACGGCTTTTTTTCAGTTGTTGTTTACTATTTCTGATGGCAGGTTGTGACCAAGGAAAGCCGAAAGAAATTGACGTGAAATTACATAATGCTTCAGGTGATGAAGTGGGGACTGCGAAAGTAGTGCAGCAAACTAGCGGAGTAAAAATTAAGATTAAAGGGGAAGGGTTCACACCTGGCCCACACGGCATACATGTACATGAAATTGGTGAGTGTAGAGCACCGCGTTTTGAATCATCTGGGAATCATTTTAACCCTGATAATAAAAAGCATGGACTTCTTAATCCGAAGGGTGCAGAAAACGGTGATTTACCGAACGTAATTGCAGACGGTTCTGGGAAAATTAAAGCAGAAATTGATGCGCCGCATATAACGCTTGAAGAAGGGAAAACGACGATTCATAGAAAAGATGGAGCGTCTATTATTATTACAGAAAATGCTGATGATGGTATGACACAACCGACAGGTAAATCAGGTGATCGAATTGCTTGTGGTGTTATTGTAAAAAAAGCGTCGGATATGAAGAAAAAATAAAAGCTACCGTGCGCGGTAGCTTTTATGTGTAGTGTAAGTGAAAATATATCGGCGATTTTTCAAATATATCGACTTACCGACAAAATATGACAAAGGAGGCTGTCCCAAATAGCCTCCTTTCTTATTATGAAAACGTATGGCGCAGCCTATTTAAAATTTCTTCTAAAACAGACCTTGGACAGCCGATGTTAATTCGAATATGTTCTTCGCCGCCTAATCCGTATTTCTCACCAGGTTCAACGATAATTTTTCCTTTTTCCTCAAGCAATGTAGTGCGCTCATCTTGAGAAAGCTGTAGGCGAGAGCAATCAATCCATAATAAAAAGCTACCTTCTGGCTTCGTTACGGAAAGAGCAGGTATGTAATCTCTCATATATTCACAAGCGAACTTAGCGTTATCTTCTATATATAATCGAATTTCATTTAGCCAATCGTTACATTCTGTATAGGCACTTACCATCGCTGTATAGGCAAATGTATTTAATCCGTGAAAGCCTTGTCTATATTGGATAGATGTAAAAGCTTGACGGAGTTTTTCATTTGGAATGATAATAATCGATGCTTGTAATCCAGCGATATTAAATGTTTTACTTGGAGCCATACAAGTTATCGTGCGCGCTGCTAGTTCTTCAGATAAAGAAGCGAACGGTGTATGTGTATGATTTGCGTAAATAATATCGGAATGAATTTCATCTGCGACAACGATTACATCATATTTTGTACATAAAGATCCAAGCTTTGTTAGTTCCTCTTTCGTCCAAACACGCCCTATCGGATTGTGAGGACTGCAAAGAAGCATAAGTTTGACGCCTTGTTGAAATTGCTTTTCTAAATGTTCGAAATCTATCGCATATGTATCATTGTGTTTCTGTAATGGACTTACGCATAATTGTCTATTGTTTGTTGTGACCATTTCGAAAAATGGGGGATAAATAGGTGGTTGTACGAGAACGGATTCGTTTTCCTTTGTGAAGGCCTGTATGCTCGTACTAAGAGCTGGAACGATTCCGGCGCTAAAGACAATCCATTCTTTTTGAATATCCCAGTTGTACTGTTTTTTTGTCCAATTACAAATAATATCGCCAATATTTTCGGGAGGAAGTGTATAGCCGAAAATAGGATGCTCGATACGTTGCTTTAAAGCAGTTTGAATTGGTTGTGGTACTTCAAAATCCATATCAGCAATCCAAGCGTGGATAAGTTCTTCGTTTTTATATGTATCCCATTTTGTACTATGAGTTCCACGGCGATTGACTGCTTTATGAAATAGTTGCATAAGTTTGCTCCCTTCTTCTGTAAAACCGTTAAGTTATGAATGTTCTCTCTCTTCTTATAGAATAGCTGATGTGATAGGATAAAGAAAAGTATTAAAAAGTGAAAAGGCGGGAAGCGAATGGGTACATATGAAAAGATGATAGAGGTTGTGAAGAATTGGGATCCGTTTCAAATGGGACCGGAGTTTTATGAAACAGAAGCGAGCGATGTTGTGAACGTCGCAAGTGTGTTTGATGATTCAAAATACATCGCAAAGAAGATTCAACATATATACTTTATGTCTTTTGAGGAAGTACCTGCGCTTGAAAAATGTGAGAAGTTAGCTGTGGAATTACTTGTAATAAAAGAAGGCGGAAGTTGTTCAATATAGGCTGTCGGAAATTCCGACAGCCTTTTTTACATTATTGCGCAGAAAAAGCGATAATTTCTTCATAAACATGTTCTGGTTTTTCTTCAGGTAGTAAATGCCCTGTGTTTTCGTAAGAAATAAATTTCGAATTCGGTAAATCTTTGTGCAGACGATGACCTACATGTACAGGGACGACCCGATCTTTTTCACCCCAAATGAGTAGCGTAGGTGTTTTGATTTTTTGTAATTCAGTTGAAGATAAGTCACCTTCACGATCGCGTATCATACGAGTTAAAGCGGGGAATATACGGTCGTCATAAAAAGGAGCAGAGTAACCTTCCTTCATTTCATCGTCAATTAATGAGTGATCATGAACGACATTCATTAAGTTATGAACAATACCACGCCGTATAATCCAGTTCTTTACGTATAAATGAAAGAACGGTAAATAAGAAGAGTACAGTAAAGGTAAAGTTGCGCGTGCTAAATAGCTCGAGCTACATAGTAAAATTGTCTTTGAAATTAATTCAGGACGTATACGGTTTACGTAAAGTGAAATTTGGCCGCCCATAGAATGTCCAACTAACACAATATTTGAGAGAGATAAGTGTTCAATTAAATCGATTATAATCGTTGCTAAATTATGATAAGAGTACTTAAATAGATGAGACTTATCACTCTTTCCGAACGGTGGTAAATCAAGAGCAATGACTGTGCCTTCTTTCGATAGTAAAGGAATAAGACGGCGGTAACTGAATGAGGAAGATAAAAAACCGTGAACGAGCACGAACGTCGGACGTGTTGTTTTATTATCATGTTCATACAATTCGTAATGAATCGTAGTGCCGCGAGTGGAAAAAGTGAAATAAGGACAAGTATATTGGTGATTCATTTTTTGTCACTCCATTGATTTTTGTTCATATCATCTCCAAGGCAGAAAAAAATATGTTAACAAAAAAAGGCAAGATGACGATGTCATCTTGCCTTTCGTATATTCAGTATTACCCGCGAACAATATGAGGCGGTGTTTTTCCTTGTAACGCTACAACTAAATTTTCAGCGGCGGTCATAGCCATTTGTTGCCTAGTTTTTAATGTTGCAGATCCGATATGTGGTAAGGTCACAACATTTTGTAATGATAAGAGCGGATTATCTTTTTGAATCGGCTCTTGTGTAAAAGTATCGATGCCTGCTGCAAAGATTTTCTTTTCTGTTAACGCATGGATTAACGCTTCTTCATCTACTGTTTTCCCGCGAGAAGCATTAATGAAGATAGCTGTTTCTTTCATGAATGAAAATTCCTTTTCTCCGATAAGATGGTACGTTTCATCTGTTAATGGAGTAAGAAGAACGATAAAGTCAGACTGTTTGAGTAGCGTCTGTAAATCACAATATGTAGCATCGAATTTTTGTTCAGCTTCTTCTTTTCGGCGACGGTTATAATAAAGAACATCCATATCAAATCCGAATTTCGCTCGTTTTGCAACAGCTTCACCAATTCGGCCCATACCGATAATGCCGATTGTACTATGGTGTACATCTAGCCCAAAGTGCTCTTTTCCAATTTCGGCATTCCATTCACCATTTTTTACGTAGGAGTCGAGTTCACAAACACGACGACCAGCAGATAACATAAGAGCAAAAACGAGGTCAGCTACTGTATCATCTAGTACGTAAGGTGTATTTGTTCCGATTACATTGCGTTTTTCCATCGCTTGTAAATCAAAATTATCGTAACCGACAGAAATGTTGCTTACTACTTTTAAGTTAGGAGCCGCCTCCAATAATTCTTCATTAATAGCAGATCCAAAATTTAATAAACCATCTTTATCTTGTATTTTCTCTAGTAGAACATCACGAGGTACCTTCTCATTTTGCTCCCATTTTTCATAATCACAGTGTTCTGATAAATAGTTTTCTACAAATGTTGGAACTGGTTCAGCAATATAAACTTTTGGTTTCACGGTTCCATCCCCTTTCGCTTTATCACGCATTTATCCGCTGATTAAAGTTTCACTTTATTTTGACATAATTCACTAAAAAAATCTTCTTTTCAAACTGGAAAGGCTATTTGTATAATTTAGACACAAACGAAAAGGAAGGATGATTTATATGGTGACAGAAAAAGAATTAGAATTATTAGCTTGTCTTGAAAAAAGTAGTCGATTATCTGTAGATACATTAGCGAAGCTGTTAAATATAGAAGTAGAAGAAGTAAAGAAAATGGTTGAAAAATTAGAAGCGGAAAAGATTATTGTGGATTATGTAACACATATCGATTGGACGAAGGTGAAAGAACATACAGGTTTAACGGCAATGATTGATGTGAAGGTTACGCCAAAGCACGGCGTTGGGTTCGATGCGGTTGCGGAACAAATTTATCGTTATTCAGAAGTAAAGTCTGTGTATTTAATGTCAGGGACATACGATCTTTCTATTACGTTAGAAGGAAAGACAATGGGAGAAGTAGCGATGTTTGTTTCTGAGAAATTAGCAACAATTGAATCTGTCGTTTCTACGACAACACATTTCATTTTGAAGAAGTATAAACATGAGGGAATTATTTATGAAAAAAACGATGATGATAAGCGAATTGTGGTGACACCATGAAGCAATTTGAACTATCTAGAGCGGCAGAATCGTTACAACCATCTGGTATTCGAAAGTTTTTCGATTTAGCAGCTAATATGAAAGGTGTTATATCTCTTGGGGTAGGGGAGCCTGACTTTGTTACACCTTGGAACGTGAGGCAAGCATGTATTCGTTCTTTAGAACAAGGATATACGTCATATACAGCAAATGCAGGATTATTGGAGCTCCGTCAAGAAATAGCAAAGTATCTAAAAAAACAATTTGCAGTTTCTTATGATCCAAACGATGAAATCATTGTTACAGTTGGAGCAAGTCAGGCGCTAGATGTAGCGATGCGCGCCATTATAAATCCTGATGACGAAGTACTCATTATTGAGCCAAGTTTCGTTTCTTATGCCCCACTTGTGACATTAGCTGGAGGCGTTCCAGTTCCTGTGGCGACTACTTTAGAAAATGAATTTAAAGTACAACCAGAACAAATTGAAGCAGCTATTACAGCGAAGACAAAGGCAATTTTACTTTGTTCACCAAATAACCCAACAGGTGCAATGTTAAACAAGTCCGAGCTTGAAGAAATAGCAGTGATTGTTGAGAAGTACAATTTAATCGTATTATCTGATGAAATTTATGCAGAACTTGTATACGACGAAGCATATACAAGTTTCGCGAGTATTAAAAATATGCGTGAGCATACGATTTTAATTTCAGGATTTTCAAAAGGATTTGCAATGACAGGATGGCGTCTTGGTATGATTGCAGCTCCTGTTCATTTTTCAGAATTAATGCTCAAAATTCACCAATATTCTATGATGTGTGCCCCGACGATGTCTCAGTTCGCAGCACTTGAAGCGTTACGTGCGGGGAATGATGAAGTAATTCGGATGAGAGATAGTTATAAGAAACGCCGTAATTTTATGACGACATCTTTCAATGACATGGGATTAACGTGTCATGTGCCGGGTGGAGCATTTTATGTCTTTCCTTCAATCGCTTCAACTGGACTATCTTCAGCGGAATTTGCAGAACAGTTATTATTAGAAGAAAAAGTGGCTGTTGTACCTGGAAGTGTATTTGGCGAAAGTGGCGAAGGGTTTATTCGTTGTTCGTATGCAACATCGCTTGAACAGCTTATGGAAGCAATGAAGAGAATGGAACGGTTTATAGAGAATAAAAAAAGGACAAAACACAATACGTTTTGTCCATAAAAGGGGGGGAATACTAGAAAGCCATGTGTTAGTATTCTATCCTAATATTGGAGAATTATACTTACTTAAGGAAATTTTTTCATGAATTTTGAATGAGCTCTGTCATAGTGGTATAATTTACTAATATAAGGTATGCGTATCCTGAGTTGCTTTACTTAGGGTACGTATTAACTAATCGGATATTTAACAATAAATCATCTGCTTTGCTATCTACAATTGTAGAGAAAATGGTAAACGTATGGGAGTGTTTCATATGTCAGAACAATATACAACAGGAGTGGTTGTAACAGGGAAAGTGACTGGGATTCAAGATTACGGTGCATTTGTAGCGTTAGATGCAGAAACACAAGGACTTGTGCATATATCAGAAATTACAAATGGATATGTAAAGGATATTCATGACTTTTTAAAAGTCGGCGATACAGTAGAAGTAAAAGTACTTTCAATTGATGAAGAACACAGAAAAATGAGTTTATCGTTAAAAGCGGCGAAAAGAAAACAAGGACGGATTCTTATACCGAATCCATCTAAGGACGGATTTAATACGCTGCGAGAAAAGCTAACAGAATGGATTGAAGAGTCCGAGTTAACAAAGTAAAAGAGGAGCGCATATGAGCGTTCCTCTTTTACTTTTTCTTATGATATATATTTGCAAATATGATTGCATGCAATCATATTCGTATGTCGAAGGTGAGTAAGGACATACTGACTAGCGAATTTCGTTCGTTTCTGGGTGAGTACCAAGATTTTCTGATGGTTTAAAGAGTAAACCAAGATTAATCAGCCCAGAAATACCGACGATGCCGTAAATAATACGTGCAAGAGCTGAGTTTTGTCCACCGAAAATGGCTGCCACTAAGTCAAACTGGAAGAACCCGATTAATCCCCAGTTTACAGCGCCAATTACAGTAAAGACTAATGCGATACGTTGCAAAGTACTCATGAAAAAGCCCCCCTTAATTGTGAAGCATGAGCAAGCGATGAGTTAATTAACTCTTTTATAGAATGGTGTAGTTATGTTGTTTTTATACATAAAAAATGTTTGAAACAGGATGTATATACATCTATACCGAAAAATGCGAATTTTTATGCAAAAAATGAACTTTTTCTAAAAAATATATATTGGTTACGTTTACAATTGGCTAATCGCTTGATTTACAACTTCAGTTTCGCTAAAGTGAATACAGAAATACATATCCATAATTGGAGGGAAAAAGATGAGTACACATGTAACGTTCGACTATTCTAAAGCGTTATCCTTCATCGGTGAACATGAAATCACTTATTTACGTGATGCAGTGAAAGTAACACATCACGCAATCCACGAAAAAACTGGAGCTGGGAACGATTTCCTTGGGTGGGTAGACCTTCCGCTTCAATATGACAAAGAAGAATTTGCTCGCATTCAAAAATGCGCAGAAAAAATTAAAAATGACTCTGACATTTTACTTGTTGTAGGTATCGGTGGTTCTTACCTAGGAGCACGTGCAGCAATTGAAATGTTAAACCATTCTTTCTACAACACACTTTCTAAAGAACAACGTAAAACTCCACAAGTGCTATTTGTTGGACAAAACATTAGCTCCACTTACATGAAAGATTTAATGGATGTATTAGAAGGTAAAGACTTCTCTATTAACGTTATTTCCAAATCAGGTACAACAACAGAGCCTGCACTAGCATTCCGTATTTTCCGTAAGTTGTTAGAAGAAAAATATGGAAAAGAAGAAGCTCGCAAACGTATTTATGCAACGACAGATAAAGCGCGTGGTGCATTAAAAACATTAGCTGATAATGAAGGTTACGAAACATTCGTTATTCCAGATGATGTTGGAGGACGTTTCTCTGTATTAACGCCAGTTGGTTTATTACCAATCGCAGTGAGTGGCTTAAATATTGAAGAAATGATGAAAGGTGCAGCTGCTGGTCATGATGACTTCGGAACATCAGAACTAGAAGAAAACCCAGCTTACCAATACGCAGTAGTTCGTAACGCTCTATACAATAAAGGAAAAACAATTGAAATGCTTGTTAACTATGAGCCAGCACTTCAATACTTCGCTGAGTGGTGGAAACAGTTATTTGGTGAAAGTGAAGGAAAAGATCAAAAAGGTATTTTCCCATCTTCAGCAAACTTCTCAACTGACCTACACTCATTAGGTCAATACGTTCAAGAAGGTCGTCGTGATTTATTTGAAACAGTTCTAAAAGTAGGTAAATCTACACATGAACTAACAATCGAATCAGAAGAAAACGATTTAGATGGATTAAACTACCTTGCTGGTGAAACTGTAGACTTCGTAAACACGAAAGCATACGAAGGTACATTACTTGCACATAGCGATGGCGGAGTACCAAACTTAATCGTAAATATTCCTGAATTAAATGAGTACACATTCGGTTACCTTGTATACTTCTTCGAAAAAGCATGTGCGATGAGCGGCTACTTATTAGGCGTAAATCCATTTGACCAACCAGGAGTAGAAGCATACAAGAAAAACATGTTTGCTTTACTTGGTAAACCAGGATTTGAAGAATTAAAAGCAGAATTAGAAGAGCGTTTAAAATAATAAAAAGCGGCCGGATCCGGCCGCTTTTTATTATTTCATCGAAAAATCCATCAGTATATTCAAACTAGAGTGGGTATGCTAAGGAAAAAGTCTAGGAGGGATGGACTTGATTCCGATTCAATCAAATTTAGAAGGACGTACATATGCGTTATATAAGTTAGAAGAAATAATGAAGCCACTCGGATATAGCATTGGTGGCAATTGGGATTATGATAAAGGATGCTTTGATTATAAAATTGGTGAAGAAGATGGCTATCAATTTCTGCGAGTGCCATTTACAGCGGTGAATGGTGAATTAGATGTGCCAGGCGTAATAGTCCGTCTTGAAACGCCGTATATTCTTTCGCACGTATATCAAAACGAACTAGATGATCATGTAAATACGTTAACAGCCGGCACGAGTGGATTGGATCAATTTGCTGAGCCGAAAGATCCAGATGGAGATGTAAAAAGAAAATATATCAATATTGGGAAAGTGCTCATGCAGGAACTAGAGCGTCATTTTACTAATGGTGAATAACAATGAGTATGTCGCTTTCAATGAGAACAAAAGAATGAATTGGGTTAATCATATATTGTTCGTCGCGCTTTATACCTAGTAAGAGAACGTTTTGCTTTAAAAGAGTATAGCTACAATTTGCAAAAGTTTGTCCGGTACAGGATGGGGGAAGCTCCATCAGTTGTAATTTATTATCAGAGATTTCGTCGTAAAGTGAAAATAGTACACCTGAAATGGAAGGGAATAAAAGAGAAGCGGTAAATACATAGCTCGTTAATTTATTTCCTTCTATAATTTCTGACACGCCAGCTCTCGTTGCATTTTGTATTTGTTCAGAAGTAAGAAGTTCAGCGATGCAGTGAATGTTTGGGTTGAGCCCTTTTGCAGTTAAAATATTTAAAATGGACTGTGTATCCGCTAAGCTTTCGTTTTTTTCTTTATCGGCTGTTATTAATATAGTGTGTGCCGTTGTAATATTAGCTTTTAATAACGTTTGGTCGTGATGGGGGCACCCCTTTATAAATTCTAAATGATGAAATGGTTTTGGCAGTAAAGAAAGTGTTTCATCAATTAAAACGATATCAAGGTTTGGTTGTAGTACGTGCATTTGTTTTACAACATGTTTTGCTCGTTCATTCCAGCCGACAATAATCATATGACCGTTAGAAGTCGCAGCTTCTTCTCCTTTAATCTTCATATATTGTTTACTAATCATTTCAGTAGCGAACAGTACCATATAATAAGAACAAAATCCGGTCCCTAATAAAATAATACCTATACCGATAAGTTTGCCCATTAGTGTATGAGGGGCAAAGTCACCGTAGCCAACAGTGAAAATGGTAACGATTGACCACCAAACTCCATCAAACCATGTAGTGAAGTGGGATGGTTCTAATCTATGTATAAGAAAGCCGGAAAAAGCAGTAAGTATAACAATAAAGCAAATTAAACGAAAAATAATGGAATCACGAAATGTATCTACTAAATTTGGACGGGATTTCAATTGCCTATTCCTCCTTACTTTGCAAGACTACATTCATTGTTGCCATTATAGAAAAAAGAAAAACTCTCTAATTAAAAAGAGAGTTTGTTTTACGTTACATACTTTCCACTTCAGTTTGTTGAACACTTTCAAGATGCTGGAGAGCATAGTAAACATCAGCAGTATGTCTTTTTTGATCGATACATAATTTAAGATGCAAATAGTGAGAACCATTTTCTAACGTTTTAAGCTTCATATTCTTAACTTTTATATCCATTTCTTTTATTTCTTCAATTACAACCGGGATATTGTCCATATTTCGTACAACAAGTTTTACTGCGATATCACGTTGACGAAATGACCTAGGTCCTACAAATTTCATTGTTAACGGTATAAGTTCAACGCTAATCATAAGGAAACACATTCCGAAAATCGCTTCGATATAAAATCCAGCTCCAACAGCAATACCAATACCAGATGCGCCCCAAATCATAGCAGCAGTTGTTAATCCGGCAATACTATCGTTTCCTCTACGTAAAATAACACCGGCACCTAAAAAACCAATCCCTGATACAATTTGAGCGGCAAGTCGAAGTGGGTCCATATTCATATGATCAGTATGTGGTAAATTGTAAGCTGCTTTAATAGAAACAATGGTCAGGAGGCAACTAATGATAGAAATAACTAAACACGTTTTTAAACCAAGTGGTTTACGTTTTAATTCGCGCTCTAAACCGATGGCGAACCCTAAAATAGCCGAGAGACCTAGTTTGATTAATAAATCGGTATAGTCCATATATATTCCTCCTTGTATGGTATCGTATATAAATAAAACGTTTATTATAGAAAGAAACGTTTTTGGATAGAGTGACTTTATATAGAATATATGTAGGAATCTCTTAGAAATGAAAGAGATATTTCGTTTAAGTATATGATATTAAAAAAGAAATGTAGTTAATTTAAAAAAAGTTTATAAAAGGTGTTGCATTTCATTTTTCTGCATGATATATTAATAACCGTCGCTGATGCGGAAACGCAGAAAACGACAAAAAAGAAATTAAAAAACTTAGTTGACATCGAAAAACGAAGATGTTAACATAAGGAAGTCGCAAATGAGCGACCAAGTAGTTCTTTGAAAACTGAACGAAACAAACAACGTGAAACGTCAATTTTTATTTTATGATGCTAGACAAACTAACTTTATTGGAGAGTTTGATCCTGGCTCAGGATGAACGCTGGCGGCGTGCCTAATACATGCAAGTCGAGCGAATGGATTAAGAGCTTGCTCTTAT